>FCNS01000012.1 GCA_900045905.1 Clostridiales bacterium CHKCI001 | reverse complement strand
AACCTCCTTTGTTTTTAATCATGTGGCTGCCAATCCACTTTCATTATAACATTGGAGGTTTTTTTGTCACGCTAAACCTGCTTCTTCTCCCTGCATAGCAGGGAGTTTTTTCATGCTAAAGCTACAAAAAGATACGATATATGGCAAAAATGATGTCACAATTTGCCTTATATCGTATCTTACTCATCATACTTTAAAACAACTTCCACCAATAAATTCTCTTAAAACAGAATTCTTTGGTATGTTTTCACTATTTACTCCTAAAAAATAATCCAAAAATTTTAATAACCGTTTTGCTTCTTGATATTCTGGTGTTTCTTCCTGAATATAAAATAATAATGGTTCTGCATATTGTTTAATTACTGCTAACTCATATACTAATGCAGAATTAAACATTGCATCTGCTGACTCTTGATAAGGAAAAATATTTCTCTCTTCTCCTCTTCTTACACTATACCAACGCGCGATTGTTTCTCTGGCAGTTGTTCCTCTCGTTCTTGCATCCCTTACAATTCTTCTTAATAAGCGTCCATCCGTACTTGGAATACGATTGTGTTCGTCAATATTTAACTGAGTTAAGGCACTAATATAAATTTTAAATTTATGTTCCATTGGAAGCGTTACCGTTAACCGATCATTCAAACAATGAATTCCTTCTATAATTAGAATATCATTCTTTCCCATGGAAAGCACTCTGCCTTTATATTCTCTTACTCCTGTAATAAAGTTATAAGTTGGCATGGAAACCATTTCTCCACGCAGCAATGCATTCATATCCTGATTAAATTGCTGAATATCAATGCATTCCAATGCTTCAAAATCATAGTTTCCCTGTTCATCTCTTGGGCTAAGTTCTCGATTATGAAAATAGTCATCCACACTAATAATATGAGGTTTCATGCCAATCGCTTTTAACTGAATTGACAAACGATGTGCAAAAGTCGTTTTTCCTGACGAAGATGGTCCTGCGATCATAACAAACTTTTTCTGTGGCTGGGATACAATCTGTTCTGCCAATTCTGCTAACTTTTTCTCCATCAAAGCTTCCTGTACAAGAATCAAATCATTTATTTTTCCTTTGGCAATGATCTGATTCAGTTCTCCCACACTTTCTGCTTCCAATTGTCTGCTCCATCCATAAGATTCCTTCATTACTTCATAGATTCGATTTTGTGGAGCGAAAGCAGGAACTTCTTTTGGTCGTTCTTTCACTGGAAGCTGTAAAACAAATCCTTTATCATATAAAAACAATTCAAAGTAATGCAACATGCCCGTGGATGGAGCCATATATCCATAAAAATAATCTTCAAATCCATCAATATCATAAATATTGACTTGAGAATTGCGCCGAAAATAAAAAAGCATTTCCTTATCATACATTTTATATTTATGAAATCGTTCCATAGCTTCTTTTGTACCAATCGTTCTTTTTGTAATTGGAAGATCCCCTTTTACTAACTCATGCATTTTCTCCTTTACTTGTTCTAAAAGCTCTGCGGTGATATTTAAACTCCCTGTTGATTCACAATATAACCCTTTGCTCAAAGAAAAATAAATTTTTATCGATCGAATCTGCTCCTCTCCCACTAGTTCAAAAAATGCTTTTAACATTAGAAAAACAACGCTTCTCTGATAAGTCTGCATTCCTTCCCTTGTACTCGTTGTGAGAAATTCAATTTTAGCACCATCCTTTACTTCTGTTTCTAATTCTGTCAATTTATGATTTACCATTACTAATATAATATCATCGGAATAATACTTTTGATATTCTCTAGCAATTTGCAAATAAGTTGTATGTTCCTCGTATTGCTTTTTTTCCTGATTAATCAATACTTCTATCATATTACCTCCTAAATCGGATTTGTGCATTTGTTCCACGCTTCAGATTTACGATACTGTTTGAAATGGATCACAAACAGGAATGGCAATCAGTTCTACCTCATCTCCTAATTTTTCCTGTAAATAATCCATCATATAGGAAATAAATATCTGTTCCGTTCGATAATGCCCTGCATCAATCACTGGAAATTCTAAATCCATTGCATCTAATCCTACATGATGATTTATATCTCCTGTGATTAAAACATCTGCGCCTTTTTTCATTGAAATACCAATATACTCTTTTCCACTTCCTGGCACAATACTAACCGTATGAATTACTTTTTGCATCTGCTCCTTGGAAGCATAAACAGTCAATGCTTTATTTCCAAACGTTTGCTTTACCAATTGACTCAGTTGTTCCAATGTCATTGGTTTTTTCAATTGCCCAATTCGACCAATTCCTGCTTTATATTCTTTTCCAGTTTCATCTTGATCTATCACTTCTTCATCCAATACTTCAATGCAGTCTAACCCTAATTGTTCCGCTGCTAAATAAGCCATTCCCTTTGGCGATGCATCAAAATTAGTATGCATTGCATAGTAGCAAATTTTATTTTGCAGCAATTTTATGATTCTTCTTCCATTTGGTGTTTCATCAGTAATACGCTTGATAGAGGAAAACAACATTGGATGATGGGTAATAATCATATCTGCTTTTTCTAAAATTGCACGTTCTGCCACTTCATCAGTCAGTTCCAATCCAACGACTATTTTTTTCACTTTTTGCGTATGTTCTCCTAATAATAGACCAACATTATCCCATTCACATGCTAAATGTTCTGGTGCAATCTGGTTTAATTGTTTGATTACTGTATTACAATCCATACTATGTAGTTCCTTTCCATTTGCTTTTGTTTTTAGTTTTTATTTATTAATGTCCATGCTTCCTGTATCATATATAAGTCACTTTCTAATTCTTCCTGCCTTTTTATGGATCGATTCGTCTTTGTTTCTTTTAATTTATCTAACAACTGTTTCTTCGTCCGCTCTTCCCAGTTCAAATAAGATAAGAAAACTTCCTCTTTGTTCTTTAAAAGAGATTTTCCATACCGATATTCTACATTTTTCCATTCTTCCTGTTCTTTTTTTATTGGCTCCTCTTCTACCATAACATGCATTACAACATAATATTTTCCATCTTCCAACACCATTTTTTCTTCTTTAATAAGAAATAAATGTTCCACTAAATATCGTCTTACTTGCTCAATCTCTGACTGAGGAGAAAGCACAAGTTCTTTTAGAGATCTAACAATTTCTTTTCCAGCCTCTAGAATTTGTATCATAAGTGGTCCGCCAATTCCTGATAAAATAACGGTATCAACTTCTCCTACCTTTAATTGTTCCATTCCATTGCTTAATCTCGTTTCAATTTGATCTTCCAAGCCATATTCTTGGATATGTCTAGCGGCCCGCTGTAAGGGGCCCTTTCCAATATCCATTGCAATTGCTTTTGGACTAATTGTTTTTTTCACTAAATAAATCGGCACAAATCCATGATCGCATCCAATATCTGCGGTTCGATTTCCAGGTGTTACAAAAGATGCAATTACTTGCAAACGCTTTGATAATGCAACACCTACTTTTTTATCTTTCATAATTACCTCCCAATACCACGAAAAGGACTATCCTGTAGTATCCAATATCTAATTTAAATAATCCCTTAATTTTTTGCTTCTCGTTGGATGTTTCAGTTTACGCAACGCTTTCGCTTCGATTTGACGAATTCGTTCCCGTGTTACATGAAACTCCCTTCCAACTTCTTCCAATGTACGCTGTCTCCCATCATTTAGTCCAAATCGAAGCCGCAATACTTTTTCTTCCCGATCAGTCAATGTTCCCAACACTTCTTCTAATTGCTCACACAAAAGAGTATGTGCAGCTTCTTCTGCTGGAATAGGCATATGATTATCCTGAATAAAATCTCCCAGATGGCTGTCTTCTTCCTCTCCCACTGGTGTTTCCAATGAAACGGGAGATTGAGATGCTTTTAATATTTCATTTACTTTTTCTACTGCAATTCCCATTTTTTGTGCCAGTTCTTCTGGAGTTGGTTCTCTTCCAAGTTCCTGCACCATTCGTCTAGATATACGTAACATCCGGTTGATTGTTTCTACCATGTGAACGGGAATGCGAATCGTTCTGGCTTGATCGGCAATTGCTCTTGTAATTGCCTGACGAATCCACCATGTCGCATACGTACTAAATTTATAGCCTTTTGCATAGTCAAATTTTTCTACTGCTTTAATTAATCCAATATTTCCCTCCTGAATCAGATCAGAAAAAAGTAATCCTCTACCTGTGTACCGCTTTGCAACACTTACGACAAGCCGAAGATTCGCTTCTGCTAATCGCTTCCGAGCTTCTTTATTTCCTTCATGCGCCTTTTGAGCTAACGAAAGCTCTTCCTGTGTCGTTAAAAGAGGAATTTTTCCTATTTCTTTCAAATACATATGAACTGGATCACTTCCATTTTCTTCCTGCAAAAAAGTATCTTCTTCTATTTCTGGTTCCTCCAAAAACTCTTCTATTTCCATTGGTTCTTTCACTTGCAAGACATCAATTCCCTGTGATTCTATATAATCCAAAATATATTCATATTCTGATTCACTCAATGAAATATTTTTAAAGAAGTCACTGACCTCCTGAAGTTCTAGCATATTCTTTTGTCCTCTTGCCTGCGTTACTAATTGCTGCAATCCTTCGTTAAGCTTGGTCAGTCGTTCTTCCATTCATATCCTTCCTTCCGCATACACTGTTCCTTTATATCATCTCCTTAATCGAGAGAAATATTCAGTTCTTCTAATTCCTTCTTTTTGCGGACAATTTGTTGCAGCTCATCCATCTGCTGCACATGCTTACTAATTTCTTCCAAATGATTCCGTTTAATTCGTAAGACTGTTTCACGAAATGCTCGATTTCTTTCTTCCCTTGTCGGATAAATCGGCAACTTTGCATGAAAAATTGCAGCTACCTGTGTATCCTCTTCTTCTCCCTGCATAAAATGATTTAAAATCTCTGCTGGATTTATTTCACCTCGTTCTCCTTGGGCAAATAATAGCTTTGCAATTTTTTGATAAATTCCTTCTGTAAAATCACTTGGATTTAAAATATTGTGAACTTTGGAAAAAATTTCTGGTTCTTCACAAATCCAAGTAATTAACAACTTTTGTGCTTGTTTTACTCCAGCATCTTTTTCTCTACGGGACTGAATTCCAGAACGTAACTTCATTGGTTTTTCCTTCAATTCTGTACGACTTCCATAATAAATAACTCTTCGTTTTAGCAAATCATACGAAATATGGTACGTTCTTGCAATCGCTTCCATATAATTATTCCGTTCCATCTCATCGGAAAATTCCAAAAGTTTTTTCGCTGCTTCATTAAAAAATTGTGTCTTTTGTTCTGGATCTTCCATAGAATACTGTTCTTTTATTACACGTATCTCAAACAAAAAACTGTTCTCTGCTTCATCCAGCCTCTGCTGAAATGCTTCTGCCCCCTCTGCTTTTATGAATTCATCAGGATCTTTATACGGCTTTAAATTCAATACCCGTATCGAAAGTCCTGCATCTTTCAAAATTGGAATCGCCCGAAGGGCTGCATTGATTCCTGCTGTATCACTATCATACGCTAAGATTACTTCTTTGGTATAACGTTTTATTAATAAACCATGCTGTAATGTAAAGGCTGTCCCAAGAGAAGCAACCGCATTTGTGAAGCCTGCTTGATGCATACTAATTACATCCATATATCCCTCACAAATCAAAATATATGGTTTTCTAGATTTTCTGGCTGCATTCATTCCATAGAGATTACGACTTTTATCAAATATCTTTGTTTCTGGAGAATTTAAATATTTTGGACTACCATCTCCCATAACTCGGCCTCCAAATCCAATGACTCGATTATTAATATCCATAATTGGAAACATAACTCGATTCCAGAACTTATCATATGCCCCTCGTTCCTCTATTTTTACAAGTCCTGACTCTTTTAATGCAAGATCCGAATATCCTTGCTGTTTTAAATATCGGTATAGATCATTTGGATATGGGTTGGCAAATCCTAATCCAAACGACTTGATTGTCTGATCGCTCAATCCACGATTTTTTAAATATTCATACCCTCTTGCTCCATTTTCACTTTTTAATTGATAATAAAAATAAAGTGCTGCTTTTTTTTGAATCTCCAAGAGTAAATTCTTTTCATCTGTCCTTTTTTTATCCTCTTTGGAATATTCTGCCTCTGGAAGTGTCACACCTGCTCGATCTGCAAGCAGTTTTAATGCATCCACAAATCCAAAATTTTCATATTCCATAATAAAGCTGATTACATTTCCTCCCTTTCCACATCCAAAACAATAATACATCTGTTTGCCTGGAGAAACGGAAAAAGAGGGGGATTTTTCATTGTGAAACGGACATAAACCAAAATAACTGCTGCCCTTCTTTTTTAACTGGACATAACTTCCAATCACATCTACTACATCATTCCGTTCACGAACTTCTTCAATTACTTCTTCTGGATAATACAATATGCACCCTTCCTTTCATAAAGCAACAATCGCCACCAGTATTCACAAACCGAGCTGCCACTCTCTTTGCTCTTACAGTATAAGCGAAATGGTTATCTTATTCAATCAATTTCACTGTTTTTTTTCTTTTGTTGACCTGTTTTTTCTATCCTGATATAATAACTAAGAAAGCTTACCCAACAGCGAAACAATGAAACAATTTATTTCAACACTAATTTCAATGTTTGAGAAGCAAGAAAGTAAATAGAAAGGATGATATTACTATGTCTAAAATTGATACAGTTCGTGCTGCGATGGTTGCTGCAATGAAGGCAAAAGATAAACCAAGAAAGGATGCATTATCCATGCTGCTTTCTGTTTTAAAAAATGCAGCGATTGATAAACGCTCGGATTTAACAGAACAAGAAGAAAATATGGTTATTTTAAAGGAAATTAAACAAACAAAAGAAACATTGGAATCCACTCCTGAAAACCGTACTGATATCATTGAAGAATGCAAGCTTCGTATCGCTGTTTATGAAGAATTTGCCCCAAAAATGATGGACGAAACAGAAATCAAGGCAGTGATTGCAGAAGTACTCGCTTCCCTTGAAATTACAACACCAACGAATAAAGATAAAGGACGTATTATGAAAAACCTTATGCCAAAGGTAAAAGGAAAAGCAGATACAAAACTAGTAAATCAGATTTTATCTTCTATGATTTCGTAACCTTACCATAAAACAGGCAGCAACTATCAATCGACCGTTTTTCGCCCCATCCTTAATAGTTGCTGTCTATTTTTTTGTTCTATTACGAGTTTCCTTTCTTTCGTTTCTGCATATACTAATGATAAAACCAATCAGGAAGTTTTATGGCAAATCAAAAATTAGATAATTTATTAAATCTCTCTCTTGATCTTACGCCAGAAGAGCGTCAGAAATCGGATGTGCTAAATATTGGGTATGAGGGAGATAATATTTGGGAACTAATTGTACGTTATACTGGAGATCTCTCTGAGCTTTTATCAGATTACGAAGATATTACCGTAGTAAATCTTTTTTCAGGCTTCGCCATCTTAACGATTCCACAAAGATATATTGAATCCCTCTCTGCTTTGCCACAAATAACATTTATTGAACAGCCAAAACGATTATTTTTTAATATTAATCAAGCTCGAAGTGCCTCTTGCATTAACCCTCTTTTTTACTCCCCATGGAATTTAAGCGGCAAAGGAATTTTAATCGGGATTGTCGATTCTGGAATTACACTTACCCATCCTGATTTTTTGAATGAAGACGGTACGACTCGGGTCCTTTTTCTTTGGGATCAAACAGCGGATGGAACTCCTCCTACTGGCTATGCAACTGGAGCAGAATGGTCCAAAGAAGAAATTGATTCTGCATTGCAAAATCAACAGACACTTACAACAGACCTAAGTGGTCACGGAACAGCTGTAGCTGGAATCGCCGCTGGAAATGGACGCGCAAGCCAAAACCGTTACCGTGGCGTAGCATTTAATGCCTCTCTCGTTATTGTTAAGCTAGGTACTCCACTTCTCAATTCTTTTCCACGTACGACTCAACTCATGCAAGGTGTGAACTATTGTATACAAAAATCTCTGGAATTACAAATGCCTCTTGTTTTAAATCTTAGCTTTGGCAATAATTATGGTTCCCATGATGGCACGGCACTGTTGGAATCTTATTTAAATCAGGTTGCCAATATCGGAAAAACAACTATTTGTATCGGCAGTGGAAATGAAGCTTCTGCTGCGTTACATGCTTCTGGTATTCTTGTAAATGGAAGAGAAGAAAACATTATGCTCTCTGTAGGGCCGTACGAACCGAATCTAAATATCCAAATATGGAAGTCTTATATCGATCAATTCGATATTTCTTTGCGTTCCCCAGCTGGCACAATTGTTGGTCCATTTCAGCAAATTCTTGGAACACAACGGTTTCGTATTGGTCAGACCTCGCTGTTTCTTTACTATGGAGAACCAAATCCATATAGTCAGGCACAAGAAATCTACTTAGAATTTTTACCGATTAATGATTATATTGATTCTGGAATTTGGTATATTAATCTTATTCCAAGAAATATTGTAACAACTACTACGAATTATAATTTATGGCTCCCAGGAGGCGGTATCTTAAACGAAAGTACACGTTTTTTACAGCCAACACCTGACATTACTTTAACAACTCCTTCCACTGCTTCTGTTCCGATTACTGTTGGTGCTTATAATTCTTTACTTGGTACCTATGCAGATTTTTCTGGAAGAGGGTATACTCGTACCAATCAAATCAAGCCCGACTTAGTAGCTCCTGGCGTCAATATTACTGCTCCTGTGGCTCCTGACGGATACGGCAGTTTCAGCGGAACTTCTTTTGCAACTCCGATTGTAAGTGGCAGTGCGGCGCTTATGATGGAATGGGGAATTATTAATGGTAACGATCCCTTTTTATATGGAGAAAAGCTAAAAGCTTATTTACTGCGTGGGGCACTTCCTTTGGCAGGAGAAACAGTCTACCCTAGCCCACGCCTTGGATATGGAAAACTCTGCCTAGAAAACAGCTTTCCAAATCAATGATGAATTGCGTTCAATGCTGTTTTCATTAATTCTTTTACTTCTTCTACTGGAAGCTGCATTTTTTCTGCAACCTCTTCTACCGTTGCTTCTCGACCGAGTTCTTCTGCAAGTCTGCTCGTTACTTCATTCATTACATTAATATAAGCCGCCATTTTCTGTCCAATGGATGCTTCCCCTTTTTGTTCTTCAATTGCAGCTTCCATTGCTTGAATAATTCGTTCTTGGATAAATGGAAGAAATCCGCCTCCTTCATATTCATATACTGCCATTGTCAATGCCATATTTCCTTCTTGCACAAGATCAGAAAATGGCAGACCACTTTCTGCATAAGATTCTGCCATTTGAATCACTCGTTCCAGATTACCTTCAATCAAACGATTTCGGACGGATTCATCTCCCATTGCTAATGCCTCTGCCAATTCTTCTATCTCTTCCAGTTCACAAGGGGTAATTCCCTCCAGTTCCTTCTTATACATTTGATAAAATTTATTTTGTTCACTCATTCTTTTTTATTCCTTTCTTATTCTTATAATATTTTTCCAGAAATGCTGTAATTCCAATTCAATTTCTGTTAAGCGTGTTACTCGATAATCCGACCATTCCACTGGAAATTGTTCGATATATTCTGTTTTCAATAAACGATCATCCAGTAATACAATCACTCCATAATCGTTTTCAGTACGAATTAACCTTCCAGCTGCCTGAAGAACTTTATTCATACCTGGATAGCGATAGGCATAGGCAAACCCATCCATTTCTTTTTCTACATAAAATTTTTTTAAAATCTCACGCTCCGAACAAACCTGAGGCAAACCCGTTCCAATCAAAATCACTCCAATCAATCGTTCTCCTTTTAAATCAATGCCTTCTGAAAAAATACCTCCGCTAACACAAAATCCAACGAAACTTCCTCCATGCTGATTAGAAAATTCTTCCAAAAATTGTTCTCTCTCCCGCTCCGTCATTCCATTTCTCTGAACTTGATACCTATAACCTGGCTTTCGCCTCTCTATCATTGCTAATACATCCATCATATAGCCATAGGAAGGAAAAAATACAAGATAATTTCCCTGTTTCGCACTCACTATTTTTTCAATATAGGCGGCTATTTTTTCAAACTCGGAATGAACTCTTCTTGTATAACGGCTGCTCACATCACTCCCAATTAAAAGCAAACGTTTTTTTGTATCGAATGGCGAATGGGCATAAATCGCATAATCATTTTGTTCCCCACTCAATAGTTCTTTATAATAACGAATTGGCAGCATTGTTGCAGAAAAAAATATAGCTGCAATGCCTTGTTCTAAACAACCTCGAATTGCATTGGCAGGATTGACGCAAAATAATTTTAAAACAAATCTTCCATCTTCCAAATGCTGCGTATAAACACGATAATTCTCATCCATTCGATCATAGATCATTAAGAAATTGCGGAGGGAAAAGAAAAATTCACTATCTTCCTTTGTACGTCTATATTCTGGATGTGTTTCTTCCCATTTTTGCAATTCTCCAAATAACGCCTCCACTGCGGTCACAAGTGCTCCAATTCCCTCTCCTTCTGAAAGTTCTTTCCATGTATCACATTCTCGTTTCAGTTGAAGCATGATTCGATTACAGCGATCGATTTTTTTCGTTATGGTCAATGCTGTTTTCATGCGCTTCTTCGCTTCTAAAAAATCTTCTTTTATTAATGTTGCACTATACATTTCTCTCGCGCGCTCTACAAGGTTATGTGCCTCATCAATTAAAAAAATATAGTCTCCTGTATTATTCTCTGCAAAATAGCGTTGTAATCGGATATTGGGGTCTAATACATAATTATAATCGCAAATAATCGCATCCATCCAATTACTTACATCCAAGCAAAGTTCAAACGGGCAAACTTGATACTTTTCCGCATAAAACAAGATGATTTCTCGAGAAGCCTTTTCTTCATTCGTAATCAAATCAAATACTGCATGATTTACTCGGTCAAAATGTCCTTTTGCCCTTGGACAACTGATTGGATTACAATCCATTTCATCGAGAATACAGAGTTTTTCCTTGGCTGTAATCGTAACACTGGAAAGTTTCATTCCTTGTTTTCGCATAATTTCAAAACTTTCTTCTGCACCAGCTCTTGTAATTGTTTTCGCCGTCAGGTAAAAAATCTTATCCCCATATCCCTCGCCAATGGCTTTGACCGCTGGAAAGGTAACCGAAATTGTTTTTCCGATTCCAGTCGGGGCTTGAATAAACAAACGAGTTTCTCTTAAAATAGCACGATAGACGGATACCACAATTTCTCTCTGTCCTTTTCGGTAAGAAAATGGAAACTCCATTCCCTGAATGGACTGCTTTCTTTCCAAACGATGTTGGTACAAAAACTTTGCCCATTTCCCATATTCTTTTATATAAGAGAAAAACTGAAATTCCACTTGATCCGCCGTATAATATTCCCGAAATCTCTGAATCTCTTCAGTATCCAAATTACAATACGTCATTTGAATCCAGATACCATCCTTCTCTTTCTTTTGCATATACATATAAGCATAACAAACTGCCTGTGCCTGATGTACTGGAATTGGTTGTTCCATCTTTTTCACATCTTGATACATTCCTTTTATTTCGTCAATAACAATTTCTTCTCCCTCTTTCAGAATTCCATCTGCTCGTCCTTCCAATATTAAGTCAATTTCATCCAGTGGTACCGTAATCTTTAATGCCACTTCTGCTTCATAATTGGCTCCCATTTGCTTTTGGATTTTTCGATGCATTCGCCCGCCAGCAAGCATTGCTTCCCGATCGGCCGAACTGCTTCTCCGATTATCTAAATCTCCCGAGCGCATAATAAACTCTACTAAGTTACGAACTGACAAACGAATCCGATGATCAATCAATTGCTGCATAATTCTCCCCTTCTTCCATAAAGCAGTAAAGCGTTCATTCTTCCATTGTTTTTTTGCTTCATTTGTGTTACACTTTTTATAGTCTTGCAGAATTTATTCTTAATTCGTTCTGCAATTTTATATCAATTTTGGAGGAAACCAATGAGTAAAGAATGTAATAACCAATCTTGTACAAAAGAATCTTGTGAAGGCTGTTCTCATAAACAAACCGATTTTTCCGTTGCTGCAAATGCAGACAGCCATATTAAAAAAGTAATCGGAGTCGTAAGTGGAAAGGGAGGCGTTGGCAAATCCCTTGTTACCTCGTTAATGGCATGTTCTATGAGAGAAAAAGGATATAAGACTGCCATTTTAGATGCAGATATTACAGGACCATCTATTCCAAAAATGTTTGGAGTTCACGACAAGGCAACTCAGGCACCAAATAACACCATCCAGCCACTATATTCTGCGAAAGGTACTGCTATGATGTCCGTCAATTTATTGCTGGAAGAAGAAACTGATCCTGTCATCTGGAGAGGACCGATTATTGCCAATGTCGTAAAGCAGTTCTGGTCAGATGTCTGTTGGGGCGATGTTGATTATATGTTTGTAGATATGCCTCCTGGAACTGGAGATGTTCCGCTTACTGTATTTCAGTCCTTACCTTTGGATGGAATTATCATCGTTACTACTCCTCAAGATCTTGTTTCCATGATCGTTTCCAAAGCAGTTCATATGGCAGATGCTATGAACGTTCCAATCCTTGGAATTGTAGAAAATATGTCCTATTTTGTATGTCCAAACTGCCAAGAAAAACACTTTATTTTTGGAAATAGTGATATTCACACTGTTGCAGCCAACTTCGCCATTCCAGTTGCCGCTGCACTGCCAATTGATCCAAATCTTGCACAATTATGTGACTCAGGTAAAATTGAAGATTGGAAATTAGAAGGTCTTAGCAACTTAACTGCTTTACTAGAATCCATAGGATAAGCCCACTTAACTTGACAAGTCGGTAAACAAGCAGTATCATAATAATAAAAATAGAACAAACAATTCTTCGGGGCAGGGTGTAATTCCCTACCGACGGTATAGTCCGTGACCCGCTTTGCGGTGGATTTGGTGAAATTCCAAAACCGACAGTGAACGCAGCATAGCTGCAAAGTCTGGATGAGAGAAGGAATTGTACAATTCGTGTACAGGATGACTGCCCCGAATGCATCTTTTTGCATTTGGAGCAGTTTTTTTATCGTAATACATAAAAGACATCCAGTGAAAGTTTCTTTTATTAAGGAGTGATTTTTATGCAACATTTAAAACTAATTATAACACAAGCACAACAAAATATCTTTTTCCTGCTTATGGTAGCAGGTATTTCTCTGGTTATTTACTGTGTTTCTTACGGCGCCCAAGTTCTTATCGACAATAAGTCGAACACAATAAGATGCACTACGCTAGGAGCAACTATTTCCACTCGCCGCATGGCTGCAATTGGTATGTTTTCTGCAATTTCTGTGATTTTAATGTACTTTGAATTCCCATTGCCATTTTTAGCACCTGGGTTTTATAAATTAGACTTTAGTGAAATTCCAGTATTAATCTGCGGATTCGCATTTGGACCTGCTGCGGGAGTTATCGTAGAATTATTAAAGGTTATTTTACATATTCTCTTAAAAGGAACTTCCACTGCCTTTGTTGGAGATTTTGCTAACTTTGCAGTTGGATGCAGTTTCATCGTACCTGCTACAATCGTTTATTACTGGAAAAAGACAAAGAACCATGCAATTCTTGGATGTGTACTTGGCACATTGACGATCACTGTTTTTGGTACGATTTTTAATGCTTTATATTTACTTCCGCAATTTTCCAAACTTTTCGGTCTTCCGCTCGATCAGATTATTGCACAAGGTTCTGCTATTTTCAATGGAGTTACAAACCTTACCACTTTTGTAATATTCTGTGTTGCACCATTGAATTTATTAAAAGGTCTGCTTGTTTCCATTGCCGTAATGATTATTTATAAGCCAATTAGCCGAATTCTACATCAAAAAATGTAAAAAACACTACCTCCAAATGCCAGCATCACGTCCAACATTTGGAGGCAAGAGTTTTCCTCCCAAAAGATTCATATTATAACGGCGTTTCAACCATATCGTAAGGAGTTACCTGGTAAACATAATAATTCAGCCAATTTGTATAAAGTGTGTTGGCGTGAGCTCTCCACGTTAAAATTGGGGTCATCTCTGGATCATCATTTTCGTAATAATGCTCTGGCGGAGCGATGGAAATTCCTTTTGCAATATCTCTTCGATATTCCGCATCCAAGGACATACGATCGTACTCAGGATGACCAAATAAAAATACATGTCTTTCATCCAAACTTTTTATCAGATAGACTCCTGCTTCCTTTGACTCTGCCAACAATTGTAAATCTGGATTCTTGATTACTTCTTCTCTGGATACTCCACTGTAACGAGAATGCGGAGCAGTAAACATATCATCAAATCCTCTTACCAATGGCTCACAGCGATCTAAAACACGATGGGTATAAACCCCTGAAAGTTTCTTTTCTAATTGAACCTTTTGAATTCCAAAATGATAGTAAATTCCAGCCAATGCTCCCCAGCACACATAAAGTGTAGAAGTTACATGTGTTTTTGTCCAATCCATAATCATTTCAATTTCTGGCCAATAGTGAACCTCCTCAAACTCCATATGTTCTACTGGAGCCCCTGTAATAATCATACCATCAAAGTTTCTTTTACAAATCTGATCGTATGTTGTATAAAACCGATTAATATGACTGGATGAGGTATGTTTGGACTGATGTGTCGATAACGTTAAATAGGTAATATTAATCTGCAATGGCGTATTGGACAATGCACGTAGTAACTGTGTCTCATAATCAGGCTTAATTGGCATTAGATTTAAAATTACAATCTCTAACGGACGAATTCTTTGTGTCTCTGCACGGTTTTCCCCCATCATGAAAATATTTTCCGACTCTAATGCAGCTCGTGCTGGTAAATCATTCTCCACTCTAATTGGCATATCGTCTCCCCTTTCCAGAAGCAAGCTTCTTTCACAATTTTTCTATTTTATAAAAATCTTTATTAAAAACCACTATAACAACAAGCTATTCTGTAAGTTCCAAAAACTGTTCCTCTGAAAGAATTGGAATATTGAGTTCTCTTGCCTTTTTATTTTTAGAAGAATTACTTGTCCTATCATTGTTAATGAGATAATTAGTCTTTGTACTTACAGCAGAAGTTACTTTTCCTCCTCGCTGTTCAATATACGCTTTTAATTCATTTCGGTTAGCAAAATGCTGCACCGCCCCTGTAATAACAAATACTTTTCCATCTAAGCTCAATTCGGTATCTACATGTTCTATTTCAATTTCTAATTCTGCCAATAAATGATCAACAATTTCATTTCGTTTTGCGTCGGAAAAATAGTCATGCCATCCTTTTGCCAATACAGCTCCAATTCCATCCACCTCTGTCAGTTCTTCTATGGATGCATGCCGCATTTTTTCAAAATCAAATCCAAACGCTTTACTTAACATTTTTGCATTGGCAGACCCAATTCCAGAGATTCCAAGGGCATAAATAACTCTTGGAAGCGTTGTTTTTCGAGCTTTTTCAATGGAACCAATCATATTTTCATAAGACTTTTGTCCAAATCCCTCCATCTCTATAATGGAATCTTTCCATGTTTCTAAATGGAAAATATCCGCATATTCCTTAATAAATCCTCGGTCAATTAATTTCTCCATCGTGGCAGAGGAAAGTCCATCAATATTCATTGCATCTCTGCTGACGAATAATTCAAACGCTTTTATTTTTTTTGCCTGACAATCCGGATTCATGCAATACAAACTCTTTACATCAATATTTTTATGAATCTCCGTTTTTCCTCCACACACAGGACAGGCCTCTGGAATTATAATTGTTCCACTTTTCGTTAAATTTTCAGCAATTTGAGGAATGATCATATTGGACTTAAATACGGTAATTCGATCTCCTTCCCCAAGCTGTAATTCTTCCATAATGGAAAGATTATGCACACTTGCACGTTTCACAGTTGTACCCTCTAATTCCACTGGGTCAAACACGGCAACTGGATTAATCAAACCTGTACGAGAAGCACTCCATTCAATATAACGTAACGTTGTTTCTGCTAATTCATCTTTCCATTTAAATGCCATTGCATTTCTTGGAAATTTTGCAGTAGCTCCGAGAGATTCTCCATATGCAATATCATCCATCAATAATACCAATCCATCGGACGGGATATCGTTTTCTTCTATTTTTTTTGAAAATTGTTCTACTGCATCGGGCAGCGAATTTTTGGTTACTTTTACATGTTCTACCACATCAAATCCCTGTTCTTGCAGCCATTCAAATTGTTCCAAACAAGAATTATGAAACGTTTTTCCCTCTGCAACAATTAAAGAAAATGCAAAAAAATGTACATTTCTTTTCGCCGTAATTTCACTATTCAATTGTCGTACTGAACCGGAACAAAGATTTCTCGGATTTTTATATCTGGCATCGACATCTGAAATTGTTTCATTCAACTTTTTAAAATCAGAATAACGGATAATCGCTTCCCCTCGAATTACGAGTCTTCCTGAAAATGCAATCTTTAATGGAAGGTTAATAAATACTTTCGCATTATTGGTAATAACTTCTCCAACTTCTCCATTCCCCCGTGTTACTGCTTTTTTTAATTCTCCATTTTCATAAGTAAGGACTACCGTAAGTCCATCCATTTTCCAAGAAAGGACTCCAATTTGATCTCCTAAAAATGTCTGAAGCTGTGTTACATCTTTTGTCTTGTCCAAGGAAAGCATCCTGCTTTCGTGAACTTCTTTTGGAAGCTCACTTACAATCTCATATCCAACTTTCATCGTTGGACTTCCAGCTAGTACTGTCTTTGTTTCATTTTCCAATTTTAATAATTCATCATAATAGGCATCATATTCCCGATTGTCCATAATCTCGCGGTTTTCCTGATAATAAGCTCTTGCTGCCGGCTCTAATATCTGGATTAACTCTTTCATACGAACTTTTGGATCTTTCATCTCTTCTTTTATCATCCTTTCTCTGTTCGATTACATAATTGTTCTAATTCCATTCTTTCTGCCTCTGTCACATTTCGAAAATGTCCAAGCGGAATATTTCCAAGACGAATATTCATAATACGAATTCTTTTCAGATTCTCTACTTTATATCCACATGCGTCACACATGCGTCGAATCTGACGGTTTAAGCCCTGCGTCAATATAATATGAAATTCCCGATTACCAGTTTTTTTACAAATACATGGTTTTGTTATCGTATCCAAAATTTCTATGCCGTTTCTCATCTGGTCTAAAAACTTTTCGGTCACTTGTTTATTGACTGTAACGACATATTCTTTTTCATGATTATTACGGCTTCTGGAAATCTTATTTACGATTTCTCCATCATTCGTCATAAGAATTAATCCCTCGGAATCTTTGTCCAATCTTCCAATTGGATAAATTCTAGTTGGATATTGCACCATATCTACAATATTTTGTTCTCCCTTAAAACGAGCCGTTGTACATACAACTCCTTTTGGCTTATTCACGGCTAAAAGGACTTGTTTTTTTTGCTGACGTTTGACGAGTTTTCCATCTACAAAAATTTCATCGGATTCACAGACACTCATTCCAACAAAAGCAATTGTCCCATTTACTGTAATTTTTCCCGCTTCTGTCAGTCGATCAGCTTCTCTGCGGGAACATATACCAGACTCGCTTAAATATTTATTCAAACGAATTTTCTCCATAACGTTTACCAAATCCTTCCCTATTATTGAATTAACATCGCATCCCCAAATGAAAAAAAGCGATATCGTTCTTTCACTGCTTCCTCATAAGCTGCCAAAATATGTTCTCTTCCTGCCAATGCTGATACAAGCATTAATAACGTTGATTGCGGTAAATGAAAATTCGTAATTAATGCATCAATTATTTTAAATGAATATCCTGGATAAATAAAAATATCAGTCCAACCACTCGTTGCCCTTAATCTTCCATTTTCATCCGCAGCAGACTCTAATGTACGGCAGCTCGTTGTCCCAACACTAATAATTCTGCCTCCAGCCGCTTTGGCATCATTAATTTTTTTCGCTTCTGATTCTTCGATCATAAAAAATTCGGAGTGCATATGGTGCTCCAGTACATTCTCTACCTTTACTGGACGAAATGTTCCAAGTCCTACATGAAGCGTAACACTTGCAATCGTTACTCCTTTTGCTTGAATCTCTTCCAACAATTCCTTTGTAAAATGGAGTCCAGCAGTCGGAGCTGCGGCAGATCCATCATACTTTGCATAGACGGTCTGATAACGATTTTTATCTTTCAACTGATGGGTAATATAAGGAGGCAATGGCATTTGTCCCAATTCATCCAACACCTCTTCAAAAATTCCTTCATAAGAAAACTGAATCAGACGATTTCCTTCTTCCACAACATCCACAACTGTACCAACCAGTTTTCCCTCTCCAAAACTAATCTGTGTTCCTACTTTTGCCTTTTTTCCTGGTTTCACTAGTACTTCCCAAATATTATTTTCCTTCCGTTTTAGTAAAAGCACCTCAATTTTGGCATCCGTACCTACTTTTGCTCCATACAAACGAGCTGGAATTACTTTTGTATTGTTAATCACAAGACAATCGCCTGCATGTAATTCCTCTATAATATTTTTAAAAATGCTATGTTGGATTTCTCCCGTCTTTTTGTCTAGAATCATAAGCCGAGAGCTAGAACGATCCTCTAATGGATCTTGTGCAATCAGCTCTTCTGGCAAATAATAATCAAAATCCTTTACATTCATAATTAATACTCCTTTATTGCTTTTCTAATCGTACCGCCCCCGACAATATAATCTTCCTCATAAAAAACGACTGCCTGGCCTGGTGTAATTGCTCTTTGTGGCTCGTCAAAAATTACTGTTATTTCGTCTTCTCCTGTACGTTTTAAAGTACATGGAGCTCCTTTATGAGAATAACGAATTTTCGCATATGCTCTTTTTTCTTGCTTTAAATCTGAAATTGACATAAAATTAATCTGATTACAGATTAATGCCGATGCAAATACATCTTCATTCTCTCCAATTACAACTTCGTTTGTCTCTGGACGGATTTCTGTTACAAAAACAGGATGTCCTAAAGCTAAATTTAACCCTTTTCTCTGTCCAACGGTATAATGAGTAATTCCCTTATGACGTCCAAGCACTTCTCCATCTACACTGACAAAGTTTCCTGGACGAGGTACTATCTCTCCAGCCTCTTCTTCAATAAATCTTGCATAGTCTTTATCTGGAATAAAACAGATTTCCTGGCTATCCCGTTTTGCTGCCACACGTAAATCGATTTGCTGTGCAATTGCTCGAATTTCATCTTTCGTATAAGCTCCTACAGGCATTAATGTATGTGCTAATTGTTCCTGTGTTAGATTATAAAGTGCATAGGTCTGATCTTTCTTATCTGTAACTGATTTTTGAATTGTATAGCGTCCATTTGGAAGTTGTATTACTTTTGCATAATGTCCTGTTGCAATATAATCCGCTCCAATACTTAGACTTCTTTGAAGCAAAGCTTCCCACTTCACATAACGATTACAAGCAATACATGGATTTGGGGTCCTTCCCTGTAAGTATTCTGCTACAAAATAATCTATAACATCTTTTTTAAATTCTCTTTTAAAATTCATAACATAATAGGGAATTTCCAGTGCCGCTGCAACTCGTCTTGCATCGTCCACTGCACTTAATCCACAACATCCACCTTCTTGTCCTACATCCAGTGGATTTTCATCTTGCCAAATCTGCATTGTAACTCCTATTACGTCATATCCTTGTTTTTTTAAAAGCCAGGCAGCTACGGAAGAATCTACGCCCCCTGACATTCCAACCACTACTTTCTTTTTCATTTATTTCCTCTTTCTTAAATCTATGATATTGGGATCAAAAGGTATTTTCCCCCATGTATATATAAACTTATTCTACCATGTTTTTTATATTATGTCCAAAAGTTTTATTTTTTCATTGCACTCTGTCTCCTACAATGTTATGATTATAACAGAAGAATTAGTAAATGAGAGGAGATTTCCATGAGTAATAAACGAGTTGTTGTCGCTTTAGGGCGCAGTGCATTTGGCAAGAACCTGCCTGAACAGCAGCACGGCGTGACAATCGCCGCATCTGCAATTGCCGATCTAATTCAAATGAAATATCAGGTAGTTATTACACATAGTAACGGTCCACAAGTTGGTATGATTCATACCGCTATGAATGAATTTAGTCAACGCCATGAGGGATATACCCCAGCGCCTATGTCAGTATGTAATGCCATGAGCCAAGGATATATTGGATACGATTTACAAAATGCAATCCGCACGGAATTATTAAATAGAGGTATTTATAAACCAGTTTGTACGATTATTACACAGGTTAAAGTAGATCCATTTGACCGTGCCTTTAATAAGCCAATTAAATCCATTGGCCGTATTTTAAATGATGCAGAAGCAGAAGAAGAAAAGAAAAAAGGAAATTTCGTTACAAAAGAAGAAGATGGCTGGAGACGTATCATCGCATCTCCTGCACCAATTGAAGTTTATGAATTAGACAGTATTCGTATGCTTGCAGATGCAGGACATGTTGTCATTGCAGCAGGTGGCGGCGGAATTCCAGTATTAGAGCAAGGAACCCGCCTAAAGGGAGCCAGTGCAGTCATTGAAAAAGATGCAGTTGCCGCTAAGCTTGCGCATGAATTAGACGCAGATGTATTACTTTTCTTAACAAGTGATGAACAGATCACGATTCACAAGGGAACCGATGAAGAGAGAAAACTTGGACATATTCACTTAGACGAAGCATTCCAGATTATTGATTCTGGTCTACTCTCTCAAAATGATCTCTCTCCAAAACTTTCTGCGGCTGCACAGTTTGTTTCCAATGGTCCAAACCGTATCGCAATATCTACAAAACTGGATAAAGCCAAAGAAGGGATTCGCGAGAAAGTTGGTACTTTCGTAGAAGCATAATAGAACGAAACACCGCTTTATTCATATAAGAACATAAAAATACTCTGCATAATATAGCCATCGGTCGTCCGAATCGTCCTATATTATGCAGAGCATTTTATGCTTCGTTCATACTTCTAGCTTTCCAATACATTTTTTCTACAAATTTAAGCACCATTTCCGCTTCTTCTTTGCTCATATCTACCATTACATTATCCCACCATTGATCAATAATATTGGTCAATTCTGGTAAAATTTGTTTCCCATAATCGGTCAGATATAATGCATAGGAATGGGAATTGTTTTCTCCTTTTTTTCGATATGCGATCTTCTGCTCTTCCATTTTCTTAACCGTTCTTGTTGCTAACGCTTCATCAATATTTAGAATCTTACAAAGTTCTTTTTGACTAATTCCCTCATGTCTGGAAATATGAAATAAAAACTTATAACTGGAAAATCCTAATTTATACTCTTTCATTGCATTATTAATATATTTCTGTTCTTGACGATACAGCGTAGCAATATATTTTCCCATTAATTTAAACAAACTTCATTACCTCCTGGTTCATTCGTTCTCTAGAAGTTGACCACATATCTATCATTCCTTGGCATTGATATTATTTTTTATTCTACAGTAACTGACTTAGCCAAGTTTCTTGGTTTATCTACATCCAGTCCTCTTGCTAAGGAGACATAATAAGCAAACAATTGAAGTGGAATGACTGCTAATGATGTTGTAAACCATGGATTGGTCTTTGGAATATATACGGTAAAGTTTGCAACATCTTCTACGTCATAATTTCCGCTATTCGTTAAAGCCATAACATAAGCTCCTCTTGCCTTAACCTCAACCATATTACTTACCGTTTTTTCATACAACTGCGGCTGTGTTAATACACTTGCAACCAAAATTCCATCTTCTACAAGAGAAATTGTTCCGTGCTTTAATTCACCTGCTGCATACGCTTCTGAATGGATATAAGAAATTTCTTTTAACTTTAAAGATCCCTCCATGCAGGTCGCATAGTCCACGCCTCTTCCAATAAAGAATATGTCATGACTTGCCGCAAACTTACTTGCAAACCATTGAATTCTTTCTTTATCTCCAAGTAAGCTCTGAATCTTATCTGGCAGATCTTGTAGTTCTTGAATCATTTCATTATATACGGATTCTTCTAATTTTCCTCTCTTCTTTCCTAAATAAATAGCAAGTAAGTAAAGTGCCGCAAGTTGTGTACTATATGCCTTTGTCGTAGCTACTGCGATTTCTGGTCCTGCCCACGTATACAAAACACTGTCTGCTTCTCGTGCAATACTGCTTCCTACTACATTGACAATTCCTAGTACTTTCACGCCTCTTCTCTGCGCTTCCCGAAGTGCAGCTAAGGAATCTGCTGTTTCTCCCGACTGACTAATGACAATAACAAGAGAATGATCATCAAGAATTGGATCTCGATACCGGAATTCCGATGCTAAATCTACTTCCACTGGAATACGTGCAATACCTTCCAACACATATTTTCCAGAAACTCCAGCATGATAAGCGGAACCACATGCTACAATAAAGATTTTATTTAGCTTCTGAACATCTTCATCCGTCATATGCCACTCATCAATGACGATTTCCCCATTTTTAATTCTAGGATTAATTGTATCTCTGACTGCTTTTGGCTGCTCATAAATTTCTTTTAGCATAAAATGCTCATATCCACCTTTTTCAGCAGCTTCCATATCCCAATCAACAACCGTTACTTCCTTTTCAATTTCCTCTTTATCCATATTGTAAAACATAACATTCTCTCGTGTCAATTTTACAATTTCTAGATTTTCAATAAAATACACATTTCTTGTGTGATTTAAAATCGCTGGTATATCCGAAGCGATAAAGTTTCCTTCCTCTGAAACTCCTATAATAAGAGGGCTGTCTTTACGAACTGCATATATCTCTCCTGGATGATCTTTAAATAAAACTCCAAGTGCATAAGATCCCTCTATACGAGCCATTATTTTGGAAATTGTTTCCAGTGGATCTCCATTATAGTAATTATCCAACATATGGGCAATTACTTCTGTATCCGTGTCTGAAATAAAACGATATCCTTTTCTTACTAAACGATCTCTCAATGGTTGATAATTTTCAATAATGCCATTATGCACGACTGCAATACTCTTATCTTTATTATAATGCGGATGGGAATTGATAACCGATGGTTCTCCATGTGTTGCCCATCTTGTATGCCCAATTCCTATTGTTCCTTTTAAATCAATTCCATTATTTGTTAATTCTCTTAAAACTTGTAGGCGTCCTTTTGCTTTTACAATTTCAATTTCGTCATCATGGTATACTGCCATTCCAGCCGAATCGTATCCTCGATACTCTAGTCTTGCCAAACCATCCAGTAAAATTGGAGCAGCCTGATTTTGTCCAACATATCCAACAATTCCACACATAAATGATTCCTCCTAACTATATGATGCTAAAATAAACATTATTTTTTATTACAATTTAATGGAGGAATTAGTTCCACCACCAAAATTCGTTTGCAGCTGCCTCTCTTACGCTTGCTGTACATGTCCTTTTTTCACTAAAACATCAATTACTTGATCCACATACTTTTCACAAATATCATCGGATTCTGCCTCTACCATAACACGAATTACTGGTTCCGTTCCACTTTCTCTTACAAGAATCCTTCCTGTACTTCCTAATTTCTTTTCCACATCCTCGATCGCTGCAATTACATCCACATCATTTCTCGCAGCTGGTTTATTTTTTACTCTTACATTTTTTAAAAGTTGAGGATAAATCACAACTGGCATTGCTAATTCAGATAATGTCATTTTCTTTGCAATCATAACATCCATCATAATAATTGAGGTTAAAATACCATCTCCAGTTGTTGCATATTTGCTAAAAATAATATGACCAGACTCTTCTCCACCAATCTTATGTCCATTTGTCTGCATACATTCATATACATACTTATCTCCAACTGCCGTTTTTTCATATTCAATTCCAATTTTATCAAATGCCTTATATAGACCAAAATTGGACATTACAGTTGTAACGACTGTATTATTATCTAGCTCTCCTCTATCTTTCATATATTTACCACAAATATATAAAATTAAGTCTCCGCTGATCACATTTCCTTTTTCATCCACACAAAGACAGCGGTCTGCATCTCCATCATAGGCAAATCCTACGTCTAGTTGATTTTCCTTTACAAATGCCTGAAGTCCTTCAATATGTGTGGAACCGCAGTTTGTATTAATATTCATACCATTTGGCTCATTATTAATTACATATGTTTTGGCTCCAAGTGCATCAAATACGTTTTTTGCAATCATCCAGGAACTTCCGTTTGCACAGTCCAGTCCAACTCTTTTGCCTTTAAACGAATGAACAGCAAGCGAAATCAGATATCCCACATAACGGTTACGTCCTGCGGCATAATCTACGGTACATCCAATATTTTCTCCTGTCGCAAATGGAATTTCTTCTGTCAAGCCATCCAAATATGCCTCAACTTTCAGGATAACCGATTCCTGCATCTTTTCTCCCTTATTATTAATCAACTTTATACCATTATCATAATAAGGATTATGACTTGCAGAAATCATGATACCACAATCAAATTCTTCGGTTCTTACTACATAAGAGACACTTGGAGTAGTCGTAACATGCAATAAGTATGCATCTGCCCCAGATGCAGTTAGACCAGCAACCAATGCATATTCAAACATATAACTGCTTCTTCTTGTATCTTTTCCAATTACAACTTTACATTTATGCTGTCTACCATAATACCATCCTAAAAAACGCCCTACTTTATATGCGTGTTCCACTGTTAGATCTTTATTTGCCTCTCCACGGAATCCATCTGTCCCAAAATATTTTCCCATTTTTCCTCCTGTTCTGCCATTCAAAACTTATTATGCGATTGGCACTTATAAAATATTTTGCACTTTTATCCATAAAATTTTCACTTTATAAGTATATCATAACGATTTCATATTGTGAAGTATTGTTTTTATCATAAATATATTCAATCCACATCCTTTTTCATGCAAAAATACCAGTGTAAAAACTTACCATTTTTACACTGGTATTTTGTCCTACCTTTCCATTACAGAGAAAGAAGTATTTTATTATTTATTACGATCATAAAAATAATAGTATTGCATCTTTTGATATTGCTGCATCGCTGGATATTCCATTGCTGTATCGTCCATTGGATGGATCTGCCCTGTTTCATCCGCATAACCAATTGCACTCACAATTGGCATTTGCTCCTCCATCTGCTCCAAATACTGATACCATGGTGTCAATGGTACTCCAATTAATTGTAACAAATGCATTCCAAGATAGTTCGCACTTGTAAATTCTAGCGATTCTTCTTCAATATCTAAATCATAATTTGCCCAAATGTAAAATGGAACCGTATATGCTTTCAAAGTCCGTTCAAATTCACTATCACTTGGTGTGATCTTCGTGTAAAATGACCAATCCAATCCAGGCATATGATCTCCAAAGAAACATAAAATAACATCTTCATCCCTAGCAGTAAGCTGATTCACTAATTCCTGAAGTGCCTGATCAGAAAGATGAATCAAAGACAAGTATTGATTGAGATCATCATAGTTTAAGCTAGAATCCTGAATATCAACAGAGAAATTATCATAGGAGCCTGTATAACTTCCATGATTCTGCATCGTGACATTAAATAGGAACAATGGCCCTTCCTGTTTATCATGTTCATCTAAAATCTGTAATACTTTATCATAATCTCCCTTATCACTACAATAAATCCGGACTTTATCCATATCTTCTGGCATATCATCTAATGTAATAAAATCTTGGAATCCCATCAATGGATAAACACGATTTCTATCCCATCCAGTACCTAAATATGGATGAAATGCAACGGAAGTATATCCATAATTACCTAAAATAGATGCCATAGATTCCATTTCTTCATGAATAAACTGCTGATATGGCATAGAACCACTCGGATAAAAGGCTCCACTGTTTCCAGTTAAAAATTCAAATTCGGTTTTAGCAGTTCCACCACCTAAAACAGAAGATAGAAAATGACCTTTTATCACATTATCTTCCCAATTATTAATAAATGGTGTAACTTCTTGATTAATATTTAAAATTCCCTCTTCTGCCATATTAGGAATATCTGCAAAGGATTCATTCATTACAACAATCACATTTGGATAATCTTTTTTATCAGTATTTGTTATCTCTTCGGTTGTCTCAGCCAAAAGTTTTTCTTGCGTCTCTTTATCGTATCCATCTGGAGCTCTAAGCGTGAAATCTTTTGCATTTTCTATAAAACTTAGCAAAAGTCCATTTGTACGATATCCCTCATCCTGTTTCCAGATATTTCTTTCAACACCCATATCTTTTAGCTTTCCTTGCATTACAACACCTGACCAGCAAACACAGATTACTGCTGCTGTTACAATAACCGATGCAAGATGACGGTACCATCTCCATCGCTCTCTTTTTAATGGATACATAAGCAGCCAAATCCAGATCGTATATAGAATTCCCAATAACATCTGTGCCGTCAAATCATAATTATATGTGCTTGCTACCGATGCTGCTGTCTTCACTGAATACAAGTCCCATGGCAAAATTGGAGAACCTCTAAATCGCAGTACATACATATTTGCAATACCAAAGACAGTCATCACAACGGCTTCCAATATTGCTGCAATACGAATTTGATTGGTAATTGCATAAAACACAAAAAATAATAGCAAATAACAAATATAATTGAGCCAAATCTGATTTCTTTGCATTTGTAGTGCATTATTTTCATTCACTAACTCAGTAATGCACATAATCCAGAATGGCAATCCAATGATAATAATTGCTTTGATAATTTTCTCTAACAATGGAGAAAACTCGAACCGCACCAATGACAGTATGGTAATCGCTATAAGAGCTACCCAAATCCAGTCAAATGCAATATTCCAATACAGCACTTCAAATACATGCCAATGACTAATATACAACGCCCATGAAACAATCAGAAAAAGCAGTGGTAAGATTTCTTTTCTCATGCGAAAACCTGGTGCAAATCTCCAGCTTACATGAACCCATATAGACCTTTGATTCAATACAAACCTCTTTATCCAGTTCCACACAACCAAAGCTAAAATTGCTAATGCAGTGGAAATTATATAAGTCAATACTGCTGTAATAAGAATGGAAATGGAATGATCCCCTCTAAAAATTGGAGAGCCCATAAGCCATTTACGAATTAGAGCAGCAAAAAGCACTGTAATAAAACTTGCCTTTACTAAAATAATTGCAATGTTTTGGTATCGCTCTGCTAACTTTATTTGTCTATTCAACATTACATAACAAGCAGTACTAAATCCAATCATTCCAACCGATGATAATTGAAAAAGCATTTCATTCTTGCTTTCTATAACATTTTGATTTAAGATTAATGTTCCAAATAAAAGAAATACAAAACTTAATACTCCAACTCCGCTCCACCACATCATCTGCCGTTTATTGGTAGGATTTTGTTCCAAATACCATCCTAAAAGCAAGTATGTAGTGATACCAGAAAACATACGTAATCCCCATATATCATCCACAGAAATTTCTAAGAATGTAAGGAAAAATGACACAGTCGATACAATAAGAGAAAGAAACAAGTACGGTTTCACTTGTTCTGCTTTCACTTTTGCTAATACTATGCCTAAAATTGGAGCAATTACTCCAACTCCAATCAATGCACAGATTCCCCAATAAGAAGGTTCTGCATTATTACTCATAAACAAACGTATAAACACGGCAACAGAAGTAATTTCCATACTGCCTTCTCGATATTGCCATAACATCAGAAAAACTTTTGCTGTACAAATTGCAGCAAACGCAACAATCAAACTATTTCTATACGTTTTAAAATTGCATTTTGGGGTCTGCTTCCCAAGCATGGAACCAATCGTCAATAAAGCAATTGGAAATCCAATTGATGTGATAATTTTTATTATTAAAAGCTTCCAACTTTGATAAGCCAATTCTTGCTGTAATCCCTCTGAAATAACATAGAAAAATACTGCCAAAATTATGAACCATCTCTTTTTTGAGACTTCATTTTTTATCTCTTTTAAATTCATGGTTTCCTCCAGTACAATATTAACGTTTAAACTGCTTGATATCTCATCTCCTAAATACCAAGCAGTTTAAATACTAACATCACATTATAGCTATTCTTTTCTCTTTATTATTCCCTATCTTGGAAATAATAATACTGTGCGCGTTCTAACTCCAATATTGCTTCATTGTTTTCACTTTCTTCATCCATGGAATGAATTTCCTGATCCTCATCTACGTATGCAACCGTACTAATAGCTGGCAATTTTTCCTGCATCTCTTTTAAGAACTGATGCCATGGATCTAATGGCAAATTGGCCGCTTCCAATACAAATCCAGATATGTAGTTTGTACTTGTGTATCCAACATCTCTTGCATCAATATCATAATTCGCCCATACATAGAATGGTACGGTATGCTGTCTTACAGTACGATCAAACTCATCAACTCCAGGGAACATTCGATCATAAATGTCTGTCTGAAGTTTTGGCCAATGATCTCCAAAGAAACAAATTACAACAGGATCTTCCTGTTCTGAGAAATATTCTACCAAATCTTTCAATGCCTGATCTGATTCATAAGTTAAAGACAGATATTCATCTACAATACCTTCCCCCAAATTCTTTTCTTTAATTGTATGGGTAAAATTGGTTTTATCACCTACATATCCGCCGTGATTTTGCATTGTAACATTAAAAATAAATAACGGATCATCTCCGCGATTTTCATATTCTTCAATAATATTTTTGTAATTCGATGCATCACTACAATAATAGCGCATCATTTCCTGATATTTTAAATCCTCAATACTTAGAAAATCATCAAACCCAAGCAACGGATATACTTTTTCACGACTCCATCCATTTCCATAGTATGGATGCATTGCCAAAGTTTTATATCCATAGGATTTTAATATAGACGCTAACGACTGCGTTTCCTTATGAATAAACTGCTGATATGCAACGGAACCTGATGGATAAAAAGCCTGGGACTGCCCAGTTAAAAACTCAAATTCTGTTGTTGCGGTCCCAGCTCCAAATACAGGCACAAGCATATTTCCACGAATTACATTTTTCTTCCAGCTTGTTGTAAATGGAATTGGCTCTTGATTTACTTCTACTGCATCTCCTTCTGTCCAAGATGTCATATCACAAAATGATTCATTCATAATCGCAATAATTGTTGGACGATTCTTTTTTTGTTTTTTCGTTAACTCTTTTGTCTCATACTGAGCAAAAATCTCTTCCTGCTCCTTTTTATTATATCCTTCTGGTTTTTTCAAGGCAATATCTTTTGTATTATCTACAAAGTTTAGCCAAACTCCATTTTCTTGAATCGCATTTTCCTGTTTCCAGAGATTACGACTTACACCCCATAATTCCAATTGTTCTGTTGGAACGAGAGAGATATATGTAACAACCAATACAATCATTGATGTTGCAAAAGAAACACAATATCCTTTTTTAGTTACTTTTACATGCGAAAATTGTATTACAAAAAAGATCGCAAGCACAAACGCTAAAATAGTAATTAACATCGCTCCATCTATAGAGTACTCATAGTTTCCCGCAACGGATACTGCCGTACGTAAAGAATATAGATCCCATGGTACAATTGGTGTTCCTCGAAATAGCAAAATAAATTTATTAGCAAGCCCATAAATTGCACAGAACAAAAGAGTACCAATATAAGCTCCCTTTACTCTTCCTGTTAAGCCAAAGAACAAGACCAATACCGCCATATAACATCCATAATTCATAAGAATAATTGCCTGATTTAATTCAAATACTGCATTATCATTACAAAATTCAATCAGGTACATACAAAGAAATGGAACCAAAGCAAATAAGATCACTTTTAAAATTATTTCAATTATATGATGAAACTTTATTTTTACAAATGCTAGAATAGTAATTCCAATTAGCATCCAAAATGCAATTGTAATATAATCTATCTGTTCATTTGCTTTTAATGTATTCACATTAAAGAAAGTCAGCCCCCATAAGACAATTGCAATGACTGGCATAATCCAATCGTACCATTTTCTGCTCTTCTTCTGTAAACGCCATTGTAATGACAAAATAGATTTCTCATTTTTCTGTAACATCTGACATTCCTCTCCTTCTAATAATTCATTTTGTAGCATTTTTACTTGTCAACAAAATTATAAAAACTAGAATAACATGTAGCAGATAATACTTTCTTAGTACAACCTCTGCTGTACCAATTTATTTCATAAAAGATAAATTTTCTCATTTTTATTCTTTATTTAATAACCCCTTTTTGAGTTTACTTTAATTCTGATTCCACCAACTGAAATGCAGATTCAATTACTTTATCCATATCATAATATTTGTACTCACCCAGTCTGCCTCCAAAAATAACATTCTGTTCTTTTTGAGCCAGCTCTACATATTTCTGATATAAACCTTGATTTTTTTCATCATTAACTGGGTAATATGGTTCCATCCCCTCTACCCAATCGGTAGAATACTCCTTCGATATAACAGACTTAGGCTGTGTGCCAAATTCAAAATGCTTATGCTCAATGATTCTTGTATATGGAGTTTCTCTATCTGTATAATTTACAACTGCAACTCCTTGATAATTATCGGTATCTAATACCTCCGTCTCAAAACGAACCGTACGATATTCCAATTTACCAAGCTGATAGTGGAAGAATGCATCAATTGGTCCTGTAAAAATCACTTTGTCTGCCAAACTCATATAATATTCCTTATTTTCCAGGAAATCAATATTTGTCTTTATCTCAATTCCTTCAAATAAACGATCAATTAATACATTATATCCTCCAATTGGAATTCCCTGATAACAGTCATTAAAATAATTATTGTCATAAGTGTAACGTACTGGAAGACGACGAATAATAAAACTCGGAAGGTCTTTACAGTCTCTTCCCCATTGTTTTTCTGTATAACCTTTTACCAGTTTTTCATAAATGTCTTTTCCAATTAAACGAATGGCTTGTTCTTCTAAGTTTCTTGGCTCCCCTTGAATGCTCATACGCTGTTTTTCTATAATTGCTTTTGCTTCTTCTGGAGTACGGATTCCCCACATTTTGCTAAATGTATTCATATTAAAAGGAAGATTATAAATCTCTCCTTTATAATTTGCAATTGGACTATTTGTATAACGGTTAAACTCTACAATGGAATTAACAAAGTTCCATACTTTTTTATTACTCGTATGGAAAATATGCGCACCATACTTATGCACATGAATTCCCTCAATCTCTTCACAATAAACATTTCCCCCTATATGCGGTCTCTTCTCTAAGACCAAACATTTCTTTCCTACTTTTTTCGCTTCATATGCAAATGTAGCTGCAAATAAGCCACTTCCAACTATGACATAATCATACCGTTTCATTTCTCTTCTCCTATCTCAATCATTGTTTCAGCAACTTTAACACGTTCCTAATTATATAACTTCCAATGAAATTGGTCAACCGTTTCCATTTATTTTATTCTTAACAATTTATGAACTTATTTCTTACAAAAAAATGCTATATGAAACGAAGAATAAAACATACTTGTATACCTTTTCGTCCATATAGCATCTTTTTTAATCATATAATCTGGATTGCAGTTGTGCAATCGTCTCTTGCCAGTTTGGAACAAGCATTCCCTGCCCTCCAATATTATAGTGCTCATACATGTCATCATATGGTATTCGTTCTGAAATCCACTGATAAGAAAGAAAATCGGGCACTTCTGTTAATAATTTCATAAATACATCACTTGGAATATTATAAGTTACATATTGTGCAACTTGATTTGCCACAGCTGTAATATCTAAAAAACTGGCAGAACGGACTGTTTCCAAAACCGCACTTAAAACTCTTCTTTGACGATTTGAACGTTGAAAATCGGCACCTGCAAGGCTTCGAATACGCGAAAATCCAAGAGCCTGTTTTCCTGTTAATACAACAGAGCCATAAGAGTTTAATATCTCCGTATTTACTTCTAGACCAGCATCTACATTCATATCACGAATATATTTATTCGCTGCTTCCTGTTCTTCTTGAGTGATCTCCATCGGAACTCCTCCTAATATATCAATCACCTCTTCGAATCCCTTGAAATCTACGCTAACATAATAATCAATATCTATTTTAAAATTGTCCTCCATTACTTTTAATAAAAGAGGCGCACCCCCTATCGCATGAGCTGCGTTTAATTTATACGTATCCCTTCCTTCGATTCCTACATAGAGATCTCGAAGGAACGAAATCATTGTCACTGTTTTTCTTGTCCGATTGGCAGAAACTAATATCATACTATCAGAGTTTCCAGGAAAACTATCATCTCGTTTATCCACTCCAATTAATAAGATATTCGTTACATCTTCTCTTGATTTTTTTTCTTGTCCACTATAAATATTATTCCATATATTTTGTTTAATTTCTGCTACCTTCTCCTCAGAGGCAGGTTGAAGCTCCTCAATTTTTCCATTATCATCTAATACCATAACTGGATCATAATTTTTTTCTTCTACATAATCCAAATTCATTTGTATTTCATCTGAATCGGGAACATAGTTCAATTTTCCAACAGCATGCATAAACACCATATAACATCCACCAAGAATAAAAGCAAAAAACATACATGTTCCTAATAAAATACCTGCTACTTTTCTTCTTATCTTATACTTTTTACGGGAATCATTCTCCATTATTTTTCACCCTTCCATCGCTTTCTTTCAGTCTGGAAGCAAAAGAAACCTCCACTGGATGTCTTTTGCATATTACGATAACTGGTATAAGCTTTGAGATAGCAAGTCTCTGCTATCTCAAAGCAATCAGTAATCCTGTTATGAATTATTTTTATTTCACATAAGCTGCTTTTGAACTGGAAGGTGCTTCGGCTCCTTTTTTTACAAGTTTGATTTGGAAAGCCTCCATTCGAAGACTTCTTCCTGAGCTTCCTGCATAAGAACCGTTTGACGCCCATCCAAGCCATCCCTCATTTTGAATATGGGTTCGATAATACACATCATACTCTTCTTCAAGCTTTCCAGTTAATCGAATCCATAATGCTTCCACACGAAGACACTTACCTGTTGTTCCACAACTTTGTCCATTTGTTACTGGACTCATCCACCCTTTATTTTGTACATGTGCAGCGTAAGAAATATCCCCATCAACATTTGTTTCTAATTTGATTTTAAAGCTTTCTACTCTAAGACTTGCTCCTGTTGTACCTGCCTTTTGATCGTCTTCAACATACGGCATCCATCCTTTATTCTGTACATGTGCAGAATAACTCATTGATGCTATGGTCGGCAACCCATCATTTGTTGAACCATCAATAGTCTGGAACTTACTAGGATCAAAATTCTCTAATCTAGGAGCTGTATTATCCCAAGCATCCACACAACTAACCCAAGGAAGCAATGGATTTGTATATTCAAATGTGGAACTAGTATCAATGTACTTCACAACTTCCCAAAGTTCCCTTTTTTGATTTGCTACTTCAATCTCCCCATCTTTATTTGTCCAAAGTCCAAAATAAAAACCTTGATTTGTTTCGATACGATTATCTACATGAGCTCTAATAATAAAAGCATCTATGATATCATAGGATTCACTAATATAATATCCATATGCATAGGATGCAGCCTGCTCCATCTGACTATTCTGACCATTCGTAGCATCACAGGAGAATCCCTGTTCTGAAAGAATAATTCTCGTATCCTTTCCAAAGTTCTTTTCTACATAATCAGTTAATACATGAATGTTTTTCATATTAACAATACGAGAGTCCTCACTATCATTTACAACAGCTGCATCATCATCCCAAAATACAGGATCTTTCAACATAAATGGATAAGCATGATATGCAATGTTCCAATTCATGTCTCCTTCTAATTCAATGATATCATCCATAGAATCTAATATCTCTCTTGTAGAAAATGCAATATCTACATTATTTGGAATGCTTCCCCAACAATAATCAAAGCTTAGATAAGTTCTAGCATTACTATAACAGCTTTTTAATGCAGTTGTAAAAATTCGATATGTACGTGTCAGTTCATTTACATAAGTATCAAACGAAACAGATCCCATCCAGTTATAATACATTGGTGTATTTAATTCATTTCCAAGAATCCAGTTTACAATTTGTCCATTTTGTCCATCGGTTCTCGTATAGCGATTTCCAAGAAATGTCATAATCGCTTCTACCCACTCAGCATCATCTTTATTTGAAGTGTCTAAAGCGTAATTATTTGGACTATACTTTCCTGTATCTAAAGCTGCCTCATACAATAATCCTTGTGCATTTTTATTATTTCCAAGTAATACAATAAAGGATACTTGAATATTATTCTCATAATAGCTTCTCAACAACGCATCATATGCATTAATATAACTTTGATTAAAATAATATGTTTTTCCTTTGTAATTGTATGCAATTCCACCGCTTTGACTAATCATTTGGTCTACACAGAAATTAACAGCAACATGCTTCACTCCAAGCTCTACACTATCTTCTACCATTGTTGCATTTGCCTGAAGTCCTTTTTTACTTGATGTTTCAGGAAAAGCAAATGTATTAGATGCAACAGCACCTGGATTTGTAATATAACTTGGGGCAGTAACAGCAGTATACGAACCATCTGCATTCTTTGTTGCCACTACAAACTTAGAGAATAATTTTGAATCACTTCCATTTATGTTTCCTAAGCTGATCTGCATTGTAGTAGAAGAAGATGCAGCAGCTTGCGCAACAGGTGTTTTGCCAGCCAAAGAATATTCATAAGAGTTTAATTCCATCAAATAAACGGTACCTGTAATGGTTGCTGGAAGACTTGCTGTTACACTTACTGTATAGGTTCCATTAACAGATACAATTTCACATTGACGAATTGTTCCACTTTTACTTTGTGATAACGCTTTCGACTGTGCAGCTAAACTGTTTAATCTTGCTAGATCCGCAGATGCTGCACTGCGCTGACGCTGTAACTCTTCTTCATTTTCTTGCATCAAAGCAATGCCTGGCTCTTCTTCATCAACTATTATAGTAGACATATTTTTATGAACTTGGTTCATAGCTTCCCTTTGATCTGCAATTTCTTCTTCTAACTCCTCTTTTGTCTTAGAGGAACTAGAAGATTCGGTTTCTTCCATTGCCGCTTGCTCGGTTGACTCAGCTGTTGTTTGAGTACTTTCTGTATTCTTAGGATCTTCCACTTCCTCAGAACTTATTGTTTCTTCCTTCTCTGTTTTTTCCGAGCTTGATTCAGCCTCCGATGTCTGTTCCGATTCCTCAGCAGTGCTTGGCTCTTCGGAATCTGTCTGAATCTCTGCTTCTTCTTTTGCTTCTAATACATCTTCTTCAGACAAATCTTTTTCATTCCATTCTGTCCCCCATTCTGGTGACGCCGCTTCCACCGTAATTGCTGCTTCTGGAATAAAGCTCCCTACTACAACGATTCCAGCCATCAATGCAGCTACACTACGACGAAAGCGGCTACGATGGTCACCCCCACTTAGTAATTTCATTTGATTTCCTCCTAAATTTTCCACTTTTTATAGCTAAGAATAACCCATTGCCGTGAGTTTTTCTTGAACTACCTTAGTAAAGCAAACACTCGGAATCCGCTTTGCTGCTTCCTCGTGAACGCAGGCTGCTTTGCAGCTTGTCAGTGGGGACTTTAATCCTCCACTGACCCAGGGATCTCATCTCCCACTTAGTGCTCCACACACTTGAAGCGGGGAATGACTCATTTTGCGTTCAAATCGTAAATCCATAGTCCGTTCTTACTCTATCCTTATATGAACAGTTTTACCCTTTCAATTTACACCAGATAATATTATTATGTCAAGTTTTTACGATATTTTTATAAAAAATTCAAAAAGAATTTTTTGTTTTTTATTATTATTTTCTGCCCAACATTCTCATAGCAATTTTCCAAAAATATTGAAATTCTTTTGTTTTCCAAAAGAGGAGCAAATAAATCAAATTTGGAACAATAATACAAATAAGAGTTCGAACAATAAATCCTATTATTCCGCCCCATGAAATCCACTCCGCGAGAAACCATGTTATTGCTCCTACAATTAATGTAATAACTGTATAGATAAAATAGCGAATTCCAAATTCAGATACACTTTGCTTTAATCCATATTTATACAAAATATAAGGTTCCACCCATGCAGAGACAAATGCCATACTAAAAACAGTTCCTACAAATATACCAGCAATACCTATTTTCTGTACAAGTATAATGGATAAAACTAAATTCATCACACATTCTACTACAGCTTTATACCGATCATACCAAAACAATCCCATTGCATCTCGAAAAATTAACGTTGCTCTTCTCATTCCAGTCATATAAAAATTAACACAGATAAGGAAAACGATTGACATATTAAACAGAGCCCCTTCTCCCATCCATAATGTAATAAACGGATTAAATAGTGTAAAAAAACAAATCGTACAAAAACTATAAATCCAAAATCCAATAAAATTAATTGCTAAATACGTACTATGGATTTTTTCTATTGATTCTTTTGCTCCCATATTTCCTACACTCGCCACAACTGAATTAAAAATCTGATTTAAAATTCCACTAATTGCAGATAAAATCATTTTATAATTACCATAAAATCCAGCATTAACAACTCCAGTAAAAGCAGACAAAATCAAACTATCTGTACTATTCATTACTACATCCCCTGCACGATGCATAAACATAGCTTTTATATTGCGAAAAATTGTGTTTTTCGTCTCAGAATCTAATTCGGTATGTTCTTTTTTCTTCAAATATGGATACATTTTTTCTGCTTTTTTAGAAATCAAATAATTAATCAAAAAATTAATTACAATTTGAATAATAAGATAGAGTACAAAACTCTTTGTAACATATAAAAAGATAATTTGAATAATCTGTTGTATAGAAGTGAGTATATATTGATATAATGTTACAATATGCATATTTTGATCAGCAATAATAATGGATCTCTTATAAGCATATAAATACGTTACAACAGTATTTGCCACATAAAGCAAATAAATAATTGTTAAATTCTGTCCTCCATCCTGTCCTTTTGTTAATGTATATAAAAATGGAATAAGTGGAATACTAAGCAATGCAATTACAGCAGCCACAATTAAATATGCTTTTTTGTATAGAGCCATCAACGCTCGAATTTTTTCTTCATCTCCATCTGCAAGCGGCTTGTACATACTATAAATAATTGCGCTTCCAAATCCTAGTTCAGCCAATGAAAGTACTGTTAATGTCTGGGTAAATACTGTATTAATTCCCAAACACTCTTCTCCAAGCATTGTATTAAATACAGTACGTCCCACAAATGTTAAAATGATATTAATAATCTGAGCCCCCAATGTTACAATTACATTTCGGATGGATTTCTTTGTCCTCATAAAATTCTCCTCACTCCGCCCTTTTTTCTCGATGCTTCCAACAATAGAATGGATAAATCAACCCGTAACATTTATTTTTTAAACTCTGTGCGATTATTTTTTCTTTTAGCGAAAGCCGATCCCACTGAGATTTGGCACATCGAAAATACTCTCTATCTTTCCTCAGTTCTTTCATTTCATTATACACTGCTTTTCTATTTTTCAACCCCGCCTGCGGATAAAAGAGATAGCTGATGGCTGCTGACATCATATCTACATATGCCAGTTCATAATACTCTTTTCCATCCTCTTGGATTGGATCTACTTTAGATAGTGATTCAAACATTCGATCTAGCATAAATTTCTGCTGTTCATAATAATTCGGCCGAAAAGTATTGGTAATACTTCCACTTCTTTTTAAGTAATGGTCATAAAGTGGTTTTGATATACAAAATACTATATTTGCAGTATCTAAATAATCTAAATTAAAGGTTAAATCCTCTCCGATTTGCATATTTTCTTGAAACCGTATTTTATTTTTTATTATTTTTTCTCTTTGGAACAATTTATTCCAAACAGCATGAAGAATTTGAGCACGCAGCATCATATCCAAATGTAAGTATTTTTCATTATCAAAAAATTCATGCTGTAATCCATAAATCGTCTCAATTTCATTTCCAGAAACACTGTCCATATGACGAAATCCGCAAATGACCAGATCTGCCTTCCTTTCTTCCATCGCAGTAACCATTGTATGAATCATATTCGTCTTCATAAAGTCATCACTATCTGAAAAGGCAATATATTTCCCTTGTGCGGCTTCAATTCCTGCATTTCTGGCGGCAGAAACACCCTTTCTATCAATATGAAGCACTTTTACTCTATGATCCGTTTTGGCTAAGTTTTCACAGATTTCCAATGTCTTATCTGTAGAACCATTTTCAACGAAAATTAGCTCTAAATTCTCATATGTTTGACTTAATATCGCCTTCGACGTATCGACTAAAAAATCTTCTGCATTATAGACTGGAACGATTACACTTACACACTCTTTTTCCATACTATTTTTCATATTTCCTTTCTTCTCACTTCTCACAACTTAATTCTATATAAGTTACTCCTTATCAGGATCAAGCAAAATCCAATCATCTCTAATTAAAGCGGTTTGAAAACGACTATTATACCATCTATTTGGACTAACAACAATTTTCTTTGTGTTACGGCTTAAATATTGTGCCCACCAACTAAAGGTGCTATTTGATATCACAAAATGTTTACAAGAATACATCATACGTAATTTTTCTTGAACTGTATCCGTTCCATCTTCATAATATACTTCATATGGAAAATCCATATGTTCTTTAATCCATGGAATATCATCTGAAAATATAATAAAACAAGGGTTTTCTACTCGCTTTGCAATTTCTTTCATTCCTCTATAATAATAGCTTTTTGTACAGACATCATATACTTGTTTAAATTTTTTATTTTCTACAAAATCGCCCCTCCTGATTGTTACACAAACAGAATTCGTATTTGCAATAACGTCATACAATTTACGATTCTTTTCAGCGGGAGGATCAATTGGAGTAAACTCTTCCAAAAGTTTGGAACGGATAGAATTAAAGTATTTTTCCGATTCGCAGCATCCAATAATAAACTTATCTTTTGCCTTCGTAGGTTTATAATCATAATATCCCATATGAAGTCCATAGATTCCTAAATATCCCATAATCCCTTGCCACTTTATTTGAAATTGGTACCTCTTATAAAAGTCATCATCATACCTATGACTGATTTTAAAATAAATCGCTGCGGCAATACGTTGAATTAGACTTGTACGTTCTCGCATCAGAGAAGATTTTCCATGATAAGTCTCATATTCTTTTACGTGAAAATATTTCAGTGAGTTTTCCCATCCTTTTTGGGGATCATATTGACGCTCAATATCCTTAAATGAAAACAGCAAGGGCTCTCCATACTGTTCTTGTAAAGCCCTCGCATAAGCATATCGAAACATCTGATTTCCTAAACGTCCAATTATTTCTGTACAAATCATTTCGACACCTCTCCTGTTTTTCTAGTCTTTCTATTTATTCTTTCTCCATCCCTTTTCATAGAATAAATCAAATATCCAAGTAATGCCCAGAATAAATATGTATTGGGATTATTCACATATAGAATCTGAGAAACAAACATACTAGATACTCCAATCGTCAAACAACAACAAAATAGTACTGAATCTACAACCCAGTGTTCTTCTCTGATTGTATTAAAATTTCTAATAAGAAATACAATTGTACAGACAATAAAACCACCCAATATGACAATTCCAATGATGCCTTGACTTGCCAACGTATCCATTATTACATTATGCATTGCATCAAAATCTCCATATTGATTATTTACTTTTAATATATACGTACTAGGAAGCTGATCCTTAGCATACGGAATAATATTTCGGAATCCCACACCAGTAATTGGACTGGAAATAAAGATTTCTACTGCACTTTTCCAAATAGAAAATCGCCGATTACTAATATCTCCTCCTGTCGCTTCCATATCTCCCTCACGACTAATCGTTGGCTCTTTGGTTGTAATATCATCTCCAGGTTCTTCTGCTCTATATTCCATATAAGTATTATAAGAGCCAATTAATACTTTAGAGCCTCCAAACAAAGCTCCTGCCACTACAACAACCGCTATGACAGAAATAATAATTGCATGCTTTTTTGCTTTTTTCAAGTAGTATAAGCCTACAAATGCTGCTGTTCCGCATATTGCAGCAATTAATCCACTTCTAGACACAGAAAATACAACAAACAAATATTGGAATAAAATCGTTATAGCTAGAACTACTTTAATCCATATCTTTTTGCTGCACATGATTAAATATAAGGCTAATAATAATCCAACTGCTGAAGTGACTGCTCCATAATTCGGATCAGCATGAAGACCATGAAGCCTTCCCCATTCAGCCATGCCAATTCGATGAATTTGTCCATCTGCTGCTTCATGCCAGAATCCTTGGTTTTGCATCAGCATTACAAATCCAATTATATTATAAATTGTAAGTATTGCAATCAGCACATACGCCATAATATGAAATTCTCTTCTAACTTCATCTCGATCTCTTTTCCAGTCAAATGTATACAACAAACCAAACTGAAACAACAGCCAAACAAAATACTGTGCACTTTCAAATAAACCATAACGAATATTTACTAGCGCAGTAACAGCATAACTTCCAATAAAAGCAATTAACCACAATACATTTGGAAATATAATATAATCTTTGATTCGAATTAGCCGCATTATCCCCATCAATCCACCAAAAAACAGAGTCAGAACGAGTGTAACATTCATAATTCGCTCCCCAGCGAAATAAGCATTAAATGCCATTAATAAATGTACAAGATAACATACCTTAAATACTAACTCTAAATTCGGTACAATATTTTTCATACTTCCCTGAAGGGATTCTCTCATCTTGGTTTCCATCATACATTCTCCTCTAATTATTCTCCTCTAAGTTTTTTGTTTGAAACAAAGACTTCAATAAATTCTTTTGTTCCTTGATATCAAAACAATAATTTGACTTTAACTCTTGAACATATACTCTTTTATAAACAGCGTTTTCTTTTATCTTTTTAGCCCAATATTTTGCTGGCGCATGAATATCCACAAATATACAATTTTCACTTAATTTTACTTCTTCTGATATTGTACTACTCAATATTGTCCTTAATCCAGCAACTTGTGCTTCAATTCCAACAATTGGCAGTCCTTCAAATCTAGATGGTAACAAAAACAAATCCATTGCCTGTAGCAATTCTGGAACATCATCTCTTTGTCCTAAAAAATATACATTATTTTGAAGTCCATATTTACAAACTAACTTTTGTGCCATTTCTCTATCAGGCCCAACTCCTACCGAAAGCAAAACAGCATTGGATTTTATCGCTACTAATTCTCGAATAATCTCTATTAAAAATTCAATGTTTTTCTGATAACAAAAATTCCCAATATGGCCAACTATAAATTCCTTTTCCAGTCCAAGTTCTTTTCTCACTCTTGCTCTTACTTCTTCATTGTACGCAAAACGCTCTGCATCAATTGCATTTTGAACTAATTGCAGACGTTTTCCAGAAATAATTGAATTAGGAAACATCCACTGTCCCGCTTTTTTGGAACATGCAAAAAAATCGGTCGCCCAATGCGATAAAAATTGCTTTAGTATACAATGTAATACCAATCTAAAAGTCCTCTTAATTGGGTTATGACTGTCAATTCCAGCACTATGACTATGCACAATAATCTTTTTTATTCCGCAATCTTTCGCTGCCTTTACCGCTATTGAATTAAATGCCTCTGAAATATTAAAATAAGCAATTGTATAGTTTTGCTCTTCCATCAGCAATTTTACTTTCTTATATTGTTCAAAAGGATGCTTCAAAGAGGGAATCTCATAAAGATTTGCTTGATATGTTTTCAAATACTGCTCTAGTTTCTCATTTTTACAAATCGTAAGAAAATCAAAATGAATCTGTTTGGAAGATATCATTTTCAATACATTCAGCAAATATTTATCAATTCCGCTGTGTTTTCCATCTATAAGATACCCCACCAATATCCTTTCCATGTCTTCCTCCATTCTGTGCAAATTTGAGTTCTTTATCGATTCTGCTTCAATCGAGCAAAGATTCCTGGACATCTATTTTTTATTATATAAATTATTTCTCCCATTATCCAACATCCCCATACCGTTTTTTGTCGTATTACTATTGACAATAGTTTCATCATACGATTATCTGGTGAGAGATACGGAAGAAGCTTTTGAAATAGTCTTGATTGAAAACAGTCTCTTATCCATTTTCTCTTTTGCTTTTGCGTCATCTCTGAACGAGGATCACAATTACGCTGTAATGCTGATAAAAAATATCGACAATAAATTCCAGCCAGAATTGTTTTTACTGTTTTATTTAAATATCCCCACTCTTTGTATAAATCCCAAAACAACTGAACACGCTGTACATGCAGATCAAAATAATTATCCAGATATTTTGATGTCAAATTACCATTGTCACGTATTCTATAATGGTACAGTCTATCACTTAATATATTGATCGACTGCACATTTTTCACTGCATGTACATTAAACACTACATCCTCAATCATTGTAATCGTTTCAAAATTAAGCTGCTTTTCTTTTAGCCATGATAATTGATATGCTTTATTCCAGGCGTATCCAAACAATGTCTTTTTCTCTAATTGAATTACTTCTTTGCAAATATCCTTCTGAGAAGTTAAATATTTTTCCTGAGAAGAAACTTCTTTTTTATAATCTACCATTTCTTCCCTGTTTTCATATTCTTCCACTAATCCATAAATTACTATTTGAGCCTGATTTTTCTTTAAGGAATTTTCTACGCATTGTAGTAATGTAGATTCAATCCAATCATCAGAATCTAAAAATAAAATATACTCTCCACTCGCTACTTTCATTCCTTGATTTCTAGCATTGCTTAATCCTCCATTTTTTTTCAGATGGATTACTCGAATTCGCTGTTCTTCACTACTGAGTCGGTCACAAATCTCTCCTGAGCGATCATCGGAACAATCATCAACTAAAATCAGTTCCCAATTTGAATAGGTCTGATTTCTAACACAAGAAACCATTTTTTCTAAATATTTTTCTACATGATATACTGGCATTACAATGCTGTATTTTCTGCCTTGCATTTCTTCCTCCATATATCTTAAAAGCTATTTTCATATTTTTTATCAAAGTATTTCGCTTTAACAAACGACACTATTTTCTTTTTCCATTGAACTTTCTCAATACTAATAACTGGAATTTCATGGTAAGGAATTTGATTCTGATGCACCCAGACATTCAACAAAAGTTCGCTTATTCTTCCAATATACCGAGCTTGAAATGCATTATATTTACTACAATCAATTCGATGTTCCAGTTGTCTCAAAATTGGAAATAACCACTCACAGTATTGATCAAATAATTCTTTTTTCATAATAAACATATTAAACATATGCCCTTTTCTCTGCCGCATTACCCATTCAAATGCTGCTTCATAGTCTGGACAAGTTTCTCGAATGATGTTTTTCGTTTCTTCCAAATGTTCTGGATAATGCGTATGTCCATAATGAGAAGCAATTGTTTCTATTATATAATTTCTTTTTTTCGGCAATATCAAATCATATTTTTTAACAAGACGTTTTATCTGTCTTTCTGTTAAGATCAGAGAAAATGGATCTTTTTTCCATCTCTTTAATGGTGGTACAACCGTAAAATAACGTCTGTAATGAACAAGTCCATAATAATCTGCCTGCGTATTCTTCCACATCCAGTACATTCCCGTCAGTTCACAATACAACGCATTCTTTTCAGAAATATTATCTCCTTCGTCATCTCCCTGATAACCGATCGGCTCTTTTCCATATTTTCCTACTTGCACAGGAAGATAGCAAGCCTCCTGTGGCATTTGATACTCTTTATGAGCCGCAACAATAATCTCTACTTTCATTCTTTTCCTCCTGGTTCCTAAGCTGCTTTACCAGTAGCCACGTTCCCAATGATCATAAAAAGGCATTGGACGATAAAAACACAAATCCTTCGGATCTGCCTGCTGATAAAAATGAATTAACTTTTCACGCTCTTTTAGTCCTAGATCAACCCAATCTAAAAAATCAATCTCACAATTTGCCATAGCTGAGTTGCATCTGGTACATGTTAATTCACGCAATAAACTTACCATTCTAGTATGCCCACATTTGGGACATATAAATACATACATCATTTTCTTATCCTCCACACATAGATCATTCGATTATCTTTATCAATCGTATCTTAAATTGAATTTTTTCAATTATTCTGTGGAATATATTAAGAGAATCACTCGCCATAAATAATTGATTTCAAGCCCTCCTGATTTGCCTCAAAATCAATTTCGAGTACCTCTTGTCCCCCAACTACTAAATCATTCCATGTACCATCCATTGGAATACGATTTTGTATAATATCATATTTCATATAGAAAACAGATTTCGCTATCATCTTTGTCAAATCCATATCCCCGATACTTGTCGTTATATCAGGAAGAATCGTCTCAGCCACCTCGTATAATTCTTTGGGCGATGCTGTTTTTAATTGTTGGAAAAGTCCGTCCAATACTGTTCTTTGCCGCTCTGTCCTAGCAAAATCGGTTCCTACATAACGAATTCTGGAATATCCCAATGTTTGCTTTCCATTTAGCTGATAACTTCCTGCCTGTGCCAACTGCCCATCATTTACTGGAAGCCCCTGTAATGTATTAATTTCTGCAATATATCCATTTAAATATCCCAATTCCTCCTGTGTAACTGTAATAGGTACACCGCCTAATTTATCAATAATTCCCATAAATGAAAAGAAATCCACTTTTGCATAGGAATCAATTGGAATCTTAAAGTTATTCTCAATTGTCTGAATCATTAATGCCGCCCCACCCATTTGATAGGCATGATTAATACGGTTCTTTCCATAACCAGGAATCTCCACATAACTATCTCTTAAAATAGAAGTCATAACTATTTTTTTTTGATTCTCATTAATGGACAGGACGATAATTGCATCGGAACGACTTGTTTCTCCACTAACTCGTTCATCGGTACCAAGCAGTAATATATTTTTTATCCCCCTTTGTTCCGCTAGTACATCGGAGGAACGTTCTAATTGAGAAATCGGTTCATAATTTGTTCTAGAAACATTACTATAAATAAGAATAAACGCTCCTACTACTGCAATCGCAACAAACAAAAATGTAATTACTAACGCAATTAATACAATTTTCCATTTAGCCGTCTTTTTCTTTTTTAGTGTCTTTTTTCTTCTTGCAGCACTACTGGAAGATCCTCTTGAAGAAACTTGCGCAGTTCGTCTTGGAGTTATTACCTGATCCGAGGAAGAATTTCCAGAACGAGTTCTCTGTGCATTTGTCTGTGTTGTTGATTGAATTTTCTTTTGTTTTGCCCCATCTCTTTCTATTTGAGTGCTACGCTTACGCTGTTGTGTATCATTTTTTATTTGTCTTTTTGCTGACTCTTCTGCTGCCTTTTCAGAAAGCTGATTTACCTTTCTTCTTCCTATTGTATCAATTGTAGCAACAGGTTTTCTTACTGGCCCCGCTGCCAGACTTTTATTTCTTTTTTCCTCTACTGTGGCAACAGGCTGCCTAACTGCATGTTTTGCACCTGTAGAGCTTCCAGAATTCTCAGTTTCTTTTATCTGCCTTTGCTTAAGTGATTTTTTTTCACCCTCTTGTATCATTGTTCTTGGAACTGCCTTTGCTGAACCTTCCAAGTTCGGAACAGACTTTGCGGTTACTGCTGTTCGAACTGGCTGTGACGCCATCGTTTTTGGAACTGATCCTGCTGTTTCTGATGAAATAGGTTTTCTAACAAAATCTTCTGTTTTTTTCTGTACTACAGCACGATCTGACTGCTCTTTGTTCTGACTAGTCCTCGTTTTGTTTATTTTCTGCTTTTGAATCTTAGGCTGTGGCTTTCTTGCTGGTAATTCTTCTCCTGCCTCTAACCGCTCTGCTTCTAATCTATCTTGTATCATTCTGGCACGTTGCAGAATTCTTATCTCCTCGTCTGTTAATTTCGCCAAAGAAACACTTCCTTTCGTCTCGTAAATTCTTTACTATCTAGCGCCAGCCCGCTGAAAAACAGTAATACATGTTTTCAATATAATTTTAATATCCAGCGACAAAGACCAGTTATCGATATATTTCAAATCCAATCGAACTACCTCTTCAAAATCTTCAATATCACTTCTTCCACTCACTTGCCACATTCCAGTAATTCCTGGCTTAATGCTTAATCTCCGTTTATGATATCCCTTATATTGCTGAAACTCATCCACAGTCGGAGGACGCGTTCCAACTAAGCTCATATCCCCTTTTAACACATTAAAAAACTGAGGAAGCTCATCAATACTCGTTGCACGAATAAATTTCCCCACTTTTGTTACCCGGGGATCATCTTTCATTTTAAACATGAGACCTTTCATCTCATTTTTTTCCATCAATTCTTTCTTTCGCTCTTCTGCATCCATATACATAGAACGAAACTTATAAATATAAAAATAACGTCCATTTCTTCCAACACGTTTCTGTTTAAAAAAAAGTGGTCCTGGAGACTCAATTAATAAAAAAGGTGCTAAAACAATCGATACTATAACAGTGATAAAGCAACCAACTAGTCCCCCTACAATGTCCATTAACCGTTTCAGCAACATTTTCTCCCCATCAAAGAAATTAGTAGCAAAGGAAACAACTGGATAAACTCCAAGCATCTCTGCCCGTTTATTAAACTGCTCTGCTCCTGGCAACAGTTTCATACTTAAATGAACGACGATTCCCATACTTTCTAACTCTTCTACTATTTGTAAAATCCACTCTTCTTCTGAATTTTTCGTATAAATTAATACATCATCCACTACTTGCTTTTTTATATAAGAAATCATATCTTGCTTATTTGCTACAATTGGAACTCCATAAATCTTTTTTCCAACTTCATCTACATCCAACAAAATAACCTGATCTACACTTGGATTCATATAAGTTCCATCATTTAATGTATGAATAACCTCTTCTGCTTCTTTTTTCTCTGCAATAAGAAGCATTTTTGGCATCCATTCACTATTCTTTCTTTTTAGATATTTTTTTAACTTAACTCTTGCAAAATAATCTAAAATTATTTGTAATATACATGTAATAATAAAAGCTCCTCTTGAGAACTCACTGGCATTTTTTGTAAAAAACAATAGCACCACGGCTACCGCAGCTACAAGTATTGTTGTTTTTACCACACTCATTAGCTCTTCTACATTTGCACGTTCCAAAAAATACTTGCTGGAGTTAAACAACAAAACTACAACCAAATATGCCGCTAAAAAAGCATAATTATTTCCCCATAAAATAAAACGTCCTAAATATAAATTAATCCATGTATAAGACGCTACCACAAAGGAAACGATAAGGCATATTATATCTATTACAAACATAAGCATTCTGATATAAATATCTCTATTCTTAGTCATATCTTTCTCCTGGTTTTTGGTAATCTAGTAGTTCATTATACACTAAACAATTTTAAATATCAACTGATTTACGTCACTGAAAGATTTTTTTTGGATGTTAATTCATTTGATTAAAAAAACGGACATCTACCTGAGGAAGTGGGATCGAAATTCCCTCTTTATCGTAAGCATCTTTTACTTTTTCTTTAATGTCTCTAAGTACTGGCCAATAATCATCAACTGTAGTCCAAAAAAATGCCTGAACAATAATAGAATCCTCTTCCAACTCTCCTACGAAAACTTGTATTGGTGGATCTTTCAGATGATTTTCTTTCTCAATTACTTCCTCCATAATTTGTTTTGCTCTCTTTAAATTTGAATCGTAGGAAATACCTATTTTTAATTCAATTCTTCTTTTTCCTTCTTTTGTAACATTTGTAACACAGTCTTTTGTTAAAAGCGAATTTGGTACAAATATTGTCTTTCCATCCAGTGTCATCAAAATTGTATAAAGCATTCCTACTCGAGTTACCGTTCCCTCATGTCCATGTTCATCAATAATATAGTCTCCAAAACGAAACGGCGTTAAACAGATTAATATAACTCCTCCTGCTAAGTTAGCCAGATAGTCTTTCAAAGCCAATGCAACTCCAATTGCAATAGATCCTAAAATTGTAAACAATGGTGTCAACGGCAATTGAAAAATCCTTGCAATATATAATAAAATCAATGCATATCCAATTGTTTTTATTGTTCCCCCAACAATTGCCCTCATCGTATCATTGGCATGATAATGAACTAACGCTTTATCTACAACATTATTCAGCCAACGTATTAATTTTTTTCCTACAAACCATAAAATAATGGCAACAATAATTCTAACACATAAAATTGCCAGATTTGGAGCGATTTGATGAAAAAGAGATTGTACTTGCTGTTCATCTACTGTAACTTCTGTTCCAGTTACCGAATTGACAATATCCTTTATCAATGAATCCACTATTTTTTCCTCCATAATTTTTTTTCTATTTTACCTTGAATTGCGCTAGATTGCAACTATTGTTCACACAATCGTAACGATTTTCTTTTTCAGGAAATTTCTTTCCTTGTCACTCACCGATTTCTGTGATACTATAACATTCAGACAATATGAATTTATAAATAGGGGGTTTTTACTATGGCAGGCTCTACATTAGGAACTATTTTCAGAATTACAACCTGGGGAGAATCCCATGGCAAAGGAATCGGTGTTGTCGTAGATGGATGCCCAGCTGGACTTTCTCTTTGTGAAGAAGACGTCCAACAAATGCTGGATCGCAGACGTCCTGGACAAAGCAAATTTACAACACAGCGCTCTGAAAGCGATACGGTTCATATTTTATCTGGTATTTTCGAAGGAAAAACAACTGGAACACCAATCTCTATGGAAGTACGCAATGAATCACAGCGTTCTAAAGACTATTCCGATATTGCAAACTATTATCGACCTGGACATGCAGACTTTACTTTTGATGAAAAATATGGTTTTCGAGACTATAGAGGAGGAGGCCGTTCTTCTGGTCGTGAGACAATTGGCCGAGTTGCTGCTGGAGCGATTGCAAAAAAATTATTAAGCGAATTTGGTATTGAGATTACTGCATATTCAAAAGAAATTGGAGGAATTCCAATTCATTCCTTCAATAAAGAAGAAATCGAACGTAACCCATTCCGAATGCCAGATGCTTCTGCAGCATCTAAGGTAGCAGAATATTTAAAACAAAAAATGGCACAGCGAGATTCCGTAGGTGGAATTATTGAATGTATTACAACTGGCATGCCTACTGCCCTTGGAGATCCTGTTTTTGAAAAGTTGGACGCCAACCTTGCAAAAGCAATTCTTTCCATTGGAGCCGTAAAAGGTTTTGAAATTGGAGATGGATTTCGAGCAGCAAGTGCATGTGGTTCTGAAAATAACGATGCATTTCGATTAAAAGATGGTAAACCAACGAAAGTTACAAATCATTCTGGTGGAGTTCTGGGTGGAATTAGTGATGGGAACGAACTAATTTTCCGTGCAGCAATTAAACCAACTCCTTCCATTGCCAGTACCCAACAGACTGTCACAAAAGATGGTAAAGAAATTGAGGTGAATATTAAAGGACGTCACGATCCAATTATTGTTCCTCGCGCAGTTATTGTTGTAGAAGCAATGACCGCACTCGTGCTTGCAGATGCCCTGTTACTTAACATGTCTAGCCGAATAGACTATATTAAAAAAATTTACTCTGTATAAAAATATAATATCCCAAAGTCCTGCTAAATCGCTATGAAACTGCTGCAACGTGATTTTGAGATAACCATTTAGAAATTTCAAAAGAATGTGCCTTGAAATGGCATTAGTCGCCAAATGCTATGCCCCTGTCAAGCAGACAGGGGCATAGCAAAATCAAGATGTATTTTTTATATATGATATAAGCTCTTTTGTATAATTATAAATTTTTTATTTTACTGCTCCATTTACAACACCATTCAAAATCTGTTTCTGGCATATAATATAGAAAATCAAAATTGGAAGTAATGCAAGCAAATAAGAAGCAAATGCTAAATTATAATTTGTTCCAAACTGAGTCTGGAAATTTAACTGTGCAAGAGGAAGTGTATTTTTTCCTGTACCCGACATAATAACAAGCGGAGTCATTACATCATTCCATGTTGACATCGCTGTTAAAACTGCTACCGTTGCATGCATTGGTTTCATAATTGGAAAAATAATACTCCAATAGGTGCGCCATGTTGTTGCACCATCTACACGAGCAGCCTCTTCCAATGCCATTGGAATATTTTTTAAATATCCTGAATACAGTAATAAGTTCATTGGAAAGAAAAATACTGTATAAAGTACAATTACACCAAAACGATTCGCAATTCCCATCTGTGCAGTTTGCTTTACAAGTGGCATCATTAAAATTGCGAATGGTACAAACATACCACTTACAATATATAAGTATACAATGTTATACCATTTCTTTTCCCCTTTATTTCTTCCAATTGCATAACCTGCAATTCCATGAATAATAATGGACAATACAACAGTTGCGACTGTCAATAATAAACTGTTGCCAAGTGAATTCCAGAAATCAGTTACTTCCATAGCTTCCACAAAGTTAGATAAGCTCCACGATTTTGGAAGTGCTAATGCACCAGCGATATCATTGGTCATTTCAGTTGGCTGCTTAAAAGCAATCATAACGGTCATATACAAAGGAAAGAAGATTGTAATACATCCAAGAATTAACAAAATTGTAATTGGCCAATTAACTCTTTCTTTTGCTCGTATTTTTTCCTTACTCATAACTGTTCCTCCTTCTTACCTAAGAATCCCATTTGGAATACAGAAATTGCCACAATCACTACAAAGAATACAAATGCATTTGCACTCTGGAATCCAAATTGTCCTCCACTCATACCGTTTTGATAAATCAAATAAGAAATTGATTCTGTACTCTGAGATGGACCTCCCTTTGTTAATGCCATGATTTGATCAAATACCATTAAAAAGTTTTTCATACACAGTACCATATTAATAGTGAAGAATGGCATGATTAATGGGAATGTCAATGTTTTAAACTTTTTCCATCCGTATACTCCATCAATGGAACCAGCTTCATATACATCTTCTGGAACGGTTTGCAGACCAGAAATATAAATAATTGTATTCATCGCAATGGACTGCCATGCTCCAACAATTACGATCGCAATCCAAGCTTTACTCGTACTTGACAAAAAGCTGCTGCTTAATGCCTCAATTCCTAACGATTGTCCAATTGCTGGAAGAATGTATGTAAAGAAGAAACTAAAGATATAACCAACAACTAATCCACCAAGGATATTTGGAATAAAATAAATACCACGTAATGCACTCTTTCCTTTAATCTTACTATTCAATCCAAGTGCTAAAATTAAACTAACAATATTAACTAAAATCGTACAAACAATTGCATATTTAAATGTAAATAGATAGGAATTTCTTACTCTTTCATCTCCAAATAAATCGATATAGTTTCTCAAACCCACGATATCATAATCTCCGTATCCCTTAAAGTTTGTAAAACTATACATAAATCCTTTAATCAATGGTAATGTATTAAAGCAGAAGAACAACAATACAACTGGTATTGTAATCAGTAAAAACGTCAGATCCCGATTTGTCATTTTTCCTTTTTTCTTCATTATTTTTTTCCTCCTCTCTCTAATTTTCATCTGGATTTGCTTCTTGATACTCTTGCACTTTTCGGATTAAATCTCGGTTATAACGAGTCCAATCTGTATCAAATTTATTTAAGAATGTATCCAATGCATTGTCACTTTCATCCATTAAGTATGTCTGAATTAAAGCATCTACTGACATCTCAGCTGGATAATGGTGATCTTGATAATCGGCAATTTTACCTTCTTCAATATAGGAAAACATACCTGATAACATAGTAGGGAGTTCAAAGTCTCCTTCTTTACAAGGAACGGCACTTTGATCATCAATATATGCCTGCACATTTTCATCCTGTAATAAGAAATCTAATACTTCATATGCTGCTTCTTTATTTGGACAATTTTCCATAATAGAAAATTGTAAATCATTACCAGAATTCAAGATATTTTCTTCTGCATTATTACTTGCAGGGAAAACGAAAGAATCAATATTCATATCTGGATTTACTGATTTGATTTGTGGAACTGCATAACTTCCAATTACATACATTGCAGATTCTCCTCTTGCAAATGCAGTACATGCATCATTATAAGAATATGCAAATGGATCGTCCTGCGCATACTGCAGCAATGCCTTTGTACGCTCTGCTACTTCACGATACTGTTCTGTAAATGTGGTTTCTCCTCGATTTACTTGAGCACATACATCCGATGGAGCTAAATCAACACTGATTGCATTCCATGGTGCCAGACAAGTCCATGCATCTTTAAATCCAAAATACAATGGCTGAATTCCTGCACTTTGAATGCTCTCACAAAGTCCAGTAAATTCATCCCATGTCGTAGGAATTGTCCATCCATGTTCGTCAAATAAATCCTTATTATAGAGAACACCTGCTGCATTAGCCATATAAGGAACAGCATATACTCCATCCATTGGAATAAATTCCAATTCCTTATCAACTGCCAAATAGGCATCTTTGATACTATCCAATCCCTCATAATCCGAAATATCCATTAACATATTAGAATCTAAAAAGTTAGAATAGTTAATATCGCCTCCGATTCCTATAATATCTGGATAATCTTCACGAATGAAACGAGTTTTTAAGATCGTCATTGCATCATTTGGAGAATCAATTTTCAGTTCAATATCATCGTGTGTCTCATTAAATTTTTGTTCCAGTGCTTCAAATACTTTTACAGCTTCTGGTTTGTACTGCACAACTTCAATTGTGACTTTCCCATTATCCTCCTGTCCATTTCCGCAACCACTTATAATTGCTGCTGCTGTCATTAGACCTGCCACTAGCGAAGTCATGACAACTTTTTTGTTTTTTCTCATGAAAAACATCCTCCTTCCTGAGTTATTATTATTTTATTACAATCATAATAAGTTAATTTTTTCTGTGCCAATTCTCTCCATCATAGGAAACATTAATTCAATATGATGGTTATCCTTTATACACTTTAAAGCATTAACTTAAAATGATTTATGTATGTAAATATAAAACAATCTTTTTGTTTAAGATAGCTTCATATTTTCCACTGATAGAAGTTATATCAACAAAATACAAATTTCCTACAAATTTAAGCTAATATATGTGCAATTTATTCCTACTTTAAATTCATAATTTTTTTTATGGTTTTAAATAGTTTTTTATTATTTTCATCAAAAAAGCACAATTATATCAACCATCCTTATTTATTCTTTGTATATTATACTTAAGTTTTATGATCATTATAATTACATTTTCGCCAAAAGTAAATATCATACATTGGAAATAATATGTTATAATTCTGCATCTATACAATATGTGTCATATATGCTATAATTTTGATATATAAGATCGTCAATTTGTTCAAAACAACAAACAAGAAAGGAGTATACTATGTCAAATAATATATTTCGATTATTTCCAAATGAACGTTACATGGACTTAACGCTCATTCAATATGGAAGAGAACAATGTGCACCAAATTATTCCTATGGTCCCGTTACAAGAAACCACTTTTTATTTCACTATATTTTGTCTGGAAAAGGTCGCCTCGTCTCCACTAATTCTCATGGTGATACAAAGTTTTATAACCTTTCTTCTGGAATGGGATTTTTGATATTTCCTAATCAAATTAATACGTATACTGCTGATACAAATAATCCATGGGAATACATGTGGTTAGAATTCGATGGAATTAAGAGTTTGGATATTTTAGCTTCTACAGGCCTATCATTTGATCAGCCAATTTATCATGCCGCTGACAAAGAACTGCGGAATAAGATGCGGGATGAAATGCTTACTATTATTGAACATACAGACGGAAGTTCATTATTTTTAATCGCTCATCTCTATTTATTTTTAGACTACTTTGTACGTTCTTCCTTTAACCATACCGAATTGACTGGAGGCAAGTTCAAAGATCTTTATATTAGAGAAGCTGTTACATTTCTGGAGCAGAACTATTCTCATTCCATTACAATCGAAGATATGGCAAAATTTTGTAACCTAAATCAGAGTTATCTTGGAAAAATTTTCAAACAATCATTAAACCAAACACCGCAGCAATTTCTAATTTATTTTCGGATGAATAAGGCCGCAGAATTTTTAAAACATACTACAATGCAAATCGGAGAAATTTCTAAACTCGTTGGATATCCAAATCAATTGAATTTCTCTCGATCTTTCAAAAAGATTTTTGGTGTATCCCCACAGCGTTGGAGAGAAGAAAATCAGTTATTGCATAAATAAAAATAGAGAATCACTAAAACTATTTTAATTTAATTTTTAGTGATTCTCTATTAATTTTATATTAAGTTGTCAAATACGTTTGATATCCAGCTCTGCGCAGTCTCTGTTCCATACGTACTGCATTATCTAAATATTGGAACGCTCCTACCTGTACTTTGTACAATCCATCTTCAAAAATCGTAAATGCTGGATAACCTTCTCTTTGCAATTGATCGGTTAGTTGATAAGCAAATTCTCGGTTCTTAAATGCTCCAACTTGAACACGATATAATAATGGGTTTGAATTATTTGAACCATCTGAATTATTCGTTCCTAAATAACGCAAAATACCATTGGCAATTGCCTCTGCAATTTCATTAAACTTTTGATCGAATAGTTGATTATCCTCCTCATTATCAATAAATCCAACTTCTACCAGCGCTGCTGGCATCTGGGAACGTCTTAATATTGCTAAATTAGGACGAGGAATTACTCCACGATTCTGAAATCCTACCATTTCCAGCTCTTCATTAATATCTTCAGCTAAAACAGAAGCTTCATTTCCACCTCTATATACAAGAGTTTCAATTCCACTTGCACTTCCTGGTATTGGCATCGCATTTCGATGAATCGAGACAAGATAATCAACTCCTGCTTCATTTGCAATCTGTGCCTTTCTCACTGGAGAATCATAAACATCCCCTGTTCTCGTAAATGTAACATCGACTCCATTTCTTTCTAAAATCTCTCCAACAGCCGATGCCAGACGTAATGTATCATCTTTTTCTCTGCGGCCTTCGTATACCGCACCTGGATCACGTCCACCATGACCTGCATCAATTGCAACTTTTGCCATATCTTACTCCATTACATGCTATCATTATAATTTATGAAGAAATGCGAAAAGAGTGAGCGCAAATTCTCATACTTAAAAATATTACACTCCAATTCTTATCTCTTATTATAAATCCATATCCGATATCCTACCGATACAGCTGCAATTGGAATGGCACAGAACAGAATCATCCAAATACTTCCCATCCGATACCATTCACACTGAAATGCAGTTAAGATATTTACAGCAGTTCGTATAAATTTTAACTTTTCATTTATAAAGGAAATTAATGCGTTTTGATACGCAATATTTCCAATTAATCCAATACATAATGGAACTACAAATAAAATTACTCCGCTAATCAGCACTTGTGTTGGATTTAAAAACAACTGAGCCAGCAATGCCACAACAACTCCAATATAAATCCCAATTAAAATCCGTATAACCATCGTCAATATCACATAACTAAAAATCGAACACTCTAGTTTCATCTTTGCAAACTCAGGCAACGACTGAATAAGAAAATCCGTATTTTGTATCCCGTACCGAAGAAAATAAGATATACAAGGAAAAAACCAAACGATTATTGTATATCCAGCTCCTAATATTGCCGCAATTTTAATTTTATTCCAAAAAATTCGCTTGTTCTGAGGCATTGTATATAACAAATGATGCATATTGATCTTTCGATCTTGATAAAATAGGCTACAGCTTGACAATAGAACAGCAATCACAATGATCAGTGTATGTTTTATTTCACTCTGTTTATCAAAGAAAAAACTTCCAATTTGATTCTCATTCACAAATGCAACTTTTTTATTTTTCTGTTGTTTTAAACTGTCTGCCTGCCTTTCAATCTGTTCCACGGCCTTTCTTTGTCCTTCATTCATCATCTCCGAATTAGCACTCATATTTTGAACGATTTCCCACTTTTCTTCTGTATATTCTCCTTCCACTTCTGCAATATATTGATTATAATAAAACTCCGTTTGACTAATAAATTCTATCTTAGGAATCCATCCATATAATCCAATTCCAACTAATACCAAAATTATAATCCAGAGTTTTTGACTCCAAAAGATTTTATACTGCTCATAATAAAATACAGTTTTCCATACATGATGCTCTTTTCTCTCTATCCCTCTAAAGATTTTTATTCTCAATTGGGATCGCTTGATTTTTAAAGCAGCAAAAATACTAATCAAACTTATGGCGATTACAAAAACAATAGCAGCATGGAGAAGGGAAACAGGATAAGAAAACAGATTCAGATTTTGATAACTTCCTAATATTTTTTTTATATCCAAAATTCCAACTAAATTTAAATATTGAAATATTTTTGCAGTTGGGGATTCTGGCAGAAAAAACCATAGAGAAAAACTAATACATAGTAAAGCCCCAAATATCGTCCATGCCAAATTACTTCCATTCCAGCGAATTGCCAATAGCTGACATACTACAGTAATAAAAAATAATGCGATTAGTTTTCCCATACAATAACAAATGCAATACATACCAATTGTTAATGGAAACGGTACATTACGAAATATTGTAATTCCTTGTATGTAAACTGAAAAATCAAATGTGAAATTCATTATTGTTATAATAAGGTTACTGCCATATAAGAAAATACCAATTCCGACTACTGCCATCCATATTGCACACATCTGAGAAAACCGAAGTTTTCCCCTTCCATTTGGTGTCGATTGTATCAAATCTGACATACCACTTTTATTATCTCGTCCAAATTGCTGAAAACAAAACAATCCAATAATAAGAATCATTAAAATATCCGTCAGATAGAAATTTTGGAATAATTCAATACCCGTTCCATCCACAGGCTCCAACTGGATTGATTCCATCTGTTTGAAATCTTGTACTGTTTTTTGTATATTTCTGCTAGAAAAACTCCCTTTTTTGGAAAAAATTGACACACGTGTCATTTGATCTGCTCGCTCCTGCATCTGACCAATAAAGGATTCATATTCCAAAACTGCTTGATACTCACTTGACATTTGGTATAATACACTAGCAGTTAAAATTGTAACCCCAGAATCCCTTTGCCCTTCAGAAAGCAGTTCAATCGCTTCTTCCAAACTTTTACATTGTGTTTCTATTTTTTTCGTCCATTCTTCTCTTACCTCCATCATTTGCTCTATAGGAATGGATGGAATAAGAGAAACATAATAAATCCCCCAATTTATAAGTGCTAAGAACAGTAAAATCCACTTGATTCTTCCAAAAAATAATTTTTTTAATTCAAATCCGACCAATTTCATTTTGATTTCTCCGTAAACACTGCCAGATAAACTTCTTGTAGATTTGGGAACCTCGAAACAACTTGAATTTGCCGCTCTGCTAATTGTTTCCTTTTCGTTTCATCTCCTAACAATCTTACCTGCAAGTTCCCATCTGGCATTTCTTGTAAGTTACTTATAACAGCTTCCCGTTCTAATTGTTCAAACTGCTCCGAGCTCACGATACATTCTAGTACACCATCTTTCAATGACTCACATAAATCTCTTGGAGTACCCTGCTTTTGAACTATGCCCTGTCCTAATAAAATAATTTCTTTCGCAATTGATTCCACATCCGATACAACATGCGTTGCAATTAATATAATTTTATTTTCTGCGATTCGACTAATAAAATTACGAATTTTAATTCTCTCTTTTGGGTCCAGACCTGCCGTCGGTTCATCTAAGATAATCAATTCTGGATTTCCTAACAGTGCCTGTGCAATTAAAATGCGCTGTCTCATTCCCCCAGAAAACCCTCCCAACTTACGATGCTGTACATCCAAAAGTCCCACAATCTCTAATACACGCTGCACCTCAGAACCAATCTCCTTCTTTGCAATTGCCTTCAGCACAGCCATATACTCCAAAAATTTCTTTGCTGAAAAATTTTCATAAATTCCCTGGCTTTGTGGTACATACCCTAATCGCTTTTTATATTCTTTTTCACAGGTTTTTATATTTCTACCATTATAGGAAATCTTTCCACTTGTTTCCTTCAAATTTCCTGTAATAATTTGAATCAACGTTGACTTGCCCGCACCATTTGGTCCTAATAACCCATACACTCCTGCACCTAACGTCAAAGATACATCATTTAACGCCATAACGCTCCCATACTTTTTCTTAATATTTATTATTTCCAGCAGCATATTTTTCTCCTCCAGATTCCTCCTAATATTTTCACGCTCCCTAATTCTAATTGAATCTTCCCTTTCTAATCCAATCACTAGAATTCCAAGATTAGTTCTGGCACCAATTCTTTTCCTTCTCCTAATTGACTTTTATCAATCTTATAATACTTTTCGCCTTCTCTAATAAACATATACCTATCATTTCCACTTATAAATTCAGCTGCCCTAGAAAAATTTTTATGAGAAACTATTCCCATCAACGTCCCATCATACGTATAAATATAATAATTCTGCTCCTCTATTGGTGCCGCATTTCCTCCATATGATATATCCTGTAAATACACGTATTGGTCATCTGCTTTTATAATTCCTGCCCCCCTTTCAAGTGCCTCAAAATCAGCTTCTGTTAATACTCTTTTTTTCTCTCCATCTAAACTACATTCATGATATTGTCTTTTCCATGTCTGATTTTCCTTATCTTCTTCTAGCTTATCAGAAATATAAAGACAATCCTTCCCTACAACCAAATGACTAAAACTATTATCCACAATTCCACATAGATCCTTTACCTCATTTGTATCCAGATTAATCATTATACCATGTGTGGATGTATTAGCAGGATCAAGACTATCTAGTATAAAATAACAATAGTTCTGATAACATTCCAACCAATTAATCGTCACCTCTTCATAATCGTTTGTTTCATATAAAACTTCCAAATCAGATGGATTATTTACTGGAAATTTTGTGATTGATACAACCTGATTTTTTTCCCCTTCTATGTATTTGGTCTCATATAAAATCATATTTCCCTGATGAATACAGGCAGTATTAATAGATCCATCTCCCAAATATATCTGTTTTCGATTACTTCCGTCCATTTCTAACTCGTAAATAGCATCTTTTGAAATCAGATCAGGTACTCTCCCATCTGCTAACACATAAATTTTTCCATTATAATAATTCATTGCTTTGGCCTCAAAAAAATACGCATCACAATTCTCTCTATTCTCATCGCTCTCTTTTTCATGCAGACATTCTGGTTTACTGCATACAAAAGAAGACTCTTTTAATTCACGATCCATAAAAACCAAATATTCTCCAAATATACCCTTTCCTTCCCAAAAATAATAACCATCTGGTGTCTCCATAATCATATTTCCCCACCCTCTCATAAAGCCACGCTGATAGTCCCAAAATTCTGCCTCCTGCTCTGAATTTTCATTACCACACGCAGTTAATAGAACGATTACCATCAAAAACAAAATTCCCATCTTTTTTCTCATAGATATCCCTCACGTACTTTCTAAAATTTTTATAAGCTCAAAAGTTGTAAAATTTATAGAATTTTCGATGGATTCCATCTTTCACTTCAATGAATTTTCTACTTTTTGCTTATTTAAACAAAGTCTAAGTTGAGAACCAGCCTTTTAAATCTATTGCTAGTTCCCAACTTTAAATTTTACTATCACAGAAACAAGTTAGAATAAAACAATTCTTCTTTTGTACAGTTATACAACAATATTAATTAAAGTTTCTATAAAATACTTATGGCAATGATTTCTCCCAAGTTTTTACTTGTCCCTGATCGGAAACCCATACTTTATGATGTGAAGTTATTGTATTAATATATCCATTGATATTTGCTGTGGCTACAATTGCAGTTATTCCTGTAGCTGTTCTTGTAACAAATTTACCTGGCTCACCATCTGTATAAGTTACATGAACTGTCGCCTCTACATTATTTGCCGTTGAACATGTTGTCACTGCTTGTGCTCGAGTACTACTTAATATCGCATTAGAATACTCAATTTGATGCCCATAAGCATTCCCTGTTGCTGCAAATACTGGAATCACATTTACTATAAAAAGTGATCCAATTGTTATAACTGTTGCAATCATTTTTTTTCTTTTAATCATTACTTTATTCCTCCTTTGCTTTTAAAACTTTATTTAAATTTTCTTTGTAATTTATCCCTCCTAACTGTAATTATTATAATATTGTCAATTGTAAAACTCAAGAAAACACATAAACACAAACTCTCTTAAGCTTCATTTTTGCCTATCTCCTTACGTATCTTTCAATTCTCATTTTCTATTTGGATAGAAAACCAACCAAAAATCATATTCTTATATAAATTGAGCAAATAATAGTTGATGTGCCTCATAAACATCCAATCGTTATAAAGTATTAAAAAATATAAGTCTTGAATAACAAAACTATTTTTAGATACTCCTTATTTTACTTCAAATAATTTCATCCTCTTAGTTTAAAAAATCTTCAATTTTTACTATTTTTAAATTATTTTCTAATTAATTAAATCTATAGTTTGATTATACAGAAATACATCACAGAAGTAAAGGGAAGTTTCCTGAAACTAGTATCATTTCAGGAAACTTCTTTTTTTCTAAATAAAGTTTTATCACCATCACATCTTATTTTTACATATTTAATTTTTTTACACTCTCCAATAAATGACTCCTATACTTCCTCTTACTTATTTTTCCTATGCTAAAACCTCCAACTAAACTACTTTCACAGTTGTTATATTTATATTCTTCTAATCAACGATTCTCAGATCCACCCTCTTTCAAAACAATAACAATACTATAAAATTCATTCGCTATTTCTGCAAATACTACCGTTATCATAAACCCAACTATGCCTGTACTCTAAATACTATCCTTCTAATATTCCATTCACAAAACATAACTGGTTTGTTTTTACCTAAAATTATATAGATTGCGATTATTACTCTCCAGTAAATCATTAAAATTCTAAGATTAACTCTGGCACCAATTCTTTTCCTTCTCCTAATTGACTTTTATCAATCTTATAATAACTTCCAAGGTTTTTAAAAAACATATGCTTATCATTTCCATTCAAAAATTCAACTAATCCAGAAAAATTTCTGTTAGAAACCGTTCCCATCAGCATTCCATCATATGTATAAATATAATACATTTGCTCTTCCCTTGTAACTGCATTTGCTCCATAATCTACATCCTGCAAATATACATACTGATCATCCGCTCTTATAATTTCTGCACCTCTTCCCAGTGCTTCAAAATCCTTTTCCGTTAATTTCCTTTTTTTCTCTCCATCTAAGCTACATTCATAATGCTCATGTTCCCATTCCTCCATTTCTTTGTCTTGATTCAACAAGCTACATGCATACAGACAGTCTCTTCCCACAATCAATCGATTGTTTGCAATCTTATAACAATCTTTTATTTTTTTCGTATGTAAATTAATAATCATACTATGAGATTCCATACCATCCTCATTCATAATGTCCAGACTAAAATAACAATAATTTTGATAACACTCTAAAAAATTAATGGATACATCTTCATAATCGTTTGTTTCATATAAAACTCCCAGATTAGATGGATTATCCACTGGAAATTTCGTGATTGACACAATTGGATTTTTTTCTCCTTCTATATATTTAGCCTCATATAAAATCATATCTCCTCGATGAATACAGGCAGAATTAATCTTTCCCTCCCCATCATATATTTTTTTCTTATTACTTCCATCTAACTCCAACTCATAAATAGCATCTCTTGGAACCAAATCAGGTACCCTTCCATCCGCTAACACATAAATTTTTCCATTATAATAATTTACAGCCTTAGATCTAAAAAAATATGCATCACAATTTTCTTTATTTTCATCGTTCTCTTTTTCATGCAGGCATTCTGGTTTACTGCATACAAAAGAAGATTCCTTTAATTCACGATCCATAAAAACTAAATATTCTCCAAAAAGACTTTCCCCTACTAAAAAATAATATCCATCTGATGTCTCCACAATGGGACTTCCCCATCCTTTCACAAATCCACGCTGATAATCTGAAAATCTTGCTTCCTGCTCTGAATTTCTATTACTACACGCAGTTAACAACAAGAGTACCATCAAAAATAAAATTCCCAACTTTTTTCTTATAATCAGAGCAACACATACTAAAATCCAAGAAAGCAGTAATATTATTTTTTTCACATTCCATACTAATGCATTCATAACGCTACCTCCTATTCTATTTTTAGTTTCCAGACTCCTACAATAATTGCATATTTATATCCGTTCTTTCATTAATAATTTAATTATACAGATAAATTTGACAAGAGTAAAGGGAAGTTTCTTGAAACTAATATAAATTTCAAGAAATTTCCCTTTTTTAATTTAAGCTGCGTAATATACACGAAGATATTAAATTTTACTATTTTTACCAAATAATTATATCCGCATATTGTATATGACCGTTATGTAGTTCTCGACGGATAAGCTCTCGATTGACTGTTTCTGCTTGCTTTTGCATATTGGAAAGCTGTAGGTAGTTTGCCAAGTTTTTTAATGTGAAACAATATCCTTTATAAGACAATAATTCAGCGGTCCTACTATTTTGATAACTTTTATAAACAGCTCTAAGTAATTCAACTGCCTTTAAATAGTTTCCGCTTTCCCCATAAGAACAAGCAAGATAATTTATCATAATTGTTTCATGAAACCGCAAAGGATACTGTTCTAAATTAACATTGGGATAGTTTGGGATCATACTGTGCAGTAAAGTTTCATATTGTTGAGGTGCCTGATCGGGCAGTTGTTTATCATGCAACTGCGCTACATGCGTTCGTTTTTGATTCCATTGAGTATAATGAGTATATTTTGTATTTGGCAGTCCACACCGATTCATCAAATCATGGAAACAGAGTGTTTTTGGAGATGTTCTGCCTTTTTCAATATCACGAAACGCACGTACCGTACAAATTCCATCGCAAAATTGCTCCTGTGTCTTTCCACTCAATAATCGATACGCTTGAATGGAATCCGAGATAATATGACAGTTTTCATAATTTTGAATGGAATGGAGCATATCAAATGGAATATTATATTCCCTAAAAATCTCTTTCCATTTTTGAACAGAAATTAAAACCTTTTCATAGATTTCTTCTTCGTTCCTATCATAGGATTCTTTGTCGTCCCGTTTTTCTATCGATTGGAGCAATTGCTCCATTAATGGAATCCCACAAATCGTACAATGATTTTGCTGGAGGAATTGAATTCCTTTCCAACTTTCCCTGACTGCATTTTTTCTCTTCCCTATCTGAAAATAAATACGTGCCAATATCAATCTAGCATACGGAACAAATTTTAGTGCTTCTTCTACTTCTATTTGGCGAGCAGTAGAGTAGGTAATAACATATTCCAACAATCGAATCGCCAAAGGATACTTTCCTACTTTCTGGTATCCTTCTGCGATTAATATAAGAATATGAAGTTCTTGTATACTAAAGCAAGCTTGTTCCCATACAATCGATGTAATATCTGGAATAGTACAATGGAGCGCATCCAATGACTGTTTTAAAAACTGCCCTGTATCTTTCTGCTTACTATATAAATAAGCTTGCATCAATTCTCCATATTGAAGATAGGATGGATATACTTTAGGACAGATCTTTTTATATTTTTGTATCAGCTCTTCCATTAACCCATAATTTTCTTTATTATATGCCTGTCGTATTTCATCTCTTTTACAAAACCAATACCAGTCTTTATCATCAATCCATGACTCAAACTGATCTGGACAGACACCAGCTCGCTCTAATAACTGATCCACAATAAATTTTTCTGGTTCAGCTGTTCCATTTATGAAACGTCTTAATGTAGAGGGAGATACAATCCCCTGACAAAGCTGATCATACGGTATTTGATGAGTTTGACAGCGATGCATTATCATAGAACCTAATCGATATTGTTTTTCCAATTCCACATTCTCACCTGCTTTTATCGCTATTTCATACTCATACATTTTCTATATATTAGTTTAGAATAGAATTCTTATTTTTTAGAACACTCTTTACTTAAAAAAGAGGTTTCCCTCTTTTTCTAATCGTAGATATTAAGAGTATTATCCTAAATCTATTAACAATTCTTTCTATTTCCATCAACCCACTCTTTTATTTGATCTGCTTCTTCTTTTGTTAAGTTCTCACTCTCTGCAAATGCTGACAATAATTTTGAAAAAGAACCTCCAAAAATCGTATTCTTAAACAACTGTGCTTCTTCTTTCTGGAACTCCTTTTCACTTACCAATGCACGATAGTAAACTACAACTCCCTTTTGATAAGACATTAAAAAGTTCTTATCTTTTAATTTTTTCAAAAACGTAGCAATTGTTGTTCTTTCATATTTTTTTTGAAACTTATTCAACATTGCCTTTTGAATTTCCAACGAAGAAATATCATAATCTACTGCCCATACGCATTGCATAATCATAATTTCACAATCTGATAATCTAGAACCTCTCATTTTTACCTCCTAATGCTATTTAAAATACATTTTATTTAATTATTATAAAGAATACCGTTCTCTTTTATTCATTTTCATACCTTTATTAAAAAAGAGAACTACTTTATCAAAATTATACTATATGCTTTTATAATATTCAATATAATTTTTCTTCTTATTATCATTTTACTTATCAAAAACAAACTGTGGCATTAAAATAAATTGACCTTCCTTTTTATTACATCCAAACAGAGATTCACAATCCGCTTACTTATGAACACAGACTAGTTCGCAACTTTTAGTGAAAATATTTCCACTAAAACAAGCAATCGCCTACTAGTGTTTTATACACTTGAATTGGACAATTGCCTGTTTTACACTCAATTGGATTTTAACTATCTTATGTCTATTTCACTAACTGTTATTATTGTATTTCTATATAAATAAATTCACATCTGACTTTTCCGCATCTGCCAGATAACTGGCAACTCCGCCTAATTCTACCCCATCAATTAACTCTTCTGGGCGAATTCCCATTATATCCATGGACATTGTACATGCTACCAATCTAACGCCATTCTCTTTGGCTTGTGTAATAAGTTCTTCTAAAGAGAATACTCGTTTCTTTTTCATTACGCTCTTTATCATAGCCGTGCCAATTCCAAACAAATGCATTTTTGAAAGTTTCAGTTTCTTTGCTCCTCTTGGCATCATTTTGGCAAACACTTTATCCAACATTGTTTTATTTATTTTTATAGATTTTGGTTTTCTAAGCACATTTAATCCCCAGAAAGTAAAAAACATAGTAACAGGTCTTCCCATCGCTGCTGCTCCATTTGCTATAATAAAAGAAGCTAATACTTTATCAAGGTCTCCATCGAAGACAACTAGTGTTTTTCCCTGTGAGATTTCTGGCTTAGTCGTTCCATTCTTTTCTTGTTTCTCCCCTTTTTGGATTGTAACAATTACCTCTTTTCCCGTCTTTTCCTTTTCGATGAAAGTATTTCCTGTCCTCTGACACCAACTTTTTATATCTGCCGCAAATCCCATATCCGTTGCAGATATTTTCAGTATTTCTCCTTGTTGCATCGTATTCATGGTTGCGTTTACTTTCATAATAGGTCCAGGACATTGTAACCCACAACAATCCAATGTTTTTACTGCCAACTTTGCCTTTGTTTCCTTTAATTGAGAAGATTGTTCGTTTATTTCTTCTGATTGTTCGATTTCTTCTGGCTGAAAGAAAAAGCTTTTATAAAAATTAGTTCCTCCTGCTAAAACCTTCACTTGATTCCATCCATTTTGCATTAAAATTCTAGCTGCGTTATAAGAGCGAACTCCCACTGCACAATATGTTACAATTATTTTATCTTTTGGCAGTTCTTCTATTCTTTTTCGTATCTCTCCTAACGGAATATGTATAGAACCAGGTATATGCCAAGCAAGCCGCTCCATATTTTCTCTTACATCTAATAAAATCATATCTTTTGTAATTTCATTTGGCATTATTAACGATACAAGTCCTTTTAAACTATTGTCTGCTACAAAACCTGCCATATTCACAGGATCTTTTGCAGAAGAATAAGGAGGTGCATAAGCTAATTCTAGTTTTTTCAATGTTTCAATTGTTCCTCCAACTCTCATAGTTGTAGCAATTGTATCAATTCGTTTATCTACACCATCCTGTCCAACAATTTGTGTTCCTAAAATTTTTCCTTTATTTGTAAAAATCAATTTTAAAGTAAGCGGCATGGCCATTGGATAGTAACTGGCATGTGATTTTTGAGAAATCACTATTGTTTCATAATCTGTTCCTTTTTCAAATCCTTCTGCTTTTAACTGCTTTTCATTTAATCCAGTAGAAGCAACCGTTAAATCAAATACTTGCGCAACAGAAGTACCTAGACTACCCTCATATTCTTCCTTTTCCTGAGTAAGACCACAAATATTATTTGCTACAATACGCCCTTGTTTATTTGCTGGTCCTGCAAGTGGAATCATGGTTGATTTTCCTGTAACAAAATGTTCCACTTCAATCACATCTCCAACTGCCCAAATTCCAGGATAAGAAGTCTGCAAACTGCTATCTACTTTAATTCCACCTCTTTGATTAAGTTCCAAACCAGCATCCTTTGCCAGTTGACTATTTGGTCTTACTCCAATGGATAAAACAACAAAATCTACTTTTATTGTTTTTTGACTAGCAAGCGTAACTATTACTTTTTCTCCTGCTTTTTCAAATGATGTTACACCATCTCCCAAATATAAAGACACACCATTTTCATTTATATTTTCGTGAAGAATTTGTGCCATTTCAAAGTCCAACGGCGCCATCACCTGATTTTGAGCTTCAATAAGGAATACTTGAATTCCTCTCTTATGGAGATTTTCTGCCATTTCCAGACCGATAAAGCCACCACCAATAATTGCTACTGTCTTTGGTTGCTTTTCATCTATAATTCCTCTGATTTTATCCGTATCATTAACATTCCAAAGTGTATAGATGCCTTCACTTTCGATCCCAGGAATCGGAGGCTTTAATGGAGAAGAACCTGTAGCAATAATTAAGTTATCATAAGATTCCTCATAAACGTTCCCATTTTTTTCTTTTACAGTAACCAATTTCTTTTCTTTATGAATTTGTGTTACTTCACTTTGTACTCTTACATCTATATAAAACTTATCCTTCATTCCCTGCGGCGTCTGAAGTAATAATGCATCGCGATTTTTAATTACATCACCAATATAATATGGTAAACCACAGTTTGCATAAGAAATATAGTCACCTCTTTCTAACAGAACAATCTTCATCTTCTCATCCAAACGTCTTAATCTAGCTGCCGCTGTTGCCCCTCCTGCAACGCCTCCAATAATAACTGTTTTACTCATTTCAGTCCTCCTTGTTATCACGATGACATCATTATATACTATTTTTTTCTTTTATTCTGTGATAGAGTCACAAATCTTCTTTTGAATGAGAAAAACATTATGAAATACTTTTAATTATAATTTTACAATTAAGACTGGAATTGGGGGATGATTTGGACGATTATAATATTCACTTAAAATAACAAGATATTGCCTAGAATCCAGCATTTTTAGATAATCTAAAATTGCATCTCGTTCTTCAAATCCGCTATCTCCCCCACTATAAATACATAATGACATTGCCCCATCTTTTTTTAATATTTGCAGTCCCGCCTGAATCGCCTCTATACTTGACTGTGCCTTTGTATGAACTCTATGGTCTCCACCTGGAAAATATCCAAAGTTAAACATAATTGCATCGGCAGAATTTGTTTGTGCATAAGAAAGCAATCTTGCATGAGTATCTAAAATCAATTCCACTCGTTCCTCCAGTCCTTCCCTTTTCAAACGAGTAGCTGTCTTATCTAATGCAACTTGCTGAATATCCATTGCAAGTACCTTGCCAAATGCTCCGACTTTCTTAGCTAAAAATATAGTATCATTCCCACCACCCGCAGTTGCATCAATACAAAAGCCTCCTTCCTTTATAATATCTTCCAAGAAAATTCGATTATATTCTGCAATTTGATATGATTTCATTTATTTTTCTTCCTTTTCTCTTTATATATTTATATTTTTTTATTTTTATCCAATTAAAGTCGGAAAATTATACATAAACTCAAAAAAAATAAGCAGTAATCTTTAAATAAGTCATTTAAGGATTTTATTTGTATTTTAACAGAAGTATCAAGATAATTTAAGCTATTTTCTTTCCATTTTTCTAATTATTATCTGAAAAATCTTTCAAATGAATAGATGAATGATAGACTGCCCAGTTATTAAAACAGTGTTTTTGAAGCATTACTTGACTTCTTGGCGGTTTATGTTATAATTACTCACATGGTAGTTGTCTTTAAATGACTTATTTAAAGATTTCTATTAGTATGAGCGATTATAAGCCATCTTTATATTAAAATATCGTAATTTCTTTATCCCAATTTTTTTATATTGTAGCATCTTAAATAGCGATTACATCTATATTTAATGAGCTACCCCCACTTTATAGTAATATTTAGAATTTTTATAATCGCTTCAACCTAAAATGCTGTGATAGTTTTCCCTACAAACTATCACAGCATTTTAGATTGTCGTGACATACAAAAGAAAGCTCCAGTGGAGGTTTCTTTTGTTATCGTGATATGCCATCCAGTGAAACTTTCTTTTGTTATTTATTCTTCTTTATCGCTAGACTCCTCTAAAGCATCTGCACTTAAGCTTTCTTCCTGCTCTTCTTCGGATAAATCGGTACCTCCAAGTCTTTCTAACCCTTCAATTTCATTATCCATCTCTTCCTCTTCATCCACAGCCTTTTCATTTAAATCCAGATTTTCTAATACACTCATATCAGTATCCAACTTTACAGAGCGATATCGTTTCATACCTGTACCCGCTGGAATCAGTTTACCGATAATAACATTCTCTTTCAGACCAATTAACTTATCGACTCTACCATTAATTGCTGCTTCTGTCAGAACTTTCGTTGTCTCCTGGAAAGATGCTGCTGATAAGAAAGAATCGGTTGCCAGAGAAGCCTTTGTAATACCAAGCATTACTTGTTTTCCTTCTGCTGGTTTCTTACCTTCACGAATCAGCTTTTCATTCATATCATTGAAATCCAATACATCCATAGATACTCCTGGAAGCACATCTCCATCTCCGCTTTCTTCTACACGGATCTTCTTTAACATCTGGCGTACAATAACTTCAATATGTTTGTCATTGATTTCTACACCTTGAAGACGGTATACACGTTGTACCTCCTGAATCATATAATCCTGTACCGCACGTACTCCCTTAATTTTCAAAATATCATGAGGATTTATACTACCTTCAGTCAGTTCATCACCAGCCTGCAATACTGCACCGTCTTGAATCTTAATACGAGAACCATAAGGGATCAAGTAGGTCTTAGAATTTCCAGTTTCTGGGTCAGTAATAATGATTTCTCTCTTTTTCTTTGTATCTTTCAGTGTTGCAACACCGCCAAATTCTGTTATAATTGCGAGTCCCTTTGGCTTACGTGCTTCAAAAAGTTCTTCAACACGAGGAAGACCCTGTGTAATATCTCCACCAGCAACACCACCTGTATGGAATGTTCTCATCGTAAGCTGCGTACCAGGCTCACCAATGGACTGTGCAGCAATAATACCAACTGCTTCACCGACTTGCACAGACTGACCTGTAGCCATATTAGAACCATAACATTTTGCACAAACACCAATATGAGATTTACAGCTTAATACGGTACGAATCTTAACTGAATTTCTTCCAAGCTTATCCAACACTTTCATGATCGCAGCAGCACGCTTTGGTGTTACCATATGATTTGCTTTGATTACAACTTCTCCTGTATCTGGATCGGTAATTGTCTCAGCAATAAAACGACCTGTTAAGCGATCCTGTAAACTTTCGATTGTTTCCTGACCATCCATGAATGCTTTGATTTCCATATAAGGAATTTCTTTTCCTTCACAGCAATCCACTTCACGAATGATAACATCCTGAGAGACATCTACCAAACGTCTGGTCAAATAACCTGAGTCAGCGGTACGAAGTGCTGTATCTGACAATCCTTTACGAGCACCATGTGCGGAGATAAAGTATTCCAATACGTCCAAGCCTTCACGGAAGTTCGATTTAATTGGAAGTTCGATTGTATGACCCGTTGTATCAGCCATCAGACCACGCATACCTGCTAACTGCTTGATCTGCTTATCGGAACCACGGGCACCTGAATCGGCCATCATGTAAATATTATTATATTTATCCAAACCGTCAAGCAATGCCTTTGTCAAAATATTATCGGTTTCCTGCCATGTTTGAATTACTTCTTTATAGCGTTCTTCTTCTGTAATAAATCCACGCTTAAAGTTCTTTGCAATCAGGTCTACTGTATGCTGTGCTTTCTCTATCAATTCTGGTTTTTGAGGAGGCACTGTCATATCAGAAATCGATACTGTCATTGCCGCACGGGTAGAATACTTATAACCCATTGACTTAACTGCATCCAACACTTCCGCAGTTGCTGTTGCACCATGTGTATTAATAACTTTCTCTAAGATTTGCTTTAACTGCTTCTTCCCAACCAAGAAATCAACTTCTGGAACTAACTCATTACCAGGAATTGTACGATCTACAAATCCAAGATCCTGTGGAATAATTTCATTAAAGATAAAACGTCCCAATGTAGATTCCACGATACCAGACAACTTCGTACCATCTGGCATTTCCTTCGTTACACGTACTTTAATCTTAGAATGTAATGTAATAACCTCATTTTCATATGCCAAAATTGCTTCATTGACGTTTCGGAAGAATTTGCCTTCTCCCTTTACTCCAGGTCGTTCCTGTGTCAGGTAATAAATACCAAGTACCATATCCTGAGAAGGAACCGCTACTGGACCACCGTCGGATGGTTTCAGCAAGTTGTTTGGAGATAAAAGCAAGAATCGGCACTCTGCTTGAGCTTCTACAGAAAGTGGTAAATGAACTGCCATCTGGTCACCATCGAAGTCTGCATTGAACGCAGTACATACCAGTGGATGAAGTTTAATTGCTTTACCCTCTACTAAAATTGGCTCAAATGCTTGAATACCAAGTCTATGCAGTGTAGGAGCACGGTTTAACATAACTGGATGTTCTTTAATAACTTCCTCCAATACATCCCAAACTTCTGTCTGAAGACGTTCTACCATCTTCTTTGCACTCTTAATATTATGAGCTGTTCCATTTGCTACTAATTCTTTCATAACAAATGGCTTGAATAATTCAATTGCCATTTCCTTAGGAAGACCACATTGATAAATCTTAAGTTCTGGTCCTACCACGATTACGGAACGACCAGAGTAGTCAACACGTTTACCAAGTAAGTTCTGACGGAAACGTCCCTGCTTACCTTTCAACATATCGGAAAGAGACTTCAATGCACGATTACCAGGACCAGTAACTGGACGTCCTCTTCTTCCATTATCAATTAACGCATCTACTGCTTCTTGAAGCATACGTTTTTCATTACGTACAATAATATCTGGTGCACCCAGTTCCAACAAACGAGCCAAACGATTATTACGATTAATAATTCTACGATAGAGATCATTTAAGTCAGAAGTTGCAAAACGACCTCCATCCAATTGAACCATTGGACGTAAATCTGGAGGAATTACTGGAATTGCATCCATAATCATCCATTCTGGACGGTTGCCAGAGACACGAAATGCCTCCACAACCTCTAATCTCTTAATAATACGAGCTCTTTTTTGACCAGAAGCATCTTTTAATGCCGTTCTAAGCTCTAAAGAATCTTTCTCTAAATCGATCGCTGTCAGCAGTTCTTTGATCGCTTCTGCACCCATACCAACACGGAATGCGCCTTCGCCCCATTCTTCTACTGCATCACGATACTCTTTCTCAGAAAGTACCTGCTTATAAGAAAGATTCGTATTTCCTTCATCTAACACAATATAAGAAGCGAAATACAACACCTTATCCAGCGTCCTTGGAGATACATCCAATACGAGTCCCATACGGCTAGGAATTCCCTTGAAATACCAGATATGAGAAACTGGAGCAGCTAATTCAATATGTCCCATACGTTCTCTACGTACATTGGATTTCGTTACTTCTACGCCGCATCGATCACAGATCACGCCTTTATAACGGATCTTCTTATACTTACCACAGTGGCACTCCCAGTCTTTCTGTGGTCCAAAAATACGCTCACAGAACAGACCATCTTTTTCTGGCTTTAAAGTTCTATAATTGATGGTCTCTGGCTTTGTCACTACTCCTCTAGACCATTCTCTAATCTTTTCCGGTGAAGCCAAACCAATCTTAATTGAATCAAATGTCATTGGCTGATAGGTTTCGTTATTTGTTTCAGGCATGTGTGGCTCTCCCTTCTATTATTCCTCGGTGTAATCGTCGTCTTCCAGATCATCGAAATCGTCATCGAAATCTAAAATACTATCATCGTCATCATCCTCGACGTTAACGAATTCACCATCCGATACTTCTTGCTTGGTATAACCATAAGTACCGAATTCATCATCATTATAATGGCGGTCATCGCCTTCCATAATGGAGCGGAAATCAGTATTACCATAATCTACATTTTCCATAATCTCAACTTCGGTATTGTCATCACGCAACACTCTGACATCTAATCCAAGTGACTGTAATTCTTTTAACAATACTTTGAAGGATTCTGGAATACCTGGTTCTGGAATATTTTCGCCCTTAATAATTGCTTCATAAGTCTTCACACGTCCAATTACGTCATCTGATTTTACTGTCAAGATTTCCTGTAATGTGTAAGAAGCCCCATAAGCCTCAAGAGCCCAAACTTCCATTTCTCCAAATCTCTGTCCACCAAACTGTGCCTTACCACCAAGTGGCTGTTGTGTTACTAATGAGTAAGGGCCAGTAGAGCGGGCATGAATCTTATCATCAACTAAGTGATGGAGTTTCAGATAATGCATATGTCCAATTGTAACAGGACTATCAAAGTACTCTCCTGTACGTCCATCACGCAGTCTTACCTTACCGTCTCTGGAAATTGGAACACCCTTCCACAGTTCCCTATGTTCCAAATGTTCTCCTAAATATTCCATAACTTCTGGCTTCAATATATCTTTATATTTTTCCTGGAAATCTTCCCAAGATGTATTTACATAATCGTTGGCAAGATCCAATGTATCCATAATATCTACTTCGTTTGCACCATCAAATACTGGAGTTGCTATATTAAATCCAAGTGCTTTTGCAGCTAAACTTAAATGGATTTCCAACACCTGTCCGATATTCATACGAGAAGGCACACCAAGTGGATTTAATACGATATCCAAAGGACGTCCATTTGGCAAAAATGGCATATCTTCTACTGGAAGTACTCTGGAAACAACACCCTTGTTACCATGACGACCAGCCATCTTATCACCAACAGAAATCTTACGCTTCTGAGCAATATAGATACGTACTGTCTCATTCACACCTGGAGATAACTCATCGCTGTTCGCTCTTGTAAATACTTTCGCATCTACAATAATACCATAGGCGCCATGTGGTACTTTTAAAGAAGTATCACGTACTTCTCTTGCTTTTTCACCAAAGATTGCACGAAGCAAACGCTCTTCTGCTGTCAGTTCTGTTTCTCCCTTTGGAGTAACCTTACCAACCAAAATATCTCCTGCACGTACTTCTGCACCTACACGAATAATACCTCTTTCATCTAAGTCTTTGAGTGCATCATCACCAACACCTGGAACATCTCTTGTAATTTCCTCTGGTCCAAGCTTGGTATCTCTGGCTTCTGCTTCATACTCTTCAATATGAATAGATGTATATACATCTTCTTGCACAAGACGTTCGCTTAAAAGTACGGCATCTTCGTAATTATAACCTTCCCAAGTCATAAAGCCAATTAATGGATTCTTACCAAGTGCGATTTCTCCTTGAGAAGTAGAAGGACCATCTGCAATTACTTGCCCTGCCTTTACATACTCCCCTTTAAATACGATTGGTTTTTGATTATAGCAGTTACTCTGATTACTTCTAGCAAACTTTGTCAAACGATATACGTCTTTCGTTCCATCCTCACATTTAATAATAATTTCTTTGGATGCGGAGCGTTCTACGACACCGTCATGTTTTGCAACCACACATACACCTGAATCAACTGCTGTTTTATCTTCCATACCCGTTCCAACAACTGGAGCTTCTGTCAGCATAAGCGGTACTGCCTGACGCTGCATGTTGGAACCCATAAGTGCACGGTTCGCATCGTCATTTTCAAGGAAAGGAATCATAGATGTCGCTACTGAGAATACCATCTTTGGAGAAACATCCATATAGTCAATTTGTTTCTTTTCAAACTCAGAAGTTTCTTCCCGGAAACGACCTGATACATTGTTATGAATGAAATGTCCTTCTTCATCCAAAGGCTCATTCGCCTGTGCTACTACGTAGTCATCTTCTTCATCTGCTGTCATATACACAACTTCGTCGGTTACAACTGGATTCTTTGGATCAGTTTTGTCTACTTTACGATACGGAGCCTCTACAAATCCGTATGGATTTACTCTTGCATAAGTAGCTAAGGAGTTAATCAAACCGATATTTGGACCTTCTGGTGTCTCAATTGGGCACATTCTTCCATAATGAGAATAGTGAACGTCTCGAACCTCGAATCCCGCACGATCTCTGGAAAGACCACCAGGTCCTAATGCAGAAAGACGTCTCTTATGTGTCAGTTCTGATAATGGATTATTCTGATCCATAAACTGGGACAACTGAGAACTTCCAAAGAATTCCTTTACAGCTGCTGTTACTGGTTTAATATTAATTAAAGATTGTGGAGTAATTCCTTCCACATCCTGTGTCGTCATACGCTCTCTTACAACACGTTCCATTCTGGAAAGACCAATACGGTATTGGTTTTGAAGCAGTTCACCAACTGCACGAATACGACGATTTCCTAAATGGTCAATATCATCGTTTGTACCAACTCCATATTCCAGGTGGAGGCAATAGTTGATTGATGCAATAATATCTTCTTTTGTAATATGTTTTGGAACTAACTCTGCCATATTTTTATGAATGGCTGCTTTTATCTCTTCTTCGGTTTCATTTTCCTCTAAAATCTGCTTTAATAAAGGATAAAATACTAATTCATGAATACCTGCTTCTTCTGGATCAAATTCCAAATATTGGGCAGCATCCACCATCATATTAGAAATCACTTTTACAACATGTTCTTCTGTCTGAATCATAACATATGGAACCGCTGCATTTTGAATTACTGTTGCAGATTCACGGTTTAACAAAGTACCTGCTTCTGCAATGATCTCTCCTGTTTCTGTATCTACTACATCTTCTGCCAGAATATGACCATTTAAGCGATTTCTAAAATGAAGTTTTTTATTGAATTTATAACGTCCTACCTTTGCCAAATCATAACGTCTTGGGTCAAAAAACATACTGTTCAGCAAGCTTGCTGCACTATCTACCGATAATGGCTCACCTGGACGAATCTTTTTATATAATTCCAACAAACCATCTTGGTAATTGTCGGACGTATCTTTTTGAATACTTGCCAGAATCTTCGGCTCTTCTCCAAATAAATCAATAATCTCCTGATTGGTTCCCCATCCAAGAGCACGGATCAGTACGGTAACTGGTACTTTACGAGTACGGTCCACACGTACGAAGAAAATATCATTTGAATCCGTATCATATTCCAACCATGCACCACGGTTTGGAATTACTTGTGAGGAAAACAATTTCTTACCAACCTTATCATGAGCAATTGTATAATAGATGCCAGGGGACCGAACCAGCTGGCTTACAATAACTCGCTCTGCACCATTGATAACAAAAGAACCTGTATCAGTCATTAATGGAAGATCACCCATAAAAATCTCATGATCTTTAATTTCGTCTTTTTCTTTATTATAAAGCTTCACTTTAACCTTCAGTGGTGCAGCATAGGTTGCATCTCTTTCTTTGCACTCTTCGATTGTATACTTGATCTCATCAGTACAAAGTCGGAAGCCACCAAATTCCAAACTTAAATGTCCACTATAATCAGCGATCGGAGAAATATCTTCAAATACTTCTTTTAAACCTTCGTCGAGGAACCACTGATAGGAATCTTTCTGGATTGCAATCAGGTTAGGCATTTCTAGTACTTCTTTTTGCCTGGCATAACTCATACGAATGCTTTTCCCTGATTTCACTGGTCGGATTCTGCTTTTTTCCATTGACGTTTCACCCCTGTTTTTCTATAAAATTGAACGGCATCTCTGCCATACTATAATCACGTGTTACAGCAAAATATATGCAAAAGCATAATCAGCCATAATAGTGCATCTACCATAGTAACATATCCAAAATTTACTGTCAACCTTTTTTTGAACTTTTTACCAGTTTCAAGACTCGCTCCTGTGAATCTTGGCACGGGATTCGGGTCAGCTTTTGCTGACATAATATACCTATATACTATTTTTGATACACAACCATTTGTACCTGAGAATCATTCTCATTTCCCTCTATAATACTTTTTTCCTCGTTATGTTCGATTGGTGTTACATTGTCCAAATATAATGCAAGTTTTGATTCTGTTTCTCTTGGTTCTATTTCAAACACAACTTCATACACTGCATCTTTTTTCATTTGAATTTCTCCAGTAAACATTTGAACCAGTTTACCATCCCACCAACCAGAAGCATCAAATGATTCTTGATATAATTCTTCACCTGTATTTTGTTCTCGTAATGTAACAACTAAGTCCACATGATTCGCACGACCATTTGTCATAACAGGAAATTGAATTTGATCCAGTACCGTTCCTTGACTAATAAATGGCTGAACAACAGCGTCTTTCTGTTCTGAAATAACCACTCCACTCGTCCCAGATTTCACTTCATAACTTGGCTGTGTTCCAACTTGAGAAGCATACAAACAGATAAACGCTGGAACAACAAACATTGCCACACCTGCCACAAAACGGGTACGAATCCATCCAATACAATTCTCCTGCACCGAAAATGATTCTGCACAATACTTTGGATGCTTAAACAACGCATAAACAAGCATAATCATAGAAATCATAGAAAGGCAAATCATTGGATCTAATTTTCCAATTAGATTTCCCATTGTCAATTTTGTTCCAATATCTCCATTCACCATTCCACGGAAAATTCCATGATTGAACATTGCCTGATCCACATTATTTGGTATCATTATAACATTAAAAATAGTAAAGAACATCATAAATAGAATATCAATAATCATAAAGATTTTCGTATCTCTATGAATAAATGCACTGATTACCCAGAATGGTACTGCCATTAACAGCCATTGTGGATGCCATTTTGCAAGACCAAACAATACAAATGACACCAGACAACATAAATACAACATCCATTTTACAAGTTCCTTTTTTTCTTTCACTCTGGTAAAATAGGCTAATGCACAAATGATTCCAAATCCCATAATTACAAGACTAATAGAAAACTGTATCGTTCCTAATTGGAATCCTGTAAATAATGTAGCATTGAAAATATAGCCTGTTGGATTATCTCCACTGCTTCCAATTCCAAATGCATAATTTGAAAATGCTTCACTTCCTATATATAATAAGAACTCAATTCCATATGGTACTGCTGCTGCAACACAGCTAAGTACAATTTTCCATACATTTTTTGTCTTCAGTAAAAGTAGTGGCAAGAAAATTAATAACGCCGAATACTTAAACGTAATCGCAATTGCAAACCAGAAAATAAAATAAAAATCTTTATTTTTCAAATAAAAATAAACGCCAAGCAATATGCAAAGCACCATGAATATATCATATTGTCCAAAAATAAATTGAGCATAAAATCCAATCGGCATGGTCAGACTTGCATAGGTACAAAGTCTGGATTTTCTCCTTCCCATTCCAATTTCTATACAAATCCCATAAATTACAAATCCAGAAATCATATAGAAAATACACGGCAGTAATTTTGCCCACATAACTGCAATTAATGGAAGACTTTCCGTTGGAACTGTTACAATGCCCAAAATACGCATTGGAATATTCCAAATTGCAAATAATAGGTACATACTTGGCATATAACTCGGATGAATATCAAATTGGCCACAATAATCATAGAAATCTAAAATATGTCCATTCAAATATCCATAAGAGCAACCTGCCGTATGTAATAAATCACTTTGTTGAAAAGATAAAAAACAGATACCTGCCAATATTAAAAAAATCAAATAATCCCAAAAACAGAGTTCTTTCCAATTTTCGAAAAAGCCCACTGTCTTTTTCTTTTCTCTCATAGGTTTCCTCCATTATCACATAATTTGTGATCGCATTTAAAAATTAATCCATTGTTTCTTTTTTCAATGCATAAAATCCCAATCCAGTTATAATTGTAAATTTCAGAATATTGATAATCAAAAGTCCTGCTGCCATTCCCCAAAGTCCCCAAAAGAGCATAAATGGTATAATAATAACGACAAACAAAATCGTATAAATCGTTCCTATATAAATCTGGTATTTTTCTGTTGCGAATCGAAGCACCACAACCATCATTGTATTCGAAAGAAAGAAAAATACCTGTCCAGCATTGGCAATCCAAAATAGCTTACTTGCGGCCTCCATTACTTCTGAATTATAAAGAAATGGAATAATAATATAAGAACCTAAAACGCTTCCACATATAAAAATGAACGCACATACGAGTAGAATTGCCGTTACTCCAGCAAACATTTTCCTTGTGATTTTTCCTTTATATCGGGACAAATGTCCAATAATTACGCCATTCAGCGGAGTAGACAATAGAGAAACCATTTTTCCCAAAAGCGTCGCTACATAAAATATCGTAGAAGCTTCATCTCCATTGACTATAAATAACGGAATCATCACACGATCTGCATATGATACAAAGTCCGACATTAAATAGGCAGATGACAGATTCCACATTACTTTGGTATTTTCCACAAAATGGGAAGACCGCTTAAAAAAAGGCGGATTAAAAATAGTACCAACTACGGCAACATAGATCAAACCAAAACATTCCCCGATAATAAAAATCATTGCCCAAGAGGATGTCCAGCGATACACCAATACTCCTACTACATATCCAATTGTAACTAAAATATAATACCAGAAAAAACGTTTATAATTTAAATCCAGCCGAAATTGTACATCGGCATAGTAACGCAAAACCGTTACAATAATTAAAATTGCAATGGTTACAACGGATGCTCCTGCACTGTTTCCTTTAATCGCAGTTGCAATGATTGTCACGACCACTGCGATTACTGCAACTGTAAGCAAAAACCAATTATAGTCTCCGTTTTTGGAATGCCTTATTGTAGAAATTTTCATACGTGCATAGTTTGCACCTGAACCAAATGCAGAGGCCATCAATCCCATAATCGCTGTAAAAAATAAGACTTGTCCATTGGCTTCATTCCCAAGTGTCCGATTAATAAATGGATAAACAACAAAGGTAATTACACCATTTAATGCCACTAGTGCAACCGTACCATACAAAAAATCTAGTGCAAATCGTTTTATAGAGTCAAATTTCATGTTTTCCTCCTAATACCATATCTGCCACATCCTATTTCTTTTCCTGATACCATATTTTCACATAATCTGGATTACAATGCGTATTTACCCTTTTTTCTTCTGGCGGAAGCTGCATATAATCCCCATAAATTGTTTTTAATGCACGATGCCATCCTTTTGGTGCAGGAACTTCCACACCATCCAGTGTAACAGGAACTGTCTGTGCAAACCATCTCTTATCATAGATAAGTGCTACATCTTGAATTAAAAAATTTCCATAAAAACAGCGATGCTTCTTTTTGTTTTTTCCAGTCCCCATACGAGATGCTTTATCATACCATTGTATAATTTTTTCTGATGGAATATGTTTTCCAATTCCAGACAGAATTTTAACTACAAGTTTGGATAGTCCGTTATAGTCATTCATATCCAATTGGTAACGATGTCCCATTCCAAGCCCATAACAGACTAAAATTAACGTTCTAGAAAGTAAATGCATCCAGTTACAGTCATTCACATCGTCAATAATAAAAATATCAACCGATACATGATTATTCAACCCATTGCCATAAAACTGTTGTTCCTCATCATCTGGCTGAATCTGGGAATCCAACATAATAATCCGCGGTACAAAGTCAAAAATTGCGTTATTACCCAGATCCTTTGGCTCTACATAGGCAAATCCAGGAGCTAGCTCTTCTCTTACTACATTCCGAAATTTTTCAAATTCACTGCGAAGCATAGCAGTATCTGCGTCATCATCCCATGGGATCGCACTTTTATGACGAATTGCCCCTAAAAGAGTTCCACTTTCAATATAAAACATAATATTATGTTTTTTACAAATTCGCTCTATTTCTTTAATAATAACAATATGTGCGGCGTGAACCTGATCAATCGCCTTTTGCACTTCCTCTGTCATCTGCTACTTCCTCTCTTTCTGGAAAATTAATACGCTCCTCCTCCACTACAAGCGGTCGGCGCATGGTACGTGCATTAATACTTAATACATATTCTCCAATTAATCCAATAAAAAATAGCTGAATGGATCCCAATACAAACATTCCAATCAAAACTGGTGCCATACCTGCTGCAAATCGATCCCAATAGATTAATTTCATTACTAAATATACAATTGCAATTAGAATACTTACCACACTACTAAACATTCCAAGCAATGTTGCAATTCGAAGTCCTACTTTCGTATAGGACGTTACACTTAACATTGCTGCATCAAACAATCGATAAAAATTATTACTTGTTTTTCCTGCACGGCGCTGTGGTTGTGTATATTCAACTTCCTTTCTGCGAAATCCTAATTCTGCCACAATTCCACGTAAAAATGGAGTTGGATCATCTAAGTTTTGCAATACCTGAATAAACTTTTTATCGTAAAGCCCAAATCCTGTGAAATGTTCAATTTGTTCCACATCGGAAAGTTTTTTTATCATCCTATAATAGCAGCTACGTAAGAAATACATAATCTTACTTTCTTTACTCTTCGTTTTAATACCAATAACAATTTTATATCCTTCTTCCCATCCATCTACAAATGGACGAATCATTTCCACTGGATCTTGAAAATCAGCAGCCATTAGAATCGCACAATCTCCAGTGGCTTGCAATAAGCCATAATAAGGAGAATTAAACTGACCAAAATTCTTGGCATTAAAAATAGCCCGAATACGAGGATTTTTTTCACAAAGTCCTCTTATATATTCCCTTGTTCGATCTTTTGAGTCATTATCAATAAAAATAATTTCATAATTGTACTCTGGAAGTTTCTTTTCAAACTCCTGAATAATTGCCTCACTCAACGGTACTACATTTTCTTCTTCATTGTAACAAGGTACTACAATACTTACTGTTTTCATTCCTACCTCTTTCTACACCATTGAACTGTCCTTTGAATTCCTTCTTCAAAAGAAACCGCTGGAACAAATCCAGTATCTTTTGTCAATGTCTCAATATCTGCCTGTAAATGCATAACTTGCCCTTCTGGATATGGAACTTCTCCCAACCCAATCGAGGCTTCTGGATTCACTGCATCCTTTATTGCTAAGATATACTCACGCAACGGGCGTACAGTTCCGCTTCCAACACAATAGATTGCCTGATCTCTTCCTCTGCATCCAGCCAAATACAATGCTCTTGCTGCATCCTCAGAATACAGATAATCCCATTTCTGTTCTCCTTTTGTATAAATTGGTCGTTGTCCTCTTAGCAGCTGATAAATCCCAGACATTACCATCGTATAGTCATGATCCATTGGCCCATAAACACTTAGAATTCTCGCCCATACATGCCGAATTCCTAATTGTTTACATAAATTTCGGCTCATCTGTCCAGCACACAGCTTTCCAATTCCATATCCAGTTTCTGGAAAGGTTGGAGTATCAGGTGCGATCTTATCACTGCATTTGCCGTACTCCGCTTGAGACCCAGCCCCTACAAAAACTTCACAACCAAGTTTATTGGCCAGACGAACTGCATCCAATGTATTTTTCACATTTCTATTTTGTAAATAAAGATCTTGCCTGCTAGGTCCATAAGTTCCCTCCCATCCCAAATGGAAAAACGCATCTGCTTTGGAAGGTAAACCTTCTGCATACTCAATCAAGTAATCCAAATTAGACAAATTTGCATCAATGAAATGTAACTTCTCATCTTTCGGTAAATTTTTTATCCGAGCAGAAGAGCGCCTTACAAGCGCCCATACTTCTGCTCCTTCTTTTAATAATATTTGTACAAGAGTTGCTCCAATCATTCCCGTTGCTCCAGTCAGCACTACACGAGTCATTTTCTCCATAATATTCTCCTAAACTACACAAAATAGAATGATTCTTAACTATAAGACTGTTTCATAAAATTAGTCATTCATCCTTCATCTACAAGAGGAATAAACATATTTTTTTTCAATTCTTCTTTGCTTAAAAATGGAGCCAAATCTTCCAATGGAGCCGACACTAATGTTCCATCTTCCAAACGTTTTGTAGCAGATTTTGGTTCAAAATTCTGTTTTGTATCTACGAAAATTTCACAAATGACTGGACCCTCTTTTGCAAGTGTTTCATTTACTGCCTGATCTAATTCCCGATTATGATGTACGCTTGTATATGGAATTCCATATGCCCATGCTAATTTTTCCATATCTGGAAAACTTAAATCTCCACTGTCTGCTCCGATTCCTACAAGTGGTTCTTGGAAAAAGTTACGCTGCGTCTGACGGATGGAATGATATCCACGATTATTAATAAGGAAAATTTTAATTGGCATTTGATGATGAACAATTGTCTGTAATTCCTGCAAATTCATCTGAATGCTTCCTTCTCCTGTCACACAGATTAATTTCTGACCTTCACATGCCATCGCTGCTCCAATTACCGCTGGCAAATCATAGCCCATTGAGGCAATTGCAGAATTAATAATAAATCTTTGATTCTTTTTTATAATATAACTCTGACTTCCAACTACGCAGGCAGAACCATTACCAACTACGGTTACCTGCCCTTCTGGCAGTTTACTGCTAATCGCATAAATTGCCGCATATACATTGGCATATCCATTATTCTGATTCAGATGTTTTGGCTGCAATACTGGATAGTTTTTCTTCCAATTCTGGCATACTGTAATCCAATCCTGATTCTGAAACAATTTTCCTTCTGGCAAACGTGCATCTAACTTCGTTAATAAGTCTTTTGCATCTGCCCAAATTGGCATATCTATATGAATGGTTGGTTTTTTTAATTCTTCTGAATCAATATCATTCACAATTACGTACGCTTCTCTTGCCCAAGTTTCATGATTAAATCCAACTTGCCGAATGCTAAGGCGATTGCCAACTGCTAAAACTAAATCACTGTTTTGTACCGCAAAATTTCCAGCACGATCTCCCATACCGCCTGCTCTTCCAGTATACAGAGGATGATCTGTCTCAATTTCATCAATTCCATCCCATGTTGTAACAACTGGAATATTCATTTTCTCTACAACAGAACGAAATTCTTGATATCCTCCTGAAATACGAATTCCATTTCCAGCATAAAATACTGGCCGCTTTGCTTGACGGACTTTCTCAATGATACAATCTATGGTTTCCTCGTTTACCGCAGGAGGCAGCTCTTTTTCATAATCTTCTTCTGGAATATATCCCTCTAGTTGTTCTGTCTCAATATAGCTTCCCTGCACATTTAATGGAATATCCAGCCAGCATGGACCTGGACGGCCGTGTTTTGCAATATACATTGCCTTTTCCAAACAGTATTTAATCTTGTTTGGATCAATTACCATTTCACAATACTTGGTCATAGAATCCACAGCTTTGCAAATATCAAATTCCTGATCTCCTACTGCACGGAGGTTCAATCCCGTATAACGCGCCGTCGTATCATAACGAACTTGTCCCGATATTACAAGCATCGGAATGGAGTCCAAATAGGCACCTACAACACCAGTCAATGCATTCGTTCCTCCAGGTCCTGTTGTGACACAAAGCAAGGCCATTTTGTTTTCCATTCTCGCATAGCTTTCCGCTGCAATTGCACATGCCTGTTCATGATGCTGGTATAAACATTTCAATCCCTCTTGATGTCCAAATGCATCATTCAAATGCATTGCTCCCCCGCCAGTTACTGTAAAAACATTGGTAATCCCATGTTCTACTAAAAACTGAGCAATATAATTTGACAATTTTATCCTCATATGATTACTCCCTCTTCTATTACAGAGCCTCTTTTATCACCTTTGCCATATAGTCAATCTTCTCATCCGTCATACCTGGATATACGCCAACCCAGAACGTATGATTCATAATACGATCGGTATTTTCCAGACTTCCTACTACGCGGTATCCTTCTTTCGATGCTCTCATTTGATCAAAACAAGGATGCTTAATTAGATTACCAGAAAACAGCATACGTGTCTGAACTCCTCGCTGTTCCACATATTGTACAACTTTGTTACGGTCTACTCCTTCTTTACAAGTAATTAAAAATCCAAACCAGCTTGGAGTGGAATTTGGACAAGCTTCTGGTAAAATCAACTTATCTTGACAGTTTTCCAACGCAGCTCTTAAACGATTAAAGTTATGAATTCTGCGCTCTACAAATGTTGGGAATTTCTTAATCTGAGCACATCCAATCGCAGCCTGCATATCCGTTGCCTTTAAATTATATCCAAAATGTGAGTATACATATTTATGATCGTATCCAATTGGTAATTCTCCATACTGTCTATCAAAACGATGACCACAAAGATTATCCCGTCCAGAAGGGCATACACAATCTCGTCCCCAATCTCTAAAAGAACGAATAATACGGTTTAAAAGCGGATTTTTGGTATAGACTGCTCCACCTTCTCCCATTGTCATATGATGCGGTGGATAAAAACTGGAAGTTCCAATATCTCCAATCGTACCTGTGAATCTTTCTTCTCCATTGATTCTATATTTTGAACCAAGTGCATCACAGTTGTCTTCGATTAACCAAAGGTTATGCTTATCACAAAATTGCTTTACCGCTTCCAAATCAAATGGATTACCAAGTGTATGTGCAATCATTACCGCTTTTGTTTTTTCTGAATAAGCTGATTCTAATTTTGTAACATCAATATTATATTGAGGAATTGTAACATCCACAAACACTGGAATGGCTCCATACTGAATCACTGGATTAATCGTAGTTGGAAATCCTGCCGCAACTGTAATTACTTCATCTCCTCGTTTAATTTGACGTTCTCCAAGTAAAGGAGAGGTTAATGTCATAAAAGCCACCAAATTTGCAGAAGACCCCGAATTAACAAGGGCACAAAACGGTACATTCAAATATTGTGCAAATGCTTTCTCAAATTCGTCTGTATAGCGCCCTGCTGTCAACCAAAACTCTAATGAACTATCTACTAAATTTACCATTTCCTCATGATCATAAACACGGGAAGCATAAGGAATTCTCTGTCCTTCTTCAAACGGTTTATCCTGATTATGATATTTATCACAATATTCCGAAACCATGGAGAGAATCTGTGCTCTTGCTTCTTTTTCACTCATCTGTTCAAACATTTTTTACCTTTACTCCTTTATTTCCTAATCTATGCTAAGAATGATTTGATTTGTTCTTCCATACAGGCAGCAATGTCTCCATTTTCTAACCATATTTTGGACCACTCTACTGTTTTTTGAACTGCCGTTTTTACATCCCATGTTGGTTTCCATCCAAATACATGTTTCACACGAGAACAGTCTAATTTCAAAAAGTTAGCTTCATGCGGGCCTCCATCCCAATGACTTTCCCAAGTCATTCCATTTCCCCAGGATTCACAAAACAAATCGACCAGATTTCCTGTCGTTAAACAGTCTTTGTCATCTGGACCTACATTATAATATCCCGCAAAATCACTCGTTTCATACTGTTTCTGTACAATTGTAAGATATAACATCAGTGGTTCCAATACATGCTGATACGGTCTTACTGAATGTGGATTTCTTACAATCATTGGCTGATTCGATGCTGCTGCTCGAACACAATCTGGGATAATACGATCCGATGCAAAATCTCCTCCTCCAATTACATTTCCTGCACGTGCCGTTGAAACAGCTGGCATTCCATCCTTAAAAAACGATAACTTATAACTATGTGTCACTAATTCAGAGCATGATTTACTATTCGAGTACGGATCATATCCATCCAATGGATCCTCTTCTCGATATCCCCATTCCCACTCTCTATTATAATATACTTTATCCGTAGTAACATTTAAGACAGAACGAACACAAGGATGTAACCGTACCGCTTCCAGTAAGTGAACCGTTCCCATTACATTCGTCTCGTAAGTTTCCAACGGGTCGCGATACGATTGTCTTACGATCGGCTGTGCTGCCAAATGTATTACAATTTCAGGCTGTACCTGATCAAACACCTGCATAAGATGTTCAAAATCTCGAATATCTCCAATGATTGAATTTATTTTCTTTTCAATTCCTGAAAGCGTAAATAGATTTGGGTCAGTTGGAGGCTTTAAAGAATAACCTGTCACAATTGCACCTGCATCGGATAAAATCTTGCAAAGCCAAGACCCTTTAAAACCAGTATGCCCTGTTACAAGTATATTTTTATCTTTGAAAAAATTCAAATCTAACATAATATCCTCCATTCTTCTTTTTCATCAATCATTCCAAACTTTCCATGGTGCATGATTGGATTGCCACATTTCTTCTAGACTCTTTTTGTCCCTCTGTGTATCCATACATTTCCAGAATCCCTTATGATAATACGCCATCAATTGTCCATCTCTTGCCAAATTTTCTAACGGTTCTTTCTCAAATACCGTATTATCCCCTTCAATATAATCAAATACTTCTGGATTCATTACCATGTATCCGCCATTAATCATGCTTCCATCTTCATCATTTTTTTCACGGAATGATTCAATCCGTCCTTCCTCATTAATATCAATTACTCCAAAACGCTGCCCGATATTTACTGTCGTAATTGTCGCAATTTTTCCATGCTTTTTATGGAACTCTGCCAAAGCCCGAATATCAATATCCGCAACTCCATCTCCATATGTAAGCATAAAGGATTCATTCCCTACATAATCCTTAATACGCTTTACTCTTCCTCCAGTCATTGTATTTAGACCTGTATCTACAAGCGTAACCTTCCATGGTTCTGAAAAATTATTATGCACAATCATTTTATTATTTGCAAGATCAAACGTAATATCCGATGTATGCAAAAAATAATCTGAGAAAAATTCTTTTACTAAATGCTGTTTATATCCAAGACAAATGATAAACTCATTAAATCCATAATGAGAATATTCTTTCATAATATGCCATAAAATTGGTTTTTCTCCAATTTCAATCATTGGCTTTGGCTTCAGATGACTTTCTTCACTAATCCTTGTCCCAAACCCTCCTGCTAGTATTACAACTTTCATCATTATTTCCTTTCTTGTCTTAATCCAATCTCATAGCCTTGCTATGATCTTCTATTGTAGCACAGAATATTTTAAATGTCATCCCTTTCCCAGGAAGGTTTCTATTTTTCTATATTTTTAATATTTATTTAAAAAATCCTTCACAATATTGTAAGGAGTCTGTGTAAAATTGAAAGCCATCTGCCAATTCTCCCAATCCATTAAATCCACTATTTTACTAAACCTTCATTCCCGCTTTGCAGGCACCACCATGATATAAAAGTCGATGTCTCCATACTACGCACTCTCGACATCGCTGCCCGTATTCGCAATCCAGGTAAATGCCTTACTTGCTCATACAGGTCAGGTCGTCTAATATCCAGCCAGCACTGTCCGTCTATTGACGACACTTTTATAGTAAATACTTTTCAATATCAGGAAAAACTTTCAAACTTCTTTTTAGAATACCATGAATATAGGCTATCATAATCCCATAATTCGTAATTGGTATCTGTTGATCCATTGCAGATTGTTGACGATATTTCATTTCCTTTTCATTTAACATACAGCCTCCACAATGTACAATCATAGAGTAACTTGTCACATCTTCTGGAAATTCTGTTCCTGATGAAAATGCAAAATTCAGTTTCTTTTTTGTATAATTTTGAATCCATGCTGGCAGTTTTTCTGTTCCAATATCTCCACATTGCCTATGATGGGTACATCCTTCTGAAATTAAAACCGCATCTCCATCTTTCAATGTTTCAATCGCTACAGCTCCTTTCACTGCCTGCTCTAAGTTTCCTTTATGACGTGCAAATAAAATGGAAAACGAAGTAAGTAAAATATCATCTGGAGTCATTTGAGACACTTGACCAAATGCCTGACTGTCTGTAATTACAAGTTTTGGTTTTTTACTCAGACCAGCCAGCGTTTCTTTTAATTCCGTTGGCTGGCAGACTACCGCAACTGCTCCAGATTCTAAAATTTCTCGAATGGTTTGCTGCTGAGGCAAAATTAATCGTCCCTTTGGTGCTGCTGCGTCAATCGGAATCACTAATACAACAAAGTCCCCCCGCTCAATCAAATCTTGTACAATCGGAAAATGAGGTTTCTCCTTTACTGCCAGACGTCCAATCATTTCTTTCAATTCGTAGATATTTTCCTTGGTTAATGCACTAACTGCAATTTTATTTTGAATAAATGTATCCTTCTCCATTTTTTCTGTTAGATCTGCTAAATCAGACTTATTGTACACAACAATATATGGAAGCTGTTTTTGTTCAAATAATTGAATCAATTCCTGATCTTCTGGCATAATTCCTAATTGGGCATCCACAATCAAAACTGCCACATCTGTTTTATTTAGTACCTGCTTTGTGCGTTTTACACGCAAAGCACCTAATTCCCCTTCATCATCAATACCAGGCGTATCAATAATTACAACTGGACCAATTGGAAGTAACTCCATTGCTTTTTGTACAGGATCTGTTGTTGTTCCTTTTGTGTCTGATACAATTGCCAAATTTTGCCCTGTTACTGCGTTCACCACGCTCGATTTTCCAGCATTTCTCTTTCCAAAAAAGCCAATATGAACTCGATTTCCGCTTGGAATCTGATTTAAATTTGCCATAATATTCCTCCATTTATTTTTTGTATTACGCTAAAATAAGAAAGGGACAGACAAGCTGTCCCCATTGAACTTTTACTAGAATCGAAAATCTCTCTCTCCATTTGCAATTTTTTCTAATCGTTCGATTACAATCTGACGCACTTTTTCTTTTGGAATATTTTCAATTTCTTTTAAAATTAACGCATCTCCTACTGCCTTTGTTTCTGGACGAGCATAGTCTTCCAAATATTCCTTTAATGTCATTAATGCATTTGGATGACAGCAATTTTGAATCTGTCCACTCTTACAAAGACTCATAAAACGATCTCCTGTACGTCCTTCTCGATAACATGCCGTACAAAAGCTTGGAATATAGCCAAGTTCCATCAGCCATTTTACTACTTCATCCAACGTTCTTGTATCACTTACTTCAAACTGAGAAGAATCTTCTTCTTCTGGTTCCACATAACCACCAACACTGGTACGAGAACCTCCACTAATCTGAGATACGCCTAAATGTAACACACGTTCTCTACACTTTTGACTTTCTCTTGTAGAAATAATCATTCCTGTATATGGAACTGCAATACGAATACATGCGACAAGTTTTGCAAAGGTATCATCGTCAATACCATTATCAAACACATCTGGGTCGATATCATCAGCACGACGAATTCGTGGTACACTAATCGTATGAGGTCCAACTCCAAACACTGCTTCCAAATGTTCTGCGTGCATTAAAAGACCTGCAAATTCATAACGATACAGCTCCAAACCAAATAATACTCCAATACCAACATCATCAATGCCACCTTGCATCGCACGATCCATTGCCTCAGTGTGATAAGCATAATTATGTTTTGGTCCTGTTGGATGTAACTTCTCATAGCTTTCTTTATGATAAGTTTCTTGGAACAAAATATAAGTTCCAATTCCAGCTTCTTTTAATTTACGATAATTTTCAACTGTAGTAGCAGCGATATTAACATTTACACGACGAATTGCTCCATTTTTATGTTTAATACTATAAATTGTCTTAATTGACTCTAATACATACTCAATTGGGTTATTAATCGGATCTTCTCCTGTTTCCAAAGCTAATCGCTTATGTCCCATATCCTGCAACGCAATTACTTCCTGGCGGATTTCTTCCTGTGTCAGTTTTTTACGTGGAATATGTTTATTCTTTGCATGATATGGACAGTATACACAACCATTTACACAATAATTGGATAAATACAATGGTGCGAACATAACAATACGATTTCCATAAAAATCTTTTTTGATTTGTTCTGCCAATGCATAGATCTCTTCATTTTTTTCTGGAATTTGACAGGCAAGAAGTACAGATGCTTCTCTATGCGTTAATCCTTTACGCAGTTTTGCCTTTTCAATTAATGAATCAATAAGTGCCTCATTTGTTTTGTTTTGATCCGCATACTCTAATGTCTCTAAAATCTCTTCATGATTAATAAATTCCTCCGCTTTGGAGGAAGCTGGATTATAAATTGCCATTTTCTTCTCCTCTCTTACAGGTCAGAAATACTTCCCTGTCAGTTATTTTTTTTATTTATGAATAAAATCTCCACGGCTTGTCACAACTTCATAGCCAGCATCTTTCATTGTTTGTTTTAAATGCTGAAGACTTTCTGCTGCTTCATCTCCTGTGCAAATTTTATTGTCGTATAATAAATATTTTTCCCTTACATCAATCGGGGACAGATTTGGCATCACAACATTGGCTCCTGCTGCCATTCCTCTTTCTCTTCCTCTCGGATGTAAGGTTCCAAGTGCAGTCGTTGCAGGAAGCAAAAGATTTGGTATCATAATGCGGAGTAATCCTAATAATGTCAGCGTTAATTCAACACTTCCTCCTTCCATATCTGCAAACGGGGTTTGGTGATGTGGAATAAAGGGTCCAATTCCTACCATATGGGGCTGAAAGTTTTGAATAAACATCATATCTTCTGCCAATGTATCCGCTGTTTGATATGGAGATCCTACCATAAATCCACATCCCGTCTGATATCCAATCTCCTTTAAATTCATTAAGCATTGAATTCTGTTTTCTAATGTCAATTCTTCTGGATGTAATTTGCGATAATGATTTGCATTCGCAGTTTCATGACGAAGCAAATAGCGATCGGCTCCTGCCTGAAAAAAAGCCTCATAGCTTTCTTTCTTTTTTTCCCCAATTGAAAGTGTGACTGCACAATCTGGGTAAAGTGCCTTCATGGACTGTACCAGATGAACAATTTTTTCATCCGTATAACCCCCGTCCTCTCCTCCTTGCAGTACAAAGGTACGAAATCCCAATTCATATCCAATATCACAGCAATCTAAAATTTGACTTTCCGTTAAACGATACCGTTCTAATTTTTTATTACTTCTGCGAATTCCGCAATAATAACAATCATTTTTACAATAATTTGTAAACTCAATCAATCCTCGAATATAAACTTTATTCCCATAATAAAGTTCTCTTTCTGATCTTGCCTTTTCAAAAATATATTCATCCAATGATTCATTTCGATCTTGAATTAGACAAATCCATTCTTGTTTTTCTAGTCTCCGTTCCTCTTGTAATTTATCGACTAATTCCCTCATTCATTTCCTCCTAATGTTATACTCCTTACAGCATAACTATAATTTTGAGTAAATCACCTTAGAACTTACGCCTGGCAATCGTCCCAACTTTCCAGCCAATGCACTAATTACATCTGCTGGAGCATCAATCGCAATGCTAATAATATTTACTTGACGTTTTGGATATGGAATACCCATTCTCCCTATAATATACTGACCATACTGATGTAGAATTTCATTAAACTGTTGAATAGACTGTTCATTTTCTATTACAATTCCGATTAACGCCACCCTTGTATCCATAATTATTTCCCTTATTCCTTCTAATTTTCCAATGCCAACAATGCCCCTGCAATCATTTCATATCTCATCGAAAACGGAAGCGCTGGATTGGAGACATAAGCAGAACTAGCTGGTTTTGCAATCGTTTCAGCTATTTCTCTCAAATTTTCTACTCCAAGATCAGAAAGGCAAACTGGAAGTTTTAATGAACATAAAAATTTTTTCATCATTTGAAATTCTTCTGAATCTTCTCCACTCATTATCATCTGTGCTAAAATTCCAATCGAAACACATTCTCCATGCAGTAAATCCAGCTTACCTAAATGTGTCATTCCTTTTGCGATGGAATGTGCCGCTGCAAGTCCTCCATTTTCAAATCCAATTCCACTTAGATAAATATTCGCTTCTATAATTTTTTCCACTTCATCGCTACATATATGATTCTGTATATCTTCAAATGCTTTTTGTCCATACGCCATAATACTATTATAACTTTCTTTTGAAACAGCCATAACCGTAGCTGGAATCGTGCCTTTTTTTATTCTTCCTTCCAATTCTGATTGAAAAAGAATTTTATTCTCCAGATAAGTTGCAATCGCATCTGCCATACCAGCTGCTAAATAACAAGCTGGTGCCGCTGTAATCATCTCAGAATCCACAAGCACCATATCTGGACAATTTCCCAGTCTTAATCTTTTATCAAAATGTGCATTCTTAAATAGCCCTACAATAGAACTACATGGTGCATTCGAGGAGGCAACCGTCGGAACCACAAGGACTGGAACATCTGCATAATGTGCTGCTGCCTTTGCTAAATCTAAAACGTTATTTTCTCCAATCCCCAGAATTGCTTCACATTCTGCTTCCATACATTCATTTGCATACTGCATAGCCAATTCTTCTGTGCAGACTCCCTCAAATACAATTTTCTTCCACTCAATTTCTGCTGTTTCTAAACTTTTTTTTATCTCACTACCAATCTGGTCTGAAATTTTCTTCTCACAAATAATAAAAAATTTTTCACTTACTGGGTAAATATATTCTCCAATCTGTTCAAGTAATCCCTTTTCCTGATGATAAACTCTTGGTGCTTTTATTCTCATAAGATCCTCCAAATTATGTTCATGTTGTTTCTGACTAATTTTACTTTCCAACACCTTACTTTGATTTTATCATATCATCTATTTGAATTTTTTCAATGAAATATTTATAAAATTTTGAATTTTTTAAGCTTAATCAAAAATCTTGTTGTCTAATCTATCATGATAAGAGAAAAGGTGCTGATTCAGCACCTTTTCTCTTATCTCTTATTCTTCTTCTGCGCCTGGCTTTTCTACCTGTATAATTGCTTTCTTCTGCATTGGAATACGACAATTTTTATTATTACCAAACTCAACAATAACGGTATCCTCTGTGATATCAATTATCGTGCCATAGAAACCTGAAGATGTTAAAACGATATCATTGACCTCCAGAGAATTCAACAAATTCTGATGCTCTTTCTCCTGTTTCTTTTGAGGACGAATTGTCATAAAATACATAATTACTCCAAAAATTACAACCCATCCTACAATCAAAAGCAGACTAGGTGCACCTGCTGTACCTGTTGCTGTTAACATATTATTTTCCTCCTGTTTCTCCTGCTGCCATAGAGGCAAGCATACTATGTTTATACTCTTTATAGCAATGTTTGTCAATGGCTTCTCGAATTTCAGTCATTAAATTATTATAAAAATATAGATTATGAAGCACACAAAGACGCATTCCCAGCATCTCCTTTGCCTTTAATAAATGTCGAATATAAGCTCTGCTATAGCTGCGGCATGCAGGGCAATTACATCCCTCTTCAATCGGACGCTCATCTAGTTCATATTTTGCATTAAATAAATTTCGTTTTCCTTGTTTTGTATAGACATGCCCATGCCTTCCATTTCTAGATGGATAAACACAATCGAAAAAGTCTACTCCTCTGTCTACTGCTTCTAAAATATTAGCTGGAGTTCCAACTCCCATTAAATAAGTTGGCTTATTTTGTGGTAAAAATGGAACAACTGCATCCAAAATTCGGTACATCTCCTCATGAGTCTCACCAACTGCCAGCCCTCCAATTGCATATCCATCCAAGTCCATATCGGTGATACGTTTTGCATGTTCCACACGAATATCTTCAAAAATAGCCCCTTGATTAATTCCAAATAAAAGCTGTTCTTTATTAATCGTATCTTCTAATTGATTGAGACGCTGCATCTCATCTTTACAGCGTTTTAACCAGCGAGCAGTACGATCTACACTCGCTTGAATATAAGAACGCTCTGCTACCGAAGACGGACATTCATCAAATGCCATTGCAATCGTAGATGCTAAATTTGACTGGATTTGCATACTTTCCTCTGGCCCCATGAAAATCTTTCTTCCATCAATATGAGAATTAAAATAAACACCTTCTTCTTTGATTTTTCTAAGACCAGTTAACGAAAATACTTGAAATCCTCCAGAATCCGTTAAAATTGGCCTGTCCCAATTCATAAAATGGTGCAATCCACCTAATTGTCGAATGATTTTATCACCTGGACGCACATGTAAATGATACGTATTGGATAATTCCACTTGTGTACCAATTTCTTTTAAATCCATCGTAGAGACGGCTCCCTTAATTGCTGCAACCGTTCCCACATTCATAAACACAGGGGTTTGAATCGTACCGTGTACTGTTTCATATACAGCACGTTTTGCCCTGCCATCTGTTGTTAAAATCGTATATTTTGCCATTATTTTTTACTCTTTTTTCCAAATTTAGTTGTGAAAACATACCAGAATGCACTTGCCAGACAAACAGAGGAATATGTACCTGCTGTAATACCTACAATTAATGGCAATGCAAACTCTCGAATTGACGTTACACCAAGAATAAATAATACAATTACCATTATTACAGTAGTAAGAGATGTATTAATACTTCTGGACAACGTCTGACTGATGGAGACATTAACTATTTTCTCCAAAGGTTCTTTCTTCATCGCTTTTAGATTTTCACGAATACGGTCAAAAATAACAATCGTTGCATTAATCGAGTATCCAACAATTGTAAGCATACATGCAATAAATGTATTGCCCACTGACCAGCGGAATATTGCATAACATGCTAATACAACAAGTACATCATGCAATAATGCAAGAACCGATGCAGATGCCAAACGAATATCTTTAAATCGGAACCAAATATATAGTAACATAAATACTGCTGCAATCAATACTGCTTTAATTGCAGAAGATTTCATTTCATTACTAACCGTTGCGCTAATATTCTCATTCGTAATTAATGTTTTATCAACTCCAAATTTTTCTTCTAACGTATCATATAATGTTGTTCTCTGCTCCAATGTCAGTTCTGGAGTTTTAAATATAACTTCATTGCTGTCTTGTACTGGAGAAACCTGAATATCATTACTTCCGATTACTTCTGCAATGACTGGATTGACTTCCTTTTCCAGACGGGATGCATCGTAGTTTTCATTAAATGTTACACTTGTGGATGTACCACCTTTAAAGTCTTGGCTATATGCAAGTGCATCTCCATTGATTCCATGATAAATCATTGTACCAATTCCAGCTAAAATAACAATTGCGGATAAACAGAAACAAATATTTTTCTTTCCAAGGAAGTTAATTACCTTAACATTTGTTGTTTTTCCATAGAATTTTTCATGCTGAATTCCCAATGCATAGAAGGACTTCAATATCAATTTTGTCACAAATAAAGCGGTAATCATTGATAAAATAATACCAAGTGCTAATGTTTGAGCAAATCCTCTTACGGTACCAGAACCTAAAATATAAAGAACTGCTGCTGCAATTAATGTCGTAACATTACCATCAATAATCGCAGACAATGCTTTGGAAAATCCAGCATCAATCGCCGTTGCAACACTTCTTCCTTTTCCAATCTCCTCTCGCATACGAGCAAAAATGATAACATTGGCATCTACCGCCATACCAATGCCGAGTATAATACCCGCAATTCCAGGAAGTGTCAGAGTGATTTCCTCTCGAAATGCACTTAACAGCACTACAATTGTACCCGTATATAAAAGCAAAGCCAAAGAAGCAGCCAATCCTGGGATACGATACATTACAATCATAAATACAAATACAATGGCTAAACCAATTGCACCAGCCAGTAAACTTGTTTGAACCGCTTCTTCTCCTAATTTTGCACCTACCACATTCGAACGAAGTTCTTTTAATTCAACTGGAAGTGCTCCAATACGAATCGTAGAAGCTAAGTCTTCCGCTGATTCCAAACTTTCCATTCCATCAATCGAACAAGTATCTCCTGTAATATGTTCATTTACACTTGGAGCACTAATTACTTCTCCATCATAGATAATATAAATTGGAGCATTTGTTTCAACGAGTTTTCCAGTTGCTTCTGAAAAAGCTTGCTGTCCTTCTTCCGTCATTGTCAACTGTACAATATATTCTGCTCCTCCTGTCGATGTCTCTCTCGAACCAGCTTGTGCACTTTCTATCTGATTTCCATCCATTACCTTTGTACCTTCTGGATCATTCATATCAGTACAAAAGATCAAAGACCCTGGCTTTCCAAGCTCTTCCAAAATTGCATTGGCATCCGTGGCTCCTGGAATATCAATCGTAATTCGATCGGCTCCTTCTCGATATACCTGAGCTTCTGTCGATTTACTCTCCACACGTTTTTGCATCTTATTTCGTGTATCTTCCATATCCTGATCAGACGGAGTCTCTTCTCCAACTGCCTGATATGTAATACTCACACCACCTCTTAAATCCAAACCGAGGTTTACATCGTACACACTTCCAGACTGATCACTTCCCAAACCAAACATTGCCGTATAAGCCATAAAAGCCATAACTAGCAATACTGCAATCAGACGGATCACTGCACTTCTCTTCTTCATTGCAATCTTCTCCTTGTTTCTTAGTTTTGCTCATCTGCGAGAGCTGCTTTAATCATGATCGCACATTCAATGCGTTTTTTCTGCATTTCGCATCCAATCTCATATGCATCTGTAATGGAGCCATGAAATTGATAGGAATTTGCAGCGCAGCCACCGCTGCAATAAAACTTAGCAAAACAATTCTGACACTTTTCTTTTGCATAGACATTACATAATTTAAACTCATTTCGACATGCCTCATTAACAATTCCATTGTCTACATTACCAAGTAAAAATTCTTCTCGTCCAACAAATTGATGACATGGGTAAAGATCTCCCCACGGTGTTACTGCCAAGTATTCAGTTCCTGAACCACATCCTGATAAACGCTTTGCAACACATGGTCCCTGTTCTAAATCAATCATAAAATGGAAAAAGTTAAATCCTCTTCCTTCTTTTTTTCTCTTAATATATTCTACTGCCAGTTTATCATATTCTTCCATAATAGTTGGAAGATCTTCCTCACGAATCGCATATGGTTCTTCTGGCAATCCCACTACTGGCTCAATTGACATCTGCTTAAATCCTAGATCCGCAAAATGGAGTACATCTTTGGAGAAATCCAGATTCTCTCTCGTAAATGTACCACGAACGTAATAATTGGTTTGATTTCGACTCTCTGCAAATTTCTGGAACTTTGGAACAATTAGATCATAACTTCCTTTTCCATTACGGAATGGACGCATCTGGTCATTTACTTCTTTTCTTCCATCCAGACTGAGTACGACATTACTCATTTCTTTATTACAAAATTCCATAACTTCATCATTCAGTAGTACACCATTGGTTGTCAATGTAAAACGAAACTTTTTATTATGAGCTTTTTCCTGAGAACGCCCATATTCTACAAGACGTTTCACCACATTCCAATTCATTAAAGGCTCTCCACCAAAAAAGTCTACTTCCAAATTAATACGATTACCTGAATTTGCAATCAAAAAATCCAGTGCTTTTTTTCCAACTTCAAAACTCATCAAGGCTCTTCTGCCATGATATTCTCCCTCTTCTGCAAAACAGTACTTACATGCCAAATTACAATCATGCGCAATATGCAGACAAAGTGCTTTTACTACCGTTTTTCTCTGCTTGAAATCTATAATATAATCTCTGTAAATATCTGGCGTAAACAATAACTCATCTTCTTTCAGAATATTTACTTCATCCCAAGCTTCTTCAATTTCTTGCTCTGAATAACGGTCAGTCAGCATTGTTATAATTTCTTGCTTTGTATTCGTTTCAAATAATGGAACGATATCATACACCACATCATCTACCACATGGACAGAGCCAGAATTGACATCTAATATAATATTATATCCATTATTCTTATATTGATGAATCAATTGCATTCTCCCTTCTAGATTATGATGTGCGTTACACATCACCTGTTAATTTTTCCTAAAAATAGGAAAATTTTTGCACTCTATAGCGCATTGAAAGCCGAGGAGAAATCCCCTCGGCTCCTGCTCAGAATTATTGGTTATTTTCACAGCTCTGATTTCCTACTGTACAGGAAGTCTTACATGCTGATTGGCAGGATGTCTGGCATTCTCCACATCCGCCCTTTTTCATTGTATTTTTCAGAGTTTTTGTCGTTAAGGTCTTTACTCTCTTCATGAATCATTCCTCCTAATTTACTTATTCTCACTTGAGCTATCATAACATAAAATAAACAAAAAGAAAAGTGCTTTTCTTTTAATTTTCCGATTCGGAATTTTCGTCCTCTTGTGCATCTAATTCAGGGTGAATCGTCAGTTGAATTTGATCAATTCGATTTTTTTCAACCTGAAGAACTTTAAACGTCATATTACGATAAGATACCTCTTCTCCTTCTTGCGGCAGGCGATCCAACAATTCAATAATAAATCCGCCAAGCGTATCATAATCGTCTGACTGAATATTTAATTCTAAAATCTCATTAATGTCATCTAACTTCATGGAGGCTTCAATATTATATTGATTATCTCCAACTTTTTGGAAAGCTTCTACTTCGTTCTCATCATATTCATCACGAATTTCACCAACGATTTCTTCTAACAGATCCTCCAATGTAATCATGCCAACAGTTGCACCATATTCATCCAATACAATCGTTACATTCGATGACGTCTCTCTCATTTCTTGCAGCAGTTCCAGCGTAGAACTATGTTCATAAGTAAAATGAACTTCTCTTAAATAATTACGAATCGAAAACGGAGTTTTTCGATCATAGAGTAATACATCCTTCATATTAATCACACCAATTACATCATCGGTACTCTCTTCGTATACAGGAAATCTTGTAAACATATCTTCACGGAAGATCTCTAAAAGTTCGTTATATGTGGCATCTACTTGTATAAAAGAAACATCTACACGCGGAATCATAATATCCTTTGCCTGTGAATCTCCAAAGTCAAATACATTTGTAATCATTTTTCGTTCATCGCTTTCCAGTACACCCTCTTCATGACTGACATCAACCATAGCTCGAAGCTCACTCTCCGTGATCGTCTCAGGTTTCGCATCTGGATCCACTCTAAGCAAAAATAATACGCCTCTTGACAGTATACCAACAAGAAAAATAACAGGAGTTAACACGATCATTAATCCATGAATAAAATTATAATACATCAATGCCAGTTTATCCGCAGATATCGTAGCAAAAGACTTTGGAGTAATCTCACCAAAAATCAAAACTAATAAGGTAATCACTCCTGTAGCAATACCAGCTCCACTACTGCCTAATAACTTTGTAGCTAGTACGGTTGCAAGGGAAGATGCGGATAAATTTACTACATTATTCCCTATCAATATGGCACTCAGCATCTTGTCGGTACTGTTCTCTACCATATCTAAAACTTTTCCTGCTTTTTTGTTTCCCTCATTTTCCATTGAACGTAAACGAATACGATTACATGTCATTAATGCAGTCTCCGCAGATGAAAATATTGCCGAAAAACCAATTAAAATGAGCAACATAATCAATTGTATGACGTCACCCGAATCCAAAGTAAATCACTCTCCATTTTTTATTATTTTACTCTGTATTTCATGCCTGACTCCTTGGTCTAAAATACAGTTTGAAAATATTTTACACAAAACCCTTTGCTCTGTCAAGATTTTGTCTCTAATTTAATAGGACAAAGCAATTGAAAATGCCATTCCACACAACATCCATCAATTGCTTTGCTCATCTCATTACAATATCCACATATTAGACTGATAATCCGTCACAAAACAAATCAATAAACTAAATCCTGCAATTGCACCATACATTACTTTTGCCTTCATATTTTCCTTATGAATTGGATCTAGCTCCTGCTTCACCATCTCCCGAATCAAATTTGCAAATCCCCAAACAAATGTAAATGGCGTCACAACATACAAAACACCACCCAGTGCCCTCAAAACAAGAATCATAACGCACCCTCCTAAATATAATATAATTGCAAAACGTTAAAATTCCTACTAAGAATAGAGAAATCAGACATAATATATCCCCATTCTATCAAGATTGTATTCTTTATTAATCATCTAATATTTCCAGCTCTCTCTTATTCACCGACTTCATCTGCTTTCTTGCGAAAATATCGTACATAACTGGGATAACAAACAATGTCATGATCGTTGCATAAGTCAAACCTCCGACGGTAACAATTGCAATCGGTTGCATCATATCTGCTCCGCTTCCAATTCCCATTGCCATTGTCATAAGTCCCAGTATTGTTGTAATTGCAGTCATTAAAATTGGACGCATACGAGTCTTTCCTGCTTCTATAATAGCTTCTCTTCGCTCCCAGCCTTCTAGTCGAAGCTGATTAATATAATCTACAAGTACAATACCATTATTTACAACAACTCCAGACAGCATAACAAATCCAATTACCGCAATTACACTAATTTCATTTCCAGTCAAAAATAATCCTAAAAAACCTCCTGTAAATGCAAGTGGAATCGTAAACATAACAATAAACGGAGATAAAAACGATTGAAATTGTGCTACCATAATAAAATAAATCATAATAACACCTAGTAACATCATCTGTATTAGCTGCTCCATTGCATCATTGATTGTTACATTTTCTCCAGCTACTTCAATCTTGCATCCTTCTGGTGGTTCATATTCCTCCAACGCTTTATTCAAATCTTCACTGACTAAACCAATATTGTATCCATCTGCGATGGATGCAGAAACTGTTAATACCCGCTTCTGCTGTTCTCGATTAATGGAGGATAATGTTTCCGTTTCCTCAATTTTGGCAACATCCTTTAATGGAACGGTTTTCGTCGTACCATCCACTTGTGTTACTGTAAACTCATAATTTTCTAGGTCTTCTGGCGTCATGGAGCTAGCTCCATTAGATACAATCGTAGAATAAGATGTTCCATCTTCTTCAATATCTGTGGAAGAAGTTGGATCTGCTAACTCTGTCTTCAAATCCATATAGGCTTGCGCCACAGTTAGTCCAGACTCCATTGCTTTTTCTTTATCAATAATAATACGAAGCTCTGGAATTGGATCATTGATTCCATTGGCCACTTCTTCGGTTCCCTCTGTATTGGTCACAATTTCTGCTATTTCATTCGCAGTTTCTTTTAGCATATCAATCTCTTCACCAAATACTTTTATTGAAATTCCAGAGCCACCCAAAGCACTTAAGTCCATATTGGACCCTGTTGCAGTCACTTCCCCGTCCAGATCTTGACAAGCTTCTTCAATTTGAACCGCAATTTCCTGACTTGTATCTTTTCTCTTTTCCTCTAACACAACATAAAACGTAACTGAGCGAGTATTGGTTCCCCCTCCACTCATTAAACTATTCGAGCTCATAATCGCTCCAACTGTTTCTACACCCTCAATTTCCTGAATACGCTCGGCAACTTCATCTGCCATGGCAGTTGTATCCTCTAATTTTGCTTCTTTTGGCATTGTCAGAGTTGCAGTTAGCTGATTACTGTCCGATTCTGGCATAAATGCAGTGCCTCTGGAAAACGATGCAGCAACGCTTCCCGCTAAAATTAATACTACGAGAACGATGACCAGCCATTTATGAATCAAACATTTTTCTACTAACTTTTCATAACGATTCAGCATCTTATTGAAAAAAACTTGCTTTTTTGGTGATGCTTTTTTTAATATACCAGCAGACATAGCTGGTACCAGAGTCAAAGCAATCACTAAACTTGCAAGCAGAGAATACGCAATGGTTAATCCCATATCTACAAATAATTGCCTTGTAATTCCCTCTACAAATACAATTGGTAAGAAAACACAAATTGTTGTTAATGTAGAAGAAGTAATCGCTCCTGACACTTGGGCAGCCCCCGATACAGCTGCTTGAATTATTGTTGCTCCCTTACTTTTTAACCGATAAATATTTTCAATTACTACAACGGAATTATCTACCAACATTCCAACTCCAACAGCCAGACCTGAAAGCGAAATTACATTTAATGTTACTCCTGAAAAATACATTAATACAATTGCAAAAATAACACTAACAGGAATGGAACATGCAATGATCATTGTAGGTTTAATATCTTTTAAAAACAGAATCAAAATAGCAACTGCCAATAATCCGCCCATAATTAAGTTATCTAATACTGAATCTACAACTAAATTAATATAAACCCCCTGATCCATTAGATTTGTAAAACGCAACCCTGGATACTGTTCTTCTAATTCTCGAAATGTTTGATTTAGTTGTTCTGATACTTCTGTAGTAGAATATGTATTTTGTTTTTGTACTGATAAAATTAAACTGTCATTTCCATTTACTTTTGCATAAGAAGTTGCTGAATTATCAATATAAAAGATCTCTGCCACATCTTCCAACATAATTGGATCAATTCCTTCTATTTTCGGATCAAATAACAGCAGTTTTTTCATTTCAGAAATATCGGTAATTTTATCCCCAACTCGTACTAAGTAAGAAGTATCTCCTTCTTTTACATATCCAGCAGGCATATTAAAGTTTTGTGCCTGAAGTAAGGAACGGATCGCTTCATTTGTGATCTTTCCATCCAGAGTTGCCTCTTCCAATGCCTTTGCTTCGGCCTCCTCCAACGCTTCTCTTTGCTCCTGTAACTGTGCTTCGGCTTCTTTCATCTGTTCATTTGCCTCGTCCAATTGCTTTTGTGCTTCTTGCTGCTGTTTTGTCAATTCTTTTTCCTGTGTATTTAACTCATCCTGATTATCGGTAATCGTTGTTTCCCCACTCTGAATTTGTTGTCTTGCCGTATTTAATGCTTGTTTTGCCTGTTCCAACTGCGTTTTCGATAAATTCAGTTGCGCTTCAAACTGAGCCGTCACATTTTTAGAAGTGTCTACCGAAACCCTTGCACTTTCTGCTGCCGATTGTTTCATCTCATAAGAAACTTTATTTAACGCTAACTCTTGCTCCTTAGCAACTACTTCTTGTAATTGCTCTTCTAACTGACGCAACTGTGTTAAAATAGAATCTTGCTCGGAATGATCTACTGACTGAACCGATTTTGCTGCCACTTTTTTTACAGACTCATCTACTTTTCCCGTTTTCTCCTTTTTTGTTTCTTCCTCTGCCTCTGTTGTGGACTCCTTTTCTTTTGTTTCTTCCTCTAACTTCGTTGTGGACTCTTTTGTCTGTTCTTTGGATTCCTCTGAGGTTTCTTTGGAAGTTTCCTTAGAAGGAATTTCTTCTTTCTCTGTAACTGCTTCACTAGTACTTGGTTTTATTTCAAAACTTGGAGTTTCTATTTCCAAATTAGCCAATTGTTCCTTTAATCCTGAAATTTGAGCTTCCAGTTGTGCTCGTTCTTGTTTTAGTTCTATTTCTTTTTGCTCATTTTCTGCCTTTAATTGTGCCGCCTCTTGCTCTAACGCCACTGCCTGTGCTTCTGCTTGGGCATTCTCTTCTTTCGCACTTGCCACTGCCTTTTCTAATTCTTTTATAACAATTTCAAGCTGCTGAATTTCCGTTTCTTTTTCCTGTAATTCACTTTCCATCTGTGCCATTTGAATTTCAGACTTTAGCAATTCCAGTTTCCCACTTAACATTCCTTGACTAAAATCAATCGAGCCATCCGAAAACACGCTAAGTTGATTATTTAACTCCTGCTTTCCATTTTCCAGTTCACTTTGAGCCGCATCCAACTGCTCTCTTGCCTCACTCATCTGATCTTGTATTGCTTCTTTTATTTTCTCGTTGATTTGCTCAATTTTTTCTTGATCTAGTACAACTTGAATTTCTTTTTCAATATCTCCACTAACTGAAACACTCGCAACTCCATTTACTCCTTCTAATTTGGACACCAGTTCATTATTTACAATCGTACTTAGCTCCTCTGTTGATTTTTGTTCCATATCAACGGCTGCTGTTATAATCGGAAGCATATCAGGACTTATTTTTGTAATAATTGGATTACCAACCGACTCTGTCCAATAAGAAGAAATTAGATCTAACTTCTCTCTTGTGTCAATTGTAGCAGATTCCATATTAACCGAATCATCAAATTCCAGTATAACAGTAGATTGTCCTTGTGAAGAAACAGATGTTACGTTTTCAATATGGTCCAATGTTGCCATTGCCTGCTCAATTGGCTTTGTAACAATTAGCTCTACCTCTTCTGGACTTCCTCCATCGTAACTTGTCACAACAACCATATATGGAAGACTAATCTCAGGAAGTAAATCTGTAGTCATCTTCGTCCAGGAAACACCCCCCAACACCAAAATCATCAGTACCGCTACAATAACGGTATATGGTTTTCTTACACTGTATTTCCACATAGCTCCTCCCATCCATAGATAGAATAAATTACTCTGAAGATTATTTGTTACATTTACCCTAACTTATTTCCCTTTCACGAAGCATTGCCTCTTTTTTCGAATATACACAACCACAGAAATTTTGTCGGTATAATTGATATTCCTGCGACAACTGTATCGAACGTTTATATCCGTCCTTTTTCTTAAAATCAGAATATAGATAACTTACTTGGTACTCTTGTTCTAATTTACGTCCAATTTCATTTAGCTTTTCTGCTTTTTTCAACGGACTAATGGAAAGCGTTGTCGTAAAATAATCAAAACCTTTTTGTTTGGCAAGGATCGCTGCCTCTCTAAGCCGAAGTTCATAGCACCGAAAACACCGTTCTCCTCCCTCTGGAACATTTTCCAATCCTTTAGATATTTCAAAAAATCGTTCTGGTTCGTATTTTCCTACAATACAATCCACGGGATTTTTAAAAGGCATGGATGCAATCAATCTCTGCTGCTCTTTTACTCTTTTTTCAAATTCTTCTTTTGGTGAAATATTGGGATTATAATAAAATATAGTAATCGAAAAATAATTTGATAAATATTCTAATACATAACTACTACATGGAGCACAGCAACTATGAAGCAGCAATTTGGGAACAACCTGCTCTTTTTTTAATCGTGCCAACTCTCGCTCCATTTCTTTTTGATAATTTACTTTTTGCATTATATCCCCCTTAACTCTATGATTAATTATTATTAGCAGAACAGTAAACTAGATATTCGCAAACTGCTTTATCATTTCCTACAGGAAATTCTTTGTTCTGTATTCCATAAATACTACATTTTCTTACAAAAAGAAGAACAAGGGCATCTGAAGATGCCTCTTCAAATACCCTTCCCATTCAAAGTTTATTATTTAAAGAAAGTCACGGATTCGTTTACTTCTAACAGGGTTACGAAGCTTACGCAACGCTTTTGCTTCAATCTGACGAATACGCTCTCTTGTGACATTAAACTCTTTTCCAACTTCTTCCAATGTCCGAGGATGTCCATCTTCTAAGCCAAACCGTAATACAATAACCTGACGTTCTCTTTCTTTTAAATCTTCTAACAATGAATCAATATGCTCTCGCAGCATGACCGATTCTACATTTCCTTCTGGTGTCACAGCATTATTATCTGCTACAAAATCTCCCAGATTGGAATCATCTTCTTCACCAATTGGTGTTTCCAATGATGCTGGCTCTCTTGCAATTTGCATGATCTCCATAACTTTGTCTTCTGACATATCCAATGCTTTCGCAAGTTCTGTCACAGACGGCTCATATCCAAGATCCAATGTTAACTTACGCTGCATCTTAGACATTTTATTGATTGTCTCAACCATATGAACTGGTACACGAATTGTCCTTGCCTGATCTGCTAACGCTCTTGTTACAGACTGGCGAATCCACCATGTCGCATATGTACTTAACTTATATCCTTTTGTATAGTCAAATTTCTCTACACCTTTAATAAGTCCAAGATTTCCTTCCTGAACCAAATCTAGAAAACTCATACCTCTTCCAGTGTAACGCTTTGCAATACTGACAACAAGACGAAGATTTGCTTCAATTAACCGCTCCTTCGCATACGTACTGCCTTCTGCCTTTTTCTTTGCAAGATCCAATTCTTCTTCTGCACTTAAAAGCGGAACTGTTCCAATCTCTTTTAAATACATACGCACTGGATCTTCTGTTCCAATCCCTTCCAACAGATCAATGGCATCCAAATCAATCTCTTCTTCTTCCGCGGAAAAATCAATATCTTTATCCAGTAATAATGCATCATCTGCTGCCATATCGTCATCCATAGGACGAAGTACATCAATCTTTTTCGCTTCCAGATAGCTATAAACATACTCCCATTCTTCTGGTGTCAATACCTCGCCAACGAAAAAATCATTAATGTCATTGAAATCCAGAGCTTTATTTTTTCCATTTCCAATTTCGACAAGTTTTCCCAGACGTTCGTTTAAAATCTCTTTTTCCATCGCACATTGTCCTTTCTGTTTATAGGCCTCATAACGTATCTGTATCCATAATGTCTGTTTTCATCCTCATTATTATATGACAGTTTACAAATATTTTTCTGCAAAATTCTGCCCGTTTTTTATAACAGAACATACTTCCACAGATTAGTATTATACTATATTATTCCCTCTTTGTAAAGTATTTATGTCAGTTTTTTTTTAAACTTGCAATACAAACTGCTTCTTTATGTATTACTACATCTGTATCACAACAATCTCCTCCAAATTCTCCATCTAAAGTCCAACTTACAGGTTCATCACTGTGAATTTTTAAATTTGCACATTTAAACATTACAATATATTTTGGATCTTTTTCTTTTGCTAACAAATTGGAAAGAATCATTGGAAATTCTAACGGATTTTCTGGGTGTTTTACAAGCATTACCTCAAATAATCCATCATCCATACTGACATTGCTTCCGACAATCCCTTTTATTCCTCCAACACTCGTTGCATTTGAAATCATTCCAAAAAGATAGTCTCCCTCGACTACTTGATCATTATACTCCATTAACATATGAATTGGCTTAATTGTGCCAATTTTTTTCATCGCCTCTAATACGTATGCCTGATGACCAATTAAATTTTTTGTCTGCTGTGGCGTCATATAAGACACATCAGAAAATGCACCAAATGCTGCAACATATACAAAGTATCGATTTCCAAATTGTCCAACATCATAGGGATTCAATTCCCCTTTCATAACAATTTCAGCAGCACGCATCACATTTTTTGGCAATCCTATGCTTGCTCCAAAATCATTTGTAGAACCTGCTGGAATATAACCGATAGGAGGCTTCTTTTTCAGAGTCATAAGTCCAGAAACAACTTCATTTAATGTGCCGTCACCGCCACTACAGACAATTAAATCATACTTTCCTCCCTTTTTCGCTACAATTGACGTTGCTTCTTCTTTACGTTGGGTTGCCTGTATTGTAATTTCATATCCATTTTGATTGAATAAATAAATAACATCACTTAAACGGTTTTTAATCTTTCCTTTTCCAGAAAACGGATTAAAAATAAATAGTAATTTTTTCAAGAGTTATTCCTCCCTTTCTATTTATCTCTTTATGTTACCATAATGTACTCTATTTTTCCACACAAATTTTTATAACAAGATCGAGCAATTTTTTTAGTTAGCTATGAATATTTTATTCATTTCCTCCAGCAATCTTATTTTATGTAAATTGAGTCAATTTAATTTTAGAAAGTGTATTGACTTTTTTTATAAATCCGCCCATACTAAATTTATCTTAATGAAAAGGAGAATATAAAGTGAAAAAACTCAAAAGACAATTCTTATTATTACTCTCATTTATTACGTCCGTAACAGCTGTAATGATCACTTTTCAGACAAGAAAGCGGTTAAAGGAATCCATTCCTTTCACTGGATATACTCACAGTCATCTAACGAAGAAAATTTCGGAGCACATAGTTGCCTCCGAACCCAAACAATTCCAAAAAGGTATTTTAAAAATAATCTTTGGTACATTAACATATGACATGAGCCATCTCCAATTTCCAAATATTTCTTATTTGGAATGTGATGTTCATCTCGGAGCAGTTACGATTTTAATTCCTTCTAATGTGAACGTCATATTAGAAAGTAAATCTCTTTTAGGAAATTGTGCGTCATTAACTGGACGCTATTTAGAAGACGACATCCCTCAGCTTTATATAAAGGCTCATGCCTACCTTGCCAACCTTTCTGTTCGTTGTATTGACGATTTTCAGTCCTAAATACAACAAAATTTTATTCATAATGATTGCATATTCTCAAGTATATGTTATAATAAATATGTACTTTTTTAGGATTACCTATGCTTGATAATCCAAAACAAAAAGAACCTCCACTGGAGCCTCTTTTTGTATATCACAATAATAAAACCATTACGTGAACGGACAAATTTTATCTTTACTTTCCGTTCCAGATAATTATGAGGCAAAACTATGAGCAGAAATCTTACTTTATTAACTGATCTTTATGAACTAACAATGATGCAAGGATATTTTATGCAAGGCAATAATGAGCGTGTCGTATTTGATGCCTTTTACCGGAAAAATCCTTGCGATAATGGATTTGCAGTCTGTGCTGGACTAGATCAGGTTATTCAATACATTAAAGAACTTTCTTTTAATTACGATGATATTGAATATTTACGAAATACGGGACTATTTACAGAATCGTTTTTAGATTATTTAAGAAGCTATCATTTTACTGGTGATATTTATGCCATTCCCGAAGGCACTGTAATATTTCCAAAAGAACCGATGGTAAAAGTAATTGCTCCAATTATGGAAGCTCAGCTTGTTGAAACTGCAATTCTAAATATTATCAATCACCAAAGCTTAATTGCTACAAAAACAGCTCGAATCGTTCATGCTGCACAGGGCGATGGTGTTATGGAGTTTGGCCTTCGTCGTGCACAAGGTCCTGACGCCGGTATTTATGGTGCTAGAGCTGCGATGATTGCAGGATGCATTGGAACATCCAATGTACTGGCTGGAAAAATGTTTGATGTTCCAGTAAAAGGAACGCATGCACATAGCTGGATTATGAGTTTTCCAGACGAACTTTCTGCATTCCGCACGTACGCGCAGCTTTATCCATCTGCATGTATTTTACTTGTCGATACCTATGATACACTGCGTTCTGGAGTTCCTCATGCCATCCAGGTATTTACGGAGATGCGTAATGCTGGCATTCCTCTTACTTTTTATGGAATTCGGTTAGATAGTGGTGATCTTGCCTATTTATCAAAAGAAGCTAAAAAAATGCTAGATAATGCTGGATTTACAGATGCAGTCATTTCTGCATCAAGCGATTTAGATGAATATTTGATTAATAGTTTAAAAAATCAAGGCGCTGCCATTAATTCTTGGGGAGTAGGTACAAACCTAATTACATCTAAGGACTGTCCTGCATTTGGAGGTGTTTATAAACTTGCAGCAATTCAAGATTTAGAAACCAAACGATTTATTCCAAAAATTAAACTCTCTGAGAACACAGAAAAAGTAACTAACCCTGGAAATAAAACGGTTTATCGTATTTACAATCGTACGAACAATAAAATTATTGCAGATCTCATCTGTCTTGCTGATGAAGTTTTAGATCCTTCTCAGCCTTTAACTCTTTTTGATCCAATCGATACATGGAAACGAACTTATTTAGAGGCAGATACCTATACAGTAAAAGAGCTTCTTATTCCAGTCTTCATTAATGGACAATGTGTCTATCAAAGTCCGTCCGTTATGGATATACAAGCATATTGCAAAGAAGAACTAGAAACACTATGGCCAGAAACTCGCCGTCTTATCAACCCTCATAGAGTTCACATTGATCTTTCTGACAAACTTTACCAGCTGAGAAATCGGCTGTTAGATGAAATGACAAAAAAGAAATAGGAGGTTCTTATATGGCAGTACAAGAACGTTTTTCTGGAATTCTGGCACATCCAACCAGTTTTCCATCCCGTTACGGAATTGGCGACTTTGGAAAAGGAGCCTATGATTTTATCGACTTTTTAGAAAAAGCTGGACAAAAGCTTTGGCAAATTCTTCCTCTAGGACCGACTGGTTACGGTGATTCCCCTTATCAGTCTTTTTCTGCATTTGCAGGTCAACCATTACTAATCAGTCCAGAGTTATTAATTCAAGATCACTTATTAGCTGGTCCTGACTTTTTCAAAGTACCTGACTTTAATCTGGATCATGTGGATTATGGTTATGTAATCCCAGTAAAAACAGAATTACTGAAACTTGCTCACAAACATTTTTTACTGCACTATAATATCGCTTTGGAAGCAGAATATGAAGCATTTTGTAAACAAGAGGCTGAATGGTTAGATGATTATGCTTTATTTATGGCTGGAAAAGATGCACATGGCGGTGTTTGCTGGTTAGATTGGGAAGATGATTTAAGAGATCCTACTCCAGAAATCAAGGAAAAATGGACAGAAAAACTTTCTGATTCCGTTTCCTATTATAAGTTCATTCAATTTCTGTTTTTCCGTCAATGGAATCAGCTCCGAGAATATGCGCATTCCAAAGGAATCAAAATCATTGGTGATATTCCAATTTTTGTTTCCATGGACAGTGCTGATGTGTGGGCAAATCGTAAATTATTTTTGTTAGACACAAAAGGATATCCACTTGTCATTGCTGGAGTACCACCAGATTACTTTTCTGCAACTGGACAATTATGGGGCAATCCTTTATATGACTGGGCATACCACAAGGAAACTAATTTTGACTGGTGGATGAAGAGAATTCAGGGACAACTTGCCCTTGTTGATTTCTTACGTATCGATCATTTCCGCGGTTTTGAGGCATATTATGCGATTCCTTATGGTGAGACAACTGCGTTAAACGGATGTTGGTGTAAAGGTCCTGGACCAGATTTATTCCATCGCATCCAGGAAGTTTTCGGTAAAGACCTTCCAATTTGGGCAGAAGATCTTGGAATTATTACACCAGGTGTTGAGAAATTACGTGATGATTTCAATCTTCCAGGTATGAAAGTATTACAATTTGCATTTGCTGATTTAGATGATAATGATTTACTTCCTCATCATTTCAGCACAAGTAACTGCATTTGCTACACTGGAACACATGACAATGCAACTACTGTTGGCTGGTATTTTGAAGATTTAAATCCAGAAAAACAAGATCGACTTCGCCGTTATTTAAGTACAGATGCACGTGCCATTCATATGGATATGATTCGTGCTGCTATGTCCAGCATTGCCAAATATTGTATCTTCCCAATTCAAGACGCACTTGGATTCGGCAACGACTGTCGTATGAATACCCCATCCGTTGCTTCTGGAAATTGGGGATTCCGTTTCCGTCCAAGTCATTTAAGCGATGATTTGGCAAAACAATTAAAATCTATGACCGAATTATATGGACGTGGAGCGATCGTTCCAAAGAAAGAAGAAGAAATTGATGGCACGCTTCAAGATTTTTCAATGGATTTATTAGAATCTTTAAAGGCAAACATTGAAGAGAAAAAGAAACAAGAAGAGGCGAAAGTCGTTTCAACGGAGGCAAATCAATGATTCGTTTCATTATTGTTGTATTAATTGTTGTTTTATATCTTGTGATTGGCATTATACCAGAGATTATCCTCTGGATTATTGGCAAATTTAATCGTCCATTAAAGGATCATATTTCACTTACTATGGTTCAAACTGCCTTTCGCTTAATTCTTTGGGTAGCTGGCGTAAAACTTACAATCAAAGGCAAAGAAAATATTCCGATGGATCAACCTGTTCTCTATGTAGGTAATCATCGCAGTTATTTTGATATCTTAATCGGTTATACAAATATTGTGGGATTAACAGGATTTGTTGCTAAGAAAGAAATGGAAAAAGCTCCTCTTTTAAGTAACTGGATGAGAAAATTATATTGCCTTTTCCTAGACAGGGATAATTTAAAAGAAGGAATGAAAACCATTCTTCAAGGAATTGACTATATTAAACAAGGCGTTTCTATTTGGATTTTCCCAGAAGGAACACGCAATAAAAATGAAGATGAAACGCAACTGCTTCCATTTAAAGAAGGTAGTTTAAAAATGGCAGAAAAAACAGGATGCCCTATTATTCCAGTTGCAATGAGAGGAACCATCAACGTTTTTGAAAAACAATTCCCTAAGATTCGTCCACAACATGTTTTTGTAGAATTTGGCCGCCCAATTTATCTCAAAGAATTGAGCAAAGAAGACCGTAAATTTGCAGGTGCGTACACACAACATATAATCGAACATATGCTAAAAAATGATTTTTAGATTGATAATCCAACAATAACCAAAGGCTATTGCAGCTTACTATCATCTTATAATCAATACAGTATTTTGCAATAGCCTTTTTATTTTACTTAGCACTTTTCTGGTTCTGGATATTCAACTCCAAATGTTTCTACTGTTACTTTTTTCATCTTCTGCTCTTCCATAGGACAATCACGGAAATCCGTACGAACTTCTGCAATCTTATTGATAACATTCATTCCCTCAATTACTTTGCCAAATGCCGCATATGCACCATCTAAATGAGGGGATGCTTTATGCATAATAAAGAACTGACTGCCCGCAGAATTTGGCTGCATCGTACGCGCCATAGAAATCACCCCAGGAGTATGTGATAGATTATTTTGAAATCCATTCTGAGAAAATTCACCTTTAATGGAATATCCTGGTCCACCTGTTCCTGTTCCATTCGGATCACCACCCTGAATCATAAATCCAGCAATTACACGATGAAATATAACTCCGTCATAAAAGTTTTTCTTTATTAGACTAATAAAGTTATTCACTGTGTTTGGAGCTACTTCAGGATAAAGCTCTAGTTTTACAACATCTCCATTCATCATTTCCATTGTTACGATTGGGTTTTTCTTTTCCATTTTTATCATCCTTTCTTCATCAACAATCGATTTATTTTATGAACTCCCATCCACCTAAAGGTAGATTTAAGGGCTTTTAGCCCCATTTAAGAAGTTTGATCGTTCCGTTTCCACCTGAATGATTTAGGCAATGCAGTAATCAATCAATTTGCGTGCAGCCTTACTCATATAGTCATTCACCTTGTTGTTTCGATCACGAGCAATGGCTTTGTGTAAAAAGTCTTTTCTCTGATTTGCAGTCGTTTCATGGATGAACGCTACTTTAACACGCTGTTTGCTACGGTTTTTAGAACCTTTCTTCATTTTATCAGATATTAAACCCATTGTCTAGAAAAATATACGCTACATTTGATTAAATATCCCCTATAAATAATTCTAATTCATCTATTTATTTGTAAAGAAAGAAAATTTTTCTTGGATCTTTCTTTCTCTCACAATAAAACAAAAGAAAACTGCCAGACAATGATGTTAGTTATTTTACAATCACTGTCTGACAGCCACTCTTATCTCTTTTTCGGTACTGTAGCTTCTTTTTTCAGCATCTGCTCTCTCAATCGATATAAACGATCCTGAAATCTTTCTTGAACTTCTTTTTGGTATTTTCTACTCACAGGAACTCTAATATGACCTGAGAAGCAGACACTATTTTTCCCAATTTCTTTTATCTTTGGAAATTGAACAATAAATCCCTGATGTACATACATAAATTTGTTATTATCTAGCTTTTCATATAGTTGAGATAACGTTTCATAACAAGAATAATCTCCATCTTCTGTATGAATCAAGCTTTGATTCCGACGTTTCTCAATATAGAGAATTTTAGAAATTTCCACATTAACCTTATCATAATCCACAATAATAGGAAGATAGCGATTTGCTGACTTCTGATAGTCTAATACATAGTCTACTTGAATAATTGCCTTTGCCATAACTCTGCGCAACTGTTCTAATTGTACTGGTTTTACCAGATAATCAATCGCATCAACTCGATAAGCATCTAAAGCATACTTTTCATAATTTGTAATAAAAATAATAATTACATCTGGATTTTGTTCTCTTATTTTCTCTGCTGTCTGTACTCCATTCATACCGTCGGGTACATCAACATCTAACATTAATATATCATATGGACATTTTCCATCATGAAAACTGTCTATTAATTCTTCACCACGATGAAAGATCCGAACTCCTAATTGATTTTTGCTTTCCATCTGATATGTAGTTAAAAGCTTTTTTAAACTTTCACAAAAAATCGGTTCATCATCGCAAATACCTATTTTATAAGTATACATTGTATCCTAATATATTTTGATTTGTATTCATTATGCAACCTCATAGCGGTTCAATACACATTCAAAATTATCATCTTGTCCTTGATATTTTACAGTCAGACAATGACTCAAATCCAAACTAAAAACGCCCATAATAGACTTTGCATCTACAGTAATGCGTCCATAACAGACATCAATATCAAATTCACATTTACTAGCGGCATTTACAAATTCTCCTACAGATTCCTGAGATAAACGAATATTTCTTTGATACATCATAATTAACACTCCTCTTTGTTGATGGATGCTTTAGAAACATCAGTCAATAGGTATCTTCAGTGCCACTTGGCTAACTGATAGTTTATGTATATCATATCGACATTTTTTTGTCAAATTTACTTTATCAAGATAAAGTATTAAAATTTATAGCTATATTATACAAATATTTCTAATTAAATGAAGTATCTTTTAGCATATACTGTGAATCCGCATTTTTTACAATTATATTACTTCTCATGTAACCTATGTAATTTTCGTCTTACTTATTTTAGATTCAAGTCACTTTCCACAAAATTTTCTGAGTGATTTTGATTGAAATTGAATTATTTCTGAAAAATTTCTTTCACTGTTTTCCAAAATTTTCCAAAAATACCGCCTGAACTTAATCGTTTATAGATAGCAACATGGGCGACCTTTTTGATAAGGACGCCCTTCTTGCCATTATTTTATCAACAAACTCTTTCCAGTCATCTCTTTTGGTTGCTGTAAGCCCATTAATTCAATTAAAGTAGGTGCAATATCAGCAAGGCATCCACCATCTCTTAATTTATAAGAAGGATCTGCATTTACCAGTAAAAATGGCACTGGGTTGGTTGTATGTGCAGTAAATGGAGCTCCAGTTTCTTCGTCAATTAACTGTTCTGCATTTCCATGATCGGCACAAATAAACATCTGTCCATTCACTTCTTTAATTGCTTCTACTGCCTTTCCTACACATTGATCTACCGCTTCAATTGCCTTAATTGCAGCAGCCTCCACACCTGTGTGACCTACCATATCTGGATTTGCAAAGTTAATAATAATTACATCATACTTTTGAGATTTAATTGCTTCTACTAATTTATCTGCAACAGTAAATGCGCTCATTTCTGGCTGTAAATCATAAGTTGCTACTTTAGGAGAATTAACCAGAATTCTATCTTCACCTTCATTTGGCTGCTCTACACCACCATTAAAGAAGAAGGTTACATGAGCATACTTTTCTGTTTCTGCAATACGTGCCTGTTTCAATCCATTTGCCGCTAAAAATTCACCAAATGTATTCGTGATTTCAACTTTATGGAACGCAACTAATTTATTTGGAATGGTTGCATCATAATCAGTAAAGCATACATATACGACATCTGGTTTACTTCCTCTGTCAAAACCAGTAAATTCATTATCACAGAATACATGTGTCATTTCTCTCGCACGATCTGGACGGAAATTAAAGAAAATAATGGAATCTTTATCTTGAATTGGACCAACTGCCTTTCCATCTTCTCCTACTACTACAGTAGGAATCACAAATTCATCGGTCTTTCCTTCGTCATAAGAATTCTGAATTGCACATGCACCACATGCAGCAGTTTTTCCTTCTCCATAACGAAGTGCACGATACGCTAACTCAATTCGATCCCAACGGTTATCTCTGTCCATTGCATAGTAACGTCCCATAACGGAAGCTACCTGACCAACACCGATTTCTTTGCATTTATCCATTAATTCTTCTACATATCCTTTACCAGAAGCAGGTGGCGTATCACGTCCATCCAAAAAGCAATGAACAAATACCTTCGTGAGTCCTGCTCGCTTTGCTAATTCTAATAATGCATAGATATGTGTGTTATGGCTATGAACTCCGCCATCTGATACAAGACCGTATAAATGCAATGCAGAATCGTTTTTCTTACAGTTATCTACTGCTGCTTTAAACGCTTCATTTTCAAAGAAAACTCCATCTTGAATTTCCTTTGTGATTCTTGTCAGCTCCTGATAAACGATTCTTCCTGCTCCCATATTGAGATGACCAACCTCAGAATTACCCATCTGACCGTCTGGAAGACCAACTGCCATACCACTTGCATATCCTTTCACAAATGGATATTCTGCCTTTAATTGATCCATTACAGGTGTATTTGCCTCTGCAACTGCATTTCCCTTGATTTCATCGCTTAATCCATAACCGTCTAAAATCATTAAAACTGTAGGTTTCTTACTCATAATCGTTCCTCCAAAATCTGTACTTCTACAGATAATCTTTAACTAAAAAGGACTGCTGCTAACTATACAAAGCTTCACTCTATTATCTGTACTTATCACGAAAAATTCGCAAACAGTACAGCAATACAGCAAAATCTCTAAAATAATTGCGCAACAGTCCCCCAAAAAGTCAATTATTTATTATAGTTTACAATTTTTCCAAAATCTGGCTTTAAGGAAGCACCACCAACTAAGCCGCCATCGATATCTGCCTGTGCAAATAACTCTGGAGCACTTGCTGCACTAACACTTCCACCATACTGAATTCGGATAGCTGCTGCTGTTGCTTCATCATAAATTTCAGCAATACAAGCACGAATTGCACTGCAAACTTCCTGTGCCTGTTCTGTTGTAGCAACTTTTCCTGTTCCAATTGCCCAAATTGGCTCATAAGCAATTACTGCTGTTGCTGCCTGCTCTGCTGTTACATTTTGGAATGCAATCTTAATTTGCTGACGAATCCAGTCAATGGTAATACCCTGTTCTCTCTGTGTCAAAGACTCTCCACAGCAAATGATTGGAGTAATACCATATTCAAATGCTTTTAAAATCTTCTTATTCACTGTTTCATCTGTCTCTGCAAAATATTCTCTTCTCTCAGAATGTCCAATAATAACATATTTAACACCTGCATCTACTAACATTTCTGGAGAAATTTCGCCAGTATATGCACCCTTATCTTCAAAGTACATATTTTCAGCACCAACTTGAATATTTGTACCTTTTGCAGCTTCCATTACTGGAATAATATCAATTGCTGGAACGCAGAATACAACATCCACTTCATCATTTACTACTAATGGCTTTAATTCATTTACTAAATCAACTGCTTTGGAAGGTGTCATATTCATCTTCCAATTACCTGCAATAATCTTTTTACGCATAATGCTACCTCTTTTTTTATTATTATGGGCTTGGTTCATTAAGTGATCCGTTTCGTAACTTCTGCTCTCTAAGCTCAACTGCTTCCTTCGGATTTGTTTCGCTAAGTTCGCACAAGTAAGCTCTCACTAAACTCACGCTTCGCCCTTTGGGCTTGGTTCGTTAAGTGATCCGTTTCGTAACTTCTGCTCTCTAAGCTCAACTGCTTCCTTCGGATTTGTTTCGCTAAGTTCGCACAAGTAAGTTCTCACTAAACTCACACTTCGCCCTTTGGGCTTGGTTCGTTAAGTGATCACTTATCGTTAGCAGCTACGACACCTGGTAATTCTTTTCCTTCTAAGAATTCCATGGATGCTCCACCGCCTGTAGAAATATGGCTCATCTTATCACCAAATCCTAAAATATTAACTGCTGCTGCGGAATCACCGCCACCGATAATCGTTGTTCCATCAATTTCAGCTAAAGCCTTTGCTACAGCAATTGTACCTTCTGCAAAGTTTGGCATCTCAAATACACCCATTGGTCCATTCCAAACAACTGTCTTTGCATCTTTTACTGCATCTGCAAATAATTCTCTTGTCTTTGGTCCAATGTCCAGTCCCATTTCATCTGGGTGGATATCTCCTCTTTCTGCAACACGGCTTGGAGAATCGTTCTTAAATTCTTTTGCAACTACTGTATCTACTGGAATTAAGAACTTAACACCTTTTTCTGCTGCCTTAGCTTCCATTTCTTTTGCATAATCTAAGTAATCATCTTCTACTAAAGATGTACCGATTTCTTCGCCATTTGCTTTCATAAATGTATAAGCCATACCACCGCCAATGATTAATGTATCAACCTTGTCTAATAAGTTATTGATAACAGAAATCTTGGAGGAAACTTTGGAACCACCTAAAATAGCAACTAATGGACGAACTGGATTATTAACAGCATTTCCTAAATAATCAATTTCTTTCTGCATTAAGTAACCAACAACAGCTGTGTCTACATACTTTGTAACACCTACGTTAGAGCAATGTGCACGATGAGCAGTACCAAATGCATCATTTACAAATACATCACATAAAGAAGCTAAATCTTTGCTGAATGTATCTTCATTCTTTGTTTCTTCTTTACGATAACGTGTGTTTTCCAATAAAACAACATCGCCATCTTTCATAGCAGCTACAGCAGCCTTAGCATTCTCGCCTACAACTTCTGGATCTGCTGCAAATTTTACTTCCTGTCCTAATAATTCAGACAGACGTACAGCAACTGGAGCTAATGATAATTCTGGCTTTGGTTCTCCCTTTGGTTTTCCTAAGTGAGAGCAAAGAATTACTTTTCCTCCATCAGCAATTAATTTCTTGATTGTTGGAAGAGCAGCTACTAAACGATTTTCGTCAGTAATCTTTCCATCTTGCAATGGAACATTGAAATCACAGCGAACTAAAACTCTTTTACCTTTAACATTAATGTCATCAACAGATTTTTTGTTAAGCATAGCTAAAAAATGCTCCTTTCAAATAAATTCAGGGTCCGGTCCAAATAGACCGGACCCCATTTAGGTCATTTGATACGTTATCGTATCGGATTCATAATTAAAATTAAGCTAATTCAGCAAAATACTTGATTGTACGAACCATCTGGCTTGTGTAGGAGTTTTCATTATCATACCAAGAAACTACCTGTACCTGATATAAATCGTCATCAATCTTTGTAACCATTGTCTGAGTTGCATCAAATAAAGAACCATATGTGATACCAATGATATCAGAGGATACTAATTGTTCTTCTGTGTAACCAAAGGAATCAGAAGCTGCTGCCTTCATAGCTGCATTGATACCTTCTTTTGTTACATCTGCACCCTTAACAACTGCAACTAAAATAGTTGTGGAACCGGTTGGAACTGGAACTCTCTGTGCAGAACCGATTAACTTACCATTTAATTCTGGGATAACTAAACCGATTGCCTTAGCAGCACCTGTAGAGTTAGGTACGATATTAACAGCAGCAGCACGAGCTCTTCTTAAATCACCTTTTCTATGTGGTCCATCAAGTACCATCTGATCGCCTGTAAATGCATGAACCGTTGTCATGATACCACTCTGAATTGGAGCGTAATCGTTTAATGCCTTAGCCATAGGAGCTAAGCAGTTTGTTGTACAAGATGCAGCAGAGATAATCTTATCATCTGTTGTTAAAGTATTTTCATTTACACTATAAACGATTGTCTTAAGATCATTTCCTGCTGGAGCAGAAATAACAACCTTCTTAGCGCCTGCATCAATATGAGCCTGGCTCTTAGCCTTAGATGTATAGAATCCTGTACATTCCAGAACTACGTCAACACCAATTTCTCCCCATGGAAGTTCAGCAGCGTTAGCCTTTGCATAAATTGTGATCTTCTTTCCGTCTACCATGATGTAGTCATCACCAGCTTCTACCTTATCAGCTAAAGCATATCTTCCCTGTGCGGAATCATACTTTAATAAGTGAGCTAGCATTGCAGGACTTGTTAAGTCGTTGATTGCTACTACCTCATATCCTTCTGCTCCAAACATTTGTCTGAATGCAAGACGTCCAATACGTCCAAAACCATTAATTGCAACTTTTACTGCCATGATTTCATTCCTCCTAAAGAAATTTAATTGTTTATATAAACTGTTTAGAAACAGTTTAAATCTGATTAATTAATAACAACAGCTTGTCCATAAGATTGTTAAATAATAATCACTACTCTACTTATTCTACTCTGTTTATGCAAAAAAGGCAAGCGTTTTCTTTAATATTTATCTATTTTTTACATTTTCTCATACTACGTCAAAAAAACTTATCATATCTTAACATTTTGCACAATTCTTTAACATTTTGTACAAAAATATGAAGTTCTTTTACAGTTCATCTTTAACATAACCTACAATATTCGTCGCATGATCGGAGATTCTTTCTAAATTACCCAAAATATCTAAGAACACTACACCAGAAGATGGATCACACTCTCCAGCTGAAAGCCTTTCGATATGCTTTGCACGCAAATCTTCCTCCAATATATCAACATCATCTTCTAAGTTGATTACCTTACGCAAAGCTTCTTTACTATTCTTTTCCCGGCATTCAATAGAATATGCAAAAGCTTTTGCAGCGGTATTTCCAATATCTTGAATATCTTTGATTCCAGTCTCTGAAAAGTTAATATGATTCTTAATCATATACTCGACCTGTTCTGCAATATTTTCTGTATGATCTCCCACACGCTCGATATCGTTTACTGTATAAAATAAATTACTCACGATAAGATGTTGATGATCTGTCAGGGAAAGATTATTGATCCTCACAAGATATTCTGTCAACATCTTTTCTAAATTATTAATTGTCTTTTCATTTTCATAAATTTTTTGCACCGTGTCCATTTCCTGCGTAGTAATTGCTTCTAATGCAAGTCTTGCATTTTGCAGTGTGATTTCTCCCATATGTACAACCTCTCTGGAAGCAGCCTCCACTGCAAATGCAGGCGATTCTAAAATACGTTTATCTAAATGACGAAGTGCCACATTTTCTTCACTATTTGAGTCTTGTTTTTGCTCCATAGTCTCTTCTTTCTTTGGTACTACAATGTCTGAAATTTTAACAAGTACATTTGCAAATGGGAATAATAAAATTGTACAAATTATATTAAATACCGTATGGAAAATAGAAATCCCTACACTTGTAATCGGAGCAACTCTCAATGTCTGATTGAACAGAAATACAATATAAAGTACTGTTCCAAATAAAATTGTTCCAACTATATTAAACGTCAAATGCATGACCGCAGTACGTTTTGCATTACGAGTCGTTCCCATACTGGACAAAAGCGCTGTAACACAGGATCCAATATTCGATCCCAGACTAATATAGATTGCGGATGCAGTTGTTACTACACCTCCTGTTGATGCTAACATTTGTAAAATTCCTACTGCGGCAGAGGAACTTTGCATAATTGCTGTAACAATCATACCGATTGCAATACCAAGAATCGGATTCGATGAGAAAAGTCGAAATGCAGTCGTAAAAATAGGAAGATCTGTATATTCCCCAGCCCCATTCTTCATAAAATCAAGTCCTAGAAATAAAAGACCCAAACCAATCAAAATATTTCCTACGTCTTTTCTTCCATTTTTCTTTGAAAACATAATTAAAAATGCACCGATACATACGATAAGCGGTGCATATAACGTAGGAGACATCGCTTTAAATGCATCTCCTAAAGATTCCATCGACACAATCCATGCCGTGATACAGGTACCAATATTAGCTCCCATGATTACGCCTACTGCCTGAGCTAAAGTCATTAATCCTGCATTCACAAATCCCACAACCATAACTGTTGTCGCTCCACTGCTTTGAATAATCGCAGTAATTAAAGCTCCTACCAATACTGCTGTTAAACGATTATTTGTCAGAATCCCCAACAAATTCTTCATTTTTTCTCCTGCGGAACGTTGAATACCATCTGACATGACGTGCATGCCATATAGAAACATTCCCAATCCTCCGCAAAAAGTAAATAAATTAGACACGTCTGCTATTGACATTTCTTTTTTCCCTCCCAAATATGGTATTTTCCTGTGTTTCAGCTGTCTGCTTTGTAAAATTTATGCTAGATTTGTAAAATTCCTGTATAGCAAACTAATTTCATTGTACTTGAAAACAATTTTATTGTAAAGGCAAACCAATTATATTTTTTATAATTTATATTACCTCAAAAACTCTATAGACATTTTTTCATTCTTTCATTATGATAATAAGGAAGGACAATAAACATTGCTAAGAAAGGAATTACTATGATTATTGCGGACTATCATACTCATACTCATTTTTCTTCTGACTCTAAAACACATCCAGAAGCTCAAATACAATCGGCTGTGAAGAAGGGACTCTCCTATCTTTGTTTTACTGACCATGAGGATATGGATTACTGTTTCCCAGATGAATTTCAGCTGGATATTCCAGCCTATACTTCTTATATGGAAAACTTACGTAATATCTATGAGAAACAAATTCAGATTGGAATTGGAATTGAAATCGGACTTCAACCGCATCTTTCCAAAAGGCTTTCTGATTTTGTTTCTACCTATCCATTTGATTTTATCATTGGTTCTTCCCATGTGGTTCAGCATATGGACCCTTATTTTCCAGAATTTTGGAACGGACGCAGTGAAAAAGAAAGCATTCTTTCCTATTATGAGGATACATTAGAAAACATTAAACGATTTGATTGTTTTGATGTTTATGGACATATTGACTATATTATTCGATATCGACCAGACAAGACAAAACCATACAATTATACTGATTACGCAGATATTTTAGACGAGATATTAAAAACATTGATTCAAAAGGGAAAGGGAATCGAATGCAATACCGCTGGTTTTAAATATGGGCTAAGTCAGCCAAATCCAGAACGTGCTTTATTAACCCGTTATAAGGAACTGGGCGGTGAAATTCTTACGATTGGTTCCGATGCACATGAACCAGCACATATTGCCTATGATTTTGAAAAACTTCCATCCTTATTAAAAACCTGCGGCTTTGATTATTACACTATTTTTCATAACCGTAATCCAGAATTTCTTTCTCTATAGAAATTTGGTCGTTCATATTTTGTTCATACACAATTTAAAAAACTGTTACATGAAGAACATGATTTTTTCATGTTCTTTTTTTATACTGTAACCATAATAAAGATAAACAATATTTATCAGCTAATTACAATTATTTGTTTTTCAATAATTTTTTCATAATACAGGCTAGTGCAGAGTGCATTAGCTCTCCTCCCTTTCTTTAGTAAATAAACAGCAGAAAAGGGGATGTCTAGTTAGACATCCCCCTTTTTGTGCGATAAGCCTGGCAAGCGGCCGTAGTGCTTGCACCAACGGACATTTGCCAGGCAAGTACAGGCAATCTGTGATGCGAGCTGTGCTGTATCGCAGGAATCGAGTAGAGGTCAGCCTACTCGATTATAAAAATTTTCAGTCTTTTGGCATAACAATTTTGGGCATTTTTTTTGGTTGATTTTTATTTTTTTTGTTATTTTTTCCTGATAAGAAATCATTCCAATCATCTGCAAGTTCATTTTTCAATACCGTATACGTATAATACATAGCTACTGCTGTCACAACTACAAACGCAATTTCTACCACCACTCTTGATGGAACAATTTGTGCACCATAAAGAGCAATCGGAACATTATAAAGAATTAATATTAACAACGCAATCCATAAATTTTGTTTTCCACTCTTACGAACCAGTGATGTATAAATCAAAATACAGCAGCATATTCTTATCAAAAATAATACAAGACAATTTATTCCATCCATTAAAAATTCCAGTGGATGTGCTGACAATACACTTTGATATGCCTGTACAGCCATATCTACATCTGTGTCTGAAATTTGAGCAAAAATTGCCGCTAATCCCTGTGTATTAATCGTTATACAGTTAATAAACATTGCCAATGATTGAGCTATCGTCTCTGTCAGAATAATAATACAGGAATATCCTAAAAGAAACATAGCACAATCATTAAATGTTAACTGCTTTCGTCTCATCCACATCATACCAAGGAAAATAGCCAAAAATTCCATTGCAACGGATAGTATCACACTAATAAATTGGCTTACAAGCATATTCGCCTGCATATATGCTTGAACGCTTGGAATCATTAAAATTAAAATTCCTACCAGATTCAGCATAATCTGATTCATAAAAATATAAATCAATCCTCCAATGAGTATTCCTTTTAGATCTAACATGGTATGTCTTCTTAAATAAATAAAAAATACGACTGGAATTGCAATTGTAATGAGAAGATTCAATCCAGCAAAAACTAATGATGGCATCGACATTTTTTGACTCAAATCAAATCCAGCAGGAATAACAGATGTCAAAAAATTCTGCAATTCAAAACCCATTCTTTCTTCCTCCATGAGCATAAATATTTTCTTTGTAATCATAGCAAAGTTACAAATCTATGTCAAGAAAAGACGAATATTTCTATTTTTTTCACAATGTTTTTATAAATATTTTATGAGAATATGAATGTATAGTAAAAATCTGCGCTGAAAATCATTTTTTATTCGTTGACATTCTTTATTAATTGTGTTATTGTTATTGTAGTGACTTTACGTCATACTAATTTTTTTATTTATTTTGGAGGTAATAACATGAACAAAGGTACCGTTAAGTGGTTTAACAACCAGAAAGGTTACGGTTTCATTTCTGACGAATCTGGAAAGGAAGTATTTGTACACTACTCTGGGTTAAATATGGAGGGATTTAAGTCCTTAGAAGAGGGAGCTTCTGTTGAATTCGACATTATCGAAGGTACAAAAGGACCTCAGGCTGTCAATGTAACCAAACTTTAATTTCATCCAACCACGTACCTTTTTTCGTCAAATAAATATGTTCCACCTTTTATTTAAGAATAAAGTATTGGTTTCACATGAGATTATATAAGAAAGATGTCTCACTCCCATATTTTAATTTTGGGGTAGTAAGACATCTTTTTTTAATATCCAAACTACTTTCCTTTAACGGTTTTGCATTTTTTTATCGATCATTTCCTGTAATTCCTGAGGAGAAAATACATAAGTTTTATTACAGAAATGACAGCTTACTTCGATTGGTTTATTCTCTTGAATCATTTCTTGAATGTCGTTTGGAGCAATACTTGCAATCGCTGCTTCGACTCTCTGCTTACTACAATTACATTGGAACTGTACTGGCATCTTATCCATAATTTCCAAGCCCATATCTCCAAGCAGTTCATTTAAAATATCTTCTGGCGTCATTCCCTTATCCAATAATGCTGTAATAGAAGTAATTGTTTGAATTCTTTGCTCTAATTTACTAATCACCTCTTCGGATGCATCTGGCATTAATTGCAAAATAAATCCTCCTGCCTGACGCACCGTATTATCCTTATTCATTAATACTCCAAGAGCAACCGAAGAAGGTGTTTGTTCTGAAGTTGCATAGTAATAAGTAAGATCTTCTGCAATTTCACTTGTTACGAGAATGGTCTGGCCTACATAAGGCTCCTTTAATCCAATATCTTTGATTACACTTAGAACTCCAATTCCAATTGCTCCTGCTACATCTAATTTTCCTTTTGCATTTGGAGGAAGCATCACTTCTGGATGATTCACATATCCTTTTACATTGCCGACCGAATCTGCCGTTACAGTAATCGCTTCAATTGGTCCATCCCCTTGAATTTTCAAAGTTAGCAAATCACTCTCACTTTTCATCATAGATCCCATCATGACTCCAGCCGTCAAAAGTCGTCCCAATGCTGCGGTCGCGACTGGACTTGTATTATGAGATGCACGTGCATATTCTACTAGATCTTTTGTTGTAACTGCAAAAGCCCGGATCTGATGATCTCCAGCTGTTGCACGAACCATATAATCTGACATAATTATTCCTCTTTTCTTTTATTTTCCAGATTCTCTCGCAATAATATAAATACGTTCACTTGTTTCCTTTGGAGGCTTATAAGTACATTCATCGTAAGCAGCGATAAATTCCATTCCTGCATGATCCAATGCCTGACAAATTTCACTCAAATCATATGCTCTTTGATAGTGAACCTCTTCCGATTTACGGTATAAGTCTCCCTCTTCCTTTGTAAAAATCGTTAGGGCATACTCATTGATCTTTTCTTCTTCATAATAATAGTTTTCCCAGATAAAGCTGCTATTTTCTTGGTTTTCTCCAAAGATCTGATCTCCCGTATCATTGCGATAATAATAGTCTGTCTTCAAATCAAAAATAAAGATTCCTTTTGGGTCCAAATAATTATTTACCAGTCGAAATACTTTTTCTAAATCTTCTTTCTCCAATAAATAATTCATCGAATCACAAACACTTACCACAGCCCGAACGGTACCATAGAGTTCAAATTCTCTCATATCTTGCAACAAGTATAAAATTCCCTGCGGATTTGTTTGCTCTTTTTCCATAGCAACTTCTAACATTGCTTCTGAGTTATCCGCTCCAATCATATCATATCCTTTTGATGCTAAAAGCTTTGTTAAAGTTCCCGTCCCGCATCCAAGTTCCAATACAAGTCCATCTGCAATTCCGTATTGATGCAACAAATCTGTTATATAATTACACCATCGTTCATATGGGATATCTTGCATAAATAAATCATATACTTCTGCAAATTTACTATACGCTTCCATTTTACCTCCAATACCTTACTGACTGTAGCCAAAATTTAGGACTGAAGAACAACTGATTTTATCCGTTCTCCACTCCCAATCTATGTTATCAAGAAATTACAATAATTGCAAGCTTGATCTTTATGCTTTCTTCTAATATAATGATGCCAGGGTCAAAATACCTTTTGCCCCCAACATGCTATAATAGTTCGTACAAATATTATTATAATTTTTCACGATGGAACAGGAGTTTTTATGGAAACAAACAATAACAATATTACTCAATATATTCGCCGCAGCCAATGCCAGCAAATCATTTATCCAATTATTTTACTTGTATTAACGGTTCTCATAACCACCCAGCAGCCTATTTTTGACTACATGCATTTACGTTCTGTTGCCCCAACAAGCCCTCTTTCCTCTGTTATTTCACATGAACGCTTTTATGTTAAAACAGAACACGCAAATTTATATTATACTGGGCAAGATTATTGGCTAAATGGAGAATTAACTGGCCATTATTATTATGAACTTACTGACAATTACTGTCGTTTTTATATTCTCCCTGCTTCTTCTGGAATACCTGCTACTTCCTATTTGGAAGATGTTACCATAACTGGACAAGCGATTTCTTTTATGGATACAACGGATGAAATCTTATCTGTAATGGCACAAAAACTTAATTGGAACAAAGAGGGGCTCAATGAAATTACCGATCCATATATTATTAATACCCTTGTTTATCTTCCATTACGAGAACAGATTTTATTTATCGCTTTGCTTATTTGTATAGTAATTAGTTTTATTTCTATTATACGGATGCTTATTTATATTATTAACCCACTGGAATCACCTGCTTGCCGCCGTCTTCGAAAATATGGAAACTTATCCCAGATCATCACTCAAGTAGAACAAGAATTGGATAATAACTGTATTATTCGTACAAGCAATATGGCACTTACCCCTAATTATCTAATTGAATTCTCAGAAGATGTCAGTGCAATTATCCCCCTTTCTTCTGTACTTTGGACTTATAAACACGGAGATTTAAGACGAAATTGGAAATTTCAAAAGAAAATGCGCTACTCCCTCCACGTTATAACAAATAAAGGAGATAATTTTACATTTAAGAATAAACAATCTGCTGATGTAGAACAGATACTAAACGAGTTAACCAATCGTTATCCAAGCTTCTTTTATGGATATTCGGAAGAACATCAAGAACTCATGAATCATATTTTAAAAGATTTAAAAATGGAACGGAAGAAGAAAAAAATGAAAAACTTTAAAAAAAAATGAATACTTACCCAGAAAATGCACATAATAGAAATAGTTCTTCAAAAGAGTAGATTTGAAGAACAGTCAATTGGACTCCCCCTCCAAGTGACAAAGAGTATTTTTCGGATACAAATGATGAGAATACTTATCCTCCCCTTTTTTTACGCCCTCTGGTAGCTTCGTGCAGCAGAGGGCGTACTTCTTATTATCCTAATATACAAAAGACATTCAATGAAAATTTCTTTTATTATTTTTTATAATCGTTCAAAATCTTCTGCTCCATGTTTACATAGCGGACAGATAAAATCTTCTGGAAGTTCATCTCCTTCATAAACATAGCCACAAATTTTACAAATAAAGCCTTCCTTCTTTTCTAAGTTCAATGGCTTTGGTTTTACATGGTCGAAGTAATAAGCATAGGTAACCGAAGGGTCATTCGTCAATACTTTTGCTTCTGTCACATCTGCAACAAACAACGTGTGGGTACCAAAGTCCATACTGGAAATTACCTTTCCAGATAAAAATGCATTTGTATACTCATTTAAATAAAGCAATCCATTGTTGCTTCTCTGTGCCTGACTCCAAGTTTCAAACTTATCTACATCTTTACCACTCTGGAATCCAAAATGCTGGAATACGCTAAATGGTACATCCGTGGAAAGCACCGATACATTAAATTCACCTGTCTCCATAATCATATCATGGGTATAATTCGCTTTATTTACTGCAATGGTAACACGCTTTGGAATGTCGGTTAGCTGTGTCACCGTATTGATGATACATCCATTATCTCCCTTTTCATTCTTTGCCGTTAAAACAAATAATCCATAGCTTAATTTAAACATTGCATTTACTTCTACATCTGATCCATCATGTGCAACAACCGAATGATCTGGAACCGATGCCACAATTTCCTCTACTAACGCATTTAGATTATCCAATTGATTTTCTTTTAAAGAAGATTTAACGGTCAAAGTATTTTCCAAGAAATTCATATTTTCACACTTGGAGAGTTCTTCTCTCATCAATTCTCCTGCGGTTGGTGTCCAGGAACCGTTTTCCACGATCGCAATCGTTCTATTTTGTAAATTATGATTTACGACATCATGGATGAAGTTTTCCATATTAATGAAGATACCTGCATTATACGTAGTAGAAACAAATACAATATGGCTGTATTTGAATGCTTCTGCAATTAAATAGGAAGAATGTGTTACCGATACATCATATACTACTACTTTTCTTCCAGCATCCGCAATTTTAGACGCGAGAATATTCGCAACATTTTCGGTATTTCCATATACGGAAGCATATACAATCAAAACTCCATCTACTTCTGGAGTATAGGTTCCCCAATGAACGTATTTTTCTAAGAAATATCCAATATTTTTACGCCATACAAATCCATGCAGCGGACAGATCATATTAATTTCTATTGATGCAGCTTTTTGTAAAGCAGCTTGTACTTGTGTTGCATATTTACCTACAATGTTTGTATAATACCTTCTTGCTTCATCCAAGTAATCTCTATCAAAGTCTACTTCATCTGCAAAGAGTTGTCCATTTAATGCTCCAAATGTTCCAAATGCATCCGCAGAAAACAGAATTTTATTGGTTACTTCATAAGTCATCATAACCTCTGGCCAGTGTACCATTGGTGCCATTACAAAGGTAAATGTATGCTGTCCTGTTGAAATCGTATCTCCTTCCTTTACAATAATCGTTCGGCCATCCACATCAAACGTAAAAAATTGCTTCATCATCTCAGCTATTTTTTCATTACAAATAATTTGTACTTCTGGATAACGTAATACAAACTCGTCAATAACTGCCGCATGGTCTGGTTCCATATGATTGACTACAAGATAGTCCATCTTACGTCCATTCCGCACACTCTCAATATTTTCAAAAAACTGTCCGCTTACAGACTTATCTACTGTATCCAATACCATCGTCTTCTCATCAGATACAAAATAGGAATTATAAGAAACTCCCATTGGAATTGGATACACACTCTCAAACAAAGCTAATCGACGATCATTGCCTCCAATCCATGTAATATGTTCTGTCACTTTTTTTGTGCAATACATATTTTTTTCTCCTTTCAGACTTTATACAGGTGTTTTTGCAAAAAGCTTATGCTATCTGCTATTAATACTAGTTTACTATAAAGCTTGCATAATATCCAGTAAATTCTCTATTAATTTTTCTAATCACAATCGAGTAGGCTAACTCCTACTCGATTACTGCCATGCACTACAGCCACTTGCCAGGCTCATCGCACAAAAAATCTTCCTAGCTAAAATAAGATTTCTCAATAAGCTAAGAAGATTTTTCAATGGATTATCCGTTCATTTCTTTTTCTATTTTGGAATGTTCCTGTTCCTTGTTATTTTCCATCGGCTCTATGATTTTTTCTTTCTCAAATATTTTTTTCAATACTGCTGCATGAAGAAATGCTACCATGGAACCGCCCATTAAAATTTGAATCAATAACCCAATCGCCCAAACTTTTCCAAGCATCCATAGAATTCCAAGCCACACGGCCATATAAATCGTTTTTGGCAAATATTTAAATGCAAGTAGTGCAGAATTTTGAATTGTCAATTTTAATCCAGTTTCCATATGTACCGTCAATGGATAGCTATAAATTGAAAGAAAAAGATAGAGCATTCCAATTACAAGTACCAATCCTTTCATTGTGTCTGCAACGATTCCATTCATCTGCTGCCAGAACATCACGTCCATATAAATTCCAATTCCAACAACAAAAAGCGGAATCCATAACTTGGTTGCCTTTTTCCAATTTTTCCGAAATGCTTTATAAAATGATGGAACAATATATCCTTCCTCACCATTTAAAATTTGGAGTGCTATTTCATGGAGAGCTACATTCGCCGCTCCGATTGTAACAATTGGAATACAGAACAAAATCCAAGTCATATTTAATTTTACTAAATTGACGATTTTTTCGACGATCTGATATAGTTTACTATCTGTTCGGAATACACTCTCCATATTCATATCCTCCTAACTGATGTTTTATCCCTTTATACCTGTAGATGCAATACCTTCTACATAATATTTTTGAAGTACAATGAACATAATTAACATTGGAATAGCAGAAATTGTAAGAGAAGCCATAATTGGGGCATAATTGATTGGCTTCGATCCAAAGAATGTCTGGATGGCAAGCTGAATCGTTCTTTTTTCTTCGCCTGTTACAACAAGCAATGGCCACATAAAATCATTCCAATGTGCCACAAAGTCTAAGATAAAAATGGTTGCATAAACGGTACCGGAAATTGGCATTACAACACGGAAAAATGTCTTAATCGGTCCGCATCCATCAATCGACGCAGCTTCCAATAAATCGTTTGGAATATCCAAGAAGAATTGACGGAACATATAAATACTAAAACATTTTGCAATAAATGGTACAATTAAACCTGCCCATTCATTAATCCATCCTAAGTCTGCTACTTCTCGATACAAAGGAAGCATAATTGCTTCTGCTGGGAATACCATCAAACTAATTACTAGAGTCAGCAATGCATTTCTGCCTCGAAATTCAAATTTAGCCAGCGCATATCCACAAATCGAATTGACAATCAAATCAAGTATAATAATAACAAAAACATAAAATAAACTGTTTAAAATATATTTCCACATATCAATTCTCTGAAATACTTCCAGATAATTGTCAAACGACGCATTCGATGGAATGAAGGTAGAAAGAGAATTCAAGTTTTTAAAGATCTCCGCTTCTGGCTTCAAAGAAGAAGCAACCATCCAAATCAATGGAGATACAAAGATTAATCCAATCACTGTGTTTCCTACATAAAACGCTATATTTCCAAGTATTTTTTTCTGTTTCTGATTCATACGGCTCCTCCTTCCTAATCGGCTTTGATTAATTTTTTCATACCAAGCGATAAGATAACAACGATAACAAAGAAAATCGCTGCTACTGCACAGGCATATCCAAAGTTTCTCTTTTGAAGACCTTGTTCATATACATAATAAACCATCGTTCTCGTAGAGTTTTGAGGTCCACCCTTTGTCATAACATATGGCTGTGTAAATAACTTCATCGCCTGAATTACCGTAATCATAACAACATACTTAATTACATTTTTCAATCCAGGAAGTGTTACATACAAGAAACTCTTTAATTTCCCCGCTCCATCAATGGAAGCTGCCTCGTACTGATCTCTCGGAATTCCTTGTAATCCTGCTAAGAAAATCATCATTTGGTATCCAGCACCTTGCCACGCCGACATAAAGATAATCGAATTCATTGCAGTATCTGGATCATTTAAAAATCCGCTTGGCTCAAACCCGAGTTTTACTAACAATGCATTCAATAAACCACTTTCAGGATTGGAGTTATACATAACCGTCCAAAGAATTGCAACTACTACCATGGATGTAACTTGTGGACTAAAATATGCGGCACGAAAAATCGAAACACCTTTTCTCCTCGAAGAAATTAATAACGCCAACGCCAATGCTAACACGGTCTGAAATGGCACAACGAGTACTGTAAAGTATAACGTATTCGTAAATGCTTTCCAAAAATCTTTATCTTGGAAAATTTCAATAAAGTTGTCGAAACCACAAAATGTAATTCGATCTGGACGCATAATATTGTAGTTTGTAAATGCATAACGCACCGTCTGCAATGCTGGATAAATCAAAAACGCTGCCAATAATATAACTGCTGGCAGAACAAAAATATAGGCCGCCATTCTTTCACTCTTTTTTCCTACTACTTTTTTCATTCCATGATCCTCCTCTCCCTTAGTTAATTCGCATAATATTTTTGATAATCTCGATCAGTCTTTTCTGCTACTTCATCCAACGCTTCCTGTGGATCGACTCCAGTAAAAATATTTACCATCGCTTCCGCATAGGACGCAGATAACACACTATAAGATGGTGTTCTTGGTCTTGGATGCCCCGTTTCCATCAATTGCTGTTTGAATAACGAACGTGGATATTCATTATATTCTGGCAGTACCTCATAACTGGAATTTCTGGTTGGAGGTTTTGCAATCGCCTGTGCATAGGTAGCAACATTTTCTTTTGACATTAAGAAGTTCATCACTTCCTTTGCTGCATTCAAATCTTGTACATCTCTTGTTACCGCAGCCGCCCAGTCTCCCGTTGGAGAAGTAGGAATTCCTTCGTCTGCCACAGGGAAATAAGTAACCCCCCAGTTTAAATCTGGATAATCCTTTTCCAATGTAGCAACCTCCCAAGATCCGCCTAACATCGTAGCAGCTTTTCCATTGTGGAATTCTTTTTGAATTGGATCAATATTGGCATATCCTTCTTGAATCAGACTATTTAAAAACGCAGCAGCTTCCACACCTTCCGGACTATTTACATATCCATTTGCGGTACTTCCATCTTCACTCACAAAGTCAGTTCCATTGGAAATCCAAAACTGTTCCAACACATATGGAAGACCTTCGCCTTTATCCATAATAATATTCGTTCCTACTACTCCATCTTTCGTCAACGCTTTTACAATCTCTTTAAATTCCGACCAAGTCCATGCATCCTCCAGTTTATCTGGTGCCGTCACACCAATGCTGTCCAACATATCTTTGTTATAGTAGAGTGCAACCGAACTTTCTGTTGCACCAATGGCATAGATTTTTCCGTTATAAGTTCCCTGCTCCTTATTCGAGTCTAAGAAATCATCCCAATCTTCTTGTGTAAACATATCGTCCAATGGTTGAATAATTTCATTCGCTGCATAAACCGATACCGTTGGACCATCCACATAGAGAATATCTGGTAAATCATTGGAAGTAATTGCTGCATTGATCTTATCTTCATATGCATAGGAATCCGCACGTACAATCGCTTCTCTTCGCAGTTCAATGCTTCCTTCATGAGCCGCATTAAACTCATTAATTTTATCCACCCACCACTGTTCAATTGCAGGTTCATCACTTGGACTCCACACAGTAATGACTGACTCTCCATCTGCATTTACTCGTTCCTCTGCGTCTTTGCATCCTGTCAGCATTATCCCCATCATCGAAACCGCTGACAATAATACAATTGCCCTCTTCTTCATAAAAATTCTCCTTTCCCTTTCTTTATTTATACTTAATGCCAAATAGAACGCATTGTATATACTTCCGCATAAGAAACTGCTTCCATATCCGCCCCATCCAGAATAAAACATCCATTTTTATCCGAGTGGTAAAAGATTTTTGTTCCAACTGCTTCCCCATCATTGATGTACACTTCCACCAATCTCCGATCAACAAATATTTCCAATTCCTTCACTTCTGTCACATCTGCTTGAAATTTAATCCCTTCTGTCTTTACTCCATATGTCTCAATTCTGACTCCATCCGAATCATTTTTGAAATAAATGGCTCTATCCTCTTCTTTTCCAAGTAAAATTGAAAAATCGGTATTTTTCTCAAAGTGAATTTTTGCATAATAACAATTACCTGTGATCTCATCCAATTGAATTCGTTCTTTCTTTCCGACATAGAGCACATTCTCTTTCAAACGATAAATTTCCTCCACTGGATTCATAATCAAACGTCCATGTTTTATATGAAGCTGTCTTGGAATTGTCATACTTCCATTTGCCCCATTTTCCACTGGAATGTATTCTCCATAAAAATCAGAAACCCATCCAATGGAAATTCTTCTGCCCTCATGTTCAAAGCTCTGCATCGCATAACAATTGCTTCCAAAATCAAACCATCCACTTTGTTCTACTTCCAGCGTTTCTTCTTTCCAGTTTCCTATATAATAACGACTCATTTGATAGCGTCCCTGTTCATCATAATGACTCATCCAGGCACCAATTGCTACGTAATGACCATCTAATTCAAAGAAGTCTGGACATTCAAAGCATCGAATTCTTTCTGTCTGCTCAATTAACAATGGATGGACATAATTCCATTTCTTTCCATCCGAAGAACGATACAGCAATATCGCAGCCTTTCCATTGAGATTCGTTCCTAACACCAGATACCAGTTTTCTCCTACTTTTAACACTTTTGGATCACGAAAATCAAAGCTGGCTCCTTCTGGCTTTTCGGAAATGCTTCGCTGCTCTGGCTCAAAATGCAGCATATCACGGCTGCTCGTCATCCATTGTTCTTCAATTGTATCGGGACCATCTTCCAACGGCCCATAATGTCTTGTTAAATAAAAGAATACCTGATCCTCCATAGCAACGGCACTTCCAGAAAATGCTCCACTCTTGATATGATCGGCCTGTTTCAATGCTTCTGGCTGCGGCGCCAATACAATCGGCAAATGCGTCCAATGAATCAGATCCTTACTCACGGCATGTCCCCAATACATATTGGACCAATGCTGCTCATATGGATTCGTTTGATAAAACATATGGTAATATCCCCGATACCAGCAAAGTCCATTCGGATCATTCATCCAATTTTTCCAAGGTACAAAATGATACTGCTCCCGATAACAAGTATCATACTGTTCCTCCTTACTTTTGCACACAATCTTCTTTTCCGTTTCATCCCAATCCAGATAGGCAACTCCCGTCTCCATCACATTGTCATTACCACTGAGATAGATTAACCCAATCACCGCATTTTCTACATCTAACTCATACTCACAATTCGGTTCCAACACAAACTTCAACCAGTCATACTGGCAATGCTTAGTTTCTTCTGTCCGATTGGATTGATTTCTTACCGTTATCCTTCCTTCTCCACTTGACTTTGAAAAAATTTCCAGGCATCGATACGTTCCTGAATTCATACAATTGACACCTCCCAGTTCATGAGTTCCATTTATAAGAAACCTGTTCCATATATATTTCTAATTCTTTTTTGAGTTTACCTTCCTTATCTTGCTAGAAAAATCCAACTGTTTTTATAAATATTATAAGTATTTTCTATTATTTTTTAGCAAACTCTACCTGTTTCTTTATTTTTATCTCTTCTTTTTAACGGCTTCTCCTCGTTATTATTTGGAACCCGTTCCATATTTTGAGTATAGGACATTTCACAATAAAAGTCAACTCTATTTTTTCATTTTTGGAAGAACTCACAAAAACGCTGGGATGATTTTATGCAATACTTCTAAAATCAATCCAGCGTTTTTCTTCTCATGATATATATGGAGGATTTTCTAAAAGAAATCCTTTCCATTATGCCTCCAACGTTTCTCTTAATTCACCAAATTCTAAAGGATAAAATTCCCCCGAAACATCGTCCCAGCCTGCTGCCACCGAACGGAATAAACCAAACAGCTTCCACCCCGTTTTGGTTCTCCCTCAATAAAAAAACAAGTTGGTTCCGTTTTTCCTGCTTCTGTCAATAAAAGTGTTCCATTTGCTGCTATTCTCATCCCTCATCCTCCGTTTCTTAAAACCATATCTTTCTAATCCATTCATTTTTTTAAATATAAATAAAATTCAGTTTACTTTAAAAATTCCTTTCTTTTCCAGTTTTTATGATGATTCCAATATTCTCCTACCATTATGAACACCATACTTCCAATGAGAAATAATAAAACTATCATAGCCTTCCTCCTTCTTTTATCAATCCAATTTCCTTTAGATTAACACAAGAATTCGGAAGGCCATCTTTTACTTTTTTATTTTGCAGCTACTGGTCGCTCCGCCAACCATTTCTTTATCACTTCAACACTCATTCCAACAATATCAGAAATCGTCTCCAACGGTATTTTTCTATCAACAAGTTTATATGTCATTTCTCGCTTCGCTTTTATTGTCCCCTCCTCTAATCCTTTTGCTTTTCCTTCTGCTAGCCCTTCTGCTCTTCCTTGTGCTTTTTTTTCATCCCCATAGCGTTCTACCGCATATTCCTGATCAAATAATGTCATCATAATGTCTACAACCTCCTTCTCTCGATTTTCCAAATATTCCTTCAATACATCTCTGTTCTTACAAATACGAATTGTCTCTAATACCGCTTTTTTCGTCCTTCCATATTGGTTCACTTGTTTATTATAAATCTTTGTAAATGTGACATATTGATTCAGAATATCGCCCTTTTTTCCATCATAGAGCATTCTTACTTTCACATCTACAAAACATTTCTGACCTGGAAAGAATTCCTCCGATAAGGAAATCCATTCGGGACGTTCCTTTCTCTCTCCCGTATAAATTACATATAACTCTGGCTTTGGAAGAATCATTCCTCCACTTCCATAAATATTTAATTTTTTCTCTTGAATATATTCTTGCCAGGTATTTGCCAAATACAGTAAGGCACGAATAACAATATTTCTGCTCCATGTGGATTGTGCTTCCACAAGCAATAATAATCTCTGCTTTACAATAAATCCTAAATCATTGTACATCTGATCGAGTAAAATATTTTTAATTGTTACACTGCTAATCTGATCTTCGGTTACTTCCGTATCTTCTGGATGCAGCACCTGATATAACTGAAGTAAATAAGTCGGATTTTCAAACAAATCCCGAAACACACTGTCTTTCGCTGTTTTCTTTGCCTTAATCTGATTCGAGGAAGACTCTTTGGCTTCCATCTCTACAGCTATTTCCGCAACAAGATTTTCCTGAGTTTCGGTTTTCATCCAATTCTCATTGTTCATTACTTATAACCCCCATTTTTTTCCTTGATATACAAATAATACGCCCCACTCTCTTATTTTTTATTTTATCATTCCCAAGCTTTTCTCGCAAGTAACTGTCAAATTTGTTTATAAAAATTTTAATGGATACAAAATAATTTAAAAATCTTCGAAAATACTTCTTAATTTATCGGTTTTATCTCCGATATTTTCTGTTAAATTTATTTTATTTTTTTAAGAATTATCAGATATCATTATGTCTGTTCCATCCATATGATGGAGCTATCATCGTACAATTTGGATCGATACACTTCCATAAAGTTTGGAATCTGCTGCTTTATTTCTCCTTTTAATAGTTGCTCTGCCTGTTTTGTAAAACAATGCCTGCGTCGATTATATAGAATCGAAGTTAGTCCATCGGACATTAGAAAAAATCGAACGGTTTGATCCAATCTTCGTTTTCCTGTTCTGGCATAATATGATACTTCTTTTGTTGTAGTAAGTGCCGTATGCCATTCATCTCTGCCGTTCCATGGATGTGATAATATTTTTACTTCGTCTTTTTCTTGCCATCCGATTAGTCCATCTCCCAAGTGATAGAATAATACTCTTGTATCTTTTACTGCCAAAAGGAGCAATGTAGATGCCAGTTCTTCTACCTGGCATCCCATCCTCTCTGCATAGTTACGCAGCCGATAAATTACTTCGCTGCAAATATAATGACCAATCTTTTTCTCTGTTTCATTCCAAAGCTGTTCAAAATGATCGGACACGCAGTAGCAAGCCTGCCGAACTGCCAATTCTGCTCCAACATCCGATAACTTTCTACTACCCGCCCCATCCGCAAGCGCAATACAGCTAACGCCCTGTGTTTTCATCTCATAAACGCTATCTTGACAAATTAAATTCCGTTCCTCGTGCACCCTTCCTTTCTTTATGCAATTTCCTACAATCCAATTCATTTCTATTTACCTCTCTATTCCATATTGTTTTTATTTCAATTATGCTGTTAAATATAAAAGTTTGGATTGATTCAGGTAGTATCTTTTCCCCATGATACAACCGTTATATACTGATTTGTGCTCCTAGAAAGAAGATGATGATAATTACAAGGAAGAAAATAACTCCAATTGCTACAAAAACTTTCCAGAATGTTTTGATTATATAATAGATAACCATTCCTACCGCTAAAACTGTCAATACAATTAATGTTAAAAATCCCAATACATGAATGACTGGGTGCATGAAAATCCAAACCATTTCCCACATAAATCTTCCTCCATTCTGTGACAAATCACTGTATTTTTAAGTATTGTTTCTGTCTGGAACATTCTTCTTTTCCAGTTCTGTCTCTATTTTTGTACCGTAAATGCAATATTCACAAGTCACACTCCGTTCCCAACAATCGTTTTTTTGCCATTCCTATCTTCTCCCATAAAACAAGACATCGTAGGTTTTAAAAGAGTCCTTTCATATTCACATTTAATTTTCATACAATCAAACCTCTCTTTCTTGAATTTTAGAAATATTTAGCAGATAGCTCTTTTCTTTTATGTCCTTACAATACATAGGTTCGATAGAACTTTCTATCATAAGAAATTGGCTGCCTGTCAAATATAATTCATTTAATGATACTGTACCATAAAATAAAAAAAGCTATATTTTACATCTTTATTGCAACTTTACTACTTTAATACTTTAATTTAAAATAGTATTTTCCACAAAAAAATACCCTGAATTAACATTTACTGTTCATTCAAGGCGTTTTTTCTTTATTCTACAGATAGCGTTGTCCCTCCATACTGCATTTCCACATCTAAAATTTGTCTGTGAGGAACATGTTTTCTCTCTTCAATTAAATCCAATAATGTGTTGACGCAGAGTTCTGCGAGTAATGGCACATCTTGTTTTACTGCCGTTACGACTGGGTAAGTCATTTGCGTAATATCCATTGCATCAAATCCAATAATTTTTAATTGCTCTGGAATTGAAATGCCACGCTGTAATGCCCAGTTCATACAGACAATGGCTCCCATATCTCCGCTGAATACTCCATCAATATCGGGATGTTGTTCCATATAATTTGAGATTTGCTCATAGTATGCATTCCATTCAAATACATTCCAATCCATAATAAAGTTCAATAATTCAATTTTACTGCTCTCTACGATTTGCTGAAATGCCGTATGCCGATCATTGGAAGCTACATTTGGAGATACGCCCGAAATTTGAAGTATTTTTTTACAGCCATTTTTAATCAAAAGTTCCGCTGCCATACGTCCTCCCTTGGCATGATCGCTTCCTATTAATGGGATTTGAGAACCAAAATCTCGATCCAATGATACAATGGGCTTCTTTTGTTTTAAGTATTCTTCTCCATCCAGTGAATGTGCCGCAGTAATAATTCCATCCACCATATTTCGTTCTAACATATATAAATATTCTTTTTCTCTGTCACTAATTCCAATGGAATTACAAATCATTGTTTTATAACCTTGTTTATATAATTCCATTTCTACATATTTTGCAAAGCAAGAAAAAAAGGAATGATGCAAGTCTGGTACAATGAGTCCTATAATTCCAGTTCGATTTCGAAATAAATTTCTTGCCAATTCGTTTGGAGTATAACCCAGTTTACTTGCCGCTTCTTCAATTTTTTTCTTCGTTTCAGGTGATACATGCCCTGTTCCATTTAACGCACGGGAAACAGTTCCCACACCAACACCTGCCTGCTTTGCAACATCTCTAATCGTTGCCATATTTTTTTCTCCTACTAAAAATCCTTTTCTTCTTTTTTATTTTATCACAAACTTTAAAAATAGAGCAACATTTTTATAGAAAAAAGCTATATACTAAGCATATTCGGCATTTTCACCGTTTCTTAGCATATAGCTTTTTTCATTCTTTTAATTATTTTCTTATTTTTTTACTAAACGGATCTGTAACGCTTCCAAACGCAAGCTCTTTCCTGTTGTTCCCGCCAGTGTTCCATTGGATACCCAATCCATCCAACCCACATTCTGAGAATGAGCACGGTATTGAACATCGTACTTATCAGCAATCTCTCCAGAAAGACGAATCTTCATTGCTTCAATACGAAGACTCTTTCCTGTCGTTCCTGCGATTTCTCCATTAGATACCCAGTCTTGCCATCCAATATTCTGTACATGGGCAGAATACTCTACTTTTCCAGCAATGCTGTTGTTTAATTTAATCTTAAACGCTTCTAAACGCAGGGAACTTCCTGTTGTTCCAATCGTTCCACTTGTGCTCCAACTCTGCCATCCTTTGTTTTGTACATGGGCGGAATAGCTAATGGTTGGTGCTGTTTCTTTTTCTGGAATATTGATTTCTCCACCGTAAACAGTTACTGTTCCATCCTTATCTGTCAAATACACATGTGTAAAATATTTTCCAGTATCTCCGTTGTGGTCACTTGTTTTAACTTGATAAGTTACGGTATCTCCGCTGATTTTTCCCTCATACCAGATAATATCATCTTGTCCATTTTTCTCACTCCATGTTGGGAACTGTATTTTCTGTGCAGAGGAGGAATTCTTCAACTGAACGTTAATGGTATAACCATCACTTGTAATATTGGAGAATTTTACTGTCTGAATCATTGCTGGATTGGATTTCGCAGGAACGTTAATTTCTTGACCATATAATCCAATCTGTTCTGATCCATTATACACATAAACATGCGTAAAATATTTTCCTGTCTCGTTGTTATGATCTTTTGTCTTAATATCATATGCAACAGTGTCGGAAGTTACCTTCTTACTGTACCAAATAATATCATCTTGTCCATTCTTTTCTGTCCATGTTGGGAATTTGATTTCTGTAGCAGCATTGGCATTCGCCAATTTTACAGTAACACGGTAACCATCCGAAGTTACATTAGAAACCTGTACATCTTTTACAGGCAAAACATTTGTATTTCCAGAACCGTCAATATCTGGTGCCTGTAATTTACCACAGCGGCTACATTTCTTTACTTGTTCTCCATCTACTTCTACCCATGTATCGAAATTATGATTGGCTGCTTTTACATTAACGGTATAATCTCTTATTGTTCCGTTCTGTGCCTGTGTTTTAATCGAAACTGTCGTTGTTCTTCCACTTGAAAGTGGGGTTGTTTCATTATAGGAAGCAGTCGTTGTGGAAGCAACTGTCTGTGCTTTTACAACTGCTGTTTTGGTATCACATGGCACATCAATGCTATAATGCGTATTTGTCAAATCTTCCACATTAAAATTAATTAATTCAGTTCCATTGACCGTAATAGATTTCAAACGATCGTTTGGATTTCCTGTTCCTGTTGGTTTTTGCGTTGGAGAAGCTGGCATATTTTCATATACTGGAATTTTAAATGTAAAGGAAGAATTTACAATTCCCATATTCACATATGCTTTTCGTATACTTTGACTCTCCGATTCCGCTGCACAAAGATTCTGCATATATTGGTGCCAGAACATTCCATTGTATTGTGGATCTACATCAAATTTTTGAAGATATAAGGTATCTTGACCTTTTGATATGTAATTTGCTGCAACCTTTTTGGAACCTCCCAATAAAGCTGCATAACGAGTATTCCATCCATTTCTCTTGGCTTCTTCCAGACCATTGCGGATAATCTCATCCATTGTCACACCAGATGCTTCAATATTAAAATAATTGTAATATCCTTCGTATCCAGCTACTGTTCCAGAAATTAATGGAGAATTTCCAAGTCCCTGTTCCTGACGTACACGGCTTGCTAAATGGTAAGGACTCACGTTTACTTCTTTTGCAATTTGCATAAATGCTTGTGCATAAGTCATTCCATTTTCCAAACGGTTTGTCTCCATAAAGATTCCTTTTACAATTGCCTGAACACCACTTTCTGTCTGAGTCTCTGGATCAAATGTTAATTTTTCAAACTGGAAGATATTTTCCTCATTTAAGAAATTTCTTGGATCCATATAAGCTTCTACTATTTGCCGATTCGCCTGTACCCAGTCTGGTGCGCTTCCGATTTCCCAGCTGTTTGTCTTATAATTGAAACTATTTAGATCCAACCATGACCATGGATAATACCCTGATTCCACTAAGTTTGTCCTTGGATACATCTCCTGGTCAATTACATAGGACCAATCCAATCCTGTATGCATCGCTTCAAATTTCCAATTCGGATGAGCTGCCTGTAATGCATCCAGATAACTCCAATAGCTTTCTGGAAAAATATCGTGAATCTCTCCTTGTACGACACGACCAACTGCACCTCTTGGTATGACACTCTCCGTTCTGGCCCAACGACCTTTTTCCACTTCCTCTGCCAAAACAGTCTGACTTATTCCACTCATTCCAGCTGTTACTAGCATAACGGCTGCCAAAATTCCAGCCATCGCCCTCTTTCTCAACTTGTTTCCTCCTTTATCCCAAAAATATGGCGTAAACAAATATTTATATCTTACAAATTTATTAAGATTTTGTTACAGTTCCCATTATAGCGACTCCCCTCCAGTTTTTCAAGTAAAAATCCACATTTTTTTTATTATAATATTTCCTTTTCGCTCTTAGTTTTCCAACGATTCCAATATTCTCCTACAAACATGGACTATAATCTTCCTTTCTTCTACAAAAATACCTATTTTAAACATCCTAATATTGGAAGTTTAAAATAGGCAGCTATTTTTTCCTTTTCTTTCATTTTTATTTTTTTAACGTTTGTATCAGAGTCCCCATATATTCTTGGTAGGATTTCTGATATCGTTCATACGGCTCATTTTCCATCACAATCAAAAGATTTCTAAGCAACAACTTTGTTAATTTTCTCCAAATATTCATAGCGAGTCCCCCTAACTTCTTTTTTAAATCAATTAGAGCTGATCGATTGTACGAATTAGTTTCGCAGCATAATCTTGATACAATTCTTTATATCCTCCAATTGGTTCATGCTCAATCCAAATAGAAAGATTTTCTAGTATATAAGAAATAATTTTTTTAGATACTTTCATAATACCCTTCCTTTCTAATACAAGATTCCTTTTTCTTTTAACTTTTAATATCTTTTTGTTATTATAATAATATTATTTTTTCTATGCAAAATCTAACAGAATTATCGCTATTTATTATAAGAATCGTATTTTTATAAATATCCAAATTATATTTCCTATATATTTCCTTATCTGCATTTTATGGCAGCAAAAGAAACCTTCACTGAATATGCATATCACAATAAAAAATAGAGAGTCTGTTGTAATACGAAATCGTTCTTTCCTATCACAGCAGACTCTGTTATAATAAAATAAATTTCTATTTTTGGGTCATACGCTGAATTTCATTCCATGATTCTTCGTCAAATTCTCGATCCTTATAATAAAACTTTCGATCTTCCTCCGTAATTTTTCGGATTACTCTACATGGATTTCCTGCTGCTACAACCCAGTCTGGTATATCTTTTGTGACCACACTTCCTGCACCGATTACAGTATTGCTTCCAATATGAACACCTGGAACAATTACAGTATTTCCTCCAATCCAGACGTTATCCCCAATTGTAACTTCAATTCCATACTCATACATCGTATTTCTGGATTCTGGGTGAACTGGATGTCCTGCGGTATAAATTGCTACATTAGGAGCAAACTGGCAGTTATCTCCAATTTTTACTTTTGCAACATCAATAATCGTACAGTTATAGTTGGCAAAGAAGTTTTTGCCTACTTCAATATGAGAACCATAGTCACAATAAAATGGCGGGTTAATAAATGCATTTTCTGACTTTCCTAACAATTCTTTTACAATTTTATTGATTTCTTCAAAATCAGAACGATCTACCGTATTCAGTCTCTGTAAAATCTTTCTACATTTTTTTTGTTCTTCCATAACGGATGCATCAGAAATATATGGCATCTGTGCATCTCTGCGTTCTATATGATTCATCTTTTTCCTCCTTAATTAAAAATTAAACTGTTTATTATTTATTATAAAAGTATCATCAATGTCCAAGCAGGCAGGGGATTTATCCTCTGTGCTAACTGGACATTCAACGATCTGACCTGTATGAGCAAGTAAGACATTCGCCTGGATTGCGAATACAGGCAGCGATGTCGAGAGTGCACAGCACGAAGACATGACTTTTATATTGTAGTAGTGCTCGCAAAGCGAGCATGGAAGTTTTATAGAAATCTTATCCACTTATGAGATGGTTAAGTTTTTTACCCACTTATATTGCTTATAGTGACGATAAACTGCGGGCAGTTTTACAAATTCATCCAGACTTAGCAAGAAATATACAACTAAAACTGGTAATTTCCATACAAATGCACTTATCATTCCTATTGGTACAATGATAATCCACATCGTCACAATATCACATAAAAATCCAAATCGTGTATCCCCTCCTGAGCAAAAGATTCCTGCTACAACAGTGGAGTTGATTGATTTTCCAATCATGTAGTATGCACATATATAAAGCATTGTATGTAAATACTGGTGTGCCTGATCACTGAGATTATCTGCAAAGTTTAAGATGAATGGACTGCATAGTAAAAGGAAAATTCCTGATATAACACCTGCGATCCACGCAATTGTACAGAGCTTTCTCCCATAATTTCTTGCCTGCTCCAAATTTCCAATTCCTAATTCATTTCCAACAATAATGCCGCTTCCTGTTCCAATTCCAAGACATACACATGCAATAATATTTTTTACAATATTCGCAATCGAATTGGCAGCAACCGCATCATCACCTAAATGTCCCATAATGACGGAAAACATTGTAAAACCACATCCCCATACGAGTTCATTGGCTAATACAGGCGTTGTATAACGATAAAAGTCTTTCTTTAATTCTGGACTGCTTGAGATTAAAAATTCTCTCCGTACTCGAACGACATCTTTTTTCGCATTTTCAATGAAAACAAGAATCAGTTCCACTGCTCGGGAAATGACAGTAGCAATCGCCGCTCCTGCAATTTCTAATTTAGGAAATCCAAATAGTCCAAAAATCAAAACAGTATTTAATACAATGTTCAAAATAACCGCAGTAGAGCCATATATAGTGCTTCTCAGCGTTCTTCCACTATTTTTCATAATACAAAGATAAATCTGAGAAACTCCCATAAATAAATATGACCAGCTCACAATTCTAAGATAAGGAATTCCCAATTCAATTAACATTGGTTCATTTGTAAAAATCTTCATCAGGAGCTCTGGACAACAACTAGCTGCTAGAAAAAATAGCCCAGAGATCAGTACCGAAATCTTCAGCGAGACCACAAGTACCTTTTCTACTGATACCCTATCTCCTTTTCCCCAATACTGAGCTGCTAAAACGGTGGTTCCAATTGTTAGGGCTGCATAAAATAAATTTAAAACAAATTGTACCTGTGTTGCAAGCGATACTGCTGACAACGAACTTTGATCCAAAAAGCCAAGCATTAACGCATCCGATGCACTGACTAAAGCGGTCATTAGATTTTGAACTGCAATCGGCAATACTAATGCAATTAACTTTTTATAAAAAGTCTTATTTTCCTTCATATCACTTCTACTTTCTTTGTTTTGTATCTATTGTTGGAGTCAAAAAGCATTTTAATCCCATGACACTACAGATTTCTACGCACTTTGTGCTCCCGAAATTCTAAAAACATTCAAAATTTGCCCTATTGGTCTACTTTTTCATGCTCGCATGACCTCTTTCACTCCTGTATCATAATATTCTTTTTGTATAAGAAAATCTAGCAGAATTATCGCTAATTTCTATAAAAATATTATTTACTGTGAAAGTCCCAGACAGCAGCCATGAAACGGACCGTGTTTACATGGGATAGTTCATGGCTATTGGATAGGCTAACCTGTATGAACAAGGAGATCGACCGCTCGGATTGTGAATACAGGTGGCCATTACGAGAGCACTAAAGTGCGGAGCAATCGACTTTTATATGATGGTGGTACCTACAAAGCGGGAATGGAAGTTTTATAGATTAGAAAAGAAATATATTCTATGATTAGAAGCTTCCGCTGGAACCTCCATGAGTACTTCCAGAAGAACTTACATGGGTACTGCTGCCACCTGAATTATGATCTTTTGGCTTGGCAGTTTTCGATATATGTCGGTAAAGAAAATAGTCATAACTTTTTATAATATGTAAACTTCCTGGACGAATATAACTTGATGCTGCTGCCTGACTACGTACAGATTTTAATGTTCCCTTCATCACACTTACAACAATAAAAGCAAGTAAACAACCACTTCCTATCGCAAGTCCGATTCTCACACCTGGCATGGCAAAAATACTATCCTCAGAATCCAAATTATTGACATCATAAGGTTCTCCTGTCGCCGCCTGTGTTAAGAAATCATCACATAATTCAGCAAACTGATTAAATGCATCCAAGTAATCTCCTTCACTTAATTTGGGAATAAATTGGTCTGTCATAGCTTCCTGTCCTGCATCGGTAAAAGCATCTATTGCAGCTCCATGTGTACTAATCGCCCAGTTTCGTTCTCTCATACTGACTAACAGTAATATTCCATCTTTCTCGTTTCCTAGTCCATATCCATTGTAATCAAAATAATCGTCTGCATATTCGGTTGTTGTTTTTCCATTTAAAGAACCCGTAGTCACAATAATGACATCACATTGCTGTCTTCCACTGATATCATCCAGTTTTTCTATTAATCTACGTTCTTCCTCATCTGTCAATAAATCACCTTCATCCACAAGCCTTGGCAGATGCCCACTATTATAGGCTGCTACATTTTCATTCACTATCCCCAAAAACATACAGACAAAAATTATAATTCCTAAAAAGAAACGTTTCCATTGTTTTTTCACGGCATTACCCTCCTGAGCAAATTAAAATCCAAAACTAAAAAGCAATCCAGAAAATAGCATAAAAAATGATACTGAAAATTACACTAAGGCTGAAAAACCAACGCCAGTACGCCCCTTTATCCAATGGTAAGTCCCCTACAAATTTGCCAGTCTGACCATTCATAGCAAACGTATAGTTTTTACCATTCCAAGTTGTACTTAACATCCATACTGGATAGAGTGCATATTTTGCATTTCCATTAGAAAGCTGAATACTGCTGCTTTCTGTTATAACACTGCTGTATCCTTGAACAGTAGCAGCAAAATTTTCTTCTGTACTATGTTTGATTCGTTCATTTGCCCGCTCAATACTCTGGTTCACTGTAACATCATATCGATCTGCCAAATACCCTGCCAGATAGGCAGTCTGAAAATCGACAGCATCTTCAAAATAAAATGGCTCAATGGATTCCATTAAATCATCCGCAATTTTGGAAGAGCCGTCTACTGGTATTTTTTCAAATCCAATTTCTCCCTCTCGATAAACAGAAAAATAACTTGTTTCTGTATAATTGTAATCTTCATCGCTCCAAGCTCGAACTCTCGTCGCCTTATATCGTACTTTACCAGTCGCATCTGCATCAAACAGCCAAAATGGAACATAAACTCCTTTTATTTCATTAATACGATTTTGTGACTTAAACTGTTTTGGCAGCAATCGTTTTCCTTTTAAGTGTTTTACTAATCCATCTTTAGCAGCCTGCTTATCTAGTTTAAATGGAATTACATAATCTGGACGAAGATCTCCAGAAAACTGTCCCATCATAACAACTGGATTACCACAAAATGGACAACTCGTGGCTCCTAAGTTTTGATCTCCGACAATTTCACCACCACAGGATTTACAGGTATAAATTATCATATTATCGGTTTCTCCCGTTTTCCATTCACTTCCTGCCTGGGTTTCCCACTTCATATCATCTGGCTGTTCCTGGTTTAAAATATCATCATAGTTTTTCAACGCTTCCATCTCAAATTCCGTTCCACAGTACGGACATTTCATTTTTTGCACAGAGCTGTCAAATTTTAACGCTCCTCCACAAGACGGACATTTATATTCCAATAATTTCGCCATTCTCTTTCCCCTTTTTTGCTATTTCTATTTTATATTCCAAATTCTTTTGCATAAGTTACTACTCCATTGATAGACCCTGCATGTTCTTGCAATTGTATTGCCATAAAATTAACAGAAGGCATACCTTCAGGAACCTCAATTCCAAACTGTATCGCTGGTAAATAGCCAAAACGAGGATAATATTTTTCACTTCCCAGCACAAGGGAATATTCATAACCTAATTCCTTCCCAGTTTCATGACCTTTTCTTATCAACGCAGTCCCTACCCCTTGTTTTTGAAATTCAGGTAGTACAGACAAAGGAGCTAAAACCAATACAGTATCACTTCCAACCTTTGCCTCTGTGAATAAGATATGCCCTACAATTTTCCCATTTATTTCTGCTACTAGTGATAATTGTGGTATAAAAGCATCGCTTTTTCTCAATGCAGCAACTAAATCCTGTTCCTTTTCATCATTATGCTCTGCAGATACAAATGCCTGTTTTACAACATAATAGACTTCTTCATAATCATTACTTGTTTCCTGCCGAATTAACATATCTACCTCCAATTGTTTCACCGTTTCTCAATCGTTTTCTTTATCATAACATATACCTTTCCAAGTCAACTACCCACGACCGAAAAGTCATAGGCTTGTAACTGCCCAGTCGTAGTAACGGCTTACGCCTCCGACCTTTTATCCCTAATCGGCATTCCTGCCTAAAGTGGCGTTACATCACAGGGTGGCTGACAGCACCCTTTACGGCAAAGTTTACTCTGCCGTAACTGTATCAGGTACTTGACTATCCTCCAGATAGTTGATTCCCTTGCGGTACAGATTCATCGCTCCAATACGGTCATCGTTTGATTGGTAGCCACAGTTTTTACAGCAAAACAGATGCATTTTCTTGTTACGATTGGCTCTTTCCATGTGTCCGCATACAGGACAGCACTGACTTGTGTAACGAGGGTCAACCTTAATAACGCTAGACTGTTTCTGCTTTGCTTTGTAAATTAGTTTCTGTTCCAGGTCATAAAACGACCATGATACCGACACATAGCGGTCTTTGGTTCGGACACGCTCTGTGGCATTGCGAACACCCGACAGGTCTTCAAGGACAAAGAGGGTATGCTTCGGATTGTTTTCAACGAGTGCCTTCGATACCTGATGGTTTATATCCTGCATCCAACGGTTTTCTCGCTGACCGATCGTTTTTATTCTACGTCTTGCAGATGCTGTCTGACACATTTGGAGTTCTTTACGGAGTTTCGAGTAGTGAGCACGTTTTTGCTTGATGGCTTTACCACTTACAAAACCAGATTTGTGCTTGCTATTATAGGTGGCTACAACAAAGTTAATCCCTCTGTCAACGCCAACAACATTGCAGATATCACAGAGGTTGCTTTCCTCCATATCATAAGTAACTGGTATGTGTAAAAAATACTTCCCTTGTTTCTTTACAAGTTTGGCAGTACCAAACTTATAGATTGTGGAGTCAAAATATTTCGACATACCTCTTGCAAAATACGGAAGTTTGACACGCCCCTTCAACGTGTTCACGGAAAAACAGTTTTGTGTGAGGGAATAATCCCTGTTCCAGACAAGGTCATACTGTGCCTTCTTGAAAAACGGTTTAATCCACTCTTTCTGATTTTCAAGAATGGTTCGGTATCTTGCTATTACCGTCTTTACAACCGATTGGGTCATTTGTGATTTAAGACGAAATTTCTCTCGAAGTGTGGCATACAGAACTTTGTTAAGCGAAAACTGTTTCAGGTCATGTGTATGGAATACATAATCAGAAACATAGTTACAGGCATCTGTATACACTGACATCGTTTCATCAAGCAAACCTTTGTCATCGGATGCAGCGGATATCTGTATTTTTGCTGTAACGGTTATCTGTTCCATAGATGGACTCCTTTCATTGATACTTCATTAAATGTATGATATATGAATTATCAGTGAAAGTCAATCAGTCCGGAGGAAGTTTTTCTATGGATAACCGATACCATCATCACAACAGGCGTAAGTACCGTCGAAAAGTACATAGATTCATAGTGACTAAATACCGTAAACAACTGCGAAAAGGTTCTATTTCAGACAATATGAAACAAAGATATATGACATCTGCAACTCCAAAGGCTATCACATCCTAACAATGGAAGCAGATAAAGACCCTATCCATTTTCTGATAAGCTACGATACTACCGACAGGGTTTGCGATATTGTCAAAATCATCAAACAGGAAACCACTTATTATTTGTGGCAGAACTATTCCGATTTTCTGTCTAAACAATATTGGAAAAAGAAAATCGTTTGGTCGGACGGATAGTTTTCTTGTAGCATAGGCCAAGTATCAGCAGCAACGATACAAAAGTACATTAAGATCCAAGGTTAACGGCTGCGAATTTACGTGGCTCCTCCCACTGCCGAAGGGCAATGGGTTTTGGCCTATAAAAAGTGAAAGAGTTTTATTTATGAAAATAGAAATATTATTACTTAGCATATACTGTTATATAAGACAAAAAGATCTCTACCAGGGCTTATTTTTGTATATCACAACATAAAAAATGGTGCTATCATTTCTGATATCACCATTTTATCTCTAATATTAACTTTGAATTATTCTTATTTATGCAACATAAATACAAAAAACCCTTGAATACTCAAGGGCTTTAGAATGCGGATAACAGGACTTGAACCTGCACGTCTCGGGACACTAGAACCTAAATCTAGCGCGTCTGCCAATTCCGCCATATCCGCAATTTTCACACAGCTATTATAATATCATACCTCCTTTTCTTTGTCAACTAATTTTGTGAATAAACTTTAAATGTAGATTTACCTGTTCTGCGTTCTACTATTTTTCAATTCCTTTTCTTGCATGAATACCCTTTTCATATATATGAACTTTGTTTTTCATTTCTGTCACATAACCTGCCAATTCCAATAGTTCTGGCTTTGGGTCTCTTCCCGTCAATACTACTTCAACGCCATCTGGCTTTTTTTTGAGCCATTTCAATACAACATCCCGATTAATCATATCATAATTATATGCTGAGATTACTTCATCCAATATAAGAACAGCTGTTGGATGATTTTCTTCTTCCAATAATGTTTCTTCCTTATTTTCTTTTTTTGATATCTGCACCAGTTGCTGAACTGCATTTAAAAACAAGCCCGTATAAATACTTTTCGCTATTTGTTTTTCTTCCTCTGTCAATGTCCAAGAAAATCCAAAGTTTTCTTTCGCATAATATACTGATAAATTTGGAATACTTTCCAAAATGGAAATTTCGGAAGAAGTTCCATCTTTCATAAATTGAGTAAACACAACTGGAATTCCAGCCCCAATACTTCGAATTGACAATCCAATCGCAGCTGTTGTTTTACCCTTTCCATTTCCACAATAAATATGAATATATCCGCTCATCGTTTACATATTCCCTTTCCTTTTATAGATAAAAGTATTCCCACTTTGTGTCATTATATATAGCTCTATAAACAAAATATTTTTAAATTATTGACCAAGTATGAAAAAAGCACCTATTCTTAGGTGCTTTCTTCTTATCATTCGTATTCATTTTTCCTTGCAGTTACAAGGCTTTCATTAATGAGACACGGGGGATTCGAACCCCCGACACCTTGATTAAAAGTCAAGTGCTCTACCGACTGAGCTAGTATCCCATACTGGGCTAGTTGGATTCGAACCAACGTAATGCAGGAGTCAAAGTCCTGTGCCTTACCGCTTGGCGATAGCCCAATAAGTTCAGCAGGAACTACCTGCAAGGGTGGATACAGGGACTCGAACCCTGGGCCTCCAGAGCCACAATCTGGCGCGCTAACCAACTGCGCCATACCCACCGTAAAGCTAAGACATCTCGCGTGTCCATTTTGTATATTTGCAATATACAAGCGGGTGATGGGAATCGAACCCACGTATCTAGCTTGGAAGGCTAGTGTTCTACCATTGAACTACACCCGCACAATCGGGGTGACAGGATTCGAACCTGCGACCTCCTGGTCCCAAACCAGGCGCTCTAGCCAAGCTGAGCCACACCCCGATATTCAACTGTACTGCTTTGCTTTCGCTTTGTTTTGTTGTCATCTCCGTGACACATTTAGCATTATATACTATGTGTCTGATTCTGTCAAGCGTTTTTTTCATTTTTTTTTGAATTTTTTTTATTTTTTATTTTTTCTCTTTATAACAGCAATTTTAGCAGTATTTTGAATGTTTTATGTTAACTAATTCTCTCTACACTCTCCATATTACTTTTTTCCGTTTTGAATTTTTTATATTGTTTCGAAATTTTTAATTTCAAAAAATAATTTTTATTTTTGATATTCTTTAAAAATCTTATAAAATTCCTTTATGTTCTGTGCAGGATCATTTTCAAATACAGCAGATCCCCCCACAATCCAACTTGCTCCTGCTTCAATTACTTGACGCACGTTATTTAACTTAATTCCCCCATCCACTTCAATCTTCGTATTCAATCCTTTTTCTTGAATTAAAGTAGAAAGGTTTGAAATTTTTCTCGTCATCTGAGGAATATAGCTTTGTCCTCCAAATCCAGGATTCACTGTCATCAAAAGCACACTATCTAAATCTTCTAAAACATAATCTAAAACATTTAATGGGGTGCTCGGATTTAATACTACACATACCTTTTTTCCAGCATTTTTAATTTGCCAAATGGTACGATGCAGATGACTACATGCTTCTGCATGGATTCCAATGATATCTGCGCCTGCATCTGCAAATGCATTAATATATCGGCTAGGCTCTTCAATCATTAAATGTACATCAAAACAAAGTTTACTCTTTTCTCTAATTGACGCAATCACAGGCAAACCTAATGAGATACTTGGTACAAATCTACCATCCATTACATCAATGTGAACCATTTTTACCCCTGCATTTTCAATTGTTTGCAGCTCTTCCCCTAATTTTGAGAAATCTGCCGCTAAAATAGATGGAAGTAACTGAATCATATTCTCTCCTCTTTTCTGTAAAATATTTTTATTTTTACAAATAATAAATTCCAAATGTTGCCTCTCCTTTTTCATCTACATTCATAATGATATAGGATGGCTTTCTGTTTTTTTGTCTTGGATAGGATAAACTACCTGGATTTAATGCAATCACATGCGGATCATACTCTATTACAGGCTTATGTGTATGGCCATACATAACAATATTACAACCCCTGGAAATGGCCTCCTGTTTAATCATACTCGTTTCCATTGACACATAGTAATAATGTCCATGCGTTAATAGCACTTTATATTTCCCAATTCGAATTTCTTTTTCTTTTTCTAACGAGGAAAAGAAATCATTATTTCCTGCTACCATTTCTACTGGACATCCTGCAAGTTCTTTAATGTAATCTTCGTATCCTTCCACATCTCCTAGATGAATCAACATATCGACTTTTCCTTCTTTTTTCAATACCTTTTTTAATGATTCATGTTGTCTATGTGTATCACTTATAATTAAAATTTTCATCATTTCCTCCTGATGCCGAACTTCACCACGACATAAATCTTGGGATGGGTAGGAAATTTTTCTATTTTTCCTTCCCATGACTATGAAACTATAAACTCTTTTCAAAAATCTGCTTACACTGTGCATTATTCCCCTTCCACATTCCAATGCTACGTTTGCATATGATATATATTTCCCACAGATAAAAACACTTTTCTTTCTTCAAATAAGTTAAAGATATCCTTTTAGCTGCTTCTTCATATCACGCAATGCCTTTCCTCTATGACTCACCTCATTTTTTTGTTCTGGTGTCATCTGCGCTGTTGTACACCCAAATTCTGGTACATATACAATCGGATCATAACCAAAACCACCATCCCCTGCTGGTTTTTTTGCAATTTGTCCTTCGATTGTCCCTCTGGACGTTAGAATTGTCCCGTCTGGTAAGGATGCAGCAATCACACATACAAATCGAGCACTTCTATCACTGCCTTCTACCCCATCCAATTTGTCGATGATCGCCTGATTCTTAATCTCATAAGAGGTATGCTCCCCCATATAACGTGCAGAGTGTACTCCAGGATTTTTATTCATATAATCTACCTCTAATCCAGAGTCATCTGCTAAAATAATGCCATCTGTATATGGACGTATCGCCTTCACTTTAATAATTGCATTTTCTTCAAATGTATCTCCATTTTCATCAATCTCCACTTGTATTCCAGCTTCTTTTAAAGAAAGAATTTTCTTTCCTAAATCAGCTAAAATCATACGGATTTCCTTCATTTTTCCCTCATTCGATGTTGCAAAAATGATTGTATCTGTCATACCCTATACCTAACCCTAAACAGAACCTGCTGCAAAATTTTTTAAATATTGGTATACGGTAGAAATATTCTCAAATGAATTATGTTCTCCATATATGATTAGTTCCATCCATTTTGCAACAGACTATCTTATTTGGTTCTCAAACACAATCAAAATAACCTGATTGTATTTTTCTTTTTCCTTTCTATAAAATTTTTTATCTTTTTTATTTTGTGTATACTTTCAAACAAACATTGCTCTGATAATGCTGTTCTGTATTTTTCCACTCTGACATAGAAGCACTAATATATCCTTCTCCATCACTAATATCAATATAATGGGAAAATCCCTGTCCTGCCATCGATTCAACCGCCACAGGATATTCATTACCTGGAGTTTTCACTTTAACCATTACTGCAAATCGTGTTCCTTCTGTTACTCCAATTTCTTGGTTAAAATCAATGGTATAATATCCTTCATTGGATAATACTCCTTCTGCTACTTTTTGTCCCCCTGACAAAGATTCTACACCTAAGAATTCTGGAATCACATATACCTCATATTCTGTATTTACTCCTACTGCATAAAAACCAGCTGCTGACAATGATTCATTACGTGTTGCAGTAAAAACATTTGCAAAATATGCTTGGTCACTTTCAAAACCTGCTGTTGCAAGCATACCACAAAGATCACTTTGATAAATTCCAGAATAATTTGTTGTCGGTTCCACCCTAGTATAAACTACATTATTAATACCAATATTACTGTCATAATAAGAGATCCAAAAATATCCATTCTCTCCAAACTCACTTCCCCAACTATTTTGACAAAGAAATGCGCCATTTCCTTGTAGTGGAGTATTAAAATTTTCTTTTGGATAAGCATCATCCCATCCTACAATCACTATCTCATGGTTTGGTTTTTCTGTTCCAATATAACAATAACTATTTGTTACCCTATTATAATAAACTGATCCATTATTTTCATTCGCAAGATCAAAATACAGCGAACTCTGTATTCCTCCATAAAGGTATACTGCCTCTTTAATCTTTTCCAAATCTTTTTTTGGAATTAATTGAATCTCTTGAACATGTTTCACTGGAACTATATTGGACTCTTCCCCTAGCTTTACTGGACCTTGCCATGCAAGTAAATAAGACATAGCAATACTATATTCGCCACCCTCTTGTGCAGTACGGTAAAAACTATTGTTTTTCACCATATGATCTTGTGAAAAAATTAAATGCTCTTCTGGCAGCAGAAATGCCTCTAACGTCTCACACGCTACATATGCCCAACAAGTGTTTTCAGGGCCTTGATCTCGAACTACTGGGCTTCTTCCCGCCATTCGCTGATCGTATTGTACTGGTAATGAGGCAAGCGTTGGATTCCGATCTTTAAAACGAATGCAACGTTCTTGCTGGTTCCACTCCATATCATACTGTAGGGCATTCGCAGCTACAGAGGCAGCTACAAAAAGGGAATCCCCTTTGATAACAAGTGGATTTTCTATACTTCCATCATCTCCTGATAACGAAACATCTGAATTAGAAAGCACCAATTCCAGCCTTCTTGTGTTTTTCTCTGCAATTAGCCGATTCCCATCATAAAATCTTGTCGCACACCGCATTCCATCCCTTAATGCTTCAGAAGGAATCATAACTTCTCCTGATCGACTTAAATATGCATGACCTGTTTGCGCTGAAAGAATTGTTCCATCCACTTCAATTACGATTGGATTCTTATTTACCTGTTCTGCAATAATCCAATCCCATTCATCCGATATAACCGCTTCTGAGTACCCTTCTTTCACCGCTTCTACTTCCATATAATGATAAGAACTTATAATAGTAAGCACAAGAAGTATAACCCCAAGACCAATATAATATTTTCTAAGACGCACAAATTACTCCTTTTCCATCTCTTCTTTTTCTGACTGTGGTGCAATAAATTGATAAAAATACGTTTTTAGCATACCATTATATATTTTTCTGTTTTTGTCCGCCTTTCTTCCCATTGCTTTTTCAATATATTCAAATGGTGTAATTACATATGCAGACCAGTCCTCTAACTTTTGAAAACGTTCTCCCAACTCCCGATATAAACCAGACAGATCTTCTTCTTCCAGACGTTCTCCATATGGAGGATTTGTAACAATACATCCACCTTTTTTCGGATGACTCAATTCACTAACCGCACGTTGCTGGAAATGGATCATATGATCTACTCCTGCACGTCTCGCATTATCCCTTGCTTTTTTTATTACGATTCCATCCGCATCATATCCTTGAATATCTACCTCTATACTATCATCGATTAAATCATTGGCCTCATTTACCGATTCATACCAAAGTTTACGTGGAATTAAGTTTGTCCATGTTTCTGCCAAAAATGGACGGTTCATACCTGGTGCAATATTGGCTGCAATCATAGCTGCTTCAATTGGAAACGTGCCACTTCCACAAAATGGATCTACAAATGGCTGTTCTGGTTTCCAACGCGTTAATAAAATTAATGCAGCCGCTAACGTTTCACTAATCGGAGCTTTCGCTGTACTTGTACGATATCCCCTCTTATGTAAAGAATTTCCAGTAGTATCCAATCCAACCGTTACAATATCTTTTTTAATAAAAACACGAAGAGGATAATTTGCTCCTGTTTCTGGTATTACATCGGTATCATACTCAATCTTCATTTTATCTACTAACGCTTTTTTCATAACTGACTGAATATCTGATGTAGAAAATAATTGACTGCGGATAGAGGATGCTTTAGAAACCCAGCATTTCCCATCTTGAGGAATCCATCTTCCCCAATTCAATGCTCTTGTTTTTGTATAAAGTTCTTCAAAACTTATCGCTCGAAAACTACCTACTTTTACTAAAACTCTTTCTGCTGTTCTCAAAAATATATTTGCACGGCAAATAGCTTCTGCGTCCCCAATAAACGTTACTCTTCCGTCCTCAACCATACTAATTTCATATCCAAGATCATAAATTTCTTTTTTTAATACTGACTCCAATCCAAAATGACATGGAGCAATCAATTCAAATGTATTCATATTAAATCCTCGCTTTCAAGCAGTAAAATACAACTGCCCAGTTTCATTTTCTGTAACTTTTTCTTACTTATATAGTATAGCCCCAACGTAAAGATGTCAATGCTACATTTTTCAGTTTCATCAAACAATTTTTCCAGTGTATTGACACATTTAATACTCTTCTAAGTTATTTAGCCGAGGGTAAATGTGCCAATGCACCAGTAAACTGCGACAATTAAATATTGTGTCAACTTCTCACCAGAAAACTATCATCAAATAGAAACAAAAAATTTTCTTATTTTACAAGATACTTTCCCCGGTAAGCTGAAATACCTCCAATAACACTAATAACTTCCATCCCAAGCTGACTCAATTGTTTTCCCGCTAAAAGACTAGCTGACCCTCTATCACAATAAAGTAAAATTGGACGATTTTTCGGAAGCGTTTGAATAAAATCGTTTAATCTACTATATGGGATATTTCTGGCTCCTAGTAAATGCTTCTTACCAAAATCGGATGGCCGTCTCAAATCCACCAATACACAATTCCCCTGTCGGATGAAGCGGTCCACCTGATCTGCTCCAATAAGACGCAGCTCCATGCTTTCACCTGACTTCCTAGACAAAAATTCTGTCTCCTTTATTATATGCACGCTTCTTTTTTTTGTCATAAGAAAGAATACTTAGAACAAAGTAGGCAAGCCCACTTCGACTTCCCATCCCCTCAATCTTGAGAGACTTGAACACTTTGCAGCATTGCGGCGTGTGCATCCCTCTTGGAGGAGTTTTTATTTTACAGGCAAGTCCAGAGAACTGTCCTATAAAACTTCCATGCTCGCTTTGGGAGCTCAACAGGGTCACGACCCATAACAAAAAAGGTGCTGCCATCGCAGCACCTTTCCTAATTATATTATATTAATTTTTGCCGCAGTTTTGGCTGGATGCATTTGTTGTGCTATTAGTATTTGCATTTTTTGCATTTGTTTTTTTATTTTGAGCTCCCGAACTATTAGTAGAATTTTTTGCATTTGTGCTGCTATAAGAATTCTGTGAGCTATTTTGTGAATTTGCATTTTTAGAAACACTTTGTGAATTTCCCTCTGATTTTACATTTGAAGAATAATTCTGAGTGCTATTTTCTGCATTTGCATTTCTAAAGCAATTTTTAGAACTGTTCTGTTGTTGATTTTTATTTTTCATCATAATACCTCCTATACCGCAATAACTGCGATGTTAATCCAGGGAACCAAAAATTCAATTCCCTTAAATGTTACATTGAGTAGTATGAACGAAAAATCACCTTCTATGCAAAATACAATTATCAAAATTTTCCATACTATTTTTGCATTATCTTCGTAACATTCGATATAAATATATACAAATAAACACAATTAGTAATGGTATAGCAAAATACATAACAAGCTGTAAAAATCCAACTGCAATTGTAATCAAAATAATAATTAACACAATAGGAATTAGGACTGCTAAAACTTTATGATACCATTTGATTGGAGTAGACGTATGGAACCAAAATGTATTTCCAGAATCATCATTCTCCCCTGTCTCTTCCATCGGATGCCAAGCATTCTCATAACTTTCATTGTTATAGGAAGCATCCTCTGTAGAATAATCTCCCTCTCCGCCATTCGTATCAATAATTGTTTGTGCTATTAACCTTGGATCACCAAGCATTTGTAAAACATCTTGTTCAGAGGCTCCCTTGGTAATCTCTTCTCTTATATATCCATTATAATAGTTTAGGTTTTCAGCAATAATTTGCTCGGAAACTTCTCCTTCGAGGGCTTTTCGAAGCCCATCTAAAAATTCTCTTCTGGTCATAGTCACCTCTCAATAAAAATAATCTAGGAAATCAACCTAAAGTTATTTTCATTTTAACACGAAAACGCTCTGACGTCCACAACATTATGTTTTCAGAGAACAAAACTAACTTTCATTGGAGCTTCTTTTTACATATGATGATAAAAAGAATGGAATAGATCACTCTATCCCATTCTCTCTTTACAAAGTTGTTTCTCTTTGTATAATTTCATATCCCAATTGCATATGTTTGATTGGTTGTTTTTCATCTTGAATTAAACTTAGTAAAATTTTAGCAGCTTCAATACCGCTTGTCTTATAATAGTATTTCGCAGTCGTTAGGCTAGGTGTTATAATTCCTGATATCTGATTGTTTCCAATCCCAGTCAAACGTATTTCTTCTGGAACTTTCTTTCCAATTTGCTTTAGATACAAGAGTGCTCCAATCGCGATATTATCAGTCGCACAAAACACAGTATCTATTAATGGCTTTCTTTCTAAGAGTTCTTTCATACAAGCTGTCCCACTTTCCATTGTAAAGTCTGATTGAACAACTACTAAATCTTTCTCTGACTTTCCAACGTCTTTTAAAGCTTCTATTACCCCCCTTTTCCTAGCTGCTCCCGCAGCTTTATCCTTTTCTGTCACACCGATATATCCCATCAAGCCATTGCAATCTTTGAGTAAAAGTTTTGCCAAATCATAAGATGCATGAAAATCATCATAAGAAACACAAGAGTAATCAGGGAGATATTGCCCAATAATAACAACTGGAGCAGTCATTTGCTTTAAAAGTTCCATATGTTTTTTGGTTAAAATTGTTGCGATAAAAATAACTCCTGCTAATTGACTGTTTTGAAATATTTCCAGATATTCTAGCTCTTTTTTTATGTCATTATTTGTATCTGCTAAAAGAAATTTATAAGATTTCTCATTTAATACAACGCTAATCCCTGATACCATCCGTGGAACTGCCTCTGAGTTAATCTTTGGTACAATAACCCCAATCTGGTTACTTTTTTTTGTACGCATCACTCTCGCATATGCAGATGGTACATATTTGTTCTCTTCTATGATCTTTTGTATCCTCTTATGTTTTTCTGAGCTTAAACTTCCCCCATTAAGATATCTGGAAACCGCTGCATTAGATACTCCTGCTAACTTTGCGATCTCTCTAATTGTCATTCTAACCGCTCTCCGTTCTTCTTTGATTGTTTACTTTATTTGCTTCAGCCAGTACATACCACCTCTTGGAATTGACACAGCTTTTCCTTCCATCTGCTGACCAGTAATCAGATCTTCATACATTCCTTCTTCATTGATCCATGCAGTTTTGTCCTGATCACCAAAATTAAATAATGCGATCAATTTTTCACCTTCATAAGCTCGAATAATGCCAAGAACAGAAGCATCCCATGTATCAACTGTCCATACTGCTGCGTTTGTAGAGAATACAGCTTCTCTTGCACGTATTTCTTCCATCTTTTGAATACTATGGAAAATTCTATACTGTGGAGTATCCTCCTCATATCTCTTTTCAGCTAAATCCCAACGGAACGCTCCTCTATGCACATAACGGGAATCTGCTGCTTTATGTGGATTTGCTTTATAGCTATAATCATTACACTGTCCAATTTCATCGCCGCTATAAATGACTGGAATACCAGATTGAGTAAACATATAACCATGAAGCATAATATCGTAATTAACTGCCTGCTCAGTCGCTTCTTTATCCCACTCATATACTGCCTTTTCCAGACCACATAAAGATGCTGTTGTACCACATAATCTAGCATCTCCCGAGGTCGGATCAGAATTGTATAATTCTCCACGTCCAACTGCTCCTGGATAATGTCCTGTTAAATAATTATTTAAAAATGCCTTATGAGGTACTTCCTGAATTCCAAACTGTGTTAACCACTGATAATCCAATCCCCAGCCAATATCATCGTGACAACGCAGATAATTTAAGAAAACATACTGCTTTGGCAGGCTATTTACGATATCCATTTGATGTTTCAACAAAGCTACATTTTTGGTTGCTACGGTATGCCATGTAGTCGCCATTGTTGTAACATTGTAAAGCATATGACATTCTGGTTTCTCTGTGGTTCCAAAATATGGTACTACTTTAGCTGGTTCCATAACGACTTCTCCAAGCAAAATAACACTTGGGCATACAATTTCACCAATCATACGCATAATACGCACAATCGAATGTACCTGTGGAAGATTCCTACAATTGGTTCCAAGTTCTTTCCAAATATATGGTACTGCATCAATACGAATGATGTCAATTCCTTTATTGGCTAAATTCAGCATATTATAAATCATCTCATTCATAACTACTGGATTACGATAATTTAAATCCCATTGATATGGATAAAACGTGGTCATAACAAACTTATGCTGTTCTGGCAACCATGTAAAATTTCCTGGCGCAGTTGTCGGAAATACCTGAGGTACGGTAGCTTCATATTGAGCAGGAATATCAAATGTATCAAAAAAGAAATAGCGATCCATATATTCCTGTTCTCCATTTTTCGCACGAATTGCCCATTCATGATCTTCAGAAGTATGATTCATAACAAAATCAAGACAAATACTGATTCCTCTCTCATGACACTCTTGGGCAAGCTGCTCTAAATCTTCCATTGTACCAAGCGTACTTTGTACGGTACGGAAATCAGCCACCGCATATCCTCCATCACTTCGATCTGGCGGCGATGCTAACAGAGGCATTAAATGTAAATAATTTACATGGCATTCTTGAATGTAATCAATTCTTTCTCTGATTCCATTTAACGTACCTGCAAATGCATCAGTATACATCATCATTCCAACTAAATCATTTTTCTTATACCAGTCTGGGTTTGCCTCACGTTCTCTGTCTAACTTTTTTAATGCTTCTGTTCTGTTTACATACCATTCGTACATTTGATCACATAATGAATCGAAATATTGTTCACTGTTATATAATTCCATATACAGCCATTTTAATTCTCCATAATGTTTGGTCATACGCTCTGAAAATTCCTGATTCCATACCTTATTTTTCATTCCACATTTTCTCCTTTTATTTTTCACTGTTTTGTAATCGTTTTCAATATTATTATATCAAACTTTCGCATTTTTACAATATGTCTTCTCACGAAATACTTTCCTTTTTTTTATGCAATTCTTACAAATCCACTTTCTTTCTTATATATTTTTCTCCTTTTTTTCTTTCTATTTTTCTTATATTCTGTTTTTATTTATGCAGTATAACTTTATTTTAACTTTTTTAGATTTTATTTCCATCTCACAAATTTCATCCATGTTTTATCTTTTTATCCAGTTTTTATGAAACATTTCATAATATTCGCCACAGTACTAGACATTTAAATTTTCTTATCATTATAAAGAAAAGAGACACAGGAATTAACTTCCTATGCCTCCAAAATATTTTACTCCAACCAAAGAGCGAAAAATCAACTCATTAGTTATTGATCAACTTATCTTCTTCATTATTCCAGCTATACAGTGCTCTAATTTCTTTTCCAACCTTCTCTAAAGAATGTTCTGCATGAAGCTTTCTCATTGCCTTAAAGTGTACTTGCTTTCCTGCATCTGACATATCTAACAAGAATTCTTTTGCAAATGTACCATCTTGAATATCAGAAAGAATCTTCTTCATTGCCTTCTTTGTCTCTTCTGTAACAATCTTAGGTCCTGTAATATAATCTCCATACTCTGCTGTATTGGAAATGGAGTATCTCATACCAGAAAATCCACTCTGATAGATCAAATCAACAATTAACTTCATTTCATGAACACATTCAAAGTATGCATTTCTTGGATCATAACCTGCTTCACAGAGTGTTTCATAACCAGCCTGCATTAACGCACATACGCCTCCGCATAATACTGCTTGTTCTCCAAATAGATCTGTTTCTGTTTCTACACGGAATGTTGTTTCCAATACACCAGCTCTTGCTCCTCCGATTGCTGCTGCATATGCTAAAGCAATATCTTTTGCCTTTCCTGTGTAGTCCTGTTCCACTGCTATAAGACAAGGAGTTCCCTTTCCTTCTAAGTACTCACTTCTTACTGTATGTCCTGGTGCCTTTGGAGCAATCATAGTAACATCTACATTGGCTGGAGGAACAATACATCCAAAATGAATATTAAAGCCATGAGCAAACATTAACATATTTCCTTCTTCCAAATTCATCTTAATGCTTTCTTCATAAAGCTTTGCCTGCTTTTCATCATTAATTAAGATCATAATAATGTCTGCTTTTTTGGCTGCCTCTGCTGCAGTATAAACTTCAAAACCTGCCTTTTCTGCCTTTTGCCAAGATCTGGATCCTTCATAAAGACCAATAATTACATGGCATCCAGATTCTTTTAAATTTAAAGCATGAGCATGTCCCTGTGAACCATATCCAATAATTGCAATTGTCTTTCCTTCTAAGAGTTGCATGTTGCAATCTTTCTGATAATAAATATTTGCCATTTTTATCTCCTCCATACTACATAAAAATATTTGCAAATGTAGATACTCTGAGTCATCCCTTTGCCACTTAATAATTAAAATATAAAAATCTACTCATATACAGAATGCATTCTGCAAATGAAAATTACTATGGTGAATAGGATAATTCAAATTCCCACACTGTAAATCGAAAATTAAAATAACGAGAAATGAAGCATTAGTTCATACAACCTCTGCTCAATCCAGTAATACCAGTTCTTGCAAGCTCCTTAATATGGAACTTCTCCAGTAGTTTAATAAATGCAGCCAGTTTTGTTTCATTGCCAGTTAATTCAATCATAATAGAATCCACTGCAACATCCACAATTTTAGCACGGAATATATCTGCTATCGCAATGATTTGCTGCCGCTCTTCCGCTGTCGCAGCCACCTTGAGCAAAATTAATTCACGACATACGGACTGGTCGTCAGGCAGTACCTTGATTTCTATAACATCTATTAACTTTCCAAGCTGCTTTTCAATCTGTTCAAGAACTTCTGGTTCTCCACTTGTTACAACTGTCATACGAGAATGATCAGGATTCTCGGTTTCTCCAACAGTTAAACTATCAATATTATAGCCTCTGCGGCTGAACAATCCCGCAATACGACTTAATACACCGGCCTGATTATCTACTAATAATGATAATACAACTTTACTCATGGTATATTCCACCTTTGCACTAATTTTCATAACAATAGTTATACTTGAAAGTGAATAACAAATCACTTTATCCTTTTCTAATTTATCTTAGCAGCGAATGAAAGGTTTGTCAATGGATTTTACAGAACTTCTTAAAATTAACGCATGAAATTATACTATATTTTCATATAATGAACCATTCTTAAAGTCACTTGTCATACCATATTTTTTTCATTAGGAGGAGTTTCATGCAAAAAGACAATCTCTCTTTTTTTGTAAGAATCACAATTATAACCACTGCACTAAGTATTATTCTTCTACTTATTTTAGCAGGTCTTATGTACACAGTCCATCTGTCCCAAAATCAAATTTCTTTTGGTGTCTTCTTTATCTACATTGTTTCCTGCTTTATTGGCGGTTTTTTCACTGGAAAAAAACTGAAAGTCCGCCGCTTTCTTTGGGGACTTTGCTTTGGAATTCTTTATTTTCTAATTTTACTTATTCTCTCTATTGCTTTTGGAAGCAATATTATGAAAAATCTTCCTCATATTCTTTCTGTTCTACTAGCCTGCGCAGCCAGTGGTATGATTGGAGGAATTGTCGGATAACAGAATAAGTGAAACAACAATAGGATAAAGTTTTTGTAAGTCAACAATACGATCTCTACAAAAACCTTATCCTATTCATACATCTTATCTAATAATAAAGAACAAGTTCAATCTTCTTTACTCTCTATGCATAGAAATATGCTCTAACTCTTTATATTTTGAGAGGTTCTCCCAAATCTCTCTTCTATCAGCTTGAGCAATCAAATTATCTCTATCTTTCTTTGCCTCTGCTGCAAACTTAACACTGCCAGGACCATTGACACAACCACCTGGACAGGCCATGCCTTCAATAAAGTCTGCTGGGAATCTGCCAGCTCGTAAGAGCATTAATGCCTTCTTACATTCTTCTCCACCGCTGCAACGCTGAACCGTCATCTTAGATGTATCAACGCCCTTTTCTTTCATTGCCTGTAACACTGCCTCTGTTACGCCTCCAGCATTGCCAAATCGCTTACCATATACACTTCCATGCTGAAGATCTGGCTCACCTTTTTCAATTTGGATATTTCTTGCACGCATCATACAACGAACTTCATTAATTGTCAAACAATAATCTGCATTACCCTCAATACCAAATTCTACAACCTCGCTCTTCTTTGCAAAACATGGACCTACAAATACAGTTACCACCTCAGGATCTGTTGCTTTCAGTAATCGAGACAATGCACACATTGGAGATACCGTGGTAGAAACATTCTTCATAAGGGATGGATAATGTTTGCGAATCATATTCACAAACGCAGGACAACAAGAGGTTGTCATTTTCTTACCTTCTTTATATGCTTCTGCCCATTCCAATGACTCATATGCAGCTGTTAAATCACCACCAAGTGCCACTTCAACAACTTCTGAAAATCCAAGTTCACGAATAGCAGCAAATAAATTAGCCATCGTTACATCTGCTCCAAACTGCCCTTCTATTGCAGGCGCAACCATTGCTACAACTCTCTTTCCAGCTTTAATTGCCTCAATAACATCAACCATATAAGTCTTTGTTGCAATTGCTCCAAATGGACAGCTTTCTACACAAGCACCACATGAAATACATTTACTTTCATCAATCACACAAAGCTGTGTCTCTGGATCCATTTGAATTGCTTTCACTGGACAACTCTTCTTACATGGACGCACTAAGTCTGCAATTGCGTTATATGGACAGGCTTGCGCACATTTTCCACATTCTTTACAAATGGAAGGATCAATATAAGCACGGTCACCTCTAATAGAAATAGCTCCAAACTTACATGCCTGCTGGCAGCGTCTACTCATACATTTCTGACAATTACTTGTTACACTAAATCTGGTAATCGGACAGTCCTCACATGCAGAACTAATAACCTGTACGATTCCTTTTGAATCTTTTCCATCTGGGGATTTTCCCTCTGCAAGGCGAATTCTCTGGCGGATAATTTCTCGTTCACGATAAACGCAGCAACGGAAATTTGCATTTGGACCTGGGATCATTTCAAAAGGAAGTTGATCTCTTACCTCATCCAGATCTCCTATGTATGCATGTCGTGCAACTTCTGTCAAAACAACATGTTTAATACTAAAAATATTAGCATGCTTGTCAATCATTTTGTTTCCTCCTCAGTCGTTTTGGTATGTTTTTCGTTGAAAATATCATATGATTTTCTCGTTATCAGACATCCCAGATCAAAAAACAGGTTATCACTGATACAATTGTCTTCATATATACATAATTATTTTCATATTCTTATTATATGAAATGATATATATGAAATCAAGTGGTATATACATAGAAAACCAAAAAAACTATTTGTGCATAATACACAATATAGAATATTGTATCAAAACTTTTTACACCAATACGTATCTATTTTTATTGCTTGTCCTAAATCAAAAAAAGAATTGTATGTATATGGAATCTACCAGTTCTACATACAATCCAAACATCTTAATTTTAAATCAATGGTTTAGTAAAATCATACAAATGAATGATCTCAAATACTTAGATCTCGAATTCTCTCAAATACTTGATAAACATCCAATGTACCATATCCCCATTCTCGGTTTGGATAAACCACTCCTGGTCTACGAGATGCTCCTCGAATAAAAAAGGCAACTGTATCTCCTGTTGTCAAAATTTCTCTATTACCTTTTACAAGTGCCCATTCTAATAACAATGCTGCTGCGCCAACCATATGTGCTGCTGCCACACTCGTGCCTGTCATTCTTCCAAATCGATTTCCGACCAGAGGTCCATATACATTTACTCCTGGTGCTGCTAAATCTGGCTTTATAATATTAGAAAGTGGATATCCTCTGCTTGAATTGATATAAATTCCTCCATTTACATGATTGTAAGCACTTGTCACAATTACACTTCCAGTCGTGGCTGGAATTGTAAGAGTTGTATCTGGACTTGGTCTTAAAAATACAGTATCTGGAGAAATAAAGCCATGCATTGGCAACCACATATTATAATTTCCATTGATATATAAGGAATTATAAACCTGAATTGTCCATATACCTGGGGTTGGTTTCTGAAAACGAATTAAGATTAGAAAGTCTCCCTCCCCCTGTACAACCGTTCGATAATCTACATAAATCTTTGTTTCTTCAAATACAAAATCTAATACTTGACTACTAGTAAACCTTGTTACAATTCTAGGTGTATATTCACCTGATGGAGATCGAATTGCAATCGAATAATATTCTGGTGCTCTTGCCCAAAACTCCAATGAAAAACCTCGTTCATCTTCTCCTACTCTTATTTCTACTTCTTCATACTCTTGTTCTGCAGGATACGTACCATGATAATGATGCCCTCGTCCTGTTTCATTTCCAGCCGCGGTCACTACAATATTTCCAACAACAGAAGAAATTTGACTAATAAGCTGTTCGATTGGAGCTAATCCAAAATGACTTCCTTGATTCGTTCCAAGTCCTATTCCAATTACTAATGGCATATCTAACGTCTCTGCAAGTTTTCTTAAATAATCCATTCCTGCCATTAAATCATTCTCTTGGTAAGCCTCTGCATCCTCTCTTATAAAGAAGAAATCTCTTAAATAACGCTTTGCTGGTTTTAACTTAACCATTGCAATCATTGATTTTGGAGCAGCTCCAAAAAAGCTTCCATCTTCGTTTTCACTTCCAGCTGCAATACCTGCTAAAAAAGTTCCATGTCCGCTTTCATCTACAGATGGTACCATTTCTAAAGGATTTTCTGACTGTAGAGCCTGATCAATTTCTTCCTTTGTATACTCTGTTCCATACAAAAAACCTTCTGGCGGTTCTCCACTTTGAATCGTCTGATCCCATATCGCTGCAATTCGACTACTTCCATCTGGGTTTCGGAATACTTGATTCTGATAATCAATTCCAGTATCAATAAATCCAATTAGTACTCCATTCCCTTGCAGCGCTAAAATTGGCTGATTTTGAATTTCTGGAATTCCAGAAGCCTCCATACTCCCAGTATCTAAAAGACCATACAGTTTGGGTATTACATAATATCCAATATTACCAGATGGCAACAACTGCCCCTCACCCAAAAGCCAATGCTGAACTTCGTACATTCCACCAATTATCTGTCCGCATATTCCATTTGCTCTTGGTATTCCATCCAATGGAATCAATAAATCGATATAATCCTCTGACATTGTAACTTCTCTACAATTGTATGGCATAATTTCCTCTATCACTTTTTTCTTTTTTTTAGTTTATGAAACACCCAAAAAAAAAATTCATCTCTTCTAACAGAACAAGTGTCCATTATAAATTACTGTCTCTTGTCTTTGAAAAATAAAGCGTTCAAATATACAAAATTAGCGGGTATCAAACTTATTATTATCTGACACCCGCTCTTAACATTCTGTATCCATTGGAGAATACCTCTCTTTTTATCTTTATTTGTTTTTTTATTTAACATTGATGCTTCTATCTAATTTGTCTCGCCACCTACCAAGGTTGGCGTACTATTGATAAATCATCTGATAAAATTAATTCTATCTGCTAAATTTCATATTTAATTGTACTTCGATGAAAATATGCTTTTACATTTGTCCTTAAGCTAATAGTTCTGCTTTCTTTTCAAACCAACGTTCTTATAACATGAACTTTAATGATCTCATATCCGATATATGTTCCTTCAACATTCATACCATCCTATACATGGCGCATATGATGCGTTCTCATGTATATATTCCTATTACTGATGAATTCTCATATCACTCATATCATTCATTCAATAAGCTCTTACGATTTGTATGCACATCCCTACTTAATAAGAAACTTTTCTCATCTGTTTTTTCCTGCCCGATACCATTAAAAAATAGATCAGGTAAATTTACTCTACTGGTGGTCTGTACCTCGCTTTCTCTTAGATTCATCCGGATTTAAATTAAGAGCTTTTAGCCTTTTCTCTTAATGTATTACTTAACTTTGGAAACAAGATTAACATTATTGGATTAACCAAGTGATCCATTTTATTTTTATTCTATGAAGTAATATTATGTTCCCATCGGACCGTTCCCCCTGATTTAATAATTATTTAGTAATTAAATAGAAGTTTTATTATTTCATTGGACCGTTTCTCCCATCTATTAATTCTTTCTGTAAAAAATTATATGCCCATTGGACTAATCCTCCTTGTCTTTCAATTTGTTCCTTTGTTATGGTTTTATTATAATGCACATTTTCTATTTTGTCAAGAACTTTTTTAAAAATTTTTAAAAAAAATTATTTTTTTCTAAATTGTATAAAGTTTTTTCAATTTTTTATTTATTTTATAAATATTCTCCCCTTTTAAAACTGTTTTATTCATATTTTTTCTATATTTTTCTGATTATTAATTCAATTTATCCAAATAGATTATACATATAAAGCAGATATTCACAATCCATTAACGCTACTTGTTCATTAACCCAGGCTGTTTCACAGCTTTCAATGAAAAATTGCTTATTCTTCATTTAAATCATACTTTCAAAAATAAGGCTTCTATGCTACAATATAGATTTAATGCAATAGATTATATTATTTATATTTTTTCTATCAAGATACTATTTATATCAGTCTTATAAAACAGTGAATCAGAAAAACTATCAATGAATTCACTATTCTAAACTTTATTTTTATGGAGGAATTTATGGAACGTTATCAAGAAATTGAACGTAGTATTATTAAAAAATATAGAAAAGAAATCTGGTGCAAGTTTACTACAGCTATAAATGATTATCAATTACTTCAACAAGGGGATCAAATTGCTGTCTGCATCTCTGGAGGAAAAGATTCCATGCTTTGTGCTAAACTTTTACAAGAAATTAAGCGGCATGGAAAATTCGATTTTAGATTAGAATTTATTGTAATGGACCCAGGTTATAATAAAAAAAATCGTGAGCAAATTGAATATAATGCTCAGCTTTTAAATATCCCAATCAAAATTTTTGAGTCCAATATTTTTTCTGTTGTGGAGGAAGTCCATGATTCCCCATGCTATTTATGTGCTCGCATGCGCCGTGGTCATTTATATGCTTATGCGAAAGAACTTGGATGCAATAAAATTGCTCTTGGACACCATTTCGATGATGTTATCGAAACTACAATGATGAGTATGCTCTACAGCGGCCAAATGAAATCTATGATGCCCAAATTACATAGTACGAATTTCCCTGGAATGGAATTAATTCGTCCTATGTATTTAATTAAAGAAGAGGATATTATACACTGGCAACACTATAACCAACTTACATTTATTCAATGTGCCTGTCGTTTTACGGAAAATCTCAGCCGACCAGAGGAACAAGTCACATCAAAACGAGAAGAAATGAAATTATTAATTAAACAGTTAAGAACGGTGAGCCCTTTTATTGACAGCAATATTTTCCGAAGCACTCATAATGTAAATTTAGATACAATGATTGGGTGGGAACGCCATCATAAGAAATATAGTTTCCTAGATGAATATGACAGCTAAAATAACTATACCCCAAGTAGATATCAAAATCATCCGTAATATATAGAAGTTTTATAGAAAAAACCATAAAGATTTTCTGACAAAATAGGAAAATCTTTATGGTCAAAAACTTAAAATCTATCTGTTTTCGCTTCAATACAGATTATCAATAGAAGACAATATTTCTGCTTTTTCTTCTAGCGCATGGATCATATGATAAAACATTTCATTATATGGAGTCGGAACATTATATTTTTTTCCAAGACGAATAACAGCACCAGCAAAATAATCTACCTCTGTCTTTTTCCCTGCTTCTAAGTCTTGTAACGTCGATGGTTTTCCATATGGAATCATTTTCATCAGGTACTCTTTTTGCTGTACTAATTCTCTTTCCGAAAGTCCAATTCCAGCAGCATTTGCAATTGCAACTACCTCTTTCGATACCATTTCACGAATTACATTCACATGTTCACTAACTTGAAAAGCTCTGTATGGCATTCCAAGAATGGCTGCGATCTGATTTTCACTTACATTCGTCATGAATTTATACCACATCGTATAATGGATATCATCTGCTACTTCATGGGCAATATGAGCTTTTTCAAATAGCCTTTTTACTGCTACTACATTTTCATTTTCTTTATTATTATCCTTCGCATTAAAAGAAATTCCTTTTGCTCTCGCTGGATAAGAAATTTTTCCATTCACATTTAATGCAGGAATTCGAATAATCGAATATAATACATTCTCTGGATAGAAGTTTTCTTCTAAATATGTCTCACTTTCTACTCCATTTAATAAGGACATTACAATCGTATTGGGTCCAATCTGGTTGCGTGCATCTTCGATTGCTTCTTTTAGCTGTGTATTTTTTACAGCAAAAATCACAAAGTCTGCTGGTGTTGTGGATTCCTTTGGATCTATAACTGAAAATTTCCATACTTTATTATTAATAATAACTCCATTTTCCAGTCGTTCTTTCCGTTTTCCTCCTGCAACTACTCTCAAATTTCCATGACCTAAAGCCTGTTCTAATCCAGGAGCTACAACTCCTCCAATTGCTCCCAATCCAATGATTGCTACTGCACGGATCTGCTTCATAATATTAATTTTCCTTTCCGTCTATTATAGTATCTATTCTATCGATCTTTTTTTAAGGCAGCTAAACATGACCACTTATTTTTATTATATCAAAAAATTTACTTACTGAACAGTTCGTTTTTATCAAGAAAGACTCTCCGTTTAAAACAGAACCTTTATTTAAAAATTTTTCATTTTATGTAAAAACATTAGTGTTTTGTCTTTCTGATATCTTAAATTTCCCTTATAAAATACCAGTAAAGCGGACACTCGTAATCCGCTTTGCTACTTTGTCGTGAACACAGGCTGCTTTGCAGCTTGTCAGTGAGGGCTTTCAATCTCCCACTGACAAGGGCAGTCTCCCGCTTAGTGCTCCCCGCACTTGAAGCGGGGGACTGCCCGCTCTGCATTCAAACAAAACACTAATGAATCTTTCTAAATAGATTTTTTAATCTTTTTACTGTAGATAGTCTAATGGATCAATTGGGGTTTCTCCATTCAATAACTGAAAATATACATTTGGTCCTTCTACTGAATAATAAGCAGTTGGATCACTAATTGCGCCAAGAATGTTTCCCTGTCTTACAAACTGTCCTTCCTGTACAGTAATATCTTTCAGGTTTCCAATCTTAGCCTGATATCCATTTCCAAGATTTAACATAACGTAATTTCCAATTTCTTCATCGCTTCCAATCGAAACAATCTGAGCATCGGCTGGAGCAGCTACTCCTGTTCCTACTTCCCCTTGAATTAGAACGGCTGGACTTACTTTATATTGTTTTAGAGTAGAATAGTATACCGTTGTATCCATAGAGAATCCCATTAGAATATTTCCCTGAATTGGCCATGCCAGACGACTCTCTGCTGAAAAATTTGGAATAACTACATCTGCATTTGCTGCTGCATCTTGCGCCGTTGTCTGTGCCGTAGTTGTAGTTTCTTCTGTAGCCTTTGCCACTTCTTGTTCAGCCATATTTTTAGAAGCATTCATATCCACTGTTGATGGCTCCTTTGTACTATCTTGTCCATTTTTATAAACTGCTGCAATTGCAACTGTTGTACAAAGTACAAAGCACAGCAGTAATATTACCTGAACAACCTTATCCTTCATAATCATTTTGAATTTTTTCAATTTTATCACCTCAATAAAATTGTTACCCAAAATCCAAAACTTATACGAAGCCTTTTATAATTTTTCTCCTTTTATGCAAAAATTTTCCTCTTCCTATTAGAAGATCGAATCATATAACTTGACCGTTCGTTATATTTTGAATCTGAAGTCCTGCATCAAAATCATAGTAGTACCTTAAAATTTCTTCCCAACTTTTTCCTTCTTCTCCCATTTTAGAAGCTCCCCATTGACTCATTCCATATCCATGTCCGATACCCCTACTAATAACACGTAATTTCCCCTCATATTCTTCAAAACTAATACAGCAGGAACTCATTTGAAGCGCATTTGCAACCTCCAATCCTTGAAATTCACATCCTCCAATTTGCATCTGTTCAATATATCCACTGCCGTCTTTGGCCAGTATTTGCAAAGTTGCGAATAAATTATCCGAAGAAATTGCACGATCTGGATAAGCAGTTTGCAATATTTGAGCAAACTCTTGTTCTGTGAAAATTTTCATCTGTAAATAACCATCTGCTTGAATATCATAAGAACTTTCTCTACTTTTTAAATATGGGCAAACCCCACTTTCATCGGTACGGGTTGTCCCACTACTTACTTTATGATATAACATCTGCGTTAAACTCCCATTAAAAGTTATTACACTAGATTCTGTCTCCTTGACTGCCTGCTGAATTTTTTTTTGATTTTCCTCCCAGTTTTCTCCCCATTCTTCTTGCATTTTTGCCTCTGTCCACCCCTGTTCAGGAAGATTTGCTTCAGCAAAACTTTCACTTTCTCCTATTGCCTGATATAAATAGGTTCTGGCAATTACTGCTTGCGCTTTCAACGCTTCTATATGATAATCTACTGGTATTTCAGCAGCCACGAGACGAACAACATAATCTTCTGCACTGACAGTTTCAGTTTGTGACTCAATCTGTCTTCCATCGGATCTATTATCAACGGAATTTACTCTTTTTCCAAAGACCAATACTGCTGCATATGGCAATAAAATTGCGAGAAGTATCGCTATTAAAATTGCAGCTGGTTTTATCCGCATTCTCACCACTCCTTTCCTACACTCTATGCCAACATTTCAAAATTTATTCCAAAAACCAATAAATTACGCTTGCATGAGTAATAAAGGAATGATATAATTATAAAGAATATGCAAAAGAATGAGGAGGATTTTATTATGGAGTGGTGGCATATACTAATAATTGTCCTTCTGATAGTTTTAATTGCTTTGGTTGTACTTTACTTTGTAGGAACAAAGATGGCTAAAAAGCAGGAAGCTCAGAAGGCCCAAATGGAAGCAATGAAACAAGTCGTTTCCATGCTCGTAATTGATAAAAAGAAAATGAGATTAAAAGATGCTGGACTTCCTGATATTGTCATGAATGAAGTTCCAAAATACATGAGACGTGCTAAAATGTATTTTGTTAAAGCCAAAATTGGTCCAAGAATCATGACTTTAATTGCAGATGCGAACGTTTTTGAAGCAATCCCTACCAAAAAAGAAGTTAAAGTCGTAATTAGTGGTATTTATATTACAGAAATCAAAAGTGTCCGTGGAGGTTCGATTATCACTCCACCAAAGAAAAAGAAATTTTTTGACCGTTTTAAGAAAAACACTAACGATACATCTAATACAAAAAAAGAAAAGAAAAAATAATCGTTATTTTTATATAAGAAAATATGCAGACTGAAGCCAAACATTAATGTTTGGCTTCTACTGTCATATAAATGAAACTATCTCCAACATATTCTCCATTCATTTCCAAATCGTACCGCAGTTCTAGTTTTATCTTTTCTTCTGTTTGGTGAAACCGTATTTCTTGCGCACAAATTCCTATCTCAATTGTCCCAAACGGTGTTTTGTACAAACTTGTACTTTTTTTCCCTGTTTCAAAAAACATTTGTACATTAGAATCACCTTTCTTACACACTTCTACTTTCTGGTCATATATCTTAATCCAATTTTTAATTGGAGGTTGTGAACAGTCCAATATTTCTTCATAATAAATATAATGTTTTCCATTCTTATAATAATAGTTTCCGATTGTTGTCACTTCCACGTTGTCGCTTCCATTTAGGTTTATCTGCATTCCCTGAACAGTAATTAGAACATTTTTTGTCATTTCTTAGTACTCCTCAATATTAATTTGGGATGGGGCATGAATTTGGAAGGTAAGAATTGAATCTGCAAAATTTTGGAAGCGTTCTGGGAAATCACTGACATAGAACTCATATTGATCTTCTGCCTTCTCAGAATGTTCCTCTCTCATCAGGTCTTCCCATTCTAAAACACGACGCATCTGTACAGCTGTCTCATAAGCTGGATTTACTAAATTTACCCCTTCTCCAACCGTTCTTTTTAATAATTTTCGAATCAACGGATAATGGGTACATCCCATAATCAAAGTATCAATTCCCTCTTCCAGCATACTGCTCAAATATCTTCTGGCAATTTCCTCTGTAATTGGATCATCCCATAACCCTTCTTCCACAAGCGGAACAAAAAGAGGACATGCTTTTCCCACTGTCTGTAATTCTGGATTAATTTCATGGATAAATCTACTATACACATCACTTCGAATCGTAGCTTCGGTTCCAATTACTCCAATTTTTCCATTACGAGTTGAATTACAGGCCACCAAAGCTCCTGGTTTTACAACTCCAATAATTGGAATATCAATTTCCTGTTTTACTTCTTCCAAAGCAAGTGCACTAACTGTATTACATGCTACAACAATAGCCTTTACATTTTTTGTCATTAAAAATTTTATAATTTGCCTTGTATACCGTAAAATCGTAGAAGACGACTTACTTCCATATGGGACTCGCGCAGTATCTCCGAAATATACAATTTTTTCATCTGGTATCTGTCGCATCACTTCTCTGGCTACCGTCATACCACCGACGCCAGAATCAAATATCCCAATTGGTGCATTCCTATCCATAATCATTAATCGTCCTTTCTCATAAACGCTGTATCAATCAATCTTTGAACAAGCTCCTTTTTGGAAATTCCCTTTTCTTCCCATAACATCGGATACATACTAATTGCAGTAAATCCAGGCAATGTATTAATCTCATTAAATACTACACCATCTTTGTCTAGGAAAAAGTCTACACGTGCAAGTCCTTTTCCATCTACTGCACGGAAAATACGAGCAGCATCCTGTCTTATTTCACTTTCAATTCCATCTCCAAGATCTGGATTTACATCTGTTTTTGACTCTGCGTTATTATATTTTGCATCATAGTCATAAAATTCTGCTGCCGCCAAAATTTCTCCTACTCCTGATACTTTTACCGTTTCCTCGGCTAGCACTGCACATTCAATCTCTCTTCCTACGATTGTTTCTTCTACTAAAATTTTAGAGTCATGTTTTGCAGCCTCTATCAGTGCGGCTTCTAATTCAATCCGATTCTCGGCTTTATTTACCCCTTTGGAAGAGCCTGCGCAAGATGGCTTTACAAAAACAGGATATGGAAGTACTGCTTCTATCTTTGCAACTGCTTCCTCCATCTGTTCTAATTCTTCCCTATGAACTCCCACATAGTTTGCTTGACGAATTCCAAGTGTATCCACAATAATTTTCGTATAGAGCTTATCCATGGATACTGCCGATGCCAATACTCCACATCCAACATATGGTATTTGAGCCAATTCAAATAGTCCCTGAACGGTTCCATCCTCTCCATATAACCCATGCAAAACAGGGAATATCACATCTAATTTCTGCTCTTTTACCATTCCATCCTCCAAGAACAAATAAGCACATTTCTTGGTTGCATCTGGAGAAATTACTACTCCTATTTTTGATTCTCTCCATGTATCATTCCGAATTTCTTCTACAGAATTTACATAGACCCATTGTCCTGATTTTTTAATCCCAATCAAGAACAAATCATATTTATCGTGATTGATACATTCTATAATATTAGTTGCTGACATACAAGAAACTTCATGTTCCGAAGACTGACCACCAAATAATACCGCCACTACTTTCTTTTCCATAAATAATTCTCCTTAACCTTCAATCAAATTCCTTTTAGCGTTCTCAGTTTGAACTCTAAAATTGTAAAGTGGACATGCGGAAATAGTAAAGTATTTATTATTCCGACATACAACTTTCCACTTCTCTACATTTCAATATTACTATGTTCTTATTTATATTTCAATGCCTTTCTCAATTACTTTTTTATTATGGTGATATGTAAAAGAAATCTCCAGTGGAAGTTTCTTTTATTGATATTTGAATACAAATGAAAAATATGGCAATACTACAGCTAGGAGGTGTTCTAATTTGAAAAACATATATAAAGTTATTCTTTTTATTGTATCTATCTTTTTATTTAGCCTATTGGCACTACATACAAAAGAAAAAGTCTCTCCAACAGCAGAATTAGAAGCTCAACTTCTGCGGTTTCACGTCATCGCTAATAGTGACAGTAAAATCGATCAACAGCAAAAGTTAGAAGTTAAAAATGCTATATTACAAACACTCTCTCCTTTTTTAAACAACTGTAGTTCAAAAGAAGAAGCAAAACAAATCATTCAATCCCATATGTCCGATATTTTGACAACTACTCATGATACCCTTCGCTCGTTTGATAATGATCAAAATGTTACCGCAGAAATTGAGACTTGTTACTTTCCGACGAAAACGTATGGAGACTTAACGTTTCCACCAGGACAATACGAATCACTTACAATTCGTATCGGAGAGGCAAAAGGACAAAATTGGTGGTGCGTTATGTACCCTCCTCTTTGCTTTGTAGACGCCTCCTATGGTACTGTACCAGAACAATCCAAACAAAAATTACAAGGTCTATTAAGCCATGATACTTATGAAACAATTACTCAAAAAGATCAGCCTCTGAAAATCGGATTTCGGTTTCTTCCATTTTTAGAAAAGTTTTGGGATCGCCTATCTTCTTCCTGGGATATTGATCCTGTTGAGTAATTCTCATAATTGTGATAAAATCATTTTAATGAAAAATTACACGGCATTAGGAGGGTAACATGGAAGAAAAAATAAAAAAAATACTGGATCAAATTCCAGTTCGTACCGATACTCTAATTACTGGATTTCAACTGCTTCTCTGCATCATTGTGCTTTTCTTTGCAGCGAAACAACAGATTGCCAGTGATGCTAAATTAGCCAAACGACAACAGCAATATACGAACAAATTAGAAAAAAAACTTATGAAGCAACGTTATCTCCTAGAGAAACAAAATTACAAAATTAAAATTACCGATGCAAAAGCCAGATTGCACATGATTGAACAAAAACAAAAAGCACGAAAATATACATGACAACCAGACGTAAAGCTGTTGCAAAATAACCAGATAAAACACTGTATGCTGATGAAATATCCTATATTTAGAATTCTCATTCAGCATACAGTCTTTTTTTATTATATTTTCATTGCAATTTTAAATTTTCCAGTATGGTAGTTCTTTGATGAATAATATGGTCTCTGACTGCTTTTCTTGCAGCTTCCACATCTTTATTTTTTAAGGCCTTTAGTATCAATCTATGATCTTCTACAATTGCATCTCTTTTATTTGCATCCTTAATATATTCTAAACGGTAACGATACATTTGTTCTCTTAGATTATTAATCATTTGAATTAACTTTTGGTTCTGGGTTGCTTCATAAATAACATCATGAAACCTTTCGTCTAACTCGGCAATTACTGTTAAATCAACATTACAAATTCCATTTTGAAATTCTATGAACATACGATTTAATTCTTGTAACATATCTTCACTCATTCGCTCACATGCCAGTTCAATTGCCAACTCTTCCAATGCACATCGAAGTTCCAGTACATCTTGCAAATTCTTTTCAGAAATTTTTGCAACCTCTGCACCTTTCCTTGGAATCATAACTACAAGCCCTTCCAACTCTAACTTACGAATCGCCTCACGTATTGGAGTACGACTTACTCCAAGACGATTTGCCAACTGAACTTCCATTAAACGCTCTCCAGGCTCCAACTCTCCTTTTAAAATTCCCTGTCGCAATGTATTAAAAACCACATCTCTCAATGGCAAATATTCATTCATATTCACTTTTAAAAAATCACTCATCGTTTCCTGCCCTCCATTTTATTTTCTAATATCGTCTGCCTTTTATATTAAACATTGTAGTTAGATATACATTCTGAGCGAAATGGCTCATTTTTAAATCAAAATATGCCTGTTTTGCAACTGTTAAATCATTATAAATTCCAAATACAGTTGGTCCACTTCCACTCATCATAGAACCAAGTGCCCCATGTTCTTTCATAAAATTTTTAATCGTATCAATAATCGGATATTGTGTAATGGTAACTGTCTCTAATACATTTCCCATTTTATCACACATTGTTTCCAAATTTCCTTTTGCCATTTCAGCTATCATTCCATCAATATCAGGATGTATCTTTAATTCATTTGCATGCAAATTTTCATAAACCATTTTTGTGGAAACATTAATACTCGGCTTGGCAATTAACACATAACAATCTGGACAAGCTGGCAACCTTGTTAGTCTCTCTCCGATTCCCTCTGCCAATGCAGTTCCTCTCATCAAGCAATATGGAACATCTGCGCCAATTTTTACTCCAATTTGCATTAACTCTTCTAATGTCAATCCTAATTGATACATCCGATTCATTCCAAATAATACTGCTGCTGCATCAGAACTTCCTCCAGCTAACCCAGCAGCAACTGGAATATACTTAAACAGTCGTATATGGACTCCTTCTTTTAATTCAAAGTTTTTTTTCAATAAATCAGCAGCACGATAAGCTAGATTATGCTCATTATTTGGCAAGTATGGCAGGTTTGTCTCTATACTGATCTCACCATCGGTTCTTTTTATTAAACGGATTTTATCAAATAGTCGAATTGTTTGCATTACCATTTTTACTTCATGGTATCCGTCCTCTCGTCTTCTTAATACGTCAAGCCCAAGATTAATTTTGGCCAATGCCCGTAACTGTATTTCATTCATATTTTTCACCTATTTTTTATTATTTTGTATACAATATACATTGTACATCTTATATTTTAATTTTTCAAGTCTTTTTTTGGATTGCTTTCTTTTCTGTGAAAAATATGCTATAATTATCCCCATACCCATATAAAAATTGTAAATTTCAGAAAGGATTAAAATATGAAACCAAAATGGGATAATGATAAGCTTATTACATGCCTCTATGTTGTTTTAACTGCCGTTGCAATTTATATTGTTATTACACTTTTAAATAATATTAGTAATATCTGGATTTTCGGCAGTACCATTTTACACACTACAATTACTCTCTTGAGTCCAGTTTTTATTGCGATTGCGATTTCCTATTTACTTTGGATCCCAGTTCGCTGTATCGATAAACATCTCAGTAAAATTTTCAAAAAAGCTCATCGTGGTATCAGCGTACTTCTTGTTTACGTTTTATTGGCATTTGGCATTATTGGAATCATTTTACTTATTTATTTTATGATTGGAGGAAAATTATCTCAAACAATCTCCTTTGACCAACTCTTTTCTTCTATCATTCAATATATTAATAATAATAATTTAAGCTTTGATGCCAATTATATTGAGCAACAACTATCCAATCTTCCATTTACAGAAACAGTAAAGGAAAACTTGGCTACGTATCTTTCACAATTAATTGCATGGTTACAAACATTCTTCTTTAATAGTATAAACAATTTATTCAGTTCCATTACAAATTTAATTAGTAATGTATTTTCTGCTTTTATCTGTATTATCCTAAGTGTTTACTTACTACTTGACAGAGAATATTTTATCGACCTTTGGAACAAATTATTTTTCCTTTGTTTTCGTAATAGCCACATTGGAAAACAGCTGCGTAAAATCGGATCTACTTTTAATACTACCTTTACAAACTATATCCGTGGTCAGCTATTAGAAGCCTTCTTTGTAGGACTTCTTTCCACAATTGCATTAACATTACTCAATGTAGACTATGCCATAGTAATCGGTGTTATTGCTGGTATTACGAATATGATCCCTTATGTTGGCCCATTTATTGGTACGGTACTGGCAGGTATTATGGCTCTATTAAGTGGTAATTTTCTACTTGTACTATGGGTAATTATTGCGATGCAGGTTGTACAGCAAATCGATAATAACTTTTTACAACCTAAGATTATTGGAGAATCCGTAGAGCTTCATGCTGTTTTTACTATGGTTGCAATCATTGTTGGTGGAGATATTGGTGGACTCATTGGAATGTTGATTGCTGTACCAATTTTTGCTTCAGCCAAAAAACTAATCAGCAACTGGTATACTTCGCATGGCTTTGAATCCAAACGTTTAGAAATAGAAAACAGTCAATCCGAAAACAGCACTTCTCGTGAAGATTCTGATAATCCAAATAACAATGCTGATATGCCATAAAATAACCCTACAATAATTTTGATACACAACTTCCTCATTATCTTCTACAAAAGTATCGGGACAAATCGCTCTGAAATCTGCCCCGATACTTTTTAACTATTTTTAGCTTTATATTCTTCTCCCTAATCCCACATGGTATCTAAAATCAGTTTCAAACTATATCCAAGTTCTATCAACATATATTCCACATGGGGCAATACTTCTAGGTAAGCAGACCACATTCTTCCATCTGATGAAGTTGAATAATCAAAACTTTTCGTGTCATATATCCAATAAACTTTACAGTCTAAAATCCATCTGCACTAGTTTTCTTCCATTAGGCAACATATGTTCCAATGTTTTTATTGCATAATAGTTAATTTCAAGCATTGTTTGTTCTTCCATTTGATGATGTATTTCTTCTAACCTGTCAAATACGTGCAAATATGGAGAATCTGATACCCAATTATCTTCAAGGTTAATTTGAATAATACACAAAATATACTTTGGATTCACACATTGTATTACTTTTTGAAAACATTTATAGCCAATATATTCAATCAGTAGATTCGCAATAACCATATCTGCTTTTGGCAACTTATCCGCTTCATCTATCAGATTGACGCATATACATTCCAGAATCCCATTGAAATCCGAACATCTGTGAATAACTTCTTTCAAATAGGAAGGATTGACATCTACGCCATAAAGTTTTTTAAATTTGTTTTTGGAGATATGCTCAAGACCATTGCCACCAGCAATCCCCAATATCATTACACTGGAAATAGGATAAGCGTCAAATTGACCTTTCATCATCCCATTCATAGCCTGCAATTGCATAACAGAATCCAGTTTCATATGACTTTCATAATCAGTTAATGGAATTCCTTCCTATGGATTTTTCATTTGATTACCTCTTTCTAATTTTCAACTTTTTATTAATTTAATATAGTCTTCATAAATAAGTAACAAAATACCTGCTGGATTATAAAGATCCAGCAGGTATTTTGTTACTCATTTCTTTTTCAAAATTAACTCATCGTCATATACTAATCCCAGCTTATTATGAGCCGCCCATTCCTTAAACTGATCTGTCCCTACATATTCCTTATATTCATCCAGTTCCTGCTCCCGTTCCTGTTCTGCCTGCAATTTTTCTTCCAATCCTTCGATTTTACTTATATACTCTTGGTTTTTTTCACGCAACTGTATACTTCGTGTGGAAATAATCACTGCCAGCAAGGCGACTGCAACTAGGGCCAGCATAACACCTCTACGATTTGCTCTCTTTTGATAACGACTCTGATTTCCCAAAAAACTATCCTCCAAGTGTTACAGCTCACTGGTTACTTTTTTATTGTAAACCAACTATGTAATTTTTTCAATGCTTTCCCTAATAATTTCACCGTTTTTTTTCTTAAAATCCATATTTTCAATTTTCTAATAAAATTTTTTAATTTTTTTATTGCCATTGCAACTATGTTTATGATAATATGACTCGGTCCAAAATGCCAAATTGCCATTCCTATTATAACTCCACAAATTGCAAATCCCCTTAGTACTCCATTATTATTTTCATATAACAATCCAAATATAAAATAACAACATATCATCCAGTAAAAAAAATCTTCTAAGGCAATTCTAATATTTCCGGCATATTTTATCTTTCTTAGTATTAAAATTAAATCATATAACGCACGCAATATGCCACCTAGCATCAATGCTTGCAAAAAGAACTGGATTTCCCATAGAATGATTTCACTCATATGCTACCGAAATATTCTCTTCAAAAAAGACTCTCCAGGTTTACTATAATGATCTGCCGAAGTATAAATTAGACTCGCTATTTCTCCATCTATGTCAATCTCCTCTTTTTCCAATGTTAAACGACTCATATGAAGATTTGCTCCTTTTACCTGAAGAATTCCCATCTCTGTTTCCAACAATGCTTCTTCTGCTGTAAAGGAAATCACATCTCGAACTCCAGTCATCTGACATTCTTTCCTATTATGCATCATAATTCTATGATTTGTACTTATTTTCTGTTTCTCTTCCATAATAAGACCTCCTAACATACCTGTAATCAAGTATATTAGGAGGTTTCCTTTGTTATTACATAAATTTTATAACTGAATTATTAATAAATTATAGATAACGATATAATTCTTTTGCGTCATCCTTCTTTACTGTCTCTTGTACATCTAGCACTTCAACTTTAACCGTCTTAGTGCCAAATCCAATTTCAATAATATCTCCAGTTTTAACAGCAGCCGACGCCTTGGCAGGTTTTCCATTTACGATTACCCGTCCCGCATCACATGCTTCATTTGCAATCGTTCTACGTTTAATTAAACGAGATACTTTTAGAAACTTATCTAATCTCATCTTATTCGTTTACAGCGTCCTTTAACACTTTTCCAGCCTTAAATTTTGGCGTCTTGGAAGCAGCAATGTGCATTGTCTCACCACTCTTTGGATTTCTTCCTTCTCTTGCAGCACGCTCTGCTACCTCAAATGTTCCAAATCCAACAAGCTGTACTTTATCACCATTCTTTAATGCGTCTGTAATAACACTTGTTACTGCTTCAATTACTTTTTCAGCATCTTTTTTTGATACTTCACATTTTCCTGCAACTGCTGCAACTAACTCTTTTTTATTCATTGAACTTCCTCCTAAATATAGGTTTTACTCTGAGAAAACCACTTTTTTACAGGGATTAATTCCCTATGACAACTAGTCTGTAGTAGACTATATACGCAAAACCACAATTTGTCAAGGTTTTTTCTATATTTCTGAATGGTTTTCGGAGAATTTATCTTATAGGGCGAAAAGTTTCCAGATGCTCATTAACTTTCTAATTGTCTTCCTAAAAATGAGGCCGCACAAGCTGCTGCTTTTTTCTCCACATCTGTGAATTTAACCTTTTGTTCTTTGCTGAAAATAATTACCGATCCCACTGCGTCTCCTTCACATATAATTGGATAAATCACCTGAACACTATAATTTATCTCCTCTCCTTGTATTAAAGGAATACAATGATTTTCATCTCTAGAAACCCCATGAGATTCTCTTGCCAAAATTAAATTTTCCAATGTTTTGCTAATAGCCATTCCTGTTAGCTCTTTGCGTACAGGACCAGCCGCAGCAATAATTTGATCTCGATCGCTGATTGCCACACAATGCCCCAACGTCTGCATCAACGCATCTGCATATTGTTTTGCAAATACGCCTAGTTCAATCATAGGAGAATACTTTTTCAATATAATCTCTCCCTCACGATCAGTAAAGATTTCCAATGGTGTACCTTCTCTTAACCTCAATGTACGTCTAATTTCTTTTGGAATTACAACTCTCCCTAAATCATCAATTCTTCGTACAATTCCTGTCGCCTTCATAATTTTATTTCCTCCATTTATCTTTCTCCATTTACCGTCTTTGTACATAAATGTATTATTTGTAAAATGAAGGAAATTATACACTATTTTCTTTATTTTCCCTTATAATTCTATACCTTACAAATTTTAGCCCAGACATATAGAAAAGCCAGCTACCCTATAACAGCATTCTGGCTTTCCTTATATAATGAATCTTCGTTATTCTGTTGCCGTATCCGCTGCCGTAGTGTCTTCTGCTACCGTATTTGCAGCCGTAGTATCTTCTGGTGCTGTATCTGCTGCCTGTGTTGTATTTGCTGTTTCTGCTTCAGACGATGCACTCTCACTACTGCTGGTTTCTTCTGTACTAACCTCAATTAATGGTTCTGAAAAGACAACTTTCTCCCATTCTCTTTCATTAACAGTAAATTTCTTAGCAGATTTTTTTAGTTCTGCATATTTTTCTTCAAACATCGCTGTACGACGATTTGCTAATTCCTGTTCAATTGCTTCATTTGTGCTATTTTCATCTCTTTCTGATGTACAACGAACTACATATACAACGCCATCACCACTTGATGTTATAACCTGTCCTTGCGTCATTTGCATTGCCTGTTCCGTATAAATATCAGAATCATCTTTTCCAAGAGCAAATGCATCTCTTTTCGCCACTGTAAAGGTTACACCATTAAATTCTTTTTCATTGTATTGTTCCACTATCTCATCCAATGTCGCACCTTGTTCTAAAGCTGATTTTATTGTCTCTCCCAGCTGAGCTGCTGCTGCATCTACTTGCTGCTGCTTTTCTTGTGTTTGCTCTGTATTTTCTGTAGATGCTTCTGTAGAATTATCTTGTTTTTCACGGATAGAAATTTGTTCCATTGTTTTATGAAGCACTTCACTTTCATCTACATTTGTATCAATATCCGCTACCATTGCCTGATATTCTTTATTCGCCATTGCATTCTTTGTTACAATTGACTTTGCAGTCTCTTCTGTCAATCCACAAGCTTCTACAATTGGCTCTGCTTGCATAATCTCTGTAACTGCTTCATCCACTTTTTTTTGTTCTTCTTCTGTCAGTGTAATTCCATCTGCTACTGCCTTCTCATTTAGAATTTCTGTTTGCAGTACAGCTGTTAATGCATTTTCCTTTGCTTCTTCCTGATATGTTTTGGATGTTGTTTGGTCAACCTGATCCCATATTCCAGTTAGATTGCTTCCATACATTGCATACATATATTCTGTAGAGTATTGTTGATACCTGGCATAGAACTCTGCCTCTTCTCTTCCAATCATCTGATCTCCATAACTTGCAATTACATCTGAAGGTAACTGTGTTCCACATCCAGTTACGGAAGCAGCTGATACTATAGCTGCAAGCACTAACACAATTCCTTTTTTTCCTATCCGTCTCATAGCTTCCTCCTAAATTGTTCTTATTTTTCTATGATTATTTTAAATTTATTATATTCTATTTTGTATCAACAAGCAACATTTTTATATCGCTTAACAATTTCTTCACAAAATTAAGCATTTGTTCTACATCTTTATTTGTACTTTTTCTGTCATAATAGACAAAATACGGGACATTTCCAGACGTTATCAGACGCAATGTATTTCCCTCATACAAGTTTAGCAGTTCTTCCATATGTTCTATTTGAAGTTTTGCCTTTGGATACATAACAATTTTTATCTCTTTTCGGTCTCCTTTCACTTCTGTTGCATAGATCTGATGAGCCATCGTCCGGATAACTGCAATTTGAAGAAGATTTTGAACTGGTTTTGGAACATCTCCAAAACGATCAATCAGTTCATCCTGCATATCGATTAATTCTTCCTCGCTTTCAATTGCTGCAATTCTCTTATAAATATCTAGCTTCATATATTCATTGCGAATATAACTATCTGGGATATAAGCATCAATAGAAAAATCTACAATTGTATCAAAATCTTCTTCCTCTGTAATTTCCCCTTTCAATGTACGTACCGCTTCATTTAACATCTTACAATACAAGTCATATCCCACTGCTTCAATATGTCCATGCTGACGCTCTCCAAGCAAACTTCCAGCTCCACGGATTTCCAAATCTCTCATTGCAATTTTGATTCCCGATCCCAATTCTGTAAACTCTCGAATTGCTTGTAAACGCTTTTCTGCGTCTTCTTTTAATATCTTATTTTTACGATACATAATAAACGCATAAGAAGTTCGATTGGAACGCCCAACGCGGCCTCTTAGCTGATAAAGCTGTGATAAGCCAAATCGATCCGAATCATGAATAATCATTGTATTTACATTAGAAATATCCAAGCCTGTTTCAATAATCGTTGTTGCTACTAATACATCAATTTCTCCATTGATAAAATCCAGCATAATACGTTCCAGTTGCCTTTCACTCATCTGTCCATGTGCATATGCTACATTCGCCTCTGGAACGAGCAAAGCAATCTTATTTGTAATATCCTCGATATCCTTTACTTGATTGTATACATAAAATACTTGGCCATTTCGCGCTAGTTCACGGTTAATTGCCTCCCGAATGATTTCTGGATTATATTCCATCACATAAGTCTGAATCGGCTGACGTTCACTTGGAGCTTCTTCTAATACACTCATATCTCGAACCCCAATCAAACTCATATGAAGGGTACGTGGAATCGGTGTCGCTGTTAATGTTAGAACATCTACATTCTTTTTCATTTGCTTAATTTTTTCTTTATGTGTTACTCCAAAACGCTGTTCTTCATCAATAATTAAAAGCCCCAGATCTTTAAATACCACATCCTTTGACAAAACTCGATGCGTTCCAATCACAATATCTACAAGCCCTTTTTTCAAATCTTCTAACGTGCGTTTAATTTGCGCCGATGTTCGAAAACGAGAGAGTAGTTCGATACGAATTGGGAAATCCTTCATTCTCTGGCAAAATGTATTGTAATGCTGCTGCGCCAAAATTGTTGTTGGCACTAGATAGACTACCTGCCTACTTTCTTGGACTACTTTAAACGCTGCTCGAATTGCCACTTCCGTTTTCCCAAATCCAACGTCACCGCAAATCAACCGATCCATAATTTTTTTACTTTCCATATCTCGTTTCGTTGCTTCGATTGCTTCTATTTGATCTTCCGTCTCTTCATAAGGGAACATTTCCTCAAATTCTTTCTGCCATACCGTATCTGGACCATAGACATAACCATTTGTATTTTCCCGAATTGCATAAAGTTCTACAAGTTCTCTAGCTACCTCCTGTACCGCTTTTTTCACTTTTTTCTTGGTCTTCGTCCATTCCTGTCCACCTAACTTATTCAGCTTTGGTTGAGGTCCTTCTTTTCCAGAATACTTCTGAACAAGATGAAACTGAGTCGCTGGAATATAAAGATTTCCTCCATCTCCATATTCAATTTTAATATAATCTTTCTCTGTCCGCTCAATCTCTACTTTCTCAATTCCACGATAAATACCAAGCCCATGACTCTCATGAATTACATAATCCCCAACAGAAAGGTCTGTAAAACTATTAATCTTTTGCCCTTGATAAACAGTTTTTCTTCGTTTCTTTTTTTCTACTCCAAATACATCGCCATCTGTCAATACGACAAACTTCAAAAAAGGATAACAGAACCCTCGGTGAAGGCTGCCGCTGGCAATCATAATTTCACCTGGCAAGGGGGAGCGCTCTTTTTCTTCTGACGCATAGGCACGCAATTGATATTCTCTCAAATCCTGCGCCATACGTTCTGCTCTCGTTCTCGATCCACAAAGTATGACAACACGATAATTTTCTTTTTTCCACAGCGTTAAATCTTTAATTAACATTTCAAAGCTATTTTTATAAGAATTCATATTTTGAACAGCAATATGATACGTGTTACTTATTTTCATAAAAGAAAATTTTTGCTCTAAACTACTGATTAATACACTCTGTCTACGCTGAAGTCCTGCAAATGTTTGGCCAACAGAATAAATCACATCTGCCTGCCCCGGCAATAAATATCCCTTTTCCAATCGATGTGTCATACTTTCCCTAAATTCTAGTTCCACTGCCTGCGCACGTTCACTTAACCGCACAGGTTCATCCAAGCAAATTAATGTCGTTTCTTTTGGAAAGTATTCATAGAATGCCTGTCTCGTCTCATGGAAAAATGATAAGTAGCTTTCTAATCCAACTTGCCGTCCTCCCTCTTTTAATTCTTCTAGAAGCAGCTCTATTTGTTCTCGTATCCTTGCGGCTTCTTCTAACTTTCCGCTTTCCTTTAATTTGCTATAATACTGTTCATATTGTTTTTTTATTTCATTTGTGCCATTCTTCAGTTGTTCTTCTGTTAAAACAATTTCTCCAGCTGGAAATAATTCAATGCTATCAATTTGTTCAATCGAACGCTGGCTTTCTACATCAAAATATCGAATAGAATCTACTTCATCACCCCAAAGTTCTATTCTGCACGGATTTTCTTCTGTCATACTAAAGATATCAATGATACCACCATGAACTGCAAATTGCCCTGGTTCTTCCACTTTTACTACATGTTCATATCCAAGACGAATTAAATCTCTTCGAAAAGAATCGATATTAATTTCCTGGCCTGAATGAATTGTAATAATTTCTTTCTGAATTGCATCAAAAGATGGCAGTGCATTCATTAAAGCATCAATTGTTGTAATGATTACACCACCTTTTTTTTCTCTCATTGTTTTTAATACGGTTAAACGCTGCCTTGCAAGTAAACTTCCCTGAACATCTGCATTATAAAAAATTAAATCTTTCGCTGGGTAAAGAGCTACCTCCCGTGTGAAAAGTTTAAAATCTTCATAAATTTCTTTTGCTCTAAGTTCATTATACGTAACAACAAGACAATAAGAATATTCATTTCTTAACGCATCCATCAAATGAACCTTTTGTGAATCCATACATCCAGAGACTTGAACAGGAGCTTTTCCCTTCCTGAGTGCTTCAGACAAATCTTCATATTCCTTCAGTTCTTTTAATGGATTTCCAAACAAACCAGACATGCTTTCGCCTCTTTTTCTTTCTTTTCCAATCTATTTTATTCTTCTGTTTTACTGCTTTATTCCCAAATATCTCTAATAGGATAAGTTTTCCTTCTTATTTCTTCATTCGGTTAAACTGATTCATCGCTGCTTCGATTCCATCCTGTATCATAACAACAGCTGCATCTGCTGCATCCAAAAAAGCTTCTTCCATAATTTCTTTTTCTTCTCCTTGAAAACGTCCAAGCACATAGTCCGCAAGATCGCGATGTGCTGGTTTTTCTCCTACTCCTACTTTAATTCTCCAAAATTCTTGCGTACCTGTGTGCTGAATAATACTCTTAATTCCATTATGCCCTCCAGCACTTCCTTTTGCACGAATTCTTAGTTGCCCTACTGCCAGACTTATATCATCATATATTATGATCAAATCAGATTCCTTTGCTTTATAATAATCAATAATTTCCCGAACACTCTCTCCACTTAGATTCATAAATGTCTGTGGCTTTACAAGCAATACTTTTTGAGTTCCAATCACTCCTTTTCCAATCATTGCTTTATGCTTTTTGGTATTAACATCAATACCATATTTTTTTGCTAAACGATCAATCACTTCAAATCCTACATTATGTCTTGTTCCAGCATAACGAGAGGTTGGATTACCTAACCCTACTATAATATACATATCACTATTATGTTCCTTTCTTTTTTTGTACATGAATGAGGACTGCTGCAAAATCGGCACACCACTATTTTACAATAGAGGAAAGATCATTTGCTGCAGCCCCACTATTATTTTAACCTTACTAAGTTACTTACTCGCTTTTGAATCAGTAGTTTGCGATGCCTGCTCAGTGCTTTCTTCCACTACACCTTTTACTGGAGTTGGACGAGCTGGATCGAATACTTTTTTTGCATCAAACAGATCAGATAGTAAATCTCGTTTTCCACAAACTACTTCATACATACGGGTACCATCTAAATTACGGCGTCCTTGACGGAAATAATCATTGGAAATTTGGACCCAATACTCAGAAGAATCCACATTACAGAAGTAACGGAATCCAGCTTCTTTTAAATAAGCATACCGCTCGTTGTCTTCTTCATAACCTCTCCAAGTTCCTACATCAGCACCTTTTGGGAAAATCATAATATCGGTATCACCTAAAATTGGCTCTACTTCTTTTTCCCACATATCGGTATCCCATTTAAAACGAGTCATATCACATTCTGCCAAGTTTGGGTGTCCCCAACTATGACTTGCAAGCTCCCATCCTAGATCTTTGATTGCCTGTGCAACTTTCTTAGCAGTCTCTTTATCCTGTTCGATATTTTCATTTGGATATTCCATCTTTGCTCGTTCTGCAATATTCTTCTCACTGTCAATAAAGTAGTCACAGTCTGGATTATACCAAAAATCACTTGTACGATATCCAAATACTCCATTATATCCAGTCAATGCCAAAACACCCTTTGCACCACGATAAGAAAAATCTGGATGATCTTCAATAAAATCTTCTAAAATTGGCAAAACGTCATAAGAACCAGTTACGGTTGTTCCATCTTTTTGGACATACTCATTTGTAACCTTTCCATTCTCATCAATAATAAGCCGTGTAGCAAATCCATCTCCTGTCATATACTCATAATAACTTACATCATCTTGAGAAAGAACAAATGGTGTTTTTCCCTCTGGCAGCATAATTGGCTGTGCCACCATCTTCTGTGTACCATCTGCCTGTGTCTCTATTTTTGCAATATCGTGAAGACTAACTAGTACAAAACCACGTTCATACATTTCCTCAATAATTTTCTTAAATTCATCTACAGTTGTCATAACTTGATTATAGTCATCCGAGTCGTTATCTCCATCAAAAGCTAAATCAGTATCTACAATTAGTGTATGGAAAAATATATGAGTAATCTTTGTATTATCTGACCATTTCTTTAATTCTGATTTTTTCTGCTCATATTCTTCCACAGCTTTTGTATAGGCCTTATTTTGTTCGTATCCACTTTGACTCTTTAGTAACTCAACAGCTTTATCATAATCATACATAGCAGCCAAACGATTTGCTTGATCTAACACTTCATCTCCCGTTTCTTCAAACACATCTGATGTGTCTTCATTCGTTGTTCCTGCAATCGTAGGAATGCTATCTCTATGTTTCCATATAAAATAACCTAATCCTGCACACATTACGATTAACACTGCAATAAGTGCAAGCACAGGTCCATATCCCGATTTCTTTTTTTGTGTACCAGATTTTCCTCGGTTTGCCATTTCCTTCCTCCTTATCTTTTCCAATGCATTATTCCCTAATATTATGAGATTAGGGTTAAAAGATATTTTGCCCCATGAATCTACTATATTCTACAATAAAATATTCCATCATGCAAGGCAGAACACGAAACTTAATAAAAACTTAAAAATTTTATTCTTTTCGAGTTATTCTCATCTCCTATTTTCTATTTTTATTGACAATTTCACATATCGCAATTAAAATAAAAGTAAAATTTGCTGCATTCATTGTAGCTTAAAACAAATAGGAGGGTTTTATGAGAAAATGCAAAAAAATTTCTATGGCTTTACTTTTAGCATCAATTGTCTGTCTCAATTTATCTGCTTGTGAAGCCCAAAAAGGAGACACACAAACAAATGATACTGTGAACTCCGCTATTACAACTACACCAGCACAAACGACTCCAATAGCTGAAGAAACAACTCCAGCTGAATCTAGTTCATCCGAGTCTAGTCCAGCTGAAACAACTCCATCCGCTGAGACTTCTGAATCCATTACTGAGTCAGTAACAGAAACAATTGCTGATCCTACGGAGTCAGTTACCACTGCACAAACTTCTGCTGCTACTGCCACAGAACCAGCAACTCAGGCTTCTACCCCTATAGTATCAGAACCGAATCTTGTATCACGTACCGATGGCTCCGCTTTAAGCGCCGACGCATCTATGACTTATCCAATTATAAATGTCGGATCAGAAGCATTAAATGCAGTAATCAACAACGATATCGTTACACAGAATACTGCCCTATTACAGACTTATGCGGCTTCCTATTCGGATGTACGTTTAAATTATCAAACCGCATTTTTAGATTCCAAAAACGTTCTTTATACTTCTTACTATATGGACTATACACAGCCAGGTAATACAAAATCCAATACATTCATGTTTACAAGAATTTACGACTTAAATCGTGGAGGTGAAGCAGTACGTGTTACCGACCTTACCTACTCAGCTCGTGAACTTGCCCAGGCATTGTTAACTCAAGATTTGGACACCTACTCTAATACTTCTTTGGATCCAAGTATTTGGGAGGCTCAAAAGGCTATTATTTTAAGCCAGAGTGAAGATGAATTAACAAACCAATTAGAAAAGGCTGATTTTGGAAGTAACAATCCTTCCGCTACTATTTTTACAAGAAAACCTGCTGATGGTTTAATGACAATTTATTATCCTGTTGGAGCCTCTCTTGGAGATTATGCGGCATTTACTGTAAAAGTATACGAGTAAAAAATTTCATAATACAAATAGTACGAAAAAGGATACAAACTTTTCTATAGGCTTGTATCCTTTTGTTTCTAATTGTTATTCAGTTGTCTCTGCATCAGCTTCGTCTAATACAGCCTGATATTTCTCTAGGATAATTTTCTGAATTAAATCCCTTGTATCACAATTGATTGGATGAGCAATATCACGATATTCCCCATCTGCTGCCTTGCGACTTGGCATCGCAATAAAAATTCCTTTTTCTCCTTCAATTACCTTAATATCATGAACGACAAATTCGTCATCAATAGTAATTGATACAATTGCTTTCATTTTGCCTTCTTTTGAGACTTTACGTACTCTAACGTCAGTAATCTGCATAAATTACCAACCTCCTTGCGCCTTTCTGGTGAGTTTTTCTTTTGTCTGGTAAACCAGCCATATTTTTTATTTATATATTTATAAACACAAAAACTACATCACATAACGTTCGTTCTTTTCAATAACAATCTTAATTTCTCCTGGAACACCAATATAACTTGTATTGGCACGAATCGTATCCCTACTTTCTACAATACAATTTTCAATACGGGTATTATCTCCAATATAAACATCATTTAAAATAATCGAGTTTTTAATATAACAATTATTTCCAATATAAGCTTTCTTGAAAATAACAGAATTTTCTACTGTACCATTAATAATACATCCGCTGGCTACTAAGCTATTTCTTACATTAGAACCTGGATTATATTTTGCTGGAGGCAAATCATCGATCTTAGAATAGATATCATTTCCTTGTTTAAAGAAATAATCTCTTACATCTCTTTTCAAGAAATCCATGTTTGTATTATAATAGGAGTCTACAGAAGAAATATTGCTCCAATAGTCCTTTGTACGATATGCATAAATTCTCTTTAAATTCTTATAACGAATCAAAATATCATTAACAAAATCATAGCGATCTTCCTGTGCACAACGTTCGATTAAATCAATTAAAAGACGTCTTCTGATAACATAAATACCACATGAAATCGTAGATGAACTTGCTACCATAGGTTTTTCTTCAAATTCAATAATTCTGCTATCTTCATTCGTCTTAACTTGTCCATAACGATCTACATTTTCGCCTTCTTTCATATCTTTACATACAACTGTAATATCTGCACGCTTCTCGATATGATAATCTAGAACTTCATTGTAGTCCATCTTATAAATACCATCACCAGATACGAGAACTACATATGGTTCATGGCTTTCTTTTAAGAAATGAATATTTTGATATAAGGAATCTGCAGTTCCCCTATACCAACTACTATTGCTGGCAGTTAGAGTAGGAGTAAAAACATACAATCCTCCTTGCTTTCTACCAAAATCCCACCACTTAGAAGAACTTAAGTGTTCGTTTAAAGACTTTGTATTATATTGTGTTAGTACGGCTACTTTCTGAATATGAGAATTAGACATATTACTTAAAGCAAAGTCAATACTGCGATACGTTCCAGCAATTGGCATCGCTGCAATCGCTCTTTTATTTGACAATTCTTTCATTCTCTTGTTATTGCCGCCTGCTAAAATAATTCCAACTGCTTTCATCGTTTCTCACCTGCCTTAATTATGTATCCGCCACTTACTAAGTTACCATTTAAATAATCTTCTGGAACGGTTATACCAGAAATCGCTGTATTTTTTCCAATGCTAACATTATCTGGAATACTAGAATTTTCTCCGATTGTTACTAAATCAGCAGCATAAACTTTCTTATTATATAAGCTCTCTGCATACTCGCCAACACCCAGGTTACAATTTTCACCAACCGTAGTGCTTTCTGCAATAATTGCCTTATAAATCTTTGTATTTTTTCCTATCTTTGTTCCCTGCATAATAATCGAATCATGTACTTCCGCTCCCTCTTCAATTATTACACCTGGACCTATAACAGAGTTCATTACACAGCCATAAATCTCTGCGCCTTCTCCAATAATACATCTCTCCACTTTTGCATTCTCAGCGATAAACTGAGGAGGCATTGTATCAGACTTCGTATAAATCTTCCAATATTCTTCGTATAAGTTAAATACAGGAACAATATCAATCAGTTCCATATTGGCTTCCCAATAAGAAGCTAATGTTCCTACATCTTTCCAATATCCATTGTATTCATAACAAAATACACGGTCTCCTCTTTGATGACAATATGGAATAACATGCATACCAAAGTCACAATTTGGAATATTGGCATTTGTAATTAGAGCTTCTCTTAAGACTGACCATGTAAAAATATAAATTCCCATAGAAGCTAGATTGCTTCTTGGATGTGCAGGTTTTTCTTCAAAGTCTACGATTCTACCAGTATCATCTGTTACTAGAACCCCAAATCGACTTGCTTCCTCAATCGGTACTGGCATAGCTGCCATAGTGATATCAGCATGATTTGACTTATGATAATCCAGCATTACTTCATAATCCATCTTATAGATATGGTCTCCACCGAGAATCAACACATATTCAGGATTAAAACTGTCAATATAATTAATATTCTGATAAATTGCATTCGCTGTTCCAGTGTACCAATCACTATTTTCTGTTTTTTCATATGGAGAAAGAATTGTCACACCGCCATGATTGCGATCCAAATCCCACGGAATACCAATCCCTATATGTGTATTTAATCTTAATGGCTGATATTGAGTCAGCACTCCTACCGTATCAATATTTGAATTAATGCAGTTACTAAGCGGAAAATCGATGATACGATATTTACCACCAAAAGAAACTGCTGGCTTTGCAACATTAGCAGTTAGAACGCCTAGACGGCTGCCTTGTCCACCAGCCAATAACATGGCTATCATTTCTTTCTTAATCACCTAATCACCCCTTGTTGTTAATATGTTGAATTTATTATAGCATAGTTTTTGAAAAATGTGAACAATTTATACAAAAAAAAAACAGATTATTTTCAATTTTTCACATTTATCCCATCGTGAAAAAATCCTTTTACTTTTTTTTAATATCGGTTATAATAATCACAGAATCCATTAAAGATAAGAGGTAATTTTTATGTATGAAATAAACTTTTGCGAACCTACACATATCTATTTCATAGGAATTGGCGGTATTAGCATGAGTGGACTCGCTGAGATTCTCCTGCAAGAAGGATTTCGTATTTCTGGGTCTGACATACACCGTTCTTCCTTAACTGAACAGTTGGAATCCCAAGGTGCTACTATTTACTATGGTCAGCGCGCTTCTAATATTGAAAACGATGTTTCTGTTGTTATTTATACAGCTGCGATTCACCCTGATAATCCAGAATACAAAGAAGCGGAACGAAGAAACATTGCTATGTTAACTCGTGCTCAACTCCTAGGCCAACTTATGAAAAATTATAAGACATCTATTGGAATTTCTGGAACTCATGGAAAAACGACTACTACATCTCTCTTAACCCAAGTGCTACTAGAAACCGACCTAGATCCTACTATTTCTGTCGGTGGCATTATGCCTGCCATTGGAGGAAATATTCGCGTTGGCAGCAATAAAGTTTTTGTGACAGAGGCCTGCGAATATACGAATAGCTTCCTCTCTTTCTTTCCGAATATGGAAATTGTGCTCAATATAGAAGAGGATCATTTAGACTTTTTTAAAGATATCCAAGATATTCGCCATTCTTTTCATAAATATATGCAGCTTCTTCCTGCTCATGGAATTCTTGTCATTAATAGTGACATCCAAGATTTGGATGAATTAATCTCTGACTTATCTTGCCAAATTATTACATTCGGTTCAAATTCTGAATTCAGTGATTATAGTGCCCGCAACATCACCTTTAATCAATCTGCCTGCGCATCTTACACCGTAGTACATAAAAAAGAAGATGGCAGTTTGGAAGATCTTGGAAGAATTGAACTTTCCATTCCAGGTATGCATAACGTCTCCAATTCTTTATCCGTAATTGCACTGGCAAGAGAACTGGGTCTTTCCATGGAAACGATTGCTCGTGGACTTCATAAATTTACAGGTACGAACCGTCGTTTTGAGAAAAAAGGGGAACGAAATGGTGTTACCATCATTGATGATTATGCACACCATCCTCAAGAAATTACTGCCACATTAAATACTGCCCAAAATTATCCTCATAGAGAGATCTGGTGCGTTTTCCAACCTCATACTTATACACGTACATTTTCTCTTATGGATGACTTTGCAAAAGCACTTTCTCTGGCAGACCATGTTGTCCTAGCTGATATTTATGCAGCTAGAGAAACAAACACACTTGGAATTAGTTCCAAAGATCTTCAAAAAAAATTGCTTGACCTGGGTACTGATGCATATTATTTCCCATCCTTTGAAGAAATCCAAAAATTTTTATTAAAAAATTGTATCAACGGCGACCTGTTGATAACTATGGGCGCTGGAGATATCGTAATTATTGGAGAAAATCTCCTTAAGCAATAGTTATCCACAATATCCACAGTATCAAGTCTTTTGATTTCTGTGGATTTTTTTATTTTTTGTACTCAGTTTTTAGAATTTTTTATTTTTAAAAAATGTAGTATTTACAACAAATTTGGGCCTATTAAATATTTAAATTTTTTTCCTGTAAAAAGTTATCCACAGTATCCACAATATCCACAACTTTTATTTTTGACTTATCCACAATTTTATTACCCTTGCATTTTTACCCAACTGTGTTATACTCAAATTACTAGATTGCGTAGTGATACAAATTGCAGTAATTTACTACATCTTATTGTAGAATAAACAGGAGGAGCATGCATCATATGGCAACATTGAATTTACATAATCAGATAAATCAAGATACTGTAATGGTATCTGGTATATTTATAGATGAATATATGCCAAAAGCGAACGGAGAATTTGTAAAGATTTATCTTTATCTGCTCCGCAGCAGACAAAAAGCAAATCCAAAGCTTTCTCTTTCCCACATGGCAGACATTTTTCATTTAACCGAACACGATGTCCTGCGTGCGCTTTCTTATTGGGAAAAAGAAAGACTTTTACGTCTTAGTTTTGACTTCAATCATAGTTTAACTGATATTACGTTATTGGATGTTACAATTCCAAGCATTCCAGAGCCAGTTGATGCACCAGAAGAGTTTACAGAGCCAACGCCACAAATGATGGAAAACTTAAGCCGTGACCCAAACTTCTGTGAATTACTTAATATTGCAGAAATTTATTTAAAGCGTACAGTAAAGTCTACAGAGTGGAATATTTTAGGTTACTGGTATTTAATGTTCCATCGTTCTTATGATATTATCGAATATCTGATTGAATACTGCGTCGAGCAGGGACATACAAATATGAACTATATTGAAGCAGTGGCACGTAACTGGCATGAACAGGGATTATTTTCTATCTCTGCCATTAAAGATTATACCACAAGCCGTTCCAAAATCGTATATTCCGTTATGCGAGCATTTGGGCTTCAAAATCGCGGACCATCTTTAAAAGAGTCTGAATTTATTCGCAAATGGAATCGAACATTTTCAACTGAAATGATATTAAAGGCTTGTGAAAAAACTATGACTGCTGTACACAATCCAAGTTTTGAATATACTGATTCCATTTTAATGTCATGGAAACAGGCTGGAATTACTACTCTAGAACAAGTTGCGGCACGAGATCAAGAATACCAAAATAGGAATAAACAGACAGCTTCCATACAGTCCATTGGCAGAACGAACCGTAAGCCGTCTCAATTTCACAATTTTAAACAGCGCAGCACAGACTATGATGAGCTAGTTGCTAGTTATTATGGTTATGAGTAGATAGAAAAAAGAAAAAGGAAGAGGAGTTTTTATGCCCTTAAAGAATTCGCAATATGACATGTTAATGCGGGAATATAACCGTAGACAATTAAATAATTTTCATCAGCAACAAAAACAAATCGAACATGCCTACCAAATTGCTCCTGAATTAAAGCAAATTGCAGAAAAGCTCAGTGCATTGTCCGCCCAGCGAGCACGCTATTTAATTAATGGCAACTCAGAACAGGCAGATCTTATGCGCAGTCAGATTTCCTCATTAAAACAACAACGTTTTACCATTCTTTCTGAGCATGGACTGCCTTCTGATTATATGGACTTACATTATCAATGTCCAGATTGTAAAGATACTGGATATATTTCTAATAAAAAATGTCATTGTTTCCAACAGGCTGCGGTGGATCTTTTATACGATCAATCTAATTTAAAAGATATTCTACAACGAGAAAATTTTAACACATTTTCTTTTCGCTATTATTCTACAGAATATAATTCTTCTTTAAAAAGAAGTATACGGGATTACATGAAAGATGTTGTTAATCGCTGTAAAACTTATATTTCTACATTCGAGAAGCAGCATGGCAATCTTTTATTTACTGGAAATACTGGAGTTGGAAAGACCTTTCTTTCTAACTGTATCGCAAAAGAATTAATTGAACATACAAACTCTGTTGTCTATCTAACTGCTACTGAACTCTTCGAAGTTTTTTCACGCAGTAGCTTCTCTTATAGCGAAGAAGCCCATGAGGATATCGATCATTATATTTTAGAAAGTGATTTATTAATTATTGATGATCTTGGAACGGAACGTACAAATTCTTTTACTGTAAGTAAGCTTTTTTATTGTATTAACGAACGACTCAACCGATGCAAAGGAACTATTATTTCCACTAATCTAAGTCCTGGGGATATTCGAGATATGTATTCCGAGCGAATTGCTTCTCGGATACTTAGTAATTACGATATTATTGCGTTATTTGGCAATGATATTCGTATTCAGAAAAAATTTGGTCATTACCAGACTTGATTCCTTTTTAAAAACATGTTATAAATATTGCATAAGACACCAAGGAGGAAAAAATAATTATGCCAGATACAGAACAGTTACAAACGATTCCAGTCGGACCACTTGCATTTATTCCAATGTCCAGTTGTACAACACTGGGGAAACAAGTAGACCACTATCTCGTAAAATGGAGAAATGAGCGTGAAAACGAGCATACCTCCACGATTCATTTTAACGGCTACTTAAAAGATAGTTATATTATATCTGCCAAAACCCCTCGCTTTGGTTCTGGTGAAGCAAAGGGTGCTCTTAACGAATCCGTTCGTGGTGACGACGTTTATATTATGGTTGACGTTTGTAATCATAGTCTTACTTATTCTCTTTATGGTTATACCAACCATATGTCCCCTGATGACCATTTTCAAGATTTAAAGAGAATCATTGCTGCGATTGGTGGAAAAGCCCGTCGTGTCAATGTTATTATGCCATTTTTATACGAAAGCAGACAACACCGTCGTACATCCAGAGAATCTTTAGACTGTGCTATGGCACTGCAAGAATTAACGAATATGGGTGTTGAAACAATCATTACATTTGATGCACATGATCCTCGTGTACAGAATGCAATTCCTTTAAAAGGTTTTGAAACAATTTCCTGTACTTATCAGTTTTTAAAGGGATTACTGCGTGCAGAACCAGATCTTCCAATTGACAGCGATCATCTTATGGTTATTAGTCCAGACGAGGGTGGTACAAACCGTGCAGTTACTTTTGCTAATTACCTTGGTGTAGACCTTGGTATGTTTTATAAACGCCGTGATTATACACGTGTCGTAGATGGTAAGAATCCAATTGTCGCTCATGAATTTTTAGGAAGTAACGTAGAAGGTAAAAATGTACTTATCATTGACGATATGATTTCTTCTGGTGACAGTATGATTGATGTTGCAAAAGAATTAAAGCGTAGAAAAGCAAACAAAGTATTTGCTGCCGCTACATTTGGACTTTTTACAAATGGCATGGAAAAATTTGATAAAGCTTATGAAGCTGGTTTAATTGATCGCGTTCTTACAACGAATCTCATTTATCAAACACCTGAATTATTGTCAAAACCTTATTATGTGAACGTAGATTTAAGTAAGTATATCGCACTTTTAATTGATAATTTAAACCACAATGCCTCACTTCAGCATTTACTTATTCCAACTGATCGTATTAATCGATTATTAACTCGCCATAAAAAACATTTAGAAACTATAAAATAGCTCCTTTATAGAAATAGGATGCAATACTATTATAAAAGGACTTTATGATAGTAACTCATACAAGATTTAAAAAAAATAAACATGCACCTTGAAATGGTATTATTACCAAATCAAGGTGCATTTTACATACAACTTTTCAACCACCCAGCTTTTAATCCCTTAATAACGTGTTAACTTCTCTTATTGCACTGTTGACATAATTTGCTGTTGGAGCTGAACAAGACGTTCATAGGAAAATGTACTATCCTGAAAACGAATATCATGTTGTGCTGCTAACTCTGGTGTATATTGTTCCCAAAGATAGGTTGTCACAAAATCAAAATAACCGCAACTAGGATTCGTATTTTGGAAATGAGTAACCAATGTTTTTAAACTATGAGCTACAATATAAGTTCCTGATCCATCTTTTCTAATTGTCACATCTGCCAATCCTCCCAGCATTGTTTCTGTCTTATATTGAATTGATTGAAAATTTCCCAAAGAATAATAAACTAGCATTGGACGATCTCCTTCACGCTCTACGAATTGAACAGGTTCTACAACATGAGGATGCGCACCAATTACAAGATCTACTCCTTGCTCTGCAAAAAATGCTGTCAGTTCCCTTTGCTCATCCGTTATATCCGCAAATACATATTCCTCACCCCAATGTGGAAATACAACTACAAAGTCCGCCATTTCCTTTGCTTTCGCAATATCACTCGCCATACGTTCTTTATCGATATAATCCACAAGCCATGGACGTCCCTGCAATGCATCGTGTGTATTTGTGTCATATGTATAATTCAACAATGCTAATTTAATTCCATGTGATTCCATCACAGTGATCGTATTTTGTTCTTCTTGACTCTCATGCACTCCCAACACAGGAATTTGTGGATAAGTTGTCCTCCAATAATTCATCATATTATGAACTCCTACATAATTTTGATCTAAAATATGATTATTAGCAGCTAAAACTACATCAAATCCTGCATTAACAATAAAGGATCCAACTTCTGTTCCCGTATTCAGCAGTGGATAGTTTTGAATTCCTAATTCTAAACCTCCCATTACACATTCCTGATTAATTACAGCAATATCTGCCTGCTGCACAAGAGGTGCTACATTCTCAAAGTTCCTAGTATAATTCCAACTCCCATCTGCTTGTTGTCCACTTAGAGAAACAGAACGATGCATTAGATTATCTCCCACAGCAATCAATCTCATCTCTGTTACTGCCGTATCCACTGTATTTTCTGAACTTTCTTCTGAATTGCTTGACTCCAAATGCTGCTGTGAATTTTCTCTTACATTCTGTGTTGTTTCTTTTATTACTCTAGTTTGATCTACTGAATTTTCTATTGTACTCTGCTGTCCATTTTTTGTACATCCTCCAAGCACAAACAAAGATAACATTATAACCATCAATTGTATATATTTTTTCATAAATTCATCCATCCTATAATCACAATAAAAATAATAACAGTTGGAATACCAATCTGCATTACTTTTTTTACTTTACCAGAAATTTTGATTCCATCTCCCTTATTTACTTCTGTGATAAATTCACGAAATCCCCATATTCCATCCATTGTACATCCCATCGTTACTAAAACTGCACCAGCTGGGAAAATCCACCTTCTTAACAAGGAATCCACCCCAATTAATGCTGTCGTTCCATCTGTAGATGAAATTTTAACTGAGAAGATTACAATACAGATTAAAGTAATTGCAATTAGTATAATACTAAAACCGAATAAAACGAAACAGGCTTTTTTTCTGTCCCAATGAAATTGATCCATAAACATCTCTGTGATATTTTCCAATAACACAATGGTACTGCTGGCTGAGGCACAAAAAAGAACGAGATATAATAAACCTCCCCAAACTCTTCCATGACTCATTTCATGAAAAATACGAGGTAAGGTCTGAAAAACCAACTCTGGACCTCCCGTAACTTTCCTTCCATAAGCAACACAGACACCGATTACTGCAACTCCAGTAAGGAATGATGCCAATGTATCAATTGCAGCAATCCAAACGGCTTCTCCAAAAATAGTGCGTTTCTTTGTCATATGTTTTCCAATCATTGTCATAACACCAACACCAATTCCAAGTGTGAATAATGCCTGATTCATTGCGTCTTCCAGCAAATGGAATATTCCACTTTCCATCGCTTTTTTCCAATCTGGCTTTAAATACAACAAAAGAGCTTCTCCCATTTTATCCTGAAATAGTCCATCGGCAACCAATAAAATTAAAAATAGAAATAGCAGTACAATTAATATTCGAATAACCCGAACAACCCCTTCTTTTACTCCTATAAAACAACAAAATAACGCTAGTGCAAGCACAATAATTCCCAACAGAAACAATACACTTACGTTTGAGGTCAAATCTTGAAATAATCCTGTTATTCCCAAAGAATTATCAGAAAACGTTCCAAGTATTGTCTGAAAGAAATAATACATTGACCATCCTGTAACTGGTATATAAATTGCCAAAAGTAAAAAATTTCCTGCATATGCAATATAACGTTCTATCGTCCCATGCTGTGCCTCTTTATCCAATTCCTGAAATGCATAGGAAATAGACTTTCGTGATGCTCTTCCAATTGCCATTTCCATCGCAATAATCGGAATTCCAATAATAACTAGAAAGAGAAAATATACAAGTAAAAAAACTCCTCCTCCATATTGAACTGCTAAAGATGGAAAACGCCATATATTTCCTACTCCAATCGTACAGCCCGCTGCCAAAAGCAGTAAATTCCAACGGGAATATATTCTTTCCTTTTCCATATTTCCCTCCATTACTGGCATCTCGACATCATATTTGTTCGAATCTGATCCAGTTTCTCATAAGAAAACGTTGGGTCCTTACTAATAATACCATGCGGTGCCGCTGCCAATTCTGGACTATATTGTTCCCATGGATATGTTGTTACAATATTATAATATCCAAGATCTGGAATCGTTAACTGATAATGTGTTACCAGATATTCCATCGCATGATTCAATACATAAGTGTCTCCGTTTTCATCCTTTATAATTGTTACATCTGCCAATCCTCCTAACATTTGCTCGGTACGAAATTGCTCTGATTGAAAGTTTCCAAGCGAATAATAAACTAAGGTTGGCTTATCATTGGCTCTCGGTATCCATTCCACTGGTTCAATTACATGAGGATGTGCTCCAATAATTAAATCTGCTCCCCAATCTGCCATTTTTTTTGCCAATTCTTGCACTTCTGGTGTAGGCGTATCATTATATTCCTCTCCCCAATGTGGAAATACAATAATAAAATCTGCCATTTCCTTCGCTTTTTTAATATCAGATTCTATTTTATCTTCTTCCAAATACTCTACTAAGTAAGGCTTTTCTTCGATTCCATTTTTTAAATTGGTATCATAAGTATAATTTAACATTGCAATCCGAATTCCATTTTTCTCTATCACGGGAATCGTTTTGCTGTCTTCTTCCGTATCATGAATTCCAAGTACAGGAATGTCTGGATAGTTTGTCTTCCAGTAACGAATCATATTCTGAAGGCCTGTTTCTCCTTGATCCAAAATATGATTATTTGCAGCTAAAATTACATTAAATCCTGCCTTTACTAGATCTCTTCCAACTTCGTATACTGTATTAAAACATGGATAGGTTTGAATTCCAAGTTCAATTCCTCCCATGACACATTCCTGATTTACAACTGCAATATCGGCTTGCTGAATGATCGGAGCAACATGTTGAAAATGATAAGTAAAATCAAAACTTCCATCTGGCTGCTTTGCACTCATTGTATTGGATAAATGCATTAAATTATCTCCAACTGCCATAAGGCGCACCGAATTAACGATTGGAGCCTCTGGAGCCGTTGGACCTGTCTGCATCATTGCTGTTGTTTCTTCCATTGTTGTGTCACTCTCTGTTACTATTTCTTCCGCTATTTCGCTACTCTCTTCTGTGTCCTGTGCTGTTTCTTCTTCTGAAGAGTTGGATTCCTTTTCTGTAACAGATTCTGTTTTATTTTCCAAACTAGAATGTTGTTCACTATTTTGATTTTGTGAGGTACATCCTGTCATAATTAAGATGATCATAAACATAAGCATCCATATTTTAAAGGAACCTTTTGCTCTCACAAAAACACCTCCTTGTTTTTTCATTTTTGTTATTTCCAAGCGGTTATCCATTCCTATCAAAATATTATTTGATACGTTGGCATTATATCATAAATCATTCGATTTTGGAAGCATAAGAGGGGTTTACAATCATTCGATTTTCCTCTATACTGAACTTTGATAGAACATTACAGAGGAGGCATTTATGACAGACACTAAAATTATGTTTTTTGATATCGATGGCACACTCCTCTCCGAGGAAACAAAACAAATACCAAAATCAACCATTCGTTCCATTCGGCAAGCCAGAGCAAATGGTCATAAAATGTTCATTAATACAGGCCGCTGTCTTAACAATATTGATTCTTATATTCTAGATATTGGATTTGATGGACTAATCTGTGCCTGCGGTACTCATATTATTTACAATAACAAAGATTTGCTCTATGTTACGCAGCCACCTGAAATATGCTCCATTGTCGTAAATTATGGTCTTTCTTGTCATTTGGACATTGTATTTGAAGCCAGAAATCATATTGGATTTACTCCAGTGAAAACGCTGCGTCCGTCTGCATACGAACTTTATGAATCTTGCATCAATCGTGGTTTTATACCAGATATGAACATCTTATCCAAAGACTTTTTCTTTGATAAGTTTGTTGTGTGGATTGAGGAAAACAGTGATTTTCCAACATTTTTAAACGCCGTTTCTCCTTATTTTGTATGCATTGATCGAAGCGATAACTTTAAGGAATTCGTTCCAAAAGGCTATTCTAAAGCATCTGGAATTCAATTTCTACTCAATGAGTTAAATCTCTCTCTTGACCACGCTTATGCAATTGGAGATAGCAATAACGATCTTCCAATGTTAGAATATGTACCGAATAGTATTGCAATGGGAAACAGTCAGCCTGCTAGTTTATTTGAAAAAGTTAGTTATGTCACCCGATCCGTAGAAGAGGATGGGATTGAACATGCCTTACAACATTTTCACTTTATTTAAATGTAGAATCCAAAGACATAAAAAACTGGATATAGAGAGGAATCTCCATATCCAGCCTTTTATTTATGTTCTGCCTATCTTATTATAAATGTTCTTAAGATGCCTGTACGATTTTATAGTATTCTCTCGCCGTCCACAAATATACCAATGCATAGATAACCGCAAATACCGCAGCAACTAGAATCGTACACCATACAAATATTTGAATATTAGATAACCCAAGTGCCATTTCCAGTCTAGAAATCATCTTAAACGCTCCAATAATATGAATACATGCCGTTACAAGTGGTAAGAAAAATACAATTAATACTTGACTTCCAATTGCTTTTTTGATCTCTCTTCGGCTCATACCTACCTTTTGCATAATTTCAAACCTCTTTTGATCTTCATATCCTTCTGAAATCTGCTTATAGTAAATAATTAAAACGGTCGCCATTAAGAAAAGAGTTCCTAAAAATAATCCTAGGAAGAAAAATCCCCCATACATTGCTTTTAATTCTGGACCAGTAGTATAAATATCTTGAAAAATTCCCAATTCATAGTTGTTACCACTGAGGGAGCGATTCCAACTATCTATAACCGTCTCTACATTCTCTTTTGTTACATTCGCCCCAATATAATAACTATAATCCAGATCTCTGATCTGTCCTTTTTCCTTTTGAGCAGCTTGAATCATCTGCTGGCGAATTTGCTCTACAGTAGAATCACTGGCAACGATAAAATAACTGTCATATGCAATAATGGAACTATCTGCATTACTGATTTCTTCAAGGACTCCTTTTACCTTCAAAGGTATATCCATAATCTGTATCGCATGATCTAATTTTTTTGCATTCCCTGTATAATAATAAATCTCATCTTCTTTTAAATCCAAGGTCGTTCCATTTATTCGCTCATACTGACTTTCTGGTATTAATGCAATATAATAGGTTGCATCCATTGTCATTAATCTCTGATATTGAAAATGACCATCTTCTTCTAGCATATATTCCTCAAAATAATAATAAGAAAGCAAATCTGTAATTTTATCTTCTGTTTTTTCTGCTGCTTCCTGAATATCTTTTTGAATTGCCTCCTTTTGCCCTAAATCTGTCATATTAATTTCCGACTGTAATTGACGAATAAATTGAGCATTTAATGCATCTTCCAGGCCACCATACAATGATACAGTAGAAGAAAGTACTACAAGTACCATTGTGGATAAAATGCAGATATTAGCCAAACCAACCGCATTTTGTTTCATACGGTAAATCATACTTGATACACTTACGAAATGATTCGTCTTATAATAATAATGTTTATTTTTTCGAAGCAGCTTTAAAAATGCAATACTTCCTGCTGTAAACAACGCATAGGTTCCAACAATTACACAGATTACTGCAATGAAAAAGATACCAATTGCATCCATTGGACTGCTGACCTTCAACGCCAGATAATAACCAGCTCCCATGAATAAGATTCCAATGATTGTCATTACTATTTTCGTCTTTGGTTCTCGTTCTCCTGTCTGATCTCCATGCAGCAGCTCAATTGGATGGGAAAGACGTATTTTCCAGAGATTGGAGATTAAAATAAGGACAAAAATAATTCCAAATAAGATTAAAGTCCATTTTAACCCTACCCAGTTGATTTCAAATCCAAATGGAATGTTGGATTCTCCCATTAACTTTAACAAAACTAAAAATAATAACTTATTTAACGCAATTCCTAATCCAATTCCTAAAATCAAACTAACAAATGCAATCATTACCGTCTCACAAAACATCATTTTTGCAATATGGCGTTTTCCCATTCCTAATATATTATAAAGACCAAGTTCCTTTTTTCTGCGTTTCATTAAAAAGCTATTCGTATAAAACAGAAAAATAATTGCAAATAGTCCAATAATAGCAATTCCAAGTCTCAAAATTACTTGTACTAACATTGCTCCTGCCAGCTGAGCGGTTCCTTTATTCTCTGCAATAGCACAAATATTGTAAAACATCAAAACCGTTCCAATACAAGTTAATATATAAGGAAAATAGATTTTCCCATTCTTTTTTATATTAATCCATGCCATTTTCGGATAGAACATCCACTTATTCATGAGGTTCACCTCCTGTTGCTAGTACAGTCAATGTATCCGATATTTTCTGATACATTTTTTGATCTGTCATATCTCCTCGATAAATTTGATGAAAGACTTCTCCATCTTTAATAAATAAAACACGACTTGCACAACTAGCTGCTCTTGTGCTATGTGTAACCATTAAGATTGTCTGTCCATCTTCATGGATATCGGAGAACAATTTTAGTAATTCATCGGTAGAACGAGAATCCAATGCACCTGTTGGTTCATCTGCTAATACAATCTGTGGTTTTGTAATTAATGCTCTCGCTACTGCACAACGCTGCTTCTGCCCTCCAGAAACTTCATATGGATATTTTTTTAAAATATCTTCAATTCCTAGTTTTTTAGCCAGTGGACGAATTCGGTCATTCATCTCAGAATAAGTTTTTCCTGACAATACAAGTGGAAGAAAAATATTATCCTCCAAGGAAAAAGTATCCAGCAAATTAAAGTCTTGAAATACAAATCCCAAATTATCTCTGCGAAATGCTGAAATATCTTTTTCCTTAATCGTAGTCAGGTTTTTTCCTGATAATAATACAGTTCCGCTTGTCGGCTTATCCAATGATGCCAAAATATTTAAAAGTGTTGTTTTTCCTGAACCAGATTCTCCCATAATTGCGATATATTCGCCTTTTTCTACGGAAAAATTCACATTTTTTAGCGCTTGTACCTGATTCCCTCCAAACCGAGTTGTATATATTTTCTTTAGATTTTTTACTTCCAATAAAGCCATAATTCCCTCCTAATGCTGCTTTTATCATTCCTTTAGAGATGGAAGAGTTTTCTTTTCCCTTTCATCTTTGCATTTTCTTATAATGATTTTCCCAACCACTATGGCAAGTATAATAAAAAAGGAAATGTATTACCATAGATTTGGCTTACATTTCCGATTGCTAATCTTACATTCTTGTAAGGCTACCCTTTTTTTCTTGTTAAATCTAACATTACTTTTGTTCCTTTATCCACTTTGGAAGTAATCCAGATTCTATGCCCAAGTTTTTCCATAATTGTTCTGCATAAATACAATCCAATTCCTGTGGATTTTTTATCCATATGTCCATTATACCCCGTATATCCTTCCTCAAATACTCGTGGAAGATCCTCCTCCTGAATTCCAATTCCAGAATCCTCTATAACTAAAATCTGATGTTGCTCCATATAAATATGAATTTTCCCGCCTGATTTGGTATATTTCAACGCATTTGATAAAATCTGTTCGATTACAAATACGATCCATTTTTCATCCGTCAATACGATTTCATGAATCTCTTCCATCGAAAGTTGAATATTCGAATGAATAAATACTGAAGCATATTTTTTTACCGCCTGTTTTACAAGTACTGCCAGATCATAGGATTGAAAAATAAAATCGGTTACGCTAGAAGAAGCTCTCAAATATCCCAATACCATCTCCACATATTGTTCTATTTTAAACAGTTCTTGTTCCATCTCCGACTTCTGCTCTTCTTGACTCACTTGCAATAGTAGCCGCATAGCAGCAATTGGAGTTTTAATCTGATGAACCCAAAGCGTATAATAATGCATCATTTCACTATACCTACCATCCATCATCGATGTTACTCGCTGTTTTTCTTCCTGAAGAATAGAAAGTAAGTCTTGATACTGCTGCTCCAATGCCTCTTTTGGTTCTGGAAGTCCGCTTACTTCATTTTTAATTTTTTCACGCATCCAGAATAACTGCTGCCGTTTCTGGCGATAACGAATAAAATCTGCAATTACAGCAATTCCTAACACAATACTGCACATGATTCCTGCATATTGAATTGGCTCCATCAAAACATTATATAGAAAACATATAATAAAAAAGAATCCAACAATAAAACAATAAAGTAGTGCTGCCTTCCACTTGCAACAAATATACCCCGTCAATACTTGAAAAAATGATTCCGATTGTCTCATACGATTTCCTCACAAACTTCTCTTTCTACGGAATATAATACCCAATTCCTTTTCTCGTTCTAATAAAACCGTCTATCCCATTTTCTTCCAGTTTTTTTCTAAGCCTTGTTATATTAACCGTTAATGTATTATCATCAATAAATTCATCACTTTCCCAAAGCCGTTTCATAATCTCTTCTCGTGGCACTACATTCGGTGCATATTCCATTAATATCTGCATAATCTTAAAATCATTTTTTGTCAATTCAATTTTTTTATCTTGGTAGGAAAGTTCTGCACTTCCAATATTTAAAACAACCCCACGCCTCTCTAATACATGAATCTGATTTTGAAACGTATAAGTTCTGCGCATCCATGCCTGAATTTTAGCTGTGACAACAGTTAAATCAAATGGTTTTGCAATAAAGTCATCTCCACCCATGGAAATTGCCATAACAATATTCATATTATCCGATGCTGCGGATAAAAAAATTACTGGTATTTGAGAACGCTTCCGAATTTCTGTACACCAATGATATCCATTAAAAAATGGCAAAGAGATATCCATTAATACCATATGCGGTTCAAACTCTAAAAAACATTCCATAACATTTTTAAAATCCGATACCGTTCTCACTTCATAATTCCACTTTTGCAAATGTTGTTTTAAAACATTGGCAATCACCATATCATCTTCTACAATTAAAATTTTTTGCATCATGTTTACTCCATATTAATTCGAACTTGTACCACTTCTGCATCAGTACCGATTCGCATATTCGGTCCCCACAGCCCTGCTCCAGATGTTACAATAGAATGCATTACTCCCTTCTGCATGTACCCATAAGCATTTTCCCAAAAAAGATGAATGGTCAAATTCCCTGGAAAAATCTGTCCATCATGTGTATGACCTGAGAGATCTACATCTACACCTGCATCTGCCATTTCTTCAAGTTCAGCAGGTTCGTGGTCCATTACCAAAATCGGTTTTGTTTTATCTAAATTCTGGGTTAGCTGTTCTGGTGTTTTTCTTATATCGGCAGTCTTACCTGGATTTTTATAATCCAACCGCCCTATTAAATAAAATGATTCGTCGATTAATATTGTTTCATCATTTAAAAGCCGAATGTTTGCATCTGCAAGAAATTGATCCATACGATCATCACTCACTTTTTTATCAGAATGAGTCACTTGAAATCCTGCCAACAGTGATTCTTTTATATCGTGATTTCCGTAACAAGCATATACACCATACTTTGTCTGAATCGAGCGCAATAACTGTTTTAATCGTTCTGGATCATCTAAAGCATCATAATCATTATCAAAAATATCCCCAGCAATGCAGACAATATCAGGCTGCATTTCATTTATCATAGTAACCATTCGCTCTACTTGTTTCACTCCTACATTATATCCCAAATGCAAATCAGCAACTAAAGCCACATTCAGCTGGTCTATCTTTCCTCCATCCTTTGCTATGTCAACTTCATATACTGTCTTTTTTAATTTTTGTGCATGAAGCACCCCATATGTACTTATTACAATCACTAGTATCATAACGATACTTCCAGTAATTGCAAATACTTGTTTGGATGCAATCATTTTTTTCGACAACAATCCTGTATGCTTTGCAATCAATTTCCCCAGATCTGCAATTCCGATAAAAAGCAATGCAAACAGCATCGTACCAAGCCAATTATTACTTAGCACCTTCATAAATCGCTGAAATGGGGATGCTGGAAGCCAAAAGGCAATCAACATAGAGCTCGATGCAAAAATATAAATAATGAGATATGGTATGATAAACCATTTTTTCGTTAACAGCTTTGTGAAGTTGCCCATCCACTTTAAACTTCTTCGGATAATATAACAATTAACCAATAAATATAACGGTACTAAAATTAAAAAAATCATTCTGTTCTCCTTGTTCTGTTTTTTGTATTTTATCAATTTTTTCCTTGAGTAATTATTTTTCCAACTATTATTGTGTTATTTATTATATTATATTTTTAGTATTCCAACTACTTAATTTTTTCTTACAAAATCTTTCTTTTTTATGAATGAAAATAAGACAACTGTATATCGCACTACCTTCTAAAATTATAGTTTTGTGATTACCTAGTCATCACATCAAACTACACAATAATACATTCAAGAAAATAGCTTCCTATACAGCGTCTTATCCTCAAACTGCCTATTTCAAAACAACCTTACAGAAATTTTTCTTTCCTTTTTTTACAACCATACCGTTTTTTAATACATCGGCAGTATAAATCGCAGCTACATCTGTTACTTTTTCTCCATCCACGTTTACGCCACCCTGTTCTACTGCACGACGTCCTTCGGAACGAGACTTGACTAAACCAGACTTCTGCAAAACTGTCAAAATATCGGCTGCTCCATCTCTTAAATCTGCCTCTGTCAGTTCTGCTGTTGGCATATCGGCTGCATTTCCTGTGCTAAATAATGCTCTTGCACTTTCCTGTGCCTTTACTGCCTCTTCTTCTCCATGAACTAACTTTGTCAGCTCAAATGCCAGAATTTCCTTTGCCTGATTTAACTGGCTGCCTTCCCAGCTCTCCATTTTATCAATTTCTTCCAATGGTAAAAAGGTCAGCATACGAATACATTTCAAAACATCTGCATCCGCTACATTTCTCCAGTATTGATAGAATTCAAATGGAGATGTCTTATTTGGATCTAACCAAACCGCACCTGACTGTGTTTTTCCCATCTTATTTCCTTCTGAGTTTAAAAGCAATGTAATCGTCATTGCACATGCATTTTTTCCAAGCTTACGACGGATTAATTCTGTACCACCAAGCATATTACTCCACTGGTCATCTCCTCCAAACTGTAAATTACAGCCGTAACGTTCGTATAACTGCAAAAAGTCATAACTTTGCATAATCATATAATTGAATTCCAGGAAACTCAATCCTTTTTCCATACGCTTTTTATAACATTCCGCTGTCAACATACGATTTACGCTAAAATGTGGTCCGACATCACGCAGCATCTCAATATAATTTAAATCCATCAGCCAATCTGCATTATTTACCATAAGTGCTTTCCCTTCGGAGAAATCAATAAACTTACTCATCTGCTTTTTAAAACACTCACAGTTATGCTGAATCGTCTCCACCGTCATCATCTGACGCATATCCGTTCTTCCAGAAGGATCTCCAATCATACCTGTACCGCCTCCAATTAAAGCGATCGGCTTGTTTCCTGCCATCTGCAAACGCTTCATCAAACATAAAGCCATAAAATGTCCTACATGCAAACTATCCGCAGTTGGATCAAATCCAATATAAAAAACGGCTTTTCCGTTATTAATCAATTCTCTTATTTCCTCTTCATCTGTAACTTGCGCAATCAATCCTCTTGCCTGAAGTTCTTCATAAATTTTCATTGCAGCATCTCCTTTTCTCATTGTGATTTTTTCATTTGCAAAATGAAACCAAATTCATTTTACCTATGCTTTATAATCGAGTAGGCTGACTCCTACTCGATTACTGCGATGCAGTACCGCTCGCATCACAAATGCTCGCTGTACTTGCCCAGCAAATGTCTGTTAGTACAAGCACTACGGTCGCTTGCTGGGCTTATCACACAAAAAATCCCCCGTCCTAAGAAAGGACGAGGGGAGAATGCTCGTGGTACCACCTTTATTCACAGACAACTCGCATTGCCTGCCTTATCGGGTACATTATATAACAAATTTCTGTTACTCAATACCCTTGCGATATAACGGTCGCAACCGTCACAGCCTACTAATTTCTGTTCGGTGTGCAGCTCAAAGAGGTATTCACAATCAACTTTCCATGCGCTTCTCACCATCCAGCAACTCTCTGTATATTCCATTGACTGCTACTTGTTCTTATCTATGCCTTTCTCTATGATATGCTTCATTCTAACAGATAATAATTTTTGTGTCAAGAACTTTATAGTATCAATTTAGATAATTTTTATTGTATTTTTTATATTTTTTTGTTATAATTTCATTATAAACCAAGAGGCAAACATAGTATAATAGAAAGGAAAATGGCGCACTTCTTACTACCCGAAGGAAGTGAAGTTCTGCGTCTGGTGAAATTTATGAAGAAATGTATTATTACAATTAGCCGTAATTATGGTGCTGGTGCAGGGGAAATTGGACGCCAATTATCCGCTGATTTAAATATTCCATTTTATGACAAAGAAATCCTACATCTTGCCTCTAAATCCAGCGGAATGGCTCCAGAAGTTTTGGAAGAAAACGATGAGCGACCAGGAGGAAAAATGCTATATCGTATTATTAAATCACTACGCCCTCCGATTAACGATACAGATAGTAATGATCCATTTGTCAGTGATGAAAAAACATTTCGTTACGAATCAGCAATTATCCGACAACTCGCAGAAGAACAATCTTGTGTTATTATTGGACGCTGCGCCGATTATTTATTAAAAGATCGCTCTGACGCAGTTCGTATCTTTATACATGCAAGTCAAGAATTTCGTTTGCAGAGAATGAGTTGTTTATTACAGCTTCCGAATCATGAGGTATTAAAAATTCTGAAAAAAACCGATCGTGTTCGTCAAGCATATTATAACTATTTTACAGGAAATGAATGGCATAACGCACTGAATTACGATTTAACCATTGATACAGAAGTTCTGGGTATTGAAAAATCGGTACAATTAGTGAAAGACTATTTAACATTACGTGGTTTCTTAGAATAAATAGATCACTGTTATCTGCATTTAATATTGTTTTCTTAATCACCTAAATTTACATAAAAGAAGCGGGCTGCCAACTGGCAATCCGCTTCTTTATGTTATACTGTAATAATACCAAGCCCCTCTAATACTGCAAAAATTAAAATTGCAATAATGCAGAATGGTGCAATATATTTCATCAAAACTACATATAATTTTTCTCGACCAAATTTACAGCCACCTCGTTTTACTTCATCGACTACAAACTTTGTTCCAAGTACCCATCCAACTAAAATACAGGTAAGGAATGCTACAATTGGCATTAGTACACTGTTACTAATAAAATCGAAAAAGCTAAGAAAATCTTTTCCTAACAAGGTAATATTACTCCAAACTCCATTACCAAGAGAAGAAGGAATTCCAATGATAAATGCAAGTATCAATACTACAATACATGCTTTTGGTCTGCTTACATGGAATTTATCCATAGCAAAGGAAATAATCGTTTCCATCAGAGAAATGGAACTTGTAATTGCTGCAAAAAATACAAGTATAAAGAACGCCAAACCCACCATTCTTCCTGCTGGCATTTGCGCAAATACTTTTGGTAATGTAATAAACATTAATCCAGGACCTTGATTCATACCTTCTATACCACTAAATGATGCAACAGCTGGAATAATCATTAAACCTGCAAAAAGCGCGATTCCTGTGTCAAAAAGTTCAATTTGATTGACACAGGCATTTAAATTGACATCCTTTTTTAAATAGGAGCCATATGTGATCATAATCCCCATCGCCAAACTCATAGAATAAAACAACTGTCCAAGCGCTGCCAATACTGTTTTCGGTGAAAACTTAGAAAAATCTGGAACTAGGTAATAGTATAATCCACTCATCGTATTTTCTAATGTCAATACATAGATGGTAATTCCTATAATCATAACAACCAAAACTGGCATCATAAATTTTCCGACTTTTTCAATTCCCTTTTCTACTCCAAGAAAAACAATAATTGCAGTTAAAACTAAGAAGATTGCAAACCATGCAAGTGGCTCCACTGGTTCAGCAATAAAATTTCCAAAGAATGTATCGCTTGAAACAGCTGCATTTCCTGTTGCATAGACAGCAATATACTTTGTCACCCATCCACCAATTACAGAATAATATGGGAAAATGATAATTGGCACGATCGCGGCAAGATAACCTAAGAAACTAAACCGTTTATCCAATGCTTTGTATGCCTTTACAACACTTGTTCCTGTTTTTCGTCCAATTGCAATCTCCGTTGTCATTAAAGCAAATCCAAATGTAACCGCTAAAATAACATAAACAAGAAGGAAAATTCCTCCTCCATACTGTGCAGCAAGATATGGAAATCTCCAAAGATTACCAAGACCGACTGCACTTCCAGCAGCAGCTAAAATAAAGCCAAGACCGCCAGTAAAACTACTTCTTTTGCCTTCACTCATAGCATTTACTCCTCTCCTTCGTGCAGCAATTCTCTACCACACAAATGATACATTTATGAACTTTTATTCTACCATAGAAAATTCGACAAAACAACTGTATTTCTTATAATTTTTTAATATTATAACACAAGAATCAAGAGCTTATGTCTTTTTATGCAAGCACGCAAAAACATTCAAAATCCGCTCTAGTTATCTTCATCATTTGATTCCTCTTTCTTTTTTTCCTCTAATCCTCTAATTTCCTCAATCATATATTTGGGGCGGTGTTTTGTTTCCAAATAGATTTTTCCAATATACTCTCCGATTACTCCAATCGCCAATAACTGTAATCCTCCAATTGCCCAAATCGATGTACCAAGACTGGCCCATCCACTTACTGTATTTCCCATAAAATGCTGTACAATACAGTAAATCAGCATAAAAATACTCACAAGAAATGACATACCGCCCATCATACAAATAAACCGAATTGGTTTAATGCTAAATGATGTAATTCCTTCAAATGCAAAGGAAATCATTTTTCTCAGTGGGTACTTGGACTTACCTGCAAATCGCTCTTGTCTCTCATATGTTACAATCGTAGAAGGATATCCAATTTGAGGAACAATTCCCCTTAAAAATAAATTTACTTCATCAAACTGTGCCAGTCGCTCCAAGGCTCGTTTGCTCATTAGTCGATAATCTGCATGATTTGAAACAATTTCTGCTCCTAAAAATTTCATCAGTCTATAAAACCCCTCTGCTGTCATACGTTTAAAAAGAGTATCCGTACATCGACTGGAACGAACTCCATAAACAATATCATAGCCATCCAGAAACCGATCTACAAATGCTTCTATTGCTTCTACATCATCTTGTAAATCTGCATCCATAGAAATAACTGCATCTGCATACTTTTTGGCAGTCATTAATCCTGCCAAAAGTGCATTTTGATGCCCACAGTTTCTAGTCAAATTTACTCCTGCAAATAGATCACTTTCCCAGCAAAGTGTCTCAATTATATGCCATGTTTCATCTTCTGATCCATCATTAACAAATAAAATTTTACTTTTAAACGAAATTTTCTTTTCTTTTATTAACTGTTTTAAAATTTGTTTTAACCGTTTGGATGTCTCTAACAGAACCTCTTCTTCGTTATAACATGGAATAACCAGGTATATAATATCCACTTCCTATCTCTCCTATTCTGAATACTATTTACTCAATGATACCGAATCTTTATCATAAAAATCTGCAATCGCTTCATTCTGCCAGTTACTAGAGTCCCCTTGTACACTATCTGGCTTTAATACACCAGGAATTATACTAATTGGTTCTACAACCACATCTTTTAACAGCGGATCATGATATAATTTTAAACGCTGATCCATCTCTTCTGCATATGTCTGCGCTTTTCCTGACTTAATTGAACGATATGCACTAATACTGCTCATTCCTTTATAGTTAGAACTAATAAATCCTGTAAAAGCCAAAAACAAAATAAGAAACAAAAATGCAATCGTATAACTTGGTTCTAATCTTTCTTTATACTCTAGCCGTTTACAAATCCATCCAATACAATAAAACCAGTCCAAAAAACAAATCAGCACAAATGCATAATAATAAATATCAATTTGTCTCTCTGCTCCGATTGTTCCAATAGCATAAAGAGGTGGTGTCATTTGTGACGCAAATACGCAGAACGAAACAATTAATACCAAAAGCGGATAACGGAATGAAAATTTATTTTTCTTTGCAGCTTTCCAAAATAATGGTATTACAAAGATAAGTGCTGTAACAAGTAATAAATTTGTCCACTCTCCCATTTTTTCCATTGCATAATAAAAAGAATAGAAAATTGCCTTTGGTGGTGACATTGGATGGATATCTGGTGATGCTGCCCGGATTGCATTGCCTGGCGCAACTGCACTAATTCCAAGCCCAATCAAAAGCAGAAAAAACGCAATCCAAACAATATTTTTAGCTGGATTCTTTTGATAAGTGAAAACAATAGCAAGAAGACACACTACAATCACTGTAGCAAGTGCAGTTGTATAATTTCCACCTCCAATAAACAACGATAAAAATCCAACAACAAGAAAACTAAAAATGGATTTTTTCTTCGTATATTCTATCTTTAACAGCATTCCAAGCAGAATCAAACTGATGGAATAATAAAAGGTATAATAGATGCCTCCATTAAACCAATAAAAACTTTCTCTGGCAGAAAATACAAGTTGAATGGAAAGTGTTAAAACACAAACAGATAAAATGATCCAACTGGATTTATCTGTTTTCATATAGTAGTTGCAGATAATATATAGAAAATAGAAAGTTCCAATTACAAATGCTCCAAGCAGTAAAAATGTCGCAATAAAATAATATTGTGCTCCAAACACACCTGGCTGCAATGCAAATAAAAAGATAGCAGAAAAGGTTCCCTGCCAATCCAAATAGGTTTTTTTTACTTGAGAAAATGCGGTTAAAATTGTTTGGAATACTGAATTTGTCTCTCTCCATGTATGTACCGTCAAAATGCCAAAACTATAATCATCTGCTGCTGGACGATTATAAAAGGAAATTGCCAGCAATGGAACGAGAGAAAGTAGAAACAAAATCATGAGAACCATTGCAATAATCTTTACAGATATTTTTTGTTCTCCAAACCAATCGAATATTTTTATTATCATAAAATCCTCCTGTATCCTAACTACTGTTGTACCTATTATAACATCCACAGATAACTCTTTCAATAATGTTATTACGCTATGTTCATCTTAGATTTTTTCCATTTCTCTTTACTTTGATTTTATTCAAAGAACAAAGTAAATAAATAGGACTGTTGAGTTCAGTCATTTTTGAAATCGCTGTGCATAAATCAATAACCTCATACTTCGATTCATGCACAGTGATTATAGATTTGACCTAACCCAACAGTCTTTTATTCTTTTTCATTTTCTATTCTATATGTGAACTATTCCATTTTTCTGTCCATACTTTATCCATTGTCTCTGCTGGTTTATAAAACCAATCATATACCATATATGCCATAATAATTCCCATACAAACATCGATTACAGAATGTTGTTTAAGGAACATTGTTGAAAGTACAATTAAAATACATATGACTTGACTAATCCAACAAATCACTTTATTTTTCTTAAACGCAGTCTCATCACAGATCGCCATATTCGTTATTATGGACATATAAACATGCAGACTTGGAAGTACATTCGTTGGTGTATCTGTCTTGTACAACATACGTACCATTTGAACAAAAATATTATCCCTCTCAAACACTTCTGGTCTAAGATCCTGCATATTCGGATATATAGCTGAAATCAAAATAAATACCAGGGTTCCGAAAACAAGGCTAAGTGCAAATTTACGGAATCCTTCTTTTCTTATACATGTAACATAAAATACCGCAACCCCAACATAGAAAAACCATAGCAAGTATGGAATTATAAAAAATTCACAAAACGGAATCATATCATCCAATCGTGTATGAATCACATGATAGACCATTCCGCCTCTGCCTTGCTCTAAGTAAGCAAAACATCCAATATAGAAAATACCATACAATAATACCATTATTATCTGTTTATATTTTTTCAATACTTTCATAAATGAACGCTCCCCATTTCCTTTCCCTATATGTTTTGCATTATAGTATAGCTCGTCTATTTATTCAAGTGCTTAATTCTTATAATTTTCTTAAACTTTACTCGTTCTACTAGGAATAAGCAATGTTTTTCTAAATATTTACAAAAATAATTTCTTGCATTTTAAAGTGTTCCATGATAGATTTTTCTTAGCAATAAAGGCAAATCTATAAAAGAGAAGGAAGGGATTGCTCGTTATGAAAAAAGTTTTAATTATGCCTGATTCTTATAAGGGAACATTAAGTGCAATTCAAATCTGTGATATTATGAAAGAATGTATTCTTGAGCATTTTCCTAAATGTGAAACCATTGCCATCCCAATTGCAGATGGAGGAGAGGGAACTGTTGATAGTTTTCTATATGCAATGAATGCAGAAAAAATAATGGTAGAAACAACAAATGCCCTAGGAGAACCTATACTTACCTATTACGCAAAAGTCAAAGATACCGCAATTATTGAAATGGCCTGTGCAGCAGGACTTCCTCAAGTAGAAGGCCGCTTGAATCCACGCAGAGCTACTACATATGGAGTAGGAACTATAATTCAACATGCCATTGAACATAACTGCAAACATATTATTTTAGGATTAGGAGGAAGCTGTACCAATGATGGAGGAATTGGAGCTGCACTTGCTCTTGGAACTATCTTTTATAATCAAAAGGATGAACCTTTTATTCCCTGTGCTGACACAATGACAGAAATCAAATATATCGACAATCGTGTTACCAAACGTCTCTTATCAGGTTGCAAAGTTACCGCTATGTGCGACATTAAAAATCCTTTATATGGGCCAAACGGTGCAGCCTATATTTTCTCTCCTCAAAAGGGGGCTGATCCAGAAACAGTAAAACTACTGGATCAAAATTTGATTGCCCTTTCCGAAGTAATTAAAACTTCTTTTCAAAAAGATGTATCTAATATTCCTGGGGCTGGTGCAGCGGGAGGATTTGGGGCTGGTGTGATCGCTTTTTTCAATGGAACATTAACCTCTGGTATTGATACTATTTTAGATTTGATACAATTTGAAACATTACTAGAAAATGCAGATATGATATTCACAGGAGAAGGCCGAATTGACCGTCAAAGTCTTGGCGGAAAAGTTGTTATTGGAATTGGAGAACGTGCAAAACAAAAACAGATTCCCGTTATCGTCATCGCTGGTTCTGTCGCAGACAATATCAAAGAAGCCTATCATATGGGGATTTCTGCTATTTTTAGCATTAATCAACAAGCAATGGATTTTTCCCAATCACGCTATTTTAGCGATATCAATTTAAGACATACAATGGATAACTTACTACGTTTTTATAAAACTATTTCATGCCAATAATAACTCTTTGGAATAACCTTTTTTCCATAAAAAATTAGTTGTTAAATAATTATTCTCTTTAATATGCAAAAAAATAATGAATTTTTATTGATTTAATTGATTTATCAGGTATAATGTATAAAGAAGTTGGTTCCCCCACTTCTTTAAAAAAGTATAATAAGACTTGTATTTGTAGGTTCTTATTGTATATTACTATATTTAAAGAAAAGAGGTTAATATTAAGATGGCAAAAATTGATTTAAGTAAATATGGCATTACTGGAACTACGGAAATTGTATACAATCCTTCTTATGAGCTCTTATTTGAAGAAGAAACAAATCCTAACCTGGAAGGCTTCGAAAAGGGCCAGGTGAGTGAACTTGGCGCAGTGAATGTAATGACTGGCGTATATACAGGACGTTCACCAAAAGATAAATTCATTGTAGTAGATGAGAATTCAAAAGATACTGTATGGTGGACTTCTGACGAATATAAAAATGATAACCATCCTGCTACACAGGAAGCATGGGACACAGTAAAGGAAATCGCATTAAAAGAACTTTCTAACAAGAGACTTTTTGTAGTAGATGCATTCTGTGGTGCAAACAAAGACACACGTATGGCAATTCGTTTTATTGTGGAAGTGGCATGGCAGGCTCACTTCGTTAAGAATATGTTCATCTGCCCAACAGAAGAAGAATTAAAGGATTTCGAACCTGATTTTGTTGTTTACAATGCTTCTAAAGCAAAGGTAGAAAACTATAAGGAATTAGGTTTGAACTCTGAAACAGCAGTAATGTTCAATATTACAAGCCGTGAGCAGGTTATCGTTAATACTTGGTATGGCGGAGAAATGAAGAAGGGTATGTTCTCCATGATGAATTATTATCTTCCATTAAAGGGCATCGCTTCTATGCACTGCTCTGCAAACACAGATTTAAATGGCGAAAATACAGCTATCTTCTTTGGTCTTTCTGGTACAGGTAAGACAACTCTGTCCACAGATCCAAAGCGTCTCTTGATTGGTGATGATGAACATGGCTGGGATGACAACGGTATCTTCAACTTTGAAGGTGGCTGCTATGCTAAAGTTATTAATCTGGACAAGGAATCCGAACCAGACATTTACAACGCAATTAAGCGCAACGCTCTTCTTGAGAACGTAACTTTGGATGCTGATGGTAAGATTGATTTTGATGATAAGAGTGTAACAGAAAATACACGTGTATCTTATCCAATCGACCATATTGAAAATATTGTTCGCCCAGTTTCCACTGCACCAGCAGCAAAAGAAGTAATCTTCCTTTCCGCAGATGCGTTCGGTGTACTTCCTCCAGTATCCATTCTTACTCCAGAACAGACACAGTACTACTTCCTGTCAGGTTTCACTGCTAAACTGGCTGGTACAGAACGTGGTATTACAGAGCCTACTCCTACCTTCTCTGCTTGCTTCGGTCAGGCATTCCTTGAACTTCATCCTACAAAGTATGCAGAAGAGCTGGTTAAGAGAATGGAAAAGAGCGGTGCAAAAGCATATTTAGTAAATACTGGATGGAACGGTACAGGAAAGCGTATTTCCATTCGTGATACTCGTGGTATCATTGATGCAATTCTCAATGGTGATATTTTAAAAGCACCTACAAAGAAGATTCCATTCTTCAACTTTGAAGTTCCAACTGAACTCCCAGGTGTGGATGCAAATATTCTGGACCCTCGTGATACTTATGCAGATGCTTCTGAATGGGAAACAAAAGCAAAAGATTTAGCACAGAGATTTATTAAGAACTTTGCAAAATATGAAGGCAATGCAGCTGGAAAAGCTTTAGTTTCAGCTGGTCCTCAACAATAAAAAAAGAGTGTACCATTTAGAGTTTTTCTAATTCTCTATTTCGTGTAAACATAAATATGCTCCCTTCTAAGTATCAAGTTTTTATTCTTTCACTTGTCTACCTAGAAGGGAGCTTTTTATTTCTGGTAATATTATCGTTTTTTGTTATACCTCATTTTTGCCTTGTATCGTATTCATATGATCGACAATTCCCATCGTCGATTTTCTATGAGAGACTAAGATAATTGTCTTTCTATTTCGTTCCTTTTCCAAACTCTGCAAAATAATTCCCTCATTTAAGCTATCAATATTACTCGTCGGCTCATCCAATAAAATGACTTTACTATTATGCAGAAATGCTCTTGCAATTCCAATTCTCTGCTTTTCTCCTCCCGAAATAGAATCTCCCATTTCACTCAATTTTGTATCATATCCATTTGGCAAAGAAAGAATGAAGTCATGAATCGCTGCCTTTTTCGCAGCTTCTATTACCTCTTCTCTTGTCGCATCTTCTTTTGCAACTTTAATATTATTGGCAATCGTATCATGAAATAAAAATGTTTCTTGAGTCACATAAGCAATATGCTTTCTTAATGCAGATGTTTGTATTTGATTCACATTATAATCTCCATACCGCACGCTTCCCTTTTGTGTTTCATAAAAACGCATTAACAATTTTAATAAGGTAGACTTTCCACATCCACTTTTTCCAAAAATACCATAAATTTTATTTTCTTCAAACGCTGCATCAAACTGATTCAAAATTGGCTCTTTTCCATATCCAAATGTAACAGAATCACAGCAAATCGTTCCATGGCAATCGGTCGTTCCATTTATAACCTCTTCCACAATTGGCTCTTCTTCCAGCAAATTTAACACACGATTTCCACTTGCCAATGTATGATTTAAATTGTTTGAGAGTGCAGATAATGCCGCCGTAGGACCAAAGGAACTAAACAATGCAACGACTGCAATGACTGCCTCATATGGCTCTAACATTCCAGCATGAACCAAACATCCAGACAATAACGTCATTATAATACCTGCTGCTAAAATTACTTCATCGGTTGTAATACGTTGAACAGTTTCAGACTTTTTTAACTTCTTTGCTGTTTTCTCTAACTCTTCTGTTTCCTTTTGCATAGAATCCATACGTTCCTTTTGCTGACCGTACTGCAAAATCTCTTCTAAACCATATAAATTATCCAATACAACCGTATTTAACTTTCCAAAACTATGGCGATAAGCAGCTCCACCTTTACTGCCCTTCTTCCCATTTCTAATTGGAATGACTGCACCTACTATAATATAAAAAATTCCCGCCGTCACACCTAATATTGGATTCATATTCCCGATAAAAATGCACATAACCAAAGAGGTAATAACCGCAATCGCAATCGGAGAAATCGTATGTGCATAGAAAACTTCTAAAAGTTCAATGTCACTTGTAATAATAGAAATTAAATTTCCCTTTTCGCTTCCATCTAATTTAGCAGGTGCCAATCGTCTTAATGCCTGAAATACTTTATGGCGAATTCGAGCCAGCAGCTTAAAGGCAATATAATGATTACTTGCCTGCTCTGCATAACGCAATATGCCACGTAAAACAGCAAATATAATGATACATACAAAAATAGTCGTCAAAGACATATTTTGATAGATTCCGAGCATATGCAGCAAACCATATCCACCAAACACAGTAATAAAGGTAGCCATCAAGTTGCCAACACATCCCATAATAATTGCAATCACCATTATCGCTAAAAGAGGCTTTATCATACCAATTAATCCCAACATTACTTGGAGTCCATTTCGATTTTTTGTATTCATTCTATCGCCTCCTTATCCGCATACTTTTCTAAACTTTTCTGTTTTTGATACAGCTCATAATAATATCCTCTTTCTTTCATTAAGTCAGTTTGACTTCCAGCCTCTATAATCTGTCCATTCTGTACAACAAAAATATGATCTGCACGTACTACATTGGCAAGACGATGGGAAATTAATACAATCGTTTTTGTCTTTGCTAATTCATGAATCACTTCCATGATCTTGTTTTCACTCTCTGCGTCAATATTCGATGTAGCTTCATCAAAAATATAAATATCTGAATTATGTAAAATCGCTCTTGCAAGTGCTATACGTTGCTTTTGTCCTCCTGACAAATTGGAAGCTTTTTCCATAATTATCATGTCCAGACCACCTTTTTCTCTTATGCTCTGTTCTAAATCCACTTGCCGAAGCACACTCCAAAGCATTTCATCGGTTGCATCTTTCTTTCCAGCACATAAATTTTCTCGAACTGTTCCTTGAAATAAATAACTGTCATGACGAATTCGAGTTATTTTTCGATACAATGTATTCTCCTCGATATCTGACACTTCTACTCCACCAATCGTAATACTGCCCTTATATTGGTCATAGTCTCTCATAAGCAGAGATGCAATCGTACTTTTTCCACATCCAGATGCGCCTACAATTGCACAGAATGATTGTGCTGGCAACTTCATTGTCACATGATTCAATACCGTCTTTTCCTTTGTATAGCCAAAACTTACATCATCCAAACAGATTTCATTTTCTTTCACTTCTGTGATAAGCCCCTTTTTCTTAACTGGTGCATCCAATAATTTAAAAATTTTATTCGCTGCGGCATTACCATTCATTGCAATATGGAAAAAAGATCCTAACAATCGTAGCGGCAGGAAAAACTCCGCTGAAATCAGCATAATAAACAGACACTCCGTAAATGAAATCATTCCATTCCGATACTCTAAAATAGATAAAATAATTCCGACTGCGGCTCCTCCATAAGCAATTAAATCCATAACACTAATGGAATTTAGTTGCATAATTAAAACACGCATGGTTACTTTACGAAACTTTTCTGCCTCTTCGTCCATTTTCTTTGCATAACGTCCATCTGCTTCATAAATTTTTAATGTTGTAAGTCCTTGAAGGTTTTCTAGAAAAGAATCTCCTAGCTCTGTATAGGTTCCCCAGTATTTATTTAACATTTTTTTTGCAAACTTCTGAATACATACAATCGAAACAGGAATTAACGGCACACAGAGCAGTAAAACAACCGCAACCTTCATACTCATCGTTCCAACAATCCCAAATAACGTTAAGGGAGCAAGTAAACTATAAAAGAATTGAGGAATATATTTTCCAAAATAAATTTCTAACTGCTCCACTCCCTCCGTACTAACTTGTACAATTTCTGAAGTTGCAAACGAACTATGGTAATTCGTTCCTAGCTTCATTAGTTTAGAAAATATTCGTTCCCTTAGCCTTTTCTTCACAACTGTAGATGCCGCAAAAGAAAAACGATTATTCCAAAACGTTGCCACACCCCTTATCAACATTACAAATACTAACACCCCAATAAGTTGAAGTCCACCTTCCATTCTTCTATTTAAAATGGAACCCATATACTCTGCCATAACATAAATAAGCATGACATTCGCCAGTAATGAAACCCACTGTGTAATAACCATTCCAATAATATATTTCCTATTATCAGGAAATTCTTTTAATAATCTCTTATGAAACATCGTTACCTCCGCAATATAAATGTTCTTTTGTGCTGTCTAATAAGAATAAAACCATTCTCTTTTTACTTATACCTTCGCACAAATGAAGGAATCGCCTCTTAATTGAGACAACTCCTTCTTAATACCATCCTTAATCTTCTACTAGAAGCTCTTCTTCTTTTATTGTTCGAATCTTCACTGTGAAATAATAGAAATGGAAGATTGCAACTGCTAAGATCAGCAGTTTTGCATGCCAAATTGGACTAATACAAAACCCAATTGTAAATAGAATCGTTAACATAATTAATGTACAACGTTTGGACTTTTTCGTCATAGCTTTCTTTTTTACTGCCTGTTCAATATGTTTCTTATAAATATTCGTTGATAAAAACCATCTATGAAACCGTTCCGATCCCCTAGCAAAGCAGATTGCTGCTAATAATAAAAACGGTGTAGCTGGAAGGATTGGAAGAATAATACCTAATACTCCAATTCCTAAAAAAAGAAAACCCAATCCTACAAAAACAAAATTCAAAATGCGCTTCATGTATACCTCCACATTACTCAAAGTTTCTTATTTTCTAAGAAACACGATATCTGCTAGTTACTAAATTAGATATCACTAACCTTATTTCATTAGTATACACTAACTCAATTGATATTGTCAACCAACTTTTCTATCTTATGACGGTGTCAAATAATCACCTAAATTTCTGTTTATGACCTGGAACAATTTTTCATGTCAGCGTTTTTCCACTCAATTCTTTGCCAAAAAATATTTTATTAGGTTAAGTTTAATAAAAGTATTAAAATCATAACGATATATACAATTATCTGTGTAATGATACTTTTATCTTCTGTTGGATCCACATTCCATGGGTTTTCTGAAAAAATTCCTGGATCACTTCTCCTTTTTTTATATTCAAATCCATCAATGACATGATGCCAGCCTGTATCATCTGTATATACATCAACATTAGGGGAACTTAATACTCGATAAATTGGCCATTCATATGGTTCACTCTGTATTTGTACAGGAGAATATTCCCCTTCATTTTCTATCTCAATAATTAAAATATATTCTGCCTTTGTGTAAATCTTTCCTCTTCTTCCACGTTTCTGATAATAAGATTTCTGACAATTAATAATTTTTCCTTTTCTTGGAGTACGCTGCATCGCTTGTTTATGCAAATTACGAAAATACATGGCTCCTTTTATTTGCTGAAATGCAACGGTAAGCGGAAGCAAACCTGCAACTAAAAATAAAAGCAATTCACCGACTGCCCGTCCGTTCATAATACTACGCAACAGTCCAGAATACCAAATCGCACTAAATAATATTGTATATGGAACCCCTGGCATACTTTCTCTTTTTGTCCATATCTTTCTCATAAAAATTCCCTTCAATTGACCACTATCCTTCCACTCCAGCGGCTGTAATCATTTTTTCCATACAAAAATGATTAAATACTGCAATCACTCTACCGACTCCAATTACTGCAACTACCGTTCCGATTCCAATTCCAATAAGACTTCCTGCAAATGCCAAACCAACAATAATTGTAACGGATATATTCAATACGTCAAAACAGTTTTTCGTAAATCCTACGCTTTTTTTAATACAATCAGAAATAGCCTGTACAATTCCATCTCCAGGATTTGGCACAATTCTCATATTTAACGACATTGCAGCTCCAATACCTGTTAAAATAATCGCAATCAGCAAAAATACTACTCTTCCTGCAAAACTTCCCAAAAAACTTCCTGCATATGTAATTTCAAATTCTGGTATAAAATCTCCAAATAGATTTAAAAATCGAGTAAATACCAAGCTCAATGGAAATTGAAGGAAATCCATAAATAATACTAATTTTAAATTTATTTGGTTGGCATGATTCAGCACCTCTCCTCCGCTTTTTTGATATCTTCGATTTCGAAGAATATGTAATCCCATCTCTACTAAGACAAAAATTCCATAAAGGATTAGCGTCATATTTCCAAAATTCCAGTTCCAAATGGAAGAAATACTATAAGAAACAGATATAATTGGAGAAACGCCTAATCCAACCTTTGTATTTAATGTAATTCCTAACGCCAATACCAAAAGACCTATAATATAAAATAAAACTCGAAACAAATATGTTTTTTTCATTATCATTAACCTCTTCTCTTTTTCGTTTCTCATCATTTTTATTATAGCACTAACCTTCCAAATTACAAACAAAAAAGCCAGAAGCTTATCCTTTTACTTTTAGATACACTTCCGGCTTTTCTTATTATCGTGATATGCAAAAGGAAGCTCCAGTGGAGGTTTCTTTTGTTTTCAGTTGCTATCAAATAATTAAAACTTAATTACTTCTGCTTCCTTTATAAACGATGAAATTGTAGCAACTGCATCTTTAAAATACAACACCTGTGTATTTCCATCATCCGCAGCATACATATTTTGTAACGATGGGTAAGCATCCAACATAGACTGTCTCGCTTCTACACGATCATCTTCTACTAGCGTACCTGCAACGCGAATCCAGTCTTCTCCTCTCATAGCACAGATTTCTACTTTTCCATTTGCTGCAATCTGTTTCGATACTTCTTTGCTTTTACCAGTTTGAATATAAAGCTTTCCTTCAAACATATGTATCGTGCCAAACGGTCTAACTCTTGGCTGATCTCCTTCCATAGTGGCCAAATAGTATGTTTGTGCATCTTTTAGGAATTGATATACTTTCTCCATAATTTCACCTCTCCTTATTTTTTAAATGCAGCAAAGAAACCCTTCTTTTCATAAGGTTCTTTTTCAATTGAAGTAAGCGTATATCCTGTCTTATCGATAACTTCTTTCAGTTTCTCTTCTTCAATATCTTTCTCTGTAATAATAATGGTCTGTTTTTTTGTATGAGAAGATGTCACTTTTTTAACTGTAAATGCATTTCTAATTGCATCATTTACATGACTTTCACACATGCCACACATCATTCCGTCAATTCCAAGCGTGATTTTCTGCACCATTTTCATCCCCTTTCGTCAATACTATGATATTCGTGCTTGTTTACAACTACACAGCAAATTTGCTTTCTATTGATTATTTTATCATAGCACAATTTACTTTTCAACTTTCCCAATCTGACTTTTCTTATTGATGAGAATTTTTATCAGACATCACGCTTTTAAATATTTAATGGAACAAATATAAGTATAAATCCTCTAAATTTGGACGTACCATTACAGGATTCCATTGATTTTCGATTGCCTCTTTTTTCTCTATAATACGGACTACAATCCCATCTTCCTCTGCTATAATATTGCTCACTTTATATTTTTTCGCTATTTCTTTCAAGTCAGCTTCTTTCACTTTTATTTCCCAAACTTGATCGGTTACCATCTTAATCAAATTGGAAGGGGTATCTTTCGCAATCAGCACTCCATCATTCATTAAAATAAGTTCCTTTGCCGTATATTCAATATCTGACACCACATGTGTAGCAAGCAGTACAATTTTATTCAATGCAATCTCACTAATAAGATTTCGGATTCGGATTCGTTCCTTTGGATCTAAACCTGCGGTTGGTTCATCTAAAATCAGAATTTTAGGATCATTTAACAAAGCCTGTGCCAATAAGACCCGCTGCTTCATACCTCCTGACAAACCTTTCAGCAGCTTCTTACGGTTCTCCGTCATATTTACAACAGAAAGAAGCTGATTAATCTGCTCTTTTGCAGCCTTCTTCTTCATCCCTTTTAACGAAGCCATATACCAGAGGAAATGTTCCACTGTAAATTCATCATACATTCCCTGCTGCTGAGGCATATAGCCAAGTATTTCTCGGTACTGCTTTCCTAACGATTGAATCCTTTTTCCTTCCCAATATACGGTTCCAGAAGTTGATGCCAAATTGTCCGTAATAATATTCATCAATGTACTTTTTCCTGCTCCATTTGGACCCAATAGCCCATAAATTCCTTCCTTCAACACAACAGAAAACTGATTCAATACATGTTTCGCTCCATATGTTTTCGTTACCTGTTCAATCCTTAGCTCCATACTTACCTCCTAATGCCGCACCCTTCCATATCTTTCGCAAAAATATTACGGTAAGAATCATTAATACAGCCGAGTAAATTCCAAACTGAACTGGATTTTCCTCCAACAGATTATATGGATAAAACGCCTGTGCCAACGTAAACGACCGCAAAATAGAAATTTTTCCAACTTCCATTAAAACTGGTACTTCAAATAAAAGAATACCAATAATAATTGCCGTTGTCTGCTTTTTTACTTTCATTGTAATCCATGCCATAATAAGAACTAATACTGCCACTCCCAGTATTTTCAACATACCACCTAGTACAAGCACAGCCCAAATCGGCATATCTCCCAATAAATCAAATCTCGGAATCGACCATACAGGTACAGTGCAATCTCCAATTGGATGATATTGAATCACATTCCATGCAATCACTCCACGCATCATCCCTCCAACCAAAATAGCAAGGAACAAACAAATTCCAATTCGGACTCGACTTAAACAGCCTCGTCCTTTTTTCGTTGCCCATATTAAACCTACTTCATTTTTCTTATAATCACTTCCAAATATTTGAACCACAATTAATAAAAGAAATGCAATCCAAATGGCAGCCTGCTGATAATCTCTATTTGGAGAAAAGAACAAATATTCCCAACTCGTTTGATCAATCATTTGACCAACCGCCTTTGATTTTTCCTGCATAGATAAAACCGTTTTATATTGATTGTAAAATAAATAAAAACCTTCCAGATTCAGTGGTGTTTCTTCCCCTTCTTGGATTTGTTTCTTTCTCTGCTCAATTTGTTCTTGAAGGTCTTGCGTTAACGGTTCTTGGTATTCATCTATTAGCACACGATAATTCATTACCTTCGTTTCATATAAGCTTTCTTTTTGCTGGATGGATGTCATCGCAATCCATCCCATGCAAACCAACAACAAAATTCCTTTCTTTTGAATGAGAAAACGAATCCATTCTTGTTTCGTTAAACATGTTGTACGATAATAACATAACCAGCCACGAATCCAACTCATAATCCGACTCGATGAGGCTGCTTGCAACACCGCATTCTTTCTTACAAATCCCCATATCGTCATAGCCATTGCAGCCAATGCCAAAATTACTAAAATTCCTACTGTCAATGCAATACGACTCACAGGATACGCAAAAATACTAATATTTTGATAAACTCCCAAAATACCATCTGCATCTAAAAATGCAACTGGATTTACATATTTAAAGAAATTCCATACGGACAACGCTGGAATATTGCGAAAACATAAAAATCCAACTCCGCTCACCGCTGCAATAAATGCAAACACTTGTCCAATTCCCGAAAACCAGATACAGGCACATGCAATACAATAAGCAAAACATAACATTGCTACCGTTTTCATAATAACAAATAAAATAATATATTGCTTTATCGTAATTGGAAGTACACATTCACGAAAACTGGAAATGGATTGAATCGCACGATCCATATTTCCAAACCCAAATAATGCTCCACAGATACAGGCAACTGGTATGTAAAAAAACAGACATAATAAAATCGTAGTAATTCCTAAAACCGTTAATTTCTTTCGGATTAGCGTCCCACGTCCATTTCGTGTACTGCGTATCATAGCATATAAACCCTTTTCTTTTTCTTGCCAAAATAATGTACTAATCAGCAGAAAAACTCCAACTAATACAGCCAAGTCACTGACAAAATAAGAATTCATTTCTTGAACTCCCCATTCTATACCAGCCTCCAACGGTCTATTCTTGATTTTTTCAAAATCTTCTCCCGTTTTTTGAATATTCCGATAAGAAAAAGAATCTTCCTCTGAGAAAATCGAAAACTTTTTCATACGCTGAGCCTGTTCCTGCACCGTATCCAGATAGGATGGATATTTCTCGATATAATCATATTGCTGCAATAATAGATTAATCGCTATCAGTTCCTTTCCACCTTCTCCAGCTTCCATTCGCTCCTGCCATACTTGCCTTGCCTTCTTATCTCCCAACGTTTCATATTCTTCTTGCAGTGATTGCATAATCGGTTTTAACTCCAGATAATTTTGCTTGTATTCTTGCTGTGTAACATTATAAACTAATATTACAACATTCAGAATAAACAGCAACCCAACTATTTTTTTAAGCATGACATTCTGCCATAGCTTACTCCACTCATACTTCACGAACCTCATTCCTTTATTTTATTACATACAAAAAGTTCTATTGTGTGACAGTAACAATACCTGGCGTTGTTTGACTCTTAGAAAAGTCCATTAATACTTTTACCGCCTTATCTCCTTTTGGTATATCTTCCCGATCAATATAAGAAACTTTTATTCCTCCCTCTTCATTGATTCCATACCAGAATAATTTTTCTTTTCCTGCAAAGAAAGAGCCTAATACTGTTAGTTGTGAAAACTTAGCTACTTTCTTGTGTGTCTTCCAATCATATACCGTCTGTGTTTTATCCTCCTGATTTGTTTCATAATAATAATCATCATCCTGATGTTGAGATACAAATTCTTCTTCTCTTTCGTCACTTCCATCCAGTTTTGTAGACCATGTATTACAATCCTTATATTCTTTCATAGCACGATAGTACACTCTTCCATTTGCTACTCTATCACTAACTACATCAATTCCATCTCCAAATGAAGTCTTTTTTACCTTTCCATCTACCAGACTATACCAGCACACCGAATGACCCTGTTCTTCATCATATTCCGTAAAGCTAAGATTGGTTCCAGTTATTCTCAAATATGAGATTTGATTATCACTTTCCGCACTATATAGTAATTCTTCCTCTCCTCCCTCAATTGGAACCCGATACACACCCGTTTTCTCATTCGAGCCAATTTGACTGAAATCGGAACTATAATAGATATATCCTCTATGTACAATCGCTGTATCAACTGGATTTTCAAATTCATGAATGATTTCTCGTTCTCCACCATCCAACGAGATTTTATCCATTACATATTTTCGTTCTGGAATTCCATTTTCATCTGTCATTATTTCAATCGCTACAGTATATAAATGTTGTTTATAATAATTCAAACTTGTATAAACCATACGATTTGTATAAAACATTGCATTACAATTCATTACTTTTGTTTCATCGGTTTCTTCTTGATGCAGACAATTTGGTTTATTACAAAGCGGCGTATACTCCATTGTCTCTTTATCTACATAATAAAGATAATATCCTACAATGATATAATATCCATTCTCCATTTCTACTATAGGGTGAAAATCCATAGTTAGATCATAATATTCTGATTGAAAATCTGTTTCCAAATTAAATTCTTCACTTTCCATTGCCACTTCATCTGATCCACAAGCAGTTAGAAATAACACCAGCATACATAAAATAAGCAATATTTTTTTCAAAATTTTGCACCTCCTCATATAATAATTTGTAAGTCACATTCGTGAATATTTTCTGTATTATTTATCTAATACTGCCACCACAATTATTACTTATTTTACAGGTGCATAACAACTATTTGACCATGTATATGCTCCATTTGTAACAGTAAAGTATCCTTGTCCACCTTCTGCTTGAACTCCAGACTTTTGTGCAACTGCAGTACAAGTAGTTGCATAATTACTTGCAGAGACGGAATATCTTGTACCATTATTATAGATAAAAACTGCTTTGATATCCATTCCACATGGTACTGACGCTGTTGCCGTTGCTATTGCCTCATTTGTTACATTATCAATCGTTATCGTTCCCGTTGCATTAAATCCAGCTGTGCTTCCACTTATACTTGCTGAATTTCTACTTGCAAATGCTGGAACAAAGTTACTAAGTGTCATAATTCCTACAAGTGCAATCGCCACAATTTTCTTTCTCATATAGTTATCCTCCTATTTCTTCATTCTTATTTATGGTGGCAGTATAGAATTACATAAATTAAAATTACCATAGTTTTAAGGTCGTTCATATAACCTCTTTTTTATAGAATTTAATTTCTGTTTTTATATTACTACACTTTTCTTTTTTGTCTATATTATACTAAATACTTTCTATAATTTTTCCATTTAATCTATATTTTTTCCATATTATTCTTCTTTACTATTCTTTTATACCGTTTTTTTATCTATTTTTATTCCAATTAACTTTCTTTTTATATCATTTTTACCCATTACTATTCAAAGTATATATATATTTATAAAATGCTTCATCTTATAATAACCTTCGCTCAAATGATATGCCACAAAAGTTTCTTTTGTTTCTAACTAGTTTTGTGACATATCATTTTTTCTTATTTACTTAATAACATTTCTTAATTTCTTACTATACGCTCTATATCTAAAATACAAAAATCTATTGCGTAACCGTGACAATACCTGGCGTTGTTTGACTCTTAGAAAAGTCCATTAACACTTTTACCGCCTCATCTCCTTTTGGTATATCTTCCCGATCAATATAAGAAACTTTTATTCCTCCCTCTTCATTGATTCCATACCAGAATAACTTTTCTTTTCCTGCAAAGAAAGAACCTAATACTGCTAGTTGTGAAAACTTAGCTACTTTCTTGTGCGTCTTCCAATCATATACGGTCTGTGTTTGATCCTCTGGATTCGTTTCATAATAATAATCATCATCCTGGTATTGAGATACAAATCCCTCTTCTCTTTCGTCACTTCCATCCAGTTTTGTAGACCATGTATTACAATCCTTATATTCTTTCATAGCACGATAATAAACTCTTCCATTTGCTACTCTATCACTAACTACATTAATTCCATCTCCAAATGAAGTCTTTTTTATCTTTCCATCTACCAGATTATACCAGCACACCGAATCACCATGTTCTTCATCATACTCCGTAAAGCTAAGATTGGTTCCAGTTATTCTCAAATATGAGATTTGATTATCGCTTTCCGCACTATATAGTAATTCTTCTTCTCCTCCCTCAATTGGAACCCGATACACACTCGTTTTCTCATTCGAACCAATTTGGCTGAAACTAGTGCTATAATAGATATATCCTCTATGTACAATCGCTGTATCAACAGGATTTTCAAATTCATGAATAATTTCTCGTTCTCCACCATCCAAAGAAAGTTTATCCATTACATATTTTCTTTCTGGCATTCCATTTTCATCTGTTAATAGTTCAACTGCTGCAATATATAAATGCTGATTATAATAATTTAAACTAGTATGAAGTGAAATATCTAATCGAACCATTGCATTACAATCCATTACCTTTGTTTCATCGGTTTCATCTTGATGTAAGCAGTTTGGCTTATTACAAAGCGGAGTATACTCCATCGTCTCCTTATCCACATAATAAATATAATATCCAACGATAATATAGTATCCATCCTCCATTTCTACTATAGGATGAGTCTCAAAAGTTAGATCATAATATTCTGATTGAAAATCTGTTTCTGGATTAAATTCTTCACTTTCCACTGCCACCTGGTCTGATCCACAAGCGGTTAGAAATAATACTAGCATACATAAAATAAGCAATATTTTTTTCAAGATTTTGCACCTCCTTATCCAAGAATCTATTGCGTAACTGTGACAATACCTGGATAAGTTTCATCACTAGAAAAATCCATTAATACTTTGACTGCCTTATCTCCCTTTGGTATATCTTCCCGATTAATATAAGAAACTTTAATTCCTCCATCTTCATTTGATCCATACCAGAACAACTTTTCTTTTCCTGCGAAAAAGGAACCACCCCTTACCAATTGAGAAAACTCAGTTACTTTTTTCTGCGTTTTCCAATCATATACCGTCTGTGTTTTATCCTCCTGATTTGTTTCATAATAATAATCGTCATCCTGATGCTGAGATATAAATGATTCCTTCCTTTCGTCACTTCCATCTAAATTCGTGGACCATGTATTGTAATCTTTATATTCTTTCATAGTACGATAATAAACCCTTCCATTTGCCATTCTCGCACCAACCACATCAATTCCATCTCCAAATGAAATCTTTTTTACTTTCCCATTCACAAAATTATACTGACATACCGAATGACCACGTTCCTCATCATATTCTGTAAAACTAAGATTTGTTCCAGTTATTCTCAAATATGAAATTTGATTATTGCTTTCCGCACTGTATAATAATTCTTCATCACCTCCCTCAATTGGAACCCGATACACACCCGTTTTCTCATTCGAGCCAATTTGACTGAAATCGGAACTATAATAGATGTATCCTCTATGTACAATCGCTGTATCAACAGGATTTTCAAATTCATGAACAATTTCTCGTTCTCCACCATCCAAAGGAAGTTTGTCCATTACATATTTTCTTTCTGGCATTCCATCTTCATCTATTAGCAATTCAATTGCTGCAATATATAGATGCTGTTTATAATAATTCAAATTAGTACAAATCAAACGATCTAATCGCACCATTGCATTACAATTAGTTACCTTCATTTGATCTGTTTCTTCTTGATGTAAGCAGTTTGGCTTATTACAGAGCGGCGTATACTCCATTGTTTCCTTATCTACATAATAAATATAATATCCAACAATGATATAATATCCATCCTCCACTTCCACTATAGGATGGGCGTTCATAGTCAGATCACAATATTCTGATTGAAAATCTGTTTCTAAATTAAATTCTTCACTCTCCACTTCTGCCTGATCTGATCCACAAGCAGTTAGAAATAACACCAGCATACATAAAATAAGCAATATTTTTTTCAAAATCTGATCCCTCCTTATAATAATTAACTATTTTTTACTTAAACTCTATAAGTTATAATTATAAATATTTTTTACATTATCTATCAATATCTAAATCTCAATATCTCTTAATTTTTAGTTTTTACTACATTATTAATAGTATATATCTAATACTGCCACCACAATGATTATTTTATATTACATTTACGTCTTTTGTTTGTGACCATGAATATGGATCTTTTACAACAGTAAATTGTCCTATTCCAGCTTCTGCTTGAACTCCAGATTTTTGTGCAATTGCTGTACAACTAGTTGCATAATTGCTTGCAGGGACAGAATATCTAGTACCACCATTATACACAAAAATTGCTGTAACATTCATTCCGCATGCTACCGATGCTGTTGCTGTTGCTATTGACTCATTTGTTACATTATCAATCGTTATCGTTCCCGTTGCATTAAATCCAGCCGTGCTTCCACTTATACTTGCTGAATTTCTGCTTGCAAACGCTGGAACAAAGTTACTAAGTGTCATAATTCCCACAAGTGCAATTGCTATAATTTTCTTCTTCATACAATTATCCTCCTATTTCTTCATTCTTATTTATGGTGCCAGTATAGAATCACATAAATTAATATTATTTTAATTTCATCTATAGTTTTAAGGTCATTTATATAACCTGGTTTTTTATAGGATTTATACGTTTATAAAATTTCTAATATTATCTTACTATATTTTTCCTTTTTTGTCTATATTACACTAAACATTTCTATAATTTCTCCATTTAATCTATATTTTTCCATATTATTTTTCTTTACTATTTTTTTACACCGTTTTTTTGTTTATTTTTTTTAGCTATTTTTCTTTTTTTATGCTATTTTTAACCAAAGAAATATATATCTCCAAAACATCTCATTTCATTCCACCTTCTAATAATCAGTTCTCTATTCTTTGAAAATTTTTTCCCGTTTTTTTAATGCTTCAATACTCTTATTAAAAATTTTCCTTTATTTCATAATAATCTTCGTTCAAATGATATGCCACAAAATTTTCTTTTTTCAAGTCTTCCATCTAATTTTGTGACATATCATTTAATCCCCTTCCTACTTTTATTTACTTAATGACTATTCAATGACAATGCCTGGACGAGTTTCACTCTTGGAAAAATCCATTAACACTTTCACTGCTGCATCTCCTTTTGGTATATCTTCCCGATCAATATAAGAAACTTTAATTCCTCCTCTATCATTTAATACATACCAGAATAACTTTTCTTTTCCTGCAAAGAAAGAATCCCCTCCTCCTAATTGAGAAAACTCAGCCACTTTTTTCTGTGTTTTCCAATCATATACGGTCTGTGTTTTATCCTCTGGATTTGTTTCATAATAATAATCATCATCCTGGTGTTGAGATATAAATGATTCCTTCTTTTCGTCATTTCCATTCAAATTTGTAGACCATGTATTATAATCTTTATATTCTTTCATAGCACGATAATAAACTCTTCCATTTGCTACCCTATCACTAACTACATCAATTCCATCTCCAAATGAAGTCTTTTTTATCTTTCCATCTACCAGATTATACCAGCATACGGAATTCCCCTGTTCTTCATCATATTCCGTAAAACTAAGATTCGTTCCAGTTATTCTCAAATATGAGATTTGATTATCACTTTGCGCACTATATAGTAATTCTTCTTCTCCTCCCTCAATTGGAACCCGATACACACTCGTTTTCTCATTCGAGCCAATTTGACTGAAACTAGAGCTATAATAGATGTATCCTCTATGTACAATCGCTGTATCAACAGGATTTTCAAATTCATGAACGATTTCCCGCTCTCCACCATCCAACGAAATTTTATCCATTACATATTTTCTTTCTGACATTCCATTTTCATCTATTAATAATTCAGATGCTGCAATATATAAATGTTGCTTGTAATAATTCAAACTAGTACGAAGTGAAATATCTAATCGAACCATTGCATTACAATCCATGACCTTTGTTTGATCTATTTCTTCTTGATGTAAGCAGTTTGGCTTATTACAGAGCGGTGTATACTCCATCGTTTCCTTATCTACATAATAAATATAATATCCAACGATGATATAATATCCATCCTCCACTTCCACTATAGGATGAGTCTCCGAAGTTAAATCATAATATTCTGATTGAAAATCCGTTTCTGGATTAAATTCTTCACTTTCCACTATGGTCTGATCTGATGCACAACCAGTTAAAAGCAATATCAGCATACATAAAACAGTTAAAATCCTTTTCATCTTACGTCCTCCCAATTTCATTTTTAACGCTCCCAATTTATCTTTTCCTATCAGCGTTATAATGCTTATTGCTACAGCAGTACAAATTTTTGTTTAAATTTTTAATTTTATTTTACTACATTTTTGATTTTTGTCTATATTTACTTTAATTTTCCTATAACTTTTCCATTATATATATAATTTTTCCATATAATATTTCTCTTCTAAATGTTTATACTGTTTTTTTATGTAATTTTCTCATCAATATTTCTTAATTTTTATTGCATTATTTATTTTTATACAAATAAAAAAGCTATGAAGTTTAATTTTTTCAATCTTCATAGCTTTTCCATTATCATTGTAATATGCAAAGGCATCCTAATAGAGATTTCTTTTATTTTTAATTTACTCGCAAGATGTTAATACCTGTTTTAATTCTTGTGCTGATTTTTTTAATTGCTCGTTTTCTTCTGCATTGAATTCAATTTCTAATACTTGTTCTGCGCCATCTCTTCCTATAATAGTTGGAATACTCAAACACAAATCAGATAATCCATATTCTCCATTTAACAAGACAGAAACTGGTGCCACCGTATGACTGTCTCTGACAATTGCCTCCGCAATTCTAGCTGCTGCCATACCAATTCCATAATAGGTTGCCCCTTTTCGTTCAATAATTTCATACGCACTGTCCCGAACGGCACGATAGATTTCATCCATCTCATTTTGGAAGTTTTCACATCCTCGCAGTTTTCCAAACTGCTGTATATCAATTCCATAAATATTTGCACAACTCCAAACTGCCAGTTCACTATCTCCATGTTCTCCGATAATAAATGCATGAATATTGCGGCTATCTACTTTTAGTTTTTCGCTCAATAGATACTTCAATCTTGCTGTATCCAAAACGGTTCCTGAACCGATTACTCTCTTTGGAGAATACCCTGATTCTTTTAAAGCAACATGAGTCAGAACATCAACTGGATTGGAAACAATCAAAAGAATTCCTTCACAATCGGCTTTTTTAATTTCTCCTATAATTGATTTCATAATCCTAGCATTTTTCTGCACTAGATCCAAACGAGTCTCTCCAGGTTTTTGATTGGCTCCAGCCGTAATAATAATCACTGCTGCATCCTTAATATCTTCGTATTCCCCTGCATAAATATCCATGGCATGAGAAAAAGGCAGGCCATGACTAATATCCATAGCCTCCCCTTCTGCTTTTTTATGATCCGCATCAATTAATACTAATTCAGAAAAAATCCCTTTCTGCATCAATGAATACGCAATTGTAGAACCAACAAATCCACATCCAATAATTGCAGCTTTTTGTATATCCACCATAAATTTATTGCCTCCTTATATTCGAAAATTTTTTGCAGCTATCCTACAGTAAAACGAATTACTTTACTGCCAAGTTTTTGTTATCGTGATATGCAAAAGGAAGCTCCAGTGGAGGTTCCTTTTGTTTTCCATACAATCCAAAATGAAAACTGCTTTATTATCCTATCATTTTCCAAAAAGGCAAAATTCATTCATAAAATTTTATACAAAATATACTTTGCTACATACTTACATTATTCTGATCTATCATTACTGCATAATCGGTAATTCCTTCTCCTGTATTTGGATGTTTTTTCGAGTATACTTGATCTACAGAGTAAATTGCAAGCAATACAAGGCAGATTGGAATTAAAATTTTTAATTTCATTTTCCGAATCTGATTATCTAATAGTGGGGCAAGGAAATATACAATTGCCATACCTCCAACTCCAAATACAAATAATCCCTCCGCACAAATACGTCCATGTAAATTTAGGAAATATCCGCTATAATCCCACCATCGAACTCCACCATGTGTAAGTTCCAAATAATAAGCTGTAAAATATTCTACACATCCGCATAAAATTACTGTAAGTATAAATTCAAGAACTGGTTTTTTTCTAAACTTATTTAATAAAATCAGGATTAACATACCTCCTGTTCCGTAAATCGGAAGCCACGGTCCCTGCAATACTCCACGATTTACAAATTCTCCATCTGTAATCAAATGTAAACTTACTTCCCATAACCATCCAATAAAAGAGAAAATAAAGAACATTAAAACAAGTGACCAAATGGTATAATGACGCATATAATAAATCAGTTCTACTTTTTTACGCTTACTTTTCTCAGGTATAGAGAATAATCGGTTCGGATATACGTTTCCTTCTACCGCCTCTTTTAAGCCCGCAATTCTAACATGTCTCATCTGGCTTTTTTCATATTCCAATTCTTTTTTAGAGCCTACAAGCAAAACTCCAAACCAATCTGCTAAAAATTTTCGTATTCCCTTTAACTCTTTTAGTTCTTCCACAGGACTTGCCATTACTTCTAATACATCTGCATAGGTTTGATTGATCACTTCCTGAGATGGTTTTTCATACAAATAAGTATCATTCAATAATTCAGCTCCAGGAATCCCCTTTTCTTTTGCTAACATACGAAGCTGGATATAATATTGTGTAAATGTTGCAGTCCAATAAGAATTAGTAAACAGAATCTTTCCAAGTCCAATTGTCAAAACTCCAAAAAAATACCACCAAATAAAAGAAAGCTGCAATACAAAGCATTCCCATTTATGCCCCTTCATCAATTTACGGGAAAGAGTAATGGCTTCCCTCGCAGAAAGATCTGGGTTTTCTGCAACAATATACGGAACCATCTTGTAAGAGAAATATTTAATAATTCCTCCTATAATTGTAAATGTCCAAAAGAGCTGATACACACCTGTAACAAACATAACCCATGAAGCTTTGAACCATTTTTTTACATGAATTAAGTATAAAAACTTTTGAACTTGCACTTTTTCATAAGTAGCTCCCTCTAAAAATAATCTTCGTAAAATTACCCCATATGTATTTGTTACAAAAAACCAAAAAGCCCCTACTAGTATCATTCCGCCCAAAATTAAAACCATTGTAGTAATACTTGGAGACTTAATAATGGAATTCATCGCTGAAATAGCGGTTACAAATATGGAACCAGAAGTAACATCATTCACTATCATAGCTAGAACTCCCCGACTTCTTCCCAATACTTGATTTTCTTGTTCCACTTCTTCTTGTTTAATTTGTTCTGAAATTTGTCTTCCTGATTCTTCATCTCCTTCTAGCGCTGCACGAATCGCATCCACCAATCCCGGAGAATCATTCCTTCCCACAGTAATAACCTCTGTTGTATTTTCTGTTATCCCTTGGTTTTGTTCAAAAAATGTCAAAGAACCCGCAAATTCCGTTCCTAAATAAGCAGCAATCAAACAAGCAGCAATAAAAATCCAGTAATGCTTTTTCACTGATTTTTTTGCTCTTTTTTTCATCTCTTTTCTCGTTAACATTTTTTCCTCCATTCTATGTACATTTATAGTATCATCAAGCAATAATGACTTTTTGCTATATATGCCAATTCTACAGATACAGCATAATCATTTCTTTTCATTGCTTCGCAATTATTTTAACATTATTTCTCCTATATCTCAATAATAATCTCTAAGAATATAATATTCAACAATACTCACTATCATAAACTACTATCAAGCAAATCTATTTATATTTCTAAACATCGATATATGCCTTATTAATCATTTGACTGTTTTACTTTACACATATGACAATTTAAATCATTACAAAAAACAATCTTTATATTTTGAGGAAGAACAATGTTCCAATTTCTTAATATTCTTGTCGTATCACCAATTACTTGAATAGCCATTTTATCATCTACTTTATATTTAAATATCTCTTTTTTTGAGACTGTATTCTCAAAGAACTCATATCGCTTAGTGCATCCTCCAAACTTTGGTTACTAGATATTACATTTTTAACACTGCTAAACTGAAACCAGCCATAATTATTAAAATTATTTCGTTCCTTATGCCCCCATTTTTCTTTTGCATAATGCATATAATTAATATTTTCGTGTGTTGGAACAATAAATTTATTAATTGTATTATGGACAATGGATTTTAATTCATTAATTTTTTCCTGCTCACCATAATTCTGCCAATATGCAACTGCAAAATTATTGACAAGTTGTTCTTCTTCTGCTGGGTGAAGATGAGATACGAAGTTAAATATTATTATTATATGCCCTAGTTCATGAATTAAATTATACCAATGAAAATATAATTCATAATTATATTCTGCATTATCTGCGCAATATCTCAAATGCAGATGAAATACTTTTCTAGCAAATCCGTTTTCTGTATAGCCTTTGTTAAAAGAAATCCTGTTTGAAGATTCGTTCATACACAAACAACCATAGTTTTCAATTTTCTCTTTATAGGACAGCAAATTCTCTGTAACTGGCACTTCCATTAATATATTCACAATTGGCTTTGCCTATATGCCTTTAATCGCAGTGCTTCCAATATGGCCAATTTTAACCGTTTCATCTAAGAACGCATTTTTTAAATTTTCCGCCTCTTCCCAATACCACAATTCCCATTCTTCCTGATACTCCGTCAGAAAAATCGGGAATAATTCCCACAATTCTTCTAAACTCATCTCCGATAATGTTTTTCCCATAGTTCTGCCTTTCTAATATAATTTAAAATTATTGATTTATTCTTTTAACTTTTTCCTAATTAAATCCATCATTTCTTTTGCAAATGAAACAGCAGCTTCTTGCTTAACTACCATTTCCTTATTTGTTGTATAACACTCCATGGCCTCAGAAATAATTGTATGATACTCTGCTGGCAAATGCCCCATTCCCCACTTTCCGCCTTCCTCTTTGGAAAGATACAAATCGTCCATCAAAAATCCCAACACTCTACATAAGTTTAGTATTATGTAAATTGGCTGTTCCAAAATATCTTCTTGTGCATTTTCAATATCACAACAAATACTATCTATATAGTTTTGCCGTGGAACAACGGCAAAAACATTCTCGATTTTTTCTCCAAATAATGTAATCCCATATTTATTTATGATTGTAAAATGTGCTGCTAAGTCTATATCTTTCCCCTTCATATTTTCCACATAATCTTTTGGATTACTATAAAACCATTGTAAATGCATTGGCGAAAAATGCAATTCAAACGGTGTAGGATATACAAAAGGATTGCAATATTTTCTTTTTATAACACTTATTTCTAATCCCTTAGGTGGTGCTTGTTGATTTAGTTTAACAATGTATTTCATTAACCTCATTTTCTGTATATTAGAAATTGTTTCTTCAATAATAACAATTAAATCAATATCACTTTTTTCAGGGTTAAAACATCCCATTGCGAAAGAACCATGTAAATAAATTCCTATTAATTGCGTTCCAATCGTTTCTTTTACAATAGCAACAAATTCGTTGATGATATTTTGATAATACATTCGTTTTGTCCTTACTCTCACTGAAACAATTCATATTTATACAAAACGAGAAGCTGGCTATAATCCGCTTCTCGTTTCATTTTATTATTGTCCATAAATTGTATTATGAAGCCGTTGAATTGTCTCTGCATAATTCGGAACGATATCTTGTCCAAGATAAGAATACAATCCATCATATGGGACACGATCCTGCACAATTTCATATTGAATCCATTCTGGGATTTTTAACAATTTGCCTGCTAATTCTCCTGCTGGAATGTTATGAGAAATAAGCGGCAATGCATTGTTAACCAAATCATTTAATTGTCCAAAATCCAATTGTCTGGATTTTAGCACTACCTGTTCTAATATACGACGCTGTCTAGAAGTACGTTCATAATCATAATATCCAACGTATCGAATACGGGAAAATGCTAATGCCTGTTCTCCATTCATATGAACCATACCTGCTGTAAAATTCGTTCCAATGGAATTATTCAGATAATCTGCTTCTTCTTGGTACAATTCCAGATCTACTCCTCCAACTAAATCAATCAGCTGCGACATAGAGGTGAAGTCTACACTTGCATAATTATCAATATCAATCTTAAAGTTTTCTTCCAATGTCTGTACAAGCAGAGGACCTGCACCTCTAGCATAGGCAGAATTTAATTTTCTCGGTCCAATATTTGGAATTACTACATATAAATCACGCATAAAAGAGGTCATATAAATCTTTTTCTTGGACTCATTTACCGAAATCAAAATCATAGAATCCGAGTTTCCATACCAGCTCGTATCACGCCGATCTGAACCAATCAATAAAATATTATAGACTTCATTACTACTGATGTTCTTTACATCATCCAACTCTGCTAATTCTGATTCCAACTTAGCAGCATCTTCTTCGGACAATGTACTATTTTCCGTAGATTCTTCTGCGGATCCCTCTTCTGCCGTTTGATCTTCATAATAAATAGAAACATCTTCATCTTTAATATAATTACTTTTATTATAATATGTTTTCCAAATACCATATACAACTGCTAAAACGATAAAAAGAAAAATTAAAACGCCAAGTATAATAATCAAAATTTTCCTCTTCGGTTTTTTATGGTCTTCCACTATAATACCTCTCTTTCTATATAATTATCTAATGTAAAAATTATACCATAACAAAAACAAAGTACAAGTCCCAAATCATTACAAAATTCTTACGTTAATGGCAATTATTTCTGCCTCTACATGATATTCTTGCATTTTTTTTACATATTATTATGAAGATATCCTTTAATCCATTAATTTCTATTTTTTGAAATAGAAGTTATGTCATATCTATGATATAATTTACTATAAAAGTGTCGTCAATGACCAGACAGGCAGGGGATTTATATCCTGTACTAGATGGTCATTCGACGACCTGACCTGTATGAGCAAGTAAGGCATTTGCCTGGATTGCGAATACGGGCAGCGATGTCGAGAATACATAGCACGGAGACATCAACTTTTCTATCATGATGGTGCCTGCAAAGCGGGAATGAAAGTTTAGTTACAAAAAATACTTCAACCAGAAGTTTATGTACAATAATATCAAAGCAAAGAAACAAATCATGTTATGCTAAAAAAGGTGGTGATTAGAATAGAATTAGGATTTGCAACTGATTTTGCAGGAGAGTCTACACAAGTATTAGAAATTGAACATACTTTAAAATTAATTGCACAAGCAGGGTTTACTCATGTTCATTGGTGTCACGAATGGGATGGGGATTATATATACTCCCAATTTGAAATGTTGCAAATAAAAGAATGGTTTCAAAAATATGGATTAAAAGCAAAATCTCTTCATGCATCAAAAGGATCTTCTAGACCTATTGTTGACCGCATCTGTGGGTATTTTCGAAAAGATTATACATCAGAAGTAGAGTGGAATCGTCTCGCAGGCGTAGAGTTAATTAAGAACCGTATCGATCTTGCATCCATACTAGGTGCCAATGAGATTGTATTACATATGTATCTTCCATACGTTACCTTTCAAGAACGACCAGGTTACAAAGATATCTTTTTCCATCAGGTAACAAAATCCCTAGATGAACTAGAAGGATATTGTATGAGAAAGGGAGTTACCATCTGTTTAGAGAACCTGTTAGAAGCACCTGCCTCAGAACAATTTGATCAATTTGATTATTTATTTGGAAAATACTGCAAAGAATTTTTAGGTTTTTGCTGGGACACTGGACACGCCAATATCGTATTAAATAACCAAACAGCGATATTCGGACGGCGGTACAAAGATAGACTACGTTCGATCCATATCAATGACAATATGGGAGGACCTGACAAAGATTTTTGGGGAAGACCCGATTTAACATGCCCATGTGATCAGCATAAAATCCCATGGGAAGGTACTATTAATTGGGACGAAATAGCAGAGATAATATCCAACTCTGCCTATGAACTCCCATTAGTATTGGAATTATCCTGCAAGGAACCCGATCAAAATACGTTTTTAAAGAAAAGTTACGAAGCTGGAATACGTTTAACAGAGTCAGTTTTAAAGAAAAGAAATTTAAATTAAGCCTTATGTTATGGGGAGTTTCCTCCCCATAATTGTTGCTATAAATAGAATTAGACAAAAATTAAATTGCTTCTACAGGAATTAACTTGCTTCTAAAATCTCCCATCTCAGCTGAAACTGAGATTCCTGCGTTCATTAATGTACTTCCTAAATAACGCTTTCCATCAATTTGATAATACTGCTTTGGATCCAAACCTTTTAATCTCATATATTTACTCTTGGCATTCGCTCTGGCAAGTACCTGCACATAGAAAACAAGTGCTCTTTTCTTATTTTTATCCACAATCATCCAACTATCATAACATCCATTTTCTGCATAAGATGCCAAACGATAATAATCCCCTTCTCGAATTAAATCATTATACTTATGATAATTTTGTACCTGTACTTTTACTGCTTCCTTTTCTTCTTCTGTTAACTTTGTAATATCTAATTCATATCCAAATGTACCGAGCAGCGCAATATTTCCTCTTGTTTCAAATGGCGTAACACGTCCAATAATATGGTTCGGACACACACTTACATGTGCTCCCATTGTAGATACTGGATATATCAATGCGGTTCCCTCTTGAATTGCTAAACGCTCAATTGCATCGGTATCATCGGAACACCAGATTTGAGGACTGTAAAACAGCATTCCTGGATCAAAGCGTGCCCCTCCGCTGGAACAATTCTCTAACAAAATATATGGGAAATCTTTGGTCAACCGTTCTTGCATTTTATATACTCCAAGTACATAGCGGTGATACAATTCTCCCTGGCGATCTGCTGGCCACTGGAAACTTCCAATTGTTGTTAATTGGCGATTCATATCCCATTTTACATATCGAATATCTGCACTTTTTAATACGTTGGCAATCATTTCATAAACTGCATCCACAACTTCATCTCGTGAAAGATCTAATACATATTGTGCACGGCTTTGTGTAATCTCACGTCCTGGAATTTGTAATGCCCAATCTGGATGCTTTTTATATAATTCAGAATCTGGCGAAATCATTTCAGGTTCTACCCAAATTCCAAATGACATTCCCGTTTTTTTCACATCTTCTACTAATTTGTTTAATCCACCTTTCAGCTTTTCTTCATTAACAAACCAATCGCCCAAAGAACTATCATCGTTTTCACGATGTCCAAACCATCCATCATCCATTACTAACATTTCAATTCCTAACTTGGAAGCCTCTTCTGCAATATCTAAGAGCTTTTTTTCGTCAAACTTAAAATATGTTGCTTCCCAGTTATTAATTAAAATTGGTCTTTTTTTATGAAGATAACTGCTGCGAATTAAGTGATTGCGGTATAAGTCATGAAAACTTCTCGTCATCTTTCCTAATCCCTCATCTGAATAAATCATTACAACCTCTGGAGCAGTAAATACTTCTTCTGGTTCCAGCTTCCATGTGAATCCTTCTGGATGAATTCCCATTAACATTCGAACTGAATCAAATTGATTTTTTTCTACCTGAGCAATAAAATTACCAGAATATACAAAATTCATTGCATAGACTTCTCCGATATCTTGATTTGTTTCTGGTGTAACTAATGCCATAAATGGATGCTCTTGATGACCAGACTCTCCTTTAAATGAAGCAATATTCTGTCTTCCGTATCCAACAGGCATTCTCTGTATATGCCGTTCCCTTCCCCATGAACCAAATAAGCCAATCACTTCAAAGTTTCGGTCATCCATATCCAAGCATGTACTCAATACTTTCTCCAAATAGATGCTTGAGTTTCCTGCATTCTTTACAATAACAGAACGAGTAATGGCATCTTCCTCCTCAAACACGGTATAGAGTAACTGAACTTCCATTCCTAATGTCTCATCTCTACAGAATAGTTTCAATGTTGTACAATCCTCTTCTCCTCCCCAGGTAGCAGGCAGCCCCTCTAATTCTGGTTTCCCCCCTACAATTTGATAACTCTGATAAGCTAACTCACTGGCTCGATGTCCCCCTTCACTTCTGACACAAAATGCACTCTCTCGATAATCTCCCATTCCTGTCTCTGGATATTCCATTGGAGCCATATCCAAAAATGAATTTTTTTCTCTTTGATTCACTGAAGGTATGAATGGAGGTTCATTTTCTCGCAGCAAATAGCGAATATTTGTATCCTCTAATTTTCTCCCATAGTATAAATGATTCAAGTACATTCCGTCTGTAACTGCAATTCCATACGTTGTGTTTTTCGTATTTAATAAAAACACTTTGTTTGTTTCATCAAAAATAATTCCCATTTTTTCCTCCTATTGTTTTTATTTTTTATGGAAAAGACTTCTTATTATAAGTCTCTTCTATTATTTTTCTATTATGTCCCAATACAAAACTTTCATATAAAAACTATACCATGGCTACTTCATTTATGATATAATAAACATTGATAAAAATTGTATAAATCTCTTATAAGGAACATTATTATGAAGCCAATTTTTGAATACAACGATACATTAAATAACCCTTACGAGGCATTCCTTTTTAATAGCCAGACAAACCCGTTTCCAATCACACCGCATTGGCATTATTTTATTGAGATTATCTATCTATTAAACGGAGATGCCTGTGTTCAATCTGGAACACAAACCTTTATACTACAGCCTGGAGATTTGCTAATCTTTCATCCTCAAGTAATTCACTCCATTTCGTTTCATACAACCCCTGCTCTACAGTATTATGTGATTAAATTTGCCCCTGTATATTTAAATCTAGCAAACAGCAATCTTCCAAGCCTCTCCAGCCTTTTACATATGGTTCAAGAAAATCCGAAACTTCCCATTATTTTTCGGAAACAACAATTAGATGGGTTCCCATTGAAAGACTTATTGGAACGATCGGTTCAAGTCATTACTAAAAAAGAATTTGGATATGATATTATCATTCATTCCTACTATTGTCTGATTATTGCAGAACTGCTTAAAATTTGGAAAAAACAAGGATTTCAAATTAATCCACAACAACAGAAAAACTCGATTCATGAACGCTTTGCATCCATTGCTGAATATATTATCCAGCATTATCAAGAACCGCTTTCTGTGTCTTCCATTGCAGAACATTTCCATATGAGTTATTCTTACTTTGCCTTAAAGTTTAAAGAATATTATGGACAATCTTGCAAGGATTTTATCAAACAAATCCGTATTCAAAAAGCAGAAGATTTATTACGATTCACGGATTTAGATTTATCCTATATTAGCCAGGAGACAGGTTTTTGTGATTGCAGCCATTTTATTCATGTTTTTAAAGAATATCACGGCATCACTCCGAAAAAGTTTCGTCAGCTTTCAGTCAAATAGGAAAGAACTCCTCACCAATGGAAAGAGGAGTTCTTATCAGTTTTTATTCGGTTCTAAGTGCAGTTACAGGATCTTTTTTGGCTGCTTTCTTGGCTGGAATGAGACCACCAATCAATGTGAGAATCATACTTAAAGCAATTAAAATGATCGCACTTGTGACAGGAAGCGCTGCATTTACATCCACAGAACCTGTTACCGTATGAATAATTGCATTGCCCGGAATTAATAGTAATAATGTAACTCCAATACCAATTAAACCAGAACACAAACCGATAATAAATGTCTCTGCATTAAATACTTGAGAAATATTATGTTTGGAAGCTCCAATCGCACGTAAAATACCGATTTCCTTCGTTCGCTCCAAAACAGAAATATACGTAATAATTCCAATCATAATTGAAGATACTACCAATGACACAGCTACAAACGCAATTAATACATAGGATATTACATTTACAATAGTTGTAACAGAAGACATAAGAAGTGCAACATAATCGGTATAGCTAATCTTATCCTCTTCATTTGCTGATGCATTATAATTTTCAATGCAATCAGATATCGCATCTTTATCTTCAAAGCTATCTGCATAAATACTAATACGACTAGGAGCATCTAAACTTACTACTCCAAATGCTGCCATATTATCATCATAACTTCCTGTTGAAATATGATCTTCATAAATGGCAAGAAGTACCTCATCATCTGGATCTTTTAAGTAATTATCCAAAGTTGTTGCCAACTCTTCTTCTGTCATGCTCATCATCTGAGATGCAGTATCTGGATCATCTGCATAAACCGACTGCAACATTTCTTTACAAAGTTTCGCCTTATCAGAAACACCTAGATTTTCTAAATAAGTCTTTGTATCTTCAATTTTGGCTTCATCATCCGATGGTGAAAATTTTAGACCATTCAATACATTAATTTTCTTATCTTCTTTTTGTGCTTTTACTACGGCACTCTCATCTGTATTATCAATAATATAATCCGTCAATGCTGTCGTATAACCAATTGGCTGATTCATTGAAATCGAAGCATCTTCTTTTGGACGAATCACTCCTGTTATTTTTAATTCGACGGCACTATCTTCCAGTAGTTTTTCTATTTTTTTCTCATCTTCCTGAATGGATTCAAATATTCCATTTTTATTTTCTTCATAAGTATCACAGGCAGGAATTAAATAGAAATCTTTATCACAAATTTCTTCATAATCCCAACTCTGTGTTTCTAACTCAATTTCTTCTCCATCTTCCATTTTTTTAACCAAATCTTTGTATTCCTTACTTGGAAGAAGTCCTAATTCATAAAGTGCAGTTACAGGTATCTCATTATTTTCATTTAGAATTAAAACAACTTCATCATAGTCATCTGGCCAAGAACCATATAAAACATCGTAATTGTCCTTAACCGCGGAACTAATTAATTCCCCATCCTTACCAGGCATAAGTTCCTCAAAATGATTGGAGCTTGTACCCATCATTTCATTCATAGCCCCCATTCCCATTGCAGCTTGATCATTGGTATCCATTAGGGTACTGCCATCGGTATTAACTAACTCTCCGTCTGGATCATGGGTATACACATAAAACTTTGTATCATAGGAATAAATAATTCCATTTTCGCCAACGTATTGATGAATTTCACTGTCCGTATCATCTAAATACTTTTTAAATTCGGTCAAATTATTTTCTGTAATACTACTTGTCACACTGGAAGCCATTTCCAGTTCTGTTCCATTGGAATAAACGGCATCCAAATCGTGATCCGCTTTCTCCGAACTGGAAATATTCTGTCCTGATTCCATTACGCTGCTTAAATCAAATGATTGTGATTCGATGGAAATCGGATAGGAAGTCATTGTACTCTTCTGAATATCAGTAATATACGTATTTACTCCATTGGAAAGAGATAAAATCAATGCAATTCCAATAATTCCAATAGATCCTGCAAACGAAGTTAAAAACGTCCTTCCCTTTTTTGTGCGAAGATTTTGAAAACTTAGCGATAACGCAGTCCCAAATGACATGGAAGACTTTCCCATATTTTTATGGGTTGGAGCAGGAAGTTGCCTTGGATCAATTTTATATGGATCAGAATCATCCATAATCTTCCCATCAGACAGTTTAACAATACGAGTTGCATATTTTTCAGCCAACTCTGGATTATGTGTCACCATTATGACAAGCCTATCTTTTGCAACTTCTTTTAAAAGTTCCATAACCTGAATACTCGTCTCGCTATCCAGAGCGCCAGTTGGTTCATCCGCAAGCAAAATATCTGGATCATTCACCAATGCTCTTGCAATTGCCACACGCTGCATCTGACCTCCAGACATTTGATTTGGTTTTTTATGCGTTTGGTTTCCCAATCCAACTCGCTCTAGCGCTTCTTTTGCACGTCTTTTTCGTTCTGCTTTTGAAATTCCCGAAATCGTCAATGCCAATTCTACATTTGATAACACAGATTGGTGAGGAATTAAATTATAACTCTGAAATACAAAACCAATCGTATGATTTCGATAAGAATCCCAGTCTCGATCTTTATACATTTTCGTAGAGATTCCATTAATAATTAAATCTCCACTATCATAGCGATCCAAACCACCAACGATATTTAACAACGTTGTTTTTCCAGAACCACTTGGACCTAGTATTGCCACAAATTCGTTATCTCGAAAACTTAAGCTTACATTATCGAGCGCCGTCTGTATTAAATCTCCAGTTTTATATCGCTTACTAATTTGCTGTATTTGAAGCATGTATTATTCACTCCTTTTATTTTTCTTCATCTATTCTACTATATATTGCCAAATTAAAAATTAATTTACTCTTTTCTTTTTCTAAACTTTTTCTAAATTCACATACAAATCTTTCTCTAAAGAAATATTATGAGGTTAGGAGCAAAAGGTATTTTGACCTTTATATCATATTATCTGCATACAACATAAAAGCACTTCAGATTAAGAAGTGCTTTTTCAATGTTTGAAATTTGTATGTTTTGTTTGTGGTTGGTTAGTTATATCTAACTTATTTTTAGTATACAAGATGGTTAAGACTTTGTCAATATATTTTTTAATTTTTTACGCAAAAAAGGCTCTATGTCTACAATGTCATAGAGCCAACTACTTCAACTTTCTTGTGTATTCTTCACATGATTAAATAAAGCAAACGATTGCCATAGTATTACAATTCAACCAATGCACTTACAACTTCGTTCAGTCCTTTTTTTCCAAACAAAACTTTATCATCATTTAAAATCATACACGGTACACTCATTACCTTATATTTCTCTTTCAATTGCGGGAAATGTGCTAAGTCAAACATTTCTGCTTCAATCTTTTCTGAAACTGCTGCCGCTTTTTGAGCAGACATTACCGTTTCTGGGCACATTGTACAGGATAAGGATACTAATATTTTTATATTAATCTTCTGTGTTATTTCTTTTAGCTTTGTTTCTGCTTCTTGTTCAATTGCCTGTCCAGGACCAGCAACATTATAAAGTGCAATAATAAAAGAATTAAATTCATGACCACCTGGTACTCCATGGAATTGAATTCCACTGCTTCTTCCATCTTCATAACACAACTCAATGGATGGTAATATCCGATCTTCTCGGTTGGAAGAATTTGCCTCTTCCCATCGAATCTTATCAGTTATTCCCTCTAATTCTCTTAAAAATCCAACGATTTCCCCTGATAATGGCCGCTCATCTAACCAAGCTCTTAAAAGCACTGGATGCTCAAATTTAGCAAATACCCCTTCCAACTGCTGTTTGATTGCACTTGTCAAGAATCCTTCCTCTTCCGACTGTGGTTTCTCTTCTTTTGGTTGTTTTGGAGAGATTTGCTTCGGTTTCTCTTTTACCAAATCTGGAATGTCTAATTTGCTGTGTAATTCGGATACTACTTTTTCTAATGAGGTAGCAGCTACCGCTCCATCGGATACAGCCGTTACTACCTGACGAAGATTTTTTACGCAGACGTCTCCAGCTGCATAAACTCCATCCAAATTTGTCTTTTGGTTACTATCCGTAATCAAATAACCTTGTTCATTTTTTTCTACTTCAGAACCAATCCATTCGGTATTCGGCACATACCCAGCAAATACAAAAATTCCAAATCCTCCATCTTTTCCTGCTTCATGAACCCATTCTTCTTTTGTACGGTTATTACGGAATCTTGCATAGGATACCATCTGTTCTCCACGCACTTCCACTAATTCGGTCTCAAAAATCACTTCAATTTTTTCCTGTCCCTTTAACTTATCAGAGACTGTCCTAGCACAAGAGAAAGAATCTCCACGTACTACAATCGTAACTTTCCTTGCATATTTTGTTAAAAACAGCCCTTCTTCTACAGCTGCAAATCCTCCTCCAATTACAAATACTTCCATTCCAGTAAAAAATTCTCCATCACAAGTTGCACAATAGGCCACTCCTCTTCCCTGGAATTCTCTCTCTCCCTTAAAGCCTAACTTCCGTGGATTTGCACCTGTTGCGAGTATTACACCTAACGAGCGATAGATTCCTTTCGTCGTATGAATGACCTTTACTTCCGATGTCAGTTCCATATCCAATACTTCTGCAATTGCGAACTCTGCTCCAAACGCTTCCGCTTGATAACGCATTTGTTCCGTCAATTCTTTACCACTTGTTCGCTCCACTCCTGGATAATTTACAATCTCAGATGTAATCGTGATCTGACCCCCGATTCCAGCTTTTTCTAACAGCAATACTCGATATTTTGCACGTGCCATATAAATCGCAGCGGATAATCCTGCTGGACCTCCTCCAACAATAATAAGATCATAAAAATTTTTATCTATCTGCATATGATTTCCTTTCTTTTAAAAACTCCCCGTCTTCAATCGAGACGGGGATGGCTAACCTAATATCTAAAATAAGAGTCAAATGGGAAATTTCTGAATTAAATTAATCCTACTAAATCTAAGCTTGGTTTTAATGTATCTGCTCCTGGTTTCCATTTTGCTGGGCAAACCTGATCTCCATGTTCTGCCACAAACTGAGAAGCTTGTACACGGCGGAATAATTCATCTGCATTTCTTCCTACATTACCAGCAATTACTTCGTATGCTACAATTTTTCCTTCTGGATTAACAATAAAGCTTCCTCGTTCTGCAAGTCCATCTTCTTCAATCATAACATCAAATGCTCTTGCTAAAGTACCTGTTGGATCTGCCAACATTGGATACTGGATTTTTTGAATTGTTTTGGATGCATCATGCCATGCCTTGTGTACGAAATGAGTATCACAAGATACACTATAGATTTCACAATTAATTTCCTTAAATTCTTCGTATTTATTTGCTAAATCTTCTAGCTCTGTCGGGCATACAAATGTAAAGTCCGCTGGATAGAAGAAAAATACACTCCATTTTCCTAGTACATCTGCTTTTGTTACTGTTTTAAATTCTCCATTTGTATAAGCCTGAACAGAAAAATCACTGATCTCTTTGTTAATTAATGACATTTATCATACCTCCTTCTGTTAGTTAGTTTTATCTAACTAATGATAGTTTACTATTATATCTTAGTTTTGTCAATAAATAATAATGATAACTTTTATCATTTATATTTTTATGTATAATAAATCTATAATCCAATATCTTTGTATAAAAAAAGAATCATTACAAAATTTTTTGTTCATAAAATGACTGTATATATAGTAATTATCCTAATAAAAGATAACTACTCTTCCTACAGCATCTTATTACTATTTTGTAATGACCCTCTTCTTTATTAACACAACTTGATATAATTTCCATTTGGATAGAGTCTGTTTATCCTATCTTCCATTCATTACTCATTTTTTGTAAATCTACCATATGTTTATATATACCATTTTGCTTTATTAACTGTTCTGGTGTTCCTTCTTCTTTTACTTGCCCATTTTCTAACACTACAAGATGGGATGCATTGGCAACTGTCCTCATTCGATGGGCAATCATAATAACTGTTTTATTTTGAAGCAGACGAGACAAGGCTTTTTGTACATAAGTCTCACTTTCCACATCCAAAGAAGCACTTGCTTCATCCAAAAGTACAATCGGTGCATTCTTTAAAATTGCTCTAGCAATTGAAATTCTCTGTCTTTGTCCTCCTGATAATTTTGAACCATTTTCTCCAATGATTGTTTCATAGCCTTGCGGCAATGCATTTACAAATTGATCACAAAAAGCTAATCTTGCCGCTTCTTTGACCTCAGCATCGGTCGCATCTTTCTTTCCAATTCGAATATTTTCCAGTACACTATTATTAAATAGCACCACATCTTGAAAAACAATCGAAAATTTGGATAAAAGCACTTCTGGATCAATTGTAGAAATATCAATTCCTCCAATTGTAATTCTGCCTTTTGGAATCTCATAAAATCGAGCAGCCAAAGATGCACAAGTCGTCTTTCCCCCTCCACTATTTCCAATCAAAGCAGTAATTTCGTTTTGTTTTGCCAAAAAACTAATATCTTTTAAAACTTCTTTTCCCTCTTGATAGGAAAAACTTACATTTTTAAATTCAATATCATAATTGGAAGGCTCAAATGTTTCTTTTCCCGTCTGAACAGGGTAATTTTCGATCTCATTTAATCGCTCAATTTTCGGATCACAACTAATAATCGCAGCTAGATTTTGCAGTGTTGCATTAAGCGGATCATACAAACGAGATGCTACAATCAAAAACAGTAGAAAAATTTCAAAATTAATTTCATTTTGTTCTAATAAATAAACACCTGCAATTACAACTGTTGCGATTCCTAATTTTAATATTAACTGGGAACTTACTACAAAAAGTGCATTCGTAAGCTCTGTTCTAATCTGACTTTTTTCGCAATTATCAATTGCTTGATCCACTTCGTTTAAATATTTTTCAGTAAAATGATTTGCTTTTAGATCTCGAATCGACTCTAATCCTTCTTGAATTTTTTCAGTTCGAACTAGTTGAATCATTCGATCCTTACGTCCTGCCTGACTTAATTTTTTCTTCGCCAAAACAACTAGTAAGAACGATACTGGAACACACCATACCGCTGCCAATGCCATCTTAAAATCGAAGAAAAACATGCAAAGGGAAAGCAGCGTCGTAGAAATAATTGAACCTACAAACTCTGGAATGAAATGAGACAATGCCTGTTCCATTCCTGTAACATCCGATAAAATGGTCGTTGTTAAATCAGATAAATCCCTCTTTGAGAAAAATAATAGTGGAAATTTCCTAAGCTTTTCTGCTACAGAAATTCTAAGTCTTGCACTTTCTGTATAAGTATTTAAAAATGTCATATTATATTGAATATAATGTGCAAGAAAAATTAGCACTATTACAACGATACATTCTATAATAGAAATAGGAATCGACAGTGACTCTGATTGTTTCAACCAAAGGTTTAAAACATCACATACGAAATAATAAAGTACACCAATCGACATTGCAATTACCAGATAAGAGACGGTACAAGAGATACATGCCTTCACTAAATTTTTCGCTCCTATCTTTGTGAGAGCAAAACGCTTCTGAATTCGTTCTATCATTGTATTTCACCTACTTTCCAATCGATTGACTGGCAATAATTGTTCCACATATCTGCATAAATTCCATTTGCCTCAATTAACTGCTGATGGTTTCCAGATTCTATAATTGTACCATCTTCCACAACATAAATACAATCTACATTCACAATGGTGGAAAGACGATGTGCAATCATAATGGTCGTTTTATTTTTGGACAATTCCAGAATTGCTTTTTGCATTAACACTTCGTTATCACTATCTGCATAGGCAGTCGCTTCATCCAACAAAAGAATTGGAGAATCCTTTACAATCGCTCTAGCTAAAGTCATTCTCTGCGTTTCTCCACCTGATAAATACACTCCTTGGCTTCCAATTTGAGTTTCCAGTCCACGACTGAACTTATTCACAATATCATCACACTGTGCCCTATGTACGGCTGTTTCCACCTGTTCTTTTGTAACATCAAATCCCATTTGAATATTTTCATATAGACTCTTCTTTAATAAATGACTATCTTGAAATACAAATGAAATTTTACTCATTAATTCTTTTTCACTAATGTCCTTTACATTGATTCCTCCAATTGTGATGGAACCTTTTGTCACATCATAAAACCTAGGGATTAAAGATACGAGTGTAGATTTTCCTCCACCACTTTTTCCAACAAATGCAATCGTTGTTCCACTTTTAATTTTTAAGTTAATATCGTGTAAAACTTCTACTCCACTATCTGGATAGGAAAACGAAACGTGATGAAACTCAATATCATAGTTTTGAATCTGGTTGGAACGATTGGAGTATTCAAACGGCTTTTGGTGAAGAATTCCCTCGATGCGATTCACTCCATCTTGAGCAAGCATTGTATTTTCACTTGCAAACATGATTTTATTTGTTGTTACTGCAATAATCGGTGTAAAAATCACATAAAAAAGGAAGTCTGGCAATACCGATGTAATCTGGAAACCATTTAAAATAAAAAGTATCATTGTTCCAATTAGGAAGATAAAAATACTATTTATAAATGTAGTAAACAATGTCATTGGAATCCGCATTTGATCGGTATATCCAAGCGCAAATTTTTCATAATTTTTAATGGAATTATAAAAACGTTCAAAGGAATATACAGTCTGTTGAAATGTTTTTACAACAGGAATTCCTCTTACATATTCCACCGCCTCGTTACTCATGTCTCCCAAAGCATCCATATAATCTTTCATTGCTTTTTGCAGACCCTTTCCAACCATCTTAAACATATTGGATAACGCTAAAATGGTAGGAATCAGCGATGCAACTGCAAACTTCCAATCAAATATAAACAAACAGATTAATACCGCACATACTGTTGTCATCAACTGAACCATATCAGGAAGCTGATGTGCTAAATACGTTTCTGTAGACGCAGCCGATTCATCAATAATTTTCCTAAGCTTTCCACTGCCCTCTTCTGAAAAATATCCAAGCGGAAGTCGTACTACATGATGCATTGCTTTTTTTCTCATATTTGCTGCAATTCGGAAGGCAGCCAAATGAGAGCATAATAATGCCATAACATAGACCAAAACTCCGCCCACTGCACTGATTAATGCATACCATCCATATTGAGCAGCATCTTTTACCTGAGTAAAATTAGGATATACTTCTAACAAAGCTGCAACTACCTTCCAAATCCAAATGAATGGCAACAGCAGCATAACTGCACTAATAAAAGAAAATATAAGTGAAAGCAACGTCAAATACTTATACTTTCCCGCATATGCAAACAACGTTTTTAAGATTGACATATAACCATAACGCCTCCTCTTCATTTTTGTATAAACATTCGTTTATATAGGTTAGTTATTTCTAACCAAAGAAGAGTATACTGCTTTTCATTCGTTCCATCCACTCCATTTTATCCGACTTAATCCATTTTAATATTCAGATCGGAATGTAAGTAACGTCTTTCCATCTTATATTTCACCAAACGACTTTCTATATTGCTGTGGTGTCATATTCATAAGCTGGTAAAAAGCAGCGGAGTATTTGCTTGGATTGGAATATCCAACTTTATTTGCAATATCAATAATGGATAAGTCTGTGTTTCTTAGTAATTCCATGCTATATTCCAGCCGATACTGTTTAAACCACTGATAAATCGGTACTCCATAAATTTCTTTAAATGACTTTCTTAATGTGTGGATATTTATATGATACTGTTTTGCTAACACATCAAAGTTAATCTTGCTTGACAAATGTTCACTCAAATATTGTTTGATTGCCTTTATCGTTTCAATCTGCTTCTTTGGATAATAGCGTTTTTGATTTTGCATCATTTCAAAATCATTATGAGATAAAAATAATAATAGTTCTAATACTTTGATTTTTAAATAATCCACTTTCATTTTCTTATCAATTTCATACATTTCTAAACAAATATGCTGGATTTGCTGTGTGGAACGCAAAATATAAATATTATCATTTAATGTCAGCTTCTTTGCTAAAAAATCAATATCAATATGAAAATTTGCTAACAATTCATTTTTTCTCGCTTTTTGAATATCAATTAATATCTCCACTCCCTCATAATAACCAAGCGGAAATGAATCTCTCATTCTTTGGAGAGACCATCTGCTAATCGACAAATCCCCCTCACATAAATGCGCATAATAGTTTTTATTATACAAGCATTCAAATTTTCCTCTGCGGCAATGATTGATTTCAATATAACTACTATTGATTTCTCTATTTATTGGCGTATCAAAGCTATGAAACTTATTATAGATTACTTGAATCCCATAATAGACATCAATACAACTCATCACACCATCTCCTTGAATTCCCCCAATCCTATATTCCATTTCATACTCACTTATCTTTTTTCTATCCACAATAATAATTTGAGAATCTTCTAACACAGTTTTTCCTCCAAGATGATAATTACTCTATTATTCCTTATCATACCGCTTTTTGCAAAAAGAAAGAATGGCTGCTGCCGAGAATATTTCTCAGCAATTGCCATTCGTTTTCTTATCGTGATATGCCATCCAGTGGAGGTTTCTTTTGTTTTAATTATGTACTAGAGTAAGAAATTTATTATGTTAAACTCCATTCAGTTGCTTTCTCTCGAATTTGTACATAATCTCGATAAATTCCTTTTTGAAGCATTAGTTGTTCATGTGTACCACGCTGTACGATTTCACCATTTGAAATAACAGCGATTTCATCTGCTGCTTTTATTGTATTTAGTCGATGTGCAATCACAAGCAGCGTTTTTCCTTTTACTAGTTCCGTTATTGCTTCTTGAATATACCGTTCATTGTCCACATCCACACTTGCTGTTGCTTCATCTAAAATAATAATTGGAGCATCTTTTAAAATACAACGAGCAATGGAAATTCGCTGCTTTTCTCCTCCCGATAATGTTGCTCCTCCTTCTCCAATCATAGTATCAAATCCATCTGGCAATTTCATAATGAAATCATAACATCTAGCTTTTCTGGCTGCCTCATAAACTTCTTCTCGTGTTGCATCTGGTTTTCCCATACTAATATTATTATAAACGGTATCTTGAAATAGATAGACTCGCTGGAACACCATACTAATTTGATTCATCAGTTCTGCAAGTGGAATATTTTTAATATTTCTTCCTCTAATTAAAATATCCCCGCTCTTTACATCCCAAAAACGTGCCAACAAGTTCGCAATTGTCGATTTACCACCTCCAGAAGGACCTACCAAAGCCAGCATCGTATGCGGTTTCATCTTTAAATTAATATGATGGAGAACTTCTTTTTTCTGATATTCCCCTTTTGTATTTGTCTCATAGGCAAAGCAAACATCTTGAAATTCCACTTCTGATATTTGTTCTGACTTAGATGGAACGCGATAAGTTCCAGTATCTGGGAGTTCTGCTTCTTCAAACACTTCCTCAATTCGATCCAGACAACTATTCATAACCGTAAGTCTCGTTGCCTCTGCATACAATGCCTTCAGCGGACCAAATAATTCAAATACAAACAGTAAGAAACCGAATAAATATGGCAGTGACAACTCTCCTATCTGCTGTAAATAAATCGAAAACGCAAATAATACAGACATTCCTACCGCATATAAAACATATAATCTTCGGTGCCATGGAGTAAGTGCATTTTCAAATCCAATGGATGTTTCTTTGGAACGTTGAAAATTCTCTGATAATTCCTCTGATTTTTCTCCAAGTAAATTATAACTTTTAATAATTCCAATTCCTTCAATAAAAGAAAGGACTGCGTCGGTCAGTTTTTCACTCTGTTCTTGACGAACATCTGCTTCCGATAATGAAACCTGATTCATTTTCCCTGCAATTGCTACTGCTATTAAACTAACAATAACTGCTACCACTCCAAGCCGCCAATCTAAAAATAATAAAAATCCTACCATAATAATTGCTGAAAACAGATAATTCATCATATTTGCCAATGTACTCATGGCAACTTCTTCTATAAATACCATGTCTGTACTCAGTACAGAGCTAATTTTTCCGATATTTCCCGCAGTAAAATAGCCCATTGGCAGTTTTCTTAAATGAGCCCCCAATTCCAGTCGTTTTTGGGCAAACATCATATAGCCAGCTGCACTCTGAAGTCGATCACTCATCAATTGACAAAAAGCCTCTATCATCACAAGAACTACCATACTAATTCCAATCCATAAACAATCCTCTGCCTCCAGAGTTCCTTCATAAAATTGAGTTAGTACAAGAAAGGATAAATAAATCGGCATTTTTGAAAGCATGGATTTCAAAAATGCAAAGACAAAGGCGATCTGAATTCTTTTTTTATACTTACCAGAAAGCCGTAATATTCTTTGAAATAAATGAATCATTTTAATCCTCCTTTGCGCTTTCTACTTTCCAGTTTGCACTGTCAATGGATGCATTCCACAATTTCTGATATTCTTCACAACCAACAATTAGTTCTTCATGTCTTCCTGTCGCTATAATTTTTCCTTTAGACATCACACAAATCTGATCAGCATTTTTTACAGAAGGCAGTCGATGTGCAATAACGAGTAAGGTTTTTCCCCTGACTACTTCTGAAATTGCAGCTTCCATTTTTTCTTCATTTTCTGGATCAGTAAATGCCATTGCTTCATCCAATACTACAATCGGTGCGTCTTTCAAAATTGCTCTCGCCAATGCAATTCTTTGACGCTGTCCTCCAGAAAGCTGTTTTCCACTGTCTCCAGCCAATGTATGAATTCCCTTCGGTAATTTTTCCAAAAATTCCATACACTGAGCTTTCTTAGCTGCTTCCAAAACTTCCTTATCTGTAGCAGAAAGCCGTCCAATCCGAATATTTTCCATTAATGAAGTATTAAATAAGAACTGTTCTTGCGAAACATAAGAAATCTGAGTATTTAATGCTTCCAAACTCATCTGGCAAATATCCTGTCCGCCAATTGAAATCGTTCCTTGATTTGTATCATAATAGTGAACAAGAAGTTTTGCCAACGTACTTTTTCCAGAACCAGACTCCCCTACCAGAGCTGTTTTTTGTCCTTGGGGAATTGTAAGGTTAATTTGATCTGCTACCGTTTCTTCTTTGTAGGCAAAACTAACACCATCAAACACTACCGTATGTCCATTTCCTTTAAATTCATCTGTTGTTTGCTTCAATGGAGCTGTATTAAACATATTTTCCAGCATTTCAATCTTATAATTAATCTGAGGCAGCGATGGTAAAAATCCCATTGCTTTTAACAGTGGAACTCCTAAACTTAAAGATAAACACATAACTAAAATTAGATCAGCCAGTGTAGAATATCCTTTTAATACAAACCACGAGCCAAGAGGTAATGTCAAAATTAATGTACAAGGCAAAATACTATTATAAATTGCCATCCAAGGCCAGCAAGCTTTATACCAACTTAATGTAAAATCCCGATAAGCTGTAATATCTTTTTCAAAACGCTTATAAGATTCTCCATCTTTATTAAATACTTTTACGACTTCCATCCCGTTAATATACTCTACAATTGTATTATTCATTACTTTTCCAGCCGCATAGTAGTTTTTCATATCTTTCATACCAATCCTATACATTACAACCATTGCAATCAATCCAATTGGCAATGAGGCTAACGACATCAATGCCAACTTCCAATCCACTGCAAATAAACTAATGTATACAATAATTGGAATCGCAACATTTCCAAAGCCTTCTGGCAGAGCATGTGCCAGCAATAGTTCAATACTGTCCACATCATCCACAAACATACGCTTCATACTGCCAATTCCCTTTTCCTGTATTTCACCAAGCGGCAATTTTTCCATTCTTTTTTGTAGCGAAACACGAAGACGAAACAGAATGTTAAATGCCGCTTCATGAGACATAGAAAACCCCTTTACATATAAACAAGCATGAAAGATTAAGCAGGCTGCCACTCCTAATACTCGAATACCAATATAGGTAACGTCAACTGCCTCTCCCATTACTAATGGTGTAATTATCTGATATACAAATAGAAAGGGAAGCACACTCATCAATACAGCAATTAAAATTACAAAAGCGGACAACATTGTTAACCGTTTATATGGACCCGCGTATTCCAAAACTTTCTTAAACATATAAAATCATCTCCTCTCATTTTCTCAAATTTCTCTTATTCGCATATGCTTCCAAGCAAAAATGTTTCCACCTAACTTATGCCTTTACAAAAAGAACCTTCACTGGAGCTTCTTTTCGCCTATCATGATAACAATCGAGTAGAGAAGATTTCATCTACCTACTCGATATGCGATTCCGCACAGCTCACGGCAAAGCCGTTCGCTGTACTTGCCCGTCAAATGTCCACTTGTGCAAGCACAGTATCCGCTTGACGGGTTTATCGCACAAATTAGGCACGAGTTAATATCAACTAACTCGTGCCTATTATTTTACGCTCTCATATATAAGATTTCTACCCAAATTCTGTTTCATTTTAACAGTTTTTATTCTTATAATCTTTTGGAAGTACGCCGTATTTTTTCTTGAAAGCGGCTGAGAAATGACTCATATTGGAATATCCAGCACATACTGCGGCTTGACTTACATTCAAATGATTCTCTGTCAATAAATAGGCAGCATATTCCAACCTCCGATTAATCACATATGTATGAAGTGGTACACCTGTCAACTCTTTAAATCCTTTCGTTAACTTAGATATGCTTAAATTCATTTCTCGTGCAAGCTGTTCACATCCTGGAATGTTTACACTATCCATATCAACTCTTTGTTTTATTTGTAGAATTAATTCTCGATCCGTTCTGGATAGGGACATTTTTTTATAAACTGCGTTATCTCCCAATTCCATACCAGCTTCCAAACAGGCTGCAATAATCTCTGTCATTTTACTTTCCAAATAGAGAGAAGCGATTCCTCCTTGATAAAGATCCAGATCTTCGATTTCTCGCAGCAGACGATACATATAAGGAGTAATCACTGTTTTCATTACTGTTTTTAACATCTGGTTTATTCTGCTACTATCTAATAAGTCAAAGTTTTCTTCTATCATTTGAAAGAAAAGCTTACTTGGAATCTGAACACTTTTAAATAAAAAATTATATCCTCCTTCATAGCAAGCTTCACTCTTTTGAAAACAGTCTCGACAAATACAGAGTTCTCCCTTTTTAAAACAAACACTATGATCGGATGCTCCAATTTGCCATTCCATTCCTTTATTCATAAAAAAGATAAACTGAACTTCATCTACATAATCTTTTTTCTGTACATAGACATCTTCTTTATAACACATTTCCCAATCCAAATAAGCAATTCCCTGTTTTGTCTTCTTTTCTTTTACTTGACATCTGCCAATTTCAATTGGAATCTGATTGACAAAATCACTCACTTGCCCTGTATTGGAGGTTTCCAATAAATGTGTTAAATACTGACCTGAATTATTTCTACAAGTAATACCACTATCAAAACTTCTCATAGGAGGTAATGATTTACAAAACATCTTATCACGCCTCTTTCTAGTTAGTATATACTAACTTTATATAAGTTATCATATACTCTTTTTCAAAATATTTCAAGACGTTTTTTTATCATTGGCAGAAGGAACCGATTTTAATTTCCATCCAATTGCTTCTTCTCTTCCTAAAATAAAATCTGTATAAATTCCTTTTTGCTTTATCAGTTCACTATGCTTTCCTTGCTGTACAATGTTTCCATTGTTTACAACTAAAATTTGATCTGCATTCCGTACGGTCTTTAATCGATGAGCAATCATTATAATCGTTTTATTCCGTGTAAGTTCTTCCATTGCTTTTTGCAACCGATCTTCATTTTCTGGATCGACATTTGCAGTTGCCTCATCAAAAATTACAATTGGTGCATCTTTCAGCATTGCCCTTGCTATTGAAATTCTCTGCTTTTCTCCTCCTGACAGAGAACTTCCTCCCTCTCCGATCATCGTATCATAACCATTTGGAAGTGACTCAATAAATTCATGACAGCAAGCTTTTTTTGCAGCTGCTACGACCTCTTCATGTGTTGCATTTGGTCTTCCAAATTTAATATTATTTTCCACCGTATCTGCAAATAAATATACATTCTGAAACACCATACTAATCTGATTCATCAAAGATTCTAATGTGTATTCTTTTATATTTACTCCACCAATTTTAATCGCACCACTATTCACATCCCAAAAACGAGCAATTAAATTACATAATGTTGTTTTTCCTGAACCACTTGGCCCAATAATTGCGGTTGTTGTCTTATCTGGCATCTTTATAGAAACATCCTGCAAAATTTGTTTCTTACCATAGGAAAATGAAACATGTTCCAATGCAATATCATGATTTGGAGGCACAATATCTTTTCCATTACTATCTATCTGCGGAATTCTATCCATCTGATTTGCATGTTCAATCGAACTTCCTACTACACGCAAAATTGCCATTCCACTGCCCGCTGACTCAATCTGAGCAAATACCATAAAAGAAATAATTACACCCATCAATGCATTTGCTAAACTCATTGTATCATTCATATAAAAGGTAACTGCTGCAAACATCATAACTACACTAAATAAATGCAGTGCCATTTCCTGTGCAATCGTATAAGGAGTAAACAACCGTTCAATATCTAAATTACTCTTTCGATTATATTCCAGAGCATCCCGTACCCTCTTATCTCCTTTTCCAGTCAGATTAAAGGATTTAATTACACTCATTCCCTGTATTTGCTCCAATACTGCACCAACTAACTTAGCCTCCGATTCTTGACGCTTTGGTGCTAACAAAGCTGACTTTTTTTCCATCACAGAAGTAATAAACAAATAAATTACCGTACCTGCCACAACTAGCAATCCGATTCTCCAGTCAAATATGATTACCATTAAAGTAAATACAACTGCATTAATAAAACCGCTTAAAATATTCACTAAAACCATTGGAGCTGTATTTTCCACATCATCCAATACAGTCGTTGTGACTCCAGTAATCTCTCCCAGACTTTTCTCATTAAAGTAACCCATTGGTACCGTCTTTAACTTATTTCCAATATAGATTCTTTTATTTGCTACCATAAAATAGCCCGCATGGGTCTGCTTGAGCTGTGCAAAGTAGTTCATCACTGCACGCCCTATAATACTGATAACTAACAATATAAATGCCGTCCACGCTGCCTGCATTGTCTCATCTTTTTCTGTCAATGCAACAACAACATAATAAATTGCCCCCACTTGAAACATATGAAATACAGCAAAAAAGAACCCTAAAATTACTGATCCATTAATCTGTCTGCTTTCCTCTCCTGCAAACTGCCATATTTTTCTTAACGCCTGAATCATGCTTCTTCACCATCCTTTGCTCCAATATGCGCCTGCCACATTGATTTATACAATAGACAATCTTTCAATAACTGCTTATGTATTCCAACCGCTTCTATCTTTCCGCCATTGATAACAGCTATTTGATCTGCATCTGTAATTGTTGAAAGTCGATGTGCAATTACAATAACTGTTTTTCCTCTTACCAATTTTGCTACTGCTCTTTGGATAATTGCTTCGTTTTCTGGATCAACATATGCAGTTGCCTCATCTAAAATAACAATTGGGGCATCTTTTAGCATTGCTCTCGCTATCGCAATTCTTTGTCTTTCTCCTCCTGAAAGATGCGCACCGCCTCCTCCAACGACTGTATCATATCCTCGCTCCAACTTACGAATGAACGCATCACATCCAGCTGCTTTTGCTACTTCTTCGACTTGTTTATCACTGGCATTTCGATTTCCCATACGAATATTTTCCCGAATTGTCTCATCAAATAAATAATTATCCTGTGAAACAAACGCTACTTGATCATATAACTGGTTCAATGGAATTTCTCTTAAATTATGTCCTCCAATCGTAATTCTTCCATTTTTTACATCCCAAAATCCACCAATTAACTTTGCAATTGTAGATTTGCCACTTCCACTTGGCCCTACAAACGCAGTCATCGTACCAGCTGGGATGTTCAGGCTAACATCATGTAAAACTTCCTTCTCTTTATGATATCCAAAGGAAACATGTTCCACACAAATATCCATATTGGATAAATTGACTCTCTCTATTCTATGTACTTGTTCTTCACCCTCTAAAATGGAATCGATTGAACTTACAATAGTGCTAACTCGTGCTAAACTATCCGTAAAGTTCATCGCAGCCAGTAACGGTCCTGCAATTCCAAGCGAAAGAATAATGGTTGTAATAAATGTTTCCATACTTAAACTTCCATTTTGATATAAGATCCATCCAATTGGAAGAATAGTAATCAATGTAGTAGGAAAGATTGCCCTAGCAACTGACATAGGAAACTGGCAGCTTTTCATCCAATTATAAAAATATGCAGCATTCGCCTTCACACTATCTGCAAACTTGGCATAGGAATTTTTTCCCTGATTAAACGCCTTGATTACCTCAATTCCTCCTATATACTCTACGATAGTAGAATTCATATGTTGTGTCGTTTTTACAGATCCTTCATATTTCACTCCATAATCTTTCATTACAATTCCCATAAAAATCATTCCTACTGGAATTGATACTAACGACAGCAATGCCATTCTCCAGTCCAACACAAACAAATAAATGAAAATAAAAATAGGCCCCAATAAATTGGATGTCATCTCTGGTAACAAATGTGCCAACGGACGTTCCATACTTTCCACCTGATCCACAATAATCTGTTTCATCTGACCACTAGATGTATCTATAATTGTTCCAAGTGGCATTCTCGGAAGTTTTTCAATTAATTTTTCTCGAATATTTTTTAGGATTGAAAACGTTGCTTTATGAGACATAGAAAGCGCTAGCGCATACAATACAGAACGTATCAAATACCCAATTACTGCTGCCAAGCACCATTTCATATAAAACTCTTTGTTTTGATTCCCATTAATTAAAGCAATTACAATTTGTGCTGCGGCAAAATATGGAAGCATCCCTCCCAGAACGCCAATTACAGCTGACAGAATTGCTCGAATCAAACCGCCATGTTCCTTTTCTCCTAACTCCCAAAGCCGAACCATCGGACTTTTATTTTGCATAACGATTCCTCCTTTAATTAGCTATAACTAACCATTATTTTTATTGTAAGGCTGTTTTACAGAAATGTATAAACAGCCTAAATCACTTAATAGAATAAATTTTTTGTAAATACCAGTAAGTATATAAACAGAGCCATTGTTTATAGGACATTACATCATTTTTATGAATAATTTTCTGGATAAAAAATTGTATCAAATCCTGCCATATGATATTTTTTCAGCATATTGATATAATAAATTGCATCTACTTTTTTCATTTGATGACGAACTACTTCAAACATCGCATTAAAATATCCGCTTGTCGCAATATGCAAAAACTCTTCTGTTACTGCACCAGATTTCACCGTCTCACATCCAATTGCTTCCATATACTTATATGTATATTCCACTTCAATATTAACTAATTCTTCTACAAAATATTGAAACTTTGTCCCATATGCATGATCCAAAAGCAAGCGAAATTCATCAAAATGCTCATACATAAAATCTAAAATAATATCCATACCATCACTCGAATATTGCGGCATATATTCTTCCTGCTCTTCTTTTTCCAATTGGTGAAACTTTTCTTGAATCTGTAAAAAAATTTGCTTCATTTCTTGAGCAACTGGCTCCACTAATGCACGAAATAACCCTTCCTTATCCCCAAATCGTGTATAAATCGAACCTGTACTCGTACCTGCTTCTTTTGCAATATCTCTTAAAGAAGCCTCTAAAAAGCCCTTTGTCAAAAATTCTTTCTTGGCACATTCTAAAACTCGCTCATAAACACCTTCAATCTGTTTTGCCATTCCATCACTCCATTCATAACATCGTTTCATAACACTGTTATGAATATAACATAATAAATTTTCTTTGTCAAGAGTTCGTCTGAAATAACCCTATCGATTCACTTGACAAAATGTGAAAAGCATGATAAAACTAAACCAATTGCTCGGAGGGCAAATCATTCGATGGAAATGATGGGCCAGATAAGACACAGACTGAAATGTCTGTCCTTGTCTGGCCTTTTTTTATTGTGATATGCAAAAGGAAGCTCCAGTGAAGGTTCCTTTTGTTGTTTGAAAGGAGGATGAAGAAACGAATGGACTTCCTAAACGGCAAAATTAAAAACATCTATTTTAAGTACTTAGCTGCTGCATTCGGCAGCGCCTTGATTACATCTATTTATTCCATTGTAGATATGGCTATGGTAGGTCAGTACCATGGTCCAGAAGGTTCCGCTGCCTTGGCAGTAGTCGCTCCTGTTTGGAATATCATTTATAGCCTTGGGCTTTTGATGGGAATTGGAGGCTCTGTCCTTTTCAGCACTATCCGTGGAAAATCTGAAGGTCAAGAAAAACAATCAAACGAATATTTTACTGTTTCCGTGATTGGATCTATTATTCTTGCCGCTGTAATCTGGTTCGTTGTTATCTTTTTTGACCGAGAGCTTTTGTTACTGTTTGGCGCACAAGACAACACAGTTTCCCTAGCAAGAGAATATGTGGAACCTATTAAATTCGCAATTCCACTTTTCCTATTCAACCAGATGTTAGCGGCGTACCTGCGAAATGACAAAAATCCAGCACTTGCCACAGGAGCTGTTTTAGTAGGTGGTATCTTTAATATATTTGGAGATTATTTTTTCGTCTTTACTTGCGATATGGGAGCTTATGGTGCAGGACTTGCTACTGCAATCGGTTCTGCTATAACCTTCCTAGTTATGCTGTCGCATTTCTTTATGAAGAAAAATACTTTGCGTCTCGTTCGACCTACTCGGCTGCTTGGAAAACTAAAAGAAATCTCCATAACAGGATTTTCTACCTTTTTTATCGACGTAGCAATGGGAATTCTCACTATTTTGTTTAACCGTCAGATTATGCACTATCTAGGTACAAATGCACTTGCTGTATATGGCGTCATTGTTAATATTAGCACTTTTGCGCAGTGCTGCGCCTATAGTGTTGGACAGGCATCCCAGCCTATCATTTCTACAAATTTCGGTGCTAATAAAGGAGAACGAATTCGTCAAACATTAAAATATGCTTTAGGGACTACAGCTTTTTTTAGCATTTTTTGGACTGCACTAAGTTTAGCAATTCCTAATGTGTTTATTCATATTTTTATGACCCCTACACCAGAGGTTTTGCAAATTGCTCCAGATATCTTCCGCTGCTATGGTATCTCTTTCCTTCTACTGCCACTGAATATTTTTTCTACCTATTATTTCCAGGCTCTCATAAAACCTAAGGTAGCATTTATCGTATCTGTGGCACGTGGATTATTTATTAGCGGAATTTTTATCTTCTTACTTCCAGTAGTCATTGGAGCAGATTCTATCTGGTTCGCTATGCCGATTACCGAGTTACTGGTTGCTATCTATGTAGTTTATGAAATGATAAAATATACAAAACAGCTAAAAACAGAAAGGAGAAATGCAGTATGAACAAAATCATTACTATTGGCCGCGAATTTGGAAGTGGTGGCCGTGAATTTGGTCGTCGGTTATCTGAGGAGATCGGATTTGCCTATTATGATCAGGAAATTATTAGTGAAATTTCCAAAAGAACGTCATTATCTGAGCAGTATGTTCACGCAATTGTAGAACACCAACCTTCGTTTTCATTTCCTATCCATATTGGTCGGAGTTTTTATCCAGAAGTTAACCCAGCTTTTGATCAAACGATGACGATCTATCAGGAACAGGCACATATCATTTCGGAAATGGCAGATAAATCAGATTGTGTAATTGTAGGACGTTGTGCAGATTATATTTTGAAAGAGTATAATCCTTTCCGTATTTTCGTCTATGCGGATATGGAAAGTAAAATCAAACGCTGCCGAGAAAAAGCCCCAGAAGATGAAAAACTGACCGATAAAGAATTAAAACAGAAAATCAATAAGGTTGATAAAAAGCGTGCGAAGTATTACGAGTTCTATACTGGACATTCTTGGGGAAAGAAACTAAATTTCGATCTTTGCATCAATACAACACAAACAGTAATCAAGGAGATCGTTCCTGTTATTGCAAAGCTTTTTCATTAATAGGATTTTGTAGAAACAAAAAATCTCCACCAGAAATTCTTTTTACATATCATGATAATAAAAACTCTGGAGAAGTGCCACTTAATTCACCTCTCCAGAATAATTTTTTAATTCAATATATATTATCTAAGCTTCTTCATCCTCTACTAAAGCTTCTTGAGGAATCGCAAATAAATACGTTAATATAAAACACATTGCCACACAAAATACTGAAATCAGGAAGTAGAACAATAATTGATGTGCTTCATAAATATACATCAAATAAGATGGTAATACAGCCAATCCATAGGAGTTGGATTGTATTTGGAATAAGGAAAGTAATGCTGCACCCGTACCTGATGTAACTAGCATAATGATTAATGGTTTTAAGTTAAATCGAAGCTGAATACCAAATAACACTGGTTCACTAATTCCAAAAAGCTGTGATAACATAGCACCAATACTTGTTTGTTTTATTTTACGAGATTTAGACTTTAATGCAAAAGCTAAACATGTTCCAACATTTGCAAATCCATACATTGCACATAATGTAATCAATGGATTAAATCCTGTATTTGCAAGCAAAGAAGTTTCAATCATAACATAGGTATGATGTAAACCTGTAATAACCGCCAACGGATATGTAAATCCAATAATAAATCCTCCAATTCCAAATGGGAGATGAATTAATGCTTCAATTACGCTTACCATTCCTAATTCAATTTGATGCATAATCGGTCCTACTCCCAACAATATTACGAGCATTGTAATCAACATAACAAAAAATGGAGTGAAAATTAAATCCAACACATTTGGCATAATTTTTCGCAGTTTCTTTTCCAGTTTTGCTCCAATAAATCCCGTTACAATTGCAGTTAATACACTTCCCTGACATCCTACTAATGGGATAAACCCAAATGCCATAATTGCTTCCACTCCACTGGAAGGGTCTGCTACACTATATGCATTTGGAAGTGCTGGAGAAACAAGCATTAATCCAATTACCAATCCAATTACAGGCGTTCCACCAAATACTTTAAATGCTGACCACGTAATAATTGCTGGCAAAAATGCAAATGCGGTATCCGTCAAAACCGTAACTAATGTTTGAATATAGGCTGGAATATCGGAAGAAGAATATCCAATCAACGCAAGTACATTATCATTAAAAATACATCCCTTTAATCCGAGGAACAATCCCGTTGCAGCGATGACTGGAATAATTGGTACAAAAATATCTGCCAATGTTCGCATTACTTTCTTCATACCTTTTTGTTCCTGCTTTACTGCCTCATCTTGTTCTTTTTTGGACAATGTCTTTAATCCTAATGTTTCAATCTGTTCATAGACTTTATTAACAATTCCAGTTCCTAATATAATCTGATACTGACCAGATGTAAAAAATACTCCCTTTACTTCGTCAATTTTTTCTACTTTTTTATCATCAATCGCATCCCGATCTTTTACCATCAATCGAAGTCTTGTGGCACAATGGGTTGCTGATAAAATATTGTCTTTTCCAACTACTTCTACAATTTTCTTTGCTATGGCTAAATATTTGTTATCCATACGTATCCTACCCTTTCTTTTTTATTTTATAACTGCCATAAATGTCTGAAATGGAGCAAGAGAAACCTCTTTTTCCTTATATATTGCAGTTTTCGTACTTAATACAATTTCTGAAACTTCTGCTGGCAGTAACTCTTTTTGAACTTCTTTTGAGAAACTGAAATAGCAACCAATCGTTTCTTTTTCGGTCTTTCTTATATAAGCAATTACATCTTGACATTGCGTTTCCAGCGGTATAATATCCCCATAAATTAAACATTCTTTAAAATCGCTGTTTTGACGTAAATCAATCAAATGGCGATAAAAATGATAAATGCTGTCTGGATTTTGAACCTGATCGTTTGCATTAATTTCAGAATAATGCTCCGTTACCTTTAACCACGGTTTTCCACTGGAAAATCCTGCATTTTCCGTATTTTTCCATGGAAACGGCGTTCTAGCATTATCTCTGCTTCTTAAATTTATATAGTGCAGAGCCTCTTCTTCTGTACAGCCTTCTTCTATGGAACGATAGTATTGATCAATACTGGAAATATCATTAAACTCCTCTATACCTGATCTTGTAAAGTTCCTCATTCCTAACTCTTGACCTTGATAAATAAATGGAGTTCCTCGCAAGAAAAAATACATCGCTCCTAACGTTTTTACTGCATCCAGATTCGCTTCCTGATCCAATAAATATTTGGAAGTGGCACGGGGCTGGTCATGATTTTCAATAAAATTGGCACTCCAACCTACTTTTTGAATCGCTAACTGGCTAGTCATAAGACGATCTCTCAGATCTTTTATCGTCCAAGGAATCCGTTTGAACCATTCACTTCCACTTGCAATATCCAGATCTGCATGTTTAAAATCAAAAATCATTGAAAAATATCCGTCTTCCCCAATAAAATCTTCCAGTTCCTCGTACTGTACTCCTGGTGCCTCTGCCACAGTCACACAATCATGCTTTTGGAATGTCTGCTCCTTTAATTCTCGTAAAAATGTTTCAATTCCAGGTTGATTCCGACTCGTTTTTGTACATTTTACAAGCCCATCCACTCCATCTGCTTCTCTGCTTTGAAACGTTAAATCTTTCTTTATAAACGTAATTGCATCAACCCGAAATCCAGCTATTCCAAAATCCAGCCATTGATTTACCATTTGATATAATGTTTCTCTAACTTCTTTATTTTCCCAATTCAAATCAGGTTGTTTTTTTCCAAACGAATGATAGTAAAATTCATCTCTTCCCTCTACTTTTTCCCAAACACTTCCCCCAAACATGGATCTCCAATTGTTTGGTACTTCTGTACCTGATTTAAAAATATAAAAATCATGGTATTTACTGTTTGGATCTTTTAACGCCTCTTGAAACCATTCATGTTCATCGGAAGTATGATTAATTACCAAATCCAAGATTATTTTTATTCCTTTTTCTTTCGCTAATTTGACCAAGTTTCTTAACTCCTCCATAGAGCCAAATTCTGGTGCCAATGCAAAATAATTGGAAATATCATATCCATTATCATCCATTGGAGACTGAAAGATTGGACAAATCCAAAGCATTGTAACTCCAAGATTTTTTAAGTAATCTAACTTAGAAATAATTCCATTAATATCTCCGATTCCATCTCCATTACTGTCACAAAAGCTCTTTGGATAAATCTGATAAACAATTTCTTCTTGCCACCACTTTTTCTGCATTGTTACCTCCTTATATAAGACTTCTTCTTTTTAGTTCTTTATAAATTCCATCTTCCATTGGTGTTTCACAAACACTATCTGCAAATGTCAATAATTCTGCATCACTATTTCTCATTGCAATCCCTATTCCACTGCTCTTGAACATATCAATATCGTTCTTTCCATCTCCAAATGCAATTGTATCCTTTCGGTCAATTTCCATGTATTCACATAATTGTTCGATCGCATTTCCCTTATTGGAACCTTTTTTAATAATTTCATAGTAATGGTAATGTCCCCAGTTTCCTTTCTGAGCCAACACAATGTTTTGTACTCCAATGATATTTTTTATTTTCTGAAATTCATCTGGCTGACACCATAAACAAATTTTATGAATTGGATGGAGTCTAGCATGAAATTGCTTAAAATTATTTTCATAAATGATGGTTTGTCCTTGTTTAAAAAACTGCCGCTGTTCATTTGTCAGATTTTTACATTTTCTTCGATTCATCTCATTTAAAATGTCCACAGCACCTTGATTCATAAAAATTTTTTCATTGGATTCCAGTGAACAAGCAATTTTAGTTTCAATCATTAAAAGACTGTTCCAAAATTTGTCCATGTTTTTCCAATCAAAACTTTCATCTTTAATCACCACCCCCTCATGAAAAATATAGCTTCCTCCTCCAGCAATCAACGTTTCAATATTCAATTTCTTTACATCATCTTGAATCATCCCTATTCCCCTGCCAGTACAGAGTCCAATCTTATGATGCCGTTTTTTACATAATTTCAATACTTTTGGAATTGACTCTGGCACACCAAACCGCTCATCTCTTAATGTGCCATCAATATCCAGTAAGATTAGTTTTGCCAATCATTTACTCCTTTCTCTCAATTTCTATCCTTATTATACCAATTAAAAAAAAGGCTTACAATAGATGTAACGCCTTTAACAATCATGTACTTACTTTGTACGTATTTTTAATTTATGAAATTTTGTTCAAATATTCCTGATATTTGATAAATAATAACTCAATCAAAATAAAATATGGAGTTGTAACTTCATATGGAACGCCATAAGGATTTGGCACAGCTGCGGATTGAATATACAAATTTTCTTCACAAATCGCTGCTAACGAATTCGTCTTCATACGTGTAACGGATACCGTTGAGATACCTCTCAATCGTAAATTTTCAGCTAGGGAACAAACATGATCGGATTCCCCATAGAATGAAATAATAATAACTAAATCTTCTTTTGTTGCCATTTTTTCAAATGGTTTTACCATATCATGTCCATGCATATAGTAGATTCGTTTCTGTAATGGTAAAAAAATTCGCTTCCATTCACTTGCTGCTCTTGCTTGAGAATATCCACTGGCAAAAATTAAAATCCGATCTGCATGATAGATCTTATCAAACAATTTACTATAATCATTCTTCCTAACATCTTCTACCATCTTATGATAATTTGCCAACACAGCTTCCTTAAAAGATACTTTCGTCTCAGCTGCTTCTTCCTGACTTAGTCGAAGAATGGATCGCAGTTCGCTATATCCAGATAAACGGAGTTTTTGTGCAAATCGTGAAAGTGCACTAGAAGAAATATGATATTTATGAGCGAACTGATTAATTGTTAGATGAATACAATCCCTCTCATTTTCCAGAATACAACTTGCAATGTACTTATCATTTTCACTAAAATCTTTATAATATTCATTCATTCGCTCTTCATACTTCATAGCTTTCTACCTCAGTTATATATTCCAAATAATTAAAAAATAATAAATCCAATAATACATAAAAAGCAGAAATTAATTCGTAAAAATTTTGCTGTTCCACCACTTGAGTAGCAACATAAAGATTATAATCACATAATCCTGAGATCGTATTGCTCTGTAGTCTCGTAATAGATAATAACCGAACTCCTGTCGGAATAACTGCATTTAAAATCCGAATTCCTTCTTTCGTTTCCCCAGATAATGAAATAATCACAAATAGATCGGTTCGCTTAAAATTCTTTCTTACAAATTCCATTTCTCCATAATCAAACACTTCAATTACTAATTTGCCTGTAAAAAGAAAAATTCGTTTAAATTCATCAGCCAATGTTTTTTGTTCATTTCCAGTTCCATATATGTAAATTGTCTCTGCTTCATATAAGACCCGACAAATTTGCTCATAAGAAAACTTATTCAGCTCATCAATTAAATTGTGGTAAATATTGCACACATAATCAAAATCCATCTTTTGGGATTTTGTTTCCACTTCACTACTGTTTTTCAAAATTACCTTTAAATCAGAAAAAGACATAAGTCCTATCTTTCTGCATATTCTCAATAAAGTAGTTCGAGAAATATGACAGACATTTGCTAATTCTGTACTAGTATACATCGAATAGCTCCTTTGATCGGATAAAATAATATCTAACACTTCTTTCTCACTCTTACTTAATAGATCTCTATACTGATTCACTAGTTCTTCCAATAATACCACTATATCATTCCTCCTCTTTTCCTACTGTAAAGTGTATCATAACCATTTCTAAAAAACAATGGCACCAAGTATGATAGGCAAAAACAAAAAGAACCTCCACTAGAGCTTCTTTTTGCATATCACGATAATAAAAAGCGGCATTATGACTCCAGTATGTATATTATGCTTTTCCATCAAAACGGATAATGGTTACATACTGTTTTCCCTTGCTAAGTAAAGCTTCTTCAATTTTTTGTTCTAGTTCTTTTTGCTTTTCACGCATGGAGTATGGAACGGCAAGATCAAACACCAGTCTAGTCTGTTTGGAACCTCTTACAATTCGGAAGTCGTGCATGGAGAGCTGAGGATCAAGATTATGAATAATCTCATCAACAATTTGCCGCATTTCGCTCCATTCTTCATCATTCAATACAACTGGATCATAATGAATAACTAGATGCACATTCATTTTTTCTAACGCATCACATTCAATCTCATCAATGATCTCATGACAAGCCAAAGGATCTTCCTCTGCACTCAATTCCACATGGACAGAGGCGAAACACTGTCCAGGACCATAATCGTGCACCAACAAATCATGGATACCTAAAATCTTTTCATGAGATAATACAAGCTGGCTAATTTTTTCCACTAATTCTGGATCTGCCTGCTTTCCCAACAACGGAGATATCGTTTCCTTGGCAATATTGAAACCAGAATAGAGAATAAATATTGCAACAATAAGTCCCACGTATCCATCAATATTTAGATGGAAAAAATATTCAATCAGACATCCAATCAAAACCGCAGAAGAAGCAATTACATCATTTCTACTGTCCATCGAAGTAGCCTGAAGAGTAGTGGAATGAATGTGTTTGCCAAGAGAGCTAAAAAATGCAGACATCCACAGTTTTAGTCCAATAGAAACAAGCAACACGATAAACGTAATTATAGAGAATTCGACTGTAGCTGGATGAATAATTTTCTTTACAGAGGATTTTGCTAAATCTACTCCTATCAACAAAATTAGAGCAGCAACTACAAGACCCGATAGGTATTCATAGCGTGCATGACCATAAGGATGATCCGCGTCTGCAGGCTGCTGTGCCATCTGAAATCCCAATAAGGTTACTACAGAAGAAGATGCATCGGATAAATTATTGACAGCATCCGCAATAATAGAAACCGAATCAGCAATCAAACCAACGATAAGTTTGCCTAAAAACAATAAAATATTGCATACAATTCCCGTTATACCAGCTAACTTCCCAATGGCGGAATGAACCAAAATGGATTCCGTATTATTATAGTCTTTAATAAATAACCGTAAAAGAAGTTTTGTCATAAAAGTTACCTCCAAATAGCTTTTTAAGATAATTCTATGGCACTTGCGTTTCATGGGTGCAAATATTTTAATTTTCTTTATGTTTTACATATCACAATAATAAAAAAACACCCACGAACCAGTAATGCAGCTTACTGTCCCGTGGGTAATCAATCCACTGTCACTTATGTGACCCGGCTCCAAGCCATAGGCTTTGACCTGTTCAGTTTGTACTGGTTATTATGCAGTGCAAAGAGTATAGTCATTATACTAAATGCCGCTGTGGATGTCAATAAACAAGTCATTCATTTTTTCAAAACAATGTTTATGTTACAATACCAAATATTATTTTTGGCAGCGAATCGTTCTTATGCATTTAATTTATTTGAAAAATCTGCCATTATTTCTGAGATTTTAATTTGCTGTGGACAGACTGCTTCACAGCTGCGGCATCCAATACAAGCACTTGGATGCTTTTCTTCTGGCACAGCCATTAATGCCATTGGTGCAATAAATCCACCGCCAGTGAAAACATGTTCATTATAGAGTTCTAAGAGATTTGGAATATCCAGTCCCTGTGGACAATGACTCACACAATAATGACATGCCGTACATGGTACTCTGCCATTTAACATTCCATCTGCTATGGAAAGTAACGCCTCCATTTCTTTTTCATCCAGTGGCTTGTCTTCCTCAAATGTATTTATATTATCTTTTAACTGTTCAAAGTTTGACATTCCAGAAAGAACCATTGTAACTTCTGGAATTGTCTGTAAAAATCGAAATGCCCATGCAGGAGTATTCTCATCTGGGCGTAACGCTTTCAATTTACTTGTATCCTCTTGTGATAACTTTGCAAGTTTTCCTCCACGTAGTGGTTCCATTACCCAAACTGGAATATGGTATTCTTTTAATAATTCTACTTTTGCTTTGGCATCTTGGAATGACCAATCCAGATAATTGAGCTGAATCTGACAAAATTCCATATGCTCTCCATAAGCTTCTAGGAAACGTTTCATAACTTCATAACTGCCATGTGCGGAGAAACCAAGATGACGAATGCGTCCATTCTCTTTCTGTTTCATCAAATACTCAAAAATACCATATTTCTCGTCCAAATAAGCATTAATATTCATTTCGCAAACGTTATGGAATAAATAAAAATCAAAATATGTAACTTTACATTTTTCTAATTGTTTTTCAAAAATTTCTTGTACCTTATCCATATTGGAAAGGTCATATCCAGGAAACTTTGTGGCAAGATAATAACTTTCTCTTGGATATTGATTTAATATTTTTCCCATAACAATTTCAGAATTCCCATTATGATATCCCCATGCAGTATCATAATAATTGATTCCTTTTTCCATTGCATAAGCTATCATCTCTGCTGCTGCCTTCTCATCAATCTTTGCATCATCTCCATCCATTACAGGCAAACGCATTGCTCCCATTCCAAGAGCAGATAACTCTAAATCTTGATATTTCTTGTAAATCATTTTTAAATGCTCCTTTCTTTATTATGCTTTTAATAACCAAAAGCTAATTGCATATCATTAACCTTATTATATTCTGAAAACAAAGAATATGCAATTGCGTTTTCACTATAATTACTACTTCTATTCTTTTTATTTTTATCATTGAATTTCAAAAACGTATTGACAAATACCTTATATGGATATAGTCTAATTATAAGACTTGAAGTTAAGTTTAAGTCAAGCATTTTATAAATAATTTTAAGATAAAATTAGGAGATTTTACTATGTACTATTCGATTGGAGAAGTTGCTCATATCACTGGTATTACAGTTTCCACTTTACGTTATTATGATCGAGAAGGAATGTTTCCTGATATAAAACGCTCAAATGGAGGGATTCGCGTCTTTTCTCAAAAAGAAATTAATACGCTACGGATCATTGACTGTTTAAAAACAGCTGGAATGTCAATCAAAGAAATTAAAGAATTCCTCGGTTGGTGCCAAGAAGGGGATTCCTCTCTGCAAAAAAGGCGAGAAATGTTTTATCACCGCCTAGAAGAAGTAAAAAAACAGATAGACGCACTACAAAATACAATGAATATATTAAAATATAAGTGTTGGTATTACGATACCGCAATTGCCGCTGGCAGTGAAGACGTAGTAAAAAATTTGTCTGATAACGAAATCCCAGAAGAATTACAAGAATATAAAGTATAGCAAAAAGCCTCCTCATTGCTGGATTTTTCCAGTAATGAGGAAGCTTTTTCCTATTTTCTCCTTTTTCTCATTTCATTTTTTTCATAATCTCTTAGAGAATGAAGTGCCTTTGGAGCCAGTGGAATGAGAGCAATCATATTAAATATTGTCATTAATCCAACTCCCACATCTCCTAAATCCCAAACAAATTGGTAGGCTGCCAATCCTCCAATAAAGAGCATAACTAGTGCAAGAATTTTATACAATGTCTGAGAAATCCAGTTATCTCCAAAAAGATAAGCGACATTTGATCTAGCATAAAACAAAATTCCAATAAATGTTGAAAAACTAAATAACCAGAGAATTACTGCGATAAATATTACTCCAAATTCCCCCAAATGATATTGCATCGCAGATTGCAAAAGATCCATTCCTTCCAATCCATTTGTCAATCCAGTCGGTGTCAACAGCATAATCATTGCGGAACAACTGCAAATTAAGATTGTATCAATAAATACACCCAATGCCTGTAAGAGTCCTTCTTTTGCTGGATGACTAATATCTGCTGCCGCAGCTGCACAAGGGGCAGAACCAGAACCGGCTTCATTCGAAAACAATCCTCTCTTTGCACCATTCATAATAACTGCTCCAAATCCTCCTGCTACTACTTGGCGCAAACCAAACGCTTCCATAAAAATTCGTTGAAACACGGCTGGAAGCTGACCAGCATTTTTTATAATAATAAATAGAGTAATAAAGAAATAGCAAGCTGCCATAATTGGAACGATAATATCCAATACCTTTACTGTCGCATTTTTACGCAATACAATAATTGCTGCAATCACCACAAGCACAACAGTTGTATAAATCGGTGAAATTTGGAATGCATTCTCAAACGAAGAAGAGATAGAATTTCCAATTACTTGACTAATTCCACACCAACAGATTAAACCAGAAACTGCAAATAAAACTGCAATAACCGAATGTTTCCGTTTACTTCCATCTTTTATAAAAAGATGATGAATATAGTATGCTGGACCTCCTCGGTACCCTCCATAAAGAGGGTCTTTTTCTTTATAAAGCTGTGCCAGCGTTGCTTCGATAAATGCTGTCGCAGATCCTAATAAGGCAATCACCCACATCCAAAAAACGGCTCCTGCACCACCAGCGGAGATCGCTGCTACTACCCCTACTAAATTTCCCATTCCTACTCGACATGCAGTTGATACAATTAACGCCTGTATACCTGAAATAGCATCTTTTTCCACACTGTTTTTTTCAAGTGTAACACGAAGCATTTCTGGGAAAAGCCGAAATGGTAAAAAGCGAGTACGTATTGTAAAATAAATTCCCGATGGAATCAAGATAAGTACCAATAAAGAAAGTCCAAGAGAACTTCCTCCAGGCAATGGGATCGTAATTAAATCACCCCAGAGTATGTTATAAATTGCATTAAAAATGGTCATATCAATTATCCTTTCATCTTTTCGTATACTTGAAACGTCGATTTCGTTTGCATTCTTTACTTGTTTAGTATATATTATAGATAACGATTTGTAAAATTGATAATTAAGATTAAATAAATCGAAAAAATCGATAGAAAGAAGCAATATGGACATAAAAAATTTAAAAACATTTATCCACGTAGCAGAATTGGGCAGCTTTACAAAAGCAGCTCAAAAACTTAATTTTTCTCAATCCACAATATCGTTTCAAATTAAGCAGTTAGAATCCGAACTAAATTCTCAACTATTTGAACGGATCAACCATACCGTAGTACTGACAGAAAAGGGACGAAAAGTACTAAAATATGCTCATCAGATGGATCGAATGACCCAGGAATTAAAAAATACAATACAGGAAAAACAAACAATTGCAGGAGATGTGCAGCTTGCTATGGCAGATTCACTCTGTAATTCGTTATTAAAAGAAGATTTTTCTGTATTTCGGAAACAGTATCCTGGAATTACTTTAAAAATTATTACAGCTGGAACAGAAGAAATGTTCCGATTAATTAATTACAATCAAGTAGACGCCATCTTAACATTAGATAATCATATTTATGATACAAAATATATTATTGTCAAGGAAGAAAAAATCCAGATGCATTTTGTCGCAGGAATCCATTCTCCTTTACATCAAATTAACACTATTTCGGTTGATGAATTAGTTCAACAGCCCTTTATTTTGACAGAAAAAGGCATGAGTTATCGCAGATTAATGGATGAAAAACTGGCAGAAATGTCTTTAGAAGTAAAACCGTTCTTAGAAATCGGAAGTACTAGCCTAATTTGCTCCCTTATCGAACAAGGCATGGGAATTTCATTTTTACCAGATTACGTCACCGCTAAAAAAGTGAAATCTGGTAAACTGTTTTATTTAAACGTAGCAGATTTTGAAATCGAAGTCTGGAAACAACTTTTATATCATCGTGATAAATGGGTCTCCCCTCAAATGGAATCGGTACTGCAATATTGCAGTAACCAAGCATTCTCACACAATACTAAAAAATAAAATCTTAAGGCATTCTCTCTTACATATTTTTCATAAAATCTATTATTACACAAAAGAGAATGCCTTATCTTTTATTTCCTAAGTCAACCTACTCCACTCACACCTTTTTATAAAAACGTTTCATTTTCCCTGCGCACCGTTTTAAAAGCACTCAGCATTTTTTCCGTTCCCTCTCTCAAAGCATCAGGAAGAACTCTAGCATGTTCTGGACATACAGAAGTACATGCCATACATAGCATACATTTCTCTGGATCTGTAACAACTGTTTCTTGTATATGTATTGCATTAACTGGACAAACAATGGCACATTTTTCGCATAAACTGCACGATGGCAATGAAATCGGAGTTGCTGATTGATTCATTTCTGCTTTATATGGAAAATTTCCTGGTACTATAATTGCTTTCTTAACGCCCGATTCCATTCGTTCTATTACTTTCTGTGCAAATGCTCTTATTTCTTCCTTATCTTTTGCATCGGGTCTTCCCCTTCCTACTTCTGGCACAATGGAATGTTGTGCAATAAATGCTCCAGAAGCTACAATTTCAAATCCACTTTCTTTCACACTATCATTTAATTCCAACAATGCATCTTCATAAGCTCTATTTCCATAGACCACTAATGTAACTGCTTTTTTTCCCATTCCTTGCAGTAATCTTATTTTTTCTGAATTAATTGCTGGAATACGTCCTCCAAATACAGGTACTGCTATAATCGTAAGATCACTCTCCATACTACTGTTGCAATCTCCTGCAAGGTCAATCAAATTTACCTTTTCCGAAACCGCCTGTGCAAATTCATATCCTACCTTTTTCGTGCCTCCTGTAGGACTAAAATAATACAAATCTGTTTGATTTAACATAGTCTTCCCTCCTAATTATCTTTCTTCCATATCATCCTGATGAGTGCTACCCTCCATATCCGTCAATTTTACGTATTACAATCAATTTTTTCAACCTATCATAGAAAGATTTCACCCAGCAGTATCACCTACAATTATTATATTTACATTTATATTTCCCGTCAATATTTTATCATAGCCCTTCTCTCTACCGTATGTTATAATTTTGAAAAAGCGAAAGGATTTATATATAATGAGGAGAATTGAAAACACCCCTACTCTTCAAACAGAAAGGCTTATTTTAAGAAAATTTACAAAAGATGACTTAGAAGCTTTATTTACAATCTACAGTAATAAAGATGTAAATACGTATCTACGATGGTTTCCACTAAAATCAATAGCAGAAGCAAAAACTTTTTTTGAGCAAAAATATGTCAAAGCTTATAAGCAACCTCACAGCTATCAATATGCGATTTGCTTAAAAAGCGATAATACTCCAATTGGATATGTTCACGTAAGTATGGATGATAGCTATGACTTAGGTTATGGACTACGCAAAGAATTTTGGCACAAAGGAATTGTAACTGAAACTGGCAAGGCTGTTATCGAACAGTTAAAAAAAGATGGAATTCCTTATATTACAGCCACACATGATATTAATAATCCCCGCAGTGGTGGCGTAATGAAACAATTAGGTATGAATTATCAATATTCTTACCAAGAACAGTGGCAGCCTAAAAATATCCTAGTTACATTCCGAATGTATCAACTCAATCTTAATAATAAAAACTGTCAAATATACAAAAAGTATTGGAATCACTCAGCCATTCACTTTATCGAACAAAATATATAATAACACAAAGGCTAATATAATACGAAAAACATCAAGACTTGCATAAAATCCTCCATAATACATATCATGTTATAGAAAAATTAAAATGGAGTATTTTTATGAATTACTGTTATTGTACAGATCAAACTGATCATGGTTCTAATCCATATGCTACGAATATTGAGCAGATAGCAACACAAAATCATAACTTTCGTACTGCCATTTGGACGGGATGTTACTTACAGATGACTCTTATGTGTATTTCACCATGCGAAGATATTGGCTTGGAAATACACCCAAACACAGATCAACTAATCAGAGTGGAACAGGGAAAAGCAATGATAAAAATGGGAAGATGTGAGTGTCAACTAGATTTCCAACAAACTTTATGTAACGGAGATGCTGTTTTTATACCTGCAGGAACTTGGCATAATATTATTAATATAGGACGAAACCCATTAAAACTATCTTCTATTTATGCACCACCAAACCACCCAAAAGGAACCATACATTGCACAAAAGCAGATGCTCAAGAATATGAAGAATAAAAATAGCAAGGAGTGATTTTTTTGAAAATACAATGGAAAAAATTAATTATCTGCCTTGCCATACCACTTGCAGTTGGCGGCATTTCTGCATTTTTAACTCAGAACAGTATGGAAACCTTCCAGACAATCCAAAAACCTCCGCTGTCTCCTCCAGGATGGTTATTCCCAGTCGTTTGGACACTTTTATACATTCTTATGGGAATAGCATCCTATCTGGTACTTACATCCCAAAAGCCAAATCGTACTGCTCTGACTGTATATGGGGTTCAGCTTGCTTTTAATTTTATATGGCCGATCCTCTTTTTTAACCTGGAACAATACTTATTTGCATTTATCTGGCTTGTTCTTTTATGGTTATTGATTCTGGCAACGATCATTCAATTCGATTCAATTTCCAAACCCGCCAAATATCTTATGCTCCCATATTTGCTATGGGTTACTTTTGCAGGTTATTTAAATTTTGCAATCTATCTTTTAAATTAAAAGTAAACAAAAGAAACCTCCACAAAGGCTTTCTTTTGCGTATCACGATAAGGAAAAAACAACCATTAAATCCTGAATGTTTTTTGAAAACAGGGCAATGGTTGTTTTATTTTATATTTATACAGATAAATAGATAGTTCTTTTGATTCACCATTTAAGACATTCTATCTTAAATTATATTCCGAATCGTCTCCTCTCAGCGTTTTCTTTATTTTAAATTGTTTTTAAAGAAGTTCTCTATCTTATCAAATGGAATCTTATCTTTTCGATCATACAGATCAGTATGAACCGTATCTGGGAGAATCAAAAGCTCCTTATTCTCTCCTTTTAATTTCTTGAATGCATCTTTGCTAAAATAACAAGAATGTGCCTTTTCTCCATGAATCATAAGAACTGCACTGCGAATTTCATCACTGTAGCTTAAAATTGGCATATTAATAAAAGACAATGCCGAAGTAGTATTCCAACCTTCGTTTGAGTTTAAGGAACGTTCACTATATCCTCTTTCTGTTTTGTAGTAATCATAATAATCTTTTACAAAAAATGGTGCGTCTTCAGGAAGAGGATCTACCACACCACCTGCTCTGGCAAAGGTACCATTTTTATAATCTTTTGTACGCTGAGCATTTAATGTCTTCTTCAATTCATATCGAGCATCTGCATCCATAGCATCAAAATAGCCATTTGCGTTTACACGGCTCATATCATACATTGTAGAGGTAACCGTAGCCTTAATACGAGTGTCCATCGCTGCCGCATTCAAACCCATCCCCCCAAAACCACAAATTCCAATGATTCCAATTTTTTCAGGATCTATATATTCTAAATTAGAAAGAAAATCTACTGCCGCTGAGAAATCCTCTGTATTAATATCTGGAGAAGCAACATTTCGAACTTCCCCACCACTTTCACCGATAAAAGATGGATCAAAAGCCAGGGCTACAAACCCTCTGGATGCCATTTCGTCCGCATAAAGCCCAGATGCCTGCTCTTTTACTGCACCAAAAGGACCACAAACTGCGATTGCCGCAAGTTTTCCCTGTGCATTTTTAGGTGTGTAAAGATCACCTGCCAATTCAATCCCATAACGGTTTCTAAACCAAACTGATGTTCTATTTACATTTTGACTAAGCGGAAACGTATATCCTTCATAAGCTGATTTCATAAAAAAGACCTCCTAATTTTTAGTAAAGTGGTAAAGCGAACACTCGGAATCCACTTCGCTACTTCCTCGTGAACGCAGGCTGCTTTGCAGCTTGTCAGTGTGGACTTTCCGAATCCCCCACTGACACGGGCATCTCATCCTCCGCTTCAAGTGCGTGGAGCACTAAGCGGGGGACTGGTCGTTCTGCGTTCAAATAATATTTCCATGTTTGATCTGATATACCAGAAAATCCAGACAATCAATTCGTTCTTGGTTTTTGTGAACTACATCCAGTAGCATACGCTTTTGATGTGCCAACAAACGGAGTAATTGTGCTTCTTGCTTTTTATCTACCAAAGAAATACATTGATGGATTGTCTGAATATCAAATCCTGCATCCTGTAGATTTTGAAGCAAAATGCCCTTTTTATCTGACGCTTCTGCCATATCCTCACCTCCGATAATTTCATTATAATATTATTATAAGAAATTATCTAATACCCATTTTTTATTTCCAGTTATTCTTGTATCAAATAACATAATCTGATATACTAACTTATAGTGAATAGAATTATTAGAATGGGAGGAAATCAGATGGAAATTCGAGTATTACGTTATTTTCTGGAAATTGCAAGAGAAGAAAATATGACACGAGCAGCAGCACGACTTCATGTTTCTCAGCCTTCCTTATCCCGCCAGATGAAAGAATTAGAAGAAGAACTTGGAAAAAAATTATTTACTCGCAGCAGTTATAGCATCCACTTGACAGATGAGGGAATGCTGCTGCGTAAAAGAGCGGAAGATTTGCTGTCTATGGCAGATAAAATTACAAATGAATTTCGGACTATGGACGATATTACAGGAGGAGATATTTATATCGGCTGTGCGGAATCTTATCTAATTAAATATCTTGCAGAAGCTGTACGACAGTTAAATGAGCGTTATCCAGGTATTCATTATCACATTACCAGCGGTGATACCGCAATCGTAGCAGAACGCCTCGACCGTGGACTATTTGATATGGCATTTATCGTACAACCTCCAGATCTGTCCAAATACAATTATTTAGAAGTCCCAGGAAGTGACACTTGGGGCGTTATTATGCGGAAAGACTGTCCGTTAGCCCAAAAGTCAGCAATCCAGCTAGAAGATCTAATTCCTTATCCAATCTTTTGTTCCGAACAGTCCGCAAAGATGGATTTACCTCGCTGGTGTGGTGAGAAAGTGGATCAGCTTCAGATTATGGCTACCTTTAACCTTGCTAATAACGGAGCTGTGTTTGTAAGAGAAGGACTTGGAGTTGAGCTTACCTTCGACAAATTAATTGAAATCACTCCTGATAGTACACTTTGTTTTCGCCCCATCACACCCGAACTTCATACAAAAATGTATGTAATCTGGAAAAAACATCAAGTATTTACACCTGTAGCACAACTTTTGTTAGATGAACTGAAAAAAATATTAAGGTAATTCAACGATACAATTTGTCAAAATGCCCACCTGCACTTTATTTAAACGTCAGGTGAGCATTTTTTTATTATGATATGCAAAAAGAAACTCCACTGGAAGTTCTTTTTGTTTTAGTTTTTAAGAATTATAGCATTCCCAATCTTTTGGAATTCGTACTTGACTATTTATCTCCAGCTTTAATAAATTCGAGTAATGGTGTGAAGCCTCACACGACTAAAGTCGCGTGCTTCCTACAGATGCCCTACGGCATCTGCTCGCTTTAAGCGAGCGGACTACATTTCTACTATACGGTTTAAACTCAGTATTCTTATTGCCTATGCAAACATAAGAGCCGCATTTAAACTAATTAACGTAGAGAATGTGCAGGTGCTTCTCTTACTGCATTGAGGAACATTCGCCTCAATCGGCAACCTTGAACTCGCATCCAAGGATTTTAAAATTTCTCTGACGAAATATCTTGCTCCTATGTTATAGGATGCGGATAAATCGCAGTTATAAACTTTGCCGTTTTGAAATTTACATCGTTCATATGTGTGAAAGCCACCATCCCCACCACGAAGCACACTACCGCTCCCGTCATAGGCAAGTTTGCTTGTTCCCCATGCACAGATATGGCTTATTCTCATACCAAGTCTGTGAGCCTTATTTTTGACGATAGACTGTACTTCCTGACTGCGCCACATTTTAAGCTTTTGCTTTTTAGAACCACGAACTTTTCCATTCTTGTCCAAGTGTTCAAAAACAATCACATCAGCGTTATAAAGAACTGCCATCTCTATGATATAACTTGCAGTTTTTACAGCAATGTCATGGTTAATACCTTTCGCTTTCGCCCAAAGTCTTGGCGTTTTGTGATTACCATGTTGCTGAGCCTTTTTTATACGGTTTATGCCATGCATCAGATGGTCTGTTTCTTTGGGAAGTTTACAAAAATGTCTTCCGAGAATAGTGCCATCACTACGCATTACACTAATCGTAGCAGCAGTATGAACACCTAAGTCCACGGCAACAATCGTCTGCTCATATATATTTGTATCATTAAGAGTCGTCTTTTCCTCAAATGGAAAATCCAAAAACCATTCCTTGCCCCGCTTTTGAAGTGTAGGCGCACACTTCTTGCGTGACGCACACCTTCTGTCAATATAATCGATATCCGATTTACGAAGCTTTACGGTTATCCAGTCCCATGTATTACGGACAAAAACCTTAATCTTTGCCTCATATGTATCGGTCTGTTTATACATGACAGTCTTATACATACATGGATAAACATATCCTGCTTTTGGTGGTGACGGCTGTTTGCCATTCGGCTTTGTTTCCCAGTTGACAAGATTGCTCTTATAGGATGATACCTTACCGATCGCTTCATTGATTGCTCCACGCCTCAAATAGCTTGGAAATTTATAAAATTCTTTATCGAAGTTATGGTATTTCGGATTTTTATTATCTGCTGTTTTGTGGCAGAGATGCTCTATATGCTGTTGTTGTAAAAGATTGCCTTTTATGGTAAATATAACAGTCCACTCATTAAGACAAACATCTATAAAGAAGTCTACGGCATCACGATATACAGATACAGTATCCTTAAAAATATGATTGTAATGTTTAATTTTAACTGAATAGGTAGAAAATATCTTCACGTCGCAGACCCCCTCCTTTCGGTTCTTTTGTCTTTTGATTGTCGATGTAATGTTTTACCTGTTCCAGTGTCCTGCAATAGCCACAAAATACGATGGATTCCACAAATGACCACCCCAGAGTTGTTTCTTTCTCTTAGGGTGATTGAAAAACAGCCAGCGTGCAGTATTTCCTTTTCAAATTTTAATTGCGTCTAATAATCATAATTGTGGTTTGCAATTTACAAGCAGATGGATATGGTCAGGCATTATTTCCATTGCAATAATGTCCATATCTAAGGATTTAAGCGTGTCTAACAGATAATGCGTAACATCTTTAGGTATTGAAAAATATACTGTTTTATTCTTATTTTAATGATACCATATGTTACGAGTAAATACAAGAAAAGCCGCCTAACTCACGACTAAAGTCACGAGTGTGCGGCAGCTAATTATCAAGAGGAGTAAATATCGCTTTAAAATACATAACTGTTTCAAATCTATCCTTCCTTTCCATAACATTGCATATACTAGCACAATTATCAAACGTAGTAAGCGGACACTCAGAATCTACTTCGCTACTTCCTCGTGAACACAGGCTGCTTTGCTGCTTGTCAGCGGGGGAACTGCCTATTCTGTGTTCAATTATGATACTGTTGATGCTGTTTTTATCCGTTCATAAAACAATTTTGCTGCTGGGGAAAATGTTTGATATTTTTTTGTAACAATATATAGATCGACTGATAATTCTGGACTAATTGGTCGAAATACTAGATTTCTTCCTTTTATATTCACTAATCTATCAAAACAAAGAGCATAACCAATTCCATGCTCTACCATAAATGTTGCATTATAAATTAGATTATAGGTTGCAACTACATTTAGAACAGAATAATCCGTTCCAAACCAATCCAAATCTTGGTGTCCATAAAAGGTTTGATCCGCCAGAATCATAGGTAAATTCTTTAATTGATCAATATTGATAGATTCCTGCATAGCCAGTTCACTATCCTTTGGCATAAGAAGACCATAAACATCCTTCTGATGGATATTGAGATAATCATATTTTTCCTGACGAACGGGACCGAGCAGTAATCCCATATCAACAAGACCTTTATCAATTCGTTCTAATACAGCGTCTGCATCACCACTGTAAGTGTGAAATTTTACATCTGGATATTGTTCGTGAAACTCTTCTAATAATTGAGCAATTACATCCATCGCCGCTGTTTCCCCGCAGCCGATAAAAATATCTCCGTTTAAGATTTCTTCATCTGTATGTAAGGCAGTCTCAGTATTCTCAATCAACTCTATAATTTCCTGTGCTCGATTACGAAGAAAAATCCCCTCTTCCGTTAATGTTAACTTTCTCTTACCTCGAATAAAAAGCTGTTTTCCAATCTGTTTTTCCAAATCCATCATCTGTTTTGACAGAGTAGATTGTGTCACAAACAAAGCTTCCGCAGCTTTTGTAATATTCTGTTCTCGTGCAATAGCTAAAAAATAATATAACAATCTTGTTTCAATCATACTATCATATTCCTTATCTTTTATTCGTACTTCTTATTATATCTTTCTTTATCATTCCTGTAAACGATGATATTCCATTATTCTCAACTATTTGTAATTTGATTTGTTTCCTTTTATAATTAAATAAAAAAGAAGGAGGAACGTCATTTGAAATTCGATTATGCATATTTAGAAAGAAGTCTCAAAGATTGTGGGTTTGAAAAAGATACAGCAGCTCAATACATAAAATATGCAAAAAAAGCCGTACTGCTGATTTACTAAGACTTCTGAACTGGCAGCGAAAAAACTGATGGATAACCTCCATGCAGTACAAAGAAGTGTTGATACCATAGATTTTTTGATTTGTTCTATAGAGAATAATAAGAAGGGAGAACTATCATGAAAAAAATCATCATTTGTATAATAGGAATTACTATATTCCTTACGTTAGCAGGATGTGCAGGCTCTTCTTCTATCGAATCGGAAAGTAACAACATAACAACACAGAATGCATCCGAAAATACCACAACTACTGAACTTATAGTTGATACAACACCTGAAAATATAACATCTAATAACATAGGAGAGGAAATAATGAAGATCTCTATAAAATCATCCGATTACGAGATTATCTATGAATTAAATAACAGCCAGGCTGCAAAAGACCTATATTCTCAGCTGCCATTGGCTCTAAGTGTGGAAGATTTCAGTACAAACGAGAAAATCTTTTATCCCCCAAACGAATTAGATACTTCTAACACCCCAACCGCAGAAGGATATAACGGCAGCCTATGCTATTATTCACCATGGGGCGATGTAGTAATGTTCTATGACCATTTCAGCCAAAACAGCAGTCTATATGAATTGGGTCAGGTTGTTTCTGGTGAAAATGATATCGAAAATCTGACTGGAACCATAACCGTCTCTGTTTATGAAGAATAAGATATGAGATTTGTAACAAAAGAAAGGACTGATTGTATGAAAAAAATAATTTCGGTTTTTATAACCTGCATCTTACTTCTATCTCTAACCGCCTGTGGCAATGGTTCTTCCAATGAAGAATCTTCCAATTCATCTTCTGAGCAAACTCCCGCTCCTTCTGTAGAAGCACAAGAGTCAGATTCTTCCAGTGAAATCAATGTTTCGGAATTAGAAGAAGCTACAGGAAATGCATTGGTCGTTTATTTTTCCGCTACTGGCAATACACGTACCGTAGCCCAAACTCTATCCCAGATGCAAAATGTGGAACTTTATGAAATTGTACCAGAACAGCCATATACAGAAGAGGATTTAGACTACAACAATGACTCTTGCCGTGCAAACCTCGAACAGAATGACGAAACTGCACGTCCTGCGATTTCTGGCAATATTGAAAACATTGAGGATTATGATGTAATCTATGTAGGTTTTCCTATTTGGTGGGGAACTATGCCAAAAATCCTTAATACCTTTTTTGATACCTATGATCTGTCTGGCAAGACCATCGCACCTTTCTGCACCAGTGGAGGCAGTGGCATTTCCAGAGCGGTACAAACGATTGAAGAACTAGAACCATCCGCTGTAATTACAGAAGGTTTACGGACAGAACCAGAAAATGCCAGCACAGATTTAACAGAATGGCTAAATACGATTGGATTAGCAAACTAGAAAAAATTAATTTTAATATTTGTCTAAACAAAAAGAATCATCACTGAGTTTTTTTCATACCACGATAAGAAGAGACACCAGTCAATCTACAGATTGACTGGTTTTAACAAAAAACATCGCTTACTTATTCATTCTATTTTTAAATAATACCAATGACAGAAAATAGAATACAACAACTAATCCAACACACCAAAGCAACGCAATGATACATACATCTATTTCCAAAGGATTCCCTAATAATGCATTTCTCATAGTATCAATAATCGGTGTCATGGGCTGATAATCTGCAAATACACGCATTACTTTTGGCAAAGTTTCTGTTGGTACAAATCCAGAGCTTAAATAAGGCAAAATAATTGCTAATGCAGATAACGCACTTGCTCCTTCCGCACTATTCACCGTAATCCCTACAGCAATAGACAACCATGACAAAGCCAAAATAATGCCTGCAAGCAATATAAGTACAATCCCCCAATCCATTAAGTTTATAGAGGGACGAAACCCCAAAAGAACTGCAACAAGCAAAACGATCACAGAAGTTAGCAAGTTTCTTACAAGGGCTTCCAATATATGTCCATTTAAAATGGATAAGTTTTTAATGGGCAAAGTACAAAATCGATTCATAATTCCACTTGTTACATCTTTATTCATCATAATTGCCGTTGTAGAAGAACATTGTCCAACACATTGCAGTAAAACACCAGGAACAATATAGTTTACATATGAAGTGTCACCCACATGGACAAGATTTCCAAAGAGAGAAACAAACAGTAACATCATTAAAGCTGGAAGCATAATACTTGTTAACAATGTATCTGGATTCCTTTTTGAAAGCATGAAGCAACGTTTTACCATTGTAACGGTATCGTTATATCTTTTTAACTTGATCTCCATTGATTTTCTTCCTCTCTTTCTGCAATCATTGTTAAAAACGCATCTTCTAAATTAGGTGTAAGTTGTGAAAAGGTATGAATACTTACTTTGTTTTGATAAAATCTGCTGAATATCTGTGCCAGCGTATCGGCTTTCCCATCTGTAACAACCGTTAATTTATATTCCTTTGGTATGGAAGAAGTTTTATAATCTCCCATAAGTGATTTCGCTTTTTCAAGTGTTTCTCTATCTTCAAATAAAAATTGAATGACACCTTGCGGAAGATATGACTTTAACTCTTCAGGTGTTCCTTCTGCAATAATTACACCCTTGTCCAATATGGCAATCTTATCTGCTAATTGTTCTGCTTCTTCCAAATATTGTGTCGTCAAAAAAATCGTTACACCAGCTCGGTTTAACTCCTTGATAATCTTCCACATACTATGACGACTTTGTGGATCTAACCCCGTTGTTGGCTCATCTAAAAATATTACTTTCGGATTTCCTACCAGACTCATGGCGATATCCAATTTTCGTTTCATTCCACCTGAATAGGTCGAAACTATTTGATTTGCTGAAACAGATAGTTCAAAATAATCTAACAATTCATCCGCTCTCTTTTCTGGATTGGGTAAATGACACAATCTCCCCATTATTATAAGATTTTCTTTTCCTGTTAAAACTTCGTCTACTGCCGAAAATTGTCCTGTTAAGCGAATCACCTCATGTACTTTCTGAGGCTGTTTTGACACATTATATCCCTCAATCTTCATTTCTCCACTATCCGCTTTCATCTGCGTAGTCAATATACGAATGGTCGTTGTTTTCCCTGCACCATTCGAACCTAATAAAGCATAAATAGTTCCAGCAGGCACAGAAAAACTAACATCTTTCAAAACATCTTTGTTTTGATAACATTTCTTTAGATTGGATACCCAAATAGCAATTTCTAATTTTGACATACTTCCACCTCCATTACATTTTTATATATGGTTGCCGTTCTATATATGTTTTTCTATTTTTAATACCAAACGAATGAATGTAAATAATTATTATAAAATTGCCTAAGCTTAGGCAATTTTACTTATTTTCTTCGGAATAATACGGCAAAGATTTTATTAGATCCGCTATTTTATCATCATACAGCGGCAAGCCAATTTTTCCTAATATTTCAGAGATGCACTGATACCTGCGCTGTATTTCTTCAACCCCGCCTGGAAAAACAGATGGTATCATCCAAATATCCAATAAAACAAGTAATTCTGATAGCTCTTTCGCATATTCTGTTTGAATGGAACCATCTCTTTGTCCTTCTTCAATCAGTTCTAGCCAATACGGACATAACATACGACGATTCGTTTCAATCATTCTTGTAAAAACATGCGGGTTTTTTAAAAGCGGAACTGCTTGTCTTGTTAATTCTACATGTGCTTTATCCGATTGATTTAACATAATTACCAACTTCATTTTTTGAAGTCCATTTAAATCAGTACGTTTTTTTACTACTTCAAAGGGATTATTGTTAAAAAACATTCGGTCTCCCAAAGCTTCCATGATTTCTTCTTTGGACTTAAAGTGATGATAAATTGCTCCTTTGGTTAGACCGCCCAATTCATTGACGATATCTTGAATTGTAGTATTATCGTAACCTTTTTCCAGAAATAGCCGCTCGGATACATCGAGTATTTTATCCACTGTTATTTCTGGATATTTATTTCTCGCCATAGTAACCTCCTATTTACATTCACACGGTATGTTTATATTGTAACGGATTTGGCTGACCCTGTCAATACTTTCATACCAAATGAATGTAAATATTTCTTCATTCTATATCCTATTCTACGGGCAATCTTTATGAATTCACGACATATCCGTCCGTAATCCGCAAGTAAAACCATACTCTTTTTACAAAAATATTTAATTTATCTAAGCATTTTTCACTTCCCACGGACAAACTTTTGCATTCCCTAAAATATCTCAAAATGCTCTGCTTCCTATCTTTGAAAAATTCTGATCTAACAGCAAACAGATCTACTCTACTATTATAGTCTTACAGACAGAACAGAATAATATATCCTTATTTTGCAGTTGTAGATACAGAACTAATTGAATAATTTTTATTATCTCTACATTAAAAATAGAAAAGAAATCTTTACTTTAACCTTTTTACATAGTCTGTTACTGTATCCCTGTGCAATCTATTTTCTCAACAATCAAATGGTGAAAAAATGCAATGTTCTTATATTCATCTATATTCGATACCTTCATTTCCATTTCAACCATTTTATCTTGCCAGGCTGCATTCTTATGAATTTCCTGATTCTGCTGCATATCCCAGAACGTTCGTATTCCAAGTGTTTGAATAATTTTCGGCTCATTACACCACTTTTCAATATCTGTATCTTCATAATAGCGAATCGCCCCATACTTTGATGTTGTACCATCATTTCCATCTAACAAACTATATGCACTCTCAAAATCATTTAATAACACAACCATCTGCATAACTCGACCTGGACGATTATGTTTTACAATCGAAATTTTTCCCTTTGACTTTAATATCCTTGCAAACTCTTTTACAATTTCCTCTTTATCCAAAACATACTCTAACACATTATGGCAAATGATTATATCAAACGACTCGTCTTCAAATTGTCTCAACTTTTCTGTACTTCCAACCAGTTGCTGATACTCATGATTCCTCCATCTCTGATTTATACTATCCTCAGACGGCTCAATGGCAATCACCTCATTATCAGCCGCAAAATAATTTGCAGTTATTCCCAGTCCACTGCCAAAATCTAAAATCTTTTTATTTTCTATATGACCTAACTGAAGCCAAACAATACGCTTCATTAACGTTTCCCACGGATGCAGATCACTTACATTCTACTTTCTTTGATTGCTCAAATAACTTATGAAATTATCCTGTTTCAATTCATAATCCACCGACGATCGCTTAACGCCCAATTGATCGATCCAAACATTATGATTTACTCTAATTCTCTTGAAGCCCAATTGCTCATATACATGCTGTGCCCGTTTATTTTTTATATCTGTATCAAGCACAATCTTGACATACCCCATCGTAAATAATTCTTTCAGCAACATACTAAGAAAAATTTTACCTAGTCCTCGATTTTGTCTGGAAAAATCACAAATTTTAATGCCAATTTCCGCAATATTTCCCCCCTTATTACGATAACACATTTCACCAATTGGGATTCCATTTTCCTCCATAATCAATCGTCTTTCCTTCTCATTTGATTGTAACTGAACACTCACCTGCTCAACCGTTATCCCAAGACCATTTGGAAATCCAGCATGTTCCATCACTCTTCCATTATTCCACCACTGCGCCAATAAATTACTATCTGCATCCAAAGCATCCCTGATAACAAGCTTGTCTTGTTTTATATACATATCGTTCTCCTTCTTACACTTACTCAAACTTAAAATAATGTAACTTTATTCTGATTTGTTTTGCAGTGATTACATTATACTATAAAAAAGATACTTTCTTATTTTTTATTTTCCAAAATCCTCTTATTCTCCAGTCCTTATTTACAAATAAGCCATATGGAGAGACAGCCGTGTCTCCTTTTCGTTATTCTGCTTTATAAATTGTTATAGCAAATCCAGAAATATATGGTATAATTATTTTTAAAATCAAATTTTACAGATGAGATATCGTTTGTAATTCTATAAAAGAGGTATTCAAATGAAAAAAATATGTTGTATAAACGACATGCCTGGCGTAGGCAAAATTGCATTATCAGCTATGATACCAATTCTGTCAGCTAAGGGCATTAACACCGCATCCTTGCCAACAGCATTAGTATCCAACACGCTCGATTTTGGCAAATTTGATATTTTAGATACTACCAACTACATGGAAAAGACAGTAGATATTTGGCATGAGCTTGGTTTCCGTTTTGATTGTATCTCTACTGGATTTTTGGTTAATCCAAAACAAATTGATATCATCGAGAAACTGATAGATAATCAAGATAGAGACAATTTAATTGTTGTTGTAGATCCAATTATGGGTGATGAAGGGAAACTCTATAATGGTATGACAGAAAACAATGTTGCTATTATGCGTCGACTCAGTTCTTACGCTGATATTCTTATTCCGAACTTTACAGAAGCTTGTTTCCTCACCAATCACTTCTATGAGTCTGCCACAATAACAACAGAACAAGCAGAAGATCTGTTAAACCGTTGCAGAGCACTTGGTGCGAAGTCTATTATCATTACAAGCTCATTCGTGGATGGACAAACTTGTGTTATTGGATACGACCATACGAAAAATGAAACTTTCAAAATTGATTTTGAACAAATTGACGTTCGGTTTCCAGGCACTGGTGATATTTTCTCAGCGTCTCTGATTAGTGACGTGTTAAATGGTGAATCTCTTTTCGATTCCACCTACCATGCCATGCAGATCGTGAAAGACATCATTCAAGATAATTTAAACAAAAAAGAAAAATTTTCTGGTGTAGATATAGAAAAATACATAAGCGAGGGTAAATTGTCAACTACCCACGACTGAAAGATCATGGCCTTGTAACTGCCCAGTGCGGCTTACGCCTTCGACCTTTTGCAATAAATATTGCTATCGAAAGTGGCATTACATCATAGGGTGATTGACAGCACCCTTTACCGCAGAGTTTACTCTACGGCAATTGCAAACGGTACTTAATTCCCATGCTTTGCAGAAGTTTTTTACGTTTAAGATTTTACATTACGTACGATTCGATGTAAAAACCTCATATCTTAACTTTTCAAAGAACAAAGAGCGACTTTAGAACGATACGTTCCAAACGGTTTTCTCTATGTATGAATTATAACATAAAGCAGGTGAATTGAGAAGTACAAAAGGCTCCTCCCAGCACCGAAAGGTAGTGGGTTTCTGCCTACCAAAAACGAAAGGATTTTATTTATGAAGATTAAAATAACACTTGTGGATCAAAAAGGAACCTGTCCATGTCATCGCGGACATAAAATAGGCGATACATTTGATTTTGACACGGAGCGGGGTAAACTTTGTCCAATGGCTATGCATGTTCTCTTTCCGATGATTGATATTTTACGATATGGCGGAGAACTGAAAAATGATTCGTATTGTTGTCCCGATGTCGATACAATTAATGTATTTAAGATAGAGAAGGATAAAACAACTTGATCTCAAAATGGTCAGTTGTTCATCCTCTCAATCCTGTTTTGCGCTTTACCATAATCACAGTCATTATAAAAATAACTGCCACCAACGTAATACCAAGGATTATTCCACCATTTAATGGCTTATCATAGCTAGGTGCTGATGGATTTTCCGCAGAACAAAGAGTAAATGTTAGTTCTTCCTCCGGCAAACCTGTAAAATGAAGTTCATAACCAGAGTTGATCCGTTCAAAACCATCCAAGCTACTTTGGATCATATCATACGGCGTACTGATTATAATATCGAGGTTACCAAATGTTGTCCATGTCTGAGCTGGGGACAGCAAATAGGTATATTCAAAAATCGGCGGCTCATAACCAGTATCAAAAGAAGGATAAATTGGTGCAGTTACAGTGTTTACAATTCTTTCACCTGGCTCCATAGTAATGTTATACTGATACCACCTCATCAAACGTTGTGATACATCAAGATCAACTTCGGCACTGTGAACGGCTCCATAAGACCATTCAAAATAATTCAGTAAACCAACAACAGCATTGTACCAGTCATAATCCAACACGACAGAGTTTCTATCATACTTTGAAAGAGCAAAATCCTTGAATGTGATCGTTTCTGTACTGATGAGATTCATCTTGCCACTAATTTCATCCCTACAAGCTCCATTACTATAAAACTTCCATTCAGGTAATTGTTTCAAAGATTTTCCTATAATATAAACAGAAAACGGTTCATCTAAATCAACCCAAGTATCAAGACGAACTCCATTCTCTACGTCAGAACCACCCGATTGATTTTCCATAATACCTTTGTTTCTATAGAATCCGCAGAAAGGATAAATGCAGCTGTAGCAGCATCATAGGTTTCAACATCTACATCACTTGCTAAAAACGTATATTTTATCACAGGAAGCTCAGGAGTATAGAAAGGATCTTCCATATAACCCTCCTGTAATTTTGCCATATCTTTTTCTAATTCAAACTTAGAGTCTAATGATACAAGGGTGTGACGAATTTCTTTGAAAACAGGTTCTCCATTGACTGTTACTTCATAGTTATCCATATCTGCATTCCAAATATACTCACCAGTCTCACGATCATATATATACCCATAATCGGGAACATTGCCAAATGGAAAAACAAGCGTAGCATCTACGGTATAATCCGCTGGATTATAAAAACTGTATTCAGCCATCACCTTGCCCGAATAATCCAGAAAGTCATCCACTTCGCTATAATACTGCAATGGAAATTCTTTAATATCAAAAGTTAACAGCTCGTTTTCTACAACAATTGGACAATTCCCGTCCGTTACAATCGCACCAGTAGAAGTAGTACCTGTCCACTGAGACTGTGCGGAGTTCGCCGATACAGGAACTACCAAAAGTAACATCATAATTAAAATCACACAGAGCAATCCTATACATGAGCGCAATCGTTTCATAAAATACCTCCTCTCTTACTTGATATTGCTTTATGAAGCATAGTATACAATACTTTACAGAAAATAGAATCTTTTAATTAAAAAAAGTGAAAAAATTTTATGCAAGCCCTTCCCGTTTTAAAGAATATGTAATTTAAATCAAACAAGTGGTGCTGGATTTAGGATGCCATATCATTTCCGAAATTCTGAAAAAAAGTAATACCATGTCCAAAAAAGTAGAAAACAGGAGAAATTATTAATTGATAGAAAAGAAGAATTGGAAAAAGAACTAGAGGAGAAGTCTCCCTATAGGATCTCCTCTGGATGAAGTTACTCCATCTTACGGAAATAAATAAATTCCTTCAATAATATTTGATATAAAAGGCAGCAGATTTTATCATAACATAGACGATATGGAAGGAGGATGCAGATATAATCCTGGACTCCTCAAGGCCTCCGAAAGGAGCTGAATGAATTTGTATTCCAAAGAAAAGATTGCTGCCACATTGAAGATATACCATCAGTGTGGCTCGGTGACAACAACAGTACGAATCCTCGGATATCCCACTAAAAGGGCTTTTTACACTTGGATAGCTAACGATGGTGTATCTAAACCCGAACATAAACCTTTCAAGCTTATTAATTCGTTAGAACATCCACATAATCCCCTGATTGAAGTGAAAACGGACGCAATTCATCGTTGCTTTGAACAGGGCAAAAGTATAAAATCAGTATCAGAAGGTATTAGTTATACCAGGACAAGTATTTACAGCTGGAGAAAAAAATATCTTCTGGGAGGAAATGCTGCGTTAATGAACAATAAAAATATAAAGCTGGGGATCTTAGCAGAAGGGAGATCTGCGTCGACACCTGATTTAGCACAGTTACAAGCATAGATTAAGAATATGCAGATGGAAATCGACATCTTAAAGGAGACAATTAATGTCTTAAAAAAAGACCCTGGCATCGACCAGACAACTCTCAAAAACAAGGAGAAGACAGTGATTATCGATGCCTTGAAAAATAAGTATTCACTGCCGATTTTATTGGAACGACTTGCATTTTCAAAGAGTAGCTATTATTATCAAAAAGCGGCTATATGAAAAACAGATAAATACGAGACACTTCGCTCCAAGATAAGGATACTGTTTCATGAAAATAAACAATGTTACGGATATCGTCGGATTTATGTCCTTCTGAAACGTAAAGGTATCATAGTTTCAGAGAAAGTAATCCGAAGGATCATGCAGGAGGAGAACCTTATAGTGAACAATAACAGTCGGAAAAAATACGCTGGAAAATCAGCACAAGACCTGATTCCGTGCTGGTTAATACTATGCTGGATCAAGCAATATCCAGGCTCTCAGCAGAAGAACGACCACTCATCCACAGTAACAGAGGCTGCCATTATCGCTGGTCAAGCTGGATTGAACGTATGGAAAAAACAGATTTGGAGCGTTCCATGTCTAAGAAGGGCTGTTCTCCAGATAATGCTGCCTGTGAAGGACTATTTGGCCGCTAAAAAAATGAGATGTTTTACTATCACGATTGGGCAGGCATTTCGCTCTCAGAATTCATTGACATGCTGAATGAATATCTGATATGGTATAACACAAAGAGAATTAAACTATCACTTGGAAATATGAGCCCTCGGAAGTACTGGCAGAGTCTCGTGGTGGTTGTATGACCAGTCCAGGATTATATCCCCCGACTCGACGATATTCCCAAATGTTTCTAATGAACTTCAATCCACGCTCCCGCGAGGGGAGCGACACATATTTAAATAATAAATGCTACAAGGTTGTTATTTCAATCCACGCTCCCGCGAGGAGAGCGACTTAACAGAATTTTTTGACGGTGGAGAAGGAGAGATTTCAATCCACGCTCCCGCGAGGAGAGCGACGTACGGTGGTGGAAGCAACGGTAAATCAACTGTTTTATTTCAATCCACGCTCCCGCGAGGAGAGCGACCAATTACGGTTTCAGAATCTGTAGCAAAAGCAATTATTTCAATCCACGCTCCCGCGAGGAGAGCGACTTCTTGTCGCTTTCGATCGTTGCGCCCCACTTCCTTATTTCAATCCACGCTCCCGCGAGGAGAGCGACCAATGCTGCACAGCTTGTCGCCCGTACCCGAAGTATTTCAATCCACGCTCCCGCGAGGAGAGCGACCTCCTTTCTCCCTGCTTCTCTTCCGCACTGATACATTTCAATCCACGCTCCCGCGAGGAGAGCGACTCTGTCGCACTGTTTAGAACCCAGCTTTCATCACTAATTTCAATCCACGCTCCCGCGAGGAGAGCGACATTTTTCTTTCTAATTTTTCTCTCTGCAAAATCATTTCAATCCACGCTCCCGCGAGGAGAGCGACGCTTTCTAAGACTTCTATAAGACCCAATTGTTTATTTCAATCCACGCTCCCGCGAGGAGAGCGACCTATTTCACGTACAGAGAACATGTCTCCTTGAATATTTCAATCCACGCTCCCGCGAGGAGAGCGACTTCCCTAACGGTTTCATCGTGCGCTCTTGTGATATTTCAATCCACGCTCCCGCGAGGAGAGCGACTCCTTTCTGACGGTTTGACCACCCACCGACAAGGTATTTCAATCCACGCTCCCGCGAGGAGAGCGACCAGAAATTGGCGATATCGTTGGCGGACGTGAGAATTTCAATCCACGCTCCCGCGAGGAGAGCGACGCATTATCTCTGTGCGACCTGTGAGAGTTTGGAGCAATTTCAATCCACGCTCCCGCGAGGAGAGCGACAGATGCTTGTTGAGCCACTAACTCAGATCATGAATATTTCAATCCACGCTCCCGCGAGGAGAGCGACACCTGAGTGGCGGTGACATCTATGCAGCTCTGAAAATTTCAATCCACGCTCCCGCGAGGAGAGCGACAAAACAGCTCTCTTTCAAAAAAATAAAAGAGAGCCATTTCAATCCACGCTCCCGCGAGGAGAGCGACTTACACAGGCGTGCCAGGACAAACTGCCAAAGGATTTCAATCCACGCTCCCGCGAGGAGAGCGACCGCAATTTTAACTAATTTTATAATATTTTTTAGCAACATATTACTAAATTTTTACTATTCCAGTTATTAAAAACCTTTCTCCATAACCATTTTTTCTTTTGTATTGTACTTTTTGTTTTATATTTTCCAGTGCGAATCTTACAATGATTTTATGTGTACTTATTATTCGCACTTAACTACATAATTAAAATTTGATCTGCAGCAATTCCTCTATCTATACCTATATGTTCTATCTTTGTATGGTATTTATTCCCCAGATAATAAAACCGCAGACTATCAACTTCCTCATCAATAATATCCGTTAAGATTGCTTTCAATGTAACACATTGTGCATTATCTAAAATACACTCAAATACAGAGTTTTGTACTCTTCTTCCATAATTGACACATTGTTTTGCCACTTTTCTTAGTCTTTTCTTTCCTTCAGCAGTCTCTGTATTTACATCATAGGTGATCAATACTAACATCTTTCCACCTCATTTCCACAAAAATACTGGATAACCATCCAAATCTCCTCTCAAATACCTACCCAGAAGCATTGCCTGTACATACGGAACCATCCCCCATTCTATTTTTTCTTTCAAATATGGATGAGTAATTATTTCTTTTTTCTTATTTTGCCACTCGATTAGCAATTTTCTTCGAAGTTCATCATCCATTAATACCGCTCCACTCTCTTTTTTTAGAAAATTTTTTCCACTGATCATTTTTTTATTTATTAATGATAAAACAAAACGATCTGCTAACACTGCCCGAAGTTCTTCCATCAAATCTAAAGATAACGATGCTCTTCCTGGACGTTCTGTATGTAAATATCCTACATATGGATCTAATCCTACACTCTCTAGTGCTGATGTAATACTATTACTTAATAAGGTATATACAAAAGATAATAATGCATTCACATTATCTAAAGGTGGTCTTTTGTTTCGTCCACAAAAGCAAAACTCCTTTTTCTGCTGTAAAATCAACTGATCAAAGACTCCAAAATAAATACTTGCTGCTTCTCCTTCATAACCCCTCAATTGTTCTTTAGACCGACTATCCTGAATAAGTTTTAATGAATTTTTTAAATAGTTTGATGCTTTTTTTACTTTATCTACATCAATTTGCAAACTATGATCCCTTACTGCTCGTTCCAATACCCACCTAGCATTATATACTTTTCCAATAATACAACTTTTTGCTATTTCAAGACTTATCTTCTCATCTTTACTACTGTCATATTGCTGCTGTCTTAAAATTACATTTCCTTTTACTGCCCCTAAAACTCTTGCTAAAAATTTTCCTTGGGGCGTAAGATAACATAAAGAAATATTTCTTTCTGCACAAACTCCCATTAAAGCTGGACTAGTTCCTCTATATCCAAAAGATACAATCCCTTCCAAATTATGTAAAGGTAATCGTCCTATTTCTCTCTTATCTTCAAAAACAACAATATTTTCCCCATCCAAAGCTAAATAACTGTTTTCAGAAGTTACATATAGGGTATTTAATAATTTTTTCACGCCTCTTCCTCCTTCAGCATCTGACTAATATATGTTTTTACTGAAACAGATTTTCCTAATCTAGGCAAACAAATTTCTTTTAATGAACAAGCTTTACAGGCTTTACTGTATTTTACTTTTGGAGTATATTTTCTATCATAATATTGGTGCATTTCTTGAAACATCTTTTGTACTTCCTGACGCAAGTCTTCAGTAATCTTCACTACTTCACGTCTTCTAGTTTCCCCATAAAAAATTGCTCCTTCCAGTACTTGTGTAGAAAACATTTCTTCCAAACACAAAGCCTGAGCCACAAGCTGTAATTTATCTTCTTCCATAAGCTTTGGTTTTCCTTTTTTATATTCAATAGGATATACGGAGTACAAGCCACGATGCTTATACAACTTTATTCCATCCTCACATTTATGGAATTCAACTAAATCGCACTCTCCACTAATCCCTAATTTTCTAGATGCAACAGGAAGTGACCTGACTATAATAGTATCTTTCCTCTTTTCTGTTAAATAAGGATCATGCACCTTCTTATGCATTAATTCTCCTACAACAGTATGTGTGTTTTCTTCCCACTGCTGCTCAACATGAATCAACGCCCACTGCCTTCTGCAAAATTTGAAATGCTGTATTCCTGAAATCATCAAATAATCATCTTCTGCATATTCCATTATATCATCCTTTTCACTTCTATCGAGTCTGGAATCTTCTCTTTATGTACATGAACCACATAATCCCCATATTTCCTTGGATATTCTACATCTTCCTTTTTCATTACTTCCACTGCATCAAATAATTTATAGGCTGGACAATCTCCTAACTCCTTACTATGCTTAAATACAATCAGCTCACGAACAGCCATTTTTCCTCTTGCAGCCGAATGATCATGTTCAAACATATTTATAATTGCTTCCCATAATAACATAAGATCATCTTCTGAGAATCCAGTCACTTTACGAGCAAGATTAGCAGAAATATATCCCTCCGCACGATACAATCCATAAGGTACAATACTTTTTCTTCCCATTTCAGTACTTTTATTTTCTGCATCCTTCTCCGTAGTAATAGCAACTCTTGTAATCGCTATCTCCTGACTGATAATCGGATCAATACTCCTGGCAAATCCAATTTGTACTGGACCTCTTACTTGTCCACAATTCAATGCCGCCTTCACAAAAGTAGTCATAACTGCTCCAAATGCTCGAATATCATAAAACTTTTCACACATAAAATCCCTTAACTTAATATCTACATCTGGATCACTTTTCTTTAGTTTTTTTAATGCCTCTGTCATTTTTTTTTCTTCTGTTTCACTAATTCCTAAATCTTTACAAGCTTCCCTGTCACTTCTATTCAATGGTATATCTTCTCTAATATAAATTTCAAATCCCTTTTCATCTTCTTTCACTGTTTCTATGTAATTTCTAATTTTCCTCTTTATACACACATCTGTTACAAGTCCAAGACCACTTTCTGGATCAATTCTTGGCATATTTCCAGCATCTGGATCTCCATTTGGATTTCCATTTTCCACATCAAATAATATTACAAACTCATATCTATTTTTAATTACTTCACTCATTTATTTTCCCTCCGTCTTTTTATATTGCTGCTGCATCTGATGATAATATCCCAAAATAAATTTTCCCTGCTCCTCTAATGATAAACGCTTTGGATATTTCTCAAGCCTTCCCATAATCTCTGTTAAAATTTTTTCATAATACACTTTAGATCCTATCTTATCTCTTTCTAACTTTTTCATATGACTATTTTTCAGCTTTATTAAAACTGGAAAAATGGAAGCTGGTGTTGCACAAGCAGAATTAAAATAACGATCCCGAATAGTTGCTTTGATTCCTGGGTTAGCATCCATCTGAATAAACTCCAGCACTGAAAATATTCTTCCTAATACATATGCGGTATCTTTACTATCTTCGTTAAGTCCCATATAATTATCTCCTTCCTTCCATCCATAATTTTTTATCAAATATGCTTTTATAATTGCAACTCTTCCCCACGTGATTTTTCCCTGTTCTGCTCGTATACGAATCAACGTATCTGTATAGAGACTTGCAGGATACTTACAACCTGATAAAATTGCTTGTAATACCATAGTAGACATATTGGAAATTGGCAATTTATTCTTAGACTTTTGATTTACTGTCTCAAACAGCATTTGCTTAACACCTAAATATTCTGCATTTTCCCAAGAAGGCTTTATAATCTCCATTCTTTGATAATGTCTCAAAATATTATTTAATATATTTCCAAAAGAATTCTCATAAAAGAAACGTACCGACAATCGTGCTGCATTAGGTGCTAAACTTAAAATATAAAATTTCTGTTCTGTATTCAATTCTATTCCTTTTAATTGAATTGGCTGTTGTTTTTCTAGGTTTTCAAAAATCCCCTTAATTATTTCCTGATTATCTGGATTTGGATCTGCCGACATAAAAAATGTTTCCTGATATTCTTCTTCTGCACTCTCAGCCCAAAATAGAATCATAGAGTCCCCGAGTTGGAATGTATAACTTTCTTGATTCAAAAGATAATTTAACGCCGTTGTATAGGCAAATTCTGCATACTTTCCCACTGGAGCATTATAACTCTGTTCTTTTCCATAAGATTCAAATGCAGGAGCATTAAAGGAAACCAACGCAGCCCCACTAGACTGAGCCCCTGGCACTCCTTTAATTGTCTTATGAATTCTAGAAATTTGAGATCTCGTTCCTGTCACTAAACAAGTACCTTCCTGTCCTACTTCATCCTTATTTCTCTCCTTTTCCCATATCTCTTTTATTACTAGATCATCCTGAGCATAATTCATCCCCATACAGAAAACTAAGTTTCCCCCATCCGTAATATCTTTCCATTTTTCTTTTACCTCATCACACTCAAACGCCTCTTGAGGATTCCAGTTTTCAAAAAATTGGCAAATTGCCTGAGCCATATCACATTCTATGCCTTCCAATAATGATAAGTGTCTCTGCTTCGCAGCTTGAAAACAATCTAGTAATCTTTTATTTGTACCTTTTTCATCAATTCCTAATATATATTTCGAATTATCACATAAAAAATTAGCAGATACTCCTGATGAACGTGTCACCATCTCTGGAACCATTTTAAGTTCAGGAACCCATACTTTCTTCTTTTCCTTTTCGACCTCCCGCTTTTTAAAAATAATTCCTGTTATTTTTCCCTCTTTTGATAAGTTAATCGCATAGGAAACTTTTGCCTGACACCACCCCTCTCTTGACACCTTTTCTTCTTCTGCCAGGTTTTCATAATATTTTACCAGTGACTGTAAAATCATCTTATCACCTCGCAATCTCTTAGATCCAAAATACCTCTTTTCATAACAGCTCTGAAAAACATAGGTTGCAAATTTTCTTTATCTGTATAATCCATATCAAAGAGCATAAATCCCAAGTCTTTTTCTGCTATTTCATCATAAGCAGTTGTTATATCTTCCTCTTCACACAGACAAAAATGTGCAGGAAACTCTCTACAGCCAAAGTAAGGCATATGAAAACATTCCCCTCTTTTCAAACGTCTCATAATAATATCCTTAAATTTTCCTGGATTATCCGTTCCATTTGCCTTCTCAGTCATTTCAAAATGAGCCTCAATTATATATTCCACATTACATAATAAAAGAGAGGCTCTCTGTACAATATCTACCTTACTGCTTATATAAAGTGGTTTTTTTGCTCCATTATACACTTGCAATATATTGTTTGCCAGACTTTTACTTTTGACTTCATTTCTCCGTATGCTGGTAAACTGAATAAGATTTTTCACATATATTTTATCGATCACCCACTTCATTCCAGGGTGCCAATAGATAGCTTCTAAAATTCCCCTGGCAGCTGATGGAGTTATTACATCATAAGAACAGCGTTCCACTTTCATTTCTGGTCTTGAGAATAACGCATAATCTCCCCATACCCTGACCTTTACACCTACGCCCATGACTTATTCTCCTTCCCGTGTTTCATTAAACACCCATTTCTCTCGTTCTTAACTGTTAGTTATTTTATTAATTGCCTTGCTTTATAACATTACTATACTATATCTTTAAACTAAATACAACAGTTTTAATTAGTTTCTTTAAATTTTATTGAAGTTTTATTTTTAATTTGCTATACTAACTATATAGTCAGGAAAACCTGTGGATTGAAATAATAACATTTATAGTAATACAAGTAATAACAGCAGCCTCAAAATTTTCTTCATTTTGTGCTGCTGTTTTCATTACTATTTCTTTATTTTTTCACATAAAAATAGACATTCCTGAATCCACTTTGATATTCAATCCCATTTCTTCTGTATATTGCCCTGTATTCACAAGCTCATAAAAATCTTTTACATCTTCTGAAACTACCTTTAACATCCCCGCATCTGCTAGTTTACTAAATTCTTCCTCATACACTTGAATGCAATACTGCCCTGCTCTTCTCATTCCTGATTTGGTATATCCTTTATATTTTATTTCATTCAAAAGCTTCTTTGCATCTTCTTCCCTATTAATAAATATAGTCTTTGTATCTTCCTCAATCAGTTTAAACACTCTAGCTACTTTTGCAAAGTTATATCGTTTCTTTTTGAATTCCTCCATAATCTTCTTTTTATCTAAACCCTCTCCTTGAAAATGATATAGCATTTCAAAGTATTTCTTTATGTTTTCCAGAGAAGAAATATCTTGACCATCTACAAGCAAGATCTTTGTTACGTCAATTTGTTGTCTTTGACCCGGAACTGTTTCATTGTCTTCAAATTGAAAAATCGTAACTACACTTTCTTCAAAATTTCTCTTTCCTTCTCTATTGCACCTGCCTGCTGCCTGTATCATAGAATCTATTCCCGCAAGCTGTCTATATACAGAATGAAAATCAAGATCTACTCCTGCTTCCACCAAGCTGGTAGAAATTAAAATACATCTTTTTCCTTCCTCTAATCGCTTTGTAATTTTCTCTAATACACACTTTCTGTGTTTCGGATACATAGTAGTTGACAAATGATAAACACCCTCACTATTTAAATGTTGATAAATATTCTGTGCTCTTTTCCTTGTATTCACAATACATAGTGCCTGATGTTCTTGGCTTAATTTCTCTATCAGATACTCTTCCGTTACTGTCCCAATATTTTGAAACGTTACTCTTTTGAAAAATTGAAACTGTTCCTCCATCCTTGGACATAATTCCGTAATTTTAATACCATTAAAAAATAGAGTTAAAGCTGGTTGTGTAGCAGTACATAATACAATGCTAGCATGATAGTTGCTGACTAATTCTTCCATCATTGCAGTACAAGGCTTTAAATAGTCATTCGGCAACATCTGTGCTTCATCAAATATGATAACACTGTTAGAAATGTTATGTAATTTTCTGCACTTAGAAGGTTTATTTGCAAATAGAGATTCAAAAAACTGTACATTTGTTGTCACAATAACTGGCTTATCCCAATTTTCTGCTGCAAGCTGCATAGATTTAAGCTCTTCTGAACTTTCGTAATCTATATTAGAATGATTTTCTAATACATTTTGTTCTCCAAGAATTTTACGAAATATTTCTGCATTCTGTTCAATAATACTAGTGTATGGAACCACATAAATTACTCGTTCCATATGATTTTCTACAGCATGATGCAATGCAAAAGCTAGTGATGCAATGGTCTTTCCTCCTCCTGTAGGCACAGTCAGACGAAAGATTCCTCTTTCCATTTTTCCACAGTTCAGACAGTTTTGTAATATTTCTGTTCTTCTTCCATTTATTGTGTTTGTATCTTCATTCCGTAACCATCCTGCAATCTTAGTATTTAATTTTTTTAGAAGTTCATTTAATTTTTCACCAGAGTCACGTTCTCCTTGACCATTCTTCATAAATTTTTCTGTATCCAAAAAATCTGCATCTACTAAACAAGAATATAACATTCTAATAAATACACTTAAAGAAAAATCAATATTTTTTGATTTTTTACAATCAAATGGATCAGAACTTATTTTAGGAATTTCAATTTCCTTTTTATACGCCTGATAATCTTCTACTACTTTTCTTCTTCTTCCTATTAAAGTGGGAGCACTACCTGTATCTACAGAGTTACCATAATCAGGTATCCCCGCATGATGCCCTGCAATACAGTAACTAATCCATTCATGATAACCACCTTTCTCAAAACAAACTTGAGCACCTGCACTAGAATGATCCACACGTTTGCTACTATTTCCTCTGATTCTTTCTTGAAATCCTATAGAATATTTTCCAATATCGTGTAACATTCCACAACAATATCCCCAATCGCTCTTTCCAAATTGATTTGCAAATTTTCCTGCAAGCAGAGCGGTTTCACTTAAATGTTCTTTTAATAACTGCTTCCTTTCTCCATCAATATGTGCTAAATATTCCAACAAACTCACTCCTAATCCATACTCTTTTAATTTCTTACAATTTTTTATAACTCTACCTTAATTTCATTCTATCATATTTTCCCAGTATAACTAAAATTATTTTTTCCATATCACATAATCATTACTGCTTCTTTAACTCATTGTTATTAATAATCAATCTTCTTTTGTCAAAATAGACTCATCCTCATATTCTTCATCATAAATATTATCCAAGTCTATCTCCGAAATAGCAACACAATCCAAGTTTTTAGTATTTAAGAATACAATTTTATATTCTTTGTCAATATGTTTTGAAGATAAGACATAAATAAATTTTTCTTTTCCTTTGCTAGAACTCAAGATATTGACCTTATTTATTTTCCCATATTTACAATCATCAATTGTTGTTCTTTTTATTACACATTTAACTTTCTTTTCTGAATCAAGAAATTTTTCATTAAAAATCAAGTCATATCCTCCATCCTTTCTAGAAAAAACTTTTCCTTTTCCATAATAAACATAATGATTTTTATCTTTATCGGTTTCTTCATTTTCTTTTTCAATTCGTTTAAAAAGCTTATCTAATGAATATGTATATTTTTTACCTTTTCCAAAATCAGTTTCTACAGTATCTTGGATTGTAGTTCCATTTTTATAAGAATTAATATAATATAGAATTAATGAATTAAGCCAGTAATAGTTTACATTACGTTTTTTCATTTTTTCCTTAATTTTCTTTTTTCTTATTCTGCTATTTATTAGACTGTTTTCCTTGTTATCTATAATTCTATGTTCAATAATTCTATGATTTTTTGGTCGTTCAATATGAAAACATACCTTCTTACCAAGATCTTGACTTATTTCTCTATTTTTTATATTTCTTTTCTTTGTTCTTCTTTCTTCATATTCTTTATATACTTTACAAATAGGGCTATGCATATTTTCTCTACTTGACATAATAAAATGTGGATTCACTTTTCTTTTATCCGCAAATGTATCCATATTCTTACATGTGATTTTAGCATTGCAGTTTTCATCTATACATTCAAACGCTCTTTTATCCTTTAAAACTCCTTCTATCCATAGTTCATTTGCCTCTATAGCATCTACTATATTATTAATTTCTAAATTATATGCTAAATCTATCTTAGCCATAATACCCATCCTTTCAAGTCATATACTCCCCTACTAATCCATAGATTCCAAAAAACTAATTATTATGTAATGATATATAATAATTAGTTTTAATCACAACCATTTCGTTTTCTTTTGCAGATAATGATATTTTCTAAAATCAAATCATGCATTCAATTTAAATCTTTCATTATCTTATTTTTCAAATAAGTCCAGTTACTATTTTGAAGAATTATGTTCTTTTCCTTATAAATCTCATCAATTCGATTTAATACTACTTTAGCAGGAATCGAATTCCTGGTATTTTCTTTAAACCAATGCAAAAAGCTAAACTTACTAAAACAATTAATCCAGCATAGATGATATTAACAAAAAAATTGCATAGTAACGGATTACTCATTATTGATGGTCTTGTTAATTGAATAAATAATTCATGCAAAAAATATATTCCCATTGTATTTTTTGAAATCGTTGAAATAAGTTTATTTTCTGAGTTAAAATTCAAACATAATACAAATATAAAGAAAACATTCAAAAATGTAAAGATTGTACCACAGCTATTCCATGCTACATCCCACATTTCATCTAACAAATTTGAATACATAATCCCTATTCCAAACAGTAAAAATAGATTAATTAATAACCCAACCATTGCAATTCGATTTCTCTTTTTAGATTCGATCGAAACAATTCTATCGTATATTAATGGAATCATTCCCCCAAAACAAAAATAAACAAATGTATAACCATAAATACCTCTTAATGGATTAAACATATTAAAAAAATTAACATCATAAAATGTATCACCCATATTCAGCAAACAACTCGCTACAGTCGCAGCAACATTCATTAAACTATTTCCAAACGTTACTATCGCACATACTACTGTAAAATATATAAAAATTTTCTTATTTGTATCGTACACAACTTTTAACAATGGAAAAAATATGTAAATGCAAACCAACGCACCCATATACCAAAGATGATTCAGCCATCCTAACTTCCACGTCCACAAATATTTTAACATATCTGAAAATGTTAAATATTCACTTTTTATGACCATAAGTAAACCTAATGTAATAACCGCCCAAATTCCTGTCAGTAATATTAGCCTTATCGTTTTTAAGATATGTTTTTTTAAATCACAGTTTTTATTAAATAAAAGATACCCATTCACAAAAAAGAAAATAGGTACAGAAGTAGATATAATCGTTCTAAAAAAATACATTAAGCATTTATCCAGTTCCGAATTTTCTGCATATATTGTACCGTGATATAAAACGACCAAATACATCGCAATTGTCTCCATTAAATCTACCCATGGAATTCGCTTTTTAACATTAACCATTTTTATTCATCTCCATATTATGTATTTTTTATATAACTTTTTTATTTTCCTGCTTCATCTCTTTCCCTCCCACTACTTTTACTCTATTCAAAGAGATTTTTTGAAGGTCTGTAATAACTACATCGTCTTGATTCTTTTTGTTAAAGTGGCAACAAATACAGCCTACTATTTTTCAGCAAAAATTTAGATATTTGTTCTATCTATGTTTTACGATGCTATAATCTGGAGTGCATTTTTTCGTACCTGATTGATCGTTCTGCAATATTATGTTCATAAAGATTATCCAGTCCTGTAATGATTTTTCGCAGCACCTAAAATGTGGGGATCAAAAGCATGACATCACCCATATAACGAACAAATACAGTATTTTGCTCTTCTTCATCGTCTGAAACCTCGATCATTTCCTCCGATTCTATAAAATCTGGCAGACCTCCATGCCTTAAATATCGGAAGAATAGGTGAGCATCTGATTAAGTTTTATTTTAACAACCCCTTCCTAAAATTTTTCACAATGAAGGCATATCTGTATCACATTTTTCTGGCTTCTGAATGTCTATTTGTTTTCGATACTGCGTTGGTGTCATCTGTGTAAACTTTTTAAATGAACGGATAAAAGTTTCTGGGTTCATATATCCAAGCTCTTCGCTGATGACTGCCACCGTTTTATTTGTATTCAAAAGCATACGCTCTGCACGGCGCATGCGGAGAGCACTTTTCCACTCATTAAAGCTCAGTCCAGTAGACGCTTTAATAAGTCTGGAACAGTAGGATACAGAAAAGCCAAAGTGCTTAGCTACCTCCGTCAGAGTTACTGTATTCAAATTTAATTGAATGTAATTCAGCACCATAAAGTGATCTGGCTCCTGTCGTTTATTATCTGTCAACGAAGACTCTACAGTTGAAAGATAATATCGAGTAATCAGACCAACTAGCATGGTCATCATCCCAATCATAATCTGATCGGAACAGGCGTCATGAAAAAGGTGCTCCTGATATAACTGTATCATATGCTTTTGAATATTTGCTTTTCCTGTTGCTCCTGTGTGAAAAATCAAATAGTTGATATGCTGAGAATTATAAAGTCCTTCAGAAAAAAATTCACTTACAATATCATTTTGTTTCATAAGGGGCGTGAACATCTGATAAAAAGTTGCTTTTTTAAGAAGGATATTAAACACAGTCGTATTATCGTTAGATACTTCAATATTGTGAAAGACTCCTGGAGCGATGAAAATAAAATCTCCTCGCTGAAAACACAGCCGTTCTCGTCCAATATTCTGAACACATTTTCCCGAATAAACATAAACAATTTCAAAAAAATTGTGTTTGTGAGTAAATCCTGGTGTATACCGATTATGTCGACTGATAAAAATATTTCTTCCATCATTCTCTGAAAAATATTCGTCATCATCCATATAATAAGAAATAATATTGGGTAAAAGATCTGGTATAACAAGATGACGGCGTATGGCATCTTCTTTGTCTATATCCGCCAAGAACTGTTCGAGTGTATCCTGCGACTTGCTAGCCTCAAAATAGGATTTATAAAATTTTTCATCACAATTCAATTCTGTAATCTCTCTGAATGTTTCTTTTAATTTCTGATTCATAGATCATGCCTCCAGTATCTAATAATCCAAACTATCCCTCACAAATTAACTTTTGATTAGATTTTCTCACAGAGAGCAAAAAAAGTCAATGAACTGTACAAATATGCCAATTTCATAAATTTTAATATTTTTCTAATATTAACATATAGTACAGAAACGGGGGAAATACAGAAATCTGTACAAAAACAGAAAGGAGGAAGAACGATGGACCGTACAAAACTTTTTCTTTACCAACAACGATTTGGTTATGGAATGGGAGATTTCGCCTGTAACCTAATTTGGCAAGTTATTTCTCTTTATTTGCTGTATTTTTACACAGATGTCATGGAACTTGATCCAGCAGCTGTGGCAGCTATGTTTGTGGTTTGTCGAGTTATTGACGCAATCACCGACGTTTTAGTTGGATTTGCAATTGATAAAACAAAATCGAAGTGGGGAAAGAGTCGTCCATGGTTTCTATTTGGCGCAGTTCCGTTTGCAATCTCTGCGTTTTTGGCATTCAGTGTTCCAAATATTACACCAAATGGAAAGCTCATCTATGCATATGCAACTTACATATTTTTATCCTTTATGTATACCGTTGTGAATATTCCATTGGCTTCAATCCTTCCAGCTATGACGGATGACGGAAATGAAAGAACTGTCCTTGCAACATGGAGAAAGTTTTTCGCATTTTTAGGTTCAACGATTGTTTCAGCTACAGCCCTTACTCTTGTAGAACTTGTCGGTCAAGGCAACGAAGCACTCGGTTTTCGTATTGTAATGGGAATCTTTGGAATAATGGGGTGCCTATGCTTTTTTCTGACCTTTGCCTTAGTCAGAGAGAACAATTTGCAAGATAGCGAAAAACAGGCTACTTTAAAAGAGACTGTACTTTCGCTTGCACACAACACACCTTGGAAACTTTTTGCACTGAATATTATGTTTATGTGGACTGGATATTTTATTCAATCATCAGCACTGATCTACTATTATAAGTATTACGTAGGAAATACCACAATCTCTTCACTTGTGGCAACCATCATGACTATGATTCCTATGGTAGCTAATCTGACCGTTCCATTTCTGTCAAAACGTCTTGGAAAGAGAAATCTATATTCTACCGCAGCTGCCGTGCAGCTAGTAGGACTGGCTATAATCTTTATAGCAGATAGGAACATCCAGCTTATTATTGTAGGTGCAGTAATCTCTGCCTGTGGTTACGGAGTGAAAGAAAGTATTTACTTCTCCATGCAAGCCGATCCAGTAGATTATGGAGAATGGAAAACAGGAGTTCAAGCTGCGGGAACGCTGTCTTCTATCAATGGATTTTTAGGAAAGGTAGCTCAGGCAGCCGCTGGCGGTATCTCTGGATTACTACTGGCATGGGGCACCTATGATAAATCAGCAACTGTGCAAACGACGGAAGCTTTATTTGCCATCAAAGCTATGTATCTCTACATACCTATGATTTTGCTTATACTCTCAATCATAACAATGTCATTTTATAAATTGGACAATCAGTTTTCAGACATTCAGAGAGAACTGACACAACGCAGGAAAATACAAAAAAATTTAAAAAACAACATTATGGAGGAAGAATCATTATGAGTAAAAATAGTTCAAAAAAATACATACCCCTAGTTGGGGCTGCTGGTATCGGCTCTATGTTAGGTTCCGGCATTATCATCGGTCTGTCTGCCACCATCACTGTATGGCAAGATGGACTGGGACTTTCAACAGGAGAGGTCGGCATCCTCTCTGGAGCATTAACCTTTGCTATTGCCGCAGGTTCCCTTCTAGCTGGAAATCTGACAAAACTTATGGGACTTATCCGAGCTTTCAACTACATGAATGTTATGTATGCTATAGGCGCTCTACTCTGCGTACTATCCAATAACTTTTCTATGCTTCTGATCGGATTAATTCTGACAGGATTTGCTTCTGGAGCAGATCTTCCAATTAGCCTTACTGTAATCTCTCACGATGCACCAAATGAGAAAACATCTGCCGAACTTGTCGCATCCACACAAGTTTTCTGGCAAATCGGTGTACTAGGATCTTATGCTATGGCTTTCATCGTATCCAAAATTCAGGGAGCATTCGGAGCCAGAGTTGTGTTCGGTATTCTTGCTAGTTTAGCTGTAATCGCATTTTTATGGAGAACCTTTTCCAAAAAATTCAAAGAATTTCATCAAGAAGGAAATCGCAAACACTCTTCTCAAGGAAGAAACGGATCTTCTGAGGTTTCTTTCACAGCTTTATTTAAAGGAAATGGAAAAAAGAAATATCTCTCCTTCTTTCTCTGCATTATCATTTTCTATGTATGTTGGAATCTGTTGGCAAACACTTTCGGACAATTCCAAACTTATATGCTAGTTAAAGCAAATGCCTCTCAAGCATTGGCAACAGGATGTGGAATTGCGCTGAATATCGCAGGCCTGATCTGCGGCATTCTATTTGCTTCCGCAGCGGGCAGCAAACATAGAAACAAATTTTTCTACGTAGGTATTGTAATCCAAGCAGCCGCTATGATCGGAATTGCTCTCGGCGGAGGCGCACTTTTCATGATTGTAGCCATGATTGCCTGCTATAATATAGGAAATCAGTTTGCTGGCGAATCCATCTACAAAGTGTGGACACAGGAATCCTTCCCTTCTGAAGCTCGTGCTTCTATGCAGGGATTTATCAACGGTTTTTCCAGACTGTGCTGCGGTCTGTTCGCCCTTATCACACCTTATCTTGTTGTACCAGAACGTATCCAAATGACAATGTACGGATTTGCAGCAATCGTACTTATTAGCGCAGTTGCAGGTACAACAATGCTTCGTCTACAGAAAAAATATGGCGTTGGTCAAATGTAAAAGGAGAAGAAAATTATGGCATTTACATTTCAAATTAATACAGATGTGGAATTTATCCACGATGAAAACTTACTGAAAAAAGCAGAAGAAAATAAACCTGTCATACAGACACGCAAAGTTTTCCCTGTCTGCATAGCAGAACTTATTAAAGATGAAACCCAACTGAATGGTATTACAGCAAAACAAAGTAAAAAGAATCTCTCTCAACTCCCGTCCTATGGATGGAAGCGAGATGACAGACTGATTCTAGATTTTGGAGATCATATGGTAGGAAAATTCGAGATTGACATTGACCAAACTGGCTCCCCTATGGATGCTCCTCTCTATCTGCGCATCAAATTTGCAGAAGTTCCATCTGAATTGGAAGCAGAATCCAGAGATTATAATGGATGGCTGAGTCGTTCTTGGATTCAGGAAGAATTCGTCCATTTCGATCAACTTCCTGCTAAATTGTCTTTATCAAGGCGATACAGTTTCCGCTATGTAGAATTGAAAATAATCGATACGTCACCAAAGTGGCAGGCCGTATTTTCCAATCCCACTGTAACAACCGAAACGTCTGCGGACTCTTCCTCATTTAAACCACTCTGTTTGAAAGATGAAAAATTGCAGCAAATTTATAATGTAGGCATCAAAACTCTGGCCGACTGTATGCAGGATGTATTTGAGGACGGACCAAAAAGAGACCGCAGGTTATGGCTTGGTGACCTCCGCCTCCAGGCTCTTGCTGACTATGCTTCCTTTGATAACACGGCATTAGTGAAACGCTGTCTGTACTTGTTTGCAGGCATGACAACAAAAGAAGGAAAAATCTCTGCCAATGTATTTGTCAAACCAAAAAATATCCCAGATGACACTTTTCTCTTTGAGTATAGCCTGTTTTTCATCTCCGTTCTATACGATCTTCACCAAGCTCATCCGAATGAAGATCTTGTAAGAGAGTTATACCCAACAGCAAAAAAGCAAATTGACCTTTCTCTGCAAATGTTTGATAAAGATGGTAAGTTAATTCCAGATGAAGATTATCCAGTTTTTGTAGACTGGTCCAACGAGTTCAATAAAGACACAGCTGGACAAGCCGAAATGATCTATGTATTGAAACAATTCATCTTTCTTGCTGAAACGATTGGAGAACCAGACATAAATCTCTATCGTGAAAAGCTTACTCTCATCAGCAGATACGCCAAGGAAAATTTATACCGTCCAGAGCGAAAACTATTTGTAACGGGGAACGAAGAATTTAACATTGCAAGTCAGGTTTGGATGGTACTTTCTGGTGTTATGAGTCCTGAAGAAAACAGAGAAATCATGCAGACTACTATCCAAGAAATGTTTCCAATTACAGGTATTGCCACACCATACATGTACCACCACATCGTGGAAGCACTATTCCAAGCTGGTCTTAAAGACGATGCGGTTACTCTTATGAAAAACTACTGGGGTAAAATGATCGATCTCGGAGCAGATACCTTCTGGGAGGCTTTTGATCCAAATCAGCCTGATTACTCTCCTTACGGAAGCCCTATTGTAAACAGCTACTGCCATGCCTGGAGTTGTACACCAGTTTATCTAATTAAAAAATATTTAGCTGAATAAAGAAGAATACAGAAAAAGCTGCAGGGGATATCCCTGCAGCAATACAAAAACAAATGTCATAAATCAAACTATACCAGATCATATTTCACTACATCCATATTCACCGTTCCATCTGCAAAGAAACAAATTCCCTCTGCCGCAAGATCCGTATACACAACCATCGTCATGACCTGTTCTCCGTCATTAATAAACACTTCTGCACTGAAACGATCAAGAATCAAACGCAGTTTGAGTTCCCTATTTTTTTCCATGTAAAATAAGGTTTTAAAAATTTCATACCCAGTCGTCTCCAGCCTCATCAAGCTTTTTCCGCAAAATTTCCTCCAGAACAATAAAAGCTGGAATAAAGCTGTCACGAATAAGAATTATCATTTCATCAACTTCATCTTCATTATAAATATGAACTGATAGGTTGCGCTTTTTCAACATAAGAAGCCATACGGCAGAATCATCAACAAATCCCATCTTATAACCGAGCTGCAATATCTCTCTTGAAGAGCCTGTTTCCGCTCCCAAAGCGCCGTGGATTTTCAGTACTGCCTGTAAAGCTTTCCATGCAAGTTCAAACGTAAGATTAAACTGCCTAATAACGCCTGTTCTATATATATCATCATTGTTTGCAAGTATAAAATTTGCATTTTTCAGCACATTAAGGCAATTGGAAAAATTGTCAAGCTTTTTCATATATCACAATACCATCCTTCTCAATTTCATTTTTCAGTTCTTTTGAAACATTCTTTTCGGCATCAACTATATCAAAAGATAAAAGAGAATGTATATTTTCTTTTATGTCCCAATAAAATGCATCAAAATTTCCGCCATATACAGCAATGTCTATATCGCTTCGTTCCGAATTTGTTCCTTTTGCACGGGAACCAAAAAGCGTCACTTTAGTAACAGAATGTTTCTGAGCAAATACGAAAATTTCTCTCACAATCCTATTTGGGAGATTATATTTCATACCCAATCGCCCCTCTTTCTAATGTGAACTACCCATTGACCACTGGACTTCCTGCTTCATTGACCTCGTAACCTACTATTTTCACAAGCGGGCAGTCCCTGCCATAGTTGGCGATTGCGAGATACACTTTCTTGAACAAGAGAATATAGCCTATTTAAGGTGGATATTCATAAATGAACCTATGTGTGGTAAAGGTATTGGTTCAGAAAGCATGTCGGCATTAAAGACTGACTTATTCAAAAGAGGAATAAGAAAATTCGACACAGATACAGCACTTACAAACAAAGCTGCACAGCATTTTTATGAAAAGAATAGTTTTGTAAAAGAAGGCATTACAAGAAGTTATTATAAAAAGATATAAAATGACATATCATCAAAAAGCCAGACGCTTTAGACCTGAAACTGCAAGCAGAAATAAATACTGTTTCAGGCTTGCTGAATTAGTCCTGTGCCAAGAAAAATACAAATTAAATATTCCTTTCCCATTTATTAAATCACTGTGCGATATTTTGGCAAATGAGATAATTTAGACGAGACGGGGGCGGACATTTTCCTGGACTGATTACGCAACCAGACCGAGTCTCTGTCGGTACTCCCATAGGCTCATATTTCCGAGAGATGTTTTGATTCTCTTTGTGTTGTACCATAGCAGATATTCATTACAGCCATTGTGGATATTTATCTCCAAATGACTATGAGGAAGAATATCGGAAAAGCCCTGGGGAGAATGCGGTAAAAATAGCAAGTTAAACTTCGCTAAGAATAAATATAAAATGTCAAGACCTAATGTACAAAAAATATTATATAAAAATGTACAATTAGTCTGTTTGTTTTAAGTGGTCTTTTAGCCTGTATGACTTTCCTGATATCGGTATTACATGTGCATGATGCAAAACTCTGTCCATAATGGCATTTGCAACAACAGCATCATAAAATATTCCATCCCACTCATTAAAATTCCTATTTGTTGTTAATATAGTGCTTTTCTTTTCATAGCGCATATCTATAAGCTGAAAGAATAGCTTGGAATCTTCTTTATCAATAGGCAGATATCCAATCTCGTCTATTATAAGCAGGCGGTAATGACAAAAATGCTTTAATCTTGCATCAAGTCTGTTTTCCAGCCTGGCACGCTTTAGCTGTTGAAGCAGATCATTACACTTTATAAAATATGTGCTTACTCGTTTTTTTGCAGCTGCAATACCAATAGAAGTTGCAAGATGTGTCTTTCCAACTCCACTCGATCCAAGAAATACTATATTTTCATTCTTTTCAAGGAAGCCAAGACTTGCAAGCTCCCTCATTTCCTGTTCATTCACACTTGGTTGGAATCCAAAGTCATAATCTTCCAGTTCTTTTACAAATGGAAATGCTGCGGCCTTTATCATGGAACGTGAAGCATTCTGTTCCTTAAAATCTACTTCATAATTACTAAGCTTTAACAGACCCTCCGTAAAGGATAATCTGTTTGTTGTTACAAAGTCGCTTATCTCATCAAGATGAAGTTTCATCTGTGTTAACTTTAACCGTTCCAGATTTGATGTTAACTGATTGTAGGTACTGTTACTCATGATCATAAACCTTTCCTATAATCTCAAGATTTTCTTTTGCTCTGTCCATTATGCGCTCATCTTTGAAAATATGGGATTTTCTGGCGATTGCAACATAATGTCCAGAAATATAATTCAATTTTTTTGAACTTAATTGATGAATGGTTATAAATTCTGTGTTACAATACACATGGATATAACCATCATATACCTGTAAAGAAACAATCTTTCCTACGTACTCTGGTGGGACAGAGTACTGGCATCCTTTGTAGTAAAACATGCTTGAATGATTGACTTTTACGGTATTTGTGGTGATTTGATAAGGCTTTCTTATGGTATCAGTGGGTAGGCTATTTAAGAAAGCCTTTTCTCTGTTAAAATACATCAGCGGAATTCTTCCGGTTCCCTGGTTTACCTGTGCATTAACACGATTATTAATTCTTGTTACTAGTTCAACCAGTTCTTGGTAATTTAATTTTCCATTATAAGCCCTTATTTCATCAAGTATCTTCATGGGAGCCTCAACTTTTGCCTTCGTATGTGGATGCCCTGCAATGCAAGGCTGAATTTTAAAACCATAATCATCGGCGAATTGTTGAAACTTATTATTTACTTTACCAGCAGAATATTCTGTTCTTGCTTCATCCATAACAGTTTTCATGTTGTCTGTAACTATTTCAGCCGGTATACCACCGAATGTTTCAAATGCATCGTCAAGAAACGAGAAGAGTACATCCTGCGTTTTGGAAAGGGATACTCTGTATACCCGAAATCTTGAATATGAAAGCAACAGAACAAAAATATTTACATCTATAGTTTCTCCAGAATAAAGAGTAAACGGAATTGATTCTTTCCAATCCAGCTGAGCCTGCTTACCCATAGGCGTTTCATATCGAATGGTGATTGTATGCGTGTTGGAAGGTCTGTTTTTTCTGAAATAGGAATCGAATTCAGGATACTTTCTAAGGTAATGGCAGAAGTTACAATAAACACCTGAAAAGCCATGGTTATCTACAAGATACTGCCATAAAATTTTTCTGTAGTAAAACACCTGTTGATTTCTGTCTGATAACAATTGAGCTATAATATCATAAAATGGTGTAATGCAATCATTACAGTTTCTTGTTTGTGGTTTTGTATATCCGTTTATATATTTATCAACGGTACGTCTGTCAACCTCTAATTCTCTTGCTATTTGACTTTTATTAATTTTCAATGTTCCATCCTCCAAAAATGGGTTTAATTTGTACAGGTCATTGACACGTTCTATTTTTATATTTGTTATGATTTGATTTTTTAATATCATTATGAGTTCCTCCTTATAACTCATATATCATAACATTTGTACATTCTTGTTTAATATTTATTGTACATACTTAAGTATAACTTTATAGCGTAACCAAGAATCTCCGCTATATCCTTCCCGACAAAATACGGCTCGCCATTGACTGTGATACTGCGGACCGAGCCGAACTCCGCATTGCTGAATACCTGTAACTCACTCATGAATTACCCTCCTTAGATATGAGATTTTTGAAGGGTCTGCTCCCTTCAAGTCACAGGCAGCAAAAAGGAGAGGATTTTTACCCTCTCCTAAAAATCATTTCAATCTTTTTTATAAAAGAGTGTCTCATACCCGTCCGCCCGGAGTACCAGCCCCTCCGCCCAGGGCGGCGTCCTTCCCATCTGCTCACAGATTGCATCCAGGGAAGCATCCTTCCGGCACTCAATGATCAGTTCATCATGCACATGGGCGCAGATCCGGCAGCGCGACAGTATCCGCATGGCATAGCAGAGGATGTCCCTGGATATGGCCTGCACGATGTTCTCCACAAACTTGGGGCCGTAGCTCTCGATCCGCTCCCATTTCTTCGTTACGCCCACGCCTTCATAGGTCACGGATTCCCCGCCGAAGCGGTTCTCACCGATCCTCGGCTTCACATAGGCAAGCCTTCTCCCAGAAGGAAGGGTGAGATGGTCAGCATTCCCAGGGAAGGGCAGGTATCAATCAGAATATAATCATATTTCTCCCTGAGCGGATCCAAGATCTCCGACAGGATCTTTTCCGCTCCCATTTCCAGCCGCAGCTTTGCGTCCGCCACAGACAGGTAAATAGAAGAAGGAATAAAATCTACGCCATCCTCTGTCCGGATGCACTTCTTCATGGCCGGAAGTTTTTCATCCTCTATCGCTGCCATCATCAGATGGCCGATGGTATTTTCCAGTTCTCCTGTATTTTCAATCCCATAACAGGCCGTCAGATTCGCCTGGCTGTCAAAATCTACAGCCAGCACTTTCTTCCCCTGTTTCCGCAGTGCGTATGCAAGGTTCAGGGTGGAGGTGGTTTTCCCCACCTCGCCTTTCTGTGATCCGATAACATAAATCTTTCCCATCATCAATACCGTCCTTTCTTTTCCGCGACCTTATCCGCCGTTTCCCTGCCGCTTTCCTCAAAAACATCCACATAGCTTGCTTCCTCTCTTGGAACGATCACCAGCCGCCCCTCCTCACAAGTGACAGTGATAGATGTCCCGCAGTCAAATCCAGCTTCACGGAGCCACTGCCCTTTCAGCATGATGGCCGGTGTGGATTTATACTGATATCCGCTCTGCTCATAGACTTTCATATTTCTGAATTTTTTCATTGCCATAGATATGCCTCCTTAAACCGTAAATGAATATTTACTTTAGAAATGCCTTTGTCTTCCAGTCATCGGCCGTCAGTCCAACGGCACCACCTCCCTTAAATCCTTCTGCCGGAAACATCGCTCAACTAACCTCGGCTTCGCCTCGCTAAGGTTCGCGATGTGCGTTCTCACTAAGCTCAGCTGACGCTTCGCTAAGTGTTCACAGCAAAAACAGCTGCCAATGCATTTACGCATCAGCAGCTGCCGATTTAAGTTCCGTGTATTATTTATTTGACTGTTTTTCCTGATCCTTGATCCTGTAATAGTCTTCCATATCCAGGGTCAGATTCACATGAGTGTCAGGCTTCCGCAGAAAGCTTTTCACGCTTTCTGCGGTGTCGCGGCATTCGCCAAAGTCCGGAGCAAGCTCCGACTTTGGCTCATTGCCCGCGCATTTTCGGTTGCTCAAGAGGCACACAGTTTCAACATGTACACTTTCTGGGAACATGTCGACTGGCTGTATTTTTTCTATCTGATACTCTTCTTTGCACAGGTATTTGAGGTCTCTGGCGAGTGTGGCGGAGTCGCAGCTTACGTATACGATTCGTTTTGGCTGCATTTGCAGGATGGTTTCTAGTAATGTTTGATCGCATCCTTTTCTTGGTGGGTCTACGACGATTACGTCGGCTTTGATTTGTTCTTTTTTATATTTTTCTGGCAGGATGTCTTCGGCACGTCCTACATAAAATTCTGCGTTTTGGATTTGATTGATTTCTGCGTTTTTTCTAGCGTCCTGAATGGCTGGTTCTACGATTTCGACTCCGTATACCATTTTAGCTTTTTGTGCTAGGAATAATGTGATTGTCCCGATTCCGCAGTAGAGATCCCATACGATTTCATTTCCTGTCAGCCCTGCATATTCCAATGCTGTTTCATATAGTTTTTTGGTTTGGATTGGGTTTACTTGAAAGAAGGACTGTGGTGAAATCTGATATTGGATTGTTCCAATAAAATCAGTAATATAACCTGGTCCATACAAAGGTACTACGGTTTCGCCCAATATAACGTTTGTGTTTTCACAGTTGATATTGTAGCTAATGCTTGTCATTCCTGGGATTTGTTTTAGCTGTTCTACTAACTGTTCTGCTTTTGGAAGTGATTTGCGATTAATGACAAGACAGACCATAATCTCTCCCGTTGCATAGCCCTGACGAATTAATACATGACGTACAATTCCCTGATGACTTTTTTCATCATATGGCTTGATCTTGTATTGATTCATATAGTTTTTTATTGTTTCAATAATTTTCCGATTGATTTCTGGAGCCAGCAGGCAATCTTCGTGATCAATAATACTATGAGTCCGTCCTGCATAAAATCCTGCTACGATATTTCCTGTTTTGTCCATTCCAAATGGAACTTGTGTTTTATTTCGATAACGCCACGGATGTTCCATTCCAATGACTGGAAGTACTTCGATTTCCTGAAACCCACCGATTCGTTTTAAATTATTTTTTACTTTATTTCGTTTAAATTCTAACTGTTTGCTGTATGCCATTGCTTGAAGCTGACAGCCACCACATTGTCTGGCTACGTCACAGTCTGGCTGTACCCGATCGATGGAAGGAGTGAGTATTTTTTCAACTCTGGCGTATCCATAGGTTTTCTTCATCTTAACAATTTTCGCCTGTATTTTATCTCCAATAATACTATCTTTAATAAAGAAAGGGAATCCTTCTACTTTGCCAATTCCTTCCCCTTCTGTAGTCATATCTTCAATCGTTACAATTATGAGATCATTTTTTTGCATAAAGAATTCCCTTTCTATTTCCTATTTACTTCCCAATTCCACTTTTCCTACCCACTTTACAAGCATTGTCACAGATTGTGTAATAATGGCATTGTTTTACTTAGGCAAATGCTTTACTTATTCATACAAGTCAGGCCGTCGAATGTTCATCCAATGTAAATTTCCTGCATTGACGACACTTTTATAGTAAACGCAGAATCAATTTAGGGATAAGTAAATGATTCATTCAATTTTAGATTGTCTTACGAATATTTGTATCTAATAGTCGATTAAATCCGAGCCATTCATTTCCTGTTCCTGCTGCCAATGCTTCTTGCATTAACTGGAGTTTTGCGTCGGTGTTATCGGCAAAATTCAATGCCAATGCTTCGATTAACGCTGGCTTTTTTGGAGAGCCGTACTCATATTCTCCATGATGTGCTAAAATACAATGTTTTAATTCGGAAGCGACTTGTTTGGAGAATCCTGGAATAGTTCGGATCTTTTCTCCAACCATTTCGCATCCAATTACGATATGACCCAAAAGCTGTCCATCATCGGTGTAGTCATTTTCTGGGAAATCGGATAATTCTTCCAACTTTCCAATATCATGGAACATGGCTGCTGCTAACAGCAAGTCTTTATTTAAGATTGGATACTGCTGACAATAAAAATAACAAAGTTTTGTGACTGCCAACGTATGTTCCAATAATCCTCCAATAAATCCATGATGAACGCTTTTGGCTGCGGAATGTTCTTTAAACCGTTTTATAAATACCTTGTCCTCAATGAAAAAACTTGCGACAAGCTGACGCATTTTTTCATCTTTGATATGGTCGATAAATCCAACTAGAGCTTTGTACATCTGGTCGATATCTTTGGAAGAGACTGGAAAATAGTTTTTTGCATCGTATTCTCCTTCCCTTGCTCGGCGTACACGCCGAATATTCAACTGTAATGCACCGGAAAAAGAGGTTACATCTCCATCCACTTGAATATAATCCATTGCTTCAAAATGCTCAATTCCCCCATTTAAATCCCATATTTTTCCGTCTAATGTTCCTGTTTTATCCTGTAAAAGCAGGGAATAATAATTTTTACCCATTTTTGTTGTAGCAGTTGTCTTTGTTTTACATAAATAAATTTGTGAAATACGTTCTCCTTCACGTAATTCTTGAATAAATTTCATAATTGTTCTCCTCTTTCTCATTATCTCTCTGAAAATATAATATTAAATTGAATTTCTCGGTATGTGTCTTTTCCTTTTCTCATTACTGTGATTTCCGCACTTTCTCCTGCTTCATAAGAATTTAGAATGGTACGCAGTGTTTTTATGTTCGTAACATTTTCTTCGTCAATTGCCACGATCACATCTCCACTCTGCATTCCTGCTGTGTAAGCTGGACTATTATCTAACGCACCTGTAAGGAAAAATCCACTGGATAATCCAATTTGCTCTGCAATCTCATCTGTCACATCCAGCCCCTCTGCTCCAAGCATGGCAATGGAACGTCCTTTTTTCATATGTTCAATCACATAGTTCAAATCATTCATGCCAATACAAGCTGCAAATCCATCTAGATCTGTTTTTTTATATGATTCACTAATCCATCCAATTAATTCTCCTTTTGTATTTAATAAAAAACCAGAACTATTCACAGGTACATTCAGACTTGTATAATACATTTGATAAGAGCCATCTGCTACCGTTGTACTTTGATCGATATACGTGATAATACCAAATAATACGGATTGTGTATATCCAAGCGGACTGCCAGCCAATATAACCCGATCTCCGAGTTTTATTTGACTAGAATCCCCAGTTTTGATTGGTTTCATTGTATCAACCAACGACGCCACTCTTTGATAATCTACTGTAATAAGTGCAATATTATCTTGTAAACAAATCCCCTGAACCGTAACTGGAATCGTTTGTTCTCCAATTGTAACTACAACCGAATCTCCATTGCTTATATCCTGTGCATTTGTTAGAATCAGTACAGACTCCTCTGTTATATCGATAATTACTCCAAATGTTTGCTTTACCTGCTCTAAGCTTGTATCAAACCAATCTACACTTTGTTTCGTTATGGATATCGTAACAATTGAGTTTTGTGCTTCTTTATAAGCCTGTTGTTCCAACATTGAACTTTCCTCTTGTTGTTCACCTATCGTTTCTGTTTCTTCTTCTGTTTGCTTTTCTGACTCTTGCACTGTTCCTTCTGGATTTGCATCGGAAGAAGTTGGTTCTTCTTCTCTCTTTGTTTCGATCCAGTTTTTCGAAAGCGCAAATGTCACTCCTGCCGCCCCACTTAATAATATAACAATAAAAAATAATAGTAAGATTCGTTTACACCAATACCACTTTGATCTTCCAACAATTGTTTCCCGAATATACTGCCTTTCCTGCTCTTTATTCGGAACCTCATTTCTCTGCTTCATGGTAACTTTTCTGTTCCTCCATCATCATTTTTATTAAGTGAACTCTTTCTGAAAATAATTATAGCGAAAAACTAATCCTTTGTAAACTGCTTATTAACTATACAATCAGGCAAATTTATTAAATTACTATGAAAGTCCCAGACAGCATCCATAAAACAGAGCGTGTTTTACACGGGATGGCTCACGGATATTGGACGGGCTAACCTGTATGAACAAGGAGAGCGACCGCTCGGATTGTGAATACAGGTGGCGATTGCGTGAGCACTAAAGTGCGGAGCAATCGATTTTCATTTAGCGTGGTGATTCGGCCCCTGGGCGAATCATATCCGTTTACTCTTCTCAGATATAAGAAAACAAAATTCATTCGGATGAATTATTAAAAATTTTCACTAGTATCTAATTTTATTATCGTGTATAATAGAAATAACACTTATTATATTTCATTAGAAAAGGAGAATGCAGGAGCAGCTTTTTTTGAAACAGTCTGCAATCCTGCTAAGTTTAGGAATGAACGAGAAAGCTTTAAAAACCCTCGAATATGATAAAATCATTGAACGCTTAACCGAATATGCTTCCACGCCACTTGGAAAAGAAGCTTGCCGTAAACTTGTTCCAATGGATGATTTACATGAAATTGAAACGGCTCAAAGAGAAACAACCGATGCTTTAACCCGTATTTTACAACATGGAACGCTTTCTTTTTCTGGAACACGAGATATTCGGGATTCTCTGTTACGTTTAAAAGTAGGCGCAGCGTTAAACATCATGGAATTATTAAATATTAATTCCGTATTGAAGGTTGCACAGCGTGCCAAGGCTTATGGAAGAAGAGAACTCGAAGACGAATCAGGGGATTCTCTGGATGAACGATTTAACCTAATTGAACCGTTAACTCCTTTAAATAGGGAGATCGAACGCTGTATTCTTTCGGAAGAAGAAATTGCAGACGATGCCAGTGCAGCACTCAAGTCGATTCGCCGCAATTTAAAAGCAACAAAAGATCGTGTGCATACTCAGTTAAATTCGGTTATGAATTCTTCTCGCACCTATTTGCAAGATGCAGTTATTACGATGAGAAATGGACGTTACTGTTTACCAGTAAAGTCAGAATATAAATCTCAAGTTTCTGGTATGGTTCATGATCAAAGTTCCAGTGGTTCTACGGTATTTATTGAACCAATCGCAATTGTAAAGTTAAACAATGAAATCCGTGAATTAGAAATCAAAGAGCAAAAAGAAATTGAAGTAATTCTGGCTCGATTGAGTGAAGAAGCAGCAAATTATAGTGCGGAGCTTGCATCGGATTTAGAAATTTTATCGGAATTAGATTTTATTTTTGCTCGTGCTTTACTTTCCAAATCTTATACTGGAAGCGAACCAAAATTTAATACACGAGGATATTTGAAAATAAAGAAAGGACGCCATCCTCTGCTGGACAAGAAAAAAGTGGTTCCAATTGATATTTATTTAGGAGATCCATTTGATTTATTAATTGTAACTGGTCCAAACACAGGAGGAAAAACCGTTTCCTTAAAAACGGTCGGTTTATTTACTTTGATGGGGCAAGCTGGTTTGCATATCCCTGCATTTGATGGTTCCGAATTGGCAGTCTTTACCGAAGTCTATGCAGATATCGGAGATGAACAGAGCATTGAGCAAAGTCTCAGTACGTTTTCTTCCCATATGACGAATATTGTTTCAATCTTAGAAAAGGCAGACAAAGACTCTCTTGTTCTATTTGACGAACTTGGAGCTGGTACCGATCCAACGGAAGGGGCAGCTTTGGCAATTGCAGTGCTCTCTTTCCTTCACAACATGAAAGTCCGCACAATGGCTACGACCCATTACAGCGAACTTAAAATATTTGCTTTATCCACAGAGGGCGTGGAGAATGCCTGCTGTGAATTCAATGTGGAAACGCTGCGTCCAACGTACCGATTATTAATTGGAATCCCTGGAAAGAGTAACGCATTTGCGATTTCTAAAAAATTGGGACTTCCTGATTTTATTATCGAGGATGCGAAACAACGGATTGACTCTCAAGATGAAAGCTTTGAAGATGTTATTTCCAGCTTAGAAGCATCCCGTGTTACAATTGAAAAGGAACAGGCGGAAATTGCCCAATACAAGGCGGAAATCGAACAACTCAAAAAGAAACTGGAATCCAAACAAGAACGATTGGATGAGCAAAAAGAACGTATTTTACAAAAAGCAAGAGAAGAAGCGCAAAATGTGTTGCAAGAAGCGAAAGATTTCGCTGATGAAACGATTCGTATTATCAATAAGCAGACCTCTGGAGGTAATATTAGCCGTGCTCTCGAAAAGGAACGTGCGAAACTTCGTGGAAAACTGGATGATGTAAATACGAAATTGAACAAACAAAATGAGTCAAAACCGAAAAAGGCATTGAAACCAAAAGAATTGAAAATTGGAGATGCGGTAAAAGTGTTATCTATGAACTTAAAAGGCACAGTCAGTACCTTGCCAAATGCGAAGGGAGATTTCTTTGTTCAGATGGGAATTTTACGTTCTCAAGTAAATATCAAAGATGTAGAGAAAATAGAAGAACAGACCATCACTGGTCCAGGTACTTCCATGCAAAAAAGCAGTACAAGCAAAATAAAAATGAACAAGTCCTCCTACGTATCTCCAGAAGTGAATCTAATTGGCATGACAGTGGATGAAGCATTATCTGTTCTGGATAAATATTTGGATGACGCCTATCTGGCTCATATTCCTCAGGTACGTGTTGTACATGGACGAGGTACTGGTGCTTTGAGAAATGGCGTTCATAACCATCTTCGCCGTTTAAAATATGTTAAGTCATTCCGTCTTGGCAATTTTGGCGAAGGTGATACAGGTGTTACTATTGTAGAATTTAAATAAATGTCGTAAGGAGGTTCTTATGCAACGACAGAAAATTTTAATCGTAGATGATGACGAAAATATTGCTGAGTTAATCTCTCTTTATCTTACAAAGGAATGTTTTGAAACAAAAATGGTTTATGATGGAAAAGAGGCATTGGAAGCATTTGCCTCTTTCCAGCCAGATTTGATTTTACTCGATGTTATGCTTCCAAGTATGGATGGAAACGAGGTTTGTAAAACAATTCGGCAAGATTCCAATGTGCCAATCATTATGCTTTCTGCCAAAGGGGAAACGTTTGATAAAGTGCTTAGTTTAACACTTGGGGCAGATGATTATATGATAAAGCCGTTTGATTCCAAAGAGCTTGTTGCAAGAGTAAAGGCAGTGCTTCGCCGTTCAGTACAGACTTCTGCTGCAAAACCATCTGCTACACAGCAAAATGGCCAATTTGTAGAATATCCTGACTTAATTGTAAACTTAACCAATTATTCGGTTATCTATAAGGACAAAACCGTTGAAATGCCGCCCAAAGAATTAGAACTTCTCTATTTCCTAGCTTCTTCTCCAAACCAAGTATTCACAAGAGAACAGCTTCTGGATCATATTTGGGGATATGAATATATTGGAGACACACGTACGGTAGACGTACATATTAAACGACTCCGTGCAAAAATCCACGATCACAGTGATTGGGCAATTTCAACGGTATGGGGAATTGGTTACAAATTTGAGGTGAAGCGATGAAACGGCGATTGTCTCTGAAATTCTTTTTCGGATATATTGTTACAATCGTAATTGGGTTTTTATTCATCGCAGTTGCAGGTTCCCATGTTTTGGATAATCTTATGACCAATCAGGCAATTAACAATATGCGTAATGGCTGTAACCTTGTTTTGTCTTCCTATCGGACTCAAACGGCTGGTTCCATCCAGGAACTTTCTTTTCTAACCGCACAATTAAAGGCTATTTCTAGCTTTCAAGAATGTGATATCTGGATTATTGACCAAACAAATCAAGTCGTTACGAGTGCCTACACCATCCAGCCTGCTCCAACTGAAATTCCAGAATTTGATCCAACCGCTGGAGGCGATCGCTCCTACTTAGTCGGAGATTTTTACGGGCAATATTCCGAACCCGTCATTACTGTGTATACCGCTTTAACCCGCTCGTTTCAAACTTACGGTTATGTAATCTCTCATTGCAAAGTTAGTACCATAATCGAACGCAGAGAAGCCATTTTAAAAGTTGCATACATTACTTGGATTGGAATGTCCATTCTCTCTGCTATTTTAATTCTCTTCTTTCGGATATTTGTAATGGCACCATTGAAGAAAATTATTAAAGCAGCTTCTGAGTATGCCGCTGGTAACCTCTCTTATGAAACGGGCATTCACTCCCATGATGAGATGGGCTATTTATCTGATACCCTATCCTATATGTCGGGACGTCTTAACAGCATTGGAGAAGATCAGAAACGCTTTGTTGCAAACGTTTCCCACGATTTTCGTTCTCCATTAACTTCCATTAAAGGTTATATTGAAGCCATTTTAGATGGTACCATCCCACCAGAACTTCAAGACAAGTATTTAAAAATTGTATTAAATGAAACCAATCGTCTTACAAACTTAACGCAAAGTTTGCTTACATTGAATAATTTCGATGCAAATGGAATTTTACTGGATTGCAGTCATTTTGATATTAACGATGTGATTCGTAAAATTCTTGCTACGTTTGAACGCCGCTGCCAAGAAAAGAAAATCTGTTTTGAGTTTACAGTTCCATCCAAAGAAATATTTGTTTATGCAGATATGGGAAAAATTCAGCAGGTGCTTTACAATCTAATTGATAATGCCATTAAATTTAGTAATCCCGATTCCATCATTGCAATTACAGTAACTATCCATCACGAAAAAGTATTTATTTCCGTAAAAGACAACGGAATCGGAATTCCAAAGGAAAACCTTCCTAAAATTTGGGAACGTTTTTATAAAACGGATACTTCAAGAGGAAAGGACAAAAAGGGAACTGGCCTCGGACTTTCCATTGTAAAAGAAATCTTACAGGCACATAATGAGAATATTGATGTAATCAGTACACCAGGAGTTGGAACTGAATTTGTATTCTCTCTTCCAGTATCTTGAACTACGCCTGCCCCTCCTCTATAAAATATTGTTATGAAAAAACGGTTTTGGCAATGATTCCAGCTGCCAAAACCGTTTTCTTTACCTTAACCGAAACGTTCTTTGCTGGCGATACAAAAGTAATAATCCACGTACACATAATTCCACACACATCGCAAACCAAACGCCCTGTAACCCCCATTCATTTACAAGTAAAATGGAAACAGTGATTCGAACACCCCAAATGCTAATTAAGTTTAAAATACTTGGTATAAAAGAATCTCCTGCACCCCTTAATGCTCCTGAAGCCACGATTGCCACTGCATACAATGGTTCTGCAAATAATTCAATTCGCAATACCTCCGTTGCCAAATTCTGCACCTGTATATCTGGTGTCAAAATCTGAAAAATAACAGGACATAAAAAATACATTAGAATCCCTGCCGCCGTCATAACAGCACATCCCATTAAAATTGATATATTCGAAAAATTCTTTGCCAGTCGTTTCTTTCCTGCTCCCAAACTCTGACCTACGATCGCAGTCGCTGCCGCCGCAATACCATATCCAGGCATATAGCATAAACTTTCCGCTGTAACAGCAAAGGAGTTGGCTGCAATCGCAATCGTACCAAGAGGCGATACAATACGTGTTGATACAATCATCGCTCCACAAACTGCGATATGTTCAAATCCCATTGGTACTCCAATTTGAATTGCTTTCTGTATAATCATTTTGTCATAAACGCAGGGCTCTTTTCGATTGATTCTCAGCACAGAGGAACGAATACACGCCGCCCAGAGCATAACTGCACAAACAACAAATGCTGCAAGAGCAGTCCCAATCGCAGCTCCCAACACTCCAAAAAAATGAATAAAGATTAAATTAAACAAAATATCCAATCCACACATAGAAGCATTCAAAATAGCAGGAGTACGCATATCCCCACTGCATTGAAGCATAGAACTGGCAAGACTATTTAACTGAAGTGCAGGAAGGGAACAGGAATAGATTAGAAAATAACCCGATGCATTTTTTTGAATTTCTCTCCCAGCCCCCAGCCAAACTGGCAAGTGTCTACTAATCAAAACACCGATTAGCATTAACAGAATCGAAAATCCTAATGCTGCTATTAGAGCATGTTTCAATACCTTTCTTGCCTCTCGTTCTTTTCTTGCTCCAATCTGCTGTGCCGCCTGAACTGAAAATCCAGTTGATACTGCACTACATAATCCACTCAGCAACCAAGTACTCGTAGAAACAACACCAATCGCTGCCGACGCATTCGCTCCTAAATTTCCCACCATCGCCGCATCAATATATTGCATCATAATTGACGTAAGCTGTGATAAAATTGCTGGAACACTCAACTGCCATACTAAAAACAGTTTTTGTCTATTTCCAAGCTGCTTTTCCCCATTTAATACAGTGGATAAATCTTCTTTCTGCTTCGGCAGTTTCTTAATTTTTTTCCTGTTAATAATCATCTTTTCCATTCCATTCTCACGATTCATAATCAATTCTCCATCTAATCACATTGGATCATACTATGATTTTATTATAGACACAATGAAGCAAAACAGCAAATATTTATATTAAATAACTAGTCATAGAAAAAAATTATAAAGCTACAGAAATAGAATTATGCATATTTTCTAGAAGAATAAATATTTTAAAAAATATATAGGTCAAGATATTGAGAGTACATAGCACGAAGACATCGGCTTTTATACCATGGTGGTGCCCACAAAGCGGGCATGAAAGTTTACTATAAAGTTTTCACCTTACCTCACTGTGGTAATTCTCCATAAAACAAATCTTTTTCTTACTATTTTATTATTAAAAAATAAGATTTTATATAGTTTAATCCTTTTATACATGGAAATATTATATAATTAACATAAAAATTATAATTAATTATTAATATTTATATATAAATTTCTATTTATATAGTATACTAATATTATATTCTCTAACAATCTATATACTGCTGTCACTATTAAAAATTAACTAGATTCCCTATAACTTAGAAAGGAGATTATAATATTATGAAGCGATTTTTATTTGGATTTTATATCGTTTTATTTTTTCTTACTTCCTGTGCATCCAATCCAAAGCAAGAACAATCCCAGGAACCTAACTTAGAAACTGATTTTCAGGCAGTCTATTTCGATCATACTATAATTGCCCATCCTATTGTAGAGGTAGAAGATGGATATTATATCATTGCAGGTTATTATATTTATTATGTAGATAAGGCAACGATGACATATACTCCTCTTTGCAACAAACCAAACTGCCTACATCAAAAAGAAACCGATCCAACAAAAGTAACAAATTGTAATGCAATGGTTCACGTAAATGTTGGTATGAATACTAGCTTAAATTACTATAAGGGAAACTTATATATTGCTACTATTGAGATAATAAAAGATGAAAATAGTATTCCTGAGAATAAATACGCAATGATGAAACTTTCATTGGATGGAGAAAAACGAGAAATCGTTCATGAATTTGAAAAACCTGTGCAAACGGCAATTGTACATAGAGGCTATATTTACTACAGTTCTGCTGCTTCTCTGTTAGGTTCCGAACCAGCTGGAGTATATCGGATTCCAATCAATGGAGGTGAAGAGGAAACATTATATATTTCAGAAAATAGAAATAACTATGTTTCTAATTTAAAAGTAATTGACAACGTATTAGTGTTTTCAGAATATGGAGACGAAGATTTTTTATTTCGATATGATTTAAATAATGAGCAACTAGAACCTGTTGTACTTGAAGGAGGTATTAAAGCAGGAAGATCTGTTATTGCAAATGATCGAATTTATTATGCTGCAACTGATCCTAAAGACGCCTCAAAATGGTACATTATATCCACAAAATTAGATGGAACAGATGAACAACGAGAAGATTTTTTAGCACACCATTTTGATGATGACTATTATTATTTTGAAGATCTTACAATTGGGAAACAAACCGTCTACGACTGGGAAGACAATCATATTGTTGCAGAATTTTCTCAAATAGAAGGGATTACTTCCGTTTTTCCTGCAAAAGAAAAACTATTTTGGTATGTCTCCCTTGGCGGCACAATTAAAATTTCTTATATTAATCGAGAAGATATCCAAAAGGGGATTCTGCTGTTCATGTATTAATGGAGTTATCGGATGAGGAAACCTATCCTGCCATTGTTACCACTCCAAACTAAATAAAACCTATTTTACAGATTTTTTTCTCCATATAAGAATAAGAAACGGATATGATTCCCCCAGTGGTGGAATCATATCCGTTTCTTATCATGATTAATTTGTTTTCTATTCTTTCCAATGCAGTCGGTGTAATTCTCCTGAAAGCTGCATATGGGAAAAATCATTTTGGCGCAGTGCTTCATACAATACGATTGCCACAGAATTGGAAAGGTTTAAGGAACGGATACTTTCGTTCATTGGAATCCGCACACAAGTATCTTCGTTTTCAATTAAAATTTCTTCTGGGATACCTGCACTTTCTTTTCCAAACATAATAAAGCAATCTGGTTCATAATTGACTTCTGTGTAGAGTTGATGTGCTTTTGTCGTAGCCATATAGACTTTTGCCCCTGGATTTTTCTCTAAAAATTCCTGATAACTGGAATATACATGGACATCTAAATGCTGCCAATAATCCAGTCCTGCCCGTTTTAATGATTTTTCATCCAATCGAAATCCCAATGGTTCAATTAGATGAAGGCTTGTTCCCGTTGCGACACAGGTTCTTCCAATATTTCCAGTATTTGCTGGAATTTCTGGTTCATGTAATACAATATTCATCGTAACAATTACTCTTCCTTTCCATCCAAACGATTTACAAACTTCTTTAATCGTCCGAGTGCTTTTTTCAAATCTTCCATGGAATAGGCATAGGAGATTCGTAAGTATCCTTCTCCACATGCTCCAAATGCAGTTCCTGGTACAACTGCAACTTTCTCTTCTTTTAATAATCGCTCTGCAAACTCCTCACTCGTCATCCCAAAACGCTTTATACTTGGAAATGCATAAAATGCTCCAAATGGCTCAAAACATTCCAGATTCATTTCTTTGAATGTATGCATTAAGAATCGTCTTCTTTGGTTATAGGATTCTCTCATTTCCTGCACATCTCGATCTCCGTTCCGTAATGCCTCTACCGCCGCATACTGGCTTGTCGTTGGAGCACACATAATGGCAAACTGATGAATTTTCGTCATCTGTTCCAAAATTTTCTCTGGCCCTGCTGCATAGCCAAGACGCCATCCAGTCATGGCAAATGCTTTGGAAAATCCATTAATTAGAATCGTACGTTCTTTCATACCTGGTAAAGAAGCAATTGAAGTATGTCCCTCTTCTTTATAAGAAAGTTCGGAATAAATTTCATCACTTAATACGTAAATGTCTTTTTCTATGATTACTTCTGCCAGTTCTTCCAATTCCTGTTTCTCCAAAATAGCTCCTGTTGGATTGTTTGGAAATGGAAGCACAAGCAGTTTGGTCTTATCGGTAATCGCATCCAATAATTGCTGCTTTGTTAGCTTAAATTCATCTCCCTCTTTTAAATCAATTACAACTGGCTTACCACCTGCCATAACACAACATGGCAAATAAGAGACAAAACTTGGCTGAGGAATTAATACTTCTTCGCCTGGATTTAGCATTGCACGCATTGCAATATCAATTGCTTCGCTTCCTCCAACCGTAATAAGTACCTCTTTTGGTGAATAGGTTACATGAATTTTATGTTTTAAATAACTGCAAATTTCCTGACGCAATTCCATCAGTCCTGAATTCGATGTATAAAACGTACGACCTCGTTCCAACGAATAAATTCCTTCTTCCCTAATATGCCATGGAGTATCAAAATCAGGTTCTCCAACACCAAGAAAAATAGCGTCTTTCATTTCACTTACAATATCAAAAAATTTACGAATGCCTGACGGCTCCAATGCTACAACTTTATCTGATAATGGATTTCTCAAGGTGTCACCAACATCCTTTCATCTTTATTATCTTTGGAAACTAAAACCGTTCCATAGTCTTTATATTTTTTTAATACAAAATGAGTTGCGGTACTTAAAACAGCATCAATTGTGGATAGTTTTGAAGACACAAACTGTGCTACTTCTTTCATCGTCTTTTCTTGCAAAATAACTGTAAAGTCATATGCCCCAGACATTAAATAACATGCGCTTACTTCACTGTAATTGTAAATCCGCTCTGCAATCTTATCAAATCCCATATCTCTTTGCGGAGTTACTCGAACCTCAATCAAAGCGATTACTTTTTCCTGCGATGTATTATCCCAGTTAATTAAAGTATGATAGCCGCAAATAATATTTTCTTTTTCCATATCTGCAATTGCATTTGCCACTGCTACTTCATCTTCACCCAATAAAATAGCCAATTCATGAATGTCAATGCGGCTGTTTTTTTCTATTACTGCTAAAATTTTTTCTCTCATAATTTTCGCCAAATCGATCTGATTTCCTTTCCTTTTACTATAACAATAGCAAAGCATCCTCATTCCTTTGGGATGCTTGCTTCCAATTTTCTGCTGTATTATTTATAATCTTTATAAATGATTTTATAGATTTCGTCTGGCTGAGGACGGTCTAAATAACGGCGTTCTTGCCCATTTACCAAAACTCTTTCTTTTTTATCTGTTAAGATTCCAATAATCTCTGCTGATATACCCTCTTGTTTCAATGAACGTACCAGAGCATTTCCATCTTCTGTGGCCATCAGCATGGAACCTCCAGATAGAAGCTGATATGGATTTAATCCAAAAAATTCACAAATTTCCACTGTTTGCTGACGGATTGGAATATTTCTTAAACAAGCTTCCATTCCAACCTGTGCCCCATCTGTCATTTCCCAGAGTGCCCCCAACACACCGCCTTCTGATAGGTTATGCATGGAGATTACTCCACACTGGCTGGCAACCATCACTTCTGGAACTACGGATAGATCGTCCAGCATTTGTTTAGCACCTTGTATAAAATCATATGTGTATCTTGTATGCAGTTCCTCTTCTTTCTCGATTGACAATAATGCCGTTCCTTCTATTCCAGTATATTTTGTCATAACAAGATCCATACCTGGTTTTGGCTTTTGAGGAGTAAAATAACACTCTTTTCCCATTCCTGTCACAGAAAGAATTGGCATTTTTACTGCTGGAGAAATCGTTGTATGTCCTCCACTAATTGTAATATCGAGTTGCTCGCAAACCGTTTCCATTCGCTTCATCCATACTGCAAGTGTCTGTTCTGACATGGAAACTGGAATCGTAAGGCTTACTTGAATTACATCTAATTTGGCACCAGAAACTGCCAAATCATTTCGTACACGGTGAATAACATAACCAGGTGCATATTCACTATTTAAAATGATCGTTCCCGTTGCCATAACAAGAGCTCCGCCCTCCTCAATCTGGAGTGCAGAGCTATCAACACCGATTCCAGCTGCACGAAGGATTTGACTCCCTCGTGCATGAATCGGACGTAATATACTTCGTTTTAATACATTATAAGAAGCTTTTCCTATTTGCATCATGCTATCTTCCTAATTCTTTCATTTTCTGCTGTAATGCAGCTTCATGCTGTGCCAGCTTTTGTTTGCTCCAATCAGCTGGTACTTCTGGTCCTACCGTCTCTCCGTCCAAAAATGTTAAATAGAGGCTTAACACTCTCTGTTTATTCGTACCTGGAGCAGGATCTACGACAGAAACCTGTGTATCTCTTGCCACATAAATAACTCCGCTGCTATAGCGATATTTATTTAATCCTCCAATTTGTGTCTGCTCGGTCAATTGTCCGTCCACATATACGTTTTTATAAAGTTCTGCCTGAACTTGTGGATGACAGTTTACTGCTACACGATGTTTTTCCGATGGCCATCCCCAACCCATTTTTATAGAGGGATCTACCCGAACTTCAAAAAATGGAGCGTTTTGTTCTGGAAAACTATATTCCAAAATCTTGGATACATACTCTACTTTACGATTTGCAGGTCTTGTCTCCGTTCCATAAATATTAACGGTGATCGTATTATCTTTTCGATACGATTCAATATAAATTGGATAATCCGTATTATTTTTAAACTTAAAATCACTTCCAGATGCATAATCCACAGTGGCATCTTTTGCAGGATCCACATAGTCTACCAGCATAGAATGGTTTCTTCGATATACTACTTCCAATTCGGCTGCAAGCACTGCATCATACAACGTTGTTGTTGTCTGGCAAATACCGCCTCCAATTCCATCTACAACTTTTCCATTTGAATAAGTTCCCGCAGATTTATAACCATTTGCCTCAGTTACCTCTCCAAACATCGCTAACGTAGAAATTTCTTCACCTGGCATAAACACATGGCCATTCATATTATTAGCACTGAGTTCGATATTATCACAGCGATTTGCTTCACTGGATGCAGTATTAAACTTCGTCGTACAGCTTCCAAGCGGTTGTTCTGAAAAATGAGAAAATATATCTGGATCATTTTGAGGTTTTGTTTCTGTTACGGTTGGTTTAATCGAAATAGCATCCGTATTTGTCACATCTCCAAGAGGCGTTAGAAGCGCTGTTTTGATCTCCTCTACATTAAATGCCGCTCCATTCTTTCCTTCCACAACTTGAAACTTACCATTGGAACGTGTTACGCTTGGCTCCACTACTTGAACGGTACATGCATCTACTAAACTCTGTGCATAATTTGTTACCGCCTGTTCATTTACATTCAACTGGATATTTAGAGCAACTGGCTCTGTTTTTAAATCAATTTGATTTTTATATCGTTTTACAAAGTTTCCCTTTGTCATATGGCTAAAAGCCTCATCCACTACTTGTGGGTTTGCCCATGTAACACCAATTTCTTTTGATGTTGTTTTATATTCTTTGCCATTCATGTCCACAGTAACGTCTCGGTTCAATAATTGATCTGCCAGTTTATTTACTGCGGTTTTCGCATCGGCAACGGTCATTCCTTTTAAGTCAATTTGTCCAATTGAAATTCCCTCTGGAATTACCCATTCGTCTTCCCATTCTATCTGAGGTGTTTCCAAAGTGGATTCACTTGTTTCAGAAGATTGTGCTTCTTCGGATGAAGCATATACCAAACTTCCAACTGCCATTACAGAAACGGCAACTCCAATGAGCCACTTTTTCCATTGATATCTTTTCATCTAAAAACTCCTTATTATCCAAACCTTACATAAGTACGCCCATAATTGTAGGTAAAACCATACCAATAACAAGTAAAATCGCTACAACAGCAACAAGTTTTCTCTTTGCTTTTGTGTTATTAAAATTATACATGAATTTCACCCTCCTTTTCTTTTCTCCAGCTTTTTTGTTCTGGAGCCAGTTTTCCATATTTTTGGATCCATTGATCGGTCAGTCGAGATGCTTCTGCTCTCGTAAGCCGTTCAATATCTACTGTATGTTTTATTCTATTACATTTTATCAGATCATTCAAGTACTCTTTTTGATGTTTTGTAAGTAATTGTGCTCTTTTTACTTGATAAATCAAAGGTTTTGGCAAAAACGCTTCTGGATCTTGGTTCCAATATATTTGTTTCAATTTCTCTAAAATATTTGCTGCTGCTCTAGCATCGTTAACAGCTCTATGATGCTGCTCCATTGGTATCTCTAAAAAAGCACATACTGCATCTAAATTTTTATGTTCCAATTGATTACAAAACTTTCTAGCTAACTTTAATGTATCAATTCCTGTCCGTTCATAAGCGTATCCACAGTTTATCATTGCACGCTTTAGAAAACTATAATCAAATAAAACATTATGCCCTACAAGCGGAAGTTTGGATGAAACCACAGATTCAGACTCGAACGCAACCAAATCGGGCAATATTTCTTCTATATAAGGAGCTGTTTGAACCATCTCATTTGTAATCTTTGTTAGCTGTTGTACTCGCTCTCCAATTTCACAGTTTGGACGGACAAGCCTGGAAAAGACCGCTGTCTCCCTTCCATACTCCATACGAACGACTCCAATTTCAATAATCTGATCTTTTTTGGCATCCAACCCTGTTGTTTCTAAATCGATTGCAATATAACAGTCTGGAATGATTTTTTCTTCTGTTCCCATTTAATTCTGCTACTCAAAATATGGGCAAATATACTCATATTGAGAAATTGAAGTCCTTACGGATACTTCTTACTGCTTCGCTGTGTATGTTTTGGTGGTTGCAGGCAACACACTACTCACAAGTTTTTGTACACTCCACAGTCAGTCGTAAATTCCCGACTATGCCATCGGTAATTATGCAACTTCGTAAGTTTTTGCATCTCTTAAATTAAGACTTGCGTTAAAATCTCTATCTGCACGATAACCACATTCACAAATATATTCCCTGTCTGAAAGTTTTAAATCTTTCTTGATACCTCCACATTTATGACATAATTTACTTGACGGATACCATCTGTCTACAATCCTTAATTCAATTCCTGATTCTTTACATTTTGCTTCTAGTTTTGTTCTGAACTCATAAAACTTTTGTGAAGCAACTGCTTTTGAAAGATGCCTGTTCTTCATCATTCCTTTTATATTCAAATCTTCAATCACGATATAAGATGGCTTGGTTTTCACTATCTCTGCGATTGTTTTATTGATATAATCTGTACGAATACCATCGATTCTATGATGAAGTTTTTGTACCTTTAAGACTTGTTTT
>FCNS01000011.1 GCA_900045905.1 Clostridiales bacterium CHKCI001 | reverse complement strand
TACTTGATTTAGAATTATTTTAGATATAAAATTTATAGATAGAGATAATAATTTTTTGAACTAATTTCTAATAACTATTTTCTTGTATAAAGAGAAATTTGCTTTTCAATTTTTGTTGAAAAAAATTGAGTGCATTCTTGGAATAATAAATATATATTATTCTACAAATTCTATCTTAATAATAGAAGAAAAAGAAAACTTACTAAAAGATTATGTCGTTTTTTTCAAATAATTGCTACAATATATGATTTTATTTTGACTTATTTTTGGATGTTGACAGCGAAAAAATCTTTGTTATAATAGAAAAGGAAAAAATCCTCAAATATGTAATTTAATGAAATACTTGGATAAAAATGTTCTTATGTTTTTCTTGAAGCTCGGCACAAGCAGAAGTATAAGAGCAAATATATATAAGGTCATTCTCACAGTCAATTTGATTGTGAACGGCGAAGCCTACCATTTTGGAGGTGACTATGTGATATATCTGACAAATAAAAGGCGGATAAGAAGAGAATATTTGTGAAATAATACAGAAAAAATTTTTAGCTAGTTATGCAAAATGTTTTAAGGGAAGGAGGCATGCAAAGAGCAGTCTTTGCATGAAGCCCAATGTATAGAGCAGAAAAGAAGCGATGGATGAAACATATCGATTTTTTGCTTAGCGATATCTTATGTATTGAGATTGCATTTGTATTAGCCTATATGATGAAGAACGGCTGGGAAAATCTTCTTGAGGTAGAAGATTATCGGCATATTGCAGTGATCCTATTAGTTCTTCCTGTTTGTATTACCTTTTTTACTGAACCATATTCGGGGATTTTACGACGAGGATGGCTTAGGGAGTTAATACAAACGATCAAAGATGTATGTATTTTAATGGCGTTACTATTTGGCTATATGTTTATATTAAAGATTACAGATAAGTATTCACGACTAGTTATTTCCACTTTTGCAATTATGGCAGTTTTTGTTCTTTATGCAGGAAGATGCCTAAATAAATATCTGATTCGAAGACGTCAAGAAAGAGGAAAGACTTCCGATTATCTTGTTTTAGTCTGCGAAAGAAAAGATGCTAAGCGAGTGACAGAAAAGCTACTCATTAATCAGTATGGACCATTAAAGTTATCAGGAATTGTTTTGGCAGATATCACAACGGGAAGTGAAGCATTTTCTCAATTACCAAAGCAAATTAGTGGAATTCCAATTGTAGCGGTACAAGATACAATGATGGAGTATTTTCGTACTCATGTGGTTGATGATGTGATGTTGCATCTTAAGACAAATGTGACGGATTTGGCGAAACAGCTGGTTGTAATGGGAATGAATGTTCATGTCAAGATCAACCAAATCTTTGATGAGAAACTGAAATGTACTGCGGATCGCATTAATGGAATTTCTGTGCTTACTACAACGATGAAGCAAATTAGTTCAGGACAGCTCTTTCTAAAACGAGCAATGGATATTTGGGGAGGGATGGTAGGAGTTGTTTTAACAGGAATTATTTTTATATTTATCGCTCCAGTGATTTATATTCAGTCACCAGGTCCCATTTTCTTTTCTCAGGAGCGAGTTGGAAAAAATGGAAGAACGTTTAAGATTTATAAATTCCGTTCCATGTATTTAGATGCAGAAGAACGGAAAAAGGAACTGATGGAACAAAATAAAATGAGTGGATTTATGTTTAAAATTGATCATGATCCAAGAATTTTTCCATTTGGAAATTTTATTCGAAAGACTAGCTTAGATGAATTTCCACAGTTTATCAATGTGTTAAAGGGGGATATGTCACTAGTTGGTACTAGGCCTCCTACTTTAGATGAGTATGAACAGTATGAACTTCATCATAAGGGACGACTTGCTATGAAGCCAGGGCTTACAGGAATGTGGCAGGTAAGTGGAAGAAGTGATATCACAGACTTTGAAGAAGTCGTAAGGCTAGATACGGAATACATAAGAAACTGGAGTTTAAGTCTGGATATCAAAATATTGTTAAAAACCGTGATGATGGTGTTTGTGGGAAAAGGAGCAGAATAGAGAAACGAATGCTAAATTTAATGGAGTAACGGATGAACATTTTATTTGTAAATAAATTTTTATATCCCCGTGGAGGTGCGGAAACTTACTTTTTAAAGTTGGGAGCTTATTTTGAACGAGCGGGTCATCAGGTTTCTTATTTTGGAATGGATGACGAGAAAAATACGGTTGGAAATGCATGTGGACTTTATACACAAAATATGGACTTTCATAGTTCCAAGATGCAGAGATTTTTGTATCCATTTAAAATCTTGTATTCTTTTGATGCGTACAGAAAAATGAAGAAATTGATTCATATGTTTCATCCAGATGTGATTCATTTGAATAATATTAATTTTCAACTAACGCCGTCCATTATTGATGCTGCATGGAAAGCAGGTGTTCCTGTGATCCAGACTGTGCATGATTCTCAGATGGTCTGTCCAGGTCATCTGTTATATCGTCCATCAACGGGGCAATTTTGCCAGAGATGTGTAAAGGGGAGCAAATGGAATTGTGTTCGATATCGCTGTATTCATGGATCCTTTGTGAAAAGCTTTCTTGGGAGCATGGAAGGAATTTTATATAGTTGGAAAAAGAATTATGATAGGGTGCAATTATATATTTGTCCTAGTAAGTTTATGGAATCCGTTTTGTTGTCCAAGCCTAGATATAGGGGAAAAACAAGAGTAATTCCTAACTTCATTGAGCTGCCAGACAAGGATTATGGTTCCAAAGCAGACTACATATTATATTTTGGGAGATTATCAGAAGAAAAAGGAATCAACTCTTTTCTGGAGCTATGTGACAAGTTTCCAGATACTTCGTTTAAAATTGCTGGAAATGGTCCGTATGAAGAAGAATGTAGAAAAAGAAAAAATGTGGAATATCTAGGGCTTCTTACAGGAGAAGTTCTGAAAAAGACCATTGCGCAGGCTAGGTTTGTGATTTATCCATCCATATGTTATGAAAATTGTCCTTTATCCATTTTGGAGGCTATTTCTCTGGGAACACCAGTGATTTCCAGTTCCAGAGGAGGAAGTACGGAGTTAGTGGATAATGGAAAAACAGGGATTCTGATAGAAGAGCCGTTTTCTGTGAATAAATTAGAAAAAGTTGTAAAAAAACTTTTGGAACAACCAAAGCGGGTGGAAAAAATGACACAACACTGTATCAGTAGCAGAGAGAAGTTTTTTACATTAGAAAAATATGGAAAGGAACTGGAAAGGATCTATCAACAGATTCGGGGATAACTATTTATGAAAGTAGCAATGATTGGCCATAAGCAGATTCCTTCCAGAGTAGGAGGAGTCGAAGTAGTTGTAGAGAATTTATCGGAGCAACTGGTAAAAAAAGGTATTGAGGTAGATGCCTATAACCGGAAGAGCAAATATCAAAAAAAATATAAACAATATAAGGGAATTCGGATCTATGAAGTGTTTACGGTACAGAAGAAAAGGTTGGATGCAATTGTGGCAACTTTTTTTGCTACATTGAAAGCTTTGAGAAGAAATTATGATGTTTATCATTATCATGCAGAAGGACCATGTTTAATGCTTTGGCTGCCCCATCTATTTCATAAAAGAGTGGTCGTTACGATACATGGATTGGACTGGCAGCGAGCAAAGTGGGGAAAGTTGGCATCGAAAATGCTCTTAACTGGAGAAAAATTTGCCGTAAAATATGCAGATGAAATAATTGTTCTATCTCAAAATATAAAAAAGTATTTTCAAGATACATATGGAAGAGAAACTATTTTTATTCCCAACGGTGTTTCGAAAGCTACTTACAGGAAAGCAAACTTAATAAAACAGAATTATGGGTTGACAAAGAATGGATATCTTTTATTTCTAGCCAGGATTGTGCCGGAAAAAGGTTTGCACTATTTGATTGAAGCCTATAAGAGGATGGATACAGAGATTCCTTTGGTGATTGCAGGGGACTGGCAGTATTCGGTAGAATATGGAAAAAAAATACAGCAGATGTGTGAAAAAATTCCTAATATTATTATGACTGGATTTGTACAAGGAGAATTGCTGTATGAGCTGTTTAGTAATGCTCTTTTGTACATACTTCCAAGTGAAGTAGAAGGAATGGCAATAAGCTTATTAGAGGCCATGAGCTATGGAAAATGTTGTTTGGTCAGTGACATTCCTGAAAATATGGAGATTGCTAGAGGATATGTGGAAACATTTCGTTCAGGAGATGCAAATGATTTAAGAGAAAAGTTAGAAAAGATTTTGCAGGAACCAGACAAAAGAGAACTGTTGGGGAAAAAGGCACAAGAATATGTTTTAGCCCAGTACAACTGGGAACAAATTACAGACGCTACGATAAAAGTTTATGAAGATAAATAAAAATTTAATTGTTACAGACACAAAACCAGGAGATGATTGGAAGTTTGATGCGATTCTCAGTGAGATGACGGGACTTCGATGGACTGTTTTGGATGGAGGGTTACAGTATAAGCTTGGGAATACAAGAGAAAAACTGAAGAGGTACATAAATTTTCTATGGTTTCCTTTTCGTCTATTTCTTGGAAGAAAGAAAGTCAAAAATTTAATTGCCTGGCAGCAGTATTATGGACTTATGTACGCTTTCTATTGCTTACTTTTTCATGCAAAAAAGGAAAACTATTGCATGATTATGACTTTTATATACAGGCAGAGAAAAGGATTTTTAGGATACTTACAGAAAAAAATGATAGCTAAAATTGTAAATAGTAAATATGTGGATAGAATTTTGGTATATTCCCAAAGTGAGAAAGAATATTATCAGCGAATTCTAGGAGCAACTAAGTTTTTCAGTGCAAAGTTGGGATTAGAAGATTTAACAATAGGAATTGAGAAACAGAACAGAGGAGATTATATATTATCTGCAGGCAGGAGTAATCGAGATTATGATTTCTTGATTCATGCATTACTAGGGCAAGAACATCAGGTAAGGATTGTGTGTGATGCCTTACCAGCTGGGAGAAATGAAAATATACGAATTTATGATAATGTGTATTATGAGAAGTTTTTTCAGATGATTGCGGATTGTTACTGTGTGGTTATTATACTGAAAGATAGTGAAATATCCTCTGGACAGTTAGTAATATTACAGGCGATGCAGTTTGCCAAGCCGGTCATCGTTACAGAGTCGAAAGCAGTAATGGATTATATTTCGGATGGACAGGAAGGGTTTATTATTCCGAAAGATGAGCAAAGTTTAAGAGAAAAAATTGATTTATTGTATAACGATAAGGAACTCTATAACAGAATGTCTGCGAGAGCCAGGGAAAGCTATGAAAAAAATTTTTCCATGAGATCACTTGGAAAACAGGTTGCAGATTGTTTTGAAAGAGATATGAGGGAAAATTGTGGAAAAGAAAATTAGAGTGAAACAGTTAGGTATTGGTTTTATAAGTTGTATTATAGTAATCGGAATGCTTTTGATAGGAATTAAAGAGGATCTAGTAGGAATGGAAACCGCACTATTCGTGGGAACGGGAGTTCTGATTCTCCTTATAAAAGAACCAGTATGGCTGATCTATTTGCAGATTTTATACTGCTGTGTCAATAAATTTATGATATCCCAATTTGGAGCACCAGATGCGATTAATTATGTTACAGATGTTTTAATGATCCTTAGTTTTTTAATGGCGTTGAAACAGCTATATGAAAAAAGAAAAAAGACGTATTTGGGAGTGCCATTGGTATTCGCTGCACTTTTCTTTGGACTTGGAACGGTATCGGCCATTTTGCATGAGGTGCCGATTCTATTGCTGTTATGGTCATACAGAAATCTAATGCGTTTCTTTCTTTTTCTTTTCTCCTGTGTCGTTCTATTAAACTATGAGGATGTAGAGAGATTTGGGAAGATTTTTTCTGTTCTGTTTTTCCTAAATGTAGTGGTTGTATCGATTCAATTTTGGATTCAGGGTTATTACCAGGATTATCTGGGAGGACTTTTCGGTACCGATATGGGATGTAATGGTCATATGAATACGTTTTTATGTATTTATCTGTCCTATATATGTGTGAGATATATGGCACATAAAACTTCATTCCGATGTTTTCTATTGGTGTCCGCAGGAAGTCTTTATATTGCTGCATTAAGTGAACTGAAGTTTTTATTTATAGAGTATGTTTTCATTCTTGGTATGAGTATACTATTATCCAGATTTTCTCTGCGAATAGTACTGATGGTTTTGGGAGCATTTGCAGGTCTCTATGTGGGGATGCAACTTTTTAATACATATTTTCCAGGCTGGGAGTTTTCTATAGAGCAGATTATGGATTATGCTGGAGAGGGAGGATATAGTACCGCCACAGATTTAAATCGTCTAACAGCGCTTCAGACAGTTACCGAGAGATTTTTAAGAAAACCAGAAGACTTATTATTTGGATTGGGACTGGGAAGCGGTGAGACCTCTTCTTTTTTCCAAAGTGCATTTTTTCAGAAATACGGAGAACGACTACATTATACTTATATGATTCATGCATTTACCCTTCTAGAAACGGGGTGGGTAGGATTTGTGATTTTCCTAGGATTTTTTGTATCAGTTGGAATTCAAGCATGGAGATTTGGAAAAAAAGTAGCGTTTGAACGAAAAATTTTCTGTATGACAACAGTAATTATCGCAATGCTCTGTGTGATTCAATGTTTTTATAATAACGCATTGAGAGTGGAAAACAGCGGATATTTGGCATTTTTTATGTTAGCAGTTCCATTTATTTGCAGAAAAGCTTAGGCAGGAGGAACAAATGAGTGATAGACAGATAAAAATTAGTATCATCGTTCCAGTTTATAATACAGAAAAATATCTGGATAGATGTATGAAAAGTCTGCTTGGACAGACATTACCAGAAATAGAAATTATTGTAGTAGATGATGGATCAAAAGCTGTATGTGCAGAAAAATGTGACCAATGGGCAAAACAAGATAGTCGAGTTCGTGTAATTCATAAAGAAAATCAGGGATTAGGTTTTGCCAGAAATACAGGAATTGAGGCGGCAAATGGAAAGTACTTGATTTTTATTGATTCTGACGACTATGTAGAGAATGGAATGTGCAAAACTCTATATGAAGAGGCAGAAAGAGAACATGCAGATATTGTAGTGGCTGGTTATAAGAAGGTGTATCCAAACGGGAAGGAAGAAATTTGCAATAATAAGGGAATTCCTAGAGTATTGGAAGGGGAACAGGTGAGTTCTGTATTATTGGCAAATATGTTAGGGGCTCCACCTGATTATTATTCAAATGATTATATTGGTATGTCCGTATGGAAGAATCTTTACAGTCAAGAGATTGTGGAAAAGTATAGAGTTCGTTTCCCGTCAGAACGAGAATATATTTCGGAGGATATTATTTTTCATATATATTATCTTCGACACGTAAAAAAAGCAATTGTTCTTCCAGATGTGTTTTACTGCTATTGCCAGAACGGGGATAGTTTGACTAATACATATAAAAAAGATCGTTTTTACATGGTAAAGAAACTATATTTGTATGAAGAAAAACTGCTGAAAGAAATAGGTGCTTATGAAGCGGGAAGACTACAGCTGATGAGAACCTTTATTGGAAACGTGCGTGCGTGTATTATGATGGAGTCTGATTTTGGAATTAAAAATCATAGTACAAGAATTACCAAAAAAAGAATAAAAGAATACTGTAAAGATCGGACGACTCAAACTGTACTTCGACAATATCCGTATCATCGGTTACCGTTCCGACAGAGAGTTTTTTCATTCTTTATGAAGATACAATGGGAGAATATATTATTTATTTTGGCAGCAGCCCAAAATTATAATAACTTAAAAAATAAGAAGGGATAAAAATGCTGGATACGAAAAAGAAATTGAAAGCCTGTTTAAAGGAAGAGAAAGTGTATTATATTTCCAGGAAATCGGTTTATGACAGGATTGTGGAATGGGTTACACAAGATCCGTGTGTTAGAATATGGAAATATCAGAAAGCACTGCGGTATACAGAATACTATTCCTTCCAGAAAGGTTTGAAAAAAATACTTTTTTATACACTGGCTCGCAGAAGAAAAAATAAACTTGGAGTAAAGTTAGGCATTGAAATATCTGAAAAATCTTTTCAAGAGGGATTGATTATCTTCCATACAGGAAATATCGTTGTGAATGGTTATTCTCGGATTGGAAAGAATTGTAAACTGCATGGTGATAACTGCATTGGAAATAATGGTATATCGGAAGCAACTCCACGTATTGGAGATCGGGTGGATATTGGAGTAGGTGCTAAGATTATTGGTGATGTGGAAATTGCGGATGATATTGTGGTAGGAGCAGGAGCGGTGGTAAATCGCTCTTTTTTAAAACCAGGAATTGTTATTGCAGGAATTCCAGCAAAGGAGATTCATCCAGCAAAAACAACCATTGGAAGGATGGAAAAATTATGAGAGATAATATAACGATATCTGTAATTGTACCAGTTTTTAATATAGCACCATATATTACAAAATGTATTGAAAGTTTGCAGAAACAAACCTTTACGGATATGGAGATAATTCTTGTGGATGATGGCTCAACCGATGAGAGTGGAAAAATTTGTGATGATTTCAGTAAAAAAGATTCCAGAATTATTGTAATTCATAAAGAGAACGGAGGGCTGTCTTCGGCAAGAAATGCAGGTATTGATGTGGCTAGAGGAAAGTATTTAGGATTTGTAGATGGAGATGACTGGGTGGATAAAAATATGTATAAAGAACTATATCATCTCGCAGAGTTCGAAAATGCCCAAATCGTTTCTTGTGGGTATCATGGAGTTTATGATGAGGGAGTCATTGAGAATACAAAAGAAACCGATACAGTTACAGTATTCAATACTAGGGATGCTCTAAAACAATTTTTTTTAAGAGAAATTACAGAAAGTGTTTGCGATAAGTTATTTTTGAAAGAGTTATTTTTAGATTTAAGGTTTCTGGTAGGAGAAATTAATGAGGATACCGTTATAGTTGCAAATTTGCTGATGAAAAGTCAGAAGACCGTTCTTTCGGAAAGAAAATTATATTTTTATCGAAAAAGAGAAGGTAGTATTACAAAATCGGGTTATTCAAAACGATTTCGAGTAGTAGATAAACATATTAAGCAAATTGCTGTTTTAACGAATAAGCTTTATCCAGAGCTTAAATCTTATATGGCATATTTCTTTGGGGTACATTACTATTGCCTTTTATTGTCTATTTTGAAAGATCCGAATGGAAAGCAGTTTCAAAAGGACTATCAATATTATCTTCGACAATTTCAGAAATTTTTTGGAGCATTTATGAAATGGGGAACAGGAAAACAAAAAGATAGGATTCTTGCAATCTTATTGGTTTGTAGATGTAGGAAGTTTCTATATGGTGGTTTTCGGTAAGTAGATGGAGCGTGTTATGAAGAAAGTTACAATTATAATTCCTGCGTATAATGCAGAGAAAGATATCAATCGGTGTCTAACCAGTGTCTGTGGTCAAACGTATTCTAATATCGAGGTCTTGATTATTAATGATGGATCAACGGATCAGACAGAGAAAATCTGTCAGTACTATGAAAGTCAGTTTGAGATACTAAAACTTATCAATATAGATCATCAAGGTGTAAGTGCTGCAAGAAACAAAGGAATCAAACAGGCAACAGGAGATTATTTCTTTTTTATGGATGCGGATGATGAGTTGTTACCGTTTGGAATTGAATATTTAATGCAGTATTGTACAAAAGGGGAATGGGTGATTGGAAATTACCAGATTGTCAATATAAAAAAATCTTCAGAGCCAGAACTCCATTACCAGTATTTTGACGAGGAAGTTCACTTTGGAGATAAAAGAGAATTACCACAGTTGTGCATTTCAAGAAATTTTAACTGTGTATGGGGAAAACTTTATCGTACAGATATAATTCGTCGAAATGCACTCTATTTTGATGAAAAGCGTAATTATGGAGAAGATCTTTTATTTAATCTGGACTATTTTCAGTTTGTACATAAATTTGTGATCCTAAAAAAAGCTGTATATACCTATTGTTATCGTTTTGGAGAAGGTCTGGGAACCCGATTTATAAAAAATGAATGGAAAATTCAAAAGGAATTATGTGAGTATATGAGAAGAATGAGTGAGGATGTATATTGTTTGAGTGCTAAGCAGTGTGATCAAATGAATCATTTTTATTATGCTCAAGCAATCGCAGCATTACAGCGGATCGGTGATGAAAAAAAACTTTCTTTAAAACAAAAGAGGGGAGAAATGAAAAAAATAACGCTGTCAAAGTTCTTTTTGGAGATTTTGGAAAAAGAATATCGTCTGAAAAGGATTGGTATTTTGGATTACTTACTATTGAAAAATTATATGGGGTGGACATACCATATAATACATCGATACTATGTTAATTTAAAGCGTTGTATATATAGGGAGGAAAAGAATGGGAAATGAAATCAGTATTGTCATACCTGTTTATAATGGGGCACAGTATATAGAGCGCTGTATTACATCGATTTTGACGCAGGATTATACGGGGTGTCAAATTATTATTGTTGATGATGGTTCTACAGATGATACGCTGAGAATCTGTCGGGAGATAGTAGGACAGAATGATCACTTTCTGATTCTTCACCAGGAGAACCAGGGAGTCAGTGCTGCTAGAAATAAAGGAATGACTTATGTTAAAAAGGAGTGGATTTATTTTCTGGACGCGGACGATGAATTGGATCAGGATGCCTTACAGATTATGAAAGAATCTATAGAACCTCAATGCCAATGGATTGTGATGAATTATCGCAAACAGGTAGATGGGGAAAAGGAATTGATAGAAAATTGGATTGGGTTTAAAGGAAAACGAAAGTTTTACGGGAAAGATGGCTTCGTAGATTTACTTAACTCAGAATTGTTTATGTATCCGTGTGGAAAGCTTTATAAAACAGAAATCATTAAAAAAAATGCTGTTCAATTTCCTTTGAATATTGTTTATGGAGAGGATATTCGTTTTAATCTTCAGTATTTTTGTTATGTAAACGAGTATTTGGTGCAATCTTCCTCTGCTTTTATTTATCATATAAGAAAAGGGGAGGGTGCAGGAAGCAGTTATTATGAGAATTCCTTTCAAATGCAGATGGATATTGACAAAGAAATTTTAGATTATATGCGAAAAGATTATGGTCTAGGGAAGGAATCAATACAAAAGATTAATCCTTATTTTTTTCGTCAGGGGATTAACACAGCAGCAGCGTATTTGACGATATGGAAAAAGCTACCGTTTTTGTATCGTTGGAGGGAAATACGAAAAATTATGAGGGATTCTCGATTTCTGTCTTTTTTAGAGTGTGAGTGGGATTGTGGAAGAATTCAAAAAATCGATTATTTATTGCTAAAAAAAGGATTCTTTTTGTTATATTATGGGATTCATTATGTCTATACAAAGTGGAAACAAATAAGAAGAAAAGAGGAGACATTGTGAAAGTTGGAATTGTTACAATAACGAATGGAGAAAATTATGGAAATCGACTTCAAAATTATGCAGTACAGGAAGCACTGAAAGATGTGGGATTCCAACCAGAAACGATACATAAAATAACAAATGTATTTGACGCCGAGAATCCTAGATATCTGCGAAAACTTCGGATAAAAAGATTTCTGCACTATCATCTAACACAGGAGGAACACAGAAGGCTGAATTTTTATCGGTTTACTCATAAGTATATCACGAGAAGCAGATTTGTGATTGACCAAACAGTACCACCAGAACTTGACAAGGAATATCAGTATTTTATTGCTGGGAGCGACCAGGTCTGGAATCCATTTCTTGAATATTGTACGGCGGCAAATTTTCTGACCTTTACAAAACGACAGAAGAAAATTGCATTTTCTCCTAGTATAGCAGTGAATCAAATTCCCAAAGAGAGGAAGGAAGAATTCCGAAACTGGATTTCGGATTTTCGTTTACTTTCGGTAAGGGAAAAACAGGGAGCAGAGTTAATCTGGAATCTATGCGGACGAAGGGCTGAGGTGTTGGCCGATCCTACGTTATATGTATCAGAAAAGCAATGGAGAAAGATAGAAAAGAAGGTAAAAGTAAAGCAGAATAGATATATTCTGGCATATTTTTTAGGAAGTTGTACGGGTGAATATAGGCAATATATAGAAAATCTTGCAAGTACTCATAGTCTTACGATTTTCTGGCTTCAGACTCCAGAACATTTTGCAGTTGCTCCAGATGAATTTCTTTATTTAATAGATCATGCGGCTTGTGTTTGTACGGATTCATTTCATGGAACAATTTTTTCGGTTCTTTTTCATAGACCTTTTCTGGTATTTAAGAGAAAAGAAAACTTTGCAGATATGAGTTCTAGAATGGATGACTTGTTGGCTTTATTTCAAATGGAGGAGCGAACGATTAATACAATAAAGGAAAATCAGATATTTAAACTCAATTTTAAGAAGACAGATTCGATTATTATTCAGGAACGAGAAAGAATGAAGAAATTCCTATTGAAAATACGTGAAGGAGAGAGTAATGCATAAACAAGTAAATCAGTTGAAAATGGGAACTATTTTAAGTTATGTTTCTATCGGAGTTCAGAATCTGATTGCAATGATCTATACTCCCGTAATGCTGAGACTTTTAGGACAGAACGAATATGGCTTATATCAATTGGGAAATTCTACAGTTGCTTATCTAAGCCTTTTAAGCTTCGGATTTGGAAGCTCCTATGTTAGATTTTTTTATCAATATAAAGTGAATAATGAGGAAGAAGAAATTAGAAAGTTAAATAGTATCTTTCTCTTGGTTTTTTGTACCTTGGCGGCAGTTTGTATTGTCATTGGCAGTGGTATGATTGTATCTGCCGATTTGCTGTTTAAGAATGGTCTATCTGGGGCAGAAATCGAAGAAATTCGATGGTTGATGGTAGTATTGGTAATAACGACTGCACTTACGTTTCCTAACATTATTTTTGACTGTTATATTACAGCACATGAAAAATATATTTTTCAAAGGCTGCTTTTAATTGCAGTGAATGTGTTGAATCCATGCCTCGCATTGCCACTTCTTTTACTCGGATGTGGTTCTATGTCTTTGGTATTAGCGAATCTTGTGCTTTCTCTGCTTCGAGTAGGTTTTAATATTATTTATTGTATAAAAAAATTGAATATGAAGTTTCAATTTAAAGGAATGGAACTACATGTTTTAAAAAGTGTAGGTACATTCTCTTTTTATATTTTTCTGAATGAAGTAGTTAACCAAATTAACTGGAATGTTGGAAAGTTTATTCTAGGTGTAGTACAGAATACAGGAGTTGTGGCAATCTTTTCGGTAGGAAGCCAGTTTAACCAGTATTTTTTAAATATGTCATCGGCAGTATCAAATGTTTTTATTCCACGAGTAAATAAGATGGTGGCAGAAAAGCAGAGTGATCACAGTCTTTCCGAGTTATTTACCAAAATTGGTCGAATTCAGTATATCATTTTAGCAGGGGTACTAGCAGGATATTTGATTTATGGAAAATTCTTTATCCGTAAATGGGCTGGAGAGGGATATGATGTAGCTTATTATGTGGGTGCCATCATTATGATTCCTACCTTAGTTCCTTTAATTCAAAATATTGGAATTGAAATACAGCGGGCTAAAAATAAACATAAATTCCGTTCCATCGCTTATTTTATCATTGCAATTCTAAATTTAATTATCACAATCCCATTGTCACAGAAATTTGGAGCAATCGGGTCGGCGACAGGAACTGCGGTAGCCACCTGCGTCGGAAATATCGTATTAATGAATTGGTACTATCAAAAGAAAATTCACTTGGATATTCCAGCATTCTTTCAGAGTATGTTAAAACCAACGGCAGCTTTGGGAGTGGCTTGTGTGGAAGGTATAATAGTAAAATTGATTTTTGGAGTAGAATCTTGGCTAGCGTTTTTTACACAGGGAGTGTTATTTTTAGTTGTATACTTTATTTGCTTGTATTGTTTTGGTTTTCACAGAGAGGAGAGAGAACAGGTTGAGCAGATTAAGAGAAGAATATTCAGACGATAAAAAGTTGTATGAGATAGCTGGAAAAAGAAGCTGTACAGGTTGTGGAGCATGTGCTTCTGTCTGTCCAGTAGGTTGTATTCAGATGGTGGAAAATAAAGAAGGCTTTTTTTATCCAGTGATTGATCATACACGATGTATCGGATGTAAAAAATGTTATAAAGTCTGTCCCAATGAGCCAGAAGATGATGAAGATGTAGTAGCAGTTCTAGCGGGATACAGTCATAATCGTGATATACGATTGACGAGTTCTTCAGGTGGAGTTTTTACCCATCTGGCAGAGGAAATTTTAAAAAGAAATGGGGTGGTATTTGGAGTAGAGATGCAGGGAAGCCAAGCGGTTGTCTGTGCCGTTGAGAGTATGGAAGAGATTCAGAAGCTGAGAGGTTCAAAGTATGTACAATGTCAGGTGAGGAATGCATACAGGCAGGCGGAGAAGTATCTAAAGGAAGGACGCTGGGTATTATTTTCTGGAACTCCCTGTCAGATTGCTGGATTGTACCGTGTATTGAAAAAAGAATATGTACGTCTAATAACCCTAGATTTTGTGTGCCATGGGATAAGTTCCCCACGAGTCTTGCAAAAATATTTGAAAGAACAGGGTAATGGAAAAAGAACATCAGAAATTGTATTCCGAGATAAGACGGAAGGTTGGAACAAATTCTCCATAAAAGTAAAATGGGAGGATGATACCGTCAGCCGAGCATCTCTGGAAAAGGATCCGTATTTACAGTCTTTTTTAAAAAATTTAAATCTCCGTTCCTCCTGTTTTTCCTGTAAATTTAGGAAAATTCATAGAAAAAGTGATATTACATTGGGAGACTTATGGGGGGCAGATGAGGTAATAGATGGATGGACAGAAGATTTGGGTTATTCGTTGATACTCATTCAAAGTAAAAAAGGAAAAGAACTTTTGGAGTCCATAAAAGAAAAAATAGTGGCTGTTCCAGTGGAGTTATCTCAAGTTATGTTATATAATGCTAGTTTAACTACATCTCCGTGGGATGAATATTCTAGGGATGTATTTTTCAAAAACTTGGCGAAGCATGATTTACAGCATTGTATAAGCAAAGCAGAAAAAAATGGAATAAAGAAAAAGGCAGGAAGAAAAATATGGAAGATCTGCAAAAGGGAAATGTGAAAAATAAAAGATTCTATTCCATCGATATAATGAAAATGGTTTGTGCATGTCTAGTGGTAGGGATTCATGCGCAACTGCTTAGCGATTTTTGCAGACCGTTGGGAGAACTAATTACTAGCTCATTTGGAAGGATGGCAGTTCCTTTTTTTTCCTGTGTTACAGGATATTTTTTTATACAGGCGGAGCAAAAAGGAAAACGAATCTTTAGACACCAGATTATATCGCTACTGAAATACTATCTGATATTCAGTCTCATTTATATCATCTGGGATTTTGTGAATGGAAATTTCAGTGAGATGAGAGTTCAAGAAATAATCATAACGATTATAAAACGATTTTTGTTCTATGGAACTTATTATCACTTATGGTTCTTCCCGTGTATCATTTTTTCTCTAATTGTAATTCACTTAGGAATAAAATGGAATAAGTTAAAAATATTGGTAGTAGTATCTCTTACAGCTTATATATTCGCTGCATTTACTTATGGATGGAATCAAATTGGACAGATGCTGATACCAGGGCTAAGTCGGTTGCTAGAATGGTTCGACTTTGATTATATTAGGAGATTTGCAGGTGTGACATTACCTTTTGGGGTGTTGGGAGCGGTTATTCTGCGGACCAGTGTGTTATGGACGGAGAGCAAAAGAGATCACTTATTGTGGGTGGCCTGGATTGGAAGCCTGATTATCAATGTGGCAGAGGTGGAGAATGCATTGAGAACTGGGAATGCTGATGGAACAACGGTAACATTTACCCTTATTTTTGCAATCTATTTTACCTTTGTGATAGGACTGAGATATCCAATGGAAAGGATGGAACGAGTAGGAACATTTTGTAGAAGAACATCGATAGTTCTGTATGGATTACATCCCTTGATTTTAGAAGCAGCAGAGAAGATGTTTCCAGGATATTTTTCAGAAACAATGTTGTGGGGGCTTTCCATAGTTCTTTGCATTCTTGTAAGTTGGATATTGGAAATCTTGAGAAAGGAAGACAAGTATGATTTCAAAAAAAGATCAGTTGTTTGAACAGCTTTGGATGGTAGCAAAATTTTTAAAAAAGTATAGAGTGGTGATAATTGTTTCTGTAATAATTTTGGCAGTGATAGGAACTGTGTATGCGGCGAGTAATGTACCAAAAGTATTTTATTCTACAGCTAAGATTTATGTCAGACCTAACAGAGCAGAATATTTATCAAATGGAGCTTCTGTTAGTGAGTATTTAGCAGCAGATGGAGCACAAATTGCGCAGAGCGTTTCAGTTTTAAAGGAAGCAATTTCCGATTGTGGCCTCCAAGATCTATTTACAGCGGAAGCATTACAGGAACAAATGTATGCTTATACAGAACCTCAAAGTCGAATTTTAGTCGTTATGGTTGCGGATACAGAGCCTGATAGAGCCCAGCTCCTTGTACAAAATATTTGTGAATCAGCGGTTAAACGTATTAATGAAATTACAAATGGAGACTGGGCTGCCATTGCTGATAATGCTGACCTGCCTGAAAAGCCAGAATATCCTATTTTGTGGGAAACCATGCTACAATCTGTTTGTTTCGGACTGGGAGTATGGTTTTTGATTGCAGTATTATCTAGTTTGCCGGAACATAGAATTAGTTCAGCAGAGGATGTTGAGAAATATTTGGGACTCAATCTATTGGGCAGTATACCGAAAGAAAGATAAATTGCCAGTCACAGAAAAAATCCATAGATTTCAGAATTGCAAGCGATGTCTCAAGGATAGAGACCAAGGTCAAAAATATAGGTATATTGATATTGGCAGTTATTAAAGAACAAAGCGGCCATGGTACCTCCGCAGTTTCCGCCGACTAAAGCAGAGCAGCGAGATAATAGAATAATGGAAGAGAGATATTCCAGCCCTGTCCAATAATTATTATTCTCTCGATCAAACTGGACATCTTTGATATATTGTATATTTTGGTTTTTGTAGTAAATGTCATCGTAATATCTTCTTTTATTTTCCAAAATCATGTTAGGAAATGCTTGACAAAATGTATCCCGAATCTGTTTTTCCTCTGTAGCCAGATAAATTGCATCGTAGGTATCTGTTTTTAGCAGTTTCTTGCAGTGAGCAATCACGTCATCAACAGAAGGCTGGACAGGATGTCCTGGAGGATGCAGAGTAACATAATCAGTTCCGCGGCAAATAACTCCTAATACACGTTTCTTTCCAGAAAAAAGAGTTTGATATTCCGTTTCAATGTATTGTTTGGTTGTGTCATTTAGGTGAACAAAATTTGCATAAAGATTTCCCCATAGACGAATAAATATAGGATCATAAATATCCTTAAAATGAGGCTGGAAGGAAACCGTTGCATGGGCACAATCTACAGAAGGAAGTGTATGAAGTTTGCTTAGATCAATTTGAGGCTGATGAAAATACCAATCCCATTGGATGAGATCTTTTTCTGATTCATTGATACAGACAAGAGGATACGCATGGTGATAGACTGCGTAAAGCATCAGCGAGAGAATATTATGTAAATAACAGAAATTAAAATATTCATATGAATATTCTCCTTTTGTAATTCTCATAATCCGCTGCGGATGAAAATTTTCAGCAGAAAGAAAGTTCTCAGGAAGGCGGAGAGCAAATTTTCGATAACGAATCGAATTAAGAGAGTGATACCAATAATCAAGATTTGGATATATTTTCTGCTTATAAATTTCATAAATGTTCATTTAAGAAGATTCCTCCTTTATAGAGTTGTATTGTTAAAAATATAATATAAATACTGGATCTATGTCAATACTTTAGAAAAAAGTTGAAAGATTATGCCATAAGTGGTCTATTTATAGATTTTTGAATTTTTTAAGCACTTAGTTGCTTTCTATCTCCGGAAAATCGTGTAGGTAAAAAACAACTAAGTGTTTTTTTATTATCTTAATATGTAAAATAAAACTTCATTGGAGTTTTATTTTGTTTTAGAATCCTTTAGATAAAGTTACACTATTATTAAAAAGTTATTGCTTTACGAAGACAAGTTGTTATGTTAGATTAAAAGAAATGACATTCTAAAGGGTATTTATTTTCGAAAATAAAAAGGTAAATTGCCTAATTTGGGAAAGGGGTACATAGAATGGGGATTACTCTAAATATGTGGGAGAAGATATTGTTTCTTTTCCTATAGCACTGGCTAATATTAATGAGACAATTGGTGAAAAGTTTATTATTATTATAGATGAATGGGATTGTTTGTTTCGTGAAGATAAGTTTGATAAAAAATTCAAGAAGAATATATTAAACTTTTACGTGGGATGAGGCTCATACAGCCAGACCTCTGTGCTGAGATATAACAATGAACTTTCTTTAAGTTGTACAATAACCATTGCATATTATAATGCTAGAAAAGACTACACGCTGATTCGTGAATTTCCGACGGGAGGAGGATTTGTGGATATTGTGTTTATTTCAAAGAAACACTCTAATAAACCTGCAATGATTGTGGAATTAAAATGGAATCATTCAGCAGAGGGACAATTAGTCAGATCAAGAATAAAAAATATGAAGGTGTTTTGAAAGCATACAATGGAAATCTTCTTTTAGTTGGTATTAATTATGAGAAGAAGAGTCAGAAACATGGGTGTAGGATAGAAAAATACACATTATAAGGAAAGAATTCAATTTTTATTGTTGCAATTAATTGGATCTGTCTTTAAATTCTCTTAAAACCATTGTATTTCTACTAATTTTATTATATAATATTGACTAATGAAATCGTTAAGGGGAGTTAACCCCGTAGCGTAACAATGTTGCGGTGTGCGGCATGAAAGTTTACAATGGAATTCACTGTATAAAGATGCAGTGGAATGGAGGTATGTATGGAACATTTTAATCCGTTATTACAGGGTAATGACAGTCCGAAGAAGTTTTTTACAATTGGGGAAATTATGCTTCGATTAACACCCCCAAACTATGAGAAGATTCGAATGGCAACGAATTTTGAAGCAAGTTATGGAGGAAGTGAAGCAAATATTGCATTAGCATTAGCGAATTTAGGGGTGGACAGTACATTTTTCAGTGTTGTTCCAAATAATAGTTTAGGAAAGAGTGCAGTGCGTATGCTGCGTAGTAATGATGTACATTGTACACCGATGATTTTAAGTACACCAGAAGAGACGCCGACGCATCGATTGGGTACTTATTATTTGGAAACTGGATATGGAATTCGTGCGAGTAAGGTAATTTATGACCGTAAGCATAGTGCGATTACGGAATATGATTTTAGTAATGTGGATTTAGACAAATTATTGGATGGATTTGATTGGTTGCATTTGAGTGGTATTACTCCAGCATTGGCACCAAATTGTCGTCAGCTAATTATGGACTGTTTAAAAGTTGCAAAAGAAAAGGGACTGACAGTAAGTTTTGATGGAAACTTCCGCAGTACATTGTGGAGTTGGGAAGAAGCGAGAGATTTTTGTACGCAATGTCTTCCTTATATCGATGTACTGTTAGGAATTGAACCTTACCATTTATGGCGAGATGAAAATGACCATGGAAAAGGGGATTATAAAGATGGAGTGCCGTTACAGCCTAGCTATGAGCAGCAGGATGAGATCTTCCAGGCGTTTATTGAGCGGTATCCAAACATTAAGTGTATTGCTCGCCATGTACGTTATGCACATAGTGGTAGTGAAAATAGTCTAAAAGCCTTTATGTGGTACGATGGTCATACATTTGAAAGTAAATTATTTACATTTAATATTTTAGATCGTGTAGGAGGCGGAGATGCATTTGCCAGTGGATTAATTTATGCTATGATACACAATTATCGTCCTATGGACATGATTAATTTTGCTGTAGCTAGTAGTGCAATTAAGCACACCATTCATGGAGATGCCAATATTACAGATGATGCTAAGAGTATCCATAATTTAATGAACATGAATTATGATATTAAGAGATAACTGATTGTAAGATGAGATGGAACTATTTTGCAGTAAATTGCGGATAGTTTCATCTTTTTATTATCGTGATATGCAAAAGGAAGCTCCAGTGGAGGTTCCCTTTGTTTGGTGGTTTATTGTATTATTATACCAGAATATAAAACTGCTTTTTTCTTTCTCGCTATTTGATTTTTCTTTCTTGGTTAGAATGAAAGAAAAAAGGAAAGAAAGGTGATGCTGTGCTTAGGTTTGAAAACCAAAACATTGAGTTCAAACAGGAATATATGTCGGATATTCAGAAAGAGGTTATGGCTTTTGCCAATGCACAAGGAGGTACTGTACTGATTGGAGTGCGCAAAGATGGCATGGTTATGGGGGTAGAGAACCCAGATGAAGTGATGCTTCAGGTGGAAAATTATTTGAAGGACTCGCTTGCTCTGGATATCATGCCTTTTGTTTCTATTCGAATGATCGAGGTTGAAGAAAAACAGGTTGTAGAAATTGAAGTGTCTACATGGACGAATCGCCCATACTATCTGAGGGAAAAGGGTCTTAAACCAAGCGGTGTATACATTCGGAAAGGCAGTTCTTCACAGCCCATGACGGATGAGGGAATCTATGAAATGATCGTAGAAAATAGTGGAAAGTCTTTTGAAAGTAGTTGAAGTCTCAATCAAAATCTCACGTTTGAGACGCTCGCCTGTGAGATGCAAATTCGGAATATAGAATTTGGCTCGCCTCAGATGAGAACGTTGAAATTGGTTGGTGAGGATGGTCTGTACACAAACCTGGCGTATCTTTTGTCAGAACAGTGTGAGACAACAACCAAGGTTGCACTCTTTCAGGGAACGGATAAAGCCGTTTTCCGGGACAGAAAAGAGTTTACTGGTTCTATTCTCAAGCAGCTGGAAGAGGTTTATCAGTATATTGATTTAAACAATAAAATGAAAGCAACTTTTTCAGGGTTAAACCGGGTAGATATACGGGATTATCCTGAAGAGGGGGTCAGAGAGGCTCTGTTGAATAGTATAGTACACCGTGACTATTCCTTCAGTGGGAGCAACCTGATTAATATCTATGATGATCGAATGGAGTTTGTTTCTCTTGGAGGATTGGTTTCAGGACTAGAATTGGATTCCATTTTTCTTGGTGTATCGCAATCAAGGAATCCAAACCTTGCGGTTGTTTTTTACAGGATGAGGTTGATTGAAAGTTATGGAACAGGAATTGGAAAAATCCAACGTATGTACAATTTTGTTAAAGAAAAGCCAAAATTTGAAACTGCAAAAGGTGTGTTTCGAGTTACATTGCCTAATTGTAATGAACACACAATCATGCAAAAAGCAATGGTGCAGGGCAAATTAGACTTGCCGCATGTCCAGGCACTTCTGGAAAAGCGGAAAGAAATGGTTATGGTATATGCTTTAGAAAACGGACAAGTAACAAGAAAAGAGGTAGAGGATCTGCTGGAAGTTGGGTCTACAAAGGCATTCAGACTTTTGAAAGAGCTATGCGATGCAGGCAAACTGAAAGCAGAAGGAAATGGAAAATTGAGCAAATATGTGGTAAATTAACTGAAGGTTCATTGTTTTTGATTGATTGACGGAAGTGGTATGATGGTCATACATTTGAAAATAAATTATTTACGTTTAATATTTTGGATCGTGTAGAAAAAGGTTCTTTTTGCTGATTATATAAAAGGCGGATTCTTGTAATTTATCTTGTATTATGATAAGATATAAACCTTGTGATAGAGAAATTTAAAGGGAGTTTGAAGGAGGATAAATGAAGATTATAATATCTCCAGCAAAAAAAATGAATGTTGTACCAGATATATTGCCATATAAGGATCTGCCTGTTTTTATCAATCAGGCAGAGCGATTAAAACAGGAATTGCAAACGTATTCGTTATCAGAATTACAGAAGTTATTTGCTTGTAATGAGAAGATTGCAAAATTGAATTATGAACGTTATCGTACGATGAATTTATATCAGATGCTTTCTCCTGCAATTCTTTCCTATGAGGGAATTCAATATCAGTATATGGCACCTGTTGTATTTACTGATTCAGAATTGGAATATGTGCAGAAACACTTACGTATTTTATCAGGTTTTTATGGAGTGTTAAAACCGATGGATGGAGTGGTGCCGTATCGTTTAGAAATGCAGGCAAAGCTTAGAATTGGAGTCTATAAGAACTTATATGAATATTGGGGAAAAATGATTTATGAAGAATTAATAAAGGGAGAAAATTTGATTATTAATTTGGCTTCAAAGGAGTATAGTAAAGTGATTGAAGCGTATTTAACTTCAAATATTACGTTTATTAACTTTGTGTTTGGAAAATTAGTAAATGGGAAAATAAAAGTAAGTGGGACTTATGCAAAGATGGCAAGAGGAGAAATGGTGCGTTTTATGGCTCAGAATCAGATTTTTGATTTGGAGGAAAGGTTAGACAACAATGAGAAACATAACGAGTATGTTTCCCATTGTTATCATGTATTGCAGTCATTTGATCGCTTAGGATATTGCTTTGAAGAATCGCTATCCTCAAAAACACAGCTTGTATTTCTTCAAAAGTAGTGCTTTGCTATAAAAATTAGCTAGGGTATTGATACCCCATGTAAAACGGATACTTTATAGTGGTGTTTGCCGAGCATGGAAGTTTACTGAGCAGCTTTCACCTCATCAATTTTTTGTTTGATTGATTCAAAATCTTTAATTATATCGTCCATTTTTCTAGCATCACGAAGCACGGCAGATGGATGATAGGTTGCGGTAAGCCAACAATTTTTTCGATAAATCCAAGTTCCGTGTTCTTGGGTAATACGATAATCGGAACAGATGATTCGTTTTGCAGCGATACGTCCAAGACAGACGATTACGAGAGGTTTGACTAATAATGTCTCATATTTTAGATAGGGAATACAAGCTTCTTGTTCACTTTCTTTTGGATCACGGTTATGGGGTGGTCGACATTTTACGATATTGGTAAGATAAAGATCATTTCGAGTCATGGAGACAAGAGAAAGCAGTTTATCAAAAAGTTGACCAGAAGGTCCGACAAAAGGAATTCCCTGTATATCTTCCTGTGCACCAGGTGCTTCTGAGATAAATTGGATACGAGACTGAATATTTCCTCTCCCCATGACGGGAAGGTTGCGGGTCTGACAAAGTTCACAGCGATTGCAATGGTTGATAAAGTGATACAATTCTTCCCATGTATACATAATAAAATCCCTTCCTAATTACTTATAATAATAATTATCCAGAATCAGTGGATTTGTTTAATTAAAATATCTACGGTTAAGTATAACAAAAACAAAAATAAGAGTCAATGTAAATAGTCATTTTGTGTAGAAAAATCTGTACTTTTTAGATATTAGTGAAAATATAACAATTGTAAGCAATTGATTGAAAAATAAACTATGTTTTGTACGTCAAATCTTGTATTATTCCACTTGTTATGCATGGAAATTTCCTATATAATAAAAAAAGATTGTAATAATTCAGGAATAACGCAAAACGGGCAGTCCCCGCCTAGTGCTTCACGCACTTGAAGCGGATTTTGAGTGTCCGCCTTACTGTCCTGATGTTTTCATATGTTATTATAGGAGGAAAAGGAAATGGATATTATGAAAACTTACCAATTTTGGTGTGAAGACTCATATTTTGATGAGAACACAAGAGAAGAATTAAAGGCGATTGCAGGGAATGAAAAGGAGATTGAAGACCGCTTTTATAAAAACTTGGAGTTTGGTACAGGTGGTTTACGTGGTGTGATTGGTGCTGGAACGAATCGTATGAATATTTATACGGTAAGAAAAGCAACACAAGGACTTGCTAATTTTATTTTACAAGAAAATGCACAGGAAAAGGGTGTGGCGATTGCATTTGACTCTCGTAGAATGTCACCAGAATTTTCCAAGGAAGCGGCACTTTGTTTGGCGGCTAATGGAATTCATGCATATTTGTTTGAATCTCTTCGTCCAACCCCAATGCTTTCGTTTGCATTGAGAAAACTCGGATGTACCGCTGGTATTGTTGTAACAGCGAGTCATAATCCACCAGAATACAATGGATATAAGGTATATTGGGAAGATGGTGCTCAGGTTACAGCTCCAAAGGATACACAGATTATTGACTGTGTCAATGCAATTCAAGATTTTACGACGATTCGTACAATGAGTGAAGAAGACGCAAAAGAGGCAGGACTTCTTACTATTATTGGTAAGGAAATTGATGATGCCTATATGGAAGAGCTGAAGAAGTTAGTTCTTCATCCAGAGGCAATTAAGGAAGTAGCAAAGGATTTAAAAATCGTTTATACTCCATTACATGGTACAGGAAATCTACCAGTTCGCCGTATTTTGAAGGAACTTGGATTTGAACAAGTCTATGTCGTACCAGAGCAGAGTGAACCAGATGGCAATTTCCCAACAGTAAGTTATCCAAATCCAGAGGATAAAAAAGCATTTGCACTTGCGTTGGATCTAGCAGAAAAAGTAGATGCGGATTTGGTATTGGCAACGGACCCAGATGCAGATCGTCTTGGTGTATATGCAAAAGATTCTAAGACAGGAGAGTATCAAGTATTTACTGGAAATATGTCAGGTATGCTGATCTGTGAATATGAGTTATCTCAGAAAAAGGCACTTGGAATTTTACCACAAAATGGTGCAGTTGTTACGACGATTGTATCCACAAATATGGCGGATGCAGTTGCTGCTGCCTATAATCAGACTTTGATTAAGACATTAACTGGATTTAAGTACATTGGAGAACAGATTAAACTGTTTGAACAAAATGGAGATCATACCTATCAGTTCGGTTTTGAAGAAAGCTATGGATGTCTGGTTGGAACACATGCAAGAGATAAGGATGCAGTTGTGGCAGTTATGGCACTTTGTGAAGCAGCTGCTTATTATCGCACACAGGGTAAGACTCTTTGGGATCAGATGTTAACCATTTTTGATACATATGGATATTATAAGGAAGATTTATATACAATTACATTAAAGGGAATTGAAGGCACACAAAAGATCCAAGAGATTATGGACAATCTGAGAAAGCAAACCCCAGAACAGATTGGCAACTATAAAGTATTGGAATTCTATGATTACAAAGAGGATATAAAGAAAGATATGCTAACAGGAGAAGTTGGCAAATCAGGACTTCCAAAATCCAATGTTCTCTATTTTGCATTAGAAAATGATACTTGGTGCTGTGCAAGACCATCTGGAACAGAGCCGAAACTGAAATTCTATATGGGAGTGAAGGGAAGTTCTATGCAGGATGCAATCAATCAGTTAGAAGACTTGACAGCAGCAGTAAAGGAAATGGCTGGAGTTTAACCGAATCAAGGAAGTCCCCTGCTTCCATTGCGAAGAGCAATAAGCAGTGGGTGGGGACTTACTTGTATCAGGAGGGGCATAAGCCCCTTCTGAGAAGCCACATAGTGGCGATTCGATTATGAGCAAGTAGCAAAGCCGATTGCGAATATCCGCTTGACTTTTCAAAAACAAAGATAATTACGCCGTTATTAAAGAATAATTCTGATCTGGATGCATATACTATTGCTGCAAACAAGAAATAATTTTTTCTGTTTTGTAAGTATATGACGGAATAGGAGGAGTTTAATATGAAAGCACATGTGGATCAGAGTGGGTGCATTAGTTGTGCGCTTTGTGTAGACACTTGCCCAGAGATATTTCATTTTAATAAAGATGCGAAAGCAGAGGCAGTGGACAAGAAAATCCCAAGCGATGCAATGGATTTAGCGGAAAGAGCGAGAGATGGATGTCCAGTGAGTGTTATTTCGATTCAATAATTGGTGTTTGAATAAATCCTCGTTACTGTATTTTATAAAAAGACGGTAACGGGGATTTACTGTTGTATATTAAAGCTTCAGGAATTGTTTCTTTTATTTGATAGGAAAAAATGTTTTAAATTTTATAATTTTTTTATAAATTAGTAGTTGACATTTTGTCGTAGGAGTGCTATCTTATCTATAGATGTTAGCACTCCCCTTTGTTGAGTGCTAATAATCCAAGAAGGGAGTGAGTCAATTGGAACTGGATAACAGAAAGCGTACAATTTTAAACGCAATTATTAAAAACTATCTGGAAACCGGAGAGCCAGTTGGGTCACGAACCATTTCCAAATATACAGATTTAAATCTCAGTTCTGCGACGATTCGAAATGAGATGGCAGATCTGGAGGAAATGGGTTTGATTATGCAGCCACACACATCGGCGGGTCGAATTCCTTCTGATAAAGGTTATCGCCTCTATGTAGATAATATGATGCAGGAGAAGGAACGAGAAGTATTACAGATGAATGATTTTCTTATTCAGAAAGTAGACCGTGTGGAGTTGTTGCTCAAACAGATGGCGAAGCTTCTGGCGGTGAATACCAACTATGCAACGATGATTTCCGCGCCTCAGTATCATCATACGAAGCTAAAGTTTATTCAACTGTCAAAGGTAGAAAAAAATCGATTATTGGCAGTGATTGTGGTAGAGGGCAACATTATTAAAAATGCAATGCTGAACATTGAAGAGGATATTTCCGATGAAGAAATTTTGTCACTTAATATTCTTTTAAACAGTTCTTTAAACGGACTAACCATTGATGAAATTAACTTGCGATTGATCCAAGAATTAAAAGAAAAAGCAGGCTATCACAGTGGAGTTGTTGGAAGTGTGCTAGAAGAAGTTGCCAATGCAATTAAGAGAGTCGATCAGGAAAAGCCGCAGATATATACGAGCGGTACTACAAATATCTTGAAATATCCAGAGTTGGGGACAAGTGAGCAGGCGAGCGAATTGTTAACCACATTGGTGGAACATGATCATTTAGCTGAATTGGTAGAACAAGCAGGCAAAGAGCATGGAATTCAAGTATATATTGGTAGTGAAACTCCTGTTCAATCTATGAAAGATTGCAGTGTAGTAACGGCAAATTATGCATTAGGTGACGGCATTCAGGGAACAATCGGTATTATTGGACCGAAGCGTATGGATTATGAACATGTTGTTTCAGTACTGCGTACTTTAATCGAACAGTTAGACAGCATTTATAAAAAAGAATAGATAGAAAGGCGGGAGTTTTGTGGCAGAGAAAGAAGAAGCAATGGATATGGATCTAACGGATGAGATTCTAGAAGAACAGGCAGAGAATGAAGCAGAAAAGCAGCTAGAAGAAGAACAGGAACAGCAGGAACCAGAAGAGGAGATAGCTGAACCAGAGGCAGAAGAAACTGCAAAAAAGTCCTTCTTTAAGAAAAAAGAAAAAAAGAAAGATAAAAAAGATATTCAGATTGAGGAATTGACCGATCGGTTAAAACGTACAATGGCAGAATTTGATAATTTCAGAAAGAGAACAGAAAAAGAAAAGTCAGCAATGTTTGATATGGGTGCCAAGACGATTGTAGAGAAGATTCTTCCAATTGTTGATAATTTTGAAAGAGGATTGGCAGCTGTTCCTGAAGAAAATAAAGAAGATGCCTTTGTGGATGGAATGGATAAAGTTTATAAGCAGCTTATGAAAACATTAGAAGAAGCTGGTGTAAAACCGATTGAAGCGGTTGGAAAAGAATTTGATCCAAATTTCCATAATGCAGTGATGCATGTGGAGAATGAAGAACTTGGAGAGAACGTCGTAGCCGCAGAGTTCCAAAAAGGTTATACTTATAAAGAAACGGTTGTAAGACATTCGATGGTTCAAGTTGCAAATTAGCATAGTCACCATTGAATCATGAAACCAAGTATTTGATTATAAATTTGCTAACTTATATTTATAGGCGAAAGCCTGATAGTTTATATAGCATCTGTAATTTTATTACAGATAAATCCATAAAACAGGAGGAAACTAATTATGGGAAAAATCATTGGTATTGACTTAGGTACAACAAATTCATGTGTAGCTGTTATGGAAGGTGGTAAACCAGTTGTTATTACAAATACAGAGGGTGTTAGAACAACTCCATCCGTTGTTGCATTCTCCAAGACAGGAGAGCGTTTAATTGGTGAACCTGCAAAACGTCAAGCTGTTACAAATGCAGAAAAGACGATTTCCTCTATTAAGAGACATATGGGAACTGATTATAAAGTAGATATTGATGGAAAGAAATATTCTCCACAGGAAATTTCTGCTATGATTCTTCAAAAATTAAAGGCAGATGCAGAAGCTTATCTTGGAGAAAAGGTAACAGAAGCTGTTATCACTGTTCCAGCATATTTTAATGATGCGCAAAGACAGGCTACAAAAGATGCTGGTAAGATTGCAGGTTTGGATGTTAAGAGAATTATCAACGAGCCTACAGCAGCAGCTCTTGCATATGGTTTGGATAATGAAAAAGAGCAAAAGATTATGGTATACGATTTAGGTGGTGGTACATTTGATGTTTCCATTATCGAGATCGGTGATGGTGTTATTGAAGTATTAGCTACATCTGGTGATAATCGACTTGGTGGTGATGACTTTGATAATAAGATTACTCAGTGGATGTTGGATGAGTTTAAGAAAGCAGAGGGAGTAGACTTATCTAAGGATAAGATGGCTCTTCAGAGATTAAAAGAAGCAGCAGAAAAGGCAAAGAAAGAATTGTCAACTGCTACTACTACAAATATTAACTTGCCATTTATCACAGCGACATCAGAAGGTCCAAAACATTTGGATATGAATCTGACAAGAGCAAAATTTGATGAATTAACACATGATCTAATTGAAAGAACTACAGCACCAGTACAGAACGCATTAAGAGATGCAGGTATCTCTGCTTCTGAATTGGATAAGGTATTATTAGTTGGTGGTTCTACACGTATGATTTCCGCACAGGAAAAGGTAAAAGCATTAACAGGTAAAGAGCCTTCTAAGAACTTAAACCCAGATGAATGTGTTGCAATTGGTGCATGTATTCAAGGTGGTAAGTTAGCTGGCGATGCCGGTGCTGGTGATATCTTATTACTGGATGTTACACCACTGTCCTTATCGATTGAGACAATGGGTGGTATTGCTACAAGATTAATTGAAAGAAATACAACAATTCCTACAAAGAAGAGCCAGATTTTCTCTACAGCAGCTGATAATCAGACAGCAGTTGATATCCATGTTGTACAGGGAGAAAGACAGTTCGCAAAGGATAATAAGACATTAGGTCAGTTCCGTCTGGATGGTATCCCACCAGCAAGAAGAGGAGTACCTCAGATTGAAGTTACATTTGATATTGATGCAAATGGTATTGTAAATGTATCCGCTAAAGATTTAGGAACAGGAAAAGAACAGCATATTACAATTACAGCTGGTTCTAATATGTCAGAAGCTGATATCGATAAGGCTGTAAAGGAAGCTGCTGAATTTGAAGCACAGGATAAGGCTCGTAAGGAAGGTATTGATGCAAGAAATGAAGCAGATTCTATGGTATTCCAGACAGAGAATGCATTGAAAGAAGTTGGTGATAAGCTGGATGCTTCATTAAAGAGTCAAGTAGAAGCTGACTTACAGGCATTAAAGGATGCAGTTGCTGCTACAACTCCTGAAAACATTACTCCAGATCAGGTAGCTGATTTGAAGGCTAAGAAGGAAACTTTAATGCAAAGTGCAAATCAGCTGTTCACAAAGATGTATGAGCAGCAGGCACAGGCAAATGGCGGTGCACAGGCAGATGCAGGCGCAGGAGCAAACACAGGAGCAGGTTCTGCTGATGATGTAGTAGATGGAGATTATAAAGAAGTATAAATAGAGTAATGCCGTTCCATGCGGCATGGAAGTTTACTATAAATAGGTTGGATGTCGCCTACTGTTCACTGAACTTGACTTAGCAGATTTGGTTCATAGTAATAGATTGGTGATGCAGATTGAAGGCGGTACTCTCAGGGAGATGTTTCTCTGAGAGTACCGTTATGCAGGTTAAATATAGAGGAGAACATTCCATGGCAGAGAAAAGAGATTATTATGAAGTGTTAGGTGTTCCAAAAGACGCCGATGATGCTGCATTAAAAAGAGCATATAGAAAACTGGCAAAGCAATATCATCCAGATGCAAATCCAGGAGATGAAGTTGCGGCAGAAAAGTTTAAAGAAGCTTCAGAAGCTTATAGTGTACTTAGTGATCCAGAAAAAAGAAGACAATATGATCAGTTTGGTCATGCAGCATTTGGTGGTGCAGACGGCACTGGCGGCGGTTTCGGTGGATTTGGAGGCTTTGATTTTAATAGCGCAGATATGGGCGATATGTTTGGAGATATCTTTGGAGATTTATTTGGAAGCTCCCGTTCCAGAGGGCGTGCAAATAATGGACCAATGAGAGGTGCCAATGTTCATGCTGCTGTTCGTATTACATTTGAGGAAGCTGTTTCTGGCTGTTCCAAAGAACTGGATCTGAATTTGAAAGAAACTTGTACCAAATGTGGTGGAACGGGCGCAAAACCAGGCACAAGTCCTCAGACTTGTACAAAATGTGGAGGTCGTGGTCAGGTAACTTATACCCAGCAATCCATTTTTGGTATGGTACGTAATGTACAGACTTGTCCGGATTGTAATGGAACAGGTAAGATCATTAAAGAAAAATGTCCAGATTGTCGCGGAACTGGCTATGTAACAATGCGTAAAAAGATTGAAATTACAATTCCAGCTGGTATTGATAATGGTCAGAGCATTCGTATTCGTGGAAAAGGAGAACCAGGTGTTAATGGTGGGGAGAGAGGAGATTTATTAGTAGAAGTAACGGTATCTCAGCATCCTATTTTTAAACGTCAGGATTATGATGTATATTCTACGGTACCGATTTCTTTCCCACAGGCAGCATTGGGGGATACGATTCGCATTCAGACCGTAGATGGTCAGGTAGAATACGAAGTAAAACCAGGAACACAGACTGGTACGAAAGTACGTCTGAGAGGAAAAGGTATTCCAAGTCTTCGTAACCGTAATACACGAGGAGATCATTATGTTACACTTGTAGTGCAGGTTCCTACTACATTAAATGCGGAGCAAAGAGAAGCATTGCATCAATATGATATGGCAATGGGCGGAGTAACAAAGGGACCAGAAAAGAAGAAAAAGGGATTTTTTAAATAAAAATTTTCATTCCTATAGGGCATAATAGATTGGATGATCTATTATGCCTTTTTTGCTATTTTTGACTGTTTTTATATATTTATGAAAGAATAGATTGAATTGGGGATAGAATAATATGTTCATAATATATTAAAAATGGAAATAAATGAACAAATATATTAGAAAATAATGATTGAAATGTTCAAAAAAATATGATATGATTCAAAACACAATAAATATAAGGCAAAGGAAAGGTGTAACGAATAGGTAATAATATGCTAAAAAAAGTAGCAGTGGTGTTATTAATTATTACAGTGTTATTAATTATAGATGTGACAAAGGAGAATGAAGATGCGATTATTGTATATTCTTCTATGGAGCAATTTCGGAATGAAGCGTTGCAAACGCAGTTGAATGAAGCATTTCCTAACAAAAACGTTTTGGTTATGTATATGTCAACAGGAAAAGCAGCAGCTAAGATTCGTATGGAAAAAGAAAATACAGATGCAGATATTGTAGTTGGATTGGAATGTGCTTATTTAGAAAAGATAAAAGATAATTTAGAATATGTAGCCGATATGACAAAGTTAGATTATATGGATGGAATGTATGATTCAGATGGAAAATATATCATATGGGAGCGACAAGGAGGATCTATAATTGTAAATAAAACGGTGTTAGAAAAATATAACCTTCCTATACCGCAAACATATGAAGATTTATTGCATCCAGAATACAAAAATCTAATTGCAATGCCTGATCCAAAATCGAGTGGGACAGGATATTTTTTCTATAAAGGATTGGTAAATGTCTGGGGAGAAGAAAAAACACTTCAATATTTTGATCAATTAGCAATAAATGTAAAGCAGTTCACAGAATCTGGTTCAGGTCCTATTAAGTTATTGATTCAACAAGAAATCGCAATTGGACTTGGCCTTACCTTTCAAGGAGTCAAGGAACAAAATGAGGGAAATGATTTAGTTTTGATTGAACCTGAGTTTGGATCGCCTTATTCACTAACTGGAAGCAGCATAATAAAGGGAAAAAGAGAAAGAGAAGGTGTCGCAGAAATATTTGAGTTTATTGCTAATGAGGCGTTGATTTATGATAAAGAATATTTGTGTCCAGGACAGATTTTAAAAGAACAGCCGAATTATATTGAAAACTATCCTGTTAATATTAGATATGCAGATATGCATGGAATTGAAGATATGGAAGAAAAAGAGAGGTTATTGCAATTATGGAAGTATTGAAATCAGGTTCAGAGTTAACATCGAGTAGATTTGGGAATGGATTGTCAGAGATAAAATTAGAGGTAAGTCATATACAAAAACAGTTTGATGGAGAAGAAGTTCTAAAAGATATTAGTTTTCAAGTGAGAAAAGGGGAATTCTTAGCGATTTTGGGATTGAGTGGATGTGGAAAGACAACATTACTTCGTATTTTAATTGGATTGGAGCATCAAGATAGTGGGAGCATTAAGAAGGATGGAAAAGAAATATCTAAGTTAGCTCCGAATGAAAGAGGAATGGGAATTATTTTTCAAAACTATGCGTTATTCCCTAATATGACTGTGCTGGAGAATGTAGCTTATGCATTAAAATTAAAAAAAGAGACAAAGGCGTCTGCAAAAAAGATTGCATTACACACATTGGAGCAGATTGGAATGAGCGAGCATTTAAACAAAAAACCAAGGCAGCTTTCAGGAGGACAGCAGCAAAGAGTAGCAATTGCACGGACATTGGCGATGAATCCAGATATCGTGCTTTTAGATGAACCAATTTCTGCTTTGGATGTAACCAATCGAGAAATTATGAAGCAGGAGTTAAAGGCGATTCAAAAAAAATTTCATTCTACGATGATATTTATTACACATGAACAAGAAGAGGCGTTTTACTTGGCAGACCGAATTATGGTAATGTCTGAGGGAAGGATGGAACAGTTAGATACGCCAGAAAATATTTTTAAAAATCCTGCTAATTCATTTGTAAAGGATTTTGTTGTAGCGCATTTAGAGCAGAAATATCAGTCTTTATTAAAATGTACAGGGAGAATATCCTAAACGAAAATATTCAATCAAATGATAGGGAAAGAGACAGATGAGGAAGAAGAGATTTGCTTATCCAGCAGTGAAACTACTGCTTATGATTCTATTATTTATAAGTGTAATATGTCCGCTTGGAATGGTAGTTGCCACAATTCAAGTAGAGGATATAAAAGAATTAATTGAGGCTGGTCAATTGGGAAGAATGCTTAGACATTCGGTCATTGTAACGAGTATTGCTACAATGATATCAATTACATTGGCATTGCTATTGGCATGGTGCATCAATCGAAGCAGAATGAGGTGGAAAGGTGTATTTTCGGTTTTATTTACGATTCCAATGTTAATTCCATCTATTTCGCATGGGATGGGATTAGTTATTTTGCTGGGAGACAATGGAATTTTATCGAATTGGCTTGGAATTAAAATTCCACTTTATGGTTATTTGGGAATGATTATGGGTTCTGTTTTATATTCGTTTCCAGTGGCTTTTTTAATGCTGACGGATATTTTTCAGTATGAAGATTATACCGCATATGAGGCAGCACGCGTACTTGGTCTGAGTAAAGCAAAACAGTTTTGGACAATTACAATACCCAATATAAAGAAAACATTGATCTCCACTATTTTTGCGGTATTTACGCTTATTTTTACGGATTATGGGGTTCCACTTGTGATTGGAGGAAAGATTGTAACACTTCCTCTCTATATGTACCGAGAAGTAGTAGGACAGATGAATGTCTCAAAAGGGGCAGTAATTGGAATTTTACTATTGCTTCCAGCGGTTGTAGCCTTTGCATTGGATTTAAAGCAAGAAGAAACTACAAATAGTTCTACAATTACAAAGCAATATGTTGTTTTAAAAAATAAGAGGAGAGATCGTTTTGCTTATTTGTTTTGTATTGTAACGGTTATTATCATTAGTCTTCCTGTTTTGGCATTTTTATATTTATCAATTGTAAAACAATATCCAATTGATAATAGGCTATCCCTAAATCATATAAGAGAAGCGTTTCAATTGGGGGTAGGACGTTACTTAAAAAATTCGCTTGCAATTGCACTTACGACCTCGTTTATAGGAACAGCCGCGGCGTATGGAATTGCTTTTTTAACAGCCCGCTCCAAACGTACCTGGACAGCGCAGGCACTGCATTTGATTTCTATGGTTTCCTTGGCAATTCCAGGAATTGTATTAGGTCTTGCCTATGTATTATTTTTTAGAGGAAGCTGGATTTATGGGACATTGATGATGTTGGTTCTTGTAAATATGGTACATTTCTTTGCGTCTCCTTATTTGCTTGCCTATAATTCATTAAGTAAGTTTAATCGAAATTTGGAAGACGTAGCGGCAACACTTGGAATTTGTCCATGGCACATGCTAAAAGATGTTTATCTTAAGTGTACACAAAAAACAATGTTAGAGATGTTTAGCTATATTTTTGTCAATGCAATGGTAACGATTTCTGCTGTTTCCTTTCTGGCAGATTTTCGTACTATGCCGCTTTCTTTGCTAATTCCGCAGTTTGATTCTCAGTCATTAATTGAATCTACTGCATTTATCTCTATTATTATTTTAACTGTGAATGGACTTGTAAAATTGGCAGTATTCTTTTTGAAAAGAACAGTTCCAGATGTAACAACATAGAGGGAGGTGGGATAGGAAAAATGAATCGAAATCAATTTGAATTGTTAAGTGCAATTGAGAGAGAGGGAGAAAAAAAATTAACGCAGCGTTATATAGCAGAAGAGACGGGAATGTCACTTGGAATTGTAAATAAGACGTTGAGAGAGGCATTAGAAAAAGAGTTGATTTATATGAATGACAAAAAACAGATTCAAATTACGAATATGGGTTTGGAACAGTTAGAGCCATATCGAGTCAAGCGTGCGGTAATACTGGCAGCAGGGGTCAGTTCTCGTATGATGCCAATCATATTAAATACGCCAAAGCCGCTTGTTAGAGTTCATGGCAGACCGATAATTGAAACAATTTTAGATGCATTATTAAATGTAGGTATTAAAGATATTATAATTGTAGTTGGATATATGAAAGAACAATTTGCTCTGCTAAAAGAACGTTACCCAAGTATCCAATTCATTGAGAATCCTTTCTTTAATGAAACAAATAATATTTCGTCTGCTTGGTTGGCACGGCAGAAACTTTCCAATGCTTATGTATTAGAGGCAGATTTGGTGATCCAAAATCCGAAAATTATAAGAAAGTATGAGTATTGTTCCAATCATTTAGGTATTTATTGTGAGAGAACAGACGATTGGTGTTTTATAGTAAAAAAAGATTTTATTCAAAAAATGGAAATTGGAGGAGAAAACTGTTATCGCATGTGCGGAATTTCGTTTTGGACAGATAACGATGGAAAAAAATTGGAGCAATGCTTAGATGAAGTATGGAATCGTCCAGGAGGAAAAGAGCGGTATTGGGATGAAGTTCCGTTTCGCGAATATAGGAATGCGTTTGAGATTGAAATTCGTAAGTGCAAGAAAAAGGATTTAATGGAAGTAGATACTTGGAAAGAATTGCAAACAATAGATCCAATTTATACAATGCAATAAAAAATGATATTAATATAAAAAACCTGAAGTTGTTTTAATCGTTTGAAGTGACCCCAAAAAGTTAGACCTTTTAAGCGTAGCAGTTTTAATGGCTGCTACGTTGTTTTTATGCAACCAAGGTGGACAACCTGTATTCAACAGGGCTCATCCAACCAAGTTTCTCTTTGATTCGTTTTTCGTTGTAATACACAATATATTTCTCAATAGCTTCCCTCAATTCATCAAAACTGTAGTAAGTAACTCCATAGTACATTTCTTGTTTTAAAAGTCCAAAGAAATTTTCCATAACCGAATTATCATAGCAATTACCTTTGCGAGACATGCTCTGAAAGATTTTGTTTTCTTTTAATTCATGAGAGTACGCAGGCATTTGATATGCCCAGCCTCTATCGGAATGAAAAGTTCTCCTATAAGGACAATCAGAAGTTACTTCGATGGCTTCCTTTTGAGCAGATAGTACACTTCCCGCAGATGGAGTTTTGCTAATCGCATAACTTAGAATTTCACCATTAAACATATCTAAGAATGGATCCAGGTATAGTTTCTTAATCATCATTCGTCCTTTTTCATTAATTTCATAATACTTAAATTCCGTGGTATCAGTAGTAATCTTTTGATGTGGAATCGTTGTATGAAAGCGTCTATGGATTCTATTGGGTGCAATTCTTCCCACTTTCCCTTTATAGGAATTATATCGCCGACTTTTTCGTGTGTATGATGTTACTTGTAATCCAAGTTTTTGCATAATCCTTTGAACTTTCTTTTTATTAACATTGATCCCTTCTTTTCGGAGAACAGCCTGCATACGACGGTATCCAAAATCCTTATGTTCACCATGTATAACTGCAATTCTTTCCTCTAATTCTTTGTTAGGGTCAGTTCTGTCAAAGCGTTTTTGCCAATACATGTATGTTGCTTTAGGAAAGCCAACTACTGCGAGAATATCTTTTCGTTTGAATTTTCCTCGGAGGCTGTGGATGATTCTCGCTGTTTTTTCAGAAGAGCTTCCTCCTCTAAACGCAGCCTCCTCAGTTCTTTTAAATAGGCATTCTCTATTCTAAGTTTTAATAATTCGTCTTCCAACTGTCGCACGTGTTCTGCACTGGTATCTACCATTGCTACATCAACAACTGATTCTGTAATCTTTCCTTTTTTCTTTAAATCCAATGATTTCTTCCTGCCTTTCTTTTTCGGTCTCAAAGCATCAGGCCCTGCAATTCTAAAATCATTTACCCATTTAGTAATCATTGCATAATTATTAATCCCTTGTGATATAGCTAAATCCTGATACGAGACTTCACTTGATAGATATAATTCTACTACATGAAGTTTAAAATCAAAAGAATAATTTTTATTTTCTCTAGAACGTCTCAATCCATCATCTCCAAGTTCATTATAGTTCCTTATCCAATTTCGAACCAATTTACCCTGTGGAACATTATGTTTCTTTGCTAAAAAATCAGAACTTCCTTTTCCAGATAAATATTCAAGAACTATTTGTTTTTTAAATTCAAATGAATATTTTGCCATGAAAAAACCAACCTCCCAATCGTTAGATTTTTGGTCTAACTTTTGGGGGTCGGTTCAGTTATTGATACAACTTCAGGTTTTTTTGTTTATTTGCGGATAAGGCGAATCTGTAATGCTTCCAGTCGAAGGCTCTTGCCAGAGGTACCAGCCATTGCGCCATCTCTAACCCATGCTTGCCAGCCAATGTTTTGGACATGAGTACGGTACTCCACATGATAGTATTTCTCAAGATCTCCAGTAAGACGAATATTCATTGCCTCTAATCGGAGACTCTTGCCAGAAGTACCAGCCATTGCACCGTCTTTTACCCAAGACTGCCAGCCGATATTTTGTACATGGGTACGGTATTCAATGCTTCCTGATAAGGAAGAGGTTACTTTAATTTTTAATCCTTCAATACGTAAGCTTTTGCCAGAAGTACCAGCTTTCTCTCCATCCGATACCCAAGACTGCCAACCGATGTTTTGTACATGCCCTGTATAGTTTAATGTTGCACTAATAGTGGTTTTGGCTGGAACGGTAATATCTCCTCCAACCATATACTGTTTTCCACTCTTATCGGTTAAATAGACATGTGTATTATAATGTCCAGTTTCATTGTTATGGCTGCTAACATTTACTTTATAAGTTGCCGTGGAACCATTGACCGTTCCCATTCCCCAGATAATATCATCTTGACCGTTGGCAGTAGTCCAAGTTGGGAAAAGAACCGATGAAACATTCGTTGGATCTGCAATTGTAACTGAAACAGTATAACCATCGCTTGTTACATCAGTAAATTTAAGATTACTGATTCCTTGTGATACGACAGGTTTTGGAACTTCAATCGTTGTTTGTTTCGATACTGTGCCAGATGGAGTTTCAATCTGAATCGTACTATAGTAAGTACCAGATTCGTTATTATGGTTGGAGGTCTTTACATGATAAGTAATTCGATCTCCGCTGACTATAATGGAATCGGTCGTCTGGTCATCGTTTCCATTAGCTTTTGTCCAAGTAATTCCAGATGCTTTTTGTATCAGTTCTGGTTCATTGACCGTTGCGGACACGGTATAGCCATCTATTGTGATATTGCTTACAGAAAGATCACTTAAGGTTAATGTTTTTGTGGATGCAGCAGGTACAGAGATTTGGAATCCTGTATGATTTTCATTTCCCTTGACATCATAAGCATAAATATGGGTAAAATAAATGCCGCTTTCCTTGTTGTGATTAGAAGTTGGAATCGTAACCGTTGCAGTTGTTCCATTTACAGTACCCTTATACCATATAATATCGTCCTGTCCATTCTCACTACTCCAAGTCGGGAATAATACTTCCCGAATTCCATAGTAGGAATTTACAGTACAGCTTACAGTATAGCCAGAAGAAGTTAGGTTAGATGTACGGACATTGGAAATACCTGGAGCTCCATGCGGAGGAACGGTTACTTCTGTTCCTACGAGGCTTACATTTCCATTGACATCATAGACATAAATATGCGTTGTATAGTTTCCTGATTCTCCATTGTGAGAAGAAATTGGTATTCGACAGCGGACTAAGCTTCCACTGACGGATGCTTCATGCCATATAATATCATCTTGTCCATTTTTGTTTGTCCATGTTGGACAAAGGGCATATGCGAGTCCAGCAGTACTTGTAGCATTACAAGTTACAGTATAACCTTCAGAATTCAACTCTGTTACCATAATCGAGCTTAAAATTGGTTTGTTGAGCTGAGTTGAAAGATAGACAGGTTCGGAGGCATTTCCCTTTTTATCGTAGGCGATAATTTGGGTTGTATAGGATTGATCGGTATCTGCAATGGAGGAGACATCAACTGTACAGGAAGCAGTTTGACCCCGTAATGTGGCATCTTGTGTTACTTTTTTGGTGGAATTGTTATCATTCCAAGTGGAGAGTAACACGCGATCGATTTCATTGGATGCAAATACATCGCATGTAACACGATAAGAGTTTTGCGCTTGATTGGTAATTTGTTCATTAGAAACAGTAATGGAATTACTTGCAGTGGATGCCGATGCTGCTTGAACTACATTTTCGATACGAAATGTTCCACTGTTCCAACGAGTGGAATTATTTTGTTTTACCCAAACTTGGATACGGTCAACATAACTGCGGTAAGGCCAGTTTTTTAAATCAACACCAAGCGTTGTTTTCGTTCCGGCTGGAACGAGTGCTTCACTGTCAAATACATGTTCCTTGCTGAATATGCGGACACGTACTTGGGCAAAGTTAGAAGGAAGATCATTTACGGTAATATCCATTCCAAAGACAGGGTTGCTTGCAAAGTTTAGCGGAGAAGAAAATTTTTGGATAATGCATTTGTAAGCAGCACTGTAGGTCGGCTCTATCGTAACATTGGCTCCAGTCGGAAGCTTTTCGGTAATCTTAGTATAGCAGTTATTAATCCAATTATTTGGCAAATTGGAAGCGGAAGTAAAGGATTTCACTGGAGTTAAAACACCTGTTTTAATGGAACGCAGGGACTGATACTTGGATTCATCATATCCGCTTATAAGATCACTCCAATTGTTGGAACCAAGTTGTTTTAAGACAGGCTGTGTAATATCCGTAGATTGATTCGTGTCGATGTATTTAAAAATTTCCCATAGTTCTTTTTTTGTGGAAGGATTTTCTCCAGTCGAATCAGAAAGATCCGTTTCCCAAAGTCCAAAGTTGATATTTTGTGATACTTCCACAGGATGATCGACATGGCGATTCAGAATCAGTGAGTCAATGTAAGGGTTTGCATCTACAATATAATAAGCATAGGCAAACATAGCTGCTTGCTTTTCACTGACATCTCGTCCGTAGGAATCTACAGAAGTAAATCCTTGTTCAGATAAAATAACATGCTTTACAGAACCATCTGGGTTACGCATGGAAGATCCTTGTAAAAAGTCCGTTAAGACATTTAAGTTTTTAAATGTAACAATTGGAGTGGATTGACTGTTGGAAACATTATCATCAGTAAAATCAGGATCTGTAAGTGGTAAAGGGTATGGATGATGTGCAACTTCCCATGCAATATTTCCTTCGGATTGAATAAAACTTTGCATTTGTGTTAAAAGAGAAACTGTATTTAATCGTCCACCATCTATTCCTTGCCAGTAGTGATCTAGAGAAACATAAATACGTGCACTTTTATAGCAGGACTTTACAGCTGTCGATACAAGACGAATCGCACGAGAGTAATTTTGCATATAGGTAGTGAAATCGACATCTCCCATATTATTCCAAGAACTTGGATTATTTACTTCATTTCCAACAATCCAGTTGGCAATATATCCATAGGCTTTGTCAGTTCTAGTATAGCGTTCTGCAAGAAAATGTATAATTGTGGAAACGCATTTGATTCCTTCTTTTGTAGCGGTATTCATTGCATAATAAGAACTCGTTCCAGATGCATTTGGATGAATGAGTTCAGGTACACTTGGACTATAATTGGCAAGTAAAACACAGCTTGTCACAATGTTATTATCTGCCATATATTTTAATGTGCTGTCATAATTGGAAAGTACGCTGGAGTTAATATAGTAAGTATTGCCATTGTAAGTATATGGCATATCTCCATCTGAAAGAAGTTTATGTAATTCAATATTAACTAAAGCGTGCTGAACATTTAATTCATCTACATCGGAGAACATACCAGAATTGGTAAGTAATCCCTTTTTACTTGTAGAAGATGGAAAATTATTTTGGTTTGGTGCCAATGTTTCTGGATTTGTAATATGACTGAAATTGGAGACAGGAAAATACCTATCGTCTGTACCAAATACAGCAAGTACAAATTTAGAGTAAAGTCGGCAAGATGGTTGATTATTATTTAACTCAGCTGTAATACTTATTTCAGAAGTTTCTTCTGGTAAATCAATGGAAGCAATTGGTTTTTTCTTCTCAATGGAGGTTTCATAAGTCTCTAACTCAAATAAATAAAGCTTCTGGTCAAGAGAAGGTACCTCTTGTTGAAAAGAAGCAGTGATTGTAATTTGATCTCCATTTGTAATTTGACAGGAAGTAATGGAAGCATAATTCGCTGCTTGTTCAAAATCGAAAAGAGAAAATTCTGATAAACTTCCTTCTTCTGTCGATTCTGTTTCAGAAGTTTCTGCTTCTTCGGTTTCTTCTTGCAAAGATTCTAGTTCTTCCGATTCCTCTGTAGAAGATTCGAGTGTTTCGGACTCTGCTTCGGAAGAAGTCTGATCTTCGGATTGTTGTGTGGAAGATTCCAATGTTTCCGACTGTGCTTCAGAAGAAGTTTGGTCTTCGGATTGTTGTGTGGAAGATTCCAATGTTTCTGATTCTGTTTGAGAAGAAGATTGTGGTTTTGATTCTTCTGTAGAAGATTCTAATGTTTCTGACTCTGTGGAAGTTGAAGTTTCCGGTTCCATTTCAGAAGGATTGGGAACTTTAGATTCAGAAGACTCCTGACTTTTAAAGATTGCTTCGTTCGTTTTGGATGATTCTGGCACCGCTGGTTCTGACTCGATATGGGCAGAAGAGGATGCGATGGTAGATTCTTCGCTTGGTAAAGAATTTATACTGCTTGCTAGAGAAGACAGGGAAATATTGCATAAAATCAAAAGCGAAAGAATTACAGAAAGTATTGGTTTTTTATATCGCATTGTATTGCTCCCTTCATAACATTTGTACTAATTGTATCATCCTTTCTGCAATTAGTTTATAAGGCTATTTTAAATGAAACACTGAAATATTGCAAGTAAATCAAGAAAAAAGAAAATTGACTTTTCGATTTTCAATTGTTATACTAAGATCAAAGTATTATATAGGGTGGTGCCACAAAACGTGGCAGGGCCACTTTATAAAAGGAAAGGATGGAAACTATGAGAATAGGAGCATTAGAAGCAGGCGGAACAAAAATGGTTTGTGCAATTGGTAATGAAAATGGAGAAATCTTTGAGCGGGTGTCATTTCCAACTGAAACACCAGAAATTACAGTACCAAAGATGATTGAATATTTTAAAGAAAGAGAGATTGAGGCACTTGGTATTGCATGTTTTGGTCCAATTGATCTAAACAAAAAATCAGCTACTTATGGATATATTACGACAACTCCAAAATTAGCTTGGATTAATTATGATATTGTAGGTGCTTTTAAGAATGCATTAAATGTTCCAATTGGATTTGATACTGATGTAAATGGTTCTGCGCTTGGAGAAGCTACTTGGGGAATTACACAGGGGTTGGAAAATAGTATCTATATTACAATTGGAACAGGCGTTGGTATGGGTATTATCACAAATGGAAAACTATTACATGGAATGCTTCATCCAGAAGCGGGACATATGTTACTTAGGAAACATCCAGAAGATACATATGAAGGAAAATGTCCGTATCATAAGACTTGTCTGGAAGGTTTAGCAGCAGGCCCTGCGATTGAGGCAAGATGGGGTAAAAAAGGAATTGAATTAGCAGATAAGAAAGAAGTCTGGGAAATGGAAGCTTATTATATTGGACAGGCTCTTGTAGATTTAATCTGTATTCTGTCTCCACAACGTATTATCTTAGGCGGCGGTGTGATGCATCAAGAACATATGATGCCGTTAGTTCGTGAAGAAGTGAAAAAGCAGTTGAACGGATATTTAAAGACAAAAGAATTGGAAGATCTAGAAAGTTATATTGTGCTTCCAAGCCTGAATGATAATCAAGGTATTATGGGATGTTTGAAGCTGGCATTAAATGAGATTGAAGAGGGAAATGAATCCAACTAGGAATAGGGCAAACGTTTGACAAAGAATGGATGCTTTCCTCATAGCCTTACTGAGATAAGAAAATAAAAGTGAATAAAATTTCAAAGCAGGATGAATACGAAACAATAGCGTTTCGATTCATCCTGTTGTCATAAAAAGACTTTGTCTATCATAACGTAAAATAACGAAAAAGTCAGGCAGGTTTCAATGAAAAAAGAGAAACTTTATGAAAAAAAGAAAAACAAGCAAAAACATATTAAAGTGATTTGTTTTCTTATTATCAGTTGTATTTTCTTACAGAATAGTTTCGTTGGATCTACAAAAAATTGGAATTACCAAATAGAACCTATTACAGAGAGCACTACAGCGATAAGTGATCAAAAACTCTATGCAAAATCGGCAGTGTTAATGGATGGAAAATCTGGAAGAGTTTTATATGGGAAAAATCCAGATGAAGTAATGGCGATGGCAAGTACAACAAAGATTATGACTTGTATCATTGCATTGGAATATGGCAATAAAGATGATATTTATACAGTTTCCTCGTATGCATCCAGTCAGCCTAAAGTAAAACTAGGAGCTGTGACAGGAGAACAATATCGTATGGGGGACTTGCTTTACTCCCTTATGCTAGAAAGTCATAATGATGCAGCAGTCATTATTGCAGAAGGAGTTGCTGGGTCTGTAGAAGCCTTTACCGCATTAATGAATCAAAAGGCACAGGAGCTTGGTTGTATTAATACTTGCTTTGTTACCCCAAATGGGTTGGATGCACAAGGCCATCATACTACGGCTGCTGAACTGGCAAGGATTATGAAATATTGTTTATTGGAATCTCCGAAAAAAGATGAATTTCTAACGATCACAAGAACAATATCTTATACGTTTTCTGATCTAAAAAAGAAGCGTTCCATTTCTTGTCAAAATCATAATGCATTACTGAGTATGATGAACGGAGCAGTTTCTGGAAAAACAGGATTTACTGGAAATGCAGGGTATTGTTATGTTGGAGCAGTAGAGAGAGATGGAAAATTTCTTATTGTTGCATTGTTAGCGTGTGGATGGCCGAATAATCGTACTTATAAATGGTCTGATACAAAGCTTTTAATGGAATATGGATTCTCCAACTATTATTATAAAGATATTTATGAAATACAAAATTTAGCAGATGTTCCTGTAGTTAATGGGCAGGTGGAAACCGTAGCACTTCGAATTGAAGATGGAACGAAGCAATTAAACTATTTAATGAAAGATGGAGAAACGGTACATATTCGCAGAAAACTGCCAAGTCAGCTTACTGCTCCTATAGATGCAAAGACGGCAGTTGGAGTAATTGAATATTATATTGATGAAGAAAAAATAGAAGAATATTTTATTTATCCAAAAGAATCGGTAAAAGCAATTGACTTTCGATGGTGTTTAGAACAGGTAAAACAACTGTTTTTTCTATATGCAGATGTAGAAAACTGAAATCATTTTGATTGGTACAATTGTTCAGAAAATAAAAAAAACTGAAAAAAGCTTTTAAAAAATCTTATAAAAAGAGAATAACTAGTAAAAATGTGGTAAAAATAGGAGCAAAAAATCTCTATTTATGGCTAAATAGAAAAAAGAAATGAAGTGAGGAAAAGGGATTGATTCTTTGGAAAATTAAAGGTACAATGATAATTGGCAGAAATTGTTTTATGACTGAGTAGTTGCTGTTGATAAAAAGCAGTGAATGCTTCAGTTAATAAATAAGATAGTATGGAGGTCAAAATATGAGTATAACAACGCAGACATCAGCAAGCCAAAGAATTGCGTCTTTACTTGATGATAGTAGTTTTGTTGAAATCGGAAGTTATGTTACTGCCAGAAGTACCGATTTCAATTTACAGGATGTCAAGACACCTGCAGATGGCGTTATTACAGGTTACGGTACCATTGATGGAAATCTTGTATATGTATACAGTCAAGATGCATCAGTACTTGGCGGCGCAGTTGGTGAAATGCATGCAAAAAAAATTGTCAGATTATATGATCTGGCTATGAAAATGGGAGCACCAGTTATTGGTATGGTAGACTGTGCAGGAATGCGTCTTCAAGAAGCTACCGATGCTTTGGAGAGCTTTGGGCAGATTTATCATAGTCAGGTCATGGCGTCGGGGGTTATCCCTCAGATTACCGCTATTTTTGGCGTATGTGGGGGAGGCATGACGGTTAGTTGTGGATTAACCGATTTTACATTCATGGAAAGTAAGAAGGCAAAACTGTTTGTAAATTCTCCAAATACGTTGGATGGAAATCATGAACAAACTTGTGATACAGCCTCTGCTAAATTCCAGAGTGAAGAGACAGGGTTAGTTGATAGGATTGGCAGTGAGGATGAAATTTTAGAAACAATCCGTGAATTAATTGGTATTTTACCAGCTAATAATGAAGATGATATGTCTTATGACGAATGCACCGACAATTTGAATCGGCTTTGCGATGGAATTGAGGGATGTGTCGGAGATACTGCACTTGCACTTGCTATGATTTCTGATGACGCATATTTCTTTGAAACAAAACGCGACTATGCAAAAGAAATGGTAACAGGTTTTATTCGTCTGAATGGTATGACGGTTGGTGCTGTTGCAAACCGTTCAGAAGAAGTAGATGAGAATGGCAAAGTTGTGGCTTCTTATGATGCTGTTTTAACTGCACAGGGTGCCAGAAAAGCAGCTCAGTTCATTAATTTCTGCGATGCATTTGATATTCCAGTATTGTCTCTTACGAATGTAAAGGGATATAAGGCGACGAAATGCCAAGAACGTGGTATGGCACATGCAGTGGCGAAACTCACTTATGCATTTGCAAATGCAACAGTTCCAAAGGTAAATGTTATTGTTGGACAAGCACTTGGAAGTGCCTACATCACAATGAATTCTAAGTCGCTTGGAGCAGATATTGTTTATGCATGGACAGATGCTGCGATTGGTATGATGGATTCGATTGCAGCGACTAAAATTATGTATGCAGAAGAAATTAAGAAGTCATCCAATGCAATGCAGTTAATTAATGAAAAGGCAGCTCAGTATTATGAGTTGCAGTCTAATGCAGAAGCTGCGGCAAGACATGGTTATGTAGATGATATTATTGCGCCTGCAGAGACAAGAAAAAGAGTCATCGCAGCATTTGAAATGTTATTTACAAAAAGAGAGGATCGTCCAAGCAAGAAACACGGAACGGTCTAAAACGAGGTGACTTGCAATGAAGAAAATAGTAATAGTATTAAGTACGATTTTTTGTATGTTTGCTCTTGGAGCCTGTGGGGAAACCGTTCAGCCATTAACGGATGAAACAGCAGTTTCCATGGGACAAAATGGACAAACGTTAATGGAGCAAATCGTAGCATTAAGTGATCAGGAATTAGCGACGCAAATCGAATATTTCTCAGAAGACGGATCTGCTCCAAATACGGCGCTTTATAATGGGCTTTCTTCCTGGGATACTTCAAGAGGAGAACTGGGTACCTATGTATCTACAGAACCACCAGTTGTCACGAAAAATCAAAATGGTGCCTATGTGATTACAATGAGTGCACAGTTTGAAAATCGTCAGGCAGTCGTTACAATGACTACTGATAAAAATGTAACGACTTGGGAGAGCATTACGTTTGAAGCGACTTATAGCTTAGGAGAAAAATTACAAAAAGCAGCTATGAATACGTTAATGGGTATGGTAACAGTTTTTGTTGTGCTCATTATTATAATTGGCTGCATTTCCTGTTTCTCGTTTATTCCAAAAATTGAAGCAAAATTCCGAAAGAAATCCAAAGAAGTTGATATCCCAATTCCAGAGCCAACTGCGCCAGTGGAACTAGAGGAAGAAGATTTAACCGATGATTTGGAATTAGTTGCGGTTATTACCGCTGCGATTGCAGCAGAAGAAGAGACATCCACAGATGGTTTAGTCGTGCGTTCCATTCGCCGTGTTGGAACAAGTAAGTGGAAAAGAGCATAGTAGGAGGATATAAATAATGAAAAGCTATACGATTACAGTAAATGGCAATGTATATGAAGTGACTGTAGAGGAAAATAAGAATGGTGCTCCAGCAGCACCAAAGGCAGCACCAAAAGCGCCAGTAAAAGCAGCACCAAAGGCAGCACCAAAAGTAGCTGGAGCACAGGGTTCTGTAAAAGTTGTGGCTCCAATGCCAGGCAAAATTTTGACGGTTAAGACTTCAGAAGGAGCTGCAGTAAAGAGAGGACAAGTATTATTTATTTTAGAGGCAATGAAAATGGAAAATGAAATTGTTGCTCCTCAGGATGGAACAATTGTAAGTGTAGATGTCGCAGCAGGAGATAACGTTGAAGCTGGAAATACACTTGCTACATTAAACTAAAATCTGTATTTACAGATTTAGTAAATCATCATAGGAGGAATGACAATGGATTACGTAATTAATACAATGAGTAATCTGATCCAGCAGACAGCATTCTTTAATCTGACTTGGGGTAATGCCCTCATGATTGTAGTTGCTTTAGTTTTCTTATACTTGGCAATTGCAAGAGGATATGAGCCATTGCTTTTAGTACCGATCTCATTTGGTATGTTGTTAGTTAATATGTTCCCTGATATTATGGTAACACCAGAAGAGTCCAGTAATGGTGTCGGTGGATTATTACATTATTTTTATTTATTAGATGAGTGGAGTATTTTACCTTCTCTTATCTTTATGGGAGTTGGGGCGATGACAGACTTTGGTCCGTTAATCGCAAATCCAGCCAGCTTTTTGTTAGGAGCTGCGGCTCAGTTTGGTATTTATGTGGCTTATTTCATAGCAATTTTTTTAGGATTTAATGACAAAGCAGCAGCCGCAATTTCCATCATTGGTGGAGCGGATGGTCCTACTTCCATTTTCCTTTGCGGTAAGTTAGGACAGACCGAATATATGGGACCAATTGCAGTAGCAGCATATTCTTATATGTCACTTGTTCCAATTATTCAGCCTCCAATCATGAAGTTATTGACCACAGAAGAAGAAAGAAAAATTAAAATGGAACAGCTTCGTCCAGTATCCAAACTGGAACGAATCTTATTCCCTATTATTGTTACGATTGTCGTAGTTTTGATTCTTCCTACCACGGCTCCATTGGTTGGTATGTTAATGCTTGGTAACTTATTCCGTGAATGTGGCGTTGTAAAACAGTTATCTGATACGGCTGCGAATGTATTAATGTATATTGTAGTTATTTTACTTGGTACATCAGTAGGAGCTACTACAAGTGCGGAGGCGTTTTTAAAGTTAGATACATTAAAAATTGTAGCACTTGGTTTAATTGCATTTGCATTTGGTACAGCTGCAGGTGTAGTATTTGGTAAATTGATGTGTAAGTTTACTCATGGAAAAGTAAATCCGCTGATCGGTTCTGCGGGTGTATCAGCAGTTCCTATGTCAGCCAGAGTATCGCAGAAAGTTGGTGCAGAAGCAGATCCAACGAACTTCTTGCTTATGCACGCAATGGGACCAAACGTAGCAGGTGTTATTGGTACAGCGGTAGCAGCAGGTACATTTATGGCTATTTTCGGAGTATTTTAAAAGGAGGTAAACATGGCAAAAGTAAAGAAGAAACCAGTAAAAATTACGGAAACTGTTTTGCGTGATGCTCATCAATCTCTGATTGCTACGAGAATGACAACAGAACAGATGCTTCCGATTATTGATAAGATGGATAAAGTAGGATATCATTCGGTAGAATGTTGGGGAGGAGCTACCTTTGATGCATCACTCCGTTTTTTAAAAGAAGATCCATGGGAAAGACTTCGTAAACTGAGAGATGGATTTAAGAATACAAAATTACAGATGTTATTCCGTGGACAAAATATTCTGGGATATCGTCATTATGCAGATGATGTAGTAGAATATTTTGTACAAAAATCAATTGCAAATGGTATTGATATTATTCGTATTTTTGATTGTCTTAATGATATTCGTAACTTAGAGACAGCAGTTCGTGCTGCCAATAAAGAAAAGGGACATGCACAGATTGCATTAAGTTATACGCTTGGTGATGCCTATACATTGGATTACTGGAAGGATATCGCAAAAAGAATCGAAGATATGGGAGCTGAGTCGATCTGTATTAAGGATATGGCAGGTTTGCTCGTTCCAGTTAAGGCAACCGAGTTAGTAACTGCATTAAAAGAAAGTGTAAAGATTCCAATTCAAGTGCATACACATTATACATCTGGTGTAGCATCCATGACTTATATGAAGTCTGTAGAGGCAGGTGCAGATGTAATTGATACCGCAATTTCTCCATTTTCTATGGGAACAAGCCAGCCAGCAACAGAGGTTATGGTAGAAGCATTTAAGGGAACTCCTTATGATACTGGATTGGATCAAAACTTGCTTGCGGAAATCGCAGATTATTTCCGCCCAATCCAGGAAGATGCTTTAAAGACGGGCTTATTAAATCCAAAGGTAATGGGAGTTAATATTAAAACATTATTGTATCAAGTACCAGGTGGTATGCTGAGTAATTTAGTATCTCAGTTGAAAGAACAGCATGCAGAAGATAAATACTATGAAGTGCTGGAAGAAATTCCACGTGTAAGAAAGGATTTTGGAGAGCCTCCTCTTGTAACACCATCTTCTCAGATTGTTGGTACACAGGCAGTGTTAAATGTTGTTATGGGTGAGCGTTATAAGATGATTACAAAAGAGTCCCGTGCTTTATTAAAGGGAGAATATGGTCAGACTGTAAAGCCATTTAATAAAGAAGTTCAGAAAAAAGCAATTGGAGATGAAAAACCAATTACCTGCCGTCCAGCTGATTTAATTCCGCCAGAATTAGACAAGATTGCAGCAGAGATGGCACAATATCGTCAGCAGGATGAAGATGTATTATCTTATGCATTGTTCCCTCAAGTAGCAACAGAATTTTTCAAATATCGTGAGGCACAGCAGACAAAGGTAGATGCTAACGCAGCGGATACAAATAGTAAGGCTTATCCAGTCTAATGCTGTAAAATTAATAAAGAATGGATTGCAAATATCTAATCTGATTAAAAAGGTTCTGAGTGTGGAAAATTGTTCCAATTCAGAACCTTTTGTTTCTGTATTATCTTATTTTTCATCTAGATTGTCTTGTCAATAAGGGGTATTTTCTGTTATACTAAAAAGCAAAATTTATATCACAGCATGAGAGAAAATGTGACGAAACAAGATTGGAAGTTTAAGAACTGTGTATCTTATGCTGTTAGGAGGTAATGAATGAGGGAAGTGGAAAGTAAAGGAAGAGCAATTGCTCTTTTACCAATCGTTGTATTTCTTGTATTATTTTTAGGATCTGGCTTTATGACAGGTGATTTCTATGCGATGCCAGCGATTGTTGGATTTTTGATTGCTTTATTTGTCGCATTTATGCAAAATAGGGAGTTAAAATTTCAAGATAAAATTCGGGTTATTGCACAAGGCGTTGGAAATGAAAATATTATTACAATGTGTCTGATTTTCCTGGTAGCAGGAGCATTTTCAGGAGCAGTCAGTGCTGCGGGCGGAGCAAAAAGTGCTGCATATTTAGGACTTACGATTCTTCCGTCCAATGTAGCAGTGGCAGGTTTATTTTTAATTAGTTGTTTTGTGTCCCTTTCTATGGGGACTTCTATGGGTACAATCGCTGCATTAGCACCGATTGCAGTAGAAATCAGTGAAAAGACAGGATTTTCTATGGCGATTTGTATTGGAGCAGTTATGTGTGGAGCGATGTTTGGAGACAATCTGTCGGTTATTTCTGATACCACCATTGCAGCAGTCAATACACAAGGATGCGAAATGAAAGATAAGTTTCGAGAGAATTTTAAGATTGTATTGCCTGCCGCAATTATTACTTTTTTACTATTTATTGTATTAACAACGAATATTGATTTTCATATGGAGGAAGAATTATCTTATAATATTTGGCAGGTGATTCCATATCTGATTGTCCTGATAGGAGCATTGGCTGGTATCAATGTGTTTGTTGTGTTGATTGTTGGAACGATTCTCTCGCTAATTGTCGGGGTTGCAACAGGAATGATTCTTCCAACTGGTATTTTCACTGCGGTAGGAGATGGGATTCAATCCATGTATGATATTACAATTATATCCATAATTGTGGCGTGTATTGTGTCACTTGTTCGAAAATTTGGAGGAATTCAGTTTATTTTATCTTTTATTAAAAAGAGAATTAAGGGAAGAAAAGGTGGAGAATTTGGAATCGCATTGTTAGCTGCATTGGTAGATATTTGTACTGCAAATAATACAGTAGCAATTGTTATGGCTGGTCCAATTGCAAAAGAAATTTGTGATGAATTTGATATTTCTCCAAGGCGTTCTGCATCATTGTTAGATATGTTCTCTTCTACTTGTCAGGGATTAATTCCATATGGAGCCCAACTTTTATCAGCGGCAAGTTTAACTGGATTAACGCCATTTCAGATTATTCCATATTGCTTTTATCCTCTTCTAATGGGAGTGAGTGGTTTGATTTATATTGCAATAAAGAAAAAATAAAAGGATCTGCTAGGATAAAGTAAAAATTTAAGTGAAATTGTAAAAAGATATGAAAAAGAAATCAAAAGATTTAAAAATTTGTAGATTTTGCAAGAAAAAATGCGTTTTTAGATGGATAAACTAATTGAAAAAATGACTTTTTTATGGTAAAATGCAAAGGGAGCGTTAGAATATGAAGAAAATAATCATAATTGGCGGCGGAGCTGCTGGAATGGTAGCAGCGATTGCAGCGGCAAAAAATGGTTGCCATATCGATTTATTTGAGAAAAATGAGAAATTAGGAAAGAAAATTTACATTACAGGAAAAGGTCGTTGTAATGTAACCAATGCTTCTGATATGGAAACTATGTTAAGTCAGGTAGTCACTAATAGAAAATTTCTCTATAGTGCTTTTTATAGTTTTACCAATGAGGATATGATGAGACTTTTGGAACAGTGTGGATGCCCACTGAAAGTAGAAAGAGGAAACCGAGTCTTTCCTGTATCGGATAAATCTTCGGATGTGATTTCTGCTCTGCAAAGAGAACTAAAACGATTAAATGTATCCGTGCATTTGAAAAAAGAAGTGAAAAGACTTCTAACTTCATCAGATCCTAAATTAGGAACGGTTTGTTGTGGAGTTCAATTGGTGAATGGGAAGGAATATCATGCAGATGCAGTTATTGTGGCAACAGGAGGAATTTCCTATCCATCAACAGGTTCTACAGGAGATGGATACCGTTTTGCCAAAGAAGTTGGGCATCAAATAACCGAACAAAGACCTGCACTTGTTCCATTGACCGTTCAGGAAACTTGGGTAAAAGAATTGCAAGGTTTATCACTTCGTAATGTAGACGTTACGATTTATTCTGGAAAGAAAAAATTATATCAAGAATTTGGTGAAATGTTATTTACTCATTTTGGAGTGAGTGGTCCAGCAGTATTAAGTGCTAGCAGTATAGTTGGAAAAAAACTGGAAAAGCAGTTACTAACAATGCAGATTGACTTAAAGCCAGCATTGTCAGAAGAACAATTGGATGCGAGAATTTTGCGAGATTTTGATGCTGCGAAAAATAAACAGTTTAAAAATGCACTTGGAGGTTTGTATCCTGCTAAGTTGATTCCGATTATCGTTCGTTTGACGCAAATTTCTCCAGATAAACCAGTAAATGAGATTTCGCGTCAGGAACGTCAGAAAATAATCTCCATAACCAAGAAATTATCATTGACCTTAACTGGGGTTAGAGACTATAATGAAGCTATCATCACGCAAGGCGGAATTAATATAAAAGAAATTAATCCAACAACTATGGAATCCAAGTTAGTATCAGGACTTTACTTTGTTGGAGAAGTTTTGGATTTGGATGCTTTGACGGGAGGATATAATCTTCAGATCGCCTGGTCAACTGGCTATGCAGCTGGAAACAATATCAGGTAAAATAAAAATACAGATTAATATATCTGGGAGGAATATATGGGATTTAATATTGCAATTGATGGACCTGCAGGAGCAGGAAAAAGTACGATAGCTAGAAAAGTTGCAGAAAAACTGTCGTTCATCTATGTGGATACAGGGGCAATGTACCGTGCAATCGGATTATATATGTGGAGAAATAAGATTGACGTCAATGACGAGAAAACAGTAGAGGAAGCTTGCCAAAAAGTTGAAGTTACGATTGAATATCAAGACGGTGAGCAGCAAGTATTATTGAATGGGGATAATGTAAATGCTTATATTCGTAATGAATTAGTTGGAGAATTAACCTCAAAGATATCAACTTACTCTGTTGTACGAAATAAATTGTTGGAATTACAACGAGATATGGCAAAAAAAGGAGATGTGCTGATGGATGGACGAGATATTGGTACAAATGTCCTCCCAGAAGCGGATTTAAAAATTTATTTGACTGCCGATACAAAAGTGCGAGCACAGCGTCGTTACTTAGAATTGCAGAGAAAGGGCATTGAAAGCGATATCAAAGAAATCGAAGAAGATATTATAGAAAGAGATTTAAGAGATATGCAGCGTAAAATTGCTCCATTAAAAAAAGCAGAAGATGCGATTGAACTGAATACTTCCAAATTAGATATTAATGAAGTGGTAGATATTGTAATTGATCTTGTCCAGGAAAAGAGGAAAAAATAATGGAAGTAGTAGTTGCCAAAAGCGCAGGTTTTTGTTTTGGAGTAAAAAGAGCGGTTGACCGTGTTTATGAGGAAGTAGAAAAGCATTCCGATCAACCAATTTATACCTTTGGACCAATTATCCATAACGAAGAAGTAGTGTGCGATTTGGAGGAAAAAGGAGTACAAGTCATTGACAGCGAAGAAGAACTAAAAGGACTGGAAAAAGGAATTGTGGTGATTCGATCTCATGGAGTAAGCCGCAATATCTATGAATTGTTGAATCGTCCTGGAATTCAAGTGATTGATGTAACCTGTCCATTTGTCAAAAAAATCCATCGCATTGTAGATGAACAAAGTAAGGCAGGATATCGTATTGTTATTATTGGAAATGCGAAACATCCAGAAGTCCAGGGAATTATTGGCTGGAGTAATTCAGAAGCATTCGCTGTTGAGACGGATGAAGATTTGGATCGATTACCTTTTTTTGAAAAAGAGAAAGTATGTATTGTATCACAAACGACATTTAATTACAAGAAATTTCAATATTTTGTTGAAAAAATTTCAAAAAAGGGTTATGATATAAATGTTTTGAACACGATTTGCAATGCCACGCATGAACGACAAGTCGAAGCGAAGCAAATTGCGGGTCAGGTAGATGGGATGATTGTTATTGGAGGAAAGCATAGCTCCAACACCCAGAAGCTGTTTGAAATATGCAAGAAAGAATGTTATAATACCTGCTACATTCAAACGGTGGAGGATTTGGACCTGTCATGGGGGGAATCCTTGAAGAAAGTTGGTATTACAGCAGGGGCTTCAACCCCGAATAAAATTATTGAGGAGGTTCAAACCAAATGTCAGAGTTAAGTTTTGACCAAATGTTGGAAGGTACACTTAAAACAATCAGTACAGGAGAAGTAGTAACTGGAAAGGTTATTTCTGTGAAAGAGGACGAAATCGTCTTAAATATAGGTTACAAAGCAGATGGAATCATTAGCCGCAATGAATACACAAATAACCCTAATGCTGACTTAAGAGAGTTAGTACAGGAAGGCGACGAAATGGAAGCAAAAGTATTAAAGGTAAATGATGGCGAAGGCCAGGTGCAGCTTTCCTATAAGCGTTTACAGGCTGAGAAAGCAAGCAAAGTCCTGGAAGAAGCTTTTGAAAATAAGACAGTATTAAAGGCAAAAGTTACTCAAGTATTAACAGGTGGATTAAGTGTTGTTGTGGATGATACAAGAGTATTCATTCCAGCAAGCCTTGTATCAGATGTTTATGAAAAGAACTTAGACAAATATGCAGATCAGGAAGTAGAATTTGTTATTATTGAATTCAATCCTAAGAGACGCAGAATCATCGGTGACTGCAAGCAGTTAATCGTTGCGAAAAAGCAAAAGATGAGAGATGAGTTATTTGCAAGATTGGAAGTTGGACAGACAGTAGAAGGTACTGTAAAGAATGTAACTGATTTTGGTGCATTCATTGATTTGGGTGGTGCTGATGGTCTGCTTCATATTTCTGAGATGAGCTGGGGAAGAGTAGACAATCCAAGAAAGCTCTTCAAATCAGGAGATGTTGTAACGGTATTAGTAAAGGACATCGACGGAAAGAAGATTGCATTAAGCATGAAGTTCCCAGAAAAGAATCCATGGGTAACTGCTGCTGATAAATATGCAGTAGGCAGAATTGTAACAGGTAAAGTTGCAAGAATGACAGACTTTGGTGCATTTGTAGAGCTGGAGCCAGGTGTGGATGCACTGCTTCATGTTTCTCAGATTGCAAAAGAACATGTAGATAAGCCAGCTGATGTATTAACAATCGGCCAAGAAGTAACTGCTAAAGTTGTAGATTTTGATGAAGAGGCTAAAAAGATTAGTCTTAGTATCAAAGCAATTTTAAATGATGCTCCACAGGAACAAGAAGAAGCTGTAGAAGCAGAAACAACAGAAGAAGAATAATAGAAACTACGAATCACGGTATTGTATCCTTTCAACAATGAAGCAAAACCGCCGCATTTTTATGCGGCGGTTTTGTGTTAAAATAATTTATTATAATTCTAAGAAAATAGTTTTAAATAGATGTAAAAGCATGGTATAATTCCAATAAAACAAAAGAAACCTCCATGGAACTTCTTTTTAAATACTATAATAATAAAAATAAGATTAATATCGAATGGAAGCGTTTTCAAAATAAAAAGAAAGGAGACGAATCAATCATTATGGGAAAGTATCTTAATCCCTCTAACAGAGGATTTCAAATTGCACGATATTCAGAAATTTATGTAGATAAAACAGGATTAATTTCCTATACAAATCGTGTCTTGGATACAGAACAGAGATATATCTGTGTCAGCAGACCAAGACGATTTGGTAAATCTATGACGGCAGAGATGCTTTGTGCTTATTATAGCAAAGGATGTGAATCCAAAGAGCTATTTCAGGATCTTACAATTTCAAAAAATCAATCATTTCATACACATTTAAACCAATATAATGTACTATTTTTGAATATGCAGCGATTTTTAAGTAGGGCAGAAGATCCAAATAATTTGATTTTCTATCTTCAGAAAGTAGTGTTATCGGAAATAAAAGAAGTATATAAAGAAATCGTTTGTACGCAGGAAGAGCATTTGGCAACGGCTTTAGAAAATATATTTGAGAAAACACAAATGGGATTTTTATTTATTATTGATGAATGGGATTGTATTTTCCGAGAAAACCGTTACAATATTGATGCGCAGACAAAGTATTTGGATTTTTTAAGAGACTTATTAAAAGATCAGACCTATGTAAAATTGGCATACATGACAGGAATTTTACCAATTAAAAAATATGGAACACATTCTGCTTTAAATATATTTAGAGAATTTTCTATGACAGAACCAAAACGTCTTGCCGAGTATATTGGGTTTACAGAACAAGAAGTAAAAGATTTATGTATAAGATATGATATGGATTTTTCTGAGGCAAAACGATGGTATGATGGATATCAGTTTCGTAGAATTTCCCATATATATAATCCAAAATCAGTAGTAGATGCAATGCTGGATGGGGAATTCCATAGCTATTGGGGTAGTACTGAAACATATGAAGCATTGAAAGTTTATATTAATATGAATTTTGATGGGCTGAAAGACGCTATTATTATGATGTTAGGCGGAGCATGTTGTAAAGTTAATATTGGAACTTTTACAAATGATATGGTCAACTTTGAAAAGAAAGATGATGTACTAACATTGTTAATACATTTAGGATATTTGGCTTATAAAGAAGAGACAAGAGAAGTTTTTATTCCGAATGAAGAAATTCAAGGGGAGTTTATTAACGCAATCGAAGGAGCCAATTGGAACAATATTATAAAAATGATTTCCGATTCAGAGAATCTGCTGGAAAATACATTACAAGAAGATGCAGAAGCTGTAGCAAAAGGAATTGATTGTGTGCATACAGAAACGACATCCATACTTTCTTATAATGATGAAAACTCTTTAAGTTGTGTTATTTCACTTGCTTATTATAGCGCAAGAATGTATTATACATTGATTCGTGAACTGCCAACTGGAAGAGGATTTGCAGATCTTGTATTTTTGCCAAGAAGGTCTTGTGATAAACCAGCCATTATTATTGAATTAAAATGGGATTCTTCCGCAGAGGGAGCAATTAATCAAATAAAAAAGAAACAATATGTAAAGTCTTTAGAAGAATATAAAGGAAATATATTATTAGTTGGAATTAATTATGATAAAAAGAGTAAAAAATATCAATGTGTAATTGAGAGATCATTTCTTTAATTATCAGTAAAGCGAGAAAATCAATGGAAAATAGATTTTCTCGCTAATTTTATATTCCAATCTGTCGTTCTAAAAATTGGTTGATGTAGGGTTCTAAGAAAGAAGGTTCTTCTTGATAAGGAGTGAAAAACAATTTAGAGCGATAGGCAGGAAGGAAAACAGGAAACTGAGTTGGAGATGGGTTTGGTAAATAATCATCCAATCGTCTTGTATAACAATTGCATTTTTTTGCATTGATTCTATGATTTTTGTCTACAAACACAGCAACCTTTTTATGAATGGCAGTATCTTCTTCTGGTAAGTAAAAATAATTTTTATAATCCTCATAAAAATGTTTTAAGTCCAGATGAAAGATCGGAATCGAAAGAGAAAACTGACTGTCTTTTAAGTCCAAAGCTGCATAAGAAGATGGAAAAGAAGTTAAAAATTGTTGATCAGCTATGGACTTTCTGGAAGAAAAACAGTCAAATTCATAATGAATCGATCGAGGAACTGCAATCGTCTGTTCCATAACTACAGTCAGTATATGATCTTGAACGCTAATTCGATCTTTAACTAATGTGGATTGTTTTTTCAAGACATCATAGTAAGAAAGAATGGAAAGCAGCTTGGGCATTTGAAGCACATCTTCTTCGTTATGTAATAATAATGCATGATAGCCACGCTCATCTCTTGTACGCAAATATTCTTGATAAACGGGAATCAATTGACCACCATCAAATGGGTCTTTTCGAGTTAAGCATAAAAATTGCTCAATTGATTTTTGTTTTAAGCTGGATAGACCGAGCAGTGATTTTAATGGTTTAATTTTTTTGTAAATATCAAAGCTATTGATCGAAGAAAACGGTGCTGAAATTCCATATTGTGCTGCACATTTTGTAATATAAGGAATATCAAACATATCACCGTTAAAATGAATCAGCAGTTTTTTCTGAGCGAGAATTTGAAAAAAAGTTTCTAATAACTTTTGCTCATCCGAAAGAGATTCTGCAAAAAGCTGAGTCAAATTCCACCATCCGTCTTCAAATGATAACATACCAATCAAATAAAGAGAAGAAGAAGCAGGCGAAAAACCAGTCGTTTCAATGTCAAAAAATAGTAGCTGATTCAATGGAGCAATCATTTCTGCTGGATAAGAAATCAAAATAGATACTTTTCTATGAATGACACGCATAAAAACCTCCCAAATACGAACCAAAAAATAAACTGACATCACTATATCATAGAAAAAAGAGAAAAACAAGGAAAAGTAGTGATTTTATCATTGTGATATGCAAAAGGAAGATCTAGTAGTAAACTTTTTTGTCAGAATAGAATAAACTAGACAAATTGTATAAAATATAGCGGTAAAATAAAAAAATATTAGCTTGTTTGTTGGTGTATATGATTGTTTATGCATTGAATGAATAGCAAAACTATGGTATAATTTCAAGTAAATAGGAAAAAAGTATAGAGATTCTATAAGTAATATGGGATGAAATATCTATTTTATATAAAATTAATGAGAAGCGAGGGATAAGAAGATATGAAGAAGACAGTGTTTTATCATTGTATTACTCCATTACATATGGGGAGTGGAACAGAATTGGGAATAGTAGATCTTCCGATTCAAAGAGAACGGCATACAGGTTTTCCAAAAATGGAAGCATCAGGAATAAAAGGAGCTTTTCGAGCTCTATCGGAAAAGTTAGATAAAGACAAAGGAAAGATAGATAAGATTTACGGTCCAGAGGCGAAAGAAAATGAACAAGAGGCATCTATGGGAAAACTTCAATTTGGAGATGGAAAAATTCTTTTGCTGCCTGTGCGTTCTGCCAAAGGAATATTTGCTTGGGTCACTTGTCCATATGTCTTAGATCGTTTTGTAAGAGAATGCGTAGAGGAACAGAATAGAAAAGAATGGGAGATACTGTTAACTAAGGGGGTTGAATTAAAGGATACGAAAGCTATTTTATTGGCTTCAAATTCAGACATTGTAGTAGAGCAGAGAGAAACAAAAGGAGTGGTTATTTTAGAAGATTTTAAATTTGAGGTAGAAACGTTAAATATTGAGGAAATTCCAGAACGATTTAAAAAACATGTTCTTATTGTTACAGATGAAGTGTTTTCTTATTTTTGTGAAATGGCAACGGAAATTATAACAAGAATAAGAATTGGAGATGATGGTGTTGTGGAAGATGGAGCACTTTTTACAGAAGAATTTGTCCCAGAAGAAACAATTTTCTATACAGTAATGCAGGCAGAAGAAGGAATTTTTGGAGATTGGAAAGAAACTATATCATATCAAGATAAAAACAATAATAATATAGTCCAGCTTGGAGGTAATACAACACTTGGAAAGGGATTTACAGAGTACTGGATTGTGGATAGAGAGGTGGAAAGAAATTGACATCTAGGCTAGAAAAGAAAAAATTTGTACTAAAAGAAGTACTACCAATATTGTCAGAGAATGAAAGGAGTATTGCTGAAAAGCTACCAATACTTATTCGGAAAAATGGATTAATTGCAGTGTTAGTTTATCTTCAAAAGAAAGAACACAATTTATATGAAGTTATATTAAGCTATATTTTAGAATACAGTACCCAATTTAAAAAGAAAACTAATGACAATAATATATTAGAGCAGATTTTGAAATATAATTCTTGGGAGTATATGATATTGCAAAGAGACATATATGAATTAGCAATGGAAATAAAGGTGATGATTCGATACAGAACAATCACATCATCTTTACCAAAGAAAAAGGATAATTTTATTATAAAAGAAGTAGTAATAGAAGAAGTATCAAAAGAACTAAAAAAAATAAAGTTAGAACATGTTGGGTTGTATAGGGAGAAATATCTTATTTTAAAGAATGGAAATATAGAAAGGAGAAATATAGAAAATATAGATACAAAAGAAAAAAGAGAAGGGGATCATACTAATATACAGAAAATTAAAAGGTATATGAAATTGATTAATTATGAAGAATATAAATCAAGTGGAATTTATGAGTCACTAATTATCGGTTTAGGAAATCCTTCTGTTTTGGAAACCTCAATTACATTAAATCTTGTATCAGGTAAACCTTATATTCCTGCAACAGCAATTAAAGGAGCCTTTTATGCCTTTTCCAGAGAAATACAAAAGAGTTTAGAAAAAGCAGGAGAAGATAAAAAAGAAGAAGCTGAAACGTTAAAGAATTATATAGAAGATTGGTTTGGAAGTACGGAGAAAGAGGGGAAGTGTATATTTATAGACTGTTATCCTAACAGTTATAGATGGAAAAAGGATGTTATGACACCTCATTATACAAAATACTATCAAGGGGGAGTTTTTCCAACTGATACTGAAAAGCCAATACCAATTCAATTTGATATATTACAAGATGTGAATTGTGATATCTACTGTTTTTGCCCAAGTCAATGGGAAAATGGGAAAAAGAGTAAATTTAAAAATTTATTTGAAACATGTATAAAAGAAACAGCTTTGGGAGCAAAAAAATCAGTTGGATATGGATTTAGGAGAGATAAATGGGAAGAAAACGAATAGTTTATAAATGTGGATTTATTGACTCTTGTGCAATGCATGGATTTAATAAAAGATATTCTGAAGTACGAGCAACTGAGATAAAATCTGCAATGAGATATTGGTGGCGAGCGATCAGTTTATTTCTAAGTGAAGAGGAACTTTTAGAAAAAGAACAAGAGCTTTTTGGAAGTACAAAGCAAATTTCGCCATTTACTATTTATGCCAAGCAAAGAGACGAAAAATACTTTATAGTTGTCTTAGAAGAAAATAAGGAAGGAGTAGAGCTAGAGAATTATGCTGCGCTTTTTGAGCTTGCCTGTATATTGGGAGGATTTGGACGAGGAGTTAGAAAAGAATCTGGGAATTGTTTTATTTTAGAAAAATTAGAGCTTGGACTAGACGGTAATCAAGATATAGAAATTAATAGATATAAATTAAAGGATCAGAACGATATTGTTTGTAGAATATTAGAGTTAATAAGAGAAATACAACAATGGTCGTTAGGAAAAAGAAGTATAACGGTAACTAAAAAGATAAATAGAGACTTTAAGTGTAAAGTAATAACAAGTGGACAGTGCAGTAATTCATATCCTAGTATAGAAGAGATATGGATTGGAAACAGAAAAATTAATATAAAAATTTTAATGAATACAGTAAAGAAAGCAAAAAGAGATTTGGAAAAAAATAAAAAATGTCAATATAAATTTAAAAATATAAGATATGCTTCTCCAGTTTATGCTTCTTCTTATCCTGTCTTAAATGAAGAAGGTGAATTTGATCTAAAGCTAGTTATACCAATAATTACATTTTTATCAAATACTTTTTTAAATAAGTTGGATGAAAACATTGAAGAAGAATCTCAATATGAAAATTATAAAACTGAATTTAGGAAAAAAGTCTTTCTAAGATAAGAAAATGAATTAAAATGTGGAGGAAGATTATGGATAAGTTATTAATGCTTTCAATAGGAGGTGTACAGAATTATATCTCTAATGCAGTAAGTACAAAGGACTTATATGCTGGAAGCCGTATTATTTCAGATACTGTAAAAAAACTATATCAAATTGTAAAAGAAGGAAAAAAAAACCGAGGGCTTTTATTGCAGTCAGAAGAAGGATTGGAAAAAAAGGATGATCAATATGATTATATAAAAATTCCTAACTATTTCATTGTGAAATTAGATGAAGAAGATAAAGAAAATTTAAAATTGGAAGAAGACTGGAAAAAAATTATAAAAGAAAAATGGAAAGAAGACGAGAACAGAGATAATGAAATTATGTTACCAGAAGATATTCCTGTCTTTCTAACAATATCAGATTATGATGTTAATAATGAAGTAAAATCCTATCAAAAACTTTATCAAAGGTTTCATAGTCATAAACTGAATCGTCTTAATGGATTATGGTTACTATTTGACACCGATAAAGAGGAAAATAAAAAAGAAGTACAGCATACTTGCTGCATGTGTGGAAAGCCATTTTGGGATGAAAAACGAAAAAATGAAGAACCTATATGTTTATTATGTAATTATAAAAGAAAATATGGAGAAGAACAAGGACAGAGATATGCTTCCACACTTGAAGTTGCAAAAGCACAGGAGAATTCTGACAAGGGAAAATATTATGCATTAATCCGTGGAGATATTGATGATTTAGGAAGACGACTTTTGACGAAATATGACGGTGATTGCGATTTAGGAAAACAAAGAACTTTAATAGAAAAGATAGATCAATTTTCATTAAGCTTAAAGGATGTTACAACGAAAAAAACAGAAGAAGCAATAGGAAAAAATCTGTTTATTTATAATGGAGGAGACGATTTTTTGTTTTTCTGTCCAATTGATTGCATCTTATCAGTGCTAAATAATATTGAATTTTTAGCTGATAATACGTTAAATAAAGAGAATATATTTGATTCTAAACTTACAATTTCATATTCAGTTTTGATTGCGCATGAGAAAGTACCGCTTCGTATGGTAGTGCGAAAATCAAAAGAAGCATTAGATGAAGTAAAATCACTTTATCAGGATGATGGAAAACATGGAGTTGCATTGGCGTTGATTAATCGTAGTATGAAAACCTATACTACATTTTATCAAATCAATGAGTATTATCCATTATTAAGTAATCTAGAAAAAGTATTAGTGGCTCTAAAAAATAAACTATCAAGGAGCTTTATTTTTGAATTAGAACAGAGTTTAGAATCTCTTCAAATGGGACAAGATGCAATGTACGATATAGAAGATTTAATAGCTATTGCAGAAAATGAGATAAAACGCTTATTATTGCGTAAAAACCTAATTGATGAGAAAAATAAGGAAACTTTAGAAAACGAAAAAGAGTTGGAAATCATTTTGAAAAGATTGCTTAGAGAAAACGGGAAGACGGATTGTGTAGATATTGATAACTATTTTTCACTATTACATATATTGGAAAAATGGGCACAAGAAACATCAGAAAAAGGAGGGGATTGACTTGGGAAAACATTATATAACGATTCGTCCTTTGGATACTTTTCTATTTAAAGAGGGGTATTCTTTAAATAAGGGGACAACTAATTGGATTACAAGTAGGAAGATGCCACATCCTTCTGTCCTATATGGGACGATTTGTTCTGCTCTGATGAGACAGGGGAAATTAACAGAGGTAAAAGATGCTATTGAAAACAATAGCCCGAATTTAGAAGAAATTCTAAAAAGAAATTTGAAAATTAAAAGAATTTACATTCTTCATCAAGGTGAATTTTATATACCAGTGCCAGCAGATCTGTTTTGTAACAGAAGAGGTGAGATTTATTATGCAAAAGAAAAAGATGGGATATTAAGTCCACCTTGCTATGGAAAGGAAAGTATGGAGCAACTAAAAGGATACTTTATTAAGCTGGAAGATTTTCTTCGATTGTATGTAAAACGAAAAGAAATACTGCGTAGTAATTTACTTAATGAAGTAGATATCTGGGGAGTATATAATAAAACAGGTTTAGAATTACAATTTGGAAAAACGGCAAGAGAAGGACATTTATATACAATTCAAATGGCTGAATTTAAAGATCAGAGTAGTTGTTATGTTATAGAGTGTGAATGTGAGATCAGAGAAGACGAGAATATTCAAGATACAATTGTATTGACAGGAGGAAAAACAAAAACAGCAGTGATGGGACAATTACAAACTAAATTAAAATATAAATTAGACAGTATTATGAGATTTTACGAAAATCCTAGGGATAGTTTGGAATGGATTTTGGTATATTTTTTAACACCTGTCTCCATTCAGTGTTTGAAGAAGTTAAGCAATGGGGGGATTGAGAATCACATAGTTACTTCAGGAATAGAGCAAATAGGGGGATACGATATAAAAAATAAAAAAATGAAAGATTTAGAAACGTGTGCATCAGCAGGCAGCATTATAAAGTTTAAAAGGGATGATTGGTGTGGAAAAAATTATGAAGTAATTGCAGATAAGATGAAAAATTTAATAGATCAGCCTAATGAATTTCGGGGATTTGGAAAATTTTTGTTATTTTAGTTGTATGTTTTATTGAATAGGATTTATAGAACTTTTTAGGCAATTGCGAAACTTACTGACTGAGATTTATGTACTCTGCATACAAATGAGCTTGAAACCAATATTTCGAGCTTGAAATTTATGCAAAATGAATATAAAAATTGAAATTTCAGTGAGGAGAGTTACAAAAGGAAAGCTCAAAAAAGCTAGATTTTATGCGGATTTCAGAGTTTCGCAATCACCTAATAGAACTTTTAAATGAAAGGAACAACCATTATGGATAAATTCAAGAATGCATCAGAATTGTTTAAAAGTTGTAATATTTATATTATGTGTTCAACTTTAAACCAGGTAGTAAATTATATTCCACTTAAAATGATTTTGAAAGAGAAAAAAAAAGAAACTACTAAATCAAATAAGAAAGTGGAGATTATTTATATTACAATATCTTCCAATTCTAATCAAAAATGGGACAAAAATATGAAGGTAGTATTAGAAACTTTAAAAGAAGAACAACTGGCATCTGCTATAAAAAGACCTGAAACAGAGAAAGAGAACTTATTTGAGACATGTATGTTAGAGAAGAATATTGAAGACTATGTAGAAAAAATAAAAACATTTATAGGAGAGAGGCAAAACGATAAAAAACAAGATGTTACTTATATGTGGAATATTACTGGAGGGCAAAAGAGTTTAATTTTTGCGATAAGAAAGGCAATTGAAGCCAGCATTGTACCAGAGGAAAAGCATATTTTTTTGTATTTGGAAGGAAATACAAATCAATGCGCAGTAGAGTGTATATCGAAGCAGGATGATAGAATAGAGAGTGAGTTTTGTCCATTGAAGGGAAAATATTTTGACGAAGAACTTACGATAAAAACTGCTTTGCAATTAGCTGGATTTAAGATTAATGAAAAGTCATGTATTTTCAAAAAGGAAAATGGAAAGTTTTGTAATTCGAAGGAAGGTAAAAAAGTAGAAGTAGCAGATTATATTTATAAAGCGTTTGAGGAGAACGAAGGATTTCGAGCGGAAGCAATAGGATGCAATAAGGGAGAAGCAAAGGATAAAGAAAAAAATCAGGAAGAATTTAAAAAACGATGTCAAGAATTATTGAAAACAAATGAATTGAAAGAGGCATTTGAAAAAATATGTGGAAAAAATGATAATTTCTTTGGATATATATTAGAGTATATGGCTCTTTCAAAATTAATTAAAGTCCTAGAAAGTGATAATAATTTGGCAGACCAATTTTTAGAAATTGGTCACAGTATTAAACTAAAGGGTGAACAAGACCAATTTTGTGAATTTGATCTTGTTCTGTTAACAAAGGGCGGACAAATTTTAATCATTGAATGTAAATCTGGAAATATGGATTCTAATGTATCAAAAGCTAGAATTTATACAACTTATGCAGCTGCTGGAGTTTATGGAAAGCCAATCCTAATTACACCATTATTAAAGGAAGAATTAGAGAAAGCTAAAAAACACAATTTAAAGAATGGGGACTATGAATATATTTTAAAAGCAATTGGAGCTGCTCAAAGAAGTCAAATGGAAATATGGGCTTTGGATTCTATAGAAGAAGATTTAAGGAATTGGATGGGAGATATTATATCAAAAAGAAGATAGGAGAAGAAAATGAATGAAAAAAAATCATCATGGACAAATATGGTATATATGACAGTTCAGACGCCGTTGCATGTAGGATGTGGAGAAGGTAATGGAAAGGTTGATCTTCCTGTACAACGCTCTATTTTTGGACATCCTATTGTAGAAGGGAGTAGTTGGAAGGGAGCAATACGGCTAGCAAAAGGCTATAACGTAGCAAAAAGTACTACGGACGAAAATGGAAGATCTTGGATATCGGTAATTTTTTCTGACATGAGGTTGTTATGTTTTCCTGTAAAATCTTCTAAATATGCGTATTGTTTCATTACGTGTCCTGGAATTCTAAGAAGATTTATAAAGGAAAGAGAACAATTTGGTATAACTCATAAGTTCAAAAATATCCAAGATGCGCAGTCAGCATTACAAAATAGCATAAATGGAAGAGTATTTGTTCCAGAAACATTAAAAGAAGAAAAATATTTATACTTACAACAATATAGTTTAGAAATTCTTTATGATCCTGATGTGGCAGTATTTTTAACGGATTTATGGAAGGAGTACATTCTTCATAGTGGTAAAAATTATAAATGGAATCAGGAGAAGAATCGAATTGTTGTTGTATCGGACGAAGATTTTTATCAGCTAATGGAAAATGGAATGGAAGTGGTTGTAAGGAATCAAATTGATAGAAAAACAGGAACAACAAAAGCAAGAAGCTTATTTATAGAAGAGTATGTACCAGAAGAGAGCGTTTTTTATGGTTTTTTAACGCAAATGAGAGATATACTTCGAGAAGATGAGGGAAACGAATTATCAAATTTGGTAAACGAATTTGCATCCATGAAAAAAATGCAGCTTGGATCTGGAAAGAGTCTTGGAAAAGGTAATGTTTATTTGGAGGTAATTCATAATGAGTGATAGTATTGTGAATATTAATCGACAACGAGCGCTTTGTAGCTATCGTTTTATAAATGATACTTATGAACGAATGAAAGATAAAGTAGAATCAAATGGTGAAGAAGCAGAGTATTGGAAAAAGAATATAAAGCAGTTACGGACAATTTGTAGAAAATTACCAGTTTTAATTCAACAAAATGGGTTAGCAACTACGTTGGTTTTTCTGAAAGGGAAAGAGAAAAAGAAAAATGAGCAATCCGAAAAAACAAATATAGAACAGCAAATATATGATGTTATTATAAATTGGTTTGTAGATTGTGATTATATAAAAGAGGATAAAAAAGAGAAATTTTTAGAGGAATTATTGGAATGTAACATAGATGCATATATGTTTATGGAGAAAGAAGCAATTGAGTTTGCTATATGGATGAGAAGAAATGGGGATGGGATTATAGACATTGATTAAAAATTAAGAAGAAAACATAATAAGTTTTTTCAGTGATGGAATGGTGACTTACTTATTTGTTGAAAGGAAGGTATAGCTATGGGCATGTTTTTGAATAGTATTATTCCATATGAGACATATAAAGCGGTTGTCTATGATTCATATTTTGTGTGGTGTATTATGGTCAAGAGGATAGTTTGTATCTACGGTAGGACATATAAGTGAAGCTACAGTAGTTAAGTATATTGAGGAGCAGAAAAATTATGATGGATGAAGAATACAACAAATCCCTAAAACAATATCGTAAATGTTCCGACAGACATATCCTGGTTGTTGAAACCGATATGTCTTCTTCTGATGCACAAAGCATTGTGGCACTTTCCGATAAGATACGAAAAGCAGGCAATGAACTGGTCGGTCTTATGAAAAATAATTACGACCAACTCATGCGAACAAAACGATACCGAAAACTGCTTGCTCTCTATGGTTCTACCTGTTGTGGTCAAGCATTTTTGTAACATTTCGTTCGAAAAATTTACTATGTATGTCTTGCTTCAAATGGTGTCTTCCAACCATTATACGAATGGGGACGGATATGATTATACCATACGCACACATATCTCCTGACTGCTTCATCCAGACTTTCCGCACTGGGAAAACTGTTAGGATAGATTAACTCGTTTTTAAATGTATTATAAAAGCGTTCCATAGGCGCATTATCATAAGGGCACCCGGCTTTGCTCATGCTCTGACGGATTCCTCTCTTCTTACAGTAATTCACAAATTCCCATGAGGTATATTGGCTGCCCTGATCGCTGTGCAGGATCAGTCCCTTTCCTGGTCTTTCCGTCCCCAATGCCTTTTCAACTGCTGCTTTGGCCAGCTCCGTATTTATATGCTCTGAATTTAAGCTGGATACCACACTGCGGTCATATAAATCCATGACAGTGCAGTTATATCTCATTTTTCCATTAGACAACCTTATATAAGTAAAGTCTGTACACCATACCAGATTCGGAGCCTTCACTTGAAACTTCTGTCTTAAAAGGTTAGGGAAGATCTTGTTTTTTATCCCACGTACATAGGAAGGCTTCTTTCTCATAATGATTGCATGAAGATCCAACTCCTGGTTCATATATTTATGAACCGTTGTTTTGCTTAAAGAAACTCCTTTTCTTTCCAGGAAGATCTTCATAGGTCTGTGTCCGAGAATCCGGTTATTGTTGTAATAAATGCTCTTGATCTGATGGAAGATTTCTTGCTTTTTTCTATGATAAGAAGCCCTTGGGTTTTTACGGTAATTATAGTAAGCATTTGGATAAATATCCAGACGTCTTAATAACCAGCGTAAACCAAAAAACTCCTTATATTTGTCCACAAACCGATATGCCACGAATCGATCTCCTTTGCGAAGAATGCCGCTGCTTTTTTTAAGAAAAGGTTTTCCTTTTCCAATTCAGCGATCTTTTTATTCAGCTCATGGATTTCCTTGGCAGAATCAGAAGGGTTGGACGTTGTATGTGGCTTTGTATATTGGCATTCTTCACTGTATTTTTTTACCCAACCGGCAATGGTAGATTTGGCGATTCCATACTCTTTTGAAAGTTGTGGATAGCTGGTTCCTTTTAGGTAGTCATGAACTACTTGTTTTTTTAATTCCTCATTGTATTTTTTAACCATAAAGATTTCCTCCTTGTTCGTTTTTTTATTATAACTTATCCGAACAAGATGTTACAACTTTAGTATACCATCTCAACCCAAGATAAGACGAAAAGAAAAAATCTTGCCAATCAGTTGAATGCAATGCAAAAACAATATCATGTCACATGGGATGTTTGCAGAATTTCCATGATACCAATCGGTAAAAAATATGGCATTGGCTCCATATTTGCTCTTACGAAAGCCGAAGATGTTTGGCGGGGTGTGGAAAAATGTCTTTATGCGAATGGGAAAAAATTACACTTTTCAAAATATGGAGAATTACCCTGTATTAGAGCAAAGCAGATCGATCGTGGTATCCCACTGTCTGTTAAGGATAATCAGTTGTATTTCAAACT
>FCNS01000010.1 GCA_900045905.1 Clostridiales bacterium CHKCI001 | reverse complement strand
AGGTCCTTTAGGACAAGCCAGAGGAGGAAGTGCGGCTGTCAATTCTTCTGTATGTCTTTAGACAGGGCAGGTAAAAAGCCCTTTTAGGGGGATGTTAAACCCCCAGCTTAGCTGGGGGTTATAATTGTCTACTGTATCAAAAAAATTGAATAGAAATTTCTTTTGGCAGGAGATAGGAATTCTTTTTTGTGAAAAAATATTAATAATTAGGAGGTAGATTATGTTAATAAGTCTTGCATTGATGTTTATGATGGGAATGTTTTTCGGGTGGATTTGCAAAAAAATTCGTATTCCAAGTTTGTTTGGAATGATTGTAACAGGAATCTTACTTGGGCCATATAGTTTAAATTGGATTGATGATTCTATTCTAATGGTTTCTGCAGATTTAAGAAAAATTGCGTTGATTATTATTTTAACGAGAGCAGGTTTATCATTAAATATAAGTGATTTAAAAAAGGTAGGACGTCCAGCTTTTTTAATGTGTTTTCTGCCCGCCTGTTTTGAAATAACTGGTATGCTTATACTTGCACCAATCCTATTAGGAGTCACCTATTTGGATGCTGCAATTATGGGAGCAGTAATTGCGGCAGTTTCTCCTGCTGTAATTGTGCCAAAAATGTTAAAATTGATAGAAGAAGGTTATGGGGTAAGCCAAGCAATTCCACAAATTATTCTGGCAGGAGCCTCAGTAGATGATGTGTTTGTTATTGTTCTGTTTACTGCTTTTACAGGATTTGCACAAGGAGACAATATTTCTTCCACGCAATTCCTGCAAGTCCCGATTTCAATTGTCATAGGGATTGTAGTTGGAATTGTGGCAGGTTGGATTTTGGCAAAATACTTTGAAAAAGTACATATTCGTGATACAGCAAAGGTAGTAATTATTTTATGTATTTCATTTATCTTTGTAACAGTGGAAGATCAATATTCCAGCATTATTCCATTTTCAGGGCTAATTGCAATTATGTGTATAGGAATTGCATTACAGAAAAAAAGATCTATTGTGGCAGAGCGACTTTCTGTGAAATATTCTAAACTTTGGGTTGGTGCGGAAGTAATGCTTTTTGTATTAGTGGGAGCAACAGTAGATTTAAATTATGCTGTAACAGCAGGAGTAAATGCAGTTCTTTTAATAATTGGAGTATTAATATTCCGAATGATTGGTGTGGGATGCTGTTTAATAAAAACAAAATTAAATTGGAAAGAGCGAATTTTTTGTATGTTGGCTTATATGCCTAAGGCAACCGTACAGGCAGCAATTGGAGGAACTCCGTTGGCAATGGGACTTAGTTGTGGTAATATTGTATTAACCGTTGCAGTATTAGCGATATTAATTACTGCTCCGCTTGGAGCATTTTGTATTGATTTCACTTATAAGCGTTTATTGAAGTTGAATGCTAATACTTCTGATGTAAATTAGAATTCCAAAAATCAGTCAAACGATGAGGATAAAAGGAGAACGTAATGAAAAAATTTTATGACTATGAATTTCCAATTGGAAAAATTCGGATTGAAGAAATGGATGGAAAAATTTGTGCCATTACTAGTGAATTGGAAGTCGATGTGGCAGATGGAATTAGAGAAGAAAGTCCAATATTGCAAGAAGCCAGAGTACAGTTAGAGGAATACTTTGCTGGAGGGAGAAAAGAATTTACACTTCCGCTTCAATTGGATGGGACGGCGTTTCAAGTCTCTGTCTGGAGAGCCTTGCTCCAAATTCCTTATGGAGAAGTGCGAAGTTATGGAGAAATTGCAAAAGCAGTTGGAAACCCAAAATCCAGTCGTGCAGTTGGGATGGCAAACCATAAGAATCCGATTATGGTTGTAGTGCCATGTCATAGGGTAATTGGAGCAAATGGTGCATTAGTTGGGTATGCAGGGGGATTGGAAAAGAAGCAGTATTTATTAAACTTAGAAAAAGCACATAAAGAAAACAGATAAGAATGGACTTATAATTCCCTTATGTGAATCTTATACTGGACAATTTGCCCTATATTTGATAAAATAAAAGAAAAAAATTGAGCATAATAGGAAATAAATATACAAATAGAAAATGGAGGTTGTTATGAATCAAGCAGCAATGTTTCAGTTAAGTTATGGATTATTTGTTTTATCAGCTAAGAAGGGACAGAAAGAAAATGCATGTATTGTCAATACAGTACAGCAAGTTACGACAACACCAAACCGAATTACAGTTGCAGTAAATAAGGGAAATTATACTCATGATATGATTTTGGAAACAGGGGAATTTAATGTTTCCATCCTATCAGAGGAGACCCCATTTGAAGTATTTCAAAGATTTGGGTTCCAAAGTGGAAGAGATGTGGATAAGTTTGCAGACTGCGATTACTATACAAAAGCAGAAAATGGATTTGTATATTTATCCAAATATGCTAATGCTTATATTAGTGCAAAGGTTGTTGCAACCTATGATCTAGGAACTCATACTTTATTTATTGCAGATGTAACCGATGCCGAAGTATTGTCTAAAATTCCATCAGTAACTTATACGTATTATCATCAAAATATAAAACCGAAGCCAGAACAAACCAAAGCAAAGGGATGGAGATGTAAAATTTGTGGATATGTATATGAGGGAGAAGAACTTCCATCCGATTTTGTATGTCCTATTTGTAAGCATGGAGCAGCAGATTTTGAACGCATTGAATAAGTGGGGATAGCGAAATACAAAAGTTTCATGTGTGTTAACATGAAACTTTCAACTTATTGGGATAGGAGAAAAAGGGATGGGATTACTACGTGAAATGCAGAATATAACCGATTATACAGAGCGTGAACACGACATTTGTCAGTATATTTTACAGCATCCAGAAGAAGTAGCTTCATTATCTTCGAGAAAGTTAGGGGAGTTGACTTTTACGAGTGCTGCGACAGTTACTCGATTCTGCCAAAAATTAGGGTGTAAAGGATATCCCGATTTTAAACTTCGTTTTTTAAGTGAATTAAAATATCATGATACGCCTGAAAAAGAAGAAGAAATTTCCATTTCCGAACAAGAAAGTGTTGTTACTATACTTCGTAAAGTAGAGGAAACCTATAAAAGAGCAATACAAGAAACAAAAGATATGCTTTCTTTGGAACAAATGATGCGAATTAGAAAATTGGTGCGTCAGTCAGAATATATTGATTTTTATGTGTATGATGCAAATGTAGCTTTGGCAATGTATGCTCGTAATTTATTGTTTCATAGTGGAAAGGTTGCCAATGTATATAGTGAAACAAATATTCAAGAATTAAATGCACTTGTGAGCAGAGAAAAACATTTGGCAATTATTATTAGCCGTACAGGAGAAAATGCTCGTCTTGTAGAAATTGCAAAAACATTAAAGCGTAGTAAAACAAAAACAATTGTTATTACGTGTGGAAAAGAGCGTACATTGGGGAAAATGGGAGATGAACGGCTTTATACAATGGCACGTGCTGCAATGGATGATTTTGGAACCGTATTGTTTTCAACAGGAGTAAAATATTTATTAGATGTTATATTTGGGATGGAGTTTAGTTACCAGTATAAAGAAAATATGTTGTTGAATCAAACTTATGAAGAACGGAGTAGAGATCGTCTCTGGACATTAATTAATCAAGTATAAGGGTAATATACTCTATGTTTACACGTGGACTGTCCCATTCTTGTTAGATTGTAAATTAAGATGTCGATAGGTAAAATTGCCTATCGGCATTTTGCATAAAAAGATAGCTGATTTTTTCATATGCGAAACAAGGTTTCATGAAAAAAACAAAAAATAAAATAAAAATTTGAAACAAACCACCAATAGAATTGGGAAATATTGAAAAATTATGGGAAAATGATATATTAATAACATCAGATAGAGAGAAAAGCTGATAAACAGTGCGCACGAGTAAACAAAGAAGGAGAAAAGGGAAATGGCACAGGTAAGAGATTATTCAAAACTGGCAAAAGATATTATCCGTGAAGTAGGCGGAGACGCTAATATTGTTAATGCAACTCGATGTGCAACAAGACTTCGTCTTGTTTTGAAAGAAACGCCAAAAGGAGCAAAAGAAAAAATAGCGGAGATGCCTGGTGTTATTACAGTAGTGGAAACGGGAGGACAATTCCAAGTTGTAATTGGAACACATGTAGGGGATGTGTTTGCGCAAGTATCCAAAGATCTGGACTTGGAAAATAATCCACGTGGAGGAGAAACGACAAAGCAAGGCGTTTTAAATCGCGTTATCGCGACAATGTCCGCAGTATTTGCACCATTTGTTTATATCCTTGCGGCAGCGGGAATTTTACAAGGTGCGTTAATTTTGATTACAATGGCAGAACCTTCCTTTGCAGATACTGGTACTTATCAAGTATTAAGCTTAATGTCGTGGACGCCATTTACATTTTTACCAATTTTCATTGCAATTACTGCATCGAAGCATTTTGAATGTAACTTATATATTGCGGTATTATGTTGTTGTGCTCTTGTAAATCCAGACTTAACAGGACTTGCAAATGCAGTTGGAGATGGAGAAGTTATTAAGTTCTTGTTCTTTAATTTATCAGAGACAACGTATACTTCATCTGTATTGCCTCCATTGTTCTTAGTATGGATTTTATCTTATGTAGAACGGTTTGTACATAAGCGTCTTCCAGATGTTATAAAACCATTATTTACACCACTGATTTGTTTCCTTATTATGGTTCCATTGACAATCCTTGTAATTGGACCGATCTCCAGTGTAGTAGCAAGTGGAATTGCTAATGGTTATAACTTCTTATTTGAGACAGCACCGCCTTTGGCAGCAGCAGTAATTGGAGGTATCTGGCAGGTTGTAGTTATCTTTGGTGTTCGTTGGGGTATTACTCCAGTTTGTTTAGCAAATTATGCAATGAATGGACATGACTCTTTCCAAGCATATCAAACAATTGCCGTAATTGCACAGATGGCAGCAGCATTTGGTGTATTTATTAAAACAAGAAATAAAGAATTTAAAGGTGTTGCATTTTCAGCAGGTGTTACAGGTATTTTTGGTATTACAGAGCCAGCTATCTATGGTGTTACACTTCGATTAAAGAAACCATTTGTTTGTGGATGTATCTCAGGTGCAGTTGGAGCAGTTGTAGCAAGTTTATTTGGATCTCTTTATTATGCGTATGCAGGTCTTCCAGGATTATTAACTACAGTGAATGCAATTAGCCCAGATAATCCAATGTCATTTGTGGGTGAAGCAATTGGAACAGTTGTAGCGATTGTATTGGCAATTATATTAGTTCAGATCGTTGGATTTGAAGATCCAAAATCAGAAAAAATAGAAAAAAATACGATTGAAGAAAAGCCAGTTGCAGCGATTGCAGAAGGTAAAAAAGTGATTGCTAGTCCAATGAATGGAACAATTCTTCCATTGGATCAGGTAAAGGATGAAACATTTGCACAGAAGGTACTTGGAGATGGCGTTGCAGTTATCCCATCGGAAGGAAAGGTTTTTGCGCCAGCAGATGGAATAATTTCTGCATTGATGGATTCTTATCATGCAATTGGAATTACTTGTGATAACGGAGTGGAATTATTAATTCATGTAGGAATGGATACGGTAGAGCTAAAAGGAAAATATTTTAAACCTCATATCAAGACAGGTGACCGTGTAACAAAAGGAACTTTATTGTTGGAATTTGATATTCCACAAATTAAAAAAGCTGGATATGAAGTAACTACACCAGTGATTATTGCAAATACTGATGAGTTTAGCCAAATTTCCTGTGAGGGAAATGGTCAAATAAAAGTAGGAGCTGATTTAATTTCAGTAGAATAAAAATAGGAGGAAAAAAATGAGTGGATTAAGAAAAGATTTCTTATGGGGCGGCGCAGTAGCTGCAAACCAGCTGGAAGGTGGCTGGGATAAAGGCGGAAAAGGTGTTAGCGTCATTGATGTTATGACCGCTGGAGCACATGGAGTTCCAAGAGAAATTACGGATGGTGTGATTCCAGGCAAAAACTATCCAAATCATGAGGCAATTGACTTTTATGGTCATTATAAAGAAGACATTAAGTTATTTGCAGAGATGGGATTTAAATGTTTCCGTACAAGTATTGCATGGACACGTATCTTTCCAAACGGAGATGAAGAGCAGCCGAATGAAGAAGGGTTACGCTTCTATGATGATATGTTTGATGAATTATTAAAATATGGAATTGAGCCTGTGATTACATTGTCTCATTTTGAAATGCCATATCATTTAGCAAAAGAATATGGCGGATGGATAAATCGAAAAGTAATTGGATTCTTTGTAAAATTTGCAGAAGTAGTTATGAAGCGTTACAAAGATAAGGTAAAATATTGGATGACCTTCAATGAAATTAATAATCAAAGTAATGTCGATGCGGATATTTTTGGATGGACTTGTTCAGGGGTAAAATTTTCTGAATACGAAAATAAGAAAGAAGCAATGTATCAGGCAGCACACCATGAGCTGGTAGCAAGTGCAATGGTAGTAAAAATGGGACATGAAATCAATCCAGATATGAAGATTGGATGTATGTGTTCGTTTGTACCATTCTATCCATACTCTTGTAATCCAGATGATATTATAACTGCAACGGAGTGTATGCATGAAAGATTCCATTTTATGGATACCCATGTACGTGGACATTATCCTGCTTATTCCTTAAAAGAATGGGAACGAGAAGGTTATCAGATTAAAATGGAGCCAGAAGATGAAACGATTTTGGCAGAAGGTAAGGTAGATTATATTGGATTTAGTTATTATATGACAAATGCAGTAAAGGCAGATATAAAGAAAGATACAACACAATCTACAGATGGAAGTTCTGCTAATTCTGTTCCAAATCCATATGTAAAAGCAAGTGAATGGGGATGGCAAATTGATCCAATAGGTCTTCGCTATGCATTAGTAACGATGTATGAGCGTTACGAGATCCCATTATTTATTGTAGAAAACGGATTTGGAGACAATGATGTGTTAAAAGAAGATGGAAGTTGTGATGATGATGCTCGTATTGCATATTTGAAAGCTCATATAGAAGAAATGAAAAAAGCAGTAGAGATTGATGGAGTTGATTTAATAGGATATACTCCTTGGGGATGCATCGATCTTGTGTCCTTTACAACGGGAGAAATGAAAAAACGTTACGGATTCATTTATGTTGATAAAAACAACGATGGAAGCGGCACATTAAAGAGAAGCAAGAAAAAATCATTTGATTGGTATAAAAATGTGATCGCAAGTAATGGAGACGTATTATAAAAGCCCTTTTCTCAATATCTATAGATGGGAGTACCTTCCTTCGGGAGGGTACTCCGTTTTTCTTATTGATTCTCACGAAATGGCGTTGAAAAATTGACAAAGATAAAGTATAATAATATTTATTAAATACTATCATTATAGTTAAAGAATGGAGAATTCTATGGCATTTTCATGGACGAGAGAACAACAGCAAGTCATTGATTTGAGAGAACGGAACATTCTAGTATCAGCAGCAGCAGGCAGTGGAAAAACAGCTGTATTGGTTGAACGTATTTTAGCAAAAATTAGTGATCCGAAGCATCCAGTTGATATTGATCGGCTTTTAATCGTAACATTTACAAATGCAGCGGCTGGGGAGATGAGAGAGCGGATTCGTCAGGCATTGGAAAAGAAAGTAGAAGAAAATCCAGGTGAGGTACACTTACAAAGACAGCTTACCTTAATTCATCATGCTCAAATTACGACCATTCACAGTTTTTGTCTTTCTGTCATACGAAGTTACTTCCATACAATTGAGCTGGATCCAGCATTTCGAATTGGAGATGAAGGAGAACTCGATTTATTAAAAGCGGATGTGCTGGAAGCGATGTTAGAAAGGCACTATGAAAAAGCGGAAGAAGCGTTTATTCAGTTTGTAGAAACTTATGCTACGGGACGAGATGATAGTGGACTCATGGATTTGGTTTTACAGTGTTACGACTTTTCTAGAAGTTATCCATGGCCAGAGCAATGGTTAAATGATGCGATGAAACAGTATCAGATTGATTCCTTGTCTCAGATGGAACAGGAAAGCTGGATGAAATTTTTAATGTATCACATTCAAGTACAAATGAAGGAATATGAGGAAATTTATGATCAGATTTTAGAAATTTGCAATGAAGAAGATGGTCCATATTCCTATGTGGAGAAATTCAGTATTGAGCGTGAAAGAATTGCAGAAGCAGCTAAAAAATTGGATCATTATAGTCAGGTAGCGAGTATACTGTCTAATATTAAGTTTGAAGTAAAACCTCGCAGAAAGAAAACGGATACTTACAGTCAAGAGAAAGCCGATATCGTTTCCATGTTAAGAGAAAAAGTGAAGACAGGTATAAAAGGAATTGTAAAATCATATTTCTCAAAAGAACCTGAGCAAGTAATGTTGGATTTGCAAGGAGCCAGACAGGCTGTAGAACAATTAGTTGCTTTAACATTGGAGTTTGCAGAGTCTTACACGAAAGAAAAGAGAAAAAGAAACATTGTAGATTTTCATGATTTAGAACATCTGGCATTGAAAATTTTAGTCAAACGAGAAATTGTTTTGGATGAAAATGGGAAATCAATTGAACGAATTATTCCAACAGAAGCGGCTGACCAATATGCAGAATTATTTGAAGAAGTGATGATTGATGAATATCAGGATAGTAATTATGTGCAGGAAGTAATCTTAACAAGTGTTACCTCAGAACGGTTTGGGCGTCCAAATTTGTTTATGGTAGGAGATGTAAAACAAAGTATTTATAAATTTCGCTTGGCAAGACCAGAGCTATTTATGGAGAAATATGAAACCTATACTACGATAGAAAGTAAGCATCAGAAAATTGAACTGCATCAAAACTTTAGAAGCCGTACAGATGTATTAAATAGCGTCAATTATATTTTCTATCAGATTATGAAAAAACAGCTTGGAGATATTGAATATACAAAAGATGTTGCGTTGCATCCAGGATTGGAATATGAGCCAACAAGTTATAAAGTTGGAGGAAAAACAGAATTATTGATGCTTTCTTTAAATGGAGAAGAATCTGGAGAATGGGAGGAGGAAGAAGAACAATTAACAGAGCGGGAATGGGAGGCTCGTTTCATTGCAAAGCGAATTAAAGAATTAACCGATCCAGATGAAGGACAATTTGTATGGGATAAAGAGAAAAATGAATATCGCAGAGCGGAATATCGCGACATTGTAATTTTGCTTCGGACAATTACTGGATGGGCAGATCCGTTTGTGGAGACATTGATGAGTCAGGGAATTCCAGCTTATGCAGAATCCCAAAATGGATATTTTACAACCATTGAAGTGCAGACAATGTTAAATCTATTGCGGATTATTGATAACCCAATTCAAGATATTCCTTTGGCATCTGTGCTACATTCTCCGATTGTGGGGTTAAGTAACGAACAGCTTGCTCAGATGAAGCTTCCTTATAAAAAACAGATGGGAAATGGGCTTTATGGGGCATTTCGTTTTTATATGGAGCATTTTTCAGAAGATCCACTAGGGAAACATTTAATCAAATTTGCTAGAAAATTAGAACAATGGAGGAGTGCGGCTCAATATATGACACTTCATGAATTAATTTTACTGTTGTTAGAAGAAACAGGCTATTACGATTATGTAATGGCAATGCCAGCAGGAGAACGCAGAAAAGCGAATATTGATATGTTAGTGGAAAAAGCGATTCAATATGAGGGAATGAGTGATCATGGATTATTCCGATTTATTCGTTATATTGAAAAATTACAAAAATTTTCTGTGGACTATGGAGAGGCATTGATATCAGGGGAAAACGAAAACACAGTCCGAATTATGAGCATCCATAAAAGTAAAGGACTGGAGTTCCCAATTGTTATTTTGGGAGGTGCTTCGAAACGGTTTAATCAACAGGATTCCAGAAGTCGGGTCGTATTTCATTCTGATTTTGGAGTCGGTATGGACTATATTAATCCGCAGCTTCGTACACGTACTCCTACATTAGTTAAGCGAACGTTTCAGAAAAAAATCATGTTGGAAAATCTTGGAGAGGAACTTCGTGTACTCTATGTAGCATTGACAAGAGCTAAAGAAAAACTGATTATAACTAGTGTAAAAAAAGACATGAAAGAATATATCAAAAAGCACCTGGCTCAATGGAATCGTTGGGGAATGACTTCCTTGAGTTCTGCATTATGCTATTTGGATTGGCTGCTTCCCGTATTTGCAAAACAGGAAGGATTTTCTGAAATTTATAAAAAATTAGAAATGTCTGCACCATTTACAAATCCACTTTGGCATGATCCAGCGCCAATAAAAGCTATATTGTTTGAGCAAGATGATCTGCTTATGCTAACAGCAAGAGAACAAGCTGCAAATGTAATATCAAAAACTGTTTTAGAACAATGGGATAGTGATAATTGTTACGACAAAGAAATGGCAGCTCAGATTCAGCACCGATTTGAATTCAATTATCATTATAGCGACATGGAAAAAATCCAGGCTAAGACTTCCGTTTCTCAATTAAAAAGACTGCATTTACAGGAGGAAGAAGCAACTTCGCTTGTTCCAGAAGAAGATGTATTGGAAAAAGAAAGTTTTACACAAGAAGTAATTCCTCGTTTTCTAAGACAAGAAGAAAAAAGTAAAGGGGGAGCTTGGAAGGGAACGGTGTATCATAAAGTATTGCAGCATTTATGCCCAACGCTTCCAGTTCGAAAAAAGACATTAGGAGAAGATCTCAATCGATTAATTGAGGCGGGAATTTTAACAAAAGAGGAAAGAGATATAATATGGGATATGGATTTTGTGGATTTTTACAGAAACACACTTGGAAAGCAAGTAATCGAAGCACAGCAACAAGGAACATTGAAAACTGAACAACAATTTATTATTGGAGTGACACCGCAAGAGTTAGACTCTAAATTCCATGGTGGAGAAAATGAGTGGGTTATGATACAAGGTGTAATTGATGCAGCAATAGAAGAAGAGGATGGTTGGATTTTAATTGATTATAAGACGGATCGAGTTGATTCAGAAACAGGAGTACAGCAATTAAAACAGCGTTATCAGATTCAGCTGGATTATTATAAACAAGCCTTGGAGAGACTTAGCCAAAAACCAGTTAAACAAAAATGGATTTATTCATTTGCGTTGAAAGAAGGAATTTTATTATAAAGAATTATGTTTGTATAGTGGCGGATATTGGTTTCCATATCCGCTCTACATAGAGAAAATGGGGAAAGGAAAAATAATGGGAAAGAAACAAGAGAAGGAGAGCATTTATGCAAGAGATTTAAAATACTTGATTGATTATAGGAGAGAAGAAAATAATGAACGACTATGGAATATTATCCAGTCAATCATTCCAATGAGCAGCTTAGATCGAATTACTTTAGGGTATCATGCAGAAGATAAAATTGTTATGGATCGAATGTTAAGAAGAGTAGGAATTGATCCAGCAGAAATAGAAATGATTATCTTTAAACGGGATGCAGAGCGTTTTTCAAAACGAATGGAAATATATAAAGTTTATAATCAGAAACAATATGATAAACTGGAGCGGCTCCTTCAAGAGTATGAGGAAGAGATAAAAGAAATGCATTTGATTCATCAGCAATTTGTAAAGAAAATGCGTGCATGGATGATGATTCAGCAAAATAAAAATATGAGTCAGATTATACCAATATTAAAAGAGGCAATCAACTATACAGTTCCAAATTTTGGAAAGGTGCCTTTAAGAAAAATATCACTTGCACCAGAAGAAATGGAACTTTTAATTTTATTAGCATCTTGCTATAGAAGACGAAATGAACTCACTCGTGCGAAAGTATTATTAAAAGAAATTTTCTATTATGCAAGAAATCGTAGAATGTCAGAAGATCTAAGAAGTTCCTATGTACCGTTTGCCTGTTTGGAGTTATCAAAAGTTTGTGAAGCAGAATTACAGTATGAAGATGCAAGATATTATGCCTTGACAGGAATTAAAATCTTATGTGGTACTGCAAAAGCTTCCTATTTAGTTGCATTACAAGAACAGTATCTAAGAATAGAGCAATTTATTGCTAAGAAACAAAAACTAAGTTCTTGGAGAAAAACAAGAATAGAACAGGTAAAAGAAGAAAGGAAGGTGCTTGTAGAATTATATAAAGAATCAAAATTGGATCCATATCGTTTGTATCCAACAGATGGATATCAGAGTTGTTATATATTTAATGAACTATTGATTTTTTATCGTAATTTTTGGAAATTGTCCAGAAAAAATTTTTATAAGGGGATTTGTACTGCAACTGCATATATGAGTATAGAAAAAGGAACTAGTGATCCAAAGAAAACATTTAATGATTGGATGGAGCGAATTGGATGGCCTCAAACTTATTATATGATACAGCTTCATGGAGGAAATACCGATCATATTAAAATGTATTTTCGCATTGAACACTATATACGAAGACAACAATATGAAAAAGCAGAAGTATTGTTTAATCAATTGGAAGAAATTTTTGAGGCCAAACATTTAAAAGATATATGCCCAGAAAATAAACAATATTTTTTGAGAATGAGAGCTGTTTTAGAAAGGGAGTTACATAGTATTTCTTTAGAAGAATATGAAAGTCGTTTAAGAGAAGCGTTGAGTCTTACAATTCCTAAATATGAAGAAATTGATCTCTCTAACTATCCACTTCGCAGAAAAGAAATACGTGTGTTAAATAATTTGGCAGCTGGATATGGCGGTCGGGGGAAATATCTAGAAAGTATTGAAATATGGACACCAATAGAAAAAAATTACTTAAATAAATGGGTATGCCAAGGAGCACGATATGATGAGTGGGATCTAATTGCAGTCAATAATGCAAGTATGATTGGATCAAATGGAGATTACAAGACATCTGACGAGAAGACGTATAAAATTATAGAGTATCTTTTAAAAGAAGGAATTATAGAGCGAATGTTAAGATGTTGTTATGATATTGTGTGGGATAAAGAACAAGAATTATTGGAACAAAATAAAGATGTTAAAAAGAATAGTCTGTGCAAGAAAAAGTTAAAACAGGCGGAAGTTTTAGCAAGAATGTTAAATGATACAGCTTATATTGAATTTTTAAGTGAGCATAGAAAAAAACTTTATTAAAAAAAATGGCAAATTTTGTAGAAGTTTTTTTATTGAGAAAAATGTAAGATTATGTTAATATTTGAAATATATAGAGAAGTGAATGTTATGTAGAATATCTAAATTAATTGCACAAGTGACGAACTTATCATATTTTGAGAAATTATAGTATATAGAACGGCCGACACATCTATAAGAATAGGAGATATTGTGTCGGCCTTTCTTGTCTTTGGAACTAGTCTTAAAAGTAGTGATGTACGTAGTGAGAAAGGATGAAGAAAATGGTATGTGGAGAAAAGAGAAAAGAAAACTTATATAGGGAAGATTTAAAAGCTTTGATTGAGTATAAGCGAGAAGAAAATGGGGATCGGTTGAAAGATATTGTAAAAGGTGTTTGTCAAATTAATGGTTTCTATAAATTAGGTAGAGGTCAATATATTGATGATAAGATTGTAGTAGATCGAATTTTAAAAAGAGTTGGACTGGATCCTGGCGAAGTAGAGATGATTATTTTAAAAAAAGATGCACAGCGTTTTATTCAGCGAGAAAAAATTTATGAAGCATATAATCAAAAGCAATATGAAGATGCAGAACAATTGATTCAACAGTATGAAAAAGCTATAATAAATGAACATGTGATCCATCGACAGTTTATTGGAAAAATGCGAGTATTAATTATTATGCAGAGAAGCGGAAATATTAATCTGGAAATTTCTATGTTAAAGGAAATAATTTCTTATACAATCCCCGAGTTTGAGAGTAAACCATTAAAACAATTATGTCTGGCACCAGAAGAAATGGAGCTTTTAACTTTATTAGCATCTTGTTATCGAAGAAAAAATCAATTAGAACAGGCTAAACGTATATTAAAACAAATTTTGGATTATACAAAAGGAAGAAAAATCTCTTCTAATTTAACAGCTATGTATATGCCATATGTTTATTTGGAACTTTCTAAGATATACGAAAGAAAAGAACAATATGAAGATGCTAGATATTATGCTATTACAGGGATTAATATGTTATATTGTAATGCTAGACTGTTTCATTTGGTTGAATTGCAAGATCAATATATAAAGTTAGAGCAACAAGCTCAAAAAAGGCGAACACTTAGTTATGGCAGAAAAAAAAGATTGGAACAAATGCAAATTGAGAGAACAACAATTATTGAATTATATCAAGAATGCAATTTGAATCCATATATGCTGTATTCTATGGAACGATATCGGAATTGTTATGTATTTAATGAATTGTTAGAACGATACCGAAAATTTTGGAGAATATCCAAAAGAGAATTTTGTGAGGACGTCTGCACAAGTCAATCATTCCAAAAAATTGAGTTAGAAGGAAGCTGTCCTGTTAAAACGTTTTTTAAATGGATGAAGAAATTAAAGCTGCCACAGTCCTATTATATTACCCAACTGCACGGTGGGAATGTAAATCATATTAGGAAAAAGGCACGTATCGATCAATATATTCGAAGAAATCAATATAAAAAAGCAGAGATATTATTTAAACAATTAGAAAATGAATTTAAAGAAAAAAAGTTAATTGATTATTGTCCAGAGAATAAGCAGTATTTTTTAACAATGAAAGTGATTTTTGAGAAAGAGTTGTATCAATTGTTATTAGAAAAGCACAAAAGAAAATTGGAGCAGGCATTATTATATACCGTTCCAGAATATCCAAATAAGAGATTAGAGGATCGATTATTATTGAGGCAAGAAGTAAAGGTTTTAAATAATCTGGCAATTGGATATGCAAAACAAGAAAAATATAAGAAAGCTCTTTCCATTTGGGAGAAAGTTATTCAAAGTTATCAAAATAATTACTTGTATGGATATACAGAATATGATGCATATAATCTTATATTGGTAAATTATGTAAGTATAGTTGGTAATAGCCAGGATTATGAAAAATCAACGGAAAAAGCCTATGAAAGCATCAAGCATTTTTTTCAACAAGGGACAATAGAGCGAGTAGTAAGATGCTGTTATTATATTGTTTGGAATAGAGAACAAGAGATGTTAGGGGAAAAAGGGCTGATTCAAAAAGAATCAGCCTGCCAAAGAAAACTTTGTCAGGCTGCGGCTATTGCCAAAATGTTAAATAATTCTTTTTACATAGACTTTTTAAAAGAATACGAAGATATGTTTCTTGAAAAAATAAAAGGTAAATAGTTTAAACTTCATAAATTGAAAGCACAATTATATATGAAGAATTTTTTAAGGTTCCAGAGGATCTGCTCCGAATAGAGACACTCCTGTTGGATCTGGTGTTTCTGTGGTTTCTGTAGTTTCGCTAGGATCTGTTTCTGGACCTTGAGGGTCAAGCGGAATGATAACAGATCCAATTGATAGGACTACAATAGTAGTGATAAGTAATGATTTAATTTTGTACATGGGAATCCTCTCCTTTAAAATTGAATATTATATAATAATCAATTTTAAAATAGCATAAATTTAAAAAAATTGGAAGCAGTTTATCAAGAAAAAAAACAGCAGTTATTTTTTGTGATAAGTTGTCATATTTGTTTAAAATATTAGTTTTTTTGTCGATTAAAAATATAATATGTAGATTGTTAATTGAAATTTTTGGTCTACATATTATATTTTTATGAAAGAATAAATTTGATCAAAATATATTGTCATTTGTAATAGAAAATCAAAAGATTTGTAAGATAATTCTGGAGAATTATTTTTTTAATTTCACTGCTTCAATGCAAATCCAAACTTTTCTATTTTTTTGATTTTATTTATTTTAAATCCAGATTTTACTAGCATAGTTTTAAGCTGTTCGTCTGTGTATATTGTCATGTTATTACATTGCTTTGTCCAGATGGCTCCTTTGATAGGATGAGCTATTTTCAATTCGATCTAACACATCACATATATTACAAGGTCTTCCTTTTATGCCATCATTATATGCTTCCTCAAATCGGTGATCTCCTGTCATTACACTTAATAACTGCAAAGTTTCTTGTACGTGTACGAATTCTTGCGGCTCAGGTATATAATCGTCCTTTTGCCGTTTTTGTACAAAGTAATCTGCAACAATTAAGATATACTTCGTTATTGTGCTTTCCTCTTAGCATAAAGCTCTTTGAACATCAACAAATCTTATATTTGTCATTAGGTAAAATTTTTGCAGGAGATTAGAAAAAGAGTTGATTTTTCATTGTCAGTCCGCTATACTCATAATGAACGTAGAATGTTTAAACGTTCCATTTGCGTGCTAGAGGTAGTTTGTAAGAAATATCACTTGTACTACGAATGTGGATTTATTACACTAATGGAAAGGAGCATGGTGGAACCTATCGTTCCGCTTACAAATTGAAATGAAAAAATTAGAACAGTTATATGAAGGAAAGGCAAAAAAAGTTTTCTTAACGGATGATCCAGATGTATTAATTGTAGATTATAAGGATGACGCAACTGCATTTAATGGATTGAAAAAGGGTACAATTAGTGGAAAAGGTGTTGTAAATAACCGTATGACGAATATTGTATTCCAGATGCTGGAAAAGAAGGGCATTCCTACTCACTATGTAGAAGAATTGAGTGATAGAGAAACAGCCGTAAAGAAGGTAGAGATTGTACCATTAGAAGTTATCATCCGTAATGTAGCTGCAGGAAGTTTTTCTAAGAAGCTGGGTGTAGAAGAAGGCACAAAGCTGTTGACTCCTACATTAGAGTTTAGTTATAAAAATGATGAGCTGGGTGATCCATTTATTAACAGCTATTATGCATTGGCACTTGGTCTTGCAACGCAAGAAGAAATTGATACAATTACAAAGTATGCATTTGCTGTAAATGATGCATTAAAGGAATATTTTGCTCAAGCAAATATGGAATTAATTGATTTTAAGATTGAATTTGGAAGATTCCATGGACAGATTATTTTAGCAGATGAAGTATCTCCAGATACATGCAGACTTTGGGATATGGATACACATGAAAAATTGGACAAGGATCGTTTTAGAAGAGACTTAGGTGGTGTAGAAGACGCTTACCAGGAAGTATTTAAGAGACTTGGACTTTAAAAGAGGGTAAACGTTTAGGAGGAATTAATTATGGCAACAGATCGCTACTCAAGCCCATTGTCAGAACGTTATGCAAGCAAAGAAATGCAGTATATTTTTTCTCAGGATAAAAAGTTTTGTACGTGGAGAAGACTTTGGATTGCATTGGCAGAATCGGAAAAAGAGTTAGGATTGAATATTACAGACGAGCAGATTGAGGAATTAAAAGCACATAAAGATGATATCAATTATGATGTAGCAAAAGAGAGAGAAAAATTAGTTCGTCATGATGTAATGTCACATGTATATGCCTATGGAGTTCAGTGTCCAAAGGCGAAAGGAATTATCCATTTAGGAGCAACAAGCTGTTATGTAGGGGATAATACTGATTTAATCATTATGACCGAAGCTTTAAAGCTTGTAAAGAAAAAGCTTGTAAACGTAATGAATGAATTAGCAAAGTTTGCAGATAAATATAAAGCACTTCCAACATTGGCATTCACACATTTTCAGCCTGCACAGCCAACGACGGTTGGTAAGCGAGCAACGCTGTGGATGATGGAATTAAAGTTAGATTTGGATGATTTGGATTATTTAATCAGTACAATGCGTTTGTTGGGTTCCAAGGGAACGACAGGAACGCAGGCATCTTTCTTAGAATTATTTGATGGTGATCATGCTAAAATTAGAAAGCTAGATCAGATGATTGCAGAAAAGATGGGATTTGAGGGAGTTTATCCAGTGTCTGGACAGACTTATTCTCGTAAGGTAGATAGCCGTGTATTAAATGTACTGGCAGGAATTGCACAAAGTGCTCATAAGTTTTCAAATGATATTCGTTTGCTACAGCATTTAAAGGAAATTGAAGAACCATTTGAAAAGAATCAAATTGGCTCTTCTGCGATGGCATATAAGAGAAATCCAATGAGAAGTGAACGTATTGCATCGTTGGCAAATTATGTAATGGCAGATGCGATGAATCCAATGCTAGTTTCTTCTACACAATGGTTTGAACGTACATTGGATGATTCTGCAAATAAGAGAATTAGTGTGCCAGAGGCATTTTTAGCCGTAGATGGAATTTTAGATCTTTATTTAAATGTAGTAGATGGACTTGTTGTATATGAAAAAGTAATTCGTAAGCATTTAATGGCAGAACTTCCATTTATGGCAACAGAGAATATTATGATGGATGCAGTAAAAGCAGGCGGAGATCGTCAGGAATTGCATGAAAAGATTCGTACTCTGTCCATGCAGGCAGGTGCGAATGTAAAGGTAAATGGTTTAGATAACAATTTGTTAGAATTAATCGCAGCTGATCCAGCATTTAATCTAACCTTAGAAGAGTTGCAGCAGACCATGCAGCCAGAAAAGTATACAGGACGTGCGAAAGAACAAGTAGAGGAATTCTTGAGCGAAGTGATTGCTCCAATTTTGGAAGAAAATAAGGATGTGCTTGGAATGACTGCTGAGATTAATGTATAATAAAGATAAGTTATTTGTAGTAATTTAAAATAACTGGACAGGAAAGATTCGTTTTATTATGAAACAGTTTTTCTTGTCCAGTTATTTCTTTTGCATATGGTTAAATCGACTGTAATAAAAAGCCAAGAAAGAAACGAAAACTTAGACTTGAAGTTTGCGGAATTCGTAAAAGGCTCCGTGTTTTTCCATTAGCTCTTCCCATGTTCCAAATTCGACACAGACACCATTCTGGATGACACAGATTTTGTCTGCATTACGAATTGTGGAAAGACGGTGAGCTACGATAAATGTAGTTCGGTCTTTGGTTAGATTTTCGAGTGCATCTTGGATGAGTTTTTCCGAAATGCTGTCAAGTGCTGAAGTTGCTTCATCAAACAGGATGACACGAGGATTTCGGATTAGGGCACGGGCAATGGAAATACGCTGTTTTTGACCGCCAGAAAGCTTATCACCATGTTCTCCAACTGGAGTGTCAAGTCCATTTGGCAAAGCATCAATCAGATGTTTTAAATTTGCTGCTTCGATCGCTTGATTTAACTGCTCAGGTGTAACATCAGAAAGTCCATATGTAATATTGTCTTTTATAGAACCAGAAAAAAGTACCGTACTTTGTGGTACAACAGCAAGAAATCGTCGGTAACTTGGAAGATTAATGGAAGAAAGATCATTGCCATCGACTAGAATTCGTCCTTGCTGTGGATTTAAAAATCCAATAATCATATTTAAAAGTGTACTTTTTCCTGCACCAGATTCTCCGACAAGTGCAATCGTTTCCCCAGGATTTACACGGAAGGAAACTCCATTTAAAATAGGAGTCTGAGCTTTTGGGTATTGAAAATGGATGTTTTCAAAATCATAAGCTCCAATTAAGTAGGGAAGCGATTGTTTTCCCTGATTATCTTCAATATCATCCGAATTTAATATTTCTCCAATACTGCGCACAGATTCCATACCTTTTGAGATAGTTGGAAGTAGTGTAATAACCGAAGAAACTTGATTTACAATTGTGGTAAAATAGCTCTGATAAAGTACGATATCACCTGCTTCAATGGTACCATGTAGAGCTAACATAGCAGTAAATACAAGACAAAGTACCTGGAAAATTTGAAATGCTGCCCAACTGACAGAACCAAAGGTAGATTGAACAATATCCAGACGGTAGCCCTGTGCTGCAACCGTTTGGAGTTGTTCACTCATACGTGCAGCCTCTTTTTCCTCCAATGCATGGGCACGAGTGACAGGAATCATTTCTACCATTTCCATCACTTGAGCTGACGTAGACTCCATTTCCTGTCGAAATTCTTGGTTGCGGCGTCTCATTGGAGCTTTAAATACGACGATTGTTAGAGCTGCAACAGGAACTGTTAAAAGGAAGAAGAAAAATACGATGCGGCTGCGGAAAACAGTGACACCTAGTGCTACTACAATGTTAATTGCGATATTTAAAAGGCTTACAAACATTTGAGAAGATAATGTTTCAACTGCCTCTACATCACGCATAATTTTGGACTGAATGCGGCCTGACTGCATTTCTTTATGATAGGAAATGGAAAGCTGCTGAATCTTTCGAACAAGTGTACTGCGTAAACCTGCTTCTACACTTCGGGTTGATTTACTCTTAAATCGGGTGTGCAGGTAATTCATTGGGACGTTTAAAATAACTAAAGCAATGACAACGACAGCATTTTGTAAAATTAGCTGCCATGTGTTGGATATATCTCCTGTAACATAATTCACAATATTGGCTGTAATGATAGGCAGTATCCAAACAGGACTATGCTTAATAACATAAAACAATGTGGAAAGAAATAAATTGCCATAATTTCCACGATAAATCCCAAGCAAAATTTTAACAGGATGATCTGCATGACGATTATAGCTATCCTGAAATAGTTGATCTTTTACTTGGAAAAATTGGCTCATATCTTTTTTGCGATAATTTGATTTTAATGTTGATGAAAACTCTTCCATAGAAAATTCTCCTTAATAATCAGGTAAAAAATGTAAGTGCTACCAAAATAAGATTATCCTATTATAGCACATATTTAAGAAAAAGAAAAAGATTTTTCATAACTTTATCCGGGCCTTTTTTTGAAGTTTTTATTGATTTTCTTCCTGTAATCATTTATACTGTAAATGGTGTGCTGAGAATTCATACTCTCGTTTCAACTATTAGGATAAATGATATTTGGTATAACAATGGGGCTATGGTGTTAAGTATTCATCAAAGCTTATGCTTGGGCGAGAGTCAGAAACACTATTAGTTACGTTTGTAGTTCTAGGAGGAAAAAATACTATGGTAAGAGCAATTGTAGGCGCCAATTGGGGTGACGAAGGTAAAGGGAAAATTACAGACATGCTTGGTAAGGAATCGGATATTATTGTAAGATTTCAGGGTGGAAGCAATGCAGGACATACAATTATCAATGATTATGGAAAGTTTGCATTACATTTGTTGCCATCAGGTGTATTCTATGGACATACTACCAGTGTGATTGGTAATGGAGTTGCATTGAATATTCCTTATTTATTCAATGAGATTAATGAACTTGTGAGCAGAGGGGTTCCAAAGCCAAAGATTCTAGTTTCAGACAGAGCACAGATCCTAATGCCTTACCATATTGCATTTGATGCATACGAAGAAGAACGTTTGGGAGGTAAGTCTTTTGGTTCTACAAAGTCGGGAATCGCACCTTTTTATTCCGATAAATATGCAAAGATCGGTTTCCAGGTAAGCGAATTATTTGCTCCAGAAGATGTATTAAAGGAAAAAGTAGAACGAGTAGTTGCAATGAAAAATGTTTTATTAGAACATTTATATCATAAACCTCTTTTAGATCCAGAAGATATTTACAATACATTGTTAGAATACAAAGAAATGGTAGAGCCATATGTATGTGATGTTTCTCTATTTTTACATCAGGCAATCAAAGAAGGGAAAAACATTTTGTTGGAAGGTCAGTTAGGTTCTTTAAAAGATCCAGATCATGGTATCTATCCAATGGTTACTTCTTCTTCCACATTGGCTGCGTATGGTGCGATTGGTGCAGGTATTCCACCATATGAAATTAAAAATATTACTACTGTGGTTAAGGCCTATTCTAGTGCAGTAGGAGCAGGAGCATTTGTAAGTGAGATTTTTGGAGAAGAAGCAGATGAATTAAGAAAGCGCGGTGGAGATGCTGGAGAATTCGGAGCTACAACAGGACGCCCAAGACGTATGGGATGGTTTGATGCAGTTGCAACACGCTATGGCTGCCGAATTCAAGGTGCAACCGAAGTCGCATTAACCGTATTGGATGTACTGGGATATTTGGATGAAATTCCAATCTGTGTTGGATATGAGATTAATGGGGAAGTAACAAAAGATTTCCCTACGACAACCAAATTGGAAATCGCAAAGCCAGTATGGAAAACATTACCTGGATGGAAATGTGATATCCGTGGAATTAAGAATTATGATGAACTTCCAAAAGAATGTAAAGATTATATTGATGCAATCGAAGCGGAAATTGGTGTTCCAATTACAATGGTATCGAATGGACCAGGCCGTGATGAAATTATCAAAAGAAAATAAAAAAGTGAATTAATAAATTTAAAGAAGCGATAAGATACCCTCAAGTAGGACATGAAAATATAAAACTATTTGGGGGTATTCTCTATCCAAAGTAAAGAAAACTAGACAGAGTATTAGAGAACACTATAAGTGATTAAAATTTAAACTTATTAGATTAGTAATTTTCCAGAGAAGCTGGATTAAAGAATATTTTAAGGGGTTAAGTTAGAGATTATTTTTTAGAAGGCATTGATGTAAAAATCAAAAGGTGCTTGTTTTGAAACATACTTGAAAAAATATATATTTATACAGAAATAGTGAGAACGTGTGTTGAAAGATTTTTGAATTTCAAGTTTTCTAAAAAAGAGATATAAAGGAGAAATGGTATGAATAATATAAAATTAAATACAGCTATTGCTGAATTTTTAAAAAAGAAGAATAGTAATACAGTATACTATGAAGATAATTGGAATGAACGGATAGAAAGAAGGAAATTCTATCAATCATATACAAAAGATAAACTTCTTGCTATGAGTCAAGAAGACTTTTTAGAGTATATAGGTAAGCTCTGGTCGATGCTTATTTGGGGGAACAAAAAATATGTTGTTGATAAATTGATTGCGGACAATGGTTTTAGTGTACTCAAAAAGCAGTTGGTTGATCTTTTATATGGAACGGAAAATATAGAAATACGTTGGGATTCTTTTTTAAAAACAATAAAAGGACTTGGAGCAGCTACAATGAGTGAGCTACTTACATATTCAAATCCAGAAGAATATGCAATTTTTAATAAAACTACTGTTCTGTGTTATTCTTATCTTGAAATTCCAGATATGCCTAAATATAATTATCAATATACTGGAAAAAAATATATTGAAGTTTGTAAGATTAGCAAAGATATATCTAGAGCACTCAAGGCAGCAGATGGTGGAGAGTATGACCTTCTAGCTGTTGATTATTTTATGTGGGATGAGTTATTACCTTCTATTGAAAAGAAGGAGACACGTGTAAGAAATACATTAACTACTGTGGTAAAACAAACTGGTAAGGAAACAAGATCCGTACATGATGAAATTAAAGATAAATTAGTAGCTATTGGGAACCTTTTAGGTTTTGAGAGTAGATCGGAGGTTAAAATTACAACGGGTGCAATTGTTGATGCAGTTTGGGAAGCCAAAATAGGAAATATGGGAAAAGCAATTTATGTTTTCGAAGTACAATCCAAAGGTTCTATTGATAGTTTGATTCTTAATCTGAAGAAAGCTCAAACAAATGCTGCTGTGCAGGCAGTTGTCGCCGTTGCAGATGAAGAACAGCTTGAAAGAATTATTAAAGAGAGTAAAGGAGTGATTGATGAACACTCTTTGCGTACATGGGATTCAGATGATGTACTAGCCGTTTATGATGCTCTTGCACGAGCGCATGAATCAATAAATAAGCTTGCTCTTGTACCAGAGAGTTTTATAAGGTTATAATGTTTTAAGATAATGCTCTGTTTTTATATACTTTATCCCAAGTGGCTATTACTAAAAGTAAAATGATTTATTGGTATGAGAAAGTGATAGAAACCAATGGGGAAAATCTAAATAATCGGTAAGAAATAAATAGTACAGTCTGACTTTGGCAAAAGAGCTTTTGTCTGACTGTATTTTTTATATAGAACAGAAATTAAAAGCTGCTTTTCTGAATTACTCTATTATAAACTCTTCCGATATTTTATTAGAGATTATGGAAAATGGAATATCCAAAGCTGCAGCAATTCGTACATTATATTCGTTATGGAATATCTATTTGAAAGATGCAATAGTGTTTGGAGATAATTATAATGTAAAATACAGGTTATTTTAAGCTAAAGCTTTGGCTTGAAATGACAGCAACTCCAGATAAAAGGAATGATTATCTGGAAAGAAGAAATATTCATGAAATTTTTAACCATGAAATTGCATATGAAATCCGTTCGTAAGAGGTAATGAAAGAAGATCTCGTTTTATATCAAAAATATACGTATAAAGACACTTGTCGGATTTTATGCTGGAAAAAATGAGGTTCCTATAAATATAAGCAGATATAAGTTTAATAAAAAAACAAAGATGGTAAAATATCAAAAGAATTTTATTACCTTGGCAGAATGTATGCAAGAGGTAGGGAGAAGGAATTTGCTATGCCAAATATAGAGAAAACGGTAGTAGAAATTGAATGGATGCTGGAGACATTAGTGAAAGAAGATATATACAAATATATAGTAAATGAATAATAAAAACGGAGAAAATTATGAAGACAATTAAAGTAGTAGCAGCAATTATTATAGATGACAAAAAAGTATTTGCGACACAGCGTGGATATGGAGAATTTAAAGATGGATGGGAATTTCCTGGTGGAAAGGTAGAAGAAAATGAGACATTGGAAGAGGCCATTGTACGAGAAATTAAAGAAGAATTAGATACTGAGATAGAAGTGAAATCTCTATTAAATACAGTAGAGTATGATTATCCTACGTTCCACTTGTCTATGGCATGTTTTATTTGTTCTGTAAAATCTGGACATTTCGTTTTAAAGGAACATGAGGCAGCAAAATGGCTGGATAAGGAGAACTTGGATAGTGTGGCGTGGTTGCCAGCAGATCAGGGATTAATTGAGCAAATAAAAGAGTATTTACAATAAATTTGAACCCAGAACGGGCAGTCCCCTGCTGCAAGTGCATGAAGGACTAAGCGGAGGGATGGGGATGCCCGTGTCAGTGGGGGATTAGGAAAGCCCACACTGACAAGCTGCAAAGAAGCCTGCGTTCATGAGGAAGTAGCAAAGCGGATTCCGAGTGTCTGCTTTACTAAAAATATGTGGAACAAAGCAGATAAATAGTTTTTCTTTTATAGTAAGTATTGGGGCATAAAAAAATGAGGATAATAGTAAAAAAGAGGCTTTTGATGCAATAAAAATATGGTATAATAATGAGGTTAATAACTATTACAAGGTTCATTTCACCTTCTAAGGGAAGTAAGTTTTTGCCTATGGCAAATGAAAGGATTTTGTTTATAAAAAAATTATAGAAAAGTGAGGATTAACAAATGAAAATAGCGGTAACTTATGATAATGGAAACATCTTTCAACATTTTGGAAAAACAGAGTTTTTCAAAGTATATGAGGTTGGGGATAATAAAGTAATTTCCAGTGAAGTGATTAGTTCCAATGGCACTGGACATGGTGCTTTGGCTGGACTTTTGGCTGGACAGTCAGTGGATGTGCTGATTTGTGGTGGAATTGGTGGTGGAGCTCAGGCTGCACTTGCAGAAGCAGGTGTTGAATTATGTTCTGGTGCTCAGGGTGATGCAGATCAGGCAGTGGAAGCTTACTTAAAGGGAGAATTAGTATCTTCTGGAGCAAATTGTGATCATCATCATGAAGAAGGTCATAGTTGTGGTCATCATGAAGAAGGCCATTCTTGTGGAGGAAACTGTGGTGGAGGATGTGGATCTCAGCCTGCAATTACTGGACCTAATGTAGGTAAAACTTGTCGGACTCATTACAGAGGTACATTCAATGATGGAACACAGTTCGATTCTTCTTATGATCGTGGAGAACCATTGGAATTTATTTGCGGTGCTGGACAAATGATTAAAGGTTTTGATGCTGCTGTAGCCAATATGGAAGTTGGTCAAGTTGTGGATGTTCATTTGATGCCAGAAGAAGCTTATGGTATGTCAAATCCAAATGCTATTTTTACAGTTGAGATTGCACAGCTTCCAGGCTCAGAAGGGTTAGAAGTTGGACAGCAAGTTTATTTATCCAATCAATATGGACAGCCGTTCCCTGTTAAGGTAACTGCAAAGGACGAAACAACGATTACATTTGATGCTAATCATGAAATGGCAGGAAAAGAATTGAACTTCCAAATCGAGTTAGTTGAAGTAAAATAATATATGAACAGAAGTTATTAGGAAGTAAAAATAAGGCGACCTTGATCCCATTGATGTTAGAAGGGGATTTAGGTCGCTAAAATTATTATAATCATCCATTGCTTACCTTATCCTGAAAAGCAAAACAAGTACAATGATTGTTAAATCCAAAACAATACATACTTAATAAAAATGCACATAAATCTTCGTAAAAACTTTGTTGTCCATCTGAAATGCCATGTATTTCAGTTTATTGGTATAAAAAGTGATAGAAACGAATGAGGAAAATCTAAATAATCAGTAAGAAATAAAAAATACAGCCACACTTTGGAAAAAGTTTTCGTCTGGCTGTATTTTTAGGAAGAAAAGGTAATAGGTAAAATAATAGCAAGTTTTATGGTTTAATCAAATCTTTCTAATAATTTTTTAACACATGAGTAAGTTATTTCGTACAAAGAAAGGAACACATAATTTGCATTTGCCTTTTCCATTGCCTCTCGCTGTTTATCGGTTACGACTGTATAAGGATAGATACCAAAAAGAAATGGAAAGAACGCATAAATGAAGGTCTGTATATCATTTTCAGACATGTTTGGGAAAAATTTTTTTAGACAGTGTGTAACTGCTTTGATTGAGTTTCCATAAGCAACTTTAAATTTAACTAAATTTTCCATACGACTGCTGCTTTCCATGTCATAATGGTTCATAGACATAAGTTTTAAAAGGCGCTTCCTCTTTTCTAATGTATGAGCAAGTTCTACAGCGAACTGTTCCACTGACATTTGTTCATATTCATTATATAATTTCTCCAAATCAAGATTCCAAAGTTCATATTCTTGCTGAAGGAGTGCTAAAAAGATTTCCTCTTTAGTTTGAAAGTAGTTATATATAGAAGTACGGGTAAAAGATGTTACTTTGCCAATTTCCTTTATAGTAATCTCTTTGAAACTCATTGTTTCATAAAGCAAAGCGCAAGCATTTATAATTTCCTTTTTTCTGGCATTTGTTAATTCCTCTGACCCTTTCGGCATAATATTCTTCCTCTCTGTATAGTTTCTGTTTTTCACTCTAGCAACATTATATTCTTGCTCTGATACTGTGTCAATCCAGAGAGAAAAATTGGTTATTACAAACTTTCCCTAAAAATTTCAATAATTTCGCTGCGTTCAAGCACTTTATATCCGCCTGTCATAGAAAGTGTAACGTCTGCAAGGTTTTCCAGCATATCTTCATTTGCCCCCAAATCGGAAATATTCATTACTACTCCTAGCTCTTTCATCCAGCTTTCCATAGCAGCAAGACCTTCTTCTGCGATCTGCTGGTCGCTTTTTCCTTCTGGATTGACGTTCCAGACATTTATGGCAAAACGCTTAAATTTGTTAAGACCGTATAGCATGATATGGCGATAATATGGAAGTGAAACTGCTGCGAGTGTCATTCCATGTGTCGCATTTGTATAACCACCAACGGCCTGACCTAACATATGAACCATCCAGTCAGTAGATTTTCCACAGGCAACCAGTGTATTCAATGCCCATGTTGCTGTCCACATAAGATTGCTTCTTGCTTCATAATTCTGTGGGTCCTTATTGGCAATACGACTGGACTCAATGACAGAACGCATTAATCCTTCACTGATATAATCACTGGTATTATCGTCCTCTCCAGAGAAATATTGTTCACAGATATGGTTAAAGATATCATAAATGCCAGATACCATCTGATAATGAGGCAGAGTTAGAGTGTATTTCGGATTGAGAATAGAAAATTTCGGCATGATAGTTTCGCTGGCAAAAACATGTCCAATTTTCTGCTTTGTTTCCTGATTAGTAATAACAGAGCCAGCATTCATTTCAGAACCAGTTCCAACCATAGTTAGAACGCAGCCTACAGGAATGATTTCACAATCTGGCTCCTCAAAACGGATATAGTATTTTTCCCATGGGTCCTCTTTGCAGTTAACGGATACAGATACCGCTTTTGAATAATCACAGACAGAGCCACCGCCCACAGCTAAAAGTAAATCTGCATGATGTTTTCTCGCAATCTCGATTCCTTCATACAATTTGGCAAGAGTTGGATTTGGCATTACTCCTGAAATTTCTGCAACATTTTTGCCATTCTTTTTCAGGATTTTCATAACTTCGTCATAGATTCCATTCTTTTTAATAGAACCGCCTCCGTAAATCAAAACTACATTCTGGCCATACTTTGACAGTTCTTCATTTAGATAATTCAGAGATTCATCACCGAAATAAAGTTTCGTTGGATTGCAATATACAAAGTTTCCTAACATGATTTATTTTCCTCCTTGTTTATTATTGTTTTTTTGAAAGACAGGCATTTTCCGATCACATTTCCTGTTTGCAAGTATTCATAAGTCGGGAACTCAAACAATACTGGTTTTAGGGTATGATAGTTGATTTTTCCGTTCTCATTTAAATAGTTTTCTTCAACGTAAGTATTGTCTATGGTGCAAATAAAACTTTCAAAGCCTTGTGTGTTATAGATATCTACTACGGAACACTCCATAGTAAGAGGGGCTTTTGTAATAATCGGTGTTCCATTATTACCCATATCAAAAGCAAACAAATTGGATTTATCTTCCTCAGCTCCACTGACAGCACCAGAATAATCTACTTCTGGCAGCATAGTTTCATTAACCATATTAATAGACAATTTCTGATTTTTCTTAATCAGGCTATTGATAAAATGTGCAGATGCAAGGCTGACGAGTACACGGTCATGCCCAATAATTCCCACATGCGCTACCAGCGTCCATGTAGGCTTTTCTTCATTCATAGTTCCAATAACAGTAACAGGGGTAGGGTACAAAGCTAATTGTGAACCAATATTTTTTTTCATTTTAATAGCCTCCTATTTTTGGGTTCTGACACAATGTCAGTGATTGTATTGTACACCTATTCTGACATAGTGTCAATATATTTTTGTTAAATAATTTTTTAGTTGCCATTTTTATGAAGCATTAGACAAAAAGAATAAAGGCCATTTAATTTCATCTAAAATATGAATGTAGATCCGATTTTGCCTTAGAAAAAATATACCCGAGTGATGGGATGTTTTGATAAAAATGATTAAAAAACATTTTGTTATAATGATAAAACAAGGGAGAGTGCACAGAACTGTGTCTCTCCCTTGTTAAAATGAGAATTAAATTATAACTTTGTTGAATTTATATCCAATATCTTAAATAGTAATAATGTTAGGTAGGGGTAACAGAAGAGTTTTATAACCTGTTCCTATCTCCCCACTCACACATACCGTCCAAAATAGGAATTAGTGACTTTCCTCTTTCTGTTAGGCTGTATTCTACTTTAGGTGGAATTTGAGGGTATTCTTCCCGATGGACAAGCTGATCGGCTTCCAATTCTTTTAATGTGGAACTAAGCGTCTTATAAGAAATTTGTCCGATATATTTTTTCATCTCATTGAATCGCACTACACCAAACTCCATTAATGTATAAAGAATCGTCATCTTATATTTTCCGTTAATCAGCGATAAAGTATAGCTAAAACCAGTGGTACTAAGGCATTCGTTTGATATACATCTCTTATTCATTTTATACTCTCCTTTAGGTAAGTATTTAACATATTTGTAAGTATCGCACTTTAATGTGCGTACTTGTTTTTTGTTTTATTCTTGCTATGATTATAATATCAGCAACCGGAAAAGTCAATTCCACAACAAAAAGGGAAACTTCTATACAGAGTCATGAGTATTTAGAAAAGCAAAAATGATGGGGATTAAGAATAATTTTCAAGGAGGCAATTACCATGAGAGCAGAATTAAGAGAGTATCAGGCCGTAGAAGAAGCAGCAATGAAATTTGTTAAGAGTGTTGCAGAGGGCAACAGCAAGTATGCGAAAGAATTATTCACCGATGAGGCGGTTTTATTCGGTTATCTGGACGGAGAACTGGAGCATGGTTCTATCGAGCAGTTTTATCATAATGTTGACACCGTACCTGGCGGAGATAACTTCAAGGCACGGGTGGATGTGCTGATGGTAGAGGAATCTCTGGCCGTTGTCCGTGTTCTGGAAGAAGGATGGGGCAATCGAATTGATTTTACGGATGTACTGCTTCTGCTGAAAATGAACGGCGAGTGGAAATGTGTAGCAAAGGCGTATAACCAAAACTCTAATACAATAAAGAAATAAATTAGTGTGGCGACTGGCTGGAGTGGCTGGTCGCCTTCTGACAGGAGGAATGTTTTATGAGTAAAAAAATTGTTGTAATTTCAGGTAGTCCACGGAAAAATGGGAACAGCTTTGCTATGACAGACGCTTTTATCAAAGCAGCAAAAGAAAAGGGACATAATATAACGAGATTTGACGCTGCTATGATGAATGTGAGCGGATGTCATGCCTGTGAGACCTGTTATAAGACGGGTAAAGCCTGTTCCTTTGATGATGATTTCAATACCATTGCGCCAGCTATTTTGGAGGCAGACGTTATTGTATTTACCATGCCAGTGTACTGGTATTCCATTCCAGCACAGATGAAAGCCATTATTGATAAGCTGTATTCATTCTGTGTGGCAGGAAAGGATATTGCTGGAAAAGAGTGTGGTCTGATTGCCTGCTGCGAGGAAAATGATTTGTCTGTACTAGATGGTGTGAGGATTCCTGTGGAGCGTTCTGCTGCCTTGCTGAAATGGAATATGGTTGGTGAAGTGCTGATTCCTGGTGTGCTGAATGTAGGCGACATTGAAAAGACAGACGGCTGCCAGCAGGCTTCTGCGCTGGCAGATAAAATTTAACGAAATGGAGAATTATTATATGGGTAAAAAAATTGTGATACTGAACGGAAGTCCACGAAAGAACGGAAATACCTCTACGCTTGTTAAGGCATTTACTGAGGGAGCAGAAAGTGCTGGAAATACTGTGACCGAGTTTTTTCTGGACAGCATGAACATTCATGGCTGTAGGGGGTGCTTTGGAGGACATAGCAGTCGAGAATGTCCTTGTGTTCAAAAAGACGATATGGACAAAATTTATCCAGTGGTAAAAGAGTGTGATGTAATTGTACTGGCAACCCCACTGTATTACTGGAATATGAGTGGTCAGATTAGAACAGCCATTGACCGCTTGTTTGCCCTAGAGGAAGGAGACGGCAATCTACTTAGAGGGCATGACAGAGCCTCAGCACTTTTGATGGCTGCGGAGGGACATGGCTTTGAGGATGTAGTTCTTTACTACGACCATCTGATGGAGCATTTGCGTTGGAAGAATCTGGGTTATGTTCTTGCTGGCGGAAATGGAGATGTGGGTGATATTGAAGGAAAACCAGAAATTCAAAAAGCCTATGAGCTTGGAAAATCAATCCAATAAGTAGAAACGTATCTTTCGTTTAACCCGAATATGATTGGCTATGCAATGGCGAAAACCTCATATAGTGGGGAAATGGTACGGAACAATCAGAAAGTTATCCTTACCATTCCTGGCGTAGAAATGGCCGAAGCAGTTATGGGGTGCGGCAGTACCGCAGGTCATAATACTGTTGTGGTTAAGTGTTTTTGTAACAGTTGTGGCTAAAAAATATCGGATTGCTGTGCCGAACAATGCGGATATATTGAAGGTGGATTTATCCCAAAATTCTCTTACTGTCCGACAGGAGCAAGTTGGTTTAAAGAAAGGAATTAGTGGCAAGATCGAAACTATGAGCCATCTATAAAAGATTTGATTTTCTTTGATTGGGAAGGTGATGGAACAACCGATCATGTAGGCATTGTAGAGAAATGTGAAAACGGAGTAGTCTATACCGTGGAAGGTAATTCTGGCGATGCTGTAAAACAGAGATAGTATGCGGTTGGAAGCAATAGTATATGGTTATGGGCTTCCAGCTTGCGAAAAGAGTTTAAAAAACAGTGGGGGTTACTCCTCTGTTTTTTAAACTCTTTTGCTTTACATATTGCTTTGGTAGTATATTCGATAATTGTAAATTTTTATCGCCAAAGGTATCGAGAATGCTATCTATCTGTCGGCATAAAGATGTTTTATTTATCTGTTCCTTTGAAAAAATGTACTCATCTGCCGATATATCGAACATTGTGATAAGATGAATAAACAATGGAAAACTTGGATATTGTCATTTGTTATGCCGCTTTTTTTACAGGCTTTCTTAATCGCTTGCCCTAATGCCATAAAGTCAAATTCTTCGCTCATTCATTCATCACCTGTACTGTTAGAATTGATATATCTATTTTACAGAAATGACAGTGCTAATAAAACGAAATAAAATATCTTATTTAGCGTGAAAAGATGCTGAGAAAATACTTGTATTATCTATTCCTCTATGTATAATAAGCTTTGTGATTTTATGTAAGGAAAGGAATACTGAATAATGAAGGCAGAAAAAAATTATAACTCGAAAAAATTGACAGGAGGATTGCTTTTATTCTATTTGCTTTTCTGGCACAGGTTAAGGCATATAGTGTAAAGAGTTTACTTTAATAATATGTTTTATACTCTAAATTGGAGTAAACTTCTTAAAGTTTATTTTGTTGAAATAGTATTTTTTCTTTTATCTAAATCAAATCTAAATAATTGTATGTTAAAATTAAAAATATCTTGATGACTAGGTGGTGCATATATGAAAGAAAATATATTGATAATTGAAGATGAAAAAGCCATTCAATCGGTCCTTTATGAGCTTCTAGCAGATGTAGGATATACGGTTTCTTTGGCAAATGATGGGTTAGAGGGTCTTGAACAATTTAAAAGACAATCTTTTTCTTTAATCCTATTAGACATTATGATGCCTAAAATAGATGGATATGCTGTATGTGAATTGATAAGAAAGGAATCTGATATTCCTATTATTATGATTACTGCGATGGACGAAGAAGATGCCCAAGTGAAAGCATTTGAACTACAAGTTGATGATTATATCACAAAGCCATTTTCTTTAAAACTTGTATTAAAGAGAGTAGAGGCTGTACTTCGCCGTATGAGTGATAAATCATCAAATCAGAACATCTTGAATCTTCGAGATATTGAATTAGATACTTCAAAACATACTGTACATGTACATAGAAAAGAAATTAGCTTAACGCATATTGAATTTGAATTGCTTGCAACTCTTATGAGATATCCAAGTAAAGTGTTCACAAGAGAAAATCTTATAACTCAAGTATGGGGTTATGATTATACTGGAGATGATAAAGCAGTCAATATACATATTATGAATTTGAGACGAAAACTAGGCGTTGACTGCATACAGACTATCAGAGGGGTGGGATATAAATTTGAAAGCTAGAATTAAGAATAGCTTAAGTACAAAAGTATTTTTATGGATTGCAGGTTCTCTTGTTTTATGTAGTTTATTGATTTACGGAATTATTTTATTTTTTCTTCCGAAAAGTTATGAAGTCGTTTCATCAACACGTATCAATGATAAAGTTTCAGAGCTTTACAACACACTATCTGAAACCAAATTTGAAGATGCTGATACTGTTTTAGAACAGTTTTGTTTGAATAATCAAGCGACTATCATATTTTCCGATGGAAATAAACAGTTTCAGTATGGTATTGATAAAATGGAAGATAATGAGAATGAAATGATGTCAATTGCTCAAGATATTAATTTTGCAGATAGAACAGAAACATATATCATGAATATTGCTATGCCTATATCTTCTGGTAATGAATTGATTGTATCCCTATTAAAGCTATTACCATTTTTGCTTGTATTTATATTCTTGATATCAGCATTGGGTGCATGGGTATGTAGCTGGTTGATCGTTAGACCTATTATTGAAATCAGTGGTGTTTCAAAACGAATGGCTCAACTTGATTTGACATGGAAGTGTCAGATGGAAAGAACAGATGAAATAGGAATACTCGCAGACAGTTTAAATACCATGTCAAAAAACCTTTCTCAAACAATGGAAGAATTAGAAAATGCAAATATGCAATTAAAACAGGATATGGAACATATTGCTGAATTAAATCAACAGCGACAACATTTTTTTGCGACGGCATCGCATGAATTAAAAACACCAATCACCATAATAAAAGGGCAAGTTGAAAGTATGATCATGGAAATAGGCCGCTATAAAGATACGAAAAAGATATTACCAGAAACCTTAAAAGAAATTGAGAATATGGAACAATTAGTCAAAGAGATTCTTTCAATTTCAAAATTAGAATTGGGTACAATAGATAAGATAGATGACGTTTCCTTATCTGATCTTCTTTATCAAGTTAGTGAACATCTTCTTGCACTAGCAGAGGAAAAAAGGATTAACGTATATCAGAATATTGCTGAGAACATTATTATAAAAGGAAATACATTATTGCTAGAAAAGGCATTGCATAATATCATCAACAATGCAATTCGACATACTCCACATCACTCTGATGTATATATCGAATTATCGGACTCTATTTTACTTGTTAGAAACAAGGGAATAAATATACTGGAAAAAAATATTGAAGATTTGTTTATGCCGTTTTATCGAGTTGAAAAATCTCATAATAAAAACACTGGAGGAAGCGGCTTAGGATTATATCTGGTAAAAAACATTCTGGAACAACATGGCTTGGAGTATAAAATCTATAACGAAGAGAATAGTGTGTGCTTTTTGATCACATTTTCTTCACTGAAATTAAATCAAAATTAAATGGAATCGAAATCAAAACTAAACCGTCCGCTTTTATGATAGAAGTATCAAAAAGAAAGGACGGTGTTTTTATATGCATTTGTTACAGAGGGCAGTTTTATATCTTACCCGAAAAAAAGGAAAATCCATTATATTATGTGCATTATTTCTTTTAGTTTCATTCTCTCTGTTCATAGGTGTTTCCGTATTATCTGGAACGGATCAAGCATCAAAAGATTTGCGATCAAACATAGGTGCATCTTTTGATATAAGACCCTATGAACAATTAGAATTTGAAAATGGGGAAGTATCCAGTGAAGGAACGCCCACTGTTGATGAGAAATCAATTCAAGAAGTTCTATCATGTATTGGCGATGAATTGAGGAATTATAACACAGAACAATATGGCTACGCCAAAGGTACAAATTTATCTTTTATTAAAGGTGCAAGTCATAACTCGGAAAACAATATGGGAAAAGTTACTTCATTAAGAGATTCTAGTTTATCCAAAGACTTTATAAATGAGGAAAGAAAACTAATTGAAGGAAGCCATATTAAACCAGAGGATAAGAATAAAATACTTATTAGTAAGGAACTTGCAGAGGAAAACCGTTTGAAAGTTGGCGATACCGTTGAACTTACTCATGCAAATTTAGGTAGTCAGAGTGGAGTTTATGTGGATTTGATTCCAAAGAAGACCGAATTTGTTGTTGTAGAAATTGCTGGAATCTATCAACTAGAAGTAAAATCAGAAAATGGGCTTATTCCAACTGCAAACAAAGAAGAAAATTTAATTTATTCCAGCAGTAATTTATTATTAGATTTAAAGGAACAAAAAGAAAATATCTATGAGGGAGAAATATCTTTCTTTATTAAAGACCCACTTCATCTTGAAGAGATGACTCAAAAGGTTAAAGAGATATCTTCTATCGATTGGAATAATCATATATTAGTTAATAATGACTTTAAATACTCCAAAATTGCTGACCAGCTACAAGGTATTCAAAATATAGTAATGGCTTTAATTGTGATTACATCCGTATTAGGAATCATTACTCTTGTCATTATACTGACAATGAGAATTCGTGGAAGAATCCATGAAACGGGAATTATGCTTTCCATAGGAAAAACAAAATTTGAAATAATTAGCCAGTTTGTAATAGAAAAGATTATTTTATTAAGTTTAGGATTTGTATTGGCATTGTTAATATTTATCCCTGTATCTAATATGTTGAATCCAATTCTGTTTGGTTCTTTAACTGATGTATCGAAGAAAACAATTGATATAATAACTAGCAATACAAATTATCTCCAGTTAAATGCAATTCAGTCTTTACTTCTTTTTATGGGAGAAATGTGTGCGGTTATTTTAACAGTCATATTATCAAGTGGAGCAGTACTTTCATTAAAGCCAAAAGAAATATTATCAAAAATGAGTTAGGAGAATGAAGAAATGAATTTTTTTAAACGAGCAATTCGATATAGTTTCAGACAGAAACTACGCAGCTTATTATTGTTATTAACATTTACTTTATTATCGACATCCGTCTTAATCTGCATTTCGAGTGGAAAAGCAGTGCAACAAGGTACAAAACAAATTAAAGAAACAGTAGGTGCTTCTATTCGTATTGATATAGATTCGCAAAATCAAGCGAATTACGGCTCTGCTGAAGATTTTGGAAATGGACAAATTGGTTATACCTATAATGGTGATTATATTACACAAGATATTGTTGATAAAATTAGTAAACTGGATGGTGTTATAGGTACTAATGTAACAGAGCGAGATGCTTTCTATGCTATTTCAGATGAACTTAATTTTTTTCCAGGACAGTTTAATATGGATATAGGAATTGCACCTACTTTTGATACTGTATTAGATTCTTCCTTAGATATAAAATTTTTAAATGGAACATATAAACTTGTCGATGGTAGACATATTAAACCTGATGATAAGTATGTAACTCTGATCTCTAAAGAATTAGCTGATAGAAATAAACTTTTAGTTGGAGATAAAATTAAATTTTTTGAAGATTATGAGCATAAAAAATCTTATGATTTTACAATTATAGGAATATATACAGGTACAGAAGGAACAACCAAAGAAGGAATGTTTCCATTTGATATACCAGCAAATAAAGGATATATAGATACACAAAGTAAAAATGAAATTTATGAAATGAAAGGCTATGATTCACTTGATGCATATACTAAATCTCCCCAAGAAGCAGAAAAACTTTTAAATACAATCAAAAATCTTCCAGAATTAAACGGTAAGACATTCGTATTTGGGGTAAATAGCGAAGATTTTGAGATGGTATCTACTCCATTATCTTCGTTTGGAAGTATGGTTGATACAGCAGTAAAAGTAATTATGGTTATCGGTACATTGGTAATTACTTTGTTGCTTGTTCTATGGACAAGAAGTCGTCAAAAAGAAATTGGAATTTTGCTTGCGATTGGAAAGAGCAAAGCAGAAATTTTTGGACAATTTTTAATTGAAAATCTATTGATTGCCTTATTATCTATGGGAGCAACCGCAGGACTGACTTATAGTCTTGCGGATCAAATAGGTAAGTTTATCATTAGTAAATCCAATGAGGATGTATCCAATCTAATAGTAAGTGTTTCAACATCAGATATGATGTATGTATTTGGAATTGGAATTGTTTTAATCTGTATAGCAGTTATTATTGCATTTTATACAGTCATTCGTTTAAAACCAAAAGATATTTTATCAAAAATGAGTTAAGGAGGACACATACATGAGTATTATGGAAGTAAAGGGAGTTCGTTTCTCTTATGATAACAAAAGGAATGTATTGAAAGATGTAAATATTGCGTTTGAAGCAGGCAGTATATATGCCATTCTCGGCCCGTCTGGCTGCGGAAAGACAACGCTTCTTTCTCTGATGGGAGGCTTGGATAGCCCCTCAGGTGGACAAATCCTTTTTGAAGGACAGAACATTGAGACCATAGGATTAGCGGATCATAGGAAGAATAATGTAGCCTTTATCTTTCAAAGTTATAATCTTATTGATTATCTGACACCGAGAGAGAATGTTGCTTTGACCTCTAAACTGCCCCCGCAGCCTATTTTAGAACGTGTCGGACTAACCGAAGAAGAAAGCCGTAGAAATGTTATGAAACTTTCTGGTGGTCAGCAGCAGAGAATTGCTATTGCCCGTGCGTTGGCTTCAGATGCAAAAGTTATCCTTGCGGATGAGCCTACAGGTAATTTGGATGAGGATACGGCACAGGGAATAATAGAAATTTTAAAAGAGAGTGCCTACGAGATGAACAAATGTGTTGTGATTGTTACACATTCAAATGACTTGGCCAAACAGGCAGATGTTATCTTTCGATTAAGTAAAGGCAATTTGCAGATTATAGAGAAGTGAAATCGGGAGTATTCACCTATGTATAGAAAAATGTCAGCATTTTTAATTATATCAATTTGTATAGCGACTTTATCGAGTGGTTGCGGCGGTTCGTCCTATAATAATAGAGAAAATTCTTTCCAACGAGAATAGTTATACCTATCGCAAGTGCAATGACGCAGGAAGTACAGACAATTCATTGAAAAGTGAATACCCATTCGTCAAATACGCCCTCTTTGTGATTGTGATGAGCATAAGCGTGTATGGCGGTGCGCCAAGAACTGCCGAAAAGTAGAATAGCGATGAAAGGTGGTGAACGAATATATACCGACTCAAAATATCAGGTAGCTCCCAGTTACGCCATAGCCCACAAAGAGAATAATGGTACTTCCGTCCAGTCACAGTCCGAGCGGTACTCAATCCGTTACAGGCAATGAGGGCGGATCTGGCAAACTGTCAGAGGGGTGGAACTCCCGTGGAGTCAGTTCGCTGCTGACCATTTGGCGCTTCCTATTGCATTTTGAGGTGTCGAGGACAAATAAAAATGCTTTTATCATAAAAGCCAGATACAAGGTAGTTGTAGGAAATAAACATAGTCCTACCGTTATTATTGCCGCTATTACAAGCAGAGTTTATGCAAAAGTGAAATTACCGAGACATACAGCGATACATGATAGGAGAAAAGAAATTGAGAAAGTTAGTTTCGGACAATTTGGATACAGGATTTATTATTCAGAATGGTGTCAAAATTTTAATAAAAAGAAAATCGTTTGGGGAATTTCTGGATGATTTAACGACAATTTAGAATGATTTCATATTTGAATGCTGCTGAAATTACAGAATAGAAAAAGAGCTTTGTCTATGATATACTATTGTATATATCGTGGCGAGGCTCTTTTATTATGAAAGGAGCATTGAAATGAGTGCTAAAAGGAGAGATAGAAAAAAACGATTAGTCAAAAAATATCTTTCCCAAAAAACAGGGGTCTGGCATAATACAGAAGCGAACTATAAATTCGTTCTAAATATTATCAAATATGAAGAAATTTACATTTTGTTTAAAACAGGGCTTCGTATTTCTGAGTTTGTGGGACTGACGTTTTCTGATATTGATATGCACAACAGAACAATCAATGTGGATCATCAGTTACAGAGAAAAAGAAATATGGAATATATCATTGAAGATACAAACATGACCAGTGGCACAAGGATAATTCCGATGTCTGATGGTGTGTATGAGTGTTTTCAGCGAATCCTAGCCAACAGGAAAAAATGAAAACGGAGCCTATGATAGACGGCAAATGTGGTTTTGGGTATTTGGATAAAAATGATATACCGATGGTAGCACTACACTGGGAGAAATACTTTCAACATATTTGCCAAAAGTATAATCGGATTTATAAAGTATAAATGTCGAAAATAATACCTCATGTGTGTCGCTACACATATTGTTTGAATATGGCTAAAACCGGTATGAATCCCAAGACCTTGCAGTATCTTATGGGGCATTCAGATATAGGAGTGACCTTGAACACGTACACTCATGTAGGATATGAGGATGTGAAAGAAGAAGTAAGGAAAATTTGCAATCTCTAAGGAGGGTACTAAATTTACTACTTTTGAAGTCCAAGATGTGCGAATTTATACCAAGATATGCCAGAAAAACAGGAAAACAAAAAAACAGAAAATCCTTGAAAATCAAGGAAAATAAGGAGTTTTAAGATATGATAAAAATACTATTTATCTGCCACGGCAATATTTGTCGTTCGCCGATGGCTGAGTTTGTGATGAAGGATATGGTTGCGAAGAGAGGATTGAGTGATTTGTTTTATATTGCGTCTGCTGCCACGAGTACGGAGGAGATAGGAAATCCTGTTCATTATGGTACGAGGCAGAAGTTGAAGCAGTATGGAATTTCTGTAGACGGAAAATATGCGACTCAGGTTAAGAAGAGGGATTATGAAAAATATGATTATATTTTTGGTATGGATCATTGGAATATGCGCAATATGAAACGAATTTTTGGTCCGAATCGGACGAAGAAGCTGCATTTATTGTTGGATTTTTCTAAGAATCCAAGAGAAATTGCGGATCCATGGTATACAGGAGATTTTGATTTGACCTATCGAGATATTTATGAAGGATGTGAAACAGTTTTAGATTATATTATGCTGCATGATTCGATGTATGGAAAGAAATAATGAAAGATGAGAAGAAATCAGCAGATAGAAAATGAAGAAATACGGGAAAATGCTTGATTTTCTAAGAGAATGGGTTTAAAATATTGGAAGCTATGGTAAAATAGAGAAAAATATATCCATGTGAAAGAGGAGAAGCATTATGGAACTGATTACTATTAGAGAGTTGTTTAAGGATACTGCTCAGTATCTGAATAAAGAAATTCAAGTGGGTGGATGGATTCGCAGTATTCGTGATTCTAAGACATTTGGATTTATTGTGTTGAATGATGGAACTTATTTCCAGCCATTGCAAGTAGTGTATCACGATAAAATGGAAAACTTTGCTGAGATTTCTAAATGTAATGTTGGAGCAGCTTTGATTGTAACAGGAACCTTAGTTGCGACACCACAGGCGAAGCAGCCATTTGAGATTCAGGCGACAGAGGTAGTGATAGAGGGACCATCCGCATCGGACTATCCATTACAGAAAAAGCGTCATAGTTTTGAATATTTAAGAACGATCTCTCATTTAAGAGCAAGAACAAATACGTTTCAGGCGGTATTCCGTGTACGTTCATTGATTGCCTATGCAATTCATAAGTTCTTCCAAGAAAGAGATTTTGTATATGTGCATACGCCATTGATTACAGGCAGCGATTGTGAAGGAGCAGGGGAAATGTTTCAGGTTACAACAATGGATCTGAACCAGATTCCAAAGAAGGAAGATGGAAGTGTGGATTTCTCTCAGGATTTCTTTGGAAAGCCTACGAATTTGACGGTAAGCGGACAGCTGAATGGGGAAACTTATGCGATGGCATTCCGCAATATTTACACATTTGGTCCAACATTCCGTGCAGAAAACTCTAATACGACACGTCATGCCGCAGAATTTTGGATGATCGAGCCAGAGATTGCATTTGCAGATTTGGAAGACGATATGGATTTAGCAGAGAGTATGCTTAAGTATGTGATCCGTTATGTAATGGATCATGCACAAGAAGAGATGAGATTCTTTAATCAATTTGTGGATAAAGGATTATTAGAACGTCTGAATGGTGTATTAAACTCTGAATTTGGACGTGTTACTTATACAGAAGCGATTGAGATTTTAGAGAAGAATAATGACAAGTTTGATTATAAAGTATCCTGGGGCTGTGATTTACAGACGGAACATGAGCGTTATTTAACCGAGCAAGTATTTAAGCGTCCAGTGTTTGTAACGGATTATCCAAAGGAAATTAAGGCGTTTTATATGAAGCTGAATGAAGATGGAAAGACTGTTGCAGCGATGGATTGTTTAGTACCGGGAATTGGTGAGATTATCGGAGGAAGCCAAAGAGAAGATGATTATGAGAAACTTCTTACACGTATGAATGAACTGGGCTTAAAGAAAGAAGACTATGATTTCTATTTAGATCTTCGTAAATATGGATCTGCTCGTCATGCTGGTTTTGGACTTGGATTTGAACGCTGTGTTATGTATTTAACGGGTATGAGTAACATCCGAGATGTTATTCCGTTCCCTAGAACTGTAAATAACTGTGAATTATAAGTTTTATGCAGATTCTCATGGATAAGAAACGAGAAATGTAAAAGGATAACTTTGTGTGGAATAGAAATATAAGACAGAGAATTGGAAGCTGAATTTTTTCAACAAAGAGCTATGTTCAAAAATAGGAACAGGCGAAGGTGCCAATGATAGGCAGCTTTCTGATTTTCTGTCTTCTTTCACTTTTGGTGAAATGTTTTAGAAAAATGTTACGATTTGGGATGGAAAGGAGAGAGGGCGTGAATTTTATTCATATTGCAGATACTCATCTTGGTATGCGGCCAGATCCAGGAAAACATTGGAGTGAAAAGCGCGCAGAAGAACTGTGGGATGCATTTCGAAATGTGATACAGATCTGTAATGAAAAATTAGTAGATTTATTACTGATCTCAGGCGATTTGTTCCATCATCGTCCATTGAAACGTGAAGTAAAAGAGGTGAATTATCTATTTTCTACGTTGAAGCATACAAAGGTAGTGTTGATTGCTGGAAATCATGATTATATTAGTAAAGGAACTGCATATGAGGAAGCCGAGTGGGCAAAGCAGGTAACAATGCTGAGCGAGGAAACGATACAATCGGTATATTTTCCAGAATTGGATACAGAAGTGAGTGGGTTTAGTTATCATTCGGATGAGATTACAGAGCACTTGTATGATCATGTTTCAAGAGGAGAACAGGGAAGGATTCAGATTTTTTTAGGGCATGGAGGAGATGAAAGACATATTCCATTTGATCGAAAACAGCTTGCAAAGGCTGGATTTGATTATGTAGCACTTGGACATATTCATAAACCAGAGTTATGGCTGGAAGAGAAAATGGCGTATGCAGGTGCTTTAGAACCAACCGATAAAAATGATATGGGACAACATGGATATATTATTGGAGAAATTGAATTAAATACAGAGAAAACAAAAGCCATTACTCAATTTAAGCTTGTGCCAATTGCAAAGAGAGAATATGTTTCTTTGCGGTCAAAAGTTACAGTAGATAGTACGAATGTAGGATTGTTAGAAAATATCGCTTCCATGATCGTGCAAAATGGAGAAGATAATATATATAAGATTACGCTGGAGGGAAACTATGATCCAGAAGCTCCATTAAATCCTGACCTATTGTATCGAACAGGAAACGTGGTACAAGTCATTGATGAAACAAAACCAGATTATGATGTAGATATTCTGTTATATGAGCATCAAGATGATGTGATTGGAATGTATATTCAAGAATTTTTAAAAGAATCGATGGATGAAAAAAGACAAAAGGCTTTATTTTATGGAATTAATGCATTATTAAAGCAGGAGGACTCATAGTGGAAATACTAGATCTGGAAATGACTCATTTTGGAAAGTTCCATCATAAAAAAATGGCATTTCATTCTGGATTGAATGTGATTTATGGAGAAAATGAAGCTGGTAAATCAACGATTCATGCTTTTATTCGTGGAATGCTGTTTGGAATGGAACGTCAAAGAGGACGGTTGGTACGTTCGGATCGTTATAATAAATATGAACCATGGGATAATCATGGAGAATATTGTGGGATAATGAGAATCCGTGTGAATGGTTCTATTTATCGGTTGGAAAGAAGTTTTCTGAAAACCAACCGCAGTTTTCGGCTCATTAATGAGACAGCTGGTACGATGCTGGAGCCAGCACAAACTCGTTTAGAGGACTTACTGGGGGGAGTAACAGAAAATAGTTTTACAAGTACGGTTTGTATTGAACAGTTAAAATGTGCAACCGATGCAAGTTTAATTAATGAGTTACAATGTTTTTTAAGTAATACAAGTAACACCCAAAGTGCAGAGATTGATATGGCGAATGCGATTGCAAATTTAAAAACTCAGCGCCGCCGTTTAGAAAATCGTCTGTCTTCTACCGTCTCCAAACGTTTAAATGAAAATCAGAGTGCACTCAATGAAAGAGAGAAAGAATTGGAACGCCTTATGGAAGAAGAGGAAGAGCGGAAAGAGGAGCGTTTGGAACTAGGAAAGACATTAAATAGTCAAAAGGAGCAGCTCGTTTCTATGAAACGGGCTTATGAAGAAAAAAGGGAAGAATTCCGTCAACGTTATGAAAAAGCTAGAGATGATTATCATGAATATTATGTAAATACGTATGAGTTAAATAAAAAGAATGGAACAGGTGCAGTTTTAATTGGACTGAGTTTGTTTTTTGCATGTTTTGCAGGATATTTATGGTGGATTAACTCATTTCGAGGATTTGTACAGATGGTGACAATGATTTGCTTGTTGGTTGCTGCGTTTGGATGCTTGGCTGCTTCTTACTTTCAGCGGAAATACTTTTTAGCACAACGTAAAAAGATAAAACAAAAAGTGGAAGAAAAGCAAGAAAAGAAAAAACGCATGGAAGAATATGAGGATGACTATAAACGTTATAGCTCAGAATTCCATGAAACAACGCCCGATACTTATGTGGAATGTTTGGATCGATTAAAAGCAGTACAAGATGTATTAAATCGAATTGATTGGGATAAAGAACGAAAAGAAGAAAATCGAATTATGCTTTTAAACGAACGAGAGCAGTTATTGGAGCAGGAAGCAGAAAATATAAAATTACAATTGGATATTGATGCAATTACATTGGCAATGGAAACGATTCAGAAATTAGCAGATAAAGTACAGAAAACATTTGGTGTGGATTTAAATGAAGAAGCGTCCCGACTGCTGGAGAAAATTACAGGAGGAAAGTACCAAAGTATAGTTATTCGAGATGATAGGAGCATTTTTTTGAATACACCAGATCGTTATGTACCTTTAAGTGGAATCAGTCGTGGTACAATGGAGCAAATTTATTTATGCATTCGGCTGGCTGCGGCAAAACTTTTGTGGAAGGAAAACGGTATTCCATTTTTATTTGATGATACGTTTGCATTTTATGATGATGAGCGATTAAAACAAACGTTGGATTTTTTAAATGAGCTTCCAAACCAAACAATTTTATTTACAAGTCAAAAAAGGGAATTAGAATATACGAAAATGCAAAGAAATACTTGATTTTATTAAATTTTTTTTGTAGAATGGGTACGATAATAGAGAGAAAGAAAGGCTGTTCGATATGATTAGTGCAAATGGAATCACCTTGCGTCTTGGCAAGAAGGCGTTATTTGAGGATGTAAATATTAAATTTACAGAAGGTAACTGTTATGGAATTATTGGTGCGAACGGTGCTGGAAAGTCTACATTTTTGAAGATATTATCTGGCAAGCTCGAGCCAACGAATGGTTCTGTTGTTATTACACCAGGACAGCGTTTGTCTGTGCTGGAACAGGATCACTTTAAATATGACGATCAAGTAGTATTAGACACAGTAATGATGGGAAATGCGCGTCTTTTTGAAATAATGAAAGAAAAAGACGCTATTTATGCAAAAGAAGACTTTACAGAAGAGGATGGAATTCGTGCGAGTGAATTAGAAGGCGAATTTGCAATGATGAATGGATGGGAAGCAGAGTCAGACGCAGCATCCTTGTTAAATGGTTTAGGAATTGAGACAGAACTTCATTATAAGATGATGAAGGACTTGGAAGGTAATGATAAAGTAAAAGTATTATTGGCGCGTGCATTATTTGGTAATCCAGATATTTTACTTATGGACGAGCCAACAAACCATTTGGATTTGGCAGCGATTAATTGGTTGGAAGAGTTTTTAATTAACTTTGAAAATACTGTTATTGTTGTATCCCATGACCGTTATTTCTTGAATAAGGTATGTACGCATATTGCGGATATTGACTATGCAAAAATCCAATTATATTCTGGAAATTATGATTTCTGGTATGAATCGAGTCAGCTTATGATTAAGCAGATGAAAGAGGCGAATCGTAAGAAGGAAGAAAAGATTAAAGAATTGCAGGAATTTATTCAGCGTTTCTCTGCAAATGCTTCTAAGTCCAAACAGGCAACTTCCCGTAAGCGTGCATTGGAAAAGATTCAGTTAGATGATATTCGTCCATCTTCCAGAAAATATCCATATATTGATTTTCGTCCAGACCGCAGCATTGGAAATGAAGTATTGACTGTAGATGGCATTACGAAAACAATTGACGGTGTAAAAGTGCTGGATAACGTTTCGTTTGTTTTAAATCATGATGATAAGGTAGCATTTGTTGGTTCCAATGAAATTGCGAAAACCACATTATTTAAAATCTTAATGGGAGAAATGGAGCCAGATTCTGGTACGTATAAATGGGGAGTAACGACTTCTCAGGCGTACTTCCCATTGGATTATTCGGATGAATTTGATAATGATTTAGTTATCTATGATTGGTTACAGCAATATTCTCCAGTGAAAGATATTACTTATGTAAGAGGTTTCCTTGGCAGAATGTTGTTTGCAGGAGAAGATGGAGCCAAGAAGGTAAATGTTCTTTCAGGAGGAGAGAAAGTTCGTTGTCTGTTATCGAAAATGATGATTTCAGGTGCCAATGTTTTGATTTTTGATGAACCAACGAACCATTTGGATATGGAATCCATTACTGCATTAAATAATGGTATGATTAAATTCCCAGGCGTTATTTTATTCTCTTCCCGTGATCATCAGATTGTTCAAACAACTGCAAATCGTATTATTGAATTATTGCCAGGTGGATATATTGATAAGATTACAACGTATGATGAGTATCTTGCAAGTGATGAGATGGCAATGAAACGTCAGGTATATTCGGTAAACGAATCGGACGAAGACAATTAAAAAGGTTTGGTGTAGAGTATGACTTCACTGTGGTTAAAAATAATTGCAGTGACATCTATGATTGTGGATCATATAGGAGCAGTTTTTTTCCCCTACTATATGGTCCATATTTTTGGAGTCACTTTATATCCGCTGCGGACAATTGGCCGATTGGCGTTTCCAATTTATTGTTTTTTATTAATCGAAGGAATTTGTCATACATCAAACTGGAAAAAATATGCGATTCGTTTAGGAGTATTGGCATTAATATCCGAACTTCCATTTGATTTGGCATTATTTGGAAGAATTACATTGCAGCATCAAAATGTGTTTTTTACATTGCTGTTTGGACTTTTAGCAGTTCAGTTTGATTTAATTTGCAAGAAAAAAGGAAACTACATAGGTGGATTGATTGCTTTTCTGGCTGCTTGCTTCGTGACAGAAATGGGAAAAACGGATTATGGTGCAATAGGAATTGTTTTAATTATGATGTGCTATTATTGGAGAAAACAGTTGGTGCTATTGGCATTGGGCATTTTAGGCATTGGCTTTTATGTGGGAATGTCGCAGCCATTTGGAGTGTTTGCAATTGTTCCAATCTATTTTTATAATGGGAAACAAGGATATCGGAATAAAGCGATTCAATTATTATGGTATTGGATTTATCCAATTCATTTAACTGTCATAGCAATAATGGCGTTATAAATTCGTGGCGAAAAACCCGCACGCTTGCGTGTGGAATGAAAGCCACTTTTTGCTTGACAGCAGCATAGAAAAGATATATAATCTATGTATGATAGAAAAGAGAGGAATCGATATATGTCGCAGCTAAAATCAAATAACGTACAAATAAATATTTCAATTCCTATTGAATGGAAAGTTGAACTTGAAAACCTTGCTCGTATCTATTCTGTTGAGGAAGGAAAAACAATTACCTTTTTAGATTTAATGCGTAGAGGTATACAGGAAAAATATCAATTAGGAGAACAAAATTATGAGCGAGGAACAATATCATAGTGCTTCGCATTGTAAATACCTGATACAGTATCATATTATATGGTGTCCTAAATTTAGATTTTCTGTATTAAGCGGTAACGTTGAAGCTGCTTTAAAACATATATTACAGAGGATCTGTAATGATTATAAATACAATATGAAAGCACTAGAAGTAATGCCAGACCATATTCATATTTTTGTAGATGTACCACAAACAGTAGCACCTTGCGATGTTGTTAGAACGCTTAAAAGTATAAGTGCCATAGAATTGTTCAAAGCCTTTCCACAACTAAAACAGTTTTATGCTAAGTGTGGTGTATTATGGTCAAGAGGATATTTTGTATCTACGGTAGGACATATAAGTGAAGCTACAGTAGTTAAGTATATCGAGGAGCAGAAAAATTATGATGGATGAAGAATACAACAAATCCCTAAAACAATATCGTAAATGTTCCGACAGACATATTCTGGTTGTTGAAACCGACTTGTCTTCTTCGGATGCACAAAGCATGGTAGCACTTTCCGATAAGATACGAAAAGCAGGCAATGAACTTGTCGGTCTTATGAAAAATAACTACGACCAACTCATGCGAACAAAACGATACCGAAAACTGCTTGCTCTCTATGGTTCTACCAAAGATAAGACGAAAAGAAAAAATCTGGCCAATCAGTTGAATGCAATGCAAAAACAATATCATGTCACATGGGATTTTTGCAGAACTTCCATGATACCAATCGGTAAAAAATATGGCATTGGCTCCATATTTGCTCTTACGAAAGCCGAAGATGTTTGGCGAGGTGTGGAACAATGTCTTTATGCGAATGGGAAAAAATTACACTTTTCAAAATATGGAGAATTACCTTGTATTAGGGCAAAGCAGATCGATCGTGGTATCCCACTGTCTGTTAAGGATAATCAGTTGTATTTCAAACTGGGTAGGAAACCATTTGGAATTAAGGTTAAGGATCGATTTCAAAACGATGAAGTGAATGCAGTTCTTTCTTATTTAGCCGAATCGGAAATCATAGATAAGAAAGCGATTAAGACATTATTAGACAAAGCATATTGCATCGATACGTATAGACCTTGCTATGCTACGCTCGTACCAAAGGTAATTCGTGGAAAATATAGAATATACTTACATCTGACGATTGAGGGGAAAGCAAAACCGAAATATGATAAATTCAATCATCCAAGACATCGGTTTGGGAAAGGAATCATTGGTGCAGACATAGGAACTCAAACCGTCGCATACACATCGGATACAGAGGTGGGGCTTAAAAACTTGTCGGAACGTGGTAACAGGATTCAAAAATCAGAGCGATTAGAAAGAATCTATTATCGTGCTATGGATCGGTCCAGACGAGCCACGAACCGACAAAATTATAACGTCGATGGTACGATCAAGAAAGGAAAAAAAACCTGGAATTATTCCAATCACTATAAAAGACTAAAAGCCAAACATACCGAATTATGCCGTATCAATGCTGTAAATAGGCAATTAGCCATCAAGGAAGATGCGAACCATTTGCGCAGCCTTGGAGATACATTTGTAACAGAACCAAAAAATGCCAGTAAGCTTATGAAACGGGCAAAAGAAACCACCGTTAATCGTAAAGGCAAATGTAATAAGAAAAAGAGATTTGGTAAATCCATAAAGAACCGATGCCCTTCTAAATTTCAGACTACGGTAGAATGGAAATTTAAGGTTTCTGGTGGTAGATATATAGAAGTACCGAGCAATTACCGAGCAAGTCAGTATGACCACACGGTAGATGATTACATGAAAAAGAAACTATCGGACAGAATGTATCACTTAGCAGACGGGACTTTGGTGCAGCGGGATTGGTATTCCTCCTTTTTGTTGTACTGTTACGATTACAGAACGAAAGAGATAGATAAAAACAAATGTATCACCGAGTTCCATACATGTTACGACAAAGAAAAAGCCTTAATCGAATGGATGAAGGCAAATAATATTAAAATACTTAATAGTGGAATTAAGATAGCATAAAACTATATCGGGGAGATTGACTATACTTCCTTATCGAAAGATAGAAAATTACCGTTAATGTGGTCGTAGGACTGCTTGGTA
>FCNS01000009.1 GCA_900045905.1 Clostridiales bacterium CHKCI001 | reverse complement strand
TTTGAAAGAAGTAAGACCCCTTGAAGACGACGAGGTAGATAGGGCAGAGGTGGAAGTACAGTAATGTATGGAGCTGACTGTTACTAATCGGTCGAGGGCATAACCTGAGGAAGAGTTTGGGAGCGAAGGAGCGAAAGAACTCGAAGGTTAGAAGGATAGGAAATAGGATGAAGAAGTTTTGTGTGTAGTTTTGAAGGTATATCATATACCGATATTCCTCGATAGCTCAGTCGGTAGAGCAAACGGCTGTTAACCGTTGGGTCGTAGGTTCGAGTCCTACTCGGGGAGTTTAGAAAAGTTCGTAAATGTTTATGTTTATGGACTTTTTTGTTGTTAATTAAACTTCAAAATTAAAAAAATCTTTTTTCCCTTTTATTTCCAAAATAATTTCCGTCAATGCATTGTCCCACAAGGACAAATCCCTCTTTTTTATAGTAATCATTTAAATTTTTATTAGATGTTGCACAATCCAGTCTTAAACAAATTTTATTGTTATTTATTGCTAATTCTTGTATACACTTAAGCATAAATTTTCCCGCACCCTTTTCATTTATATCTGTTACAAAATTATGAATATAGTATGCAGGAACGTCATAGTCATCTTTCCAACGTACGTCCACATCAAAAATAACAACTGCACCAATGATTGCTTCGTCTTTGTTTCGTTTTAATACATAGAGATTTCTATTTTTTAACTCATTGATATAATAATTTTTTGGATATACTTCCCAATAGTTTGTGACATTCCATTGTTGGATACCCATTTTATCCATCCATTCAATTCGTTTATCAATCAATGTATATATATGTTGCAATGCAGAATGATCTGCCAATGTAAATTTATAATTCACTTTTGTTTCCTCCTATAAACTCCAATTTAAACAGAAAGTTTTTTACTATAAAGAAAACATTTTAAGGGAACTTTCCTACTGCCAAACTTTAAAATCACATTCTTTTCCCCAGAACGACTAAATCCTCTGTGCTCATAGAATTGATATGTACAGGCCTCGTCCGTATATAGATAAATTTGTTTACCTTTTTCTCTGCGTTCTAATTCTTTTAACAACATGCTTCCTATGCCTTTTTCTTTTAAGAATGGATTAGATGCCAAAAATACAATTTGTCCATCAGGATTATTCTTCTTTCTGTATTCATTGAACATCTCTTTGTTTGCTTCGTTATAAATATCCGCTCCGCCTTTAAAAAAGAGATTTTGCAAGAAATCAAATAGTTTAATATACATGGTTTTCCCAAAAGACTTGTATTTCTTTTCCTCATTTTTCATATCAGCTAGTAAAACTCCAGCTAATTCAGTTTTGACATAAATAGCGATCACTTGAGTTGCTCGATTTAACTCATCATACCAAAAATATTTTCCATATAAGTTCAAGAGAAATCTATTTTGTAAATAAAGATTAAAATGCATGCCAGTAATGGCAAATTGTATGACTTGTTTATAGTCTTTTTTTTCTAGTTCTTTCATGTGAATTTCCATTATTTTACTCCATATTTTTGTTTATAAATTTATATTTTATGTTAAGTGTAGCACGATTTTCAAGTATTGTCACTACTCTTTGAATTTGGTAAATTTACTAACTAGTCAATGCTGTAAGCTTTGCTTTTTTATTAGGTTTTTAATAAAATTATTTCGTTATAAATGCATGAAAATTTAGCTCTGGGAAATAGTAATACAGTAAATAAGTGATTGAAATGCATAACTATATATTATGCTAAAACGTTGTACATTCCAATTGCTTACAATAGACAGGAGGTTATAGGAAAGGTTGTAACTCACTGTTGTAAAATCTAGGAAAAGGAGAAAATGCCATGTACCATACGAAAATTCGTCAAATTATTGGAAGAGAAATTTTGGATTCAAGAGGAAATCCTACAGTAGAAGCTCAAGTAGAACTTGGAGATGGAACAATTGCAACTGGAGCTGCTCCAAGTGGTGCTTCTACAGGTATTTTTGAGGCTTTAGAATTGAGGGACAAAGAGGAAAATCGGTATTGTGGAAAAGGTGTAAAAAAAGCAGTAGAAAATATTAATCATACGATTCACCATAGTTTAGTCGGAAAAGATGTCAGTGATATTTACGAAATTGATCGAATCATGATAGAAGAAGATGGAACGAAAGATAAATCAAATTTGGGAGCCAATGCAATTTTGGCAGTTTCTATTGCTTGTGCACGTGCAGCTTCCAAAGCTCTTTATGTACCAATGTATCGGTTTTTAGGAGGAGTGAATGCAAATACGCTGCCAGTACCAATGATGAATATTTTAAATGGCGGAGCACATGCAGCAAATACAGTAGATGTACAAGAGTTTATGATTATGCCAGTAGGAGCATGTTGTTTTAAAGAAGGGTTACGTTGGTGTGCAGAAGTATTTCATTCATTGGCAGGACTGCTAAAGAAAGAAGGATTAGCTACAGCAGTAGGAGACGAAGGTGGTTTTGCACCAGATTTAGACAGTGATGAAGAAGCGATCCGTTATATTTTAAGAGCAATAGAATTAGCTGGATATGAACCAGGAAAAGATTTTTTGCTTGCTATGGATGCTGCGTCTAGTGAATGGAAAGGAGAAGGTTGCTATTTTCTTCCAAAAAGTAAACAGACTTTTACAACAGAACAGTTAATTGACCATTGGGCAAAACTTTGTAGAAAATATCCGATTTGCTCTATTGAGGATGCATTGGATGAAGAAGATTGGGATGGCTGGAAAGTGTTAACGAAAGAATTGGGAAATAAAATCCAATTGGTGGGTGATGATTTATTTGTTACAAATACAGAGCGTTTAAAAAAGGGAATTGAACTTGGATGTGGAAATTCCATCTTAATTAAATTAAATCAAATTGGAAGTATATCAGAAACATTGGATGCAATTAAAATGGCTCATCGTGCGGGTTATAGCGCTGTTGTATCGCATCGCTCTGGAGAAACCGAAGATACAACAATAGCAGATTTAGCAGTAGCATTAAATACAGGTCAAATAAAAACTGGAGCACCAAGTCGTAGTGAACGAGTAGCGAAATACAATCAGTTGTTAAGAATCGAAGAAGAAATTGGAAAAAATTCTTGCTATTTAGGGAAACAAGCACTTTCTTGTTTAAAATAGAATTATTATGAGAAAAGCTTTATGAGATATTTATAAATTTTTGTGAATAGTTGACAAATATTTGGGAATTCTCTACAATAAAATTATGGGGAATCGAGAAAATAGAATTGATAAATTCCATGTGATAGTTACGGTATTCTAGAAAGGATGAGGATTTAGTATGAGGAAAAGAAAATTATTGAAGGCAGGTATTATGGCTGCGGCAATTGGAACAACCGTTAAATTAGTTTTGGACGAAAAAAAGAAACAAGAAGAACTAGAACGGGAAAGAAAAATAGAAGAAGCGTTAGAAGAACGAGATTATTCAGATCGAAGGGCGTATTTTATTGGTGGGGGCTTGGCAAGTTTAGCAGGTGCGGCATATTTGATTCGTGATGCTAAGTTCCCAGGAAATCAGATTACTATTTATGAGGGAATGTCTGTGATAGGAGGAAGTAATGATGGAATTGGTACACCAGAGGGTGGTTTTGTATGCCGTGGCGGACGAATGTTAAATGAAGAGACATATGAAAATTTCTGGGAACTATTTCGCAGCATTCCATCATTAGAACAGCCAGGAAGAAGTGTGACGGAAGAGATACTCAACTTTGACCATGCCCATCCAACTCATGCAAAAGCACGACTTGTTGATAAAGATGGGAATATTTTAAATGTGCACAGCATGGGATTTAATATGAGAGACCGGATTGCGTTAGTAAAATTATTGATGACATCAGAAGAAGAACTAGATGATAGAACAATTGAAGATTGGTTTTCGGATACACCGCATTTTTTTGAAACTAATTTTTGGTATATGTGGCAGACAACATTTGCATTTCAAAAATGGAGTAGCTTATTTGAATTTCGACGTTATATGAATCGTATGATTTTTGAATTTAATAGAATCGAAACATTAGAAGGAGTAACACGAACACGATTTAATCAATATGACAGTGTAATTCGTCCATTGGAAAAATATTTGCTCGATCATGGTGTAGAAATCAAGAGAAATTGTATTGTGAGGGATATTGATTTTACAGAAGATATTATAATTACGGCAAAAGCCATTCATTTAGAACAGGACGGTATAAAAACTACGATTTTGCTTAAGTCAAAAGATTTATGTTTTTTAACAAATGGATGTATGACGGATAGTGCTACGCTTGGAGATCTGCATCATCCTGCTCCAGAATCGATACAAAAACCTATTTCAGCAGAGCTTTGGAAAAAGATTGCGTGTAAAAAACCAGGATTTGGAAGTCCAGATCCATTTTTTGGAAATCAAAAAGAATCGAATTGGGAAAGTTTTACCGTTACAATGAACGGAAATTATCTTTTGAAATTAATTGAAAATTTTTCAGGCAATGTACCTGGAAATGGAGCACTTATGACATTTCGGGATTCTTCTTGGTTAATGAGTATTGTAGTTGCGGCTCAACCACATTTTGTAAATCAGCCTTGCAACCAAACTGTTTTTTGGGGATATGCCCTTCATACTGATATACCAGGAGATTATGTAAAAAAACCAATGAGAGACTGTACGGGTGAAGAAATTCTGACAGAATTTTTATATCATATTCATATGTTGGATAAAAGAGATTCCATTATGAAAACAGTCGTTAATGTGATTCCTTGCAGAATGCCTTATATTAATGCACAGTTTCAGCCAAGGAAGATGAGTGACCGTCCGTATGTAGTGCCAGATGGATCGGTAAATTTTGCGATGATTAGTCAGTTTGTAGAGATTCCTGAAGATATGGTATTTACGGAGGAATATTCCGTTCGAGCTGCGAGAATGGCAGTCTATGAATTATTGAAAATTGAGAAAAAGATTTGTCCTATTACCCCGTATAATCGTTCTCCAAAAGTGCTTGTAAAGGCGATTTATACGTTATTTAGAAAATAAAAAGAGAATTTTGAGAAAAGAGTAAAGCACTAGTGGTAGATCAAATGTAGAATGAGTAGACCTACCGCTGGCTGCTTTACTATTTCCTTTTTATTTTCTAAAAGTTTATAAAATATTTATTGTATTTCAGTTTGGACAGTTTTATAATAAAAAAAATGATTATAAAAGGTAGCAGGAAGGATGAAAACGAATGAAAGAAAAGTTTTATCGATTTATGCAAGGGCGTTATGGAGTGGATCAATTTTCCCGCTTTTTATTAATTTTAGCAATTGTAGTTCTTATACTCAATATGTTTATAAGAAGTGCATTATTTGAACTAATCCCGTTTGGATTGTTGATTTACACTTATTTCCGTATATTTTCTAGAAATCTAGGAGCTAGATCAAAAGAAAACCAAAAATACTTGGAGCTATCTGGAACAGTAAAATATAATTTAAAAAATGGAAAACAACTTTTAAAGTTTCATATTTATAAATGTCCGTCCTGCGGACAGAAAATCCGAATTCCGAGAGGAAAAGGAAAAATAGAAATTACTTGTCCAAAATGTAAAAACAAATTTGTAAAAAAGAGCTGAGGTAGAATATGTTTGGGTATGTCATGGTAAATAAATTAGAATTAAAGGTAAAGGATTTTGAGACATATCAAGCCTTCTATTGCGGATTATGCGAGCGATTAAAAAAACGTCATGGACTGTCAAGTGGATTTCTGCTTACATATGATATGACATTTCTGGCAATTCTTTTAAGCAGTCTTTATGAAGAAGAAGGAAAAAAGGAAGAGTGGCATAGATGCATTATGCATCCAACAGAGAAAAAACGTGTGATTTACACAGAGTTTTTAGACTATGCATCCGATATGGATCTGCTGCTTTGTTATCACAATTTGATGGATGATTGGATTGATGAACATGATTATAAAAAACTTTTGCTTGCCAGATCGTTTAAAAAGAGGTATCATGAAGTAGCATCTATGTATCCACGTCAGAGAAAAGCGATCAAAAAATATATTAATCATTTACACCGTTGTGAAGAGGAGAATAACCAAAATTTGGATTGCGCTTCTGGGCTTACAGGAAAACTCTTAGCAGAAATTTTTGTTTATCGAGAGGATATATGGGAACAAAATTTGCGTCAAATGGGATTTTTCCTTGGAAAATTTATTTATCTGATGGATGCATATGAAGATGTATTTGAAGATAAAAAGAAAAATAATTATAATCCATTTCTTTCAATGGCAGAGAAAGCAGATTTTGACGAGCGTTGCCTGTCCATATTAAACTTGATGATGGCAGATTGTTGTCAGGCTTTTGAGCGTCTTCCAATTGTAGAATATAGTGATATTTTAAGAAATATCTTGTATTCTGGTGTGTGGATGAAATTTGCTCAAGTAAGAAAAACCAGGAAAGAAGGGACAGGAGAGAGAAAAGATGTATGATCCATATAAGGTATTAGGTATTTCCAGAGATGCTACCGATGATGAAGTAAAAAAAGCATATCGAAAATTGAGTCGTATCTACCATCCCGATGCAAATGTGAATAATCCAAATAAAGCACAGGCAGAAGAGAAGTTCAAAGAAGTTCAACAGGCATATGATCAAATTATGAAAGAGCGAGAGCAGGGAACCAGTAATAGCTATGGTAGCTATGGAGGGTTTGGTGGCTTTGGAGGAGGGCAGTATCAGCAATCCAATCAAAATCAATACGATGGTTCGATTGAGATGCAGGCAGCAGCGAATTATATTAATGCTGGTCATTATAGAGAAGCACTTAATGTATTGAACTCGATCCGCAATCGAGACGCGAGGTGGTATTTCTTTAGTGCAATTGCAAACTCTGGTGTTGGAAATAATATTAATGCATTAGAACATGCACGTCAGGCGGTCAATATGGAACCAAATAATTTACAATATCGTTCATTACTCCAACGTTTAGAATCAGGTGGTCAGTGGTATCAGACAATGGGAAATGGTTATGGAAGAGAGTCTGCTATGGAGGCAGATTGGTGTACAAAAATTTGCCTTTTAAATTTAGTATGTAATTGTTGTCTTGGAGGAAGATTCTGCTGTATTTAGCATTTTTGTAGAGAAAGAACAAAACAGCTAATATATTTATTAGAAACAAAAGAAACCTCCACTGGATGTCTTTTGCATATCACGATAAAAAGATAGAGGGTATCTGGCTTAAGCCAAATACCCTCTCATTGTTTTGAGTGCATTTTTTTCAAGTCGACTGACTTGTGCTTGTGAAATATGGATTTCTTTTGCTACTTCCATTTGCGTTTTTCCTTCATAAAATCGCATATTAATAATATGACGTTCTCGTTCTGGAAGACGTTGTAACGCTTCATTTAATGAGATTTCTCGAATCCAATTATCTTCTTTATTCTTTTTATCGCTGATCTGATCCATCACATAGAGAGTGTCTCCACCATCACTATAAACAGGATCATATAAGCTGATGGGGCTTTGAATGGCATCAAGCGCAAATACAATGTCCTCTTTGCTGATACCAACTTCATCTGCGATTTCGCATATCGTAGGTTCTCGATCCTGTTTTTTCATAAGCTGTTCCCGAGCATAGATTGCCTTGTATGCAGTGTCACGAAGGGAACGAGAAACACGGATAGAATTATTGTCACGTAAGTAACGGCGTACCTCACCAATGATCATTGGGACGGCATAGGTTGAGAATTTTACTTGTAATGAAATATCAAAATTGTCAATTGCCTTGATTAATCCAATACATCCGATTTGAAACAGATCATCGATATTTTCTCCGTTTCCAGCAAAGCGTTGGATGACACTGAGAACTAATCTGAGGTTCCCTTTAATATATTGTTCCCGTGCTGTAGAATCGCCTTGTTTAATTCGTTGAAAAAGAGCATCTTTTTCCTCATTATTCAGCAACGGGAGATGGGTCGTATTTACGCCGCATATTTCTACTTTGTATATTGCCATACAAGCACCTCCTATCTCAAATGATGCACGATTTAAAGGTTCTTTATACGAATTTTTAATAGGTTATAATTTCCATTTTAGAAGGGGTGAGAAAAGGAAGCGCTTGATTTATAAAAAATGGTCTGATATAATGTGACTTATTGAAGAAAAAAGGGAAGAGAACAGAGGAAAAAAGGTTGAAAAAATACGAAAGAAAGGAAATATGTGCAAATCAAATTTTCAGCCTTAGATTTGCAATTTTTAGGTGCAGGTTATTGTATCTAAAAAATTTGGTAGGAATTATGAAAAAATTTGTTATTAGTATTGTTGTTTTAATGTTATTAACAGGATGTACAAATCAGAGTCTAGTTCAAACTACACAAGAAGATACAGTAGAGTTGGAAACAACGGGGAGTGAATTAGATGAGGTTTCAACATCATTATTAGATGAAAGTGTTACAGTTGAGAAACTTCAAGATGATTCAGAAAAGAATTTAGCCCAGACATGGAAGGAAGCGGAAGGGACTGTTTATACAACGCAATGTATTAATTTATATCAAGAACCTTCTCTAAAGTCGAATGTTGTATCAATCATTAGCCCTGGTGATGCATTAAAGCAGACTGCGACTCAAAATGGATGGATAAAAGTAGCTTATTGTGGAGAGGAATATTATGCACAGGAAAAATATATTACGACAAAGAAACCTCAAAACGCATTTTCTGTTTCTCATGAAGAAACAATACATACACTTACAACAGAGCAAATTGACAAGATAAAGAAATTAGATGCAGAAGTAAAAGGATATGGAAGTGGAAAAGAAAGAGATCAAGAGAATCGTCCAGTCATGCCAGCATCCTTACAAGAATATTATAGAGGAAAAGATTATAATATCACGTTTATTGGAGATAATACAAAATATGTTTTTCTTACATTTGATATGGGATGGGAGTATTCCAACGATGGTATCCGCAACACGGAAAGGCTTTTGGATATTTTAAAAGAAAAAGATGTCAAAGCAGCATTTTTTGTTACACATGAGTATGCAAATCATAGTAAGGATCTAGTAGAGCGAATGATTAAAGAAGGACATATTGTAGGAAGTCATGGATATTCTCATCCAGATAATGGAATTCCTTCTCTTCCATTGAATGAGCAGATAGAGGATACGATAAATATGCAAAAGTATATTAAAGATACGTTTCAATATGATATGTATATGTATCGTTTTTCTTCTTCCTATTATAGCGATATGTCATTGGCTATGGTAAATACAATGGGATATCATACTTCATTTTGGTCAGTAGAATCAATTGATTGGCTGGTGGATGAGCAGCCAGATCCAACCCAATTGATGAAAGAGTATATGGATGAACTTCATCCAGGAGCAATTTATATGATGCATGCAGTGTCAAATAGTAATATGGAAATTATGAGTCAGTTTATTGACCAAGTAAGAGAGGCTGGATATGAATTTGGATATTATTGCAGATAGGAGGATCTATGGAGCAATTAAAGAAAAGAAGTGAAATTCGGATCGAAGATACATGGAATCTAGCAGATATGTATGAAACGTTGGAGGCTTGGGAACTCGACTATAAGCGTGCAGAGCGATTGTTGGAAGAACTCGCTTTGAAGAAGGGAAGTTTGAGAAGTACCTTAAAAAGTACATTAGATTTATATTATGAAACGCTTCGATTAGTAGATAAGATTTATGTATATGCGCATCAATATTCTGATCAAGATACAGCAAACAGCATTGGTCAGAGTATTGCAAGAAAGGCACAAAATTTATCGATAGAAATGGGTGCTAAAACTTCTTATTTGGTTCCCGAAATTTTGGGGCTGGGAGAAACCTGGCTGGAGAATGAAATAAAAAGCGAGCCCGAATTAGGATATTATAAAAGAATTATAAAAGAAATGATTCGCCAAAATGAACATGTACGTTCAGCAGAAATTGAGGAAATTTTAGCAGATGCCGCAGATTTAAGCAATGCTCCAAAGGATATCTATACATTTTTAAGTAATGCCGATTTGCGTTTTGGAGAAATCTCCGATGAGAATGGAAATTTAGTTGAGATAACATCTGGAAATTTGGTCTTATTTCTGGAAAATAAAAATCGTAAAACGAGAGCAGCAGCGTTTCAAACATTTTATAAGGAGTTAGAACAATTTAAAAATACATTTGCAGCAGCCTATTATGCGAATGTGCGTCAAGCGATATTTTTCTCAAAAGCACGTCATTATCATTCGACACGAGCGATGTATTTGGATGATGCAAATATTCCAGAAGAAGTTTATGATAATCTAATTGAAACAACTCATAAACATTTGGATACTATGTATCGTTATGTGAAATTGCGGAAACAGATTTTAAAAGTAGAAGAACTTCATATGTATGATGTCTATGTTCCTATTGTATCAGAAGCAAAACAGCACTATACCATTGAAGAAGCAAAACAGTTAGTGCTAGACGCACTTCATGTTATGGGAGAGGAATACACGAGTATTTTAAAACAAGGATTTGAAAATCGATGGATTGATGTCTATCCAAACGAAGGAAAGAAAAGTGGAGCCTATTCTTGGGGATGTTATGATTCCAATCCATATGTATTGCTTAACTTCCAAGGAACGTTAAATGATGTATTTACATTGGCTCATGAAATGGGACATTCACTTCATAAGTACTATTCTAAGCAAAACCAAGGATTCGCATATGCTGATTATCGGATTTTCGTTGCAGAGGTTGCTTCTACTTGTAATGAAGCATTATTAATTCGATATTTGTTGGAAAAAACACAAGATTCCAAACAAAAAGCGTATTTGTTAAATCATTTTTTGGATAAGTTTAAAGGAACGATGTTCCGTCAGACTATGTTTGCAGAGTTCGAAAAAGAAACCCATAAACTTGCTGAGAGGAAAACACCATTGACAGCTGAATTGCTCTGTCAAATTTATAAAGAACTAAATGAGTGCTATTTTGGACCTGATATGATAGTCGATCAGGAAATTAGTATGGAATGGGCAAGGATTCCGCACTTTTATAGACCATTTTATGTGTATCAATATGCAACTGGATTTGCAGCAGCGGTTGCACTTTCTAGCCGTATTTTAAAGGAAGGTGAGCATGCATTAGAAGATTATAAGAAATTTTTAAAGGGTGGTTCTTCTATGGATCCGATTGATCTGTTGAAAATAGCAGGGGTCGATATGACGAAACCAGAACCAATTGAAGAGGCACTGAATGTATTTGCAGCACTGCTGGGCGAATTGGAACAAATTGTAATTGGTTGATAAAAAGCTGTCAATATTGAAGTAGACTTTTTTAGGAGATACTCAAAATTGACGGCTTTTATGTCGAATGTCCAGCCAGCATAGGGTATGAATCCCCTAGCTGTCTGGCCATTAACGACATTTTTGGGGTAAACCTTCATACTGTCATGGTATAAAAGTCGATGTCTTCGTGCTGTGCACTTTCGACATTGCTGCCTGTATTCGCAATCCAGGCGAATGCCTTACTTGCTCATACAGGTCAGGTCGTCGAATGTCCAGCCAGCATAGGGTATGAATCCCCTAGCTGTCTGGCCATTGACGACATTTTTGGGGTAAACCTTCATACTGTCATGGTATAAAAGTCGATGTCTTCGTGCTGTGCACTTTCGACATCGCTGCCTGTATTCGCAATCCAGGCGAATGTCTTACTTGCTCATACAGGTCAGGTCGTCGAATGTCCAGCTAGTACAGGGTATAAATCCCCTGCCTGTCTGGCCATTGACGACACTTTTATGGTAAATTGTAAGAAAATAGTAAGAAAATTGACGTCCTTTTACCATGGTAATTTGTATTTTTTATGTTATAATAAAAAATAACATTGTAAAAATTACTGAAATAGCCATTGAACAGGAGGTATAACAATGAAGTTATATGATGCAATCTATATACGAAGATCAATTCGTAAATTTCAAATGACTCCGTTGGAAAACACACGAATTAAGAAAATAGATCAGTTTATTCGAAATGTTCAGCCATTGTTTAACGATCTTTCTTATCAAATAGATATCATCACATTACCAACAGAAGTGAAAGGATATTTTATTTCAAAAGCGCCATATTACCTTGTGTTTAGTGGAGAGAGAAATGAAGATTCTTATAGAAATGCAGGATACATTTTAGAGCAGATTGTGCTATACTTAACTGTAAAAGGAATCGGGAGTTGTTATCAGGGATGTGCGAAAATGCCAGATCAATTGTTGACGATACCAAAGTCAATGGAACCATTGATAATGGTGGCATTTGGAAAACCAAAAAATGAGTGGAGAAAGCTGCCTTCGGAACAGAAAAGGATGTCAGTGGATGAACTAACTAAATGGAAAACAGAGCCGTCCGATTCCTTAAAACTAATTTTGAAAGCGGCGTCTGTAGCACCTTCTAGTTTTAATAGCCAACCATGGAGATTTGTTGCAGAGGAGAAAGAAATACATATTTTTCAAAAAAGAAATTTATCCTTCTTATCTTCTATGCAGAAAATGAACGCAGTGGATCTTGGGATTTGTATCGAACATATGATGGTCGCTGCGGAAGAATTATGGATCGATGCAATTATAGAAAAGAGTTTATCTTTTCCAGAAAAAGTATTGAAAAATTGTCAATATGTCGCTACAATGAAAATGGAAAAAAATTAGTTCATTTAGTCATGATGGATGAGCTTTCTAGAAGAGGAGTAACAGGTTTTTATGAGAAAGCAATGGAAATGGATTGTTGTTTTTCTATTAGCGGCACTCTTGCTGACTGCAATTGGAATTATGCTGCATGTAGGAAAGATGGATAAAATTAGACATGAAGAATTGAGAAAGGAAAGCATGGAAGCAGAAGAGCAGGGGAGAGAAAATGAAAGTACTGCACCAGAAACAGTAGAAGCAGACGATCAGAGTCAACAGGAAATACAGCAAAATGGAGAAATTTATATATCCAAATTAAGAACCAATCATTTGGAAAACCCAGTTGGATATGAATTGGAACCACTAACTTTATCTTGGGTTACGTCGGCAGAATCAGAGAATATGGTTGAACAGGCAGCAGCTCAAGTGGTGGTATTTCAAGGAGAAAAAGTTGTATTTGACAGTGGAAAACAAGAGAACATCAATAGTCTGTCCTACACCCCTGATTTATCATTAGAGCCTTATACGAGGTATGAGTGGCAAGTAACTGTATGGGCAAACGATGGTTCTTTTGCTACAAGTGAAAGGGCTTATTTTGAGACTGCCAAGATGGATGAACAGTGGGAAGCCAAATGGATTACCTCGGAATTAGAAAATGATGTCAGCCCATATTTTAGAAAAGAATTTCAGATAGATGCAGAAATTGTTCAAGCCAGAGCCTATGTCTGTGGCCTAGGTTTATATGAGTTGGAAATCAATGGAAACAAGGTTGGAGATGAATATTTGATGCCAGGGTATCATGCCTATGACCAAATGCTGCAATATCAGACTTATGATATCACGGACATGCTTGTAAATGGTGAAAATACAGTTGGAGCGATTGTTGGAAATGGATGGTATAAAGGAAGATTCTTCCCAGAAGGAGGATATGAAAATATATATGGAGATCATATGAGTCTTCTTTGCGAGATCAGAATTACAAACAAAGATGGAAGTGTAAGCGTGATTGGAACGGATGATACATGGAAAAGTGCTGCGTCTCCAATCATATCGGGAAATATCTATGATGGAGAAGTCTATGATGCATCAATCGAACAGAAAGGATGGTCAACTTCAGAATTTGATGATTCGGATTGGAGTGGAGTTGCACTTTCCGATGAAGGGTATGAGCGTTTAGTGGCTCGTTGTAATCCTCCGATTCATATTGTAGAAGAACGATCACCTGTTGAAGTTATTACGACACCAAAAGGAGAAATCGTTTTAGATTTTGGACAGAATATGACTGGTTGGGTAAGATTTCATGTAGAGGAAGAAGCTGGAGACGAAGTCAAACTTTCTTATGGAGAGATTTTGCAAGATGGTTGTTTCTATCGAGATAATTTGCGCACAGCAAAAGCGGAGTATACATATATTAGCAATGGAAACTCAGAAGAAATGCGTCCGAAGTTTACATTTTATGGATTCCGCTATGTAAAAGTAGAAGGAATTGAAAATGTGAATCCAGAAGATTTTACAGCATGTGTTGTTACTTCTGATTTAGAGCAAACAGGATGGATAGAAACATCCAATGCAGATGTAAATCAGCTTTTTTCTAATGCTTACTGGGCACAAAAAGATAATTTTTTAGATATTCCTACGGATTGTCCGCAGAGAGATGAGCGAATGGGATGGACTGGGGATGCGGCTATTTTTTCTAGTACAGCATGCCAAAATATGTATACCCCTGCATTCTATCGGCATTTTATGAAAAATGTGGCATTAGAACAAGCATATAATGAAAATGGAGCCATTCCGTTGTTTGTGCCAGTTCCAAAACCAGAGGGAGCGACACATCCATATTTAAATATGAAGGGAGAAGGGATTAGTATATGGGGAGATGTCGCCACTATTTTACCATGGAATGTTTATGCAATGTATGGAGATAAGCAGCAGCTTATTACAGACTATCCAGTCATGAAAGCCTGGACCGATTATATTATTGAAGAGGATAAAAAAAGTGGAGATCAGGGACTATGGTTGACCGGAGACAAACATTTGGGTGATTGGTTAGCGTTAGACCAAAAGAGTGACGATATTAGTAATCCGTTTGGTGCAACAGACTTATTTTACACCGCTTCTGCATTTTATTACCAATCGGCAAATCTGACAGCAAAAGCGGCAGAAGTGATTGGTTATGAGGAGCAGGCAAACTATTATAAAGAGCGTGCAGAAAAAATAAAGTCAAGTATTCAGAAAAAATATTTTAACAGCGATGGCACATTAAATATAGAAGAAACTCAAACTGCATATGTGATTTCTCTTTATATGGAACTTTTCCAGCCAGAGTGGGAAACGACACAGGTAGAGAGATTGAAAGCACTACTAGATCAAGAGGATGTGCATTTAACAACTGGATTTGCGGGAACTCCTTTACTTTGTCGTGTTTTGTCCGATTATGGTTTGAATGAATATGCATATACGTTATTGTTAAATGACGATTATCCAAGTTGGCTGTATGAAGTAAAAATGGGAGCTACAACCGTTTGGGAGAGATGGAATTCTGTGTTGGAAGATGGTTCAATTAGTGAAACAGGTATGAATAGTTTGAATCATTATTCCTATGGGGCGATTGTGGACTGGATGTATCAAAATATGTGTGGACTGCGTCCAGTAGAAGAAGAACCAGGATATAAAAAAGCAGTTATTGCACCACAGCCAGATCAGCGAATGGAATGGATAAAAATGAGAAGAGATACGGCCTCTGGAACTTATGAGATTGAATGGAGATATCAAGACGATGGAAGTATTTATTATAAAATTACAATTCCATTTGATTGTGAAGCAGAGGTAAGGATCCCAGGAATGGAAACTCAGATATTGAAAACAGGAACTTACGAATTTCAATCAGAGAATCAATAAATAGAGTACGAAGAAAGGAGGAAGGCGATTCCTCTTATGTAGAAAACAAGAGTAACCTCGCCTAACATATGAAAAAGAAAACAGGAAAGAAAATGACAGCGATTGTTCTGTGTGGGTTACTGGCATTACAAATAATGTTAATCAGTGGATGTACAGCGAAAAGAACGGCAGTAGAAACAATGCTGCAAGAACTTAACTCTTCATTACAGTCAGTACAACAACAGAGTGTCGATGCAGAAGCAGCGTCAATTCAAGCATCGCAGGCAGAAGCAGCGTCAATTCAGGCATCACAGGCAGAAGCAGCGTCGATTCAGGCGTCACAGGCAGAAGCAGCGTCGATTCAGGCGTCGCAGGCAGAAGCGGCATCGATCCAGGCATCGCAGGCAGAAGCGGCGTCGATCCAAGCATCGCAAGCAGAAGCAGCGTCAATTCAGGCATCGCAGGCAGAAGCGGCATCAATTCAAGCTTCTCAACAACAATCAGCTCAGGTATCCCAAGGAGTAACATCCCAACCACCAGAAGGTCATGAGGGACCATGGGTGGGAGGAAGAACAGTCTATTTAACATTTGATGATGGACCATCCTATTTGACACCGCAAGTGCTGGATATTTTAGATCGATATCAAATCAAAGCAACCTTTTTTGTTACATATACAGAAAAACCTGAAATTGTTCCATATTATAATGAGATTGTGAAAAGAGGACATACAATTGCGATTCATACTGCAAGTCATGAGTATGAACAAATTTATTCTTCTATGGATGCTTTTATTGCAGATTTTGAAAAAATCTATAACTATGTAAGAGATTTAACAGGAGTTTCTTGTCAACTTTATCGCTTTCCAGGAGGAAGTACCACAAATTTGAATTTAGGAATTCGTGAACAGATAAAAGCATGGCTGGAACAGAGAGGAATCATTTATCATGATTGGAATGTAGTAAATGGAGATGGCGCAACCGTTACAGCAGATGAAGCGTATCATAATGTAGTAGATAATATTGTACAGAGAACCCATCCTGTTGTTCTAATGCATGATGGTGTAAAAAAAGAAACAACCGTAGAAGCTCTGCCGAGAATCATTGAGACATTACAGAGCTGGGGGTTTACTTTTGCACCATTAGATCCTAGCGTAGAGCCAATTCGTCAGGGTATTAACTGGTAAGTAATCATGCCGCATTTTGCGGCATGATTGTTTATTGACTGGAAAACTTTTTTATGCCCATTGTAGAAAATGTAAGCAGACAAAATAGTCCTGTCATAACAAAAATACAAAGACAAAGAATCCAAAGAGAAAGTTGTGGAAACTGTGATTGGAGTGTATGATTTATCCATTGTGCAATTACTCCTGATATAGTTGTAAAGCAAACTGGAACGAAAATAAACTGAAAAAAAGGACAGGATATTCCTGATTCCCGATTTAGTGTTATTAAGTGTAAAACTGCTAGTATAAACTCACTAAAAAGTACGCCCCATAAATATGCAATAATGCCGAAACGGGGAATAAGAAAGACAACGAAAGCCAGACGAATGGTTACAGATACCATGTTTTGAAAAAATACAGTGGTAGTATGACCTGTTCCATTTAATATACTTGCAATGGTGGTGGTAAGGTATAAAAATGGACAGAGCCAGCACAGAATTGTAATGTAAGTTCCTGCAAGTTCGCTGTGAAAAATAAAAACTCCCATATCTTTACCAAAGAGAAGAAAAACGCCAGTACAAAAGATACCAAGCCATAAGCAAAAACGAATACTAAGATTAGAGGCATGATGAATGGTATGATTTTGCTCATTGGATTGTGCCCTAGAAACAGCTGGAAGTAACATAACTGCGGCAGAGTTTGTGAGCGTGGATGGAAAGAATAAAAACGGCATAGCCATTCCAGTTAGGACGCCATAAATACTCAGTGCGGAAGAGTTAGTAAGTCCAAATAATTGAAGACGGCTCGGAATCATAATTGCTTCAAAACTCTGTAAAATATTTAGTAACAGTCGATTTGCCGTTAAAGGGATGGCCATATAGAGGATGTCTTTCATAATAGGAAGCATGGAAGCTTTATATTTTTTTGTTTTTTCGGTTGAAAAATAACATAAAAATAAAAAAAGATCGGATGCAATTTCACTTAATAAAAGCCCGGCCATAACACCAGCAGGAGTAAGAAGGAGCCCCTGTTCTGTACGAACTTTCCATATGATCCATACAGAAAGAACGCGAATAACTTGTTCTACTACTTGTGAAAATGCTGGTACAGAAGCTTTCTGTTTCCCGTAATAATAGCCACATCCACAGGCATGTAGAGAAGAAAATGGCAGAGAAAGAGCTACAATTTTTAAAAGATCGGCACAACGTTCTTCCAATAATATGTAACGAGAAATGGGAACAGCAAAATGGTATACGACAGCGGCTAAAACACAGGAAAGAAAACCAGTTAAAAGAAAACCGCAGCGTAAAATTAAATGTTGTTGACCTGACTGATTGTCGCCACTGGCGGCGGCAACATAACGAGAAATTGCAGTCTGAAAACTAAAGGCGCAGACAGCCATGCAGACTCCAACGACAGGAAAAACAAGCTGATAAATGCCCATACCTTCTTCTCCAATTGTATTAGAAAGAAAAATACGATAAAAGAAGCCGATTCCTTTGTTTAGAAAGCCCGTAATGGTTAGTATAATAGTTCCAGTAATAAGAGGACTTGTAAGTCTGGAATTGGATTTCATAAGGATACCCCTTATCTGTTTTGTACAATATATCCGAGAAAAGAATAAATTATGCTTTGCTTGACATTTTATAGATTTGCGATTATAGTTAAACGTAGTTAAAAGGCAAGGAGGATGTACAAATGGTGAATTTGAAGGGACGTAGCTTTTTAAAATTATTAGACTATACAACAGAAGAAATTGAATATTTACTTCAACTTGCAGCTGAATTAAAAGCAAAGAAAAAAGCGGGTATTCCAGTTGATACATTTCATGGAAAAAATATTGCATTAATCTTTGAAAAAACAAGTACAAGAACAAGATGTTCTTTTGAAGTGGCAGCTTCAGACTTGGGAATAGGAGTGACTTATTTAGATCCGAGTGGTTCTCAAATTGGTAAAAAAGAAAGCATTGCAGATACGGCTAGAGTATTAGGTCGTATGTATGAAGGGATTGAATATCGTGGCTTTGGTCAGGAAATTGTGGAAGAGTTAGCAAAATATGCAGGAGTTCCAGTATGGAATGGGTTGACAAATGAATTTCATCCAACTCAGATGCTTGCAGATTTGCTTACGATTCAAGAACATTTAGGACATTTAAAAGGAGTTCGCCTTGTTTATATGGGAGATGCTCGCTATAATATGGGTAATTCATTGATGGTAGCGTGTGCAAAAATGGGAATGCATTTTGTAGCATGTGCGCCAGAAGCTTATTTTCCAGAAGAAAAATTAGTTCATACATGTGAACAGATTGCACAGGAAACAGGAGGAAGTATCACATTAACATCAGATGTAGAAAGCGGTACAAAAGATGCAGATGTAATCTATACTGATGTATGGGTATCCATGGGAGAACCTGATGAAGTATGGGAAGAACGTATTCAAGCGTTATCTCCATATCAAGTAAATAAAAAAGTAATGGAGAACGCTGGATCAAAAGCAATCTTTATGCATTGTTTGCCAGCATTCCATGACCTCAAAACAAAAATCGGAAAGCAAATGGGAGAAAAGTTTGGCATTACAGAAATGGAAGTAACCGATGAAGTATTTGAAAGTGAACAGTCGGTTGTATTTGATGAAGCAGAAAATCGTATGCATACAATTAAAGCAGTAATGGCAGCAACTTTATAATCTCTAAATTTATACTGTGATAGATATGGTATTTAGGAGGGAGTTGTGAAAGAACGAAGGACAAATCATGGACATGATCTTTTTCATATTATGTATGGGATACTGGTAATTGCTTTTACTATATTGTCACTTTGGTCTCCAAAAGAAAGCTACTATGCATATTTTGCAGTGTTTCTTTGTGCAAGTTTAATGTTATTTAATGAGGGAATTTACTGGTGGAATTGTCATAGAAATCGTCCATATTATTGTATTGAAGGAGCTATTTTTATAGGTGGAGGAATAATTTTTGCTGTTTTAACAGTAACAAGTGCAATTACGAATTGGAGTTGATAGAAGAATGAACCAACTGGATGAGGCAATATCCGAACAGGGATATTGCCTTAAAATACTTTCCAAATATATAAAAGAAAATACAACAAATAAATGGGCTGGTTGTTGTGTGAAATATTATGACAGGATTGACTCTACAAATGATGAGGCAAAGCGTTTGGGTAAAAACGGAGCGAAGCACGGTACGCTAGTAATCGCTGAAGAGCAGTGTTTGGGAAAGGGGAGATTAGGAAGAACATGGAATTCTCCGAAAGGACAGGCAATTTATATGACATTGCTTTTGCGGCCTCAAATAGAGCCTGAAAAGGCATCGCTGCTTACATTATTAGCAGCACTTGCTGTGACTGATGCAATAACGGCAGTGACTGGGAGCTTTGTTCAAATTAAATGGCCAAATGATATTGTGGCAAACGGTCGGAAATTATGTGGAATCTTAACAGAAATGAGTGCGGATATGCATGGGATTCGATATGTAGTGGTTGGAATTGGAATTAACTGTAATATGACTTCCTTTCCACAAGAACTAAAACAGACTGCCACATCTCTATTTTTAGAAACTGGAAAAAAACAGTCACGAGTGCAATTGGCTGCAAAAGTAATACAGTCAATGGAGGAGTATTATGAGATTTTTATGCAGACACAAGACTTTACAAATTTAAAACAGATTTATGAAAAACAGCTTGTGAATTATAATCGAATGGTTCGGGTGCTCTCTCCAGATAAAGAGTATATTGGAACAAGCTGTGGAATTAATGAAAAAGGAGAACTTCTGGTAGTAGATGAAGCAGGACAGATGCATACGGTACGGTCAGGTGAAGTATCCGTCAGAGGTATTTATGGGTATACAATATGAGTAAACAAGAAGAAAATGTTGTGCTCTGTGGAGCAAATTCTTATGAACAAAAATATTATCTGAATCAACAATTTCAGTCTCTTCCTCAAACGATTAAAGAAGAACTGCAAATTATGTGTGTGCTTTATACAGAAGAAGTAGGTGGAATTCTTACAATGGAATTTGAACCAGATGGAACATTAATTTTCCGTTCCATTGCAGATGATATGGATTATTATTATGATGATATCAGTGCAGGATTAAAAATAAAACAGATGCAGCAGACGAAAATGGAACTGCTAGAATCTTTGGAAATGTATTATAAAGTATTTTTCCTCAAAGAAGTTCCAGATATCAAAAATAATTAGGATAGATTGAGAAATTTATGGCAGAATTAAAAATTGGAACAATTACATTAAAACATGGAATTGCATTAGGACCAATGGCAGGAGTGACAGATCTTCCCTACCGAGTTCTCTGTAAAGAGATGGGATGTGAACTGTTATATACTGAAATGGTTAGTGCAAAAGCGATTTATTATAAAAATAAAAATACAAAGCCGTTACTAGAAGTGGATAAAACGGAGCACCCAATTGCAGTGCAGTTGTTCGGCTCTGATCCGAAACTGATTGCCGAAATGGCAAAACAGTTGGAAGAGGGACCTTATGATATTTTTGATGTCAATATGGGATGCCCTGTTCCAAAAGTAGTAAATAATGGAGAAGGTTCTGCGTTAATGAAAAACCCAAAATTAGCGGCTGAAATCCTAACAGAGCTAGTAAAAACAGTAAAAAAGCCAGTTACAGTAAAATTCCGAAAAGGATTTACAGAGAGTACGGTGAATGCAGTGGAGTTTGCCAAAGCCGCAGAAGCGAGTGGGGTATCTGCAATTGCAGTTCATGGACGCACAAGAGAGCAATATTATAGTGGTAAAGCAGATTGGGAGATCATACGTCAAGTAAAAGAAGCTGTTTCTATTCCAGTCATTGGGAATGGAGATATTGTCTGTGCAGCGGATGCCAAACGAATGATGGAAGAGACGGGATGTGATGGAATTATGGTTGCAAGGGCTGCAAGAGGAAATCCATGGATTTTTCGGGAGATAAAGCAGTTTTTAGAAACAGGTACGGTTCCAGAACGGCCATCTTGGGAAGAAGTTATTCAGATGATTCTGCGACATGGACAAATGCAGATTGAATTCTCAGGAGAGTATATGGGAATTCGTCAGATGCGAAAACATGTTGCTTGGTACACGGCTGGAATGCCTCATTCCGCAGCAATTCGGCGGGCATCGAATGAAATCGAATCGTTAGAGCAATTGGAAACAATTTTGCGGTGTATATAAAAAATTGATTGCATGAAAAAGGACGGAGAAAATGAAGATAGAATATTGACAGAAATTTTCCTTTCGTCTATAATAATATGAATGTTGGCTAGGGTGAATCACAGTATCGAAATGTCGAGTTAAGATGAAAACCCAATATGGCCAAGAGAAAATGGAGGAACGAACAATGGCTGATAAGAAAAACATTTTAACTTATGCAGGTCTGAAACGTCTGGAAGATGAATTACATGATTTAAAAGTTGTAAAACGTAAAGAAGTTGCACAAAAAATCAAAGAAGCCCGTGAACAGGGGGATTTATCCGAAAATGCAGAATACGATGCTGCGAAAGACGAGCAAAGAGATATTGAAGCACGTATCGAAGAACTGGAAAAGATCTTGAAAAATGCGGAAGTCGTTGTAGAAGATGAGATTGATCTGGATAAAATTAATGTAGGATGCCGTGTAACGGTATATGATTTTGAGTACGAAGAAGAATTAGAGTTCTCCATTGTTGGTTCTACAGAAGCAAATAGTTTGGCATTTAAGATTTCCAATGAATCTCCAGTTGGAAGAGCCTTAATGGGCAAGCAAAAAGGAGATGTTGTGAAAGTAGAATTGCCAGACGGCGAAGTAGAATATAAAGTACTCAATATTACACGTGGTTAATCGTTAGAACCATATAATAAAATTAGGAAGGTTGGAAGAAAGATGGCAGGACAGAACCAAAAGCAAGAACCAGACGTTCATCAGTTGTTAAAAGTACGTCGGGAAAAGCTGGCTGAATTACAGGCCAATGGCAATGATCCATTTCAGATTACAAAATATGACGTAACAGCACATACTGCTGATATTAAAGATAATTTTGAGACATTAGAAGGAAAATCCGTATCAATCGCAGGTCGTATGATGAGCAAACGAGTTATGGGTAAAGCATCCTTCTGTAATGTACAGGATTTAAAGGGAAACATCCAAGTTTATGTTGCAAGAGATGCAATTGGAGAGGACCCTTATAAAGCATTTAAAAAGATGGATATCGGTGATATCGTAGGTATTAAGGGAGAAGTATTCCGCACAAAGACTGGAGAAATTTCCATTCATGCAGCAGAAGTAACACTCCTTTCCAAGAGTTTACAGATTATGCCAGAAAAGTATCATGGTCTGACTAACACCGATTTGAGATATCGCCAAAGATATGTAGATTTAATGGTAAATCCAGAATCCAAAGATACATTTATCAAACGTTCGAAAATCATCCGTGAAATCCGTAATTTCTTAGATGAGCAGGGATTTATGGAAGTGGAAACTCCAATTTTAGTAGCCAATGCAGGTGGTGCAGCAGCAAGACCATTTACCACCCATTATAATGCATTGGATGAAGACATAAACCTGCGTATTTCTTTGGAATTATACTTAAAGAGATTAATTGTTGGAGGTATGGAACGTGTCTATGAAATTGGACGTGTATTCCGTAATGAAGGTCTGGATACAAGACATAACCCTGAGTTTACATTAATGGAGTTATATCAAGCATATACTGATTATCACGGTATGATGGATCTGACAGAAAACTTATATCGTACGGTAGCACAAAAAGTGCTTGGTACTACGACTGTAACATATAAAGGCGTAGAACTGGAGCTTGGAAAACCATTCGAGCGTATTACAATGATAGACGCAGTGAAAAAATATGCTGGAATTGATTTCTCCACAGTAAAAACAGATGAAGAAGCAAAAGCAATTGCAGACGCACATCATATCCAGTATGAAGCAAGACATAAGAAAGGCGATATTTTAAACCTGTTATTTGAAGAATTTGTAGAGGAACATTTGATACAACCTACATTTGTAATGGATCATCCAATCGAAATCTCACCTCTGACAAAGAAAAAGCCAGAAAATCCAGATTATACCGAACGATTTGAATTATTCATTATGGGTGCAGAAATGGCAAATGCTTATTCTGAATTAAATGATCCATTGGATCAAAGAGAACGTTTCTTAGCACAAGAAGAAATGAAAGCAGCAGGAGATGAAGAAGCCAATTCTATGGATGAAGATTTCTTAAATGCGTTAGAGTATGGTATGCCTCCAACAGGCGGAATCGGATTCGGCATCGACCGTATGGTTATGATGCTGACTGACTCAGCGGCAATTAGAGACGTATTATTATTCCCAACAATGAAGTCACAAGGCGCTTCAAAGAATGAGGCAAACAATGCAGCGCAAGCTGAAAAAGCAGCTGCCGTAAAAGTAAAAGCAGAGGAAAAACCAGTTGAAACGATTGATTTTTCGAATGTAAAGATCGAACCGCTCTTTGAAGAAATGATTGACTTTGACACGTTCAGCAAGTCAGATTACCGTGCAGTCAAGATCCTTGCATGTGAAGCTGTACCGAAGAGTAAGAAGCTTTTAAAATTCACTCTAGATGACGGTGTTCGCAAAGATCGTGTGATTTTAAGTGGTATTCATGAATATTATGAGCCAGAAGAGCTGATTGGAAAGACCGCAATCGCCATCGTAAATCTGCCGCCTCGCAAAATGATGGGTATTGATTCTGAAGGTATGCTGATCTCAGCGGTACATGAGGAGGATGGCCATGAAGGTTTAAATCTTCTGATGGTGGATGATCGGATTCCGGCAGGTGCAAAGCTCTACTAAGATGTACCGTTTTAGGTGTTAAAACGAGATGTACTTCATAGTCGGAAAAAGCCCTAAAAGTACACTTTTACATCATTTGGTGCAGGAAAGTGTGCAGAGGCAAAAAAATCGCATAATTTTGAATTTAGACCTTGGGAGAGTAACCTCTTTCAGGGTCTTTTTTCATTTGTGGGGATATTCGCAAACTACGAAAAATCCCCTCTCCCAATATAATGTAATCACAGAAGAAAGAGGGGAGTGAGTATGAGCAATCTTTTATCAGAGGTACACCCTGAGCTTGTTGCGGAATAGTCGGGGAGGAATTTGCCGCTTACGCCGGATAAGATTACATACGGATCAAACAAAATAGTTTGATGGATAGGAGTTTGCGGTCACGAATGGCAGACCAGCATTAAGGCTCGTTCAAGCGACGAGAAATGCCCGATCTGTTCAGGAGCAAGAGTCGTGGAAGGTATCAATGATTTAGCAACGCTGAAGTTGGAACTGGCTACCGAATGGTCAAGTAAGAATAATCCACTAAAGCTGACAATGGTGACGGTAGGCTCACACAAAAAAGTCATTTGGAAAGGTAAATGCGGTCACGAGTGGACAGCTACGGTTAAGAGTAGTGGTGCTAGAATATAAATAGTACAAAATAAACATGACCATTTTTAATAAATGTTATATAATAGTCATATGAAGGAGGATAATGGTTATGGCGAAATGCCTGAACATTGAATATGCTTCAGACGGTATTTCTTTTCACATTATCCACCCGCCATTAACCTGCACAAAATCGGCTGCGCCTCTGCCAGTGCCGAAAGAATTTATGGCAGATCCACAAAAAGTCGGATATGGAATTGCAAAACATATTTTTTCCAACTACTTTATTATATGCCATAGCCTCGGTCAAAAACTTCAGACTCTCATCTGTTATTTATGCCTAATCAAAGTGGGCAAGCTGATGTCGAAAATGACTGTACGATATGTGAACAATAAGAAAGAATAATGTTGGATTGATTTTTAGTATGGACTGTAATGAGATTGTAAGAAGTGTCTGCTATACTAAAATCACAAAACAAATTTGGAGGTTTTAGATATGGTGATACTTGAGACAAAGGATTTACGAAAGATATATGGAAGCGGAGAAAATGAAGTCCACGCTTTGGATGGTGCATCTATTTCTGTAGAAGAAGGGGAATTTGTCGCTGTTGTCGGTACTTCCGGCAGCGGTAAGTCCACACTGCTCAATATGATCGGCGGATTAGACCGCCCGACTTCCGGAAGCGTAACGATTCGTGGAAAAGAACTTTTGAAAATGAAAGACGAGGAATTAACCATTTTCCGGCGTAGGAATATTGGCTTTGTTTTTCAAAATTACAATCTGCTCCCCGTCCTCAATGTGTACGAAAATATTGTGTACCCCATTGAGATTGACGGAGGCAAAGCAGACACAGAGTTTGTCAGGCAGATTATCCACACGCTCGGTTTAGAAAAGAAACTCAAAAATATGCCGAATAACCTGTCCGGTGGTCAGCAACAGCGTGTAGCGATTGCCCGTGCATTGGCTACCAAGCCCGCTATTATCCTTGCTGATGAGCCGACCGGAAATTTGGATTCCAAAACGAGTATGGATGTGATTCTGCTTATGCAGGCTATCAGTAAGCAGTTCCATCAGACCACAATTATGATTACCCACAACGAGGAAATTGCACAGATGGCTGATCGGATAATCCGAATCGAAGACGGTAAAGTTGTTTCGGGAGGTGTTAAGTATGCACGCTAACCGAAACAAAGGGGCAATTAAAAAAGTTGAAAAAGGAATGATGAAAGCAAATCGCACCCGCAACCTGTTTGCGGTGTTTGCAATCATTCTTACCACTTTTATGATTACCACTGTTTTCAGCTTGGGCATTAACTATATGGAGAATATGAAGCTAATGCAGGTGCGTACCGCAGGCACAAGCGCCGATGTTTCCCTTGCATTGCCTACGACTGAGCAGGAACAGCAAATCAAATCTTTAGATTATGTGAAAACGATTGGTACGCAGTATATGGTCGGCTCGGTCGCCGAGAAGAATGACGAAGGGCGTGAACTTTCCATTGCGCTCCAATATTACGACACCACTGAATGGGGAAACCACTATCAGGGCGCAATCAGCAATATCAATGGCTCCTATCCCACGCAGGAAAGTGAAATTATGCTGTCTGAGGACGCCCTTGAACAGCTCGGTATTACTGATCCAACGCTCCAAATGGAAATCCCTCTGTCCTATTATGATAAGAACGGTCAGCAGGAAAGAACATTTACTTTAGGAGGCTGGTTTCATTCCTATACAGGTGTGGGAATGGGCTTCGTGTCGGAAAGCTATTGCAAAAATGCAGGATACACCTTACAGGAGGACGGTGTTCTTTCTCTTTCCCTAAACAAAATGCCGGATGATTTTTGGCGTATTCAGGACGATGTGCAGTTAAATGAAAATCAATCCTTTAACGGTGCGGTTTCTATGAGTTCTTCAAATGGCTCTGTGATTGCAATGGTAATTTTCTTGGTATTGTTCATCATCGGCAGCGGCTATCTGCTGATTTATAATGTCCTGTATATTTCCATTTCAAAGGACACCCGTTTTTATGGCCTGATGAAAACCATTGGTACGACACAGGCACAAATCAAAACGCTTGTAAAAAGGCAGGCACTTAAATTTGCCTGTATCGGAATCCCTGTTGGTATCATATTAGCCACAGCAGTATCGTTCGGAATTGTTCCACTGTTTTTGCAGCAAGGGTTTGCACAAGGGAAATCGGTTATGGACACTGAGGTATTTTTCCACCCGTCCATTTATATCCTATCCATTATCTTTTCTGCCATAACAGTTTGGATTGCGTGCAATGCTCCTGCAAAAAAGGCAGCGAAGATTTCTCCGGTAGAAGCTCTAAGATACCAAAATTTCGCACCCTCGAAAAAGAAAAGCAGGAACTCAACCAATGGTGGCAAGCTGTCTGTAATGGCGTTCCATAATGTTTTCCGTGATAGGAAGCGGGCAATCCTTGTATTTCTGTCTCTGTTTATGGGAATTACCGTGATCTTAGGCGTAAACGGAGTGGTCAGAAGTATCAAAGGCGAAAATTATCTTGAGGAATATTTCGATTACAACTTTGAGTACATTGATACCCAATTTACGCAATATGAGCGTGACACAAAAGAAATTCCGCAGTTTGATGAGCATTTTGTGGAACAGATTGAGAACATTGACGGTATTGAGAGTGTAACGGTTGGAAAAACCATTTGGGCTGCCATTGACTTTGATGAAGCCACATTAGAAGAATTTATGCGGATAAAATATGAGGACAGCTCCTATATGGCAAAAGGAAAATCCTATGAACAGACGGTTGCTGAGTTAAGAGAATATGTCAACGCCGGTGAATATGGTTGTTATATTACAACGCTTGTTGATTACAATGCGTTGGAAGAATACAATCAAAATCATGATACGCCGATTGATATAGAATCATTTCGGCGTGGAGAAATTGCGATTGTGGGAATGGATAACGAGCAGTTTGCTCCGAATGCCAGATTAGTCGGGAAAACGCTGACGCTGACTGCTGACAGTACAGACGGTAAGCCAATAGATTTTCCCATTGGTGTAGCTTTCACCTTTGATGACTATTCGAACACCCTTTCTGATAAGATAGACCGGCGTAAAGACATTGAGATCGTGCCCAATGTTATATTTGTCAGTGAAGCCGGTATGGAACGCTTAACGCAAGAGGCGATTATTTCCGGTATCGGTGTAGATATTAGGGATATGAGTGAGTTAGAACGAATTGATCGTGAACTTCAATCGGTGAACAGCACATTGACAACATCAGAGTGGGAATTTAACAGCAATGTTGGTGAACTGGAAATATTTAACCAAATGTTTTACTCGATCAATCTGTTAGGAAATGGTGCGGCAATGCTGCTTATTGTGCTTGGCTTAATCAACTTCGTGAATGTTATGCTTACCGGCGTCATTGCGAGGAAAAATGAGTTTGCTGTTATGGAAAGTATTGGTACAACGAAGAAGCAGATCCGAAAGATACTGACTTTGGAAGGCGGTATCTATGCTCTTATCTCTACTTTGCTGATTATGACTTTGGGTAATGCCTTTCTCCTGCTGGTGGCAAACGCAGTGCCAAGTATCGCAAACTATGCGAAGTTTGAGTACCCTGTTTCGCTGGTAGTCTGCTTGATTGCAGCAATTTTTGTGATTTGCCTAAGTGTTCCGGCGATTGTCTACAAGGCGACTTCTAAAGAAACGGTCATTGAACGGCTGCACAATTTTGAAAACTAAATAAATTGCGGGGCAGGTGCAGCACTGCTACGTCTGCCCCTGTAATGCTACACATTGAGGAAAGGTGGTGTTCTTTGCGGTTATGGCAAATATCTTTTTACTGGAAGATGATAAGATTTTGAGCAAAGGGATTTCCATTGCTCTTGAGAAGGACGAGCATACCGTTTCAGCCGTTTATGGCTATATGGAAGCTTTGCAGAAATATAAAAGCCAAAAGTACGATCTGTTTTTGCTGGACATCAATCTGCCAGATGGAAACGGAATGGAATTTTGTAAAAGGATTAGGGAAACTGCTGAAACTCCGGTACTGTTTTTGACTGCCAATGATACAGAGCAGGATATGCTGGAGGGATTCGGTGTTGGGTGTGATGACTATATTCCCAAGCCCTTTTCGATTGAAGTCTTGCGGAAGAAAGTACAGGCTATTCTGAAGCGGACAATCGGTGACAATACACGAATACGGTATAAGAATTTGGAAGTAGATACCGATAAACGCCTTGTTTTGATGAATGGAGAAAAAGTACACCTTACCTCAACGGAATACAAGCTGCTCCGCTATTTAATAGAGAACAAAGGCAGGATTGTGACGAAAGCAATGCTTTTGGAACAGCTTTGGGATATAGATGGGAACTTTGTTGACGAGAATACAGTGCGTGTGAATATTAAGCGGTTGCGGCAGAAACTGAACGATGATAAGCAGGAATACATTGTGACTGTTTTTGGTATGGGTTATACCTTTGGAGAATGACTATGAAGCATTTTGGAGTTTATAGGAAATTGATTTTGATTGTAGGTACTGTCATAGCGGCTGTATCTATTGGTGCTGTGTTTTTTATGGAAAGCACTTCTGCCCTTATGCTTTTTGTCATTTGTGCCTTTGTGATTTTATGCGGCTTTTTGTTTTTGTTCGATTTCCTGCACAACCGATACCATGATGATTTGTTAGAGCAGATCACGCTGCTCATTGAGGCTTTGGTGGAGCAACAGGAACGGATTGTTTTTTCAGAAAACAAGGACACGCTAACTGCCCGCTTGCAACACCAGCTTTTGAAGCTCCGCAATATTTTAACAGCGCAGAATCAAATGCTGGCGCAGGAAAAAGAGCAGATCAAGACGCTGATTTCCGATATTTCCCATCAAATCAAAACGCCCGTGGCGGCGGCGAACACCTTTGCACAGTTACTTGATGATGAAGAAATATCCGATGAGGAACGCAGCGAATACATTGCCACTTTGCAGACTTCTCTTGAAAAGCTGACCTTTTTAACAAACAGCCTGATTAAAATGTCTCGTTTGGAAAGCGGCATTATCAGTTTGAAGCCCGAAAGAAATAGTTTGAATGATATTATCCTGCAAGTGGTAAAAACCGTCTATGCCAAAGCAAAAGAGAAAAAGATAACGATTACTTTTGACTGCGAACAGAATTTTGAAGCGTTGCTCGATTTCAACTGGACAGCAGAAGCCATTACCAATGTGCTTGATAACGCTGTGAAATACACGCCAAGCGGTGGCGTTGTTGACTTAAAAATCACCGAGTACTCGTCCTATCTGCGGCTGGATATATCCGACAACGGGATCGGAATACCCGAAGAAGAACAGGCAAAGATTTTTGGACGCTTTTATAGGGGAAAATACTCTGCCGGTATTGACGGTGTAGGAATCGGGCTGTATCTAACCCGTGATATTATCAATAAGCAAAGCGGATATGTTAAGGTTACTTCTAATGAGAATGGGAGTGTTTTTTCGTTGTTTTTGAAAAAAGAGTAGAACAGCAAAATTATGGGCAGAGTTAAATAACGCCCCTATTCTGCCGGAACATATTAACTACGAGGGCTTTCGTGTGAATGGACTGAAAACGGTATTTTGCGAGCATATGTTTGAAATTCGCAAATGTGCATTGAAAAAAAGCGTTTCCACTTCCGGCGACTATCTGGAATTAGAAACCTGCCCGACTGTTGGGGCGATTCTCGAAAATAATCCGTCTGTTTTGGAGAATTTGAAGGGATAGAATACATAGAGTAACAAATTTGAATTTACGAGGTGAATATAATGAATAAAACAGGACGAATTATAGGTATTGTTTTAATGTTGATATTAGGTATTACCCTTCTTTACTTTGCTTTTCAACCACCACATTTTCTAATCTTTATGCATGGAAATACATGGAGAATAGGGAGCGGACTAATAGGAGTATTTTTTATCTTAGCTGGTGTTATGAATATATTTCACAAAGAAAAATAGAGCTACAAAGTTGAATTTATCTGCTTGTAAAAGAGCTGCAACCATAATGTTAATATGCATTGCTTGAGGCAACGGGCATATTTATGTAGGCTATTATCATCAAACATAAGGAGGACATGAATATGTTCAATGAAAACTTAAAAACAATGCGAAAAGCAAAAGGATATACTCAGGAGGAACTGGCAATAAAACTGAATGTTGTAAGACAAACAGTAAGTAAATGGGAAAAGGGATTATCAGTTCCAGATGCAGACGTTCTTTCTAAGATAGCTGAGGTGTTGGATACCAAAGTAAGTGTTTTACTTGGTGGTACAATAACTGACGAGGTTGATAAAGACGCAGTTGCAGAACAACTTGCAAAAATCAGTGAGCAGTTAGCAATAAAAAATAGACGCAGTAAAAAGATTTGGAAAGTTGTCGGGATTATCTTATTGGTAATTGTGCTTTTTAATATTCTTTTGGCGATATTTGGTATGTCAGTATTTGAAAGTTTTTCAACCGATAGCAGTACCACTGTCATAGAAATAAATGAAGATGATATGATTTATAAAGAGTAATTGAAAAGTACAAATTTGAATTTGAATATCAGTAAATTATGACCTCTCAACAGAGGTTACAGTGTTTTAATAAAATCCTCCAAAAGCCTTGAAAACAAAGGATTTATCGCAATATGTTCGCCTTATCTCTTTATACGGTCACACACAAGTTTATTCTTTCCCTCATTGCTCATAAGGGCAAATATAAGGGCAAGAAAATCTCATAACAAGATATAACAGAGTGTGGCAATCGGAGAACTGTGATGTATGTGCGAATATATTATAACGGAGGATTTTTCAATGGACAAGTATATTTACGATGATAAAAATGGTCTGTGGTATGAACTGCAAGGAGATTATTATATTCCTTGTCTTATCTTACCAGCCGAAAAAGAACAGCCTATCGGTTTGTGGGGACAGCGGCACTTGCGGTATCTGAAAGAATAGCGCAGAAGCACCTACACAACGCTACTTACAAGCGGCAAGCTGAGCACTTACCTTGCCGATATAGAGAAACAAGCACAGGAGCGTATGGAAAGGCTGACAGAGCAGATGAAACGGGCGCAAGGTATCACAACAGTTTTAGAATGGACACAGAGAATGAATAACATACGAGCGTGTGCAAAGGAGATTGTGGAAAAGGAAATCATCTTTGCATAAGCAGATAGCGGTAGGAATTAGTTTTCCTACCGCTGTTTCACTTAAATCAAAAAATATATTGACATTTTTCTATGTGTTGTATATAATAAAATATAGACATTTATCTATGGGAGGTGATTGAGAGAAATGGATGAAAAAAGAATTGCGGCAATTTTCAAAGCGTTTTGTGATGAAAACCGCATTAGGATTATAAAACTGCTGCGTTCAGGTGAAAAATGCGCCTGCAAGCTGTTGGAAGAAATCAATGTCACACAGCCTACGCTTTCCCACCATATGAAAATTCTTTGTGACTCGGAAATAGTTGTCGGGCGCAAAGAGGGAAAATGGACACACTATTCTATTTCAGAAAAAGGTGTGGAGCAGGCAAAAGAATGTTTGCGGCAGTTGACAACACTTGATGTTGAAAGCGAAAACAAGTCGTGCTGTGAAAAGTGAGGAAGTTTATTGATTGCTTTTCCGCACGGCTTATATTCGGGACAATAAATCGACATATTTCAATATAACTATATGAAAGGGCTTTTATGGAGACACTAAAAACAATTTGGGACTTTTTTCAAAATGAAGTCCTCGGTATGAACTGGCTGAATCGCCTCATTGAAACAATTTTGAACGTTTGTGGTTTAGATACTGCGGGCAAAATAGGAGCGAGTATTCAGTTTTTCATCTATGATACCGTAAAAATTATGGTACTGCTCGGCGTTTTGATTTTGATTATCTCGTATATTCAAAGTTATTTCCCGCCCGAAAGAACAAAAAAGATACTCGGCAGATTTCACGGAATATGCGCGAATATCATCGCAGCCCTGCTCGGTACGGTAACACCGTTTTGCTCGTGTTCCTCTATTCCGCTGTTTATCGGATTTACAAGCGCAGGCTTGCCACTTGGCGTTACATTTTCCTTTTTGATTTCTTCGCCGATGGTTGACCTCGGAAGCCTTGTCTTACTAATGAGTATTTTCGGTTGGAAAGTTGCTGTTTTATATGTAATACTCGGTTTAGTTATTGCTGTAATAGGTGGAACTCTAATCGAAAAATTACACCTCGATAATCAAGTGGAAGAATATATCCGAAACGGTCACTCGATTGATGTTCCACAAGAAGAGCTGCATTTCAAAGACCGTATGAAATTTGCATGGGAACAGGTCGTTGAAACTGCCAAAAAGGTTGCTCCTTATGTTCTGATTGGCGTAGGTATTGGTGCTTTTATTCATAACTGGATTCCTGAAGAATTTATTGTCAAAGTACTTGGTGAAAATAATCCGTTCGGTGTAATTCTTGCTACGATAGTCGGTATTCCGATGTATGCGGATATTTTCGGTACAATCCCGATTGCGGAAGCCCTGCTTGCAAAAGGTGCTTTGCTCGGCGTTGTCCTTTCCTTTATGATGGGCGTTACGACGCTCTCGCTCCCTTCAATGATTATGCTTCGCAAGGCAGTTAAGCCTAAACTGCTCGGTATTTTCATTGGAATATGTGCTACTGGTATTATTATTGTAGGCTATCTTTTCAACGCAATACAATATTTAATTATTTAATTTTAGGAGGTTATTATTATGGCATTGTTCAACTTTGGAAAGAAAAAGGAAGAAGAAAAGAAAACAACCGCCCCAGCTTGTAGTTGCAGTTGTTCTGCCAATAAAGCAGAAAGCATTACAAACGATTGCTGCCCCGATTTGAAAGAGGGCGAAATCTGCTGTATCAAGGTGTTAGGGGCAGGTTGCAAATCCTGCCACGAGCAGTATGAGAATGCCAAACAGGCGGTAAAGGATATGGGACTGTCCGTAGAGGTCGAATACATCACCGATATGCAGAAAGTAATGGAATATGGCGTTATGAGTATGCCTGCCCTTGTTGTCAACGAAAAGGTTGTTGCTATGGGTAAGGTTTTGAAAGCCGCTGATGTAGTTGCTCTGCTACACAAGCTGGGGTTTTAACGATGGATAAGAAAAAGGTAGCCTTTATTTGTGTGCATAACTCCTGCCGCAGTCAGATTGCAGAAGCACTTGGAAAACATTTGGCGGGAGATAAGTTTGATTTTTATTCTGCCGGAACAGAAACAAAACCACAAATCAATCAGGATGCTGTGCGGCTTATGAAACAGCTTTATGGGATAGATATGGAGCAAAGCCAGTATAGCAAGACGATTGATAAAATCCCCACGCCCGATATTGCCATTTCAATGGGGTGTGATGTTGGCTGTCCCTATATCGGCAGAGCTTTCGATGATGACTGGGGACTTCCTGATCCAACGGGTAAGAGTGATAAATGTTTTATACAGGTCATTGAGGAAATTGCCCGAAAAATCAAATGCTTGAATGAGGGAGCATAGATATGGAAGTTACGAAATGGATACTCTGTCCTATATGTAGTTTTATAACTCGAAATTAAAAAGTTATAAAAGTGATTAGGTAATATATCGCCGCATAAGTGATATTGCCAATATCTCTTTACACTTTTTCTTCACGAAATCTTTAAGCTATTTCTCCCAATGCTTCCTAGTATTGTTTTTGTTTGATTAATCGGATGGAAGAATCCCGAATAATGATTTTGCCATATCTACACGATCTTGAAATTGAACGAAAATAGTAATAAAATGGTGCCATTTTGATAGAGTAAACTTATCTATATTAACATAATCTTATTGTACGTATGATGAGAAAGCGATATAATCGAAAAAAGATATAGGCAAAGAAGTTGATTTTATATTCAGTGAAGAAACACAGAAAATTGGAGGTAGGGATGATTGATATTTACTATGTGGAAGATGACAGTGGTATTGCCCAAATTGTAAAAGAATATTTAGAACAAAGAGATTGTAATGTTACAATACATTCAACCGTTGTGTCAGTAAAACAAGCGTTACAGCGTCATGTCCCAAGGATTATTCTTTTGGATTGGAATATGCCTGATGGTAGAGGCGATACTCTTTGCGAGTGGATACGTTCTGGATGGCCAGAGATCCCCATTATTTTTTTGACGGTAAGAAATGATACGCAGGATATTGTTCATGGATTTCAGAATGGTGCTGACGATTATGTTGTGAAGCCATTTGAATTAGAGGTTTTATATTCTCGAATCTGTGCCTTGCTTCGCAGAACAGGTAGTATATCAGAACGTTATCTTTCTTGTGGAGAAATTCGGATTGACAAAAGCAAGATGGTAGTTCGTTGCGGAGAAAAAGAAATTAGAATGAGTCAGGCAGAATATCAATTATTACTCTTATTAATGGAAAATAAAGGGAAAACCGTTACAAGGCAGCAGTTGTTGGAACAAATCTGGGATTGTAATGGTAATTATGTAAATGATAATACTTTAACCGTTACAATGAAACGATTAAGAGAAAAACTAAATCAGCCATCCTGTCTAAAAACGATTCGAAGTTTTGGCTATCGTATGGAGGACGTGATATGACGGAGAAACGAAACAGGGCATGGATGGTTTTACTTATTTTGGCAGTTAGCTTAATAACTGCTTCTTTCAGTGCTATATTGTTAAATAACTATCATTTGAAAAGGCGGTTTGAACTGTTAGGTACCTTTTGTGGGGAAGTAATCCATGCACGACCAGATATGGAACAAACAATATTGGAGTTGGTAAAAGAAACGGATGGAATGACACTATCAGGGCGGCAGAATTTCTTGCAGACGTTTGGTTATCGTGCTTCTGATTTTGGTCAGGATGGTGGAATTATTTTTCTAGCTGTGGGAGTTGGGTTACTTATAGGTGGTTTGTTATTTTTTTTGGCATTTTGGTATTGGCATAGAAGGTCAATACTTCAAATAAAAATGCTAACGGATTATTTAGAAAAAATTAATACAGGGAGTCAAGGCCTTCTTTTGGAAGCGTCCGAAGATGATTGTTCAAAATTGCAGGATGAGATTTATAAAACAGTGACAACATTATATCAGACGAGAGATGCTGCAATCGCTGCAAAAAATAATTTTGCAGATAATCTTGCGAATATTGCTCATCAACTTAAAACTCCGATTACAACCCTTTCTCTGTCTGTTCAGATGATGGAAGCCAATCCTTCTTTGGAATATATTTCTCAAATGAAAAAACAGTTGAGTCGGTTAACGCATCTGGAAGAAGCATTGTTGCTGTTGTCTCGGATTGATGCAGGTACGCTTTCGTTTCATCGGAGTTCTGTGGATGTATTTACATTACTTATGCTGGCGGCGGATAATTTACAACAGATATTAAAACAGTCGGGAGTTAAGATTGATATTCCAGAAATGGAGGAAATGAAAGTTTTTGTAGATTTAGAGTGGACGATGGAAGCAATTATGAATTTAATGAAAAACTGTGTGGAACATAGTGAAGAAGGAATGACCGTTCATTGCTCTTGTGAGAAAAATCCATTATATGTACAAATAAAAATTTGGGATGAAGGAAAGGGGTTTCTCAAAGAAGATATACCGCACTTATTTGAGCGGTTTTATCGTGGAAAATCCGCCAAGAAAGACAGTGTAGGAATAGGACTTTCGATTGCAAAAGAAATTATTGAAATGCAAAATGGTATTCTTAGTGCAAATAATTTAGTAACAGGTGGAGCTTGTTTTGAAATTCGTTTGTACAGTCACTGAGATGTCACTTTACTTTGCTATGATAAGAAAAACGAAATCATAGGAGGTTGGCATGGAAATTTTAAAATGCAATGGAGTGCAGAAAGTGTTTGGAAAAGGCGAAAGCCAAGTGACAGCATTAAATGGAATTGATCTTTCTGTGGAAAAAGGAGAATTTGTGGCGATCGTCGGAGCATCTGGTTCTGGAAAATCTACACTGCTGCATATTTTAGGAAGTGTTGATAAGCCGACAAGTGGATCGGTTATTGTAGATGGAATGGATATTGGAACATTGAACGCTACAGATGCAGCTATTTTTAGAAGAAGAAAAATTGGGCTGATTTATCAATTTTATAATTTAATTCCTACACTGACAGTAGAGAAAAACATTGTTATGCCTTTGCTTTTGGATAAGAGAAAACCAGAGAAAAAACATTATGAAGCGATTGTTCGGACCTTGGGAATTCAAGACAAATTAAAAGCATTACCTCATCAGCTTTCTGGCGGACAACAGCAACGAGTGGCAATTGCAAGAGCATTCATTTATCGTCCTGCTATTTTGCTTGCGGATGAACCAACGGGAAATCTGGATCAAAGAAACTCTAAAGAAATCATTGATCTGCTCCAATTATTTCATCGAAACTTAAAACAGACCATTTTGCTTGTTACCCATGATGAGAAAATTGCTCTGGAAGCAGACCGCATTGTAACGATTGAAGATGGTAAAATTATAGATGATCAGAAGCGGAGGTAAGAGCGATGTGGAAAGATTATTCAAAAAGCTATATAAAAAATAATCGTGCTGCGAGTATTTCCATTATGGCATCAGCTCTGATTGCAACGTTATTTCTATCTTTGCTGTGTAGTCTTTTTTTTAATTTTGGGGTTTATGAAGTGGAGCGAATTAAGTTAGAGGAGGGTGATTGGCAGGGACGCATTACTGGAAATTTAAACGAGAATGATTTGTCTGTGATATGCCAGTTTGCAAATGTGGAGAAAGCCGTTATCAATGAAGATTTATCGGATGAAGAAACAGTAATTGATGTGTATTTTCAGAATGTTCGAACCATTTATCAGGATATGCCACAGATCATTACAAAACTTGAACTTGAGGAAAGTGCTGCCGAGTATCATTCCTTGTTATTATCTAGATATTTTATTAATGATCCACAAGATGAAACACCACCGTTATTATTGCCTTTTTATGCAGCGGTATTCATTGTAGTTTCGATTTCCTTAATTTTGATTATTCGAAATTCCTTTGAAATATCTATGAATGCAAGGATTCACCAGTTTGGCATTTTTTCCAGTATTGGAGCTACGCCGAAACAAATTTGTATCTGTTTGCTTCAGGAAGCGGCGATACTCTGTTTTTTTCCAATTTTATTTGGAAGTGTTTTAGGAATTGGAATTAGTTATGCTGTTATAGAAGCAGTCAATTTCTTTGCAGCGGATGTGGCTGAGCGGCATCCAGCTGTATTTCAGTATCATCCAGTAGTATTTCTTGTTACATTTCTTTCTGCTAGTTTAATGGTGCTTTTTTCAGCATGGATACCTGCAAGAAAGTTAAGCAAAATAACACCACTGGAAGCAATCCATAATTTAGGAGATTTTCAGCTCAAAAGAAGAAAGCATTCTCGTGTATTATCATGGATATTTGGAATAGAAGGAGAATTAGCAGGGAATGCATTGAAAGCACGGAAAAAACAGTTAAGAATTTCTACAATTTCATTGTTATTGTCATTTTTAGGATTTACGATTATGCTTTGCTTTTTTACGCTGTCCCAAATTAGTACAAGATATACCTACTTTGAACGATATCAAAATGCCTGGGACATTATGGTAACTGTCAAAAATACAAAACTTACAGCATTTGATCGGACAAATGAAGTAAAGAAACTCTCAGGTGTGCAAAACAGTACGCTGTATCAAAAAGCAGAAGAAATAAGTCAGATGACAGCAGATTGGCAAAGTGAAGAATTGATGGCATTGGGAGGAATCGAAACGATTGCAGGGGATGATATCGTTAAAGAAGGAGAATATTATAGAATTAATTCTCCTATTATCATTATGGATGATGAAAGTTTTTTAGAATACTGTTCACAAATTGGTGCATCACCGAGTTTGGAAGGAACGATTGTCCTAAATAGAATTTGGGATAATTTAAATAGTAATTTTAGAAACAAACAATATATTCCTTTTGTGAAAGAAGATAGAGAAACAGTTTCCCTCTATACAACGGAGCAAACACTCATTGATGTTCCGATTCTAGCCTATACACAGGAGACGCCAGTACTACGTGAAGAATATGATAATTATACTCTCGTACAGTTTATGCCGTTATCTATGTGGGAGAATCTATCAAAACAGATGAATGGTGAAGAAACAAATATGTATATCCGAATTTTAGCACAAGATAGATCGAATTTGACTGAATTAAGTCGGATAGAAACGGAAGTATCCCAAGTATTGGAACAAAATTACAATATGGAGAGTGAAAATCGAATTCAAGAGAAACGTTCTAATGATGAGATGATACAGGGTTCCCAAATAATTCTAGGTGCTTTTTGCGGTTTACTCGCTGTTATAGGAATTGCAAATGTATTTTCTAATACATTGGGATTTTTACGACAGAGGAAACGGGAATTTGCCCAATATTTGTCCATTGGTTTCACGCCTGCTAACATGCGAAAAATGTTTTTTATTGAAGCCTTTGTAATTGCAGGTAGACCGATTTTAATTACATTGCCATTAACAGCAGCAGTTGTGATGTTGATGATTTCAGCAAGTTATTTGGATCCGATGGTATTTTGGAGAGAAGCTCCTGTTCTTCCGATTTTCATATTTGCATTGGTTATTGTTGGATTTGTATCTTTAGCCTACTATATTGGAGGAAAACAAATTTTAGAATGTGATTTGAATGAGGTTTTGAAGAATGATACAGTGATTTAAGTGAATTGTAGATCGAGAAGGAAGGATTGATGTTCTTGGTCTTTGCGATGAAGAAGATCACTTTAGGTGGGATAGTAAAGAAAAGTTGAAATTTTAAATAAGGTTCTTTACATATTTTATCTCATATGATATAGTATAAAAAGATTGATAGAAGGGAGGTGGCTTGATGTCGGCCATTCGCAAGTAACAGGACAATAAAATTTTATTTTCATCTGAAAATGATGGGTTTCTTTGTTGTACTTATTTTGCGAATAGTTGCTCAGGCTACCTCTTACTTAGGAGATCGTGTAGTGTTTCATTATCATTTTAATTAAATCGTTTGGTTAATTATAGTTCAGGCTCTGTACTGAACTGTAGTTGTAATGCTTGTTGATAATGGGAGCAATAGAATCTGTGTTTCGTATTGATTGGATAACTCATCATTCGGGGGTTATCTTTTTTATTGTCCTGATACATTATGTACTTTTATATCATGATGGTGCCCGCAAAGCGGGCATGAAAGTTTAGATTAATTGTGTGAGGAGATAATGGAAATGAACCGTGAAAATAAAAAAAAGCGATATGAAAAGGGATACTATAAAACACATCCATGTACAGACAGTTTTATATGCAAAGTTTGTGGACGATTAGTTGTATCTGCTGGAGCTGGCAGTGACCATCGTAATCATTGTCCAAATTGCCTATCCAGTCTTCATGTAGATATTGAACCAGGTGATCGTGAGTCCGACTGTGGTGGTATAATGGAACCAGTTGCGGTATGGGTAAGAAAGAATGGAGAATGGGCGATGATTCATCGTTGTCGCCGTTGTGGAAAACTCAGTTCAAATCGAGTTGCTGGGGATGATAATCCTATGAAGTTAATGTCTATTGCTATGAAACCTCTGTGTTTGCCTCCATTCCCATTAGAACGAGTAGAGGAAATGACAAAGCTAATGGCTGGAGATGGATGTATGGAGAGATAAAAATTTTAATCTTATAACCATTCCGTATATACTGATGAACAAAAGGAGACTTCTGTTAGAAGTCTTCTTTTTTTATACTATTAATAAAGAAAATGGTTAAGTTAGAAAGAATGGAGGTATAATATGAATAATTTTATATTTGAAAATGGAACAAAAGTATATTTTGGAAAAAGATGTGTGCAAGAATTTCTTCCACATCTTGTTCAGAAGTATGGAAAAACAGTCATGTTAGCTTATGGCGGTGGATCAATCCAAAAAAATGGAATTTATGAGGAAGTAACAGAATTGCTTCAAAAAGCTGGAAAGGAAATTGTAGAATTTTCTGGAATTATGGCGAACCCTACCTATAAAAAGGTATTGGAAGGCGCAAAACTTGCAAAAGAAAAAGACGTTTCCTTAATTCTTGCGGTTGGTGGTGGTTCTGTAATGGATTGCTGTAAAGCGATTTCATTAGCAGCACGCTGTGAGGAAGATGTTTGGGAGAGATTTTGGGCTAAGTCAGGTGTGATTGATTTTGAACCGCTTCCTTTGGGGGTTATTGTGACAGTGGCAGGAACGGGCAGTGAAATGAACGGTGGAGCAGTAATTACGAATGAAGCATTAAAAATAAAAACTGGAAAAGATTATCCTCAATGTAATGCTCAGTTTGCTTTAATGGACCCTACCTATACATTCAGTGTACCAAAAAAACAGATGATATCAGGTAGTTTTGATATCCTTTCTCATATTATGGAAACTTATTTTAGTGAACCAGATGAAGACAATGTGTCAGATGATATTTCAGAAGCTTTAATGAAGAATGTCATTAAGAATCTGCGCACTGCAATTGTAAATCCAGAAGATTACACAGCAAGAAGCAATTTGATGTGGGATTCTACCATGGCAGAAAATCGAATTATTAAATTAGGAAAGAAAATGGATTTTGAATGTCATCAAATAGAGCATCAACTTGGAGCCTATACAAACTGTAATCATGGATGTGGTCTGGCAGTTATTCATCCCGTATATTACCGACATATTTGCCAGTCAGGATTAGAAAAATTTGCACGTTTTGCAAGAAATGTTTGGGGAATATCCGCAGAAGGAAAAACAAAAGAAGAACTGGCAATTGCAGGGATAGAAGCTTTGGCAGATTTTATCAAAGAGATCGGACTTCCTACAACACTTCGGGAATTAGGAATGAAAGACAAATCCATGCTTGAAGAAATTGCAAATTCTTGTAATTTGTCATTGGGAAGTTATAAAAAGATGACACATGAGGAAATTTTGGAAATATTGAATGAATGCTTTTAAAAAATAAGAAGGAAAGAATTTATGAGAAAAATAAGTTTTATGATATTGGTTTTAGTGCTTATAGCTACAATCACTGCATGTGGAAATGTTTCGGAACCAACAAATTCTGTCTCATCTGATGCAGAAGAGATAACAAAAGCTTCTGCGGATGCATCAGTGGCAGAAGAAAATGAAAAAACACAAAACGCCAGTTTTCTAATTGCCTATTTTACTATGCCAGAAGATGTTGATACAGAGGGAATCGATGCCAATTCAGGAGCGAGTATTGTGGTAGAAGATGGAGTGATTATGGAAAATGTAGAATATATAGCAGCAATTATACAACAAACAATTGAAGGAGATTTATTTCAAATTGAGACAACAAAGACATATCTATTGGATCATGAACCGCTTGTAGATCAAGCAGCAGAAGAACAAGAAGAAAATGCTCGTCCAGAGTTATCCACACATATCGAAAATATAGATCAATATGATACGATTTTCTTGGGGTATCCGAACTGGTGGGGAGATATGCCTATGGCAGTGTATTCATTTCTTGAAGAATATGACCTTTCTGGAAAAACGATTATTCCATTTTGTCCTCATGGAGGAAGCGGATTTTCTGGTACAGTTTGGGAAATCTCTAATCTTCAGCCAAATGCACAAGTAAGCGAAGATGGTCTTACAATTTCTCGTAATGATGTGGCAGATGCTAAGGATGAGATTGTTGCATGGGTACAGAACTTAGGTTTTTGAGGTTATTCTAAGCAGCTGTGACAGCGGTTGTAGAATGTGAATGACAAAGGAAATGATAAAGATTAAATGAATTTATTTTAAGAGAGCAGTCTGACCTATACAGCTGCTCTCTTAATATTTAGATTTAAAAATAAATTAGAAAGACTAAAAATGTTTTTTGGATCTAATTGGAACATTATTTTATTTTAATATTCCAATCATCATTATGTATTGTATATTGGAATTCAGTTAACTGATTATCTTCTATGACATGCAATAACTCTTCAAAGTCTTCTACTGTTTCATAGCTGGAAAGCTGGTTTCTGTCAATCCATTCCATTTTCCCCTCATTAGAGGAACAAAGTGTTCCTTCAAATTCATTTGTTTTGAATAAAAAGACTAGGTATCGGCCATTTTCGATTGGAAACTGTTTTATTCCACAGAGTTTTGGGTGGAAAATTGTAAGACCTGTTTCTTCCTTTACTTCTCGAATAACCGCATCAATGATAGATTCATTCTGTTTTACATGTCCGCCAGGAAATGTATAACCTTTCCAGTCTTCTTTTTTCCTATCTTGTAATAATAATTGGTTTCCCTGATAGATTAAACATAATGTTGTTAATTCGACTCGTTCTGTTTTATCCATTTCATGCTCCTATTTGTAAATATAATTGTTATAGAAACAGTTCAAGCATACATTATATATAGTAAGAATGTCAATGAAATGAGGAGAGATTTTTATTAAATTGGTTTATCCAAAAGAAGGGCTGTATTTGAAACTATTTACTGACACAATATAAAAAATTTGCTTTTTAATAAATGCCATAAGAAATATTAATCAATATCAAGAAATAAATCAGTTTTTTAGGAGTAGTAATTGAGATATAATATACGGTATAAGATGAAAAGCAGGAGGTAATAATGGATATTAACCAAGTTTTAATAGAATATGATCAGATGTTTGGTAAGTATTCTTTACAGGAAATCGAGAACTTTTTGACAGTAAAAATAAAAGAAGCGTATGAACAAAAAGAATATTTTGCAGCTGTCACGTTATTGAATGAAATCATGGGATTTTGTAGAGATACTGGCCAGAAAGAAAAAGGTATTGGATATTGTGAGCAAGTTATTCAACTGATGAAAGAGTTACAACTGGAAAAAACTGTAGAGTATGCTACAACACTTTTAAATGTAGCAAATGCTTACCGAGCATTTGGACGGTTGGAACAGTCTATGAAGAACTATCAATATGTAGAAAAAATCTATACGAATCAGCTTCCTTTTGGCTCATTTCATTATGCAAGTTTATATAATAATTGGAGTCTTTTGTATCAAGAGATGGGAGATTTTAGAGGAGCAGAAAAAATGCTTCAAAAGGCTCTCCAAGTTGTGGACCAGTACCCAGAGGCAATTATAGAACAAGCGACGACTAGAACAAATTTGGCAGTAACATTGCTGCGAATAAGTTGTGAAGAAAACGATAAATCAGAGGAAGAATCTCAGCAAATTTATAATAGGGCAATGGATTATTTGAGACAGGCATTGGATCGCTATGAGAAGGATGGGGGACAAAATTTCCATTATAGTGCAGCATTGTCAGCCATGGGGGATGCTCTTTATATGAAAGAGAATTATAGAGAATCGGTTCAATATTATAATAAAGCTATGAAAGAATTGGAACGGCATGTTGGAAAGACGGATGCGTACAGAAGAATTGAACAAAACTATAAAGATGCATGCAAAAAATCAGAAGAACTTTTAAATAGAAAACAATTTCACAATAATATGGAACGATGTAAAGCTTTTTATGAACAATATGGAAAGAATTCCATACGGGAACAGTTTCCTGAATATGAAAATAGGATTGCAGTAGGTCTTGTAGGACAAGGTTCGGATTGTTTTGGATTTGATGATGTCATATCAGGAGATCACGATTATGAAATTGGGTTTTGTATGTGGCTTTGCAAGGAAGATTATGAAAAAATTGGAAATGAACTCCGTCAAGCATATGAAAAATTAGTATTAGAACATGAAAGTGAATTTTATGATTCTTCTAATGAGGAATATCAAAGAAAAAGAAAGGTTTCTGATTCTAGAAGAAAAGGTGTTTTTTCAATTGATGTATTTTATGAACAGATTCTAGGAATTCCATTGGATTTTGAATGCTTAAAAGAGAATGGATGGAAACTCAGTAAGGAACAATGGAAGCAAATCCCTGAACAAAATTTAGCTGTTGCGGTTAATGGAACTGTTTTTCGAGATGATCTGGGAATCTTTACTGCTATAAGAGAAAAAATAAAGGCATATTATCCAGAATCAGTTTGGATGTTAAAGCTAGCGGATCAAATCCACCAATTTTCTCAGAATGGGCAGTATAATTATGCAAGAATGATGGCAAGAAACGATTTTGTTACAGCCCAAATTTGTGTTGCACAAGCGATGAAACATGCTATGTCAATTGCCTATATTCTTAGTAAAACTTATGCACCTTATTATAAGTGGATGCGAAAAGGTTTGGAATATCTTCCAGTTTTATCAGAACTTGGATCAGTATTAGATGAAATTGCAGTTATGGAAAATCAAGCATCTGCATGGAAAGGAAGAGTGTATCATTCCTATGAACGAAATTGTCTTGATTCGATTGTAGTATCGTTTGAAAAAATTGCAGCGTTGATTCTTTCTGAACTGAATCAGCAGAAAATTGTCAATGGAACAGAGTTATTTTTAGATGAATATTGTAAAGAAATTGTAGTTAAAGCGGCAGATAGAAAAGAAGAGTTGATTGAACGAATTATTCAATTGGAATGGAGTCAGTTTGATAAAGTAAAAAATGAAGATGGAAGAGCCGATTGTCAGGATGACTGGAATACCTTTTCTCTTATGAGAAAGAGCCAATATTTGGCGTGGACAAAGGAACTTTTAAATAGTTATTGCAGCGATTTAATGGAAGCAGATAGAAAAGGATGGAATCTTATTATGGAGAAGTATGCTAGAATGATGGAATCCACATCAGCTGAGCGATATGCAAAGATAAAAGACCATCTTCCAGAAAGAAGTAAAGAAAGAATTGCAATTCAGGAAGAAATTATAAAGATTCAAGTAGAATGGATGGAAGCATTTGCAAAGAAATATCCAAATATGGCAAAAAATGCGAGAAGTATTCATAGTCATGAAGATACTTTATTTAATACTTCTTATGAAACTTATCTGAGAGGAGAACTTGGAACTTATTCTAGAGAAACGTTGATTCTTTATGGAAGGTTCATTGTTTCTGTTAAACAGCAGGGGGAAAATCTTGCCTATATTATAATGAATCATACAGCTAAATTATATGGATATAAGTCAGTGGAAGATGCAGAAAATAAGCTGACTTAATGAATTAGTTAAAAAGTTTAACTTTTAAAAAGAACAAAGGAGCCATTCCTTCATAGATGATGATTCATCTATTTTGCAAGAGCTCCTTTTTGAAAAATGTCTAATCTATCTGTACGATATTTCATTTTCCAGCGGCGATTTCAAATTCTTTTACGATTTCTTTGTCAGGCTTTTTTGTACAGAGAGATACTGCTATAATGAATATACAGGAAATCACAAATGCTGGGAACAGTTCATAGATTCCCCACATTCCTCCCATTGGTTTCAAAAACTGTTTCCAGACAAACACAGAAATTCCTCCAGCCAGCATTCCAGCAATTGCTCCAGGCCGATTGATTCTCTTCCAAAACAGAGAAAACAGCATAACTGGACCAAAGGTAGCACCAAATCCTGCCCATGCAAAGGAAACTAATGTAAAGATAACACTATTCTCATCCCATGCAATTACCAGGCCCACAAGGGCAATCAAAAGCAGAATAATTCTGGAAACATTCATAACCTTTTTATCATCCGCTTTTCCTTTTTTCAAAATTCCTTCATAGATATTTTTGGAAAATGCGGAGGCTGCAATCAGCAGATAAGAGTCTGAGGAGCTAATTGTTGCAGCTAGAATACCTGCCATAATCACACCTGCAAGAACTGCTGGAAGTAAATGATTGGAAAGTACAATAAATACATTCTCTGCATCGCTTGCTGTTGCTAGAGAAGAGTCTGTTGGAAACAAAGCTCGTCCGATTACACCGATGCATACAGCAGAAAACAGAGAAATGATACACCATATTGTAGCAATTCTTCTGGACTTTTTCAGTTCCTCTTCTTTACGGATTGCCATGAAACGAAGGAGAACCTGTGGTACTCCAAAATATCCAAGTCCCCAAGATAACGTAGAAATAATGGTCAGAAAACCATATTTTCCTGCTTCCCCAAACTGTGCTGCTCCGTTTATAGTAAGTTGTACCCCTTCACTGTCAGTTTGAGGAGAAGCAATTCCAATTAGGCTTAAATATCCAGGGATGTCTTTCACATTTTCCAAGACTGCATTTATCCCACCAGCAGCCTGTGTACCAAGAATTAAAATGGTTAAAAGAGCAATTACCATAACGACTGCCTGCATAAAATCTGACGCACTTTCTGCTAAGAATCCTCCGATAAATGTATATACTACGACAAAAATTGCACCTGCAATCATCATGGAATGATAGGAAGCTCCAAACAGTGTCGAAAACAGCTTACCGCAAGTAACAAAACAGCTTGCAGCATAAACAGTAAAAAATACAAGAATAAACAGTGCGGAAATTCCCAAGATTACCTTTTGCTTCTCATGAAAGCGGTTGCTGAGAAAATCTGGGACGGTAATTGCATCCCCTGAAACTTCTGAATAACGACGCAATCTCTTGGCAACGATTAGCCAGTTTATGTAAGTACCAAGGGCAAGTCCTATGGCTGTCCATGTTGCATCTGAAATACCGCACCAATAAGCCACCCCTGGTAATCCCATCAGGAGCCATCCGCTCATATCGGAAGCTTCTGCACTCATTGCAGCTACCCATGGTCCAAGTGAGCGACCTCCAAGAAAATAGTTCTCAGAGTTTGCCTGTGCACGTTTGGCAAAGTAAAGACCAATACCAATAACAATTAGCATATAGCCAATCATCGCAAATAAAATTTTTAATGTATCACTTGACATTTCTATTCCTCCCTAAATTTATAAAACATTTATAAATTCTAACAGAAATTTCATAAACTGTACAGTATTTTTTGTTTTTTACTTTATTATTTGATTTATAATTGGATTTGACACTTATATAATAATGGATTAATTGATTTTGAAAAAAATAGTTCATCTGTGTTGACAGATCGGTTTTGTCAAAGTATAATATAAATAGTTCAAATTTGAATATTCCAAATTAGAAAGGAAGAGAAGTTTTGAAAAATATAAAAAGTATCTTGTTACTTCGTGATTTGGTAGATTCATATGAAGCAGCATGTAAACCAATATGTCGTAGCATAAAATTATCGAAGACGGCGTTTGATATTTTGGTGTTTTTAACAGATAATCCTGAATATGATACAGCAAAGGACATTAGTAAATACAGAGCAATTGAGCCGAATAAGGTGTCATTTAATGTAGAAAGACTAGTAGAAGAGGGATATTTGGAGAGACATTCGGTTCCTGGAGATCGTAGAAAAATACGACTTGTCTGCACAGAGAAGGTACAGGCGATTATGGAACAGGAACGGGAGATATCTGAAAAATTCTATTCTACGGTTTTGGAGGGGTTGAGTGATGAGGATATATCCAGGTTTGAACAATATATCGAGATTATTTGTCATAATATCGAACAATTGAGACATACCTAAAACTCTAATAACCAAGCGAATATTGGAGGGTATGGATAGTTATGGATCATTACAATGTGAAGAATTATGTTTGCATGCCGAACTGATGGTAACAAATGTTTCAGAAAACTTTTTTTAAGAAATGGGAAGGTAGGGGAAATGTGAATTTAAGAAGAAAAAAAATGCAGGAAAAACTACAAGAAAAATTAAAGGAAACATTAAAAGCAGTGCTTCCGATCATTATGATCGTGATGGTTCTGTGCTTTACCATTGCCCCGATTGAGCCAGGAATACTGTTAGCATTTTTGTTGGGGGCAGTATTCCTGATTGTGGGAATGGTATTTTTTACACTTGGGGTAGATTTGTCTATGATTCCTATAGGAGAAAATGTAGGAACTTGTATGACACAAACAAAAAAACTGTGGCTGATGATACTTTTAAGTTTTATCCTTGGCTTTATCGTTACGATATCTGAGCCAGATTTACAGGTGTTGGCGGAACAGGTGCCTTCTGTGCCGAACATGATACTTGTACTGTCAGTAGCATTTGGCGTAGGTATATTTCTCGTGGCTGCACTGTTGAGAATGTTGTTCGGTATTACACTGGCACATATGCTTGTAGTGCTTTATGTAATTGTATTTATATTGGCATATTTTGTGCCTGGTGATTTCATTGCTGTGGCATTTGATTCAGGTGGCGTAACGACAGGGCCAATGACAGTTCCATTTATTATGGCTTTGGGTATTGGTATTTCTTCCATACGAAGCGATAAACGAGCAGAGGATGATAGTTTTGGTCTTGTAGCACTTTCATCTATTGGTCCAATCTTATCTGTTCTTGTGTTAGGATTGATTTATCATCCAGAAAGTACAGAATATGCGGCAGAGACCGTTCCAGAAATTGGAAATTCTGTAGAATTATGGAGAGTTTTTATCGGTGGATTGCCAAAATATATAGAGGAAATGGCGATTTCATTACTTCCGATCATTGTGTTCTTTGTAATTTTCCAATTGATATTCCGCAAAATGAACAAAAGAATGTTGATTAAAGTAGTTATAGGAATGATATATACTTATGTTGGCTTGGTACTATTTTTAACGGGGGTAAATGTAGGATTTATGCCAGCAGGAAGTTATCTTGGTCAGGTAATTGCAGGAAATCCCTATAAATGGGTAATTGTACCAGTTAGTATGTTGATGGGATACTTTATTGTATTGGCAGAGCCAGCGGTTATGGTATTGACACATCAGGTAGAAGAAATTACATCTGGAACGATTACCGCAAGGGCAATGAGTCTAAGTTTATCCATTGGTGTTGGAGTGTCGCTTGGACTTGCTATGATACGTGTACTGACTGGAATTTCCATTTTCTGGTTTTTAATTCCAGGATATGCAGTGGCGCTTATTTTATCATTTTTTGTGCCGAAAATATTTACGGCAATTGCATTTGACTCAGGCGGTGTAGCATCGGGGCCAATGACAGCTACCTTCTTACTTGCTTTTTCTATTGGAGCATGTATGAGCGTAGGAGGAAATATCGTCACGGATGCTTTTGGAATCGTTGCTATGGTTGCTATGACTCCATTGATTACGATTCAGATTTTGGGATTGATATATCAGATCAGATCCAAGCAGTCAGAAAAAGCAGAACGAAGAACAGGAGCAGATATTCTTTCTCATATTTCAGATGATGAAATTATAGAACTTTAAGAGGTAGAATGATATGAATATTTATATGATGATGACCATTACAAAGCGCTCGATAGGGCGAAGATTAGACACTATTTATGAACGAAACGGCCTGTCTGCGACCTTTGGTATGTTGGCAAAAGGAACTGCCAATAATGAGATGCTGGATTTTCTGGGAATGGAAGTAACAGAAAAACTAGTGATGATGTCAGTTGTAACGGATGATATGTGGAAAGCGGTGAAAAAAGATCTGGAAAAAGAGATCCAGATTGATGTTCCTGGTACTGGTATAGCCTTCCTTATGCCTCTTTCAAGCATAGGAGGAAAAAAAGTATTACAATTTCTGATAAATGGACAGAAATTTGAGAAAGAGGAGGAAAGTAGTATGAAAAATACAATATACGAACTGATTGTTGTAATAGCAAACCATGGACATAGTGAGGAAATTATGGACGCAGCAAGAGAAATGGGAGCAGGTGGAGGAACCGTCATTCACGCAAAAGGAACTGGACTTGAGAAAGCAGAGAAGTTTTTGGGGGTTTCTATTGTAAATGAAAAGGAGATTATTTTCATTGTGGCCAAAACAGCCGATAAAAATGGAATTATGAAATCTATTATGGAGAAAACAGGGTTACAGAGTGAAGCAAAATCAGTTGTATTTTCCATACCAGTAACCGACACCGCAGGGCTGCGCTTACAGGAAATACAGTAAAAGTAAACGTTAATAAGACTTATTCTATTTCTATGATTTAAGGTAGATTAAGTCTTATTTGTTTACACAAAAGTATTTTTCATAATTCCAAAATAAGAAACATAGTAAAAAAGTATAGATAAGTATATGATATAGATATTTGACATGAAATAAAAGTAGAATTATAATCAAAGAAAATAAATTAGTTTTTGAACGCTTTACCATTATAGGATATTGGAAAGGAGTATCTGTATCATGAAAAGGTTTTTGAGGTTGTTCCTTACAAGTATACTATTGGTAAATATAGTAGCCTGTGGGAATGAATCAATGGAAACAGGGGATTTTTCTGGTAATTTGAATGTGGATTCTCAGCAATTGAAAACAGAAGAAAATAATACAATATCAATAGAAAAAAAGGAGGAGGAAACTATGATAGATATAAAAATTATAGTTGGGGAACAGACATATCTTGCAAAATTGTATGATAATGAAACCACACAGAAGTTAATAGAAAAATTACCTATGACGCTCGATATGAGTGAGATGAATGGAAACGAGAAATATTATTATTTTTCAGACAATTTTCCAACAAATGCTCAAGTGCCAGATGCCATTCATGCAGGAGATTTAATGCTATATGGTTCAAATTGTTTGGTTCTGTTTTATAAGAACTTTTCTACCTCATATAGCTATACACCTCTGGGATATATGAAAGATCCAATGGGATTGGAAGAGATGCTTGGAGCTGGGAATGTACAAATAATCTTTGAGGTTAATGAGTTAGGGTGAGATATTTGTGAAGTGAATATTGGCATTATATCTTCGGACTGTAGGAAAAGTGTTTTGGATGCTTTTCCTATTTTTGTTATCGTGATATGCAAAAGACATCCAGTGGAGGTTTCTTTTGTCCTAGCAAAATAAGGACAATTTTTTATTATTAAAAAATAGTAAATGAAGGAGATTTTTATACTAATGATAATTGACTTTCAAAAATACAAGTATTATTATAATACTTATAATAATAGAGAGGAAGTTTAATATTGAAAGATTCAGCTGACATTAAAAAAATGAATAAAGATAAAATTAGACGTATTCTTTGGAAGGGAGGTCAGTATACGAAGCAGGGTATTGCTACTAAAACAGGGTTAAGTGTTGCTACCTGTAATACTTTGCTTAATGAAATGAATAAGGATGGTGAAGTTATTGGTGTAAAGCATCGCCTTCAGGAAGTTGGACGAAGTACCGTTTTTTATGAAATAGATGAGTCTTTTGAGAGCATTCTTTGTGTTTCCTTTGAGGTAGTTCAAAATAAAAGAATGTTGGAGTGTATGATAGTTTCTTCTTTAGGTAATATACTGGAACACTGGAAGACGTATCATCAATATTTAGAAATTTCTGTAATTATAGATAACGTTGCAAAGATAGTAGAAAAATTTAAAAATATTTCTAGAATTATGATAGGAACTCCAAGTATTGCAGAACATGGAATCATTTGTCATTGTGATATCCAAGAATTAGAAAATGAATCGGTTGTGAAGAAATTAGAAGAACAGTTTCAAATTCCCGTTTATATGGAAAATGATATGCATTTTAAAGTGTATGGATATTATAAATTACATTGTGAACAAGAAGATATAGTCACACTTGCAAATTTTCCTACACATATAATGCCAGGTACTGCAAGTGTCCATGCAGGAATGATTATAAAGGGGCACAATCAATTTGCTGGTATGGTAGGATTTTTGCCCTATGGAATGTCAATACAGCAAATGCTTTTACAGCTTGAACCATCTTCTTGCTTACCGATTATCACGAAGGCGGCAGCCTCTATCATAGCTATAATTAATCCAACTATAATTGTATTTACTGGGGATCTTTTGTCAGAAAAAAACATTTGTGTCATTCAGGAGGAATGTAAAAAAATTATCCCTAAGGAATACTTGCCTAAGTTTATTTATGAAAAAGATATTAGTTCCAGTTACTTGACTGGGATGTATCAAAAAGCACTTGATTTGAAAGGAGAATTTGTTATATGACAGAACGTGAAAAAATGAAACAAGGACTCTGGTATGATGCCAATTATGATAAAGAACTTTTAGAGGAACGCTTAGTGGCAGAAAATCTTTGTTTTGAATATAACCATACAAATCCAACTGATGTAGTGAAAAAAGAAGAGATTTTAAAAAAGCTACTTCCTAATATGGGGAAAAATGTAACGATACTTTCTACATTCTACACAGACTATGGTTATAATTGTATAATTGGAGATGAAACGTTTATCAATCACAATGCGTATTTAATGGATGGAGCGACAATCACGATTGGGCAGCACTGTTTTATTGGACCAAATTGTGGAATGTATACAGCAAATCATCCACTTATGTTTCAAGAAAGAAATATAGGGCTGGAGATGGCAGCTCCAATTACAATTGGAGATAATGTTTGGATTGGAGCGGATGTTACGATTCTTCCAGGAGTGACAATTGGAGAAGGAAGTGTGATTGGAGCAAAAACTGTAGTTACAAAAGACATTCCAGCGAATGTACTTGCACTGGGGAATCCATGTCGTATAATTCGCGCCATTACAGAATCCGATCGAGTTACTAATGATAATAATGGAGGAAATAAATAATAATGAAAAAACGAATTTTGAATGAACGTCTTGCTGCAATTGTAGCAAGTATTCGACATGGTGAAATGCTTTTTATTGCTGATGCTGGAAGTGGAACTTCTGAAAAAGCGTTATATCCACTTGATTCCAGTGTAGAATATCTAGATCTAGAAGCAGTTACAGGTTCTCCTAGTTTTCAGGATATTGTATCAACGTTAGTAGAAGTTGGAGATTTTGAAGGTGCTATTATTACAGATGTTATGGCAGAGTTGAATCCGAAAGATCATATGTTTTTGGAGAATCTTATAGGAAAGGAAAACTTATATGAGATTCCATATATTCCAAATTACTATCAAATGCGTGATCGTTGTAAGGCAGTGGTGCAAACAGGAGATTATGGTGTTCATGCTCAAGCTATTTTGATTGCAGGATATCCAAGTGCAGATATCCCAATGGATTGGTTAAAAAATGGATTGAAAGAAAAGAGGAATTTATCATGACAGAAAAACAGCGTATGTTATCAGGAAAATTATATAACCCATATCAAGTTGAGTCAAACTGGGGAACATGTAAAGAAATACTAAGTAAGTTTAATTCTATGTCTTGGAAAGAGGCAGAGGAAAGGATGCTTTTACTAAAAGAGTTATTTGGTGGATTGGGAGAGGGCGGATATATTGAGCCTCCATTTTACTGTGATCATGGTAATAAAATTTTTATTGGTGCAAATTTCTATGCTAATACAGAATTGCTAATTTTGGATGAAGCAGAAGTTGTAATTGGAAATAATGTATTTCTTGCACCTAGAGTAAGTATTTATACAGCAGCACATCCAATTGATGCGGTTGTCCGAAATACAAAGCTGGAGTATGCGAAAAAAGTTACAATTGGAAATGATGTATGGATTGGCGGAAATGTTGTTATAAATCCTGGCGTTCATATTGGAAATAATGTAGTAATCGGTTCGGGTTCAGTTGTAACAAAAGATATACCAGATGGAGTGATTGCAGCAGGAAACCCATGTAGAGTGCTTCGGGTCATTAATGAAACTGATCATACCTATTGGAAAAACCAGTTAGAAGAATACTATTCAGAGCAAAAGAAGAAATAATAATATAAGAAAGTTATAATTATGAAACGAGAATATGATGTTAAAATCAGTTTAATTCAATACCATAGTTTTTTAATTCATTCTCTTAGCCGTGATGAGCGTTTTATTATACAGTATATGTATGATAGATAATAATTTATAGGTATTAGACATGAACCAGGAAAGCGAGTTATAATATACTACAAAAGAGTTGTCAATGGGCAGGTAGCAAAGTAAGGAAATTCTTTTTATGCAGTAACTAATGTAGAGTTAGGAGGAAAAAAATGAAATATAAAAAATTAGGAAATTCTGATTTAAATGTCTCTCGTATTTGTATGGGCTGTATGGGATTTGGCGATGCCAAAAAAGGACAGCATACATGGACATTAGATGAAACGCATTCCAGAGAAATCATTAAAAGAGGCTTAGAGTTGGGAGTTAATTTCTTTGATACAGCAATTTCGTATCAGAGTGGAACAAGTGAGCAGTATGTAGGACGAGCACTCCGAGATTATGCAAGAAGAGAAGATGTAGTAGTGGCTACTAAATTTTTACCTCGAACACAAGAAGATATTGAAAGTGGAATTAGTGGGCAACAACATATTGAACGTATGATAAACCAAAGTCTAAAAAATCTTGGAATGGATTACGTGGATTTATATATTTATCATATGTGGGATTATCAAACGCCGCTTTATGAAATTATGGATGGATTGAATCGTGTTGTGAAGTCTGGAAAAGCCCGTTATATTGGAATTTCCAATTGTTTTGCATGGCAATTAGCAAAAGCTAATGCGTTGGCAGAGAAGGAAGGATTTGCAAAATTCGTTTCGATTCAAGGACATTATAACTTGATTTTCCGAGAAGAGGAGCGAGAAATGATTCCTTATTGTAGAGAGGAAAATATTGCATTGACTCCTTATAGTGCATTGGCAGGAGGACGTCTTGCGAAACATTTAGGAGAAAGTTCCAAGAGATTAGAAGAAGATAGTTATGCAAAATTTAAATATGATAAAACAAAAGAGCAGGATGAAGTTATTATTAGTAGAGTAGCAGAGTTAGCCGATCAAAAAGGAATTTCTATGACAGAGATTGCATTAGCGTGGCTTTTAACAAAAGTAACAGCTCCAGTTGTGGGAGCTACAAAGTTCCATCATATTGAAGGAGCTGCAAAAGCTGTGGAAGTTGTGTTAAGCGATGATGAGATTGCGTATTTAGAAGAGGCTTATGTACCACATAGTTTAGTTGGAGTTATGGCGCAAAATAGTTCTAAACCACGTCAGGAAAAACCAGTATGGTCGGTTGGAGATCAAACGTTTGAAAGGAAAGAATAAAGTGAAACATTTATATGAAACAGATCCAGAATTTGTTGAAAGATTAGAATATTTTTGTAAAGAAGTTGAAAAAGAAGAAGATCAACAGTTAGATGATATAACAAGGTATATGGCTATTTTATCTACATTAATTGGATGTCAAGGGGTCGATGCGTATAAACTTATTTTGCCAGAAGCATTGGACAAAGGATTAACTCCTGTAATGGTAAAAGAAATCGTATATCAATCGACTGATTATGTGGGAATTGGAAGAATGCTTCCATTTTTAATGGCTACCAATGAAATATTTAGAGAAAGAAATATTGCGATGCCTTTAGAAGGACAGGCCACCACTACATTGGAAAATCGTTTGGAGAAAGGTGCGCAAGCGCAAGTTGATATTTTTGGCGAGAGTATGAAAGGATTTTGGAAAAAAGGACATATTAATCGCTGGCTTGCTGCGAACTGTTTTGGAGATTATTATACAAGAACGGGACTTGATTTTAAGCAAAGAGAACTGATTACGTTTTGTTTTCTGGCTGCACAAGGAGGCTGTGAACCACAGTTAACGAGTCATGCAGCAGGAAATATGCGAATTGGAAATGATAAAGAATTTCTGATTCGAGTAATTTCCCAATGCTTGCCATACATTGGATACCCACGCAGCTTAAATGCATTAACATGTGTGAATAAAGCGGCAGAAAATGATTAAAATCTATTAACTAGTAGACGGAGCTGCATCCTCTTTGAAAAGGGGATGCAGCTATTTTTTCGTCTTTGGCATTTGTTTTACTTATTTTTCATACCACCAATAATATGTCAGTCTCATGTGGTGGTCAGCAATGCTGAGTATAGTTGATTTGGATGGTGCGAGCTATCAGTGAATGATTGAAAAGGGGAAGAATACGGAACGACATGTGTGACAATCAAAAAACAGGATTGTTGAGCTTTTTGTATGGATGTGATATAATAAAAACATTGAAAGATAGGGGGAATCACACATGGAACTTCGGACACTTCGCTATTTTTTAACAGCCGTTGGTGAAGGCAATATTACTAGAGCTGCCGATATCCTGCATGTGACACAGCCAACTCTCAGCCGTCAATTGATGGATTTAGAAAGAGAGCTAGGAACTACACTTATAATTCGTGGAAAAAAGGGACTCACTTTGACTGATGATGGGATTTTTTTTCAGCAACGTGCAGAAGAAATTGTGGAATTAGCAGATCGGGTTGAACAGGCATTTATTGAAAAAAATGATTCCATTAGCGGTCTTATTTCGATAGGAGCTACAGAAGCAGTAGGAAGTCGTTTGCTTGCAAAAGTAATTAAGCAGTTTTCTGAAAAATATCCGCTGGTTCAATTTCACATGTATAATGAGATGGCGGATAATATTAAGGATCGGATTGACAAAGGATTAGTAGATATTGGTCTGCTATTGGAACCAGTTGATACAGTCAAATATGATTTTGTTCGGCTTTCGCAGAAAGAGGTATGGGGAGTTCTTATGAGGGCAGATCATCCACTGGCAGAACATAAATCTATATCGCCACAAGAACTGTTAGAATATCCTCTAATCTTACCACTTCGAGAAAAAGTAAGGGATGAAATTTTAAACTGGCTTGGGAGGGAAGAAAAAGATTTAAAAATCCCATTAAGTTATACGTTACTTTCGAATGCTGTGTTTCTGGTTGAGGAAGGACTGGGATGTGCGTTTTGTTTGGAAGGGGCTTTGGCAATCCGTAATAGTTCTAATCTTCGGTTTATTCCAATTGTTCCAGAACATACGACACGAAGTGTTTTGATTTGGAAAAAGAATCATTTGTTTTCACCGGCAACTTCTCTATTTATTCAGGAAATCAACATGTTGAAAACCACTATGAGGTGACTGTATCAATATGTCCTCCTACCTTGGGATTTGAAAATTTGTATTTGATAAAGACTGAAGAGATAAAAATGATATGCTTAAAAAGTATTTCGGTCGATAAAAATAAAGTATTAGACGCAGAATATTGGTTCAGTTATAATGTAAATGTAGTAGAAAAAATTTTCTGAAACATTTGCATTATTTTTTTCAGCCGGATAGAGAAGATGAATAAGTGACAATTCATGAAATGAAGCAATTAATCATGTGGGCGTTTGTATTTATAATGGAGGAGAAGAAGATGCAGCATCTTCCCAGCAGGATATTGAAAATTGGCTGGAGGAACTTGGATATTAAGAAATAGTTGGAATAGGAGGAATTAATATGGAATATCGAAAAGTTCCGAAAGGAACGGAACAAATTAGTATTATTGGTATTGGTAGCAGTGCGATTGGAATGGCAGATGAAAAAGAAATAGAAGAAACCATTGCATTAGCATTAGAAAGTGGAGTGAACTATTTTGATATGGCATCTGCCGATGCAGCACCTTTTCCAGCTTATGGGCGGGCAATATCTGGAAATAGGGATCGTGTCTATTTTCAAATTCATTTTGGAGCAAATTATAAAACTGGAAAATATAGCTGGACCACAAAGCTGGATGAAATAAAACGATCGATGGATTGGCAGCTGAAATCTCTAAAAACAGATTATATTGATTTTGGTTTTATTCATTGTATTGATGAGCGAACAGATTGGAATCAGATTATGTCAAATGGAGTTTTAGATTATATTCAGCAGTTAAAAAAAGAAGGAGTAATCCATCATATTGGATTATCTTCGCATACACCAGACATTGTAAATCAAGTATTGGATAAGCAGCTGATTGATATGCTTATGTTTAGTATTAATCCAGCTTATGATTATCGACATGGTGAGTATGCCATTGGAAGTGTAGACGAACGAATGGCAATGTATCGGCGTTGTGAAGCAGAAGGTGTTGGAATTTCTGTTATGAAAGCATTTAGTGGAGGACAGTTATTAAATGCAAAAACTTCTCCATTTAAAGAAGCGATGACAGAGTATCAGTGTATTCAATATGCGTTGGATAAGCCAGGGGTGCTGACTGTTCTTCCTGGGATACGAAACAAAAAGGATCTGAAACGAATTTTAGGATTTTTGCAGGCAGAAGAAAAAGAAAAGGACTATTCTATCTTAGGAAACTTTACACCTCAGGATGCGGCGGGAGTCTGTGTTTATTGTAATCATTGTCAGCCATGTCCAGTGGGACTAGATGTGGGACTAATTAATAAATATTATGATCTTGCTTTGGCAGGAGATGACTTGGCAAAGGATCATTATATTAATTTAGAGAAAAAAGCAGAGGATTGCATCAAATGTGGTCATTGTAATTCTAGATGTCCATTTCATGTAAATCAGATTCAAAGAATGGAAGAAATTTCGACCTATTTTGGAGCATAGCTGTTTGGATAGAATGAGAGGAGGACTGCTTCAGAAGAGAAATGTATGAAATCAAAATGTTTGAAGGAATTGCTTCCACTCCTCCTATCATTTCAGAAATTATTCTACTATTTTCTGTAATGAATAATTTATTTTCTTATGGTAAACTGTTATGATGATTGGATTTCAGAAAAAAATAGGGAATTATTAGTTGAATATAGACTTAAAAGAAAAAACTTGCTATACTATAAAAAATAAAAGAAAGGAGGAGTAGGTATTTCTAAAAGGGTAAAGCTAACAAGAACATTAGTACTAGCTTTGAAAATAGCAATAGGGAGCTGCATTGCGATTTATATTGCCATGCAGCTGAATCTAGAATTTGCTACATCGGCAGGAACGATTACGTTACTTACAATTGTAACAACTAGATGGGAGACACTAAAACTTTCTGGTTTCAGAATTTTAACATTTCTGATTTCTGTGTTTCTTTCTTGGATCTTCTTCCGTAATATTCAAAGTGATTGGCTGGCATATGGTTTATTTACATTTTTGATAGTGGCGATATTAGAATGGTTGGGGTGGAAAGCTACTATCTCAGTAAATTCTGTAATTGGTACACATTTTTTGACAACACATGATTTTGGATTTCATTCTATTGTAAATGAATTTATGCTTGTTATGATAGGAATTTCTTTGGCTATTTTATTGAATTTAATTCAAGATAATGGAAGTCAAAAAAGCAGAATTATCCGAAATATGCGGTATGCAGAAAGTGAATTAAAACGGATTTTAGAAAAATTGGCCGCATATCTTTTTAATGAGACAATAGAAGGAAATGTATGGGACGATATTATTAAACTGGAAAATGATCTGGAAACTTATACAGATATGGCTTATGAATATCAGAATAATACATTCCAGTCACATCCAAGCTATTATATTCATTACTTTGAAATGCGTACAAAGCAATGCAATGTTCTTCACAACCTGCATTATGAAATGAAAAGGATTCGAAGCTTACCAAAACAGGCTCAAATTGTTGGAGAGTACATTATTTACTTAAAAGATTATGTAGAGGAGATGAATGATCCAGTAAAACAAATTCATAGGTTGGAACAAGTCTTTGAGGAGATGAAAGAAGAGGATTTGCCCAAAGACAGGGAAGAGTTTGAAAATCGTGCAAAACTGTATCATGTACTAATGGATTTAGAGGAATTTCTGATTTTTAAACGAAGATTTATTGAGTCTCTAGATGAGAGACAGAGGAAGATCTATTGGAAAGAGGATCGAAAAATAAAAAGTAACTTATAATTGACAAGGAAAAGTTGCCACGCCATATATTTTGTATAATGGCAGCTTTTATCACTAAGTTAATTCGATTATTTAAGGAGTATTTGTTGGACATTGCTATAAATGATACATTTCAGATAGCACTACAGTTCTGTTTTGATTATGGACTTTCGTATATAAAATTCTTTTATAGAAGTTCATTAATAGAGAAAAAAGATATTACTGTGCTTGTGAAGTGTGATGTAATGAAGATTGGAACGATTGCAGAAAAGGAAACGGTACAAGTCTATCTTGCTCCGAAAAATCGAAATGAAAATCAACTAATACAAGAGTTAAAAGGGTTTGAGAAGGTTACATTAAATGAGTGAAAGGAAGAAATGATTATGAATAATATTCCAGAATTAAAAATTGGAGTTGTAGCAGTTAGCAGAGATTGTTTTCCAGAGAGTCTTTCCGTTAATAGAAGAAAGGCTGTGATACAAGCATATAAGGAAAAATATGGAGATACAGGTATCTATGAATGTCCAATTTGTATTGTAGAGAGTGAAATACATATGGTACAAGCATTGGAAGATATCAAAGCGGCAGGATGTAATGCTTTGGTAGTATATCTTGGAAACTTTGGACCAGAGATTTCAGAAACATTATTGGCAAAACATTTTGATGGACCAAAAATGTTTATCGCAGCAGCGGAAGAATCGAAAAATAATTTGACTCAGGGACGAGGAGATGCTTATTGTGGAATGTTAAATGCCAGCTATAATTTAAAACTGCGCGGTGTAAAAGCATATATTCCAGAATCTCCAGTTGGAACAGCACAGGAATGCGCGGATCGGATTGCAGAATTTCGTCCGATTGCCAGAGCAATTATTGGTTTAAGTAATTTAAAAATTATTAGCTTTGGACCGCGTCCAACGAATTTCCTTGCATGTAATGCTCCGATTCAGCAGCTTTATAATCTTGGTGTAGAGATTGAAGAAAATTCAGAATTGGATTTATTTGAGGCGTTCCATAAACATGCAGGAGATGAAAGAATTCCAGCTATTGTAAAAGAAATGGAACAAGAATTAGGTGAAGGAAATAAAAAACCAGAAATTCTTGCTAAATTGGCGCAGTATGAACTGACATTAAAAGATTGGGTAGAAGAACATAGGGGATACAGAAAATATGTTGCAATTGCTGGCAAGTGTTGGCCTGCATTCCAAACACAGTTTGGATTTGTACCTTGTTATGTGAATAGCCGTTTAACCGATCAGGGAATTCCTGTATCCTGTGAAGTGGATATTTATGGAGCTTTGAGTGAATTTATTGGAACGGTTGTAAGTCAAGATACAGTAACACTTTTGGATATTAATAATACCGTTCCTTATGATTTATATAAGGAAGAAATTGAACCAGAATTTAACTATGCATCGGATGATGTATTTATGGGATTCCACTGTGGTAATACTGCATCTTCGAAACTTTCCTTCTGTGAAATGAAGTATCAGATGATTATGGCTAGAACACTTCCAGAGGAAGTAACACAGGGAACATTAGAAGGGGATATTATTCCAGGAGAAATTACATTTTATCGTCTTCAGAGTACATCCGATAATAAGCTTCGTGCCTATATTGCGCAGGGAGAGGTACTTCCAGTAAAAACACATTCGTTTGGATCAATTGGTATTTTTGCAATCCCAGAGATGGGAAGATTTTACCGTCATGTTTTAATCGAAGGTAATTATCCGCATCATGGAGCAGTAGCATTTGGACATTTCGGAAAGGAATTATTTGAAGTATTTAAGTATATTGGCGTAGAGCCAAGCGAGATTGGATACAACCAACCAAAGGGAGTTCGTTATCCAACGGAAAATCCATGGAGGTAATTTTATGTTATTTATTGGTATTGATCTTGGAACATCGGCAGTTAAGTTGCTTTTGATGGATCAGGATGGTAAAATTCATAAAATTGTATCTAGGGAGTATCCAATTTATTTTCCGCACCCAGGCTGGTCGGAGCAAAGACCACAAGATTGGTTTGCCCAGACAATCGATGGAATCAAAGAACTTATTGCAGATTGTGATCGTACACAAGTGAAGGGAATTAGTTTTGGAGGTCAGATGCATGGATTGGTCGTTTTGGATGAAAAAGATAACGTAATTCGTCCTGCGATTCTTTGGAATGATGGGAGAACAGAAAAAGAAACGAATTATTTGAATGAGGTAATCGGGAAGGATAAGCTCTCCAAGTATACTGCGAATATTGCGTTTGCTGGTTTTACTGCGCCAAAGATTCTTTGGATGAGAGAGAATGAGCCTGAAAAATTTGGGAAAATTCAAAAAGTTATGCTTCCAAAAGACTATTTGGCATATTGTCTGTCAGGAGCATTTTGCACCGATTATTCGGATGCATCAGGTATGCTGCTTTTGGACGTAGAGCATAGATGTTGGTCAAAAGAAATGTTGGATCTTTGTGGTATTACAGAACGACAGCTTCCAACATTATATGAGAGTTATGATGTAGTTGGAACAATGAAATCAGAAATTGCGCAGGAATTGGGACTTTTGTCTGATACGAAGATTATTGCGGGGGCAGGTGACAATGCAGCAGCAGCAGTTGGAACTGGGACTGTGGGAAATGGAAGATGTAATTTGTCACTTGGAACTTCAGGTACGATTTTTATTTCTAGTAAAGAATTTCGGGTAGATGAACATAATGCATTACATTCATTTGACCATGCGGATGGATATTACCACTTAATGGGATGTATGTTAAGTGCGGCGTCTTGTAATAAATGGTGGATGGATGAGATTTTAAAGACAACTACATATCAGGAAGAACAGGCGAATATTACAAGGCTGGGTGAAAATTCCGTGTTCTACTTGCCATATTTAATGGGAGAACGTTCTCCACATAATGATCCAAAGGCGAGAGCAACATTTATAGGAATGACAATGGATACGACAAGAGAAGACATGACATTGGCTGTTTTAGAGGGGGTTGCATTTGGATTAAGAGATTCATTGGAAGTGGCTAGAAAATTAGGAATTCCGATTCAGCGAAGTAAGATTTGCGGAGGCGGGGCGAAAAGTCCTTTATGGCGAAAAATTATTGCCAATGTTATGAACTTAAGTTTGGATATCATTGAAAGTGAGGAAGGACCAGGTTACGGAGCAGCGATGTTGGCAGCTGTAGGTTGTGGTATATTTAAGGATGTAGAAGATGCAGCAGATAAACTCGTTAAAGTGATAGATACAGTGGAGCCAGATCCAGTGCTAGTAGACAAATATGAGGAACGTTATCAACAGTTTAAACAAATATATCCTGCTTTAAAAGAGGTATTTCAACAGATATAATGGAATAAAAGAAAAAATCTGATAAATTCATAAGCAGAGGAGATGAAATCGTTTGATTTCATCTCCTTTCTTTATTGTGATATGCCATCCAGTGGAGGTCTCTTTCATTACATGGAGATAAGCTTAATAAAGATAGATAAACGAAAAGAAGATTGGAAAAGGCAGAAATTTTTAAAAAATTTCCTACAAAATATAAAAAGATTGTGTTATAATAAAAATATGCATAGGACGGAAGGCATAAATTGTCAGGAGGATTCGGTTATGATTCAAAAGGAAAAAGTAAAATTAATGACAAAAATGGCAATTTTCGAAAAAAAAGAGCATAGAAAGACAATGGAAATTATGCGTTACCGTCGTCAAGATTATGTTGCATTGCATGTTATTTTGTCATGGATTTGTGCTGTCATATTGGTTGGAGCTGTAGTAGCATTAATGGCTCTTTATATAATAAGTAAAGGCTCACAAATATTATTCCAGCCATCCTACTTAAAGATGACTGCGATTATAGGCCTTGTGTTATTCATAATGTTTAGTTTTATTTATTGTTTTCTAACATATTGGCATTATGTAGAGCAATACGAAAATGCAGAGAAAAAATTTAAAGAATATGAGAAAATGTTAAATCAATTAAATCAACTTTATGAAGAATAACAACAAAGCTGAGAAAATAACAAAAAATCGGAGGTTTCTGAATGGTAGGATTATTGCTTTTTCGAGAAAAAGTACGTAATTTATTTTTTAAATATGATTTTTATATCATAGCTATAGGGAAGTTTTTTTTGTCATTGGTTGTGTTGTTATTAATAAATGGACAAATCGGATATTCTCAGACAGTGAATAATCCATTCCTTGTAATTGGATTGTCATTAATATGTGCATTTTTGTCGCCAATAGCAATTGCTTTTTTTTCATGTTTTGTAGTGTTGGCAAATTTTGTAGCGGTTTCTATAGAAATTGCAGTAATGGTAGGAATATTGTTTTTTATTATGTTTTTGTTTCATTTTATTTTTAAACCAGGGAATACATACTTGGCAGCACTTAGTATTATTTTCTGCTTTTTGCAAATGCCAGGCTGTATTGCGGTAGTAGCTGGTTTGATTGCTGGCCCGATTACAATTATTCCTATTATATTTGCGGTGATTTTCTATACACTTATAAATGGAGTAAGTACAAATTTTAGTATACTATCCAGCCAAATTGGAACAATAGGAATTTTGCAAAAATTCATATATCCATTGGATATACTTTTAAAAGAAGATAAAATGTGGGGGATTATTTTGGCGATTGTGCTAACGATTTGTATTGTCTATTGGATTCGCCAAATGTCAATTCCATACTCTTGGAATATTGCTGTTGCAGCAGGAACAGTAAGCTATACATTGATTTTACTAGTATTTACTTTTGTTGGAAATGTAAAGATGAATCTGTTGTTGTTATTTATTAGTGCAATAGTAGGAGGTGTGATGGCTACTGTATATCAATTTTTTGTTTTTGCAGTAGATTATTCCAGAACGGAGTATACACAGTTTGAAGACGATGATTATTATTACTATGTCAAGGCAGTACCGAAGATAAAAGTAGCTGATACCGATGTAAAAGTAACGAATATTACTGCTAAGACGACAGAGGAAGAAAAAAGAAATTTTGATGAAAGTGGTTTGAAAGAGCCATAATTATGGATGGGAGGAGCTCCATGCAGTCGATCAGAACATGGATTGAAAAATATTTTATATGGTCACCGTTAAATGTACGCATTTCAGATATCGTGGAGATATTGATTTTAGCATTTGTCGTATATAATATTATTTTATGGTTTAAGCGTACGCAAGCGTGGTTGCTTTTAAAGGGAATTATTGTTTTAGCAGTTTTGTATGCATTAGCAAGTTTATTTCAATTAAATAATATTACTTTTTTGTTTGAACGTTCTATGGATGCTTTTCTCGTAGCTGTAATTGTTATTTTCCAGCCAGAACTGAGAAGGGCATTGGAACAACTTGGAAAGAGAAATATTTTGTCTGGGTTAATTCCATTTGATGATAGCAAAGATAAAAATGAGCGATTTTCAAACGAGACAATAGATGCAATTATTCGTGCGACATTTGAACTTGGAAGAGCAAAAACAGGAGCTTTAATTGTAATCGAACAAAATATTTTATTAGAAGAATATATTAATACAGGTATTATATTAGATGCAGAAGTAAGTGCTCCGCTGCTTGTACAGATTTTTGAGCATAATACTCCATTACATGATGGAGCTGTTGTAATAAGAGGAGATAAAATTGTAGCTGCTACTTGTTATCTGCCACTTTCTGATAATATGAATATTAGTAAAGAGCTTGGAACAAGACATCGGGCAGGACTTGGAATAAGTGAAGTTACAGACTCTGTTACAATCATTGCTTCAGAAGAGACTGGAGCAGTATCGTTAGCAGTAGGAGGAGAGTTGTTCCGTAATATTGATAGTGATAAATTAAGAGCAAAGCTTCTGTTTATGCAGAAAAACACATATGATATTAAACGTTTTAAGTTATGGAAAGGAAAGCGAAAAGATGAAGAATAAACTAAAAAAAATGCTTTCCACAAATATAGCATTAAAAGTAGCTTCCCTGTTTCTGGCTTTTCTTTTGTGGCTTGTGGTGAGTAATAGTCAAAATGCAATTCAGACAAAGTCAGTGAAAGTAGATATTAATTATATAAATGAAGAAGCACTGCAAGAAGCTGGTTATATCGTGACCTCAAGACAGACTTCTATTGTTATTACAGTGGAAATGAGGAAGAACGATTATTATAAGGTAACGGCCGATAATTTTATTGCAACTGCTGATTTAAGCAAACATATGGGGGAAGATCTGTCTTCCCAGCTTGTTAAAGTACAAGTAGAAACGACAGGTGAAGAAGAAAATGTGATAAAAAATTGGAATTATCCAAAAGATGGACCATGGATTACCGTAAAGATGGATGAACTTCAAACGAAAGAGATGGAAGTGGAACTGGTTCAAACAGGAGCAGTGGATAATTCTTATGTTTTGAATAAAGAGGGACTGACAATGGAACCACAAACGGTAACCGTAAGTGGTCCAAAATCTGAGTTTGGAAGCTTGACCGCGGTAAAGGCTCAGGTTGATCTAGCACAGTTCTCTCCTGAAAATACAGAAATGACATTGCCGCTGGCGCTTTACGATGCCAACAATAATGTGATTGAATCGCAAAACCTTATTTTAGAGCCGAGTGAAGTTGTGGTTCGAGCTGGAGTAAAGCAGTTAAAGGAAGTTAGTATTACATTTGAAGGGGTTAGCGGCGAACCAGGTGCTGGATATGGATATAGTCAAATATCCTGTGATACGACAACAATTGCGTTAGCAGGATTAAAAGCATCTTTGGCAGAAATAAGTAGTATTACAATACCAAAGGATGCGTTAGATATTACAGGAGCGACACAGACGCTTGAAAAAGAAATTGACATTACATCCTATCTTCCAAATGGGGTGGAAGTTTACAGTAATAATATTATTACTGTGGAGATAGTCATTGAAAAATTGGAGACAAAGACCTATCAGGTTCCAGAATCTCAAATTAACTGGATAGGAAAACAGAGCCAATATGTATATCGTATTAGTTCTGGATCAGTATCCGTTAAATTAAGAGCTTTTGAGGAAGATTTGGAGGGATTGGATATAAGTCAGATCCAGTTGAGTACTGATGTTTCAGGTCTAGGAGTTGGTACACATACGGCTGCTTTTACAGTTAGTGTCAGCGAGGGATTCTCTGTGCTGGAAGAACCGACAGCCCGTCTTCAGGTGACTTTATCAAAAGATTCAGATTCGTCAGTCTCTTCAAGTGAAATGTCATCAGAAAAAGAAGAAGTAGAGAATACAGAAAGTACAAGTAATACTACTTCTTCAAGTGAATCTAGTAGTAGTCAAGAACAAGAATCTTCAAAACAAGAGGATTCAGATGGAACGCAGTCACAAGAATCTAGCTCACAAGACGATAGTTCAAGAGAGACGGTAAGTAATGACGAAAATACTTCCTCTGAATAAATAAGAGGAAGCAAACTGGCAAATGAAACGATTGGAGGAAAGAAAATATGGTTAGCCAAAAAGTTACGATTAAAAACCCAACAGGATTGCATTTAAGACCAGCAGGAATCCTATGTAAAAAGGCAATGCAGTATAGATCATCGATTCGCTTTCGTTTTCGTAATACGACTGCAAATGCGAAAAGTGTATTAAGTGTACTGGGAGCTTGTGTAAAGGCAGGAGATGAGATTGAATTCTTCTGTGAAGGCAGTGATGAAAAAGAAGCATTGACAGATATTGTCAAATTAGTAGAAGACGGCCTAGGAGAATAATTAGGAAATTAGGAGAAAGCAATGCAGAAAAAAAGTTTTATTGTTCAAATAGCATTTTTAATATTAAGCATTGCCTCTATGATTATAAGCAAAGCCGGACAGCATATCGCTTCCGGCGTTTTGCTTTTCGTGGGAGCAATTCTTTTATACAGTTATTATTTTTGGATTTCACATTCGTTAGTAGATCTTAGAGCTTTGTTATCTTTGTTTTGGATTGGAGGAGAAGGACTTGCTGCTTTACAGCTCAGTCATTTGCAGACGGACTGGACAAATACAACATGGATTTGTTTTACAGGATTTTATTTTATGTTTATTATAGGATATGAATTAACCCAATTCTATCTAAGTCGATATAAGTCCAAAAAGAAAAAAGTATATAGTAGAGCAAAAATATCGAGCTGCTTGATGTTTTGTATCATTCTAATTGCAGTAGGATCTTTGATTAGTTTTATTACGGAAGTAATACATTTAGGATATGTTCCGATTTTATCAGAAGAAACTCATGCTTATAGTAATTTTCATGTAACGGGGCTTCATTATTTTACTGTGACTTGTATGATGGTACATGCATTAACTCTAATCTATATTATGAATCAGAAATCTAAAATGGATAGAGCAGATATTGCAATGCTTATTATATGTAATTGCATGGCTTTACTTGTAGCAGTTGCATGTATATCTAAATTCCAACTTTTATTAACGGTTGCCTTGCCTGCAATTATTTATCTAAGTATAAAAAAAGATATCAATTATCGGAAACTCTTTTTATGGGCATGCATTGGATTTGTAGCATTGGCAGGTTTATTTACTTTTATGATTATAAGAAGAAACTATGGAGAGGGATATTTGAATGATATTTTTGAAATGAAAAATAAAAATCTTCCAATGGCAATTCAGTATCCTTATATGTATATTGCAAATAATTATGCTAATTTTAACTATATGACGCAGCAATTAACAGAACATTCTTGGGGATTGAAAATGTTGTTTCCAGTTTTTGCTTTGACAGGATTAAAATTTGTATTTCCACAGCTAGTTGCATTTCCAGTATATATTACAAAAACGGAACTAAATACGCTTACAATTATTTATGATGCATTTTATGACTTCGGAGTATTGGGGGTATTTGTTTTTGGAATTGTATTAGGGGTTGTATGTGCTTATATGGCAAGAAAAATTAAGAAAAATAAAAATCCAATTATTTATCTTTTTTATGGGCAAATCGCTATGTATCTTGTATTGTCATTTTTTTCTACATGGTTTAGCATACCAACAACATGGTTCTGGTTTGCAGTAACTGCATTTTTATATTTAATAGTAGAAAAAGGATCTAGAAAGAAAATAGTTTTATTATAAATCCAATTTCTGGTTGACAAAAGCACTAAATATGGGGTACAATGTCACAAGGCTGAATCTCGGAATGCATGTATACAATTTAAACAATCATACCACTGAATGAGGTTTTTATTGTAAAGGCATGGAGAGATTTCAGATACCGTATATTCCACATAAGTTTAGTAGAAAGCAGATATGTATTGCTGTTATAACTTAATGAGAATGGAAGCAGATAAAGGGTATTTGTGCTGGCTTTTTTTTAGTGCAAATACAGCGAGACAACGGTTGAACAAAAGTTCATCCATCCCTGAATTTATACCGCAGTGAGTGCGGCATTAGAAGGTAAATATGAGGAGGAATTGTGATGGTACCATACAGAGAGTTGAGTAAAGAAGAACTGCTAGAGTTAAAGTCAAGTTTAGAGGCAAAGTATCAGGAATTTCAAAGTAAAAACTTAAAGTTAGATATGTCCAGAGGAAAGCCTTCAATTGAGCAGTTAGATTTGACAATGGAAATGATGGATGTATTAAATAGTCATTCTGACCTGACGAGTGAAGATGGATTAGACTGTAGAAACTACGGCGGGTTGGATGGTATTCCAGAAGCAAAGCGTTTAATGCAAGAAATTATGGAAGTTGGAGATGAAGAAATCATCATCTATGGAAATGCCAGTTTAAATATTATGTATGATACTGTTTCACGTTCTATGACACATGGAGTTATGGGAAGTACTCCATGGTGTAAGTTGGATAAAGTAAAATTTTTGTGTCCTGCCCCTGGATATGATAGACATTTTGCTATCTGCGAATTCTTTGGAATTGAAATGATTCCTGTTCCAATGACTCCAAATGGTCCAGATATGGACATTGTTGAAAAATTAGTTAGTGAAGATGAGGCAATTAAAGGTATTTGGTGTGTGCCAAAATACTCAAATCCTCAGGGATATGTTTATTCTGATGAGACAGTGATTCGTTTTGCAAACTTAAAACCAGCAGCAAAGGATTTCCGTATCTTCTGGGATAATGCATATTGTGTTCATCATTTATATTTTGATGATACAGTTGAAATTTTAAATATTGTAGGAGAATGTAAAAAAGCTGGAAATCCAGATATGGTTTATAAATTTGCTTCTACATCTAAAATTAGCTTTTCTGGTGCAGGTATTGCAGCACTTGTGGCTTCAAAGGCTAATATTGATGATATCAAAAAACAGTTAGCAATTCAAACGATTGGGTATGATAAAATTAATCAGCTTCGTCATGCACGTTTCTTTAAAAATAAAGCTGGTGTTTTGGAACATATGAAGAAACATGCAGCAATTATGCGTCCAAAATTTGAAGCCGTACTGAACGTATTAGAGACAGAGTTAGGTGGTTTAGAAATTGGAGAATGGACAAAGCCAAAGGGTGGATATTTTATCTCCTTTGATTCCATGGAAGGATGTGCAAAAACAATTGTTGCAATGATGAAAGATGCAGGAGTTGTTATGACAAATGCAGGAGCAACCTTCCCATATGGAAAGGATCCAAAAGATAGTAACATTCGTATTGCTCCAAGCTTCCCTCCTTTAGAAGAGTTGGAATTGGCAGCACAAGTATTTACAATTTGTGTAAAATTGGCAAGCGTAAATAAATTATTAGAAACAAAATAAAATAAATGAAAATAAGAAGAGGATGGCTATCAATTGGAATATTTGTAGTCATCCTTTTTGTATTGACTAATTTGGAAAAACTAGTTGACAATAAAAAATGGGGTGATATAATAAAATTAATAATTAAAAGATTGCTTAATTGATCAAGTGTAAAAAATTAGGAGGAAATTAATATGAAAAAAGTATTTAAGGTAGAGGATTTAGACTGTGCACATTGTGCTGCAAAATTAGAAGATGCTTTAAATCATGTAAGTGGAGTAAATAAAGCAACAGTTAATTTTTTATCTCAGAAAATTACACTGGATGTAGAGGACGGAAAGCTAGATGATATAGTAAAAGCAATGGTGAGTACTGCAAAGAAAATCGAACCAGATTGCACAATTTTAGTATAATTCAATTTATTGGAGCTGCTGCAAGAATTCTTTTTCGTAACTACTTTGCAGCAGTTTCTTTTTATATAAATAAGATTGAAAAAATAGTTGTTGATCTCTGATTTTATGATATAGTAAATATAGTATTAGAGCGAAAATCGCAAATGAAAAGAAATTTATCCACATGCAGTTTAAAATAAATAGACAGGTGATGACATGACAGAGAAACAAAAGAAACAATTATGTAAAATTTTAGTTGCAGCAATCATTTGTATACCTGCAATTATAATTTCAATGCCAGAATGGGCAAAACTAATTTTATATTTGATTGGATATTTGGTTGTAGGGCTGGAAATTTTAAAAAAGGCTGTTAAAAATATAAAAAATGGTCAAGTTTTTGACGAAAATTTTCTAATGTCCATTGCCACAATTGGAGCATTTTTGCTTGGAGAATATTTGGAAGGTATTGCAGTTATGCTCTTTTATCAGATTGGAGAATTATTCCAGTCCTATGCAGTGAACCAGTCCAGGAAATCAATCTCAGATCTAATGGATATTCGTCCAGACAGTGCAGTAGTTCTTCGAGATTCGCAAGAAGAAGTAGTAGATCCAGAGGAAGTTATGGTGGGAGAAATTATTGTAGTGCGTCCAGGAGAAAAAGTTCCATTAGATGGTATTGTAATAGAGGGAAGTTCTACTTTAGATACAGCTGCATTGACAGGAGAATCTGTTCCAAGAACTGTGGTATCTGGAGAAACAATTATTAGTGGCTGTATTAATTTAACAGGAATTTTAAAAATTCGTGTGGAAAAAGAATTTGAAGAATCTACGGTGGCGAAGATTTTAGACTTAGTGGAAAACGCAAGTAGTCAAAAAGCAAAAGTAGAAAACTTTATTACTCGGTTTGCACGTTATTATACACCAGTTGTAGTTATGGCCGCTGCGGTTTTAGCGGTAATTCCTCCGCTATTTTTGCCAAATTATCCATTTGCAGACTGGATTTACCGTGCACTTACATTCCTTGTTATTTCTTGCCCATGTGCACTTGTAATTTCTATTCCACTTAGTTTTTTTGGTGGAATTGGAGCAGCAAGTAAATATGGAGTGCTTGTGAAAGGAAGTAATTATTTAGAACTGTTATCGAACGCGGAGTTTGCGGTATTTGATAAGACAGGAACATTAACAGAGGGTTCTTTTCGGGTAAGTGAAATTGTACCAGAAGGAATGAAACAAGAAGATTTACTTGGGATTGCTGCCTATGCAGAAGCGTATTCCAATCATCCGATTTCTCAGTCGATATTAGAGGCTTACGGAAGACCGATTGACAAAGAGCAAATACATGAAATGAATGAAATTGTTGGAAGAGGAGTCTGGGCAAATGTTGGGGAAATTGAGGTTTATGCAGGCAATGCAAAACTAATGCAGGATATTGGAGTTGTATATCCGAAAGAAGTCCCAGTAGGCACAATTGTCCATATAGCGGTGGATCATGTATATGCAGGGTACCTATTAATTGCTGATATAATTAAATCAGATGCAAAAAAAGCAATTGAGGATTTAAAAAAGGTCGGTGTGAAAAAGACAGTAATGTTAACTGGTGACACTGATGCGATTGGACGTAAAGTAGCAGAAAAGCTTAATATGGATGAAGTGTACACACAGCTTCTTCCAGCGGATAAAGTAGCGAGGATCGAAAGCTTACTAGAAAGAAAATCCCAGAATGGATATCTTGTTTTTGTAGGAGATGGGATTAATGATGCACCTGTTTTAGCTAGAGCAGATGTGGGAGTTGCAATGGGAGGTCTTGGCTGTGACGCTGCAATTGAAGCAGCAGATGTAGTTATTATGACAGATGAACCTTCAAAGCTTGCGGGGATGATAAAAATAGCAAGAAAAACAGTGAAGATATGTCGTCAAAATATTGTTTTTGCTTTGGGGGTTAAAGCAGTCATATTAGTGCTTGGAGCATTTGGAATTGCAGATATGTGGGCAGCTGTATTTGGAGATGTGGGAGTTGCAGTATTGGCAATCTTAAATTCGATGAGAACTCTTTATATGAAAAATAAAGAATAAATAGTTGGTATTGGTAAAAGAATGAGAAGAAAAATAGTTTTCTCATTCTTTTATATGTTTATACAATAAACGAAAAATAATATAGCTTAAAAATTGGTTGCAAAACATCAGTATATGGGATAAAATGACAATAGATTACCCGTAATAAGATCTAAAATACAAGTATAATTGGGAGGTTCGAATGGATAAGAAAGTTGCAAAAGATCTGCAATTCTTTAAATTATTTTGGGTATTTATGTTTGCAGCGTTTTTTGGAAGTCTAATACAGATCATATTTAATAGTGTATTGCAAAGACGCTTTGTCGTGTGCAGTGGTGTGGTTTATGGATGGTTTAGTGTTTTTTGGGGGCTTGGAGCTGTGATTGTAACGATATTCTTCCATAAAATGAAAGAAAATCGTGATTTTGTTTTAATTATTTTGGGGACAGTTGTTTGTGGAATCTATCAGTATCTATTTCATATGATGGAAGAGCATATATTTGGAATGCGGTTTGATACGGTGAACCAGTTTGATGTATTAAATGGACGAGTAGATATGTTATTTTGTATTATAGGCGGGGTCTTAGTTATGTTCTGGATTAAGGATATCTATCCTGTTTTTTCTAGTATTATTGAAAGAGTCCCAACAGTGATGTGTAATATTGTGAGTATTATTGTTGTATTGCTTATGGCCGCAAACTTAGTAATTAGTGCAATGGCGATCCGAAGGATGGGAGAACGCTATATGAATTTAGCTCCACAATCTCCATTGGATATCTTTTTGGATTTGCAGTATTCCAATGAGTTTTTGGAAGCACGTCTGCCGAATATTCGTAGTGTAGAAGTACCGACATGGATGGAAGAACTTCCAATCGATTGGAATAAAATAAAAGAAGAAAACGAAGCTCCAATAGAAACGCCGCAAATATCGATTCCAGAAACGGCAGCGATCCAACAGCCGACTACATAAATATGAATCATAGAAAATAAGTGCCGCTGTAGAGGGGATACAGTGGCATTTTTCGATTAAAAATCAGAGAAGGGTGGTAGAATTATGAGGGATAAAAAATATCTTGAACTATTGGCAAAAGAGTATCCAACACAAAAAGATGCGAATAGTGAAATTGTTAATCTAATGGCAATTCGTCAACTTCCGAAAGGAACGGAGTATTTTTTTAGTGATTTACATGGAGAATATGAAGCATTTGTACATTTGCTACGCAGTGCATCAGGGGTTATTCGTACAAAGATTAAAGATTTATTTGATGATACTCTTTCGGAGAAGGAACAAAATCAGTTAGCGAATTTGATTTATGAGCCAGAAAAAGTATTGATGTGTATTGATGAATTTAAAAAAGATGCAGAAGATTTTAAACGGCTGACTATTTATCGACTCGTGCAAATTTGTCAGGAAGTTGGTTCCAAATATACACGCTCCAAAGTGAGAAAGAAAATGCCAGCCGAGTATGCCTATATTTTAGATGAGCTTTTAAATGTAAGTCATAGAGGAAACAAAAAAACATACTATCAGGCAATTATTCGTTCGATTATGGAAGTAGGAGCAGAAGAAGATTTTATTATTGCACTTTGCCACTTAATTCAAAGTCTAAGTGTAGATAGGCTTCATATTATTGGGGATATCTTTGATCGAGGACCAAGACCTGATATTATTATGAATGAATTAATGGCATTTCATGAAGTGGATGTACAATGGGGAAATCATGATATTTCTTGGATGGGAGCTGCTTGTGGAAATCGACAGCTTATTGCAAATGTTGTGCGTATGGGAATCAGCTACAATAATTTTGATGCACTAGAAGACGGATATGGAATCAACTTACGTGCATTGTCTACGTTTGCTTCTAATCTATATAGTGACGATCCTTGTACCGTATTTATGCCAAAGATTCTGGACGAAAATGAATATGACTTAGTAGATGCAGGATTGGCAGCTAAGATGCATAAAGCAATGGCAATTATTCAGTTTAAATTAATTGGGCAATTATTGGATCGCCATCCAGAATATGAGATGGATGACCGTAATGTATTAAAACGAATCAATTATGAAATGGGCACAATTCAGATTGGAAATAAAGAATATGAACTATTGGACACGCATTTTCCAACCATCGATCCCAAAAATCCTCTAAAATTGACAAGAGAAGAAAATGATTTGATGAATACAATTGAATATTCCTTTAAACATAGTGAAGTATTGCATCGTCATATTAAGTTTTTGTATTCTAATGGAAGTATGTACAATAAAGTAAATTCTAATTTGCTGTTTCATGGCTGTATTCCGATGACAAAAGATGGAGAATTTGAGTCACTAAAAATAGGGGATTCTTATTATAAGGGAAGAATGATGCTGGATAAGATTAATCAAATGGTTCGAAATGCATATTTCCTTCCAGAAAGCAATAAAGAAAAACAAGATGCGGTGGATTTTATGTGGTATCTTTGGTGTGGAGCAAAGTCTCCTTTATTTGGAAAGAGTAAATTAGCTGCATTTGAGTCTTATTTTATTGCGGATAAAGCAGTTCGGAAAGAGATTATGAATCCCTATTATAAACTAAGTGAGCAAGAAGAGATCTGTGATAAAATTTTTGAAGAATTTGGCATGGATCCAAAAACTTCTCATATTATTAATGGACATGTTCCAGTAAAGATTAAAGATGGAGAACATCCAATTAAAGCCAATGGAAAGCTTTATGTCATTGATGGAGGAATTTCAAAAGCATATCAATCTAAGACTGGAATTGCAGGCTATACATTGATTTCCAACTCTCATTATCTAGCTTTGGCGCAGCATCGTGATTATATGAAAATTGAACATAGCATGGGTGCCTATACACCAGAGCTACAAATTACAGAGGCGTATAAAAGAAGATTAAAAGTAGCCGATACCGACAATGGAAAACAGCTACTGGAGCAGATTCAGGATTTGAAAGAGCTAAAAGAAGCATATCAAACTGGAATCTTGAAAGAACGGGTAAAAAAAAGATAAACTGTCCATAGTTTGGATTATGTCTGCATATATTGTGTTGAATAATAAATTAGGCGAGAATAAAGATGTGGACATTGTTGATTCCCTTTTTTCTAGCAGAGGGACTTTATTTCACAGTGAAGACAAATTGGTTCCAAGTTACGAAAGTAAGGTTATGGTTAAAAAGTACAATTGGCTCACTGTTTCATTTCGATATTCGAAAGAGGGAAGAAGGAGCAGAGGCATCGCAGTGGCAGTCTATTTGTACCGTATTGGCAGCTACAATCGGAACGGGAAATATGGCAGGAGTGGCAACTGCGATTACCGCAGGAGGTCCAGGAGCCATTTTTTGGATGTGGGTTTCTGCTTTTTTTGGAATGATGCTTACTTATGCGGAAAATGTACTTGGTATTTGCTATCGATATCGTGATAAAGAAGGAAAATGGGTTGGAGGTCCGATGGTCTATATGGAATATGGCTGTCATAGACGTTGGATGGCAATTGTATTTTCCTTTCTTTGTATTCTCGTTTCAATTGGCATGGGAAATATGACTCAGATTAATTCGGCAGCAAGTGTATTGGAAACTTCTTTCCATATTCCATCATGGCTGACTGGAATGACAGCGGTAATTTTAGTTAGTATTATTTTTATAGGAGGATGCAGACGTATTCTGAGTGTGACGGAAAAAATTGTGCCAATTATGGCAATTGCATTTTTAACCGCAGCAGTATTAGCAATTGGAATACATATCAAACAAATTCCTGCTGCTTTTGAAATGATTCTAAAAGAGGCATTTACAATGCGGGCAGGTGTCTCGGGAGTGGCAGGTTATGGAATTGGAACAGCAATAAAAAGAGGAATCGCTAGAGGTGTCTTCACAAATGAGGCTGGGTTAGGCAGTAGTGTAATGGTAAATGCGGTTGCCGATGTAAAAGAGCCAGTTCAGCAAGGAATGTGGGCTATTTTTGCAGTGTTTTTAGATACGTTTGTAATGTGTACACTAACGGCTCTTATTATATTAACATCAGGAGTTTATGATAAAACAAGTTATAGTCTGGCAATTGCCAATGGACAACTCGAGTATATGCCTGATGGAGCTGTATTAACTGGAAAAGCATTTGCAGCCTCATTTGGAGTTAGAGGAGAATGGTTTGTAGCGATATGTATTGTATGTTTTGCATTTGCTACAATACTAGCATGGTCCTATTATGGAGAAAGGGCAGCAAATTATTTATTTGGAAAAAAGAGCCGTATTTTTTATCAATTGTTGTTTTTAGGAGCGTTGTTTAGTGGCAGTGTGATGGAACTAACCGTTGTATGGGAACTTTCAGATCTATGGAATGCTATGATGGCAATTCCAAATCTAGCTGCAGTTACAATTTTGTCCAAAGATGTGATAAAAGCCACAAGACGTTATATTGACGGATGATAAAAAATAGTTTAAAATATGAATGAGAGATCGGTTTTAAACCGCTTTTTTATAAACACAAAATGACCATGTGTCATAAAAAGAAAGGAAATGGCAACTATGGGATACAAAATTTTAGAATACGATAGTCTTCTAAAGAACTATTATGAGAAAGATATTGAACTTCGTGTAAATGACTACAAAAGGAAGAAAAAAGAACTATTAGGCAGAGGAGAAACTCTAAACGATTTTGCAAACGGAGCGGAATATTTTGGTTTCCATCGTACTTCAGATGGCTGGGTATATAGAGAATGGGCTCCAGCAGCAGATGAAATGTACCTGACAGGTGATTTTAATGGTTGGAACAAAACATCTCATCCAATGGAAAAGAAGGAAAACGGTGTATTTGAAATCCAGTTGGAAGGAAAAGATACTCTGTATAACGGCTGTAAGGTAAAAGCAATTGTTGTAAATGGAGACAGAGTAATGGAACGTATTCCATTATATGCAAAGTATGTTACTCAGGATCCAGTAACCTATATATGGTGTGCTGAGATTTACGAAGAAGAAAAGCCATTTGAGTGGACGGACAGCAACTTTAAGGGAGAAAAGATACCATTGATCTACGAATGCCATATTGGTATGGCTCAGGAAAAATATGGTATTGGAACATATACAGAATTTAAAGATAATATTTTGCCTAGAATCAAAGATTTAGGCTATAATACGATTCAGATTATGGCAATTATGGAACATCCATATTATGGCTCATTTGGTTATCAGGTAAGCAACTTTTTTGCAGCTTCCTCTCGTTATGGAAAACCAGCCGAGTTAAAGGATTTAATTAACACAGCACATGAGATGGGAATTCGTGTACTATTAGACGTGGTTCATTCTCATGCAGTGAAAAATACAAATGAGGGAATTAATGAATTCGATGGAACGGATTATCAATTCTTCCATGCAGGTGCAAAGGGAAACCACAGTGCATGGGATACAAAACTATTCAATTATGGAAAGAATGAAGTCATTCATTTCTTACTCTCCAATTTGAAATTCTGGATGACAGAGTACCATTTTGATGGATTCCGTTTTGATGGTGTAACTTCGATGATTTACTTAGATCATGGTCTTGGAAGTGCATTTGATCATTATGACAAATATTTCTCTATGAATACAGATATTGAGGCTCTTACATATCTGACATTGGCGAATGAATTAATTCATCAGATTAATAAAGAAGCCCTCACAATTGCAGAAGATATGTCTGGTATGCCAGGTATGTGTATTCCGATTCGTTCTGGTGGTGTTGGATTCGATTATCGTCTTGCAATGGGTGTGCCAGATATGTGGATTAAATTCTTAAAAGAATATCGTGATGAAGATTGGGATATTTGGAGAATGTGGTATGAATTGACTGGACGCAGACCAAAAGAAAAGGTAATTGGATATGCAGAATCCCATGATCAGGCATTAGTTGGAGATAAGACAATTATGTTCCGCCTATGCGATAAAGAAATGTATTGGTGTATGAATAAAGACAGTCAAAATATTATCATTGACCGTGGTATCGCTTTGCATAAGATGATTCGTCTCGTCACACATTCGTTGGCAGGAGAAGGATATTTGAACTTTATGGGTAATGAGTTTGGACATCCAGAATGGATTGACTTCCCAAGAGAAGGTAACGGATGGAGTTATCATTATTGCAGAAGACAGTGGAGTTTAGTAGATAACCATGATTTGAAATATGAATGGTTAAATAACTTTGATAAGGCAATGATTCAGATGTCTAAATCAGAAAATCTGCTTTCTCCAAAAAATGAAGCACATAACTTATGGGTACATCAGGGCGATAAGATATTAATGTATGAAAAGGGAAAAGAAGTCTTTGTAATGAACTTCCATCCAAATCGTTCCTTCAGCGGATATTTCGTACCAGTCTCTCAGCCAGGTGAGTATAAAGTAATTCTTACAACGGATGATCCAAACTTTGGCGGATGCGACCGAGTATCTCAGACGACTACCTATCAGACGGTACAGTTACCAGATGGACGTTATGGATTCCAAGTTTACATCCCAAGCAGAACCGCAATTGTATTTAAGAAAATGCCTGCAAGACGCAAAAAAGCAGAATAATAATAACTAAAAATTAATGTAGAAAATCGCAGCAGTATGAAAAATAATTCAATACTGCTGCGATTTTTTATATATAAAACTTTGCCTTCATAGAATTATGAAAAAAATAAACTTTTGTAGATGATTTATGAGAAAGGTCTTCACAGATTATAAAAATTATGCTAAAATTATAGAAAGGAATGGTGCGGAAATTTAGAGAGGAAGAGGGATATGAAACAATTAGAGATAGGAATTTGTGATGATGAAGTGCTAGCTGTTAGGCAATTATCTCGTCTTGTGCAGCGAGTAGTGGAAAATCTTATCTGTAAAATTTATAGCTTTACTTCGGGTGAACAGCTACTTCAAGAGGTAAGAAAAATGGACATGGTTTTTCTGGATATTGAAATGCCAAATCTCGATGGGATAGTAGTTGGCAATAAGATCCGAAAAATGCATGAAAATTGTAAAATCATCATGGCTACAGGTAGAACAGAGCGTTTTAAAGAGGCTTTTAAATTTCAGGCGTTTCGATTCATTACAAAGCCATTTGAAGTAGAAGAAATAAAAGAAGTACTAGATGCTTATCAGGATTTAGAGATTGGAATGGAAACAATTAAACTCTATAAGGATAGAAACCCTTATAATATTGTACAAAAACAAATTCAATATATTATTTCCTATGACAGTTATACAGAATACTTTGTAGATGGAAAGAAATTTAGACAGACTTATTCCTTAAACCAGTTGGAAACCATCTTAGATTCGAGGTGTTTTTATCGAGTTCATAGACAATATCTTGTAAATTTATATTGGATTCAAAACTATAAGAATAAAATAATATACATTGGAACCGAACAGATACCTGTGTCGAGAAGAAAAAGAAAGGAATTTGAAAAATTTTATTTAGAGTTTGATTTAAAATATCAATCAATTTAAGAAAAGGAGGAAGACCATTTTTATATAATAAATTCAAAGATAGTTCGGTCTAGATTTTTATGAAAGAAAATGAAAAAATACGTCAGTTGATTAAAATAGAAGAAGAGTTAAAAAAGATGAAAAGTGAATATTATGAACGATTATTAGAAGCAGAAAATAATATTAGAGTTTACCAGCATGATATGGAAAATCATCTTATATGTTTAATGGAATTGGCATATGAGGAAAATGCAAATCGTGTAATGAATTATGTGAAAGAATTAAAAAATGATTTTGTAGATAGGAAGAAACAGTTTTATAAAACAGGTAATTTTATTGTGGATATCATGTTAAATCATTATGTAAGTTTGTTATCGGATGATGTAAAAAAGGATATTAAAGGAAAATGGAATGAAAATTTAATAATTACCGATTTGGAACTGTGTAACGTTTTTTCTAATTTAATGCAAAATGCAGTGGAAGCGCTAACAAAAACGACAACAAATGAAAAGTATTTAGAGATAGAATTTGTGCAAGGGAAAACTTATGTAAAACTTGAGATGAAAAATAGTCTAGAACGATTACCAGAACAAGACCAACAGGGAAATCTAATTTCAACAAAAGAAGATAGAAAAAATCATGGGATAGGATTAATGAATGTGCGAAGAATCGTAGAGAAAAATGGGGGGAAATTTGAGATAGAGATGACGAAAGAGGAATTTAAAAGTATAGTCATACTAAAATTAAAAGAAAATTTATAGAGTTTATGATTTAAAAATAAAAAAATAGAACCGTTTGAGGACTTAACTAACCATTTCTGGATTTATTATTGAAAAAATAGAATATTTTGCTAAAATAAAGAAATATAAAGATATAATTTATAGATTAATCGAAGCATATTTTTTAAGTAATATCCTGGAATGGATTTTGAGAAAAAACAGTAGTCGAAATGAGAACTATAGTTGAGTTACAATATCAAGTTTTATTAGTTAAGAAATACTTGTAGATTTTTCAAAAGAGATGAAATCTACAATAATAAATACAGGTGATATTGTTTAGCTGAATGAAAGAAGTTTTTTGCTTTCATTGCGAAGAACGATAAACAGTGGGTGGGGAATTATTTATATTAGGAAGGACATAAATTCCTTCTGAAAAGCTACATAGTGGCGATTCTATTATGAGCAAGTAGTAAAATAGACTGCAAGTATCCGTTTGACTAAATATTAGTTTACATATTTTAAAAGAGAAAGATTTGAGAAAATTATTATAAAAGGGGGAATTTCTAATGATTGTTTAAAAATTTAATTCAATGGCAAGTGTAACTGATAAACACGATACTTTAAATTCTGATGGGTTAAATATTTTATAGACTTGAATTGTTCTAGGGAAGTATTTCTTTTTGAGGATAGTATAAAACAATATGTTCTAGCGTAAAAAGATGCACTGTAAATTAAAAAAATATTATAAATCTTTAGGAGTTTATAGGAATTGCACAAGAATATATTTATGGAGGTATAGTGTGAAAGAAAGTAGAGTAAGACCATAAATGGACGCACTTGAGTGTTGAGTGGATTGTTTAATGTTAAAAATTTTTGAGACCTTATAAAGTTATGAATTTAGTTCAAGAAGCTAATAATTCATCGAGAGGAAGTAGTTTTTCTTGTTTGATTTTGTAAAGCTCGCTCAGATTCCACTGTTTACCAGTAGACAACATCTGGTAAACGGCAGCAATAATGACTCTTTTCTTATTACGGTGTTTAATGAACGATTGATATTTCTTTTAGCAGAAAGGAGAAAATAATGAAAAAGCTTATAAAGATATTATTATTAAATATTGTTCTTGCCGCTACTATGATATTTGCATTTGGAACAGTTGCATTTGCCACAAGTGTAACTAATAACGATGCTAGTTTTGTGGTTTCGTATTCACCATATACCACAAATAGTTATAGGAACGCTTCGAATTATTTTGAGGGAAATAAGACGGTAGTAGAAGAAGACAACACAAAAATAAAACTATGGGTTAGTAATAACATAGTATATTTTAGTTTAATATCTACTTTTAAATGCTCAGAATCGGGAAAGGTAGACACTTTTTCTGGAAAAGTATTTGCATTGCATGGTAATGGATATTATGATAATAAACTTATTATTGGTGATTTTGATCAGGTTGGAACGGTTAATATCGCACAGTTCAAGATCCTATGTGAAAAACAGCCAATCTTAACACTTCTTGTTGAATGTACTAATACAGGCGAACTGGTTGAGTATTTCTTCCAAATAACACAAGACGTATTTGGAAGTCTTATGGAAATGGCACAAGCAAATACTGCTTCCTTAGAATCTGAAATAGATAACAGGGGCGATTCTACTTCACAAATACTTTCGTCACAAAGGATAATTGCCTTAATGCAGCCATCTAACAATTTTATATATAAAACATCTACAAATGCAATGCGCAGTCAAAGTCATTCAAGTTTTAAAAGTACCAGTAGTTATCCAGGAATATATGCATCATCCACAGAAATTAAAAACTTCTGTACTGCAATCAATAATTCTTTATCAAGTGGTATAACACCTAGTGCTACAATGCAATCTGTCTTAAGTCAAACAGGATGGAAAATGTACAAATCTTCATCTTATTTTTATGTAATGCATGGGGTTGCAAATAGCAGTACCGAGCAACTTGTTGGGATAACTTTAGTCTCTATTTCCAATAATAAACCAGACTCAGAAAATATTAATGCAAGTTATACTGTGGTTGGATCGTGTACTGTCTCATATAACAAAACAATAAAAATTGCAACTCTTCTTCAGTATGATACTGGTATTAGACTTGAAAATGCAACAATCGCTATTGAATTGGTTGGAGGAACCACTAACTTTCACAAAGCAACAAAAACGTGGAATCTTGATAGTAGCGGTACTGGTGTAAAGGATATTCTGATTGCTATTTCTAGTAAACTTGGAGTTGCTTCTGCTATTTGGGATGCACTAAAATCATCAAATGATAGTTCTGAGACTGTGGATTTTGGAACAGATTCAAATCAGAATCTTGTATATGACGGTTTAGTTAGAGCAATTGCTAATCAAACGGCGTCTGGAAAATATCTTTGGGGGAGTGGTAATTCACTAGGAATCAGTGGTGTTCATTATAATAACAGTTCAAAAATTTATGCTTCACATCGAATTGCTTGGGGATTTACAGCGTATTCATTATTGTGAGGTGAAAGATGAAAGCTATTTCTAGTAGAGAAAGTGGAACAAAAAATAGATGCGTTGTTCGTATCATCTTATTTTCTGTATTTTTGTCTATACTTATAACAATGGCATATATATGTTTTACTCGTCAGTCTATGATAAAAGAGTATCAAAACAGAATTCGTGTAGAATTGTGTACAATACAAATATGGCTTCAAGAAACAATAGTAAGTAACAATAAAGAATATGTACCGAATCTTGCTTTAGCTTATGAGCATTTAGGAACAGTTTACTTATGTACTTCATCAGCGCTATTCTCTTCCTTTTATGACACGGGAGCATGGGGAGATATTGCTAAAATTCTTTTGGGACAAAATCCATCCATTGATCTATTTCAAGATCAAGAAGGAACTCTTTCAGAAAATGAGGTTGCTTTTTTGAAAAAGCTAATAGATTATAATAGTGAACTGCTTCTAGACATCTCAAGCGATCAATCATTCAGAACTATTCGCTCTATGAATGCCAAAGCACTACAAGAAGTGTTGGATTCTCACCAAAACGAATTGTATTCATTTCTATATGAATGACATTATTTCATTCTGGAAACTTTTCAACGATTAGGAGAGGAAGTGGTAAACTATGCGTATGGATAAAATAACTGTTGACATTTTGATCTAACTCCAAAAAATTGGACAAAATTGGTGGTTACGCAACTAATGAGGATTGAATCGTGTATTATACAGGACTCAGTCCTTTTAGTTTATGGATCGGATAGACTCAGGTGAGTACGTTGGAGTTTCTCAACAGAGAAACTCCAACGTACGAAATGCATCTCGTTTCAAAATAGTAGCTAAATTAGAGAAAAACATAGCAGTGAAAAATTCTTGACGAATACAAATTGGTTTTATTCCTTGAAACGCTTCCAATTGCAAATGGTTTTTGGGTTCTTTATATTTACTTTCTACTCCCCATCGAAGATGATATGTTTGTTGTTTGTAACTTGTAAAATAGATGACACAATTTGTGCGGAATTCATAGCCCACCTCAAATTGAAATATGGTAATGAAATAGAAGTATATTGCAAAATCATAAAAAATATGCTAAATTTATAGAAAAAGGTGCGAAAAGTTGGAATACTATTATTATAAAAAATGTCTTTTTAATGAAAAGATCATGGTATATTATAGAACTTATAATGAAACGTAAAAAAGGGAGGGGATAGCGTGTTAAAATCGATACGAATGCAGTTTTTTGTAATGATTAATAAAAAGGAATTTAAGCTGGCGTTTTCTGTAGCTTTAGGCTAGGCGTTATATTGTTACTTGTATGAAGTAGGAGAACAGGCAGGAAAAGATTTAGTGTCGTATTGGGATGCGAGTCAATTTTATTGTGGTTCTAGTTTACATCCGTTATGGTATTATTTTACATTTTTATTTCCTATTTTGGTAGTATTGCCATATGCGACCTCTTATTTAACAGAACGGGCAAATGGCAGTTCGATACTTCTAATTTCTAAAATGGGAGTGAAACAATATTTTTTATCAAAAATAGTAGTTTGTTTTATTGGAAGTTTTTTAATAATTATGATTCCTTTTTTAATTAATTATATTTTTTGTCAAGTAACGTTTCCTCATACAAATAATGCTATGTTTGCCTATTATGGAGTAGAAGGATATGATGGAATTCTAACAGGAACTTATTATGGACTGCGTGTACAAAATATAGAAATTCCATTTTTAAAATTATATTTGAATCATCCAACCCTTTATTATATTTTATATATTTTTCTATTATCGTTGTTGTCAGGAATATTTGGAGTGATTATACTATGCTTTTCTCTTTTAATAAGAAAGGGAAAAATTTTTTTATTTCTTCCGCTTTTCTTACTACTAAGAGGAATGAATGTATTGACACGGTACTCTGAAATGCACGCTGGCTCTAATCCGTTGTCACCACTTACAATAGAATCAGCCATGTATAAGGAGGGACCAGAGTATATCTGTTATAATCTTTTAGAATATGTTGTCCCATTTGGAGAGCGTGGTCAAAATACAATTTATCTATCTATAGCAATTGTTGTAATTGTAGTGTTTTGCGTTATATGTACCATATTTGCTATAAAAAAAGAAATGCATCATTTACAAGGAGAATAGAGGAAACAGTAGCGGAGGAAAGAATGAAACTTAGGGGATGGAGTAAATGTTTGTATGTTATTCTTTTAATTTTCTTTTTAGAAGGGTATGCATTCCTATCAGAACCGTCAGGAGCGGAAGCAATTCAAATCTTATTAGGAAAACTATTTGGAACGGTGACAGAGTTAAATGGCGATGATGTGGAAATAAAAAAGTTTATTTTTATATCTGAGAAGATGGGATATTTAATATTGTTTCATATATTGTATGGGACTTATTTATCAGATAATTTTCGTAGTATTAGCGTCTACATTTTCTCTAGGGCAATCAATAGGAGAAAATGGTTTTGGACAAAAGTATTAGAATTAAGCTTACTGAGTATGTTATATAATTTTCTTCTAGTAGGAATATTAGTGGTAATTACTTTGTATCAATCTGGAAATCCAGTAAGTTGGGATTTTTGGAAGTTAGTATTGATTTTATATTGTATCCAAAGTATGATTACGATTTTGACAACATTATTTTTAAATCTATGTGCAGTAAAGTGGAATATTTTAGCAAGTTTTTTAATTACATACTCAATAATCTGTTTTTTGGTAATTCTTGCAATTCGATCTGGTATGGAAGAGAACATAATTGTATGGAATCCATTCTGTTATGTAGAGTTGGGAAACCAGATGGGAAGAGTTACTTATTTGACCTTATTATCAGACCTATGTTTGAGTTTAATCATTGGTACAGTAGGTGCAGAATGGATTACACATATGGATATTTCGCTGCAAGATAAAGAAAAGTAAGCGGTATAAATGACGAATTGTTGATAATAAATGCTTGATACATACTCGCTTTGTGAATATCACTACAATATAGGAGTGAAAAAGATATGATTGAAATAAGACAGGTTAGCAAAAAAATTAAGCAGACTATTTTATTAGATAATATTAACCTTTCACTAAAAGAGGGAGAGGTTTATGGAATAATAGGAGAAAATGGTTCTGGAAAAACAATGTTACTTCGAGTTTTAGCTGGATTAGTAAAGCCGACAGAAGGAGAGATTGTCTGGACAGAAAAGAAGAAAAAAGAAGATTGGAATATTGGAGTCGTTATTGAACATGCCTCTCTGTATCCTGATTTTACAGGTCTCCAGAACCTAAGATATTTAGCACAAATTAAAAGAAAAGCCAGTGAAGCGGATATTCGGGAAGCGATAAAACGGGTTGGACTGAACCCAGATGACAAAAGGAATTTTCGCAAATATTCTCTCGGTATGAAACAAAGGCTTTTAATTGCACAGGCATTAATGGAGAAACCAGATTTATTATTATTCGACGAACCAACAAATGGACTGGATGCAACAGGAGTAGAACTTTTCTATAATATTGTGAAAGAAGAAGTAAGAAGAGGTTCCATTATTTGCATTGCAAGTCATATTACGGAAAATATTACAGAATTATGTGACAAGGTATACTATATGAAGAAGGGTAAATTGGAATCAATATAAAATTTTCTATTATTAAATTTTTATTACGTAGGTGATAAAGGGGGATCTAATATGCTTAAAAAATCGATAAGGGTTTGGATTGTTTTATTAACTATATTTGTAATAATAGTGTTAATAATAGGAAAAAGTAAAAAAAATCTCGTGACAAGTTGCGGTCTTGCTGAAGCAACAACATGGGACAAGTTAGCTGCTTTAGATATTCCCGTTGCCAATTTAGAAAATGTGATATTAGGGGATAATGGAAAATGGGATGTTTATCAAACATTGGTAGAGATGAATCAACAAGATGATATTATATCTGCGATAAAAGAAATTCCTTTTGTTGTAGTTGCTTCTGCTATGGATCAGTTGGAACACAATAGTGTTACAATTGGTCAGAAAATTTTGATTGAGAATGTACTTCAAGGAGATTCCGAACAAGTAGGAAAAACAGTTATGTTTTATCAATATTCTCCATTTAGAATTGAATCTGGAAAAATAAGTTGTGAAAGTAATGATATGTTTTTAAAGCCAGGAAGGAAATATCTTCTTTTCTTAAAACCATCGGATCTTAATAGAATATGGAAAAAAATATATATTATTCAGACGCTGTATTTTTCCCATTTCTTACTTTAGATAGAGAAATCCCTCTTTTAGAAAAGAAAGAAAATTATCGTTTTAATGAATTGAATGGAATCGAGTTTTTATCTGATTCCGAAAGAATTATAGAACAAGCAAATAAATTACGAAAAAAAATATTAGATTATTATTCATTAGGGTAAATATGCAAATATACTTAAATTACAAGGAAACGATTACAATGATTATTTAATGATTAGCTTAATAGTAACTATGATACTTTTAACGTAATTGATACAGTTTGAAAATAAGTAACTGACATCTGTTAGGAGATGGTGCATTATGAAAAAACGGTGGTATCCATTGATCATTGCAATTATTTTTGTAGAAATTGTTTGCTTTTGTTTCTTTTATCCATGGGAAACTGTTCCGAAAGAATTAGTTGACATACCAAAGGCAGAAGAGAATTCTTTGGTAGATTATTCATTATATCAGAATTTGGACGTGAGTACATTAGAAAATGAAATTTCAGCGATTCAAGAAAATGAAGTAATTGTTATGAATTTTTCTAATGGGATGAGCCAGGAATGTTTCGAGGTATTGAGGAAATTTGGAATCCTGTATCCAGATTTAGAAAAGGAACAAATGGACGGAGAATTACTTATCTATAGGAAGAATAGTCTTCTACATTCTGGGTTTATGGAAAAGTCGTTGGATTTAGAACATAGAAAGCAAACGATTGACCAATTTGTAAGAGTAGTTTCTGAATTTATGGATAAAACAGGTTATGTCTTTACATTGGAAAATGGGGGAAAGACAATCGGTACTTATACAGTGATCAAAGATATTTATGATTGTTATACCGAAGAAACAACAGAGGAAGAAAAGGTAGGTTCTTATTGTTCCATTTATGTTGTGCAGAAGATATTGGATGAGGATCAAAATCATGATTACTATACATTAACATGTTTCCAGCAGGTTAAACCATATATAGGAAGTTCCTATTTAACTAATTATTTTGCAACAGGAGTTTCTCCTTATCAGGAGGATGCAATCTTAATTGATTCCAAGCCTCATATAAGTGGCCAGTTGGAGAAAGATCAAGCTTATTTTATTTCACTTAATCCACTATTAGAGACTGGATTTAGATGGACTGGGAAAACTGGTACGCAAATTTCTGCAACTGCATATGACAATATGTATACCATTCGCTTTCATGATAAAAAAGGAATATATGGCGTAGATGGGACAATTGATTTTAGTTTCTATGTATTTTATAAAGTACCAAATAAGTCTGGATTACATTTTCAGTATAATCATCATCTCTGCAATGCAACATATAGGAGAGGACGAGATCCACATTATTATGGGGGAGAATGGCATAGCTTAATTGTTCCATCAGAGTGAAAAATTAAGGTCAATATTATTGGAACATAGAACACAAGTTGAGAAAATCTGTTTGGGTGAGGGAAAACAGAATGAAGAAAAATAAGTTTTTTTTGATATTTAGTGTAGTATATATAATTGTTGCAGTTGTAATTATTGCAGCGTTGATTGGAAATAAAATACCAATTGCCACATTGTATGAAAGAACGTTTTTTGTATTTATGGTGTTTGAAATTCTTTTATTGGGGTCGGTTGCCAATTATGTGGCTTATCTTACGAATTGTTTTTGCAATAGGAAACGTATTCCTTATAATAAAAAATAAAGACTCTTATCTTTAGAGCTATATATACTATTTTGCATTTATTGTTTTGGGGAGTTTGTATTTATATCCAAGTGATATCCTTTTTAATGAGATAAAAGAAAATGAGAGAAGTTTTTAGTAGGAAATTATAAGGATAGAATAAAGTGTGTAAATTTGCTGTTTTGTAACTTACACACTTTATTTTATACCCTCTTGATTGGAGCAATAATCTTATTTTATTGAGAGAAGAAAGTCTAATAATTGATTTGCTACGTTCTCTTTGCTCATTAATGGCAGTTCGATTTCGTGATCTTTGGATATGATGGTTACGACGTTTGTATCAACGCCGAATCCAGCACCTTCTGTTTTTACATTATTTGCTACAATTACGTCGAGGTTTTTCTTTGCTAATTTGGCACGGGAGTTTTCCAACATATGTTCTGTTTCCATGGAAAATCCGCATAAAATTTGATCGGCTCTTCGATGTTCTCCTAAGTATTTTAAGATATCATCCGTACGCTCGAGTGGAATATTCATATCGTTGTCTTGTTTTTTTATTTTATTATCTGCTACCGTGACTGGACGATAGTCTGCAACAGCAGCAGCTTTGATAATCATGTCTTGATAGTCTGCACGGGAAACAACTGCCTCGAACATCTCTCTAGCAGAAGTAACGGGTACGGTTTCAACGAAGCGATATGGTTCGATTTGTGTGGCTCCTGTAATGAGTGTAACGTTTGCACCACGCTGACTTGCGACTTTGGCAATCGCATATCCCATCTTGCCTGTGGAATGGTTTGTAATATAGCGAACTGGATCAATGGCTTCTTGGGTTGCACCTGCGGTAACGAGAATTCGTTTGCCTTTTAAATCTTTTTCATGTGCTAATTCCTGTAAAATATAATCGAGCAATACATCACATTCTGGCATTTTTCCTGCACCGACATCTTGACAAGCTAAAAGTCCGACTGCTGGAGCGATAACGGTCATACCATAATGTTCTAAAGTTTTCATGTTGTCTTGTGTAATTGGATTTTCAAACATTCGTGTGTTCATGGCTGGAGCCACTAGTTTTTTACACTTGCAGGCAAGCACGGTAGTAGAGAGCATGTCGTCAGCGAGTCCATGTGCCATTTTTGCAATGATATTGGCAGAAGCGGGTGCGACAAGTACGAGGTCTGCTTTTTTTCCAAGGGAGACATGTTCAATATTGTAGTTAAAATTTCGATCAAATGTATCAACAAGACATTTATGATCGGTTAATGTCTCGAAAGTAATCGGATTGATAAAGTTTGTTGCATTTTTTGTCATGATGACATGAACATCAGCATGAAGTTTACGTAATGTACTGGCGAGTCCTGCAATTTTATAGGCAGCAATACTTCCAGTTACACCTAAAATAATTGTTTTTCCTTTTAACATAAAGAAATTCCTCCAATTTTTGTAAAGATTTTCAAAAAAAATAGTTTTGAAAGCCTGTAGTTTTATGTTATAATAGCGAACGAGATAAATTCCTACAGGAAAAGGGAACGAAAGGTTGAAAAAATAAAGAAGAAAGGGAAATAATGCAAATCGCTTTTCAACCTTTGATTTGCGCCTTTCAAATACAGGTGATGGTACTTGAAAGATTTGGTAGAAACGATGATTTTAACAATTGATATCGGTAACTCAAACATAGTAATTGGATGTATTGATAAAGAAAACACATATTTTGTAGAACGGCTATCGACCAATCACAGTAAGACCGATTTAGAATACGCAATTAATATAAAGAGTATTCTTGACTTATATCATATCACATCAGAGGCAATTGAGGGAAGTATAATTTCATCGGTTGTTCCTCCATTATCAAATGTGATGAAACGTGCTGTGTGGAAATGTCTTGGAAAGCAGGCTATGATTGTAGGGCCTGGATTGAAAACGGGATTAGATATTAAAATTGATAATCCAGGACAGTTAGGAAGTGACTTGGTAGTAGATGCGGTGGCTGCGATTGCAGAATATCCTGTTCCAGCGATTGTAATTGATATGGGAACAGCAACAACGTTTTCGGTTATTAATGAAAAAAAGACTTATTTAGGCGGAGCAATTATTCCAGGTGTTAGAATCTCATTGGATTCGATGACGAGTCGTACCTCCCAGCTTCCTAAGATCAGCTTGGAGGCTCCAAGACATACGATTGGAAAGAATACGATTGAATGTATCAAAAGTGGTGCAATTTATGCCAATGCATCTATGATTGATGGAATGATTGAACGAATTAATGAAGAACTTGGCAGGGAAGCAACGGTTATTGCAACAGGGGGGCTTTCTGCGTTTATTGTACCACATTGTAAGAAAAAAATTATTTATGATGATAACCTTTTATTAAAAGGTCTACAGATTATTTATAATAAAAATAAATAAAAACAGAAAGGAAGAAACAATGTTAAAGATTGGTTCTCACGTCAGCATGAGTGGAAAAGAAATGTTTCTTGGTTCCGCAAAAGAAGCGGTCTCCTATGGAGCAAATACATTAATGGTTTATACAGGAGCACCTCAAAACACAAGAAGAAAGAAAATACAGGAATTAAAGATTGATGCAGCATGGGAATATTTGCATGCACATGAAATAGAAGAAATTGTGATTCATGCTCCGTATATTATTAATTTGGCGAATACAGTGAAGCGAGAAACGTTTGACTTGGCAGTAGAATTTTTGGCATTGGAGTTAGAACGAAGCGAAGCGATGGAGAGCCATGTTTTAGTGTTACATCCCGGCTCCCATGTAGGAGCAGGTTCTAAAGCAGGAATTGGGCAAATTATAAAGGGGCTCAATGAGGTGCTGACAGCCGATACGAAATGTAATATTGCATTGGAGACAATGGCTGGAAAAGGAAGTGAAATTGGCTGGCAGTTTGAGGAACTGGCGGAGATTTATGATGGAGTTGCTTATAATGAGCGGTTAAGAGTCTGTATAGATACCTGCCATATGAATGATGCTGGATATGATATTGTGCATGACTTTGATGGAGTATTAGAACAATTTGATAAAATATTAGGATTGAATCAAATTGCAGTGGTTCACTTGAATGACAGCAAAAATCCAATGGGAGCCAGAAAAGACCGACATGAAAATCTGGGCTTTGGGACCATTGGATTTGAGGCATTATATCGAATTGCACATCATAAGGCATTGGAACATGTTCCGAAAATATTGGAAACTCCATATGTAAAATCAGAAACCGATCCAAAACAATCGTTTCCTCCTTATAAACATGAAATTGAAATACTCCGTTCAGGGGTATTTGATCCGCTGCGTCGGTGCTAAGAGTCAAACATAGGGATGCGTTTATGATAGAATGGTTCTATTATCTAGAAAGAAAACTTTGTGCAGCCGGAAGACCGTATGCTGGTTTGGATTTTAATACGGCGCATTTAATTGCCTCTGCCATAACTTGGGCGGCAAGAGTGCCAGTGACATTTAAGTCAGCTTCGATCTCTCCAACAGAAAGTGCATAGATACTATCCCCGTCAGCAGTTGTGTGTACAGGGCGGATGCTTCTGGAATATCCGTTTTGTGCCATAGCTGCTATTTTATTCATATGTGTTTTGTCAAATTTGGCATTTGTAACAATGGCTCCGATCGTTGTATTCTGATGGAACAGATTTTTTTTCTCATTATAAAGCGTATAAAGTACCTGTTCACTGTTTGCCCATCCTTTTCCATCTTTGGTTCGCATTCCAGCTAGTATCGTACCCGTTTTGTAGTCGTAGATGTCTCCAAGTGCATTTACTGCGACAATGGCTCCGATTTTTAAATCTCCAAGCTGAACAGCATACATGCCGAGTCCTGATTTCATTGCTGTCTGGATGCCACCTAATTTTCCAACGGAAGCACCTGTACCAGCTCCAACATTTCCCATAGCTGGCTGGTTTTGTTCCGATTGAATGCAGGCTTCATAGCCCATTTTTTTGTCAGGACGTACACGATGATTGGCGACATTAAGATCGAAGAGACAGGATTCACAGACGAGAGGGACTTTTGTAATTCCAACATCGAAGCCAATATTACGTTCTTCTAAATATTCCATCACACCGCCTGCGGCGTCCAACCCAAATGCGCTGCCTCCACTTAAAAGAAGGGCATGAATTCCAGTGCAGTCTGCGACTGGACGGAGTAATTCTGTTTCACGTGAAGCGGGACCGCCGCCTCGAACATCTACTCCAGCAGGTGCACCTTTTTCACAAATAATTACAGTACATCCTGTTGCATTTTCAATATCTTGCGCATGGCCAATTCGAATATTTTCTATTTCTGTAATATGAATTTGTTTTAGCATAAAAACCTCCTGGTATCCATAAACTGATTTTATCTTATCAAATATCGAAAAAAAATACTACGAAATATTGACAAAAAATAAAAATTTTATTAAAATGCAAATGGTTAACGCATTGTATCTTTGATTTAAGAACAGTAGCAGGAGGGTAAAAATGAATATTTCAAAAAAAACACAAGAAATGGTCTTAACTGCAATTTTTGCAGCAATTATTATTGCAATGGCCAATATTCCTTATCTGGGATATCTAAACTTTGGAGTGGTTAGTGCAACTCTAATTCATATTCCAGTCATTATTGGGGCGATCTTGATTGGACCAAAAGCAGGAGCATTTTTAGGCTTTGTATTTGGAGCAACGAGTTTGATTCGGGCAACTTTTCAGCCAAATCTTTCTTCTTTTGCTTTCTCTCCATTTTATGCAGGGGGAAATATGTGGAGTTTGGTGATATGTTTTGTGCCTAGAATTTTAATTGGAATTGTTTCCTATTATGTTTTTTACGGATTAGTAAATGGATTTAAGAAACATAAGAAGGAAAATAAGAAACGTGGAGGACTAGAAACAATTTCTCTTTTAATTGCAGGAATCGCTGGTTCGATGACAAATACATTGCTCGTTATGAATCTTATCTTTGTATTCTTTTCCGATCAATATGGAGCAGTACAAGGAGTGGCAGGTTCAGGAGCGATTTATAAATTTATTGTGGGAGTCATTGTAGTCAATGGTATTCCAGAAGCAATCATAGCAGGTATTCTTACTGCAATGGTATGTAAAGTTATGTTAAAAGTAATGAGTGGTACGCGTTTTGGATATGGACATACCATAACCAAATCTTCGACTCGTTAAAGATAGAGATAGATTGGTAAAGAACCTCTTAGAGAGGTTCTTTTGCTTGTCACCATATGTAAAAGAAAGATCCACTGGATCTTTCTTTTGTTTTGTATATGTTTTTTAAAAAATTGAAAAAATTAAAAAAAACTGTTGACAAAAATTGGCGGGTATGATAATATATGTATCGTTGGTGGTGAGCTGATAAAGAAAAATAAGCAGTTGTGGCGGAATTGGCATACGCGCTAGACTAAGGATCTAGTGAGCATTGCGCTCGTACGGGTTCAAGTCCCGTCAACTGCATTTAAGTTTACCGCCATATTTTATAAGCAGTTGTGGCGGAATTGGCATACGCGCATGATTCAGGTTCATGTCCATGTACTTGGGTACGGGTTCAAGTCCCGTCAACTGCATTTTTGATCCAGGCTGTTTTGTCTGGATTTTTTTTGTTTATAAGAATCGGAAAGATTAAAGTGAGGGTAAAATGGATAGAGAAGCAATAAATTTACAATATGAAGTAAAAGATAATCACATAATTATTAAGAAATATATTGGAAATGGACATCGAGTTTCTATTCCAGAACAGTTAAATGAAATGCCAGTTGTTCAGATTGATAAATTTGCTTTTGCCGAGCAGCGGCAGCTGGAGGAAGTTCAACTTCCTATGACAGTGAAAGTATTAGGAGCACATGCGTTTTATAATTGCCGCAGTTTGAAGAAGGTTTGTTTTGGAGATCAGTTAACAGATATTGGGGATGGAGCATTTAAAAATTGTTATGAATTGAATATACTCCAATTAAATGGAAGCCAAAAAAAGATGCGAGGTATGAAGTATATTTTAAGTGAATTTGACTCAGAAATAGAAGTAGTATTAAAAGAAAATCGATTATTATTTCCATCTTATGTATTTGATTATCAGGAAAATACAATGGCTCGAACGATTCATCAGGATATTTTAGGAGCAGGATTTTCTTATCGGAATACGGTATTTGCAGATGGAATTGATTATTATGAATATGATAGTTTATTTTACAAAGTTGAAGCAGATAGTATTCAACAATCTGTGCGTTTGGCTTGGTATCGTTTGCGTACACCGTATCAGTTATCCCAAAAAGCAAAAGAAATTTATGAAACGTTTATCATGGAGCATATAATAGAAATGGTGGATTATCTTTTAAACGAAGAGGAATGGGAAGGAATTCGTAAATTGATGGATTGGGAATTGATTCAGCAAAGTGATATACCATTGGTACTAGAACTAGCTCAAAAAAGACAGAAAATACAAGCAGTTTCTATGCTCATGGAATATCAAAGTCGATTTGGAATGGCAGAGGAAAAACTGTTTGAATTGTAAAGATAGATGCCTCCATGATGTAAGAAAATATTCGTATTTTTTAGAGAAAGGAAGAAAGGAAATATGCCAGGAGCGTTGAAGACGCAGCTAGAAGAGATTGGACGTCGAATTTGGAATGCATCAAGAAATGAAATTTACATTTCCATGCGTTTTTTCGATTTGGCGTTAGCTAGTTTGGAACCAAAGCTTAACTTGAATACACGTAGTATTGGAACAGATGGAATTCATATTTTATATAATCCGTCCTATGTGATAGAGCGTTATCGAGCGGATACTGTGTTGGTAAATCGAGACTATTTGCATTTATTATTCCACTGTATGTTTCGTCATATGATGAATGCACAAGATCGTGATGCAGAAGAGTGGAATTTAGCTTGTGATATTGCAGTAGAAGCAATTTTGGATGGAATGCAGCAACGCTGTGTCCATCTTGTTCCATCGGATGGCAGGGAGCAAATTTATGAACAATTGCGAAGCCATATGAAGGTATTAACGGCAGAGGGAATTTACCATTTTTTAAAAGGAAAACATCTGTCCTATGGGCAATTTTTAGAGTGGAGAAAAGAGTTTGTGATTGATGACCATAGTTTCTGGGAGTATTTAAAAGATGAGCCTTCGTCGAAGGCAGCGTCGCAGGGAAACAATTCTTCTCCAAATCAGGATTGTTCGATGCAGAAGCAGCCTCCGTTGACCAAGGAAAAGCAGAGGGAATTGGCAGATAAGTGGAAAGATATTAGTGAACGTATCAAAACAAATCTGGAAACAATCTCCAAAGGAAGAGAAGAAGAAGCAGGAGATATGATACAGATGCTTCGTATCGAGAATCGGGAAAAGCAAGATTATCGGAAGTTTTTGAGAAGGTTTGCTGTTACAAAAGAGGAAATGAGAGTGGACCCTGATTCGTTTGATTATGGATTTTATACGTATGGCTTGCAACTTTATAAAAATATGCCATTAATTGAACCATATGAATTTCAGGAAACGACTAAGATTGAACAGTTTGCAATTGCAATTGATACATCTGGCTCTTGCAAAGAAGAATTGGTACAGCAGTTTTTAAATAAAACCTATGGGATTTTAAAAGAATCGGAAAACTTTTTTAAGAAAGTAGATATTCATATTATTGAATGTGATGCAAAGGTACAAAAAGACGTTGTAATTCGTTCGCAAGAAGATTTAAAGCGATATATGGATTCCTTTGAAGTAAGAGGGTTTGGAGGGACGGATTTTCGCCCTGTGTTTACTTATATTGAACAATTAAAGGCAAAGAAAGAGTTACTTCATTTAAAAGGATTGCTTTATTTTACCGATGGATATGGGATTTACCCAAAGAAAAATCCAGGTTATGAGGTCGCTTTTATATTTTTTAAACAGGACTATATAGAAGAACAGGTACCATCTTGGGCGATAAAACTAGTGATTGGAGAAGAAGAGCTAGAACAATTGAAATAGAACAGAGGAGAATGGACAATGAATATTAAACAAGCCAAAATAGAGATTAAACAGGCAATACAAGCATACTTAAGTAAAGATTCTTTTGGAGAATATCGGATTCCAGTTGTCAAGCAGCGGCCAATTTTATTAATTGGAGCTCCAGGCATTGGAAAAACAGCGATTATGGAACAAGTTGCGAGGGAATGTAAAATTGGACTTGTTTCTTATACAATGACACATCATACAAGGCAAACGGCAATTGGGCTTCCATTTATTAAGGAAAAGCAGTATGGAGGGGAAACTTATTCTACAACAGAATATACGATGAGTGAAATTATTGCAGCTGTTTATGATCAGATGGAGAAGACTGGGTTAAAAGAGGGAATTTTATTTCTGGATGAAATTAATTGTGTTTCAGAAACGCTTGCTCCAACGATGCTTCAATTTTTGCAGTATAAAACATTTGGCAATCATCAATTGCCTGCTGGATGGGTGATTGTAACAGCAGGGAATCCTCCAGAATATAACAAATCGGTTCGAGAATTTGATCTTGTAACATTAGATCGTGTAAAAAAAATAGAAATTGAAGAAAATTTTACGGTTTGGAAAGAATATGCTTATGAACAGAGAATTCATGGAGCGATTTTGGCTTATTTGGAGATAAAAAAGGAGCATTTCTACGATATTCAGACGACAGTGGATGGAAAAATATTTGTTACAGCTAGAGGTTGGGAAGATTTGTCTCGTATGATGGAAACTTATGAACAATTAAATATTCCAGTAACAGAACAGTTAATCATTCAATATTTACAACATCCAGCAATTGCAAAGGATTTTGCAAACTATTTGGACTTATATAAGAAATATCAGGATATTTATCATGTGGATGAGGTGTTAAAAGGAAATTGGGATGCAGCAATCAAACAGCGATTCGAACAGGCTGCATTTGATGAAAAACTAAGTGTGATTGGCTTGATATTAGATCAACTCAATGCCAATATGATGGAAGCAGATAGAATCGATCAAGTTACGACAGAAGTATTTGGTTATTTAAAGCAGTGGAAAATGAACTTACATCGTCCAGCTTACGAATCCTATTCTGGTGTGGACATGATCGGGATGATAATAAAACAACAGACAGAAAAAGCACAGTCTCAGAAGAAAGCAGGGCTTTTGGATCGAAGAGGATGGCAAATACAGATACAGATTACAAAGCAATTAGAACAGTATGAAAAACAAGTAAATCTCTTAAATGAAACAACAGCACAGGCAGCTTTTGACTCTGTGAAAACGAAATTTCAAGATTTAGTTGCAGAGCGTAAGGAAATAATCTCTTCTGTGAAACAGCAGTTGGATATGGCATTTTTATTTATGGAAGAAGTATTTGGAGATAGTCAAGAGATGGTTATTTTCCTTACTGAATTATCTGCAAACCCATTCGCAACTCGATTTATTAGTCAAAATGGATGTGAAGCATATTATCGTCATAACAGAGAGTTATTATTTTATGAAAAACAAAAGTCTATTTTAGAAGATATAGAAGCATTAAAAAAGGAAGAGCAATTAGAGTTATTATAAAATTTAAGAAAATATTCAGAAAAAAGGAAGGATTTTCTTCAGGTTTATTTGGTAAGATAGGGAAGACAGAGGAAGTGACAAAGTAAGGGAAGGCTTTGTCGTCTGGCTTCCTTTTTTATATAGATAAAAAATAGGCTGCTGTAAAATGTTTCTAATACATGCGCATGAGGAATCCTTTTGGAAGAACATTTTGCAGCAGTCTCATTCTGAAAAAGGAAACTAAAAGGAGGAGTTTATGAAACGATGGTATAAAAAAGTGAATCGGGGACTAGTGTTAGCAGTAATTTTATTCATTGGGCTTGTTAGTTATATTACAGTAGGCACGATTCAATTTAATCAGCAAAAAGAATCTGCAAAAGAATTGATTGAAAATTATATGGAGGCAGTTATGAAGTTTGCTGCAGATAAAACAGCATCTAACATACAGGTGGAACAACTAATGGGTACTTATTGGGAGAAAAAAGAAATGCGTCTGCAAGATGGAGGACTGGATAAAGAAGAGTTCCAAATGCAGATGGATCAGTTTTTAGAAGAAAAAAATGAAAATCTAGAGCAGTTATCAGGGATTATGACAGATTATCAAATTAGTAAGTATGGAACAAAAGGGGCATTATGCAAAATTGAATATAATTATGATTTTACATTATCAGGAGAAACCGTGGTAATCCTTCCAACTGGAATCGAAGTAATTAGTGAAGATCTTTGGACGGAATATGGATTAGAAACCGATCAAAAGGCGAAACGAAATGAACAATTAAGTGCCAATATTTATTTGACACTTACAGATGATGGTTGGAAGATTGTGCGAATTACAATGGATAATTACATAGTTAATAATATGACCGCTGTATAAAGGAGGGATGAGTGGAATGGAAGCAGTTGTTCAGATTGAACATTTAAAAAAGAAATTTGGAAAAAAAGTTGCAATTCCAGATTTAACGATGGAAGTATACGCTGGTGAAGTATTTGGATTTTTAGGGCCAAATGGAGCTGGAAAGACAACTACAATTAAAATTCTAACAGGTCTATTACAGTCCGATGAAGGAAACGTAAAAATTTGTGGATATGAATTAGAAAAAGAGTTTGAAAAAGCATTGACACGAGTTGGTGCAATTGTAGAAAATCCAGAATTGTATTCTTATATGAGTGGATGGAGCAATCTAAAGATGTTTGCAAGAATGAGAAAGGGAATTACAGACGAACGTTTAAAAGAAATCGTAGAACTCGTGGGACTTTCCAATCGAATTCATGAGAAGGTAAAGAAATATTCGCTTGGAATGCGTCAGCGTCTTGGATTGGCGGTAACATTAATGGCAGAGCCAGAAGTCTTGATCTTAGATGAACCGACAAATGGTTTAGATCCAGCAGGGATTAAACATTTAAGAGATATTTTGAAAGAACTAGCACATAGAAAAAACGTTTGTGTGATTGTGTCCAGTCATCTAATGAGTGAAATGGAGTTAATGTGTGATCGTGTTGGAATTTTATCGGAAGGAAGGCTAATTCAAGTCCAAAAAATTGGAGCGATACTGGAAACTGCGCAAGAAGAAAAGACGATTTATTGTTATCATGTAAAGGAATCCTCGAAGGTTGTCAGTTGGCTAGAGAAAAACTATACATTAAATGCAGAAAAAAAGGATGAAGAACATTTTGAGCTTTCCATTGATAATACCGATCAATTGATAGAGATAAACAAAAATATAATCTTAAATGGTTTTTCGATTTTAACTGTGTGTCCGAAGGAAAAAGTATCATTGGAAGATGTATTTTTGGAAATGACAGAAAAGGGAGGGGATTCAATTGCTTCGCTTAATGAGGAATGAGTATCAAAAAATATTTTCTAAAATTAGTACATGGGTGTTGATTGTACTTGGATTGTTGCTAATTGTAGGGATTCATTTGTTATTCCGCAGTAATGGAACGAATATGGACATTCAATATTCACAGTTTTCCAAAGAGTCCATTCAAGAGCAAAAGCAGTATTATCGTTCTCAAATGTCGCATGATTATGAAATTGAGTTAGCTTTATATGATTTTGTTGAGGAAAATCAGTTATATACAACAAAAGAGTTTCAATTAGAAAATAGTTGGATGTATCTTGCAATCAATGAGGCATTTTATGAAAAACAAGCACAGCTAAGTGAGGATAGTTTAAGCTCAGAGCAGCGAACAGAAATAGAAACGGAATTAGAAGAGTTAAAACAAAGTGTTCGAGAAAGAGACTATAAAAAGTATTGTGAATATAAGCAAAAAGAAATTGCACATATGGATATTACGGATGAACAGAAGAAGGAAGTTGGTTTTGCCTATCAATATGCAATGGATCATGAGTGGAATCCAGATGCATCCTTAGCGGAGTTGATTGAGAGTTATACTCGGAATCAAAAGACACGTTTTCAGCTAGAAGCAGAAAATGAAACAGAATCGGAATATTATCAGACGATTATGGAAGAAATTCAAATAGAAAAATACCGTTTGGAAAATAATAAAATCCACATAATTTCAGAGGATTCAGGCAGATATTATTATGAAGATGATAGATGGAACATGATGGATACCTCGCTCTCAATTATGACGGCGTTAAGTATGTTTGTAGTTATTTTAGCTGGAGGAAGTATTGCAGGAGAATTCTCCAATGGTACCATTAAATTCTTGCTGATTAACCCAATTAGTCGAAGAAAAATCTTCTTTAGCAAATATCTTACATTATTATCAATTAGTGCAATTTTCACGGTATTGCTTTATTTGATTCAGTTAGGATTTGCAACGCTCCTGTTTGACGGAGATTGGAACACTTCTTATATTACCGTTCAAAATGGGGTGGTTCAAGAACAAAGTGCAGCAATATTTTTTCTAATTCGATATGCAATAAAAGCGGTAGACCTAGTTGTTATGATGACAATGGCATTTATGATTTCATCAATTTTACGTACTTCTTCCGTTGCAATTGGGTTAGGGGTTGGAGCATTATTAGCGGGAAAAACCATTACGCAATTTTTGATTTTAACAAATGTGGATTGGGGACGCTATTTAATTTTTGCAAATACTGATTTAGAAGTAATACAGAGTGGAACGATGATTTTTCCAGAACAGACAGTGACATTTGCAATTGGAGTAATTGCTGTGTACATGATTGTATTTCTGTTAACTGCCTATGATGGTTTTGTGCGAAGGGATGTATTATAAATATATAGAAGAAAAATGTATGACGTCTTTCATAATTACCTCTTAATGCCCAACTTGCTACAGCATAAATTCAGGGACCGGTGAAAGTTTCTTTCAACCTTTTACTATAACTACTTTGAAAAGAAAATCAAATCTGATATAATAGGTAAGCGAGTGAGAAAATAATTAAAGTGAGGAATTTATATGATTAGAAAAATTACGGAAAAAGATAGAGAAGTATTTCTACGTCTTGCAAGAGAAATGTATGCATCGGATGCAGTATTAGAGTCAATCCCAGAGGAGTATCATGAACGTACGTTTGAAGAGTTAATGCGTTCTGAAGAGTATGCAGAAGGATATATATTAGAGTGGGAAGGAGAAATTGCTGGATATGGATTAACAGCTAAGACTTTTTCTCAGGAAGCTGGCGGAATTGTAATATGGTTGGAAGAACTATATATTTTAGAAGCATTTCGTTCCAAAGGGCTGGGTAGAGAATTTTTTCAATATGTAGAAGAACATGCTGGTCCAGAAGTGAAGAGACTGCGTCTAGAGACAGAGCTTGACAATGAGAGAGCTAGAAGTTTATATCGCCGTTTAGGGTTTGAAGAATTAGAATATGTGCAAATGATAAAAACAATAAAATAAAATATTTTGCCTTATAAAGACTATTGAAAAAGCGGTTGTTTCTTATTATGAATTTGTAAGAAATCGCTTTACAATAGTCTTTTTCTTATCGTGATATGCAAAAGACATCCAGTGGAGGTTTCTTTTGTTTGTAAGATCAAGCAAAAATTAGACAGAATGCTAAAAAAAAGAAGAAGGTTTTACAGATATAGGGAAAAAATAATAAAAAAATAAAATTTAACTTGACAATTTATGGCTAATATGCTAGTATAAACTTACAAGAAATTTTGCAGATTCAGATAGAATTCTTTATGAGAAGATAATCCAGATTGTTACTGGTAGGCAGGCAAAACTAGGTTGGATTCTCTCGTTTCATCAGAGCTACAGGATCACGATGTCGTGCCCTCTGATTGATTGAGAGTGCGACGTAGTTATTTTTTTGCTCAGAATGGTTGAAAGGAAGTCGATATGCATTGAAAATTACGAAAATTATTAATAATAATGTAATCAGTTCTATCGATGAACAGGGACGAGAAGTCGTAATTATGGGGCGTGGAATCGGCTTTCAGCGTATACCAAACGACGAGGTGGATCAGAAAAAAATTGAAAAAATTTTTTTGATCCAAGGAAAAGATAATCGAGAGCAGTTTCAAGCATTGGTAGAAAAAATTCCATATGAACATATTAAAACTGCAAATAAGATTATTTCCTATGCGAAGTGTTCACTGAACAAAAAACTGAGTGATAATATTTATATTGCTTTGACAGATCATATTAGCTTTGCGGTAGAAAGAAAAAAACAGGGGATGGAGTTTCACAATGCTCTGTTATGGGAAATTAAGCGTTTTTATAACCATGAATTCTTGATTGGAAAGGAAGCTGTATCTATTATAAAAGAACAATTGGGTGTAGAACTTCCAGAAGATGAGGCTGGATTTATTGCTCTTCATATTGTAAATGCAGAGTTAGACACTGATATGCAGCATTCGATTCAGATGACAGAAATCATTCAGGATGTACTGAATATTGTACGCTATCATTTCCATATCGATTTGGATGAAAAGACATTAGCCTATGAGCGTTTCTTGACGCATCTGAAATTCTTTGTACAAAGGGCAGTATGTAATCAATATTATCAGACTGATGATTTAGAATTTTGTGAGTTAATTAAACGAAAGTATCCAGAGGCCTATTGTTGTGCGGAAAAGATCCGTAACTATATGGAATCAAGAGTTGATTACAAATTGACAGAAGAAGAGATTATCTATCTAACCGTTCATATTAAGAGAATTATAGATGAACAGGAATAGAAGAAGCAGAATTTATTTGCGGATTATAATGTATGGATTGTTACATGTAAAGATGGCAAGACCGAATAGCAATAGGGAGAACTCTATGTTATTCGGTTTTTTTCTTTCTATAGATTCATACTTAGAAACGCATAGTAAACAGATATGATTCGCCCAGAGGTCGAATCACCATTATAAATAAGGAAGGGAGTTATTATGGCAAGTAAGTATGATGGATTAGCAAGAATTATTATCCAGAATGTAGGAGGAAAATCCAATGTTATTAGCTTGACACATTGTGTTACAAGATTGCGTTTTAAATTGAAAGATGAGTCAAAAGCAAATACAGAGGTGTTAAAAGCGACCGATGGTATTGTAACAGTCTTGCAAAGTGGTGGACAGTATCAGGTTGTTATTGGAAATCATGTACCAGACGTATATGCAGTTGTAAACCAGATCGGCGGATTTGGAGGAGAAGGTGGCGCAGTTGATAGCGGAGAAAAAGAGAAAATGACATTGATTGATATTATTTCTGGTATTTTTTCTCCGTTACTCGGTGTATTGGCAGCAACTGGTATGGTGAAAGGTTTATTAGCCTTGGCTAGTTTCTGTGGTATGTCTGAAACGAGTGGAACCTATATTATTCTTTATTCTGTAGCAGATGGATTCTTTTATTTCATGCCAATTTTCCTAGGTTATATGGCAGCAATGAAATTTGGAATGAATAAGTTTGTCGGAATGGCAATTGGTGCAGCACTTGTATATCCAAATATTGTAGATCTTACAAGTCTAGAGCCGATTGGAACAATCTTTGCAGGTACTGCATTTGAAACAAATATTTATACCAAATTTCTTGGAATCCCAGTTCTGCTTCCTGGAGGAGGATATGCATCAAGTGTAATTCCAGTTATTTTATCTGTATTCGTAGGTTCTAAAATTGAAAAACTTTGGAAAAAAATTATTCCAGATGTTGTGAAAAACTTCTTAGTACCAATGTGTACATTGCTTGTTATTATTCCATTAACATTTTTAGTGGTAGGTCCTATTGCAAGTTTAGCTGCTTCTGCAATTGGATGGGTTACTTCGGGAGCATATTCGTTATCTCCAATTATCGCAGGATTGATTGTAGGTGGATTATGGCAGGTGTTAGTTATTTTTGGATTGCATTGGGGCTTGGTTCCAATTATGATGAACAATATCAGTGTAATCGGATATGATGCAGTGTTATCTCCATATTTTACTGCAACATTTGCTCAGACAGCAGTTATTGTTGCGATTTTAATTAAAACAAAAGATAAAAACATTCGTTCTCTGGCTGTTCCAGCAGCAATTTCTGGTACATTTGGTGTTACAGAGCCAGCGATCTATGGTATTTCTCTTCCAAAGAAAAAACCATTTATTATTTCCTGTATTGCGTCTGCAATCGGTGGCGCAGTAATTGGTGCATTAAATGTAAAATGTTATATCTTTGGAGCATTAGGAATTTTCGCATTCCCAAGCTATATTGATAAAACAACGAATGATTTATCTAGTATGTACGGAGCAGTAATTGGTGTTGTTGTAGCGATTGTAATTGCATTTGTATTAACGATGATTACATATAAAGATGATGAAAAGAAATCAGAAGCTAAGATAGAACAAAAACCAAATACTTCAGGAAAATCAATGAAAAAGTCGATGATTGCTTCTCCTTTAAAGGGAATCGTAAAGCCATTAAATGAAGTAGAAGATGAGGCATTTTCTAGTGGAGCATTAGGACTTGGTGTTGCAGTGGAACCAACCGAAGGTAAGCTAGTTGCACCAGCAGACGGAACAATTTCTGCATTTTTCCCAACAGGACATGCAATTGGAATGACTACCGATGATGGGGCTGAGATTTTGATGCATGTTGGTATGGACACGGTAAAGTTGGAAGGAAAGTATTTTACTCCAAAAGCAAAACAGGGAGATCATGTGAAAAAAGGACAGGTATTGTTGGAGTTTGATATTCAAAAAATTAAAAAAGCAGGATACTCTACGGTTACGCCAGTTTTAATTACAAATTCAGATCAATATACAGATATTATTCCAACTGATGCAAAACAGGCAAATCAGGGAGATACAATTCTTACATTATTATAAATGTTCAAATTTTTAGGACGATATATTACGAAAAAATGGCATGTGTTTATTCAGAAAATTAAAAATTCTGAATGAACGCTGCCATAAGACAAAAAGAAAGGTGGAGTGTCAATGAAAAAGAAATGGTTGGCATTACTAGTAATTGGCGTTTCAATTTTTAGTACGGCATGTGCTGGGAATTCAAATGATGCGAGTGATTCTGCTGCTTCAACAGCTTCTGTTTCTTCAACAGGTGCAAGCTCTGAGGCATCGAGTCCGACAAATGAAACAGAAGATACCACAACAACATCACAAAAGTCAAGAACAGTAATTACTACTGATGGAGAAGTAGATGATATGAATTCGGTTATTCGTGCGTTATTGTATGCAAATGAAATGGATATTGCAGGAATTGTATTGACGAGTTCAACATATCATTATGCTGGAGATGCAGAAGCAGGAATCGAAGCATTCCGATGGACGGGAACCGAATGGCTTAATAATTTCTTAAATGCATATGAAGAAGTATATCCAAATCTGACAGTGCATGCACAAGGATATCCGACTCCAGATTACTTAAAGTCGGTAACACATATTGGAAATATCACAAATGTAGGAGAGATGGAAAAAGTAACCGATGGATCGGAATTTTTAAAAAATCTATTTTTAGATGATGACCCTAGAACGCTATATGTACAAACTTGGGGTGGAACAAATACAACTGCTCGTGCATTAAAGAGTATTGAAGAGGAATACAAAGACACCGATCAATGGGAAGAAATTCAACGAAAGATTAATGATAAGTTAGTTCTTTATATTATTTTAGATCAAGATGATAGTTACAGTAATTATATTGCAGTAAACTGGCCAGATCTAAAAATTATTAATGATCGTTCCAACTTCTGGCATTTTGCCTATGCTTGGAAAAATCACACTAATGAAGTAAATTCTAGGCTTCAAGGAGAATGGAATTTAGAGAATATTAAAGAAGGTCATGGAGCGTTGCTGGATTACTATGCATTAATGGGAGATGGCAATGTGATTGAGGGAGAACTGGAAGAAGAACAAAGAGGAATTGATGCATATTTGGAAAATAATCCTCAGTATAATCGTTATGATTTTATATCAGAAGGAGATTCCCCATCGTTCTTATATTTGATTGATAATGGACTTCGCAGTATGGAAGATCCGTCCTATGGTGGATGGGGCGGTCGCTTTGGAACAGATGGAGAAGCACGTTGGATTAATAATGTATTGGATTTTGATCCATATACGAATCGTTATGAATCTGAATATTCTTTAATGCGTTGGTTTGATGATATTCAGGATGACTTTGCGGCTCGTGCAGATTGGTGTATTGCATCAAATTATGAAGATGCCAACCATGCCCCAACAGTAACCGTGCAAGAAGGAATTGATTTAACTGCAACACCAGGTCAAACCCTTACTTTGCATGCATCTGCACAAGATCCAGATGGAGATCAAGTAACATTCCGTTGGTGGCATTATTTTGAGGCAGATACCTATGAAGAATCCAAAGTTGCAAAAAATGAAACAGTCAATGAAGAGATGAGTGGATTATTGCTTGGTATTCATAGGGATTTAGCAGAAGGTGAAGTGACAGATTCCATTGAGTTGACAGGAAGTGATACCGCAGAAGTGACATTTACAATTCCAGAAGATGCGCAGCCAGGGGATACCATTCATATTGTAGTAGAGGGTGAAGACAATGGTGCTCATGGAATGAAGCATTATCAGCGTGTAATTATAACAGTGCAATAGTGTTTGGAATGTAAGAAAGATACCATGTTATGAAATACAAAAGGTGAAAGGTGGAAAATAATTATGAGAAAACGTAATGTAATTGCTCTGTTATCTATTGTAACTGCTCTGTTAATGACGGGGTGTAGCTCAGATTCGACAGAGCAAACTGGTATGGCTGATACAACGACGACAACTGCATCCTCGGAGGAGACAGGTTCTCAAGCAGAGGGAAGTGAAGCACAGGAGGATAATACAGTAGTTTCTACAAAATATGGAACCGTGAAAGGAGTTCAGGAAGGAGAAGTTTTGACTTGGTATGGAATTCCTTATGGAAAAGCTCCAACGGGAGAATTAAGGTGGCAGGCACCGCAGCAACCAGATGCATGGACAGAAACGTTGGAATGCACACAAGCTTCCAGTCCAGCCTTGCAGCTTTCAGGAACGGAAGTAACAGGAAGTGAAGATTGTCTGCGATTGAATGTTTATGCAAAAGAGAATTCACAAAATCTTCCAGTGCTTGTATTTATTCATGGAGGAAATAATCAAACTGGAAACGCAGGAGAGATTCCTGGTCAGGATATTGTAGTGAATAATAACTGTGTGTATGTTTCCATTGATTATCGTTTAGGATTATTAGGATTTAATTGTCTGCCAGCACTTCAGACAGAAGAGGGAAGTACTGGAAACTATGCAATGTTAGATATTGCAGCAGCCTTAGACTGGGTAAAAGAAAACATCAGTGCATTTGGAGGAGATCCAGAAAATATTACGGTATCTGGTTTCTCCGCAGGCGGCCGTGATGTAATGGCTATGTTAATTAGCCCTATATTTGAAGGAAAGTTTCAAAAGGCGATTGCATTCAGTGGCGGTATGACAACCGCAGACGAAACATTAAGTGCGAATAAGATTGCAGAAGCAATTGCTCCATTGGCAGTGGAAGATGGAAAATTTGCAACAGAAGCAGAAGCATTTAATTGGTTATTGACCAGTGGACAGGATGTAAAAGACTATTTATATAGTATTTCCTCGGAACGTTTGGTAGCTTTGATGGGGAATGCTGGAATCCGTATGAGTGTATTCCCACATCTCTATGAAGATGGCGTTGTAATACCAATGGAAGGATTTGATACAACAAGTTATAATGATGTACCATTAATGATGTTGACAGGTAGTACAGAATTTAGTATGTTCTGTTTAGGAGATGCTTATTTTGAAAGTGAAGAAATGCAGGGATATACAGAAGAAGAAATTACAGCAGCGAAAGCATTTGCCTCTAAGTATGGAAGTGATATGTATCGTATCTTTAATGCAGAGTGCAGTGCGGAAAAGATGGCAACAAATTACTCCTCTAATATTTATTTATGTCAAGTTGATTATGGCGGAGAAACTTCTCAGATGAAAGCGGACTTAGGTGATTATGGTGCATTCCATGGAATTTTTGTACCAATGCTTTCTACACAAAATAATTATACCGCTACATTTGAAGGAGCATTTCAAAAAGCTGGATATGTTGCAATGGCGAAACAATATAATAATTACCTTGCTAATTTCTTAGCAACAGGAGATCCAAATGGAGAGGGGCTTGCTCAATGGACAAATTGGACACCAGAGAATAAAAATTCTATGGTATTTGATGGAACAGAGACGGATGCAGTTGTGGAGCTAAAGGATGTTAGCACAACATATGAGGAAATTATTCGTCAAATGGAAGCAGATACAAGTATTTCTCCAGAGTTAAAAGAGAAAGTGATTAAAAATGTAATGAATGGACGTTGGTTTAGTGACACATTAGATCAGCATTTCCAAAGTCCAAATTTATGGGATGTTTCTATACAATAAGGAAACAATGTAGGCAATAGAAAGGAGAATTTTATGGCATTCCCAAAAGACTTTTTATGGGGCGGCGCAACAGCCGCCAACCAATGTGAGGGCGGGTATCAAGAAGGAAACCGAGGGTTGGCAAATGTGGATGTGATTCCATATGGTTCGGATCGTATGGCAGTTATGACTGGTAAGTTAAAAATGTTGGAACCAGATAAAAAGCATTATTATCCAGCAATGGAAGCAATTGATATGTATCACCATTATAAAGAAGATATTGCATTATTTGCAGAAATGGGATTTCGCACCTATCGCTGCTCGATTGCGTGGACCAGAATCTTTCCAAATGGAGATGAAGATCAGCCAAATGAAGAGGGGTTGAAATTTTATGAGGATCTGTTCTCTGAATGCAAAAAATATGGAATGGAACCTTTGGTTACGATTACCCACTTTGATTGTCCAATTCACTTAATTAAAGAGTACGGTGGATGGAAAAACCCAAAATTAGTGGAGTTTTATAAGAAATTAGTAACCGTATTATTTACTCGTTACAAAGGACTTGTTCGATATTGGCTAACTTTCAATGAAATTAATATGATTTTGCATTTACCATTTATGGGGGCTGGTCTTGTTTTTGAAGAAGGGGAAGAGGAAGAGACTGTAAAATATATGGCAGCGCATCATGAATTACTGGCAAGTGCAGAAGCAACTCGGATTGGTCATGAGATTGATCCAGAAAACAAAATTGGTTGTATGCTAGCAGCAGGAGTTACCTATCCATATAGCTGTAATCCAGTTGATGTATGGAAGGCAATGGAAAAAGATCGAGAAAACTATTTCTTTATTGATGTACAGGCGAGAGGAGAGTATCCTTCCTATGCAAAAAAAATGCTGGAAAGAAAAGGAATTGATCTGCATATAACAAAAGAACAAGAAGCATTATTGAAAGCACATACCGTAGATTTTGTTTCATTTTCTTATTATTCTTCTCGCTGTGCAAGTGGCGATGCGAATATTGAGCAGACAGAAGGCAATGTTATGGCGTCCTTAAAAAACCCCTATTTGAAAGCAAGCGAGTGGGGATGGCAAATTGATCCGCTTGGACTTCGTATTACCTTAAATGCATTGTATGATCGCTATCAAAAGCCATTATTTATTGTAGAGAATGGTTTAGGTGCTGTAGATATCCCAGATGAAAATGGATATGTGGATGACCAATATCGAATTAATTATCTGAGAGAACATATCAAAGCAATGGATGCAGCGATCAATGAAGATGGAGTAGAATTACTTGGTTATACAACATGGGGATGTATTGATTTAGTGAGTGCCAGCAGCGGAGAGATGAAGAAACGCTATGGATTTATTTATGTAGATAAAGACAATGAAGGAAATGGTACATTAAAGAGAAGCAAAAAAGCATCCTTTGATTGGTATAAACAAGTGATTGCATCAAATGGAACAGTTTTATAAAGAAGGAGTAATGGATTTATGAGAAAATTAAGAGGTGATTTTTTATGGGGCGGTGCGACAGCTGCCAATCAGTTTGAAGGTGCATGGAATATAGATGGAAAAGGACCATCTACCTCTGATATGTGTACAAACGGAACACATCAGACTCCAAAGCGCATTACAAGAGAAATAGAAGAGGGAACCTTATATCCAAGCCATGAAGCAATTGATTTTTATCATCATTATAAGGAAGATATTGCCCTGTTTGCTGAAATGGGATTTAAAGTATTCCGTCTTTCCATCGCATGGACGAGAATTTTCCCAACAGGAATGGAAACAGAGCCAAATGAAGCTGGATTAAAGTTTTATGATGATGTATTTGATGAATGCAGGAAATATGGAATTGAACCACTGGTTACAATTTCTCACTATGAAATGCCATACGGACTTACAAAAGCATATAATGGATGGGCAGGCAGAGAATGTATTGACCATTTTATGCGCTACTGTGAAGTGATTTTTGAACGTTATAAAGATAAAGTAAAATATTGGCTGACATTTAATGAGATTAACGCAGGCACAATGCCAATGGGAAATTTCCTTTCGCTTGGAATCCTAAATGATGGAACGGAAAATTTCACCGATCAGGTGGATATTCCTCAGCTTCGCTATCAGGGATTGCATCATCAATTTGTGGCAAGTGCAAAAGCTGTAAAATTGGCTCATCAGAAATATCCAAACTTTTTGATGGGAAATATGATTTGCTTTATGACTATGTATCCAAATAGTTGTAATCCAGATGATATATTAGAAACGCAAAAGCAAATGCAGATGAGAAATTGGTTCTGCTCCGATATTCAAGTGAGAGGAGAATATCCGTCTTATGCAGAACGATTCTTTGAGGAAAATAATATTCAAATTCAGATGGAACCTGGAGATGAAGAGATTTTAAAAGAAGGATGCGTAGATTTTTACACATTTAGCTATTATATGAGTAACTGTGTAGCCAAAAATCCAACTGGAGAAGAGACAAGTGGAAACTTAATGGGAGGATTACGTAATCCTTATCTGGAATCCAGTGAATGGGGATGGCAAATTGACCCAAAAGGACTGCGTTATACATTAAATGCGATTTATGACCGGTATCAAATTCCATTAATGGTAGTAGAAAATGGATTAGGAGCAAAAGATAAAATAGAAGAAGATGGAAGCATCCAAGATGATTACAGAATTGATTATTTGAGAAAACATATCGAACAGATGAAAGAAGCTGTTGCAGATGGTGTAGACTTAATGGGCTATACACCATGGGGCTGTATCGATTTGGTTAGTGCATCGACAGGAGAAATGGCAAAACGTTATGGATTCATCTATGTAGATAAGTATGATGATGGCACAGGAACATTAGAGCGAAAGAAAAAGAAATCATTTGGATGGTATAAAAAAGTAATTGCAAGCAATGGGGAAGAATTATAAAACAAAATAAATAGTTAGGCTCATAAGCAGCAGCCTTATCCACCTGCGGATAAGGCTGCTATTGTATATGCAATAAAAAAATTTAAAAAATATAAAAAAATAGTTGACAAGTAGATAGAAGAGTGATATAGTACTAGATGTCGCTTGAAAACAATATAGACACAATAAATACAATATAGATACAATATAATAAAAAAACTGTAAATTTAGAAATAAATGAAGCGGAAACAATTGTAGAAAAAATAATTGTGAGAAATTGTATGGTAGAAATATTTTCTTGTTTTGGAGAGTAAGCATGTTTTGGTTTTCTTAGGAAAGACGATGGGTATCGGAAACAAACGAATAAGAAAAAATGCTTGACAAACAAAAAAAGATATGGTAATATACCAAATGTTGCGAAAAAAGTGACAAACCAGAAAATAGAAAAAGTTTGAAAAACTTGAAAAAAGTGCTTGACAAACGAAAATGAGTATGGTAAAATAATCGAGTCGCTGTTGAGCGACAGAGAAAGAACCTTGATAACTAAACAGTATAACCAACCCTGAAAAATTCTAAGAGAATAATTCAGAACAGCATCAAAAGATGCACCTTAAAAACAGTAAGAACGGTAAAATTAAGCTAACGTTTGATTTTGAAGTTCGGACAAACTATTATAATTTGAGAGTTTGATCCTGGCTCAGGATGAACGCTGGCGGCGTGCTTAACACATGCAAGTCGAACGGACAAAGAAGATTTCGGTTTTCTTTGTTAGTGGCGGACGGGTGAGTAACGCGTGGGCAACCTACCTTATACAGGGGGATAACAGTTAGAAATGACTGTTAATACCGCATAAGCGCCCGAGATCGCATGATCTTGAGTGA
>FCNS01000008.1 GCA_900045905.1 Clostridiales bacterium CHKCI001 | reverse complement strand
GGAAAGCAAGAGGAAGAAGGCATATAGAAAGGTCCTTTAGGACAAGCCAGAGGAGGAAGTGCGGCTGTCAATTCTTCTGTATGTCTTTAGACAGGGCAGGTAAAAAGCCCTTTTAGGGGGATGTTAAACCCCCAGCTTAGCTGGGGGTTATAATTGAAAAAGAATTGATGTATTTATTTAGAAAAATGTTTTGCCATAGCTTCTTTTGCTAAAGAATCTAATTCTTCCTGACTGATTGGTTTAACTTCGTTTCCTGTGCATATAGCTTCAAAATTATTAAAAATTTCTTGCATAATTATATTTTCAGCATGTTTTTTTATAAATGGGGCGATTGCCCGAGCAATAAGATGAATACCTAAATTGATTTCCATATCTACTTTTAATTCGACATGATTTTCGTCTATCTTGGATAATCCTAAATAGATGAAATCATGAACATGTTTTTTATTGCTTACGCCCTCAACGGTTACGATTTTTTTTTCCTCATCAAAGGTTGCCGTATAATGGGTACAAGAAATCTCTTTTCCTGCTGTATCCAAAACATGTGCCTTCCATTCTGTATCAGAAATAATTTCAACTTTACTTCCTGGTTCTACATTAAGACTGCTTGTTTTATGTAATGCTTGCCAAGCTGTGTCTATAGTAAAAGGAAACGCTTTTGTATTAGTTAACTCCATAGAAATCCATCCTTTCGTTTATTAGTTTTAGACTAGGACATTTTTATTAGTCTAATTAGAAATATTATAATTTAAAATTAGCTATAATACAAGAACAAATCTTGAATATTAAATTTTTAGCATTGAATCGATCATATTTTAAGTTTGCTGTGGGAAAAATAAATATTTTTTCACAGAAAGATGGTGGAAATATTGATTTGATTCTGATATACTAAGAGATGTTTCAAAAGTGAAAATAGATCAGTTTGTATTGGAGAGTTTGGCATAAGTTATGAGAAAAATACAAAGAAATAGAATCTTAGCCATTGGAGCTGTTCTAATGGCAGCAACAATAAACAATTTAAATTTGTCCAGTATTGTATATGCCCAACAAGAAAGTTCTTCGATCGAGGACAATAGCACGGAAATACAAAATTCCACAGAGGACAAATCGGAAGCAGCAGAAGAAAGTTCAGCACAAGAGTCAAGAGAAAGCTCAACTCCAGAAGAAACTTCCGAGCAGATCAATCAAGAAGGATCAAATGTACAGGTAGATTCTTCCCAGTCACAAAAAACTTCCGAAATTTCTTATGAAACTCAACTAGAGGGAGAAACAAAGTTAAAGAGGAAGCAATTAAAATTTCCTCTTAATGGATGGGAAAATGTAGAACTAGAAATAGAAGAAGTTTATGTAAAAAGTGGAAATACCTTAAAAGCAGGAGATCCAATTTTAAAAATTAGTTCAGAAAGTATGCAAAAACTTTTAGAATATTATAATAATCAGATTGACGCGGCACAGGCAGAAGTTGAGCAAAAAGAAGTAAGTTATGAGCTTGAAAAAAGAAATGCCGAATATGAAAGAGAGCAAGCAAAACAGAGTGGGGAGATGGCAGCTTCTATAAGGGACACTCAACTACAATCTTTGCAAACGGATGCTACGGATTTAGCTAAGCAGATTGAACAGATTACATTACAGATGGATAATTATGAGAAAGCACTGGCAAATAATACATATTATGAAGAATATGGAATTATTGATATGGCAGAGGCTGTTGAAAATAGTAGACGTCTTATGGAAAATGTTCAAAGAATGCTTTCAGAAGCGCAAAGTGGATCCCAAAATGTTGATTCTGCTACACTAGAATTATTGCAAAATATGGTAAACCAGGCAGAAAATAGTTATAGTTTGATGCAAGAACAGTACGATAAATTATTATCTGATTATGGAAGAAAAGTAAGTGAGGCACAGACAGAAAAAAACAAGCTACAAGATACGTTAAGTTCCCTTCAAGAAGAGTATAATGATAAACAAGAAAAGGATGAATCTCAGAGCATAGAAATTAATAAAGAATATGATAGAGCCATATTACTGTCTAACCAGGCAGAAGAACGTTATAATATAGTGATAGAAACACTGGATGAAGAATTGAATGAGACAAAAGCAAACATCGAAAAATGGGAAAAAGCCAGAGATGAATTATATGCGATGGAAGATGGAATTATCTATGCAGAACAAGATATGATAGTTTCTTCCTTTCGTTATCATAATGGGGATAAAATAGAAGAACAAAAAAGTCTTTTAAGTTATGATGATGCCGCATCTGTTCTTATCAATGTGAATGTACCTCAAGATGAGATTGTAGATTGGAACGTAGGAGATATAGTTAAGATAGCCGTAGAGGGATATGAGCAATTGTTTTCTGGGACAGTTTCTGCTATGGATTTGGAACGAGCAGTACAAAAAAATACAGATGAGATTGAATATAATGTGACAATTGCTATAGAGCAGGGAGAACAGCAACTAAAAGACGGACTCGATGCAACTGTGCTATGTGGGGAGATAATAGAAAATACAACATCAGAAGATCAAGAAACAGAACGCTCAAGTGAAGAAACTTCACAAAATAATACGGAGAGTTCAGGTGAAGATGTATCGCAAAGTCAAGTGGAAACTTCACAAAATTCGACAGAAAGTAGTACAGAGTTATCTACAGAACTGTTGCCATCAGGAGGTACACAATGAGAAAAAGAAATACTGCATTTATTTTTATTTTATCTTTATTGGTTGCAGGAGTGAGTACGGGGTGCGAGAATCAAAGATCTAGAGAAGATTATAGTGAGATTGAAGTAGAAAAGGGTGATATTGCAGACGGATTAACAAGAGAGGGGAGGATAGCTGTAAAGGCTGCCTATGAGAATATTTCTCTATTGGGAGAAACGTTCAATACTCCGGAAAAAGACTCAGACAAAGTTGTATTGGAAATTGAAGAGGTGTACGCTGTCCCAGGACTTGCAGTGAATGAAGGAGTTCCAGTTATTAAACTAACCGATGAGAGTGTGCAAGCATATAAGGAAATGTTGGAAAAAGAGCAGAAAAAAGCGGAAAGAGCAGTATCACTTGCACAGATGGACAAAGAAGAAAAAAGTCTGGATATCGAGTATACGTATCAGAAGAGTATAGCAGATGGACAAAATGCAGAAGAAAAATATAATCTTACCATGCAGACATTAGAAAATAATATTAAATCGTTACAAGATGAAATTGCTGCCTGTCAAGAGAGGATTCGCTCTTTGGAGAGTAATAATGGGACAAGTACAGAGTTAACAGTGGAAAGAAGTAATTTAAGCAGTCTGCAAACAAGATTACAGACTGCACAAAATGAAAAAGAATCCAAAGAGATACAGGCAAAACAGGAATATGATCAAGCTCAGTTAAATTATGATTATGCAGAAGAAGTGAAAGAAAACGCGGAAAAGGAATTAGAGGATACCGTTACATCAGCTCAAACATATCTTACGAGTATTAATGATGCCGTAGAGCAGTTTGAAACAAATATGGGAGATGGTGTAATAAAAGCTTCTTGCAGCGGCACAGTAGTTTCTGTGAGTTGTAAAGCTGGAGAGGCATTGAAGACAGATAAGAATATTATTACCTATGCAGACTCCGGGCAAATTACAATGACAGTAGGAGTTTCTCAGAATAAGATTTTATCTTTCCATGTAGGAGATGCAGTGAATTTAAAATTGGATGTTTATGAGAATGAAGTAATTTCTGGAGAGATTATCAATTTAGAACCGAATGCATCCGATGATACCGAGCAAAATGAATATCAGGTAACTGTGCGAATGACAGATAATGAAAAAACTGTTTATACGGATATGACTGGAAGTGTTGTGTTTACTGAAAAAGAAGTAAACGATGTGCTTTTTGTACCTGTTGAGTCGATTATTAGAAGGAATACTGCTTCTTATGTAGAAGCTTATGACACAGATGGGAGTGTAAAAGAAATTGAGGTAAAAACAGGATTCTCTGATGGAGAAAATGTAGAAATTATGTCTGGATTAGAAGAGGGTCAAAAAATCCTTGTGAAGAATATGGAGGACGAAAGTGAAGAGACAAAATAAATATTTTATAGCCGTCATTGCAAGTTGTTGTATTGTTGCACTTTCGGGATGTGATAATAGTTCTGTAAAGGTAGGGAATGATCAGAGACTTGTTTATGGTACAGTAGAGAAAATTGTAGGAAATGAAATTGTGCTACAACGTCAGTATGAAAGCAGAGAAGAAGAAAACAATACAAAAGAGGATTCTAGTTCATCCGAACAATCTTTTAGTTCGGATTCTTCCAGTGCACAAGAGAGTAGAGAGGAATCAGAAAGCAGTTCTGGTAGTGAAGAAGAAAGTCAAGAAGAGTCAGAAAGTAGTTTGGATAGCGAAGAAGAAAGCCAAAATGAAACAGATATAAGTGATGATACTGAAGTAATTGTAGCATTGCAGCTTCCAGTTGGAATACCGATTCATAAAGAAAACAAAGAAATTAGCTTCACTGAAATTGAGGAAGGAGATCCTTTAAAAATTCTGATGGAGAAAGATTCCAGTGGTATTGAAGTACCAGTAGAAGCTTGGGTTGCAGAGTTAACGAAAAAGGAGAAAAAGTCTCTGGAAGCACAAGAGCCGACAACGGCTGTTCCAGCACAGTCTACAGAGCAGACGACAGGTATTCCAGTACAGTCCACAGAGCCGACAACAGGTGTTCCAGCACAGTCTACGGAGCAGATGACAACAGGATCAACCCCAAGTTCTGAAGTAGAAACTTCTAGTTCAGTAAGTGAGAAAATGACAGAACCAAATTTTCAAAATTAATTAGAAAATCCAGAAAACGACAACAGTTGGTGTGAATTAGGAAACAGGGAGAGAGTATGCAAGAAAGGCTGCTCTCTTTCTTGCCATATAAAATATTTTAGATGTGCTAACTATCTAGTTTTTATTAAAATAAGAGAGGAAGAAAAATGAAATTACTGCATTTGTCAGATCTACATATTGGAAAAAAAGTACATGGATGTTCTATGTTGAACGAGCAGAGGAAAATCTTAAGTCAAATCCTATTATTATGTGAAAAAGAAAATCCAGATATTGTTTTGGTGGCAGGGGATGTTTATGATAAATTAGTACCTGGAGAAGAAGCAGTTTCGATTATGGATCATTTTTTAACAAGTTTAAATAAGCAAGAAAAAGAAGTGTTTGTAATTAGTGGAAATCATGATTCTGGAGAACGGCTTCAATTCGGAAAAGAGATTATGAAACAAAAAGGAATTCATATTGCTGGAATATTTGAAGGAAAATTGGATTGTGTAACGTTAGAAGATGTATGGGGAGCATTAAATATTTATATGCTTCCGTTTATAAAACCGTCTGCTGTTAGAAAGTATTATAAAGCAGAGAATTGTGAAGACGCCGTTAAAAAGATTATAGAGGGAGCAAAAGTAGATTTTACACAGAGGAATATACTAATCGCACATCAATTTGTAACAAATGGATCATGGATGCCAGAATGCTGTGACTCAGAAAATCCATCAATAGGAGGGCTGGATGCAGTAGATTGTGGTGTATTTGAACTATTTGATTATGTTGCACTTGGACATTTACATCAAGCTCAAAAAGTAGGAAGAGAAACAATCCGATATGCGGGATCGCCCTTAAAATATTCTTTTTCTGAAGTAATGCATAAAAAATCAGCTATGATGATTGAAATGGAGGAAAAAGGAAAAATTAAATTAACTGCAATTCCATTAAAGCCATTGCATGAAATGAGAGAAATAAAAGGAAAACTGAACGATTTAATTGATCCAAAGCATTATACAAGAGCGGATCGAAATGATTATATAAGAGTTACTCTTACTGATGAAGAGGAATTGTATCATCCACTGGATACTTTGCGCAACATATATCCAAATATATTGCGATTGGATTTTGACAATTCTAGGTTAAAACAGCAAAATGACGATGATATAGAAATGGAAATAGAAAATAAGACAGATCTGGAATTGTTTGAACAATTTTTCCAAAAGCAAAATCAGGTAGAACTAACATTAGAACAAAAAGAGTATATTAAAAAATATTTATCCTAGATTAGGTAGGAAGAGGAAAGGAAGACGATGAAACCAATTCGTTTAACTATGAGTGCGTTTGGACCATTTGGAGATTGCCAAGTGGTAGATTTTGAAAAATTAGGTGTAACAGGGCTTTTTTTAATTAGTGGAGACACGGGAGCAGGAAAGACTACAATATTTGATGCAATCACGTTTGCTCTATTTGGAGAAGCAAGTGGGGCATATCGTGCAAGTCAGTCTTTTTGCAGTGGATTTGCTCAGAAAGGTCAGTCAACCTATGTAGAGTTAGAGTTTTTTCATCGGGGAGAACGTTATTATATAAAAAGAAATCCTGACTATATGCGTCCAGCCAAAAGAGGACACGGTATGGTAATGGAAAAAAAGGATGCAGTATTACTCTATCCGAATGGAGAGTCAGTTGTAGATTTTGATAAAGTAACATCGGCAGTCGTGGAATTGTTGGGAGTAGATTGGAAACAGTTTAAACAGATCTCTATGATTGCGCAAGGAGAATTTCAGCGTCTATTGTATGCCGACAGTGTAGAACGAGGTAAAATCTTTCGGAAGGCATTTCAAACAGAACCATTGGAGCAGTTCCAGAAAAAGATTGCCGAAGATGCAAATCAGCTAAGAAAGCAATGTGAGCGAGCCGATCAAAACATTTTACAATGGCTGAATCATATGGTGGCTTCGGGAGATTGGGAAACAAAAGTAAAATTAGCGAAAAAAGAGCAAAATGAAGTGCAGTTAGAACAATTATTAGAGCAATTGTTGCAAGAACAAGAGAAAGAAAAGAAACAGAAAGAAATTCAGTTAGAACAATTGGAGCAAAGAATTTTAGATAAAACAAAACAATATACACAAATAATAGAGGATAATAAGAAATTAGAGCTCTTAGAGCAAGAATATAATAATAGACAGCAAGTTGATCTTCAAGAGGCAACGATCAATCAGAAACAAGAAAAAATTCGGCTTGGAACAATGGCATTTTATAAAGTTGCACCAGTGCAAAGACAATTAGTACAATTGTCCAATCAATATGCTCAATTAGAAGCCAGTCTAATGAAAAAAGCAGTTGAGATTCAGCAGTTACTAAAAGAGCAGGCAGCTAATTCTGATTTATGTAAGAAAGCAGAGGAAGCATTTCAAACGATTCCGAACTGGACCATACAAATAGAACAATGGAAAAAGGAACTGCATCAATTAGAAATTAGGGAACAATTAATACAGGAACTTCATCGGTTGGAAAACAAATGCAATCAAATAAAAAAAATAATTCAGATGAATCAAGAAGAACAGGAGCAAGGAAAAACTAAGAAAAGAAAAATAAAAAAACAGGTAGAAGAATTAGAAAAGAAAATAGCAAATAAAGATCAAATTTTAATGCAAAAGGAAACAGTCCGTCAGCAGTTACTGCAAAATGATACAATTCTACAACAAATAAGAGAAGAGACTTCCACATATCAAATACTAAGAAAAAAACAACAAGAGTATAAAAAAGCAGAATCAGATTGCAGAAAGTTGGAAATAAAATTTTATCAAGCAAATGAAAGGTTTCGTCAAGAGATCGCAGGTATCTTGGCAATGGATTTGCAAGAAGGAGTACCTTGTCCTGTCTGCGGTTCCACCCATCATCCTCAATTGAGAAAAGTAACTCAAAAGGCTCCATCAAAAGAAGAATTAGAGCAATTAGAAATGCAAGTAGAGCAGAAAAAGAAAGATCGAGATGCGATGGTTCGTATTTGTGAACAGTATAAAGTGAAAGCAGAATTTTTAAAAAACGAATGGAAAAAAGGATGGAAAGAAATTCGAGAACGCTGTGGCTGGGATAAAGAGGAAGAAAGTGCAGATGAAATTCTACTATTTTTGCAGAATCAAAGGGGAAAACTTATTCAGAATCTATCCGATTTAGAAACACGATATAAGGAGATAGAAAAGAAGCAAAAAGAATTGAATGAGCTGAAAAAGGAGTTAGAGCGATTAGAGAGACAAGAACAATTGTTACTGCAACAGCAATTGGATTATTTAGAGGAACAACATCAAGTGGAAATGAAACAAACAGAGTTGAATACAAATATAGAAAATATAGGATCAGAAGAGAGAATCGTTGAAAAGCAGGAATTGTATAGGAGTATACAAACTGCACAGTACACTTGTGAAAAGATAAAAACAGAGTATTATGCTGCATATCAAAAAGAGAAAGAGGACCAAAAAAGGCTTCACCAAATGCAGGGAGAATGGAAACAAGAACAGCAGCAGCTAGCCCAATTAGATATAAAAACAGCAGAAAAGAATTATTTTAAAATATTGAACGAATGTGAATTTTCAGATGAATCAGAATGGAAAGATGCCTATATAGGAGAGGAAGAAATTCAAAGACTTCAAAAGGAAATTGAAGAGTGGAAGATGCAAAAAACTCGTTGCTACGATAGAATTCACCAATTGGAAAAAGAGACAAAAGGAAAAATGTATATAGAACTAGAAATGATAAATAAACGAATGGAAGAAATTCGTAAAGAAAAACAATTGCAGGAGAAACAATTACAGACAATCCGTTCTGATCTGGATGCAAATCGGAGAATTCATCAGCAAATAGCCATTCAAAAGTCTGGACAAAAGCAGACAAGGAGAAATTATTTAATGGTGAAGCTTTTATCTGATACTGCAAATGGAGAACTGGCAGGAAAAGAGAAAATTAAGTTTGAACAGTTTGTACAGGCATTCTATTTTAGAAAAGTAATCCATGAAGCCAATAAACGGTTTCGAATTATGTCAGGTGGACAGTATGAATTAAGATATATGGAAACTGCAAGTAATAAAAGGAGTAAAAGTGGATTAGAGCTAGAGGTTATGGATTATTATATTGGAACAATCCGTCCAATTACTTCTTTATCGGGTGGAGAATCTTTTCAGGCGGCTCTTTCTATGGCATTGGGATTTTCAGATGTGATTCAAAATTATGCAGGAGGAATTGAAATTGATGCAATGTTTATTGATGAAGGATTTGGAGCACTGGATCGTAATGCCTTAGATCTGGCAATTGAGACGCTAGTAAAGCTGACGGATGAAAAACATATGATTGGAATTATTTCTCATGTGAATGAATTAAAAGAACGGATTCCAAAGCAAATTTCTGTTATTAAAAAAAGTTGGGGTAGCCAGATTAAGGAATAAGAGATTCGTTTTGTGGATTCTAGTTCTATGCAGATGACGAATAAATATACACAATTTTCTCGAAAAATGTGTATATTTGTATTGTTGTATGCAAGAAAATATGATAAGATAACATATCGGAAGGGGATACCGATAATATCTCTTTAGATAAAACCGATTCGGTTAGAAGGCATAGGAAAGGAGAGTATATGAAACGAAAAACTAGATTAATTTGTATCTTTGCACTGCTTATCTGTTTTATAATTGGGGGATGTGCGAGCCAAACAGATGAAGAGAAAAAGATCATAAAAGTAGGTACAAATGCAGAATTTCCTCCATTTGAATACATCAATGATGAGGGAGAAGTAGATGGATTTGATATGGCAATTATGAGAGCCATTGGGGAGGAAATGGGATATGAAATTGATATTGTAAATATGGAGTTCAAATCTTTGGCTGCCTCACTAAAAACTGGAGCACTGGATGCAGTAGCAGCAGGTATGACAGTTACAGAAGAAAGAAAACAGACGGTGGATTTTTCAAACAGTTATTATGGTGCGGTACAAAGCATTGTGTTTAAAAAAGATCGTGCTGTTAATTCATTGGCAGAGTTAAATGGAAAGAAGATTGCTGTGCAGGAGGGTACGACTGGAGATATTCTTGTTACACCAGCAGAGGATAATGAAGTTATTACAGATAGTAGTACAGAAGTAAAGCGCTTTAAAAAGGGAGCTGATGCAATTGTAGAATTGAAAAACGGCGGAGTTGATGCAGTTGTTATTGATTCTAGTCCAGCTCATTCTTTTGTTGCTGCAAATCAGGAAGATTTGACTTATCTGGATCTTTCTGATACAGAGGAGTTTTATGCAATTGCGGTGGGAAAAGGAAATCAGGAATTATTGGACGATATTAATGAAGGTTTAGAGAGAATTCAGAACAATGGTGTGTTTGATCAAATTGTAGATCAATATATTAACGGAAATACAGTAAACGTTCGCCAAACTTCTAATAATCCGATTATGCAAATTATTTATGACTGCAAGTATGTATTTATAGATACAAATGGCTATCAATTATTGTTACAAGGACTAGGTGTTACGATCGGTATTTCTTTCGCTGCTGTTTGTCTTGGAATTATACTTGGTTTTGTGATTGCATTAATGAAGTTAACGGAGACGAGAAAAAAGCGAAAGACAGTTTTATCTGTTATTGCTAATATTTATATTAATATTTTGCGTGGAACACCAGTTATGGTACAGTTGCTGATTATGTATATGATCGTGTTCCGAAGCAACATGGCATATTTGGCAGCCATTTTAACATTTGGTATCAATAGTGGTGCCTATGTGGCAGAAAATATCCGTGCAGGTATTATGGCAGTAGATAATGGACAGATGGAAGGCGGACGTTCTCTTGGATTTACTTATGCTCAAACAATGCGTTATATTATTTTGCCTCAGGCGATTAAAAATGCATTCCCAGCACTTGGAAATGAGTTTATTACATTATTAAAGGAAACTTCTATTGTTGGATATGTGGCGATTCAAGATTTAACAAAGGCAGCAGATTTTATTATTTCCAGAACATATGAAGCATTCTATCCATTGATTGCAATCGCCATTATTTATTTTATCCTTGTATGGGGACTGACACAGCTGTTAGCAGTGGTAGAAAGGAGGATGCGTCAAAGTGATTTACGTTAAAAATCTTCATAAATATTTTGGTGGCTTAGAAGTGTTAAAAGGAATTGATTATCATGTTAAGCCAGGTACATGTGTTGTAGTAATTGGACCGTCTGGTTCTGGAAAAAGTACATTTTTGCGCTGTCTAAATCGTCTGGAAAAGCCTACAAAGGGTAGTGTTGTGATTGATGGTGTGGATATCATGGATCCGAAAACGGATATTAATCAAATGCGTCAGAAAATTGGAATGGTGTTTCAGCAATTTAATTTGTTTCCACATAAAACAGTATTGGAGAATGTTACATTAGCTCCAATTAAGTTAAAGAGAATGGAAAAAGGAGCTGCACAACAGTTTGCGATGGATCTTTTAAATCGTGTTGGGGTGGGCGATAAAGCAAATAATTATCCAGGCCAGCTTTCTGGAGGACAAAAGCAGCGTGTAGCAATTGCTCGTTCTTTAGCAATGAATCCAGAAGCTTTGTTATTTGATGAGCCAACATCTGCCCTTGATCCAGAAATGGTAGGAGAAGTGTTGGATGTTATGAAGAAACTGGCAAAAGATGGAATGACTATGGTAGTGGTTACACATGAAATGGGATTTGCAAAAGAAGTAGCCGATCGTGTTGTGTTTATGGACGGTGGTCATATTATTGAAGAAGGTACGCCGGAAGAAATCTTTCAATCACCAAAGAATGATCGATTGAAAACATTTCTTGGGAAAGTATCAACGAAATAAAGAAGGAGGAAAAACAAAATGAAACGAGAAAAGTTTTCTTCTCGTCTAGGATTTATTTTGATTTCAGCTGGTTGTGCGATTGGACTTGGAAATGTATGGAGATTTCCATATATTACAGGACAGTACGGTGGTGCTGCATTTGTATTAATTTATTTATTTTTCCTAGCAATTTTAGGAATTCCAATTTTAGTATGTGAATTTGCAGTTGGACGCTCCAGTCAAGTAAGTGCTGCATTATCATTTGATCGTTTGGAACCAAAGGGAACAAAATGGCATTGGTTTAAATGGGCTGCTATGGGCGGAAATTATATGCTTATGATGTTTTATACAACCATTGCAGGCTGGATGCTTTTATATTTCTTTAAAATGGGTATGGGTCATTTTGAAGGAATGGACACGAACCAGGTGGCAGAAAGTTTTAGTCAGCTACAGCAGCAGCCAGTCTTAATGACCGTTTTTATGGTAGTTATTGTAGTGGCTTGTTTTGGAATCTGTGGAATGGGACTTCAAAAGGGAGTAGAAAAGATTACAAAGGGAATGATGTTAAGTCTTTTAATATTGATGATTGTATTAGCCATCAAGGCAATTTCTCTTCCTGGAGCTCAAGAGGGATTAAAATTCTATTTGTTGCCTGATTTTGGAAAAGTAAAAGAAGCTGGAATTGCGAAAGTAGTATTTGCAGCGTTGGGGCAGTCCTTTTTTACATTGAGTATCGGAATTGGGGCAATTGCAATTTTTGGAAGCTATATTGATAAAAAACGTCGGCTGGCAGGAGAAGCGATTTGGATTTCCATTCTGGATACAAGTGTTGCACTTGTCGCAGGTTTAATTATTTTTCCATCTTGTTTTGCGTTTGGTGTAGACCCAGGTACAGGACCTCAGTTAGTTTTTGTTACCTTACCGAATGTATTTAACTCGATGGGAGGGGGAAGATTCTGGGGAGCATTGTTTTTCCTATTTATGACATTTGCAGCAGTTTCTACTGTTATTGCAGTATTCCAAAATATCATTTCATTTGCAATGGATTTAACTGGATGTAGCCGTAAAAAAGCAGTGTTAGTTAATATTGTGGTAGTAATTCTACTATCTATGCCATGCGTACTAGGATTTAATGTATTAAGCGGCTTTCAGCCATTAAAACCAGGCAATACCATTCTGGATTTAGAAGATTTTATTTTAAGTAATAATCTGCTTCCCCTTGGAAGTATGGTATATTTAATGTTCTGTACTTCTAAAAAAGGATGGGGATGGAAGAATTTTGTGACAGAAGCTAATACTGGAAAGGGAATTGGAATTTCCAATAAACTTCGTTTCTATATGAGTTATATACTTCCAATTATTGTATTCGTTATATTTATCTGGGGATATTATGAAATGTTCTTTATGAAATAATTGTCAAGCGGATATTCGTAATGGAAGCAAGGGACTTTCTTGATTCAGTTAAATAATACAGGTGTCATAATCATTATATGACACCTGTAGATATCCTTTGCAAAAAGAACAATAGATAAATTTGTCACACAAATAAGAAGAATGTTGTTATAAAATCTCAGAAATTAAAAAAATTCAAAAAATCAGAAAAAAGAGTTGACATATTTTTCAAAGTATGCTATTATATCAAAGGTAAACGGTACAAAACAAATATTGAAGGGGTATAGTTCAATGGTAGAGCAACGGTCTCCAAAACCGTAAATACGGGTTCGAATCCTGTTACCCCTGCTCATAAAATTCCTTATAAACATTTTGTTTATAAGGAATTTTTTTCCTATTGTGAAAAATAAAATCTATGTTTCGTACAAAATGAAAATTAGTATGGATGATATTTGATAAACGAAGACATAGATTTAGAAAGGAATAACTATGATTAGCAACAGTTTTTTGTCTGTGCAAAAAACTTGGGATATGTAGCATTGAAGTGAAAAAGTTAGGGGATATAAGATAGTTATGGTTATACTATCAGAGTCCTCAAACACCCTATCATAAAAAAAGCAGCAGTAGGAAGACTGAAACTGCAAGAAATTGGAAGACTACTTCAAGATGTATACAAAAAAGCAGAGATCGTAGGATTAAGTATTACTGAGCATCTTCCATGGGATGCATTTCATTTAAGAAAGACATTGCAACAATTATCAATTTTCCAATAAGAATCATTTTAGGAGAAAATTGCACAATGAATACAACATAGTTGTGCAATCTCTCCTTTTGACTGGATCCTATATAATAAAGAGTCCTTATTACTGTTCTAAAAATACAATCTCTTCTATATTAAAACAGATCGCTGAATTTTTCTCAGAGGCTTCAGAAAAAACATTGAGGAGCTGTTCAGAAAAATCTCCTAATGTATTTTGAAGTACCTCATAATTAGTAAGTGTAATTTCAGTTGGTTCCTGTATGGAAATAAGCATGGAAAGAAGTCCAGATGGATCTTTGGAAAAATCCTTTTGGAAAACCGAAGCGATTTGATTATAAACTTCCATTTCGGTTTTCATTTCAGAACCGTTTAATGTTAATTCAATCGGAGATGATTCGAGTAATTGTTCAATTACATCGGCAACTCCATCTTCGTTGTTTGTATATCGGGTTACAAAATCGGCATGAGATTGAACTTCAGGCTCTGCATTTGCCATAGCAACTCCTACTCCTACTTTTTCCAGCATATCCAAGTCATTATAATTATCCCCAAACGCCATGATTTCTTCTCGCTCAATTCCCAAAAGAGAACCAAAAGCTAGAAGTCCTTCTCCTTTGTCTGCTCCTTTTATAGTTAATTCTAAATTTGTTGGCTGACCGTTTACACAAACTAATTCAGGAAAGTTTTGCTTTATGAATGCCTGAATTTGATCTTTTTGAGCGATGGTTGCATAACTCATATTAATTTTTTGTACGCCATAAGGGCAAGTCTCAAAAAATTCTTTTAGATTGGAGTGAACGGTACGTGATTTGCGTATATAGTCACGTAGATGAGGGGATGGTACATATTCATCTAGATGTTCCATTAATTTTCGATCAATATGGGCGCGATCTTGGATATATAATTCAAAGGTTCCTTTTACGTCTGCTAATAGATCCATAACTGCAAATACAATTGATCTTGGGATTGTTTTTTCATATAGAATTTGATGTTCTTTTAAATCGGTTATAACTGCTCCATTGCTGCAAAGTGCATAGCGTACACCAGGAATCTGGATAAATGCCTCTGGAAGTCCATTAATAGGACGTCCAGTTGCTGGCATAACGATAATACCCTGCTCAATGGCAGAAGTAATTGCAGCCTGGGTACGAGGGGTTATTTGTTTCTCATCTGTAAAAGTAGTGCCATCTAAATCAAGTGCAATAATACGAATTGGTAAACTCAAAGTAAAAACTCCTTTCCAAAATTAGTAAACACGCTATACTTCTAATTAACTTGTGTGTCCAATCAGTGTATTGACTGCTTGCCGAATGGCGGTTTCATCTGCACGCCATATTGTGTATTCATTGATTCCGTCCAGCCCCATTGGAACGCCCTGCCTGCGAAAATTCATACCACTGTCCAATTCGGTTTTTCCAGACATATGATAAAAGCTAGTTCCGATTGTATCAAAGACATCATCAATTACATTGGCACAAACTCCTCCAGCTGCGAGAATGTGGATTCTTCCGTTTGCTTTTTGAACAAGATCCGCAAGCAGTTTTTTTCCTTTCTGACAACTGGACTGTTGACCCGAAGTAAGAATGGTGTTGATACCAAGTTGACAGGCTTGTTCTAATGCTTGAAATGCATTTTGAGTAAGATCAAAAGCACGGTGCAATGTAACAGACATGCCAGCAGTAAGCTGCATTAACTGCCGCATTCGAAGCATGTCCAATGTTCCATCAGGATTTAAAATTCCAATCACAACACCATTGGCACCTGCCTGACGAAATTGAATGATTTCTTGTTTTATAATTTCAAATTCCGCATCAGTATAAAGGAAATCCCCAAAGCGTGGACGAATTAATATGTGAATTGGAATGGAAACATGTTTTTGAACTTCTCGGAATAAAGCAAGTGTTGGAGTTGTTCCTCCAATCATTAAATTACCGCAAAGTTCCAGACGACTGGCGCCTGCTCGCTGTGCGATTATCGCAGATTCTACGGAATCCACACAGACTTCTAATAAGTAATTCATAAATTCACCTCAATTGTATCGTGGAATAATAATTCTATGTGAAATCGGGTTAATCATTGAAATAATTTATTTTAATGGAAGCAGCTTGCTGATCGTTAAATCTGCATGAAGCAGTTGCTCCATTTCTTGCAACTGTTTTGTATTGGAGGATGATTTTTGTTCGTATACTGCTCGAATTAAAATATTTTTTGGAGTATGTTCCATATCAATAAACTCTAATAATTGGGTTTGATACCCATAAGCTTCCAAATGTCCAGCTCGGATGGAATCTGTAAAAAGAGCAGAAAGACGTTCTTTTATAAGTCCATATTGTAATGCAGGATTTAGGACTTCACATTGGATCTGTTTATTTAGTTCGTGTTGACAGCAGGGAACAGATAAAATAACTTTCGCTCCCCAATTCACTGCTTTGGCAAGTGCATAGTCAGTGGCAGTATCACAGGCGTGGAGAGTAACAACCATATCTACATGATCGACACCTTTATAATCTGCAATATCTCCGCAAAGGAATGTCAAATCGGTATAACCATATTGATGAGCCAATTTATTGCAATGAAGAATTACATCTTTTTTTAAGTCTAGTCCAATAATTCGTATGGAATATCCCTTTAAAATTTTTAGATAATAGTACATTGCAAATGTTAAATAAGACTTACCGCATCCAAAGTCGATAATTGTCTGTTGTTTTGTTTTGTCCAGCTGAGGTAAAATATCTTCAATAAATTCTAAAAATCGGTTAATTTGACGGAATTTATCATACTTTGTACGTACAATACTGCCGTCTGTTTTCATGACGCCCAGATCAATTAAAAATGGAACAGGGGTACCCTCTTCGATAATATAATTTTTCTGGCGGTTATGTGTCAGAGAAAGATCTGGCAGTTTGTTTGTCTGCTTTTTGGTTTTTATTGTGACTTTTCCTTTTTTACTAATTAAAATGGTTATCTGCTTATTTGTAGTTTGAATCTGAGCTTGACGAAATCGTTCTGTCATCTGTTCAGTTAAATAATTACAGGCCTGAGCAGCTTCTAAATTTTTGTGAAATACTTGTTTTTGTGTGTATTCTTCTATTTGAAAATATAATTGTTTTTGTAGTATAATTGGACGTACTTTTAATTTAATAATACCATCTTTAGAGAGAGCATTGCTTAAAACAGCGTCATACAATGCACTCGTCATACAATGTTGAAATGTCTCTTGGATTGTCATAAAAATCTCCTCTTCTTGTTGAATCATTTATAAATAATTATACTATTTCTTCTTTGCGCACGTCAATATAAGATGAAGCAAAATTGTTGACTGAGTGTGTGCAAAATGAAATCCTCTTGAGGTTTGAAGAAAAGAAGTGTATAATAAGTCTGCAAAAAATAGGATATCCATAGCAAATAGAGAAAGATGGTTGGATAGACGAAAGATGGAGGGCAATATATTGGAGAATAGTCAATCAAACTTTGTTAGGATTATAAAAGAAATATGCAAAGAGGAGGAAATTGCCTGTGTATCTTATTCCAGTGACTGGGCATTTCAATTAGAAAAAGATGGGAAAAAACGTTTTATTTTGGGATACCAATTTGGTTTAAATCAAGCAGTTTCTCAGCAGATTAGTGCAGATAAAGCAGTGGCAAGTGAAGTAATGACACAAAATGGGGTAGCAAATGTAGAGCATAGCTGTTTTATGGCACCTCATATGTTTCGTTTTACAGGCGAAAATGGAAATTGGAAACAGATGACTGCAATGCTAGAAAAGTATGGAGATATTGTTTGTAAAGATAATGAAGGAACAGGAGGATATTTGGTTTTTCATGTAAAAACGCAGCGTGAGTTGGAAGAAGCAGCACAACAGATTTTTGCACAGGCAGATTCGATGGCGATTGCTCCCTATTATGAAATTGAAAAAGAATATCGAGTAATCTTATTGGATGGAGAAATACAAGTTGCTTTTGAAAAGCAGAGAAAACAATTAATTGGAGACGGAGTATCTACAATTCGCCAGCTTTATGCGAACTATTTGCTGCATTCTGAACATCCGATGGAAATTCCGCCATCGACGATTGGATTTGATCAGGTATTGCCAAAAGGAGAACGGTATTTATTTAATTGGAAGCATAATTTAGGGCAGGGGGCGATTCCTAATTTATTGGAAGAACTGCCAGATGCATTAAAAGAGCTTGCAAAACAGGCAGTCAATGCGTTAAACCTACGTTTCGCATCAGTAGATATTGTAAAATACAGGGATGGGTGGAAAGTATTAGAAGTAAATAGTGGCGTTATGATGGAAAATTTAGCATCCAATGGAACAGAATGTTATGACCTTGCAAAACGGATTTATAGAAAGGCGATCCAAAAAATGTTTTCTTCTATGGAATACTAATGAAATAAAAGAATTCAATCTATTGTGGTAACTACTAAAAATTTACCCCATCATATTTATAAGAAACACTTGATTTTTTAATTCAATACAGGTATCATATATAGAGTACCATGAAGAAAAAAATGACCAATACAGGTCGTAAGAACCATTCTATATAAGAGAGACTCGGAGAGGAGATTTGGATGATTAATTTTGAAGAAGAACTTGCCAAATTTGAGCCAAGTCAAGAGATTGCACAGATAGAGGAGACAGTTTTAAATGATAAAATGACAGACATAACCGACATTATGAGAGAGCTGTTAGAAGAAGTAAAGCAACAAAAGAAGTAAAAGAATAACGGAGGGCTCTATGAAGTGTTATAACTGTAATAATGTACTAGCTCCAGACAAAGATATCTGTCCAAAGTGCGGAGCGGATGTAAAAAGGTATCGAAAGATTGTATATACTTCCAATTATTATTATAATATGGGTCTATTTCGGGCAAAATCTCGTAATATGACAGGTGCAATTGATGCATTAAAAATTGCTCTGCAAATCAGTAAGACAAATGTAGCTGCAAGAAATTTGCTTGGCCTTATTTATTATGAAGTTGGAGAAGCTGCAATGGCAGTAAAAGAATGGATGATTAGTAAGTCTGTTCAGTATAGGAATAATCCAGCAGAAGAATACCTAGCATCTTTAAAAAATGATAAACAAGTTTTGGATGAAACAGAACATAGCATTCGTAAATTTAATCAGGCTTTAAAAAATGCTCAAATCGGTGCAATTGATCTGGCGATTGTTCAGTTAAAGAAAGTGCTTTCTGTTAATCCACGAATGATAAAGGCATACCAGCTATTAGGATTGCTTTATATTCATGAAAAGAAAGAAGAATATGCAAAGGAAATCTTGAATCGATGTCTAGAATTGGACACTGGCAATGTACTTGCACGTTCTTATTTAGATGAATTAAATGAAAATATTCATGTTGATTCATCAGGAACAAGTGTGATGAAAGAATTGCCGATTGCTTCTATGCATCTGCGTGATTATGGAAGCTATTTAGGATCTGCAGTTTGTATTTTATTAGGAGTAGTAGTTGCATTTGGAATCCTGTGGTACACGGTGCTTCCAGCAAAACAAAGTGAATACGAAAAACAAGCAATGCAGAATAATCAAGATTTACAGACACAGCTTCAGGAAGTAAACGAGCAGATTGGAATTAAGGATCAAAGAATCAGTGAACTGGAAGAGAGTTTAGCGAACTTAGAAGACGAAAACAGTGAGCTGGCAGATCAGAAAGTACAAAACGAAGAAAAGATCACAAAGACAGAAGCGTATGAATTGATGGAACAAGCTACGATTTATATAGTAAGAGAAGAATGGTATAATTTATATGAGTTATATCCAGACCTTGAAAAAGCGGCGAATCAAATAAGTGATTCAAAATATAGAGAAGCTTATGTAGCAGTGAAGACTTTATATAATACAAGATTGAGTTCGTTGCTTGTGGAAGAAGGAAATACAAAGATCTCAAATGGAAGTTATGTTCCAGCGATTGCTAACTTTGCAGCAGCGATTGAACTGGATGCAAACAATGCAGAGGCATATTATGGAGTTGCCTATGGATATGAGCTTAGCTCTGAACCAAATAGTAATAAGACTGCCAAAGAATATTATAATATGGTAATTAGTAAATTTGGTGGTTCGGAATGGGCAACAAAAGCACAAGAACGTTTAAGATACTTACAATAAAAATACGAAGGATGCAAAGAGAATGTACATCAGAGAATATCTAAGGTACATTCTCTTTTTTCATGCAAAAAATAGGAGATATCGTCGGAATATAAAATAGGAGGTAAGAAAGAAGATGGAACAGAAGGAAGTAGAATATAAATTACTTGGAAGAAGTTTGGTAATTTGTTTACCGTATGAAGTGGATGATCATAGCTGCCAAAATTTAAAGAAAGATACGGATGAAATCATAAAACATAATCCTGTAAACCGAATTATTTTTGATTTTACAAAAACAGGGTTTATGGATAGTGCAGGAATTGGAGCTTTATTAAGTCGATATCGTAAGATGAAGGCACTAGGGGGAGAAACGGTCATTTTTGGAGAAGATCCTAGAATAAGGAGGATTTTAAAATTATCTGGAATTTATCAAATTATGAGAAGTATCTAATCGTATTAAGGGGACCGATTATTAAAAAAGATATAGAAGTAGCAAAGCGGATTCCGAGTGGTCGCTTTACAAGACAAGGAGATTCCCTTTCGGAAATTTCTGCTTGAAAAATGGAAAATTTAGGAGGAGTTAAGATGAGTAATATAGAGGCAAAGGAAGATGAAAAATGGGAAAGCATGAGATTAGAATTTGAAAGCCATTCTTATAATGAAGGCTTTGCAAGAGTTGTGGTAGCTGCTTTTATGGCAAGAATGGATCCTACTGTGGAGGAAGTAGATGATGTAAAAACGGCAGTATCGGAAGCAGTGACAAACGCAATTATTCATGGGTATCAAAGTAAAGAAGGAGTTGTAATTATACAAGCGAAGAGAAAAGAAGGAGTCATTCAAGTTAGTATTCATGATGATGGAATTGGAATTGAAGATATTAAGCAGGCAATGGAACCGCTCTATTCTGGAGTAAAGGGAGGAGAACGTTCTGGGATGGGATTTTCTTTTATGGAGGCGTTTATGGATGAAGTAAATGTAGAATCTGAAGTTGGAAAAGGCACAACGGTAACAATGACAAAACAATTAGGGCATACAATTTATGAATGACGGGTGGTGAGGCAATATGGATCATACAATCGAGTTGATTCTGGCAGCTCACGAGGGAAACCGTAAAGCTCGGGATACAGTAGTGGAAGAAAATCTTGGATTAGTATGGAGTATTGTCCGCAGATTCCAGGGAAGAGGACAAGAGATAGAAGATTTATTTCAGATTGGAAGTATCGGACTTATGAAAGCAATTGATAAATTCGATACAGATTTTAATGTGAAGTTTTCTACTTATGCAGTTCCAATGATTACAGGGGAGATTAAACGATTTCTAAGGGATGATGGAATGTTGAAAGTGAGTCGTTCTTTAAAAGAAACCGCTATGAAAGCCAGAACAATTCAAGAAGAAATTTACAGAAAATCTGGAAGGGAACCGACAATGGAGGAAATTGCACAAGAGATAGGAATTACTTGTGAGGAATTGGCGGAAGCAATGGAGTCTTCAGCCGAAGTAGAGAGCTTGCATAAGACGATTTATCAAGGAGATGGAGCTGCAATTCAGCTTATGGATAAATTGGAAGAGGAAAATAAAGAAAACGAACAATTGCTAAATAGAATTGTGTTAAAACAATTATTAAAGGAGTTAGAACCACAGGAAAGAAAAATTATAGCAATGCGTTATTACTGTGATCAGACGCAAACAGAAATTGCTCGCTGTATGGGTATTTCTCAAGTGCAAGTATCGCGGCTTGAAAAAAGAATTTTAAAAAGAATGAGAGAAAAATTAAAGGAAACGTTTATTCATTCTTAAATTTATGTTTTAGCAAAACATTAACTTAAGAGAAAATAAAACAATAATAGAATTAAAATTAAAAATAATTCATAGAATAAAGATTTTTATTTTGCACATACTGTGGTTAAAAGAGAGGAGCAGTGAAATGTGAAAGTAAAAATCTTTATTTTACTTATGATAATTGCTATTTTAATTGGTGGGGTATGGTATTACACAACAACATCAGAAAAACAATTTACAAATGCAACTCTTGTGAGAACAGTAAAGTAGGTGAAACATTTTGGCAGAAACTCTTTATATTAAATTAGAACAAAATATTACAGTGAATGAACCAAGTATTGTAATTGGACATATTGCACAGATGTGGTGCAAAGATAAAGCAATTTTAAGCAAATGTATGGCGTTGAAACTTACCAATATTCCAACAGAAAAAGGGCGTTATCTTTACTCTGTTTTTGATGTTGTACAGTTAATTCAACAGAACTATCCTGATGTAGAAGTAGAAAATTTAGGGGAAACAGACTTTATTGTAGAATATGGATTAAATCAAAAGGGAAATAAAATATGGGAATGGATTCGCACGTTATTTGTTTGTATTATTATTTTTTTTGGAGCAGCATTCGCAATTATAACATTTAATAACGATGTTGGAGTTTCTGATGTTTTTCAGAAAATCTACCATTTGGTAACTGGAGCACAATCGAATGGATTTACAGCAATTGAGATTGGATATTCCATTGGTCTTCCGCTCGGAATTCTTGTATTTTATAATCATTTTTCCAAAAAGAAAGTAACATCTGACCCAACTCCATTGGAAATGGAAATGAGACTTTATGAACAGGATCTAAATACTGCGATTATTAAGGATGCAGAAAGGAGAACTGGGAAAGGTGATGAATATAGATGTGGCTGACTAGACAGACGATCGTATTCCTTACTGGATTGGCAGGAGGAATGGCAACGGCAGCAGGAGTTTTTGCATTAATTACTGTCATAGGAATGATACCACGGATGGCTGGAGTAACAAGAACTGGGCATCGAGTACGTATATATGAAACTGCAATTGCCCTTGGAGGAGGAATTGGGAATCTAGTGGATCTCTATAAAGTTCCATTGCCTTTCGGGATAATTGGATTAAGCTTATTTGGGGTTTGCTGCGGAATATTTGTCGGATGTCTAGTTATGTCTCTGGCCGAAATTGTAGATGTCTTTCCTATTATGATACGAAGATGTAGAATAAAAGTAGGATTCTGGGCGATTATAGTTGCACTGGCACTCGGAAAAATGATAGGATCTTTTCTCCTCTATGGAAAGCATTTGCTTTCATAATGAAAAGTTAATGAATAATAGTGGAGGATATAAAAAATTAAACAAAAGAAACCTTCACTGGAGCTTTCTTTTGGATATCACGATAATAAAAATCTTATAAGACATAAGATATTTATATTTAAAAAGAGGTGGTTTGTTTGAACACAGAGCAGCAAAAAAAGATTTATCAAGAATATATTAAAGAAGTAACACCTTCTCATAATATTTGGCTCAATATGTTAAAAGCATTTGTGGTGGGAGGGATTGTTTGCTTATTTGGTCAGGTTTTAATGAATTGGTTCTTATCTATGGATATAAAAAAAGAAGACGCAGGAACTTGGACGTCAATCTGTCTAATTGGAACTTCAATTTTATTAACAGGACTACATCTTTTTTCCCCAATTGCAAGATTTGCTGGAGCAGGTGTGCTAGTGCCAATCACAGGGTTTGCGAATTCGGTTGCAGCACCAGCAATTGAGTATAAAAAAGAAGGACAAGTATTTGGAATTGGGGTTAATATTTTCACAATTTCAGGACCTGTTATTCTTTATGGAATATTTAGTTCATGGCTGCTTGGAGTATTGTACTATTTATTGCAAATGACAGGAATCATGGGAGGTATGTGATGAAAAAAGGAAAGGCAAGTATTGAATTTAGAAAGAAACCACGTATTTTAGGGGCATCTTCCGTAGTAGGATCAAAAGAAGGAGAAGGTCCTCTGGGCAAGTTATTTGACCAAGTGGAACAGGATGATAAATTTGGAAAAAAAACATGGGAAGAGGCAGAAAGTGAACTTCAAAAACGTGCAGCAGAGCTGGTGATTCAAAAAGCCGCTGTAGCAAAACCATCTATTCGTTATTTATTTGCAGGAGATTTACTTGGACAAGACATTGCAACATCCTTTGGATTATTGGATATGAATATTCCATTGTTTGGTCTTTATGGGGCCTGTTCTACAATGGGAGAATCATTAAGTTTAGGCTCGATTGTAATGTCAGCAGGATATGCAGACTATGTTATGTGTTTAACTTCCAGTCATTTTGCGAGTGCAGAAAAAGAATTCCGATATCCATTGGAATATGGAAACCAACGTCCAGCATGTGCTACATGGACGGTGACTGGTTCAGGTGCAGTAATACTTGGACAAGAGGGAGGATTTGCTCAAATTGCAGGAATTACTACAGGAAAAATTATTGATTATGGGGTGCGGGACTCTCAAAATATGGGAGCAGCAATGGCTCCAGCAGCCGCTGATACGATTGCACAAAATTTTAAAGATTTTCAAGTCCAGCCAAGCGAGTATGATAAAATTATCACTGGAGACTTAGGAAAAGTTGGTCAAAGAGCGTTGCTTGATCTGTTAATGGATCAGGGGTATGATATACAAAAACAGCATATGGATTGTGGGTTAGAAATCTATAATATGGAAGTGCAGAATGCAGAAGCGGGAGGAAGTGGATGCGGTTGTGCAGCAGTGACACTTTGTTCTTATGTACTTCGGATGATTCAGGAAAAAACATGGAAAAAAGTATTATTCGTTCCAACAGGTGCATTACTTTCTAAGACGAGTTTTAATGAAGGACAGACCATACCAGGAATTGCACATGCAGTGATTATTGAGCAGGTAGAATAAAATGAAATTAAGAAAAAAGAAACACTTCGACTTTTATATTGTAGTGGTGCTCGCAAAGCGAGTATGGAGGTTTTATTATAAGGTTATGGTATTAGGAGGCAACAATGGAATATATAAAAGCATTTTTAGTTGGAGGAGCAATTTGTGCAGTTGTACAGTTATTAATGGATAAAACAAAATTAATGCCTGGCCGTATTATGGTTTTGCTTGTAGTAAGTGGAGCAATACTTGGAAGTATTGGACTTTACGAACCATTTGCACAATGGGCAGGAGCAGGGGCTACGGTACCATTGTTGGGATTTGGCAATACGCTGTGGAAAGGGGTAAAAAAGGGCATTGAAACAGAAGGTTTATTGGGATTATTAAAAGGAGGATTAACCGCAAGTGCCGCTGGGATATCGGCAGCACTAATATTTGGATATTTGGCATCCATTTTCTTTCAACCGAAAATGAAAAAATAGTCTAATAGAAATAACGAAAAAATCTGGTATACAAAAGAATGCGTTTTGACTCGGCAATAAAAACCATTGCAAAATGCATTCTTTTTTAACTTAATATAAGGTTCTATTGTAAAATCATTATACAACATGTCTTACTTCCTGGAGCAAATTATGGAGAAAGATTAGTTGTTTTGTATTTCTGATGACTTGTAGTTCCTAGAAGTATTCGTGTTTTGAACAATTATGGCAGTTCCAAAAAATTCCGGGAGATGGAAATTAGGTTCTGCACTGTTAATTGGATATGCAGAAGCGTAATGTTCAATCTCTGATGTTTCAGATATTTTGAAAAAATTGCAATGAAACATAAAACCCTCTGAAAATGAATCAATATTATAGTAATGACGTATTAGAGTTTCTGGAATCCATGTAGAAACAGTCCAATAATCTGGAAATATTTCTGCCTGGCAGTGGCAGGAAAGTACCTCTTCTTCTGACAGAAAAGTTCGGTTGAATCTTCCCTCTCCTCTTTGAATTAAAAGGGCACTATTTGCATTCATTTCAAAATTCATGTAGCTGCAAGAAGATGAATTCATTTCAGAGAAGCAGAAAAAACCTTCCATTGCACTATCTTTATATACCATAGAATTTGGTCCAAAATTATTACGCATAGGATTAGATTCTAAACAAGTCATCTTTAGGAAAAATCCTTTTCCAGGAATATATCCAAGGCGTCCTGTTGTTTCAGGACGATAAACACAGTTCCAGCGAAATTCATCTACAGTAAAAATAGGACATTGTTCAATTTCTTTTTCGCTGGAAAGAATAAAAACAGGATAATTTGAATTCATATATCCTCCTATTATTGAATCGAGTGGATAAATAATCCACTTCTTAATTTGGGTTCAAACCAGGTAGATTTCGGCGGCATTAGTTTCCCGCTATCTGCTACAGCAAAGAGTTCTTGAATAGAAGTTGGATACATAGAAAATGCTACTTTCATGTCTATATGACAACGTCGTTCTAATTCTTTTGTACCTCGAATTCCTCCAATAAAATCAATTCTTTTGTCAGTGCGTAAATCTCTAATTTTTAAAACTGGAGATAAGATATGTTCATTTAGAAGAGATACGTCTAGTCCCATAATTGGATCATTGCTGAAAAATTGTGGAAGAAGATCTAGCTGATACCATTGATTATTTAAAAACATACCAAAACTACCCTTATGAGAAGGAACAACCGCTTTGGATTTTGCAGTAACCAAAAATTTTTTACAAAGAATGGATAAAAATTGTTCAGTTGTAAATCCTCCAAGATCCTTCACAACACGGTTATAAGGAAGAATGAATAGTTCATCATCTGGAAAAAGAACAGAGAGAAAATAATTAAATTCTTCCTGTCCAGTATAGTCTGGATGTGCAGCTCTTCGATCAAATCCAACATGGACAGCAGAAGCAGCACGATGGTGACCATCAGCGATATAAGTGTGAGGAATTTCCTGAAAAGCAGCTTCTAAACGGTGAATGTTGTCTGGATTTGAAATTTTCCATACGGTGTGACGAACTTCATCGTCCGATAAAAAATCATAAATAGGAAGAGAACGTTTCTCATCGAGTATAATTTCATTGATTGTAGAACTAGAGCGATATGCTAAAAAAATAGGACCAGTCTGTGCGTTGCAAGCATCAACATGATGGATACGATCGGCCTCTTTTTCAGCACGAGTATTCTCATGACGACGAATTACACCACTGGCATAGTCATCAATGGAACAGCATGCAACAATACCTGTCTGTGTCCTTTGGTTCATGGTTTGTTCATAGATATAATAACATTGTTCTGAGTCTGTGACAAAAATTCCATCTTGAATGCGTTCGTGAAGCAGTTCACTTGCCTTTTGATAAACGCGAGGATCATAGGTATCAACAGAATCCTCAAACTGTGTTTCTGCTCGGTCAATCGCCAGAAAGGAAAGTGGATTGCGGGAAACAATATCACAGGCTTCTTTTCGATTATATACGTCATAAGGAAGAGCTGCCACCTGTTTTGCAACAGAGGCAGCTGGTCTTATGGCTGAAAATGGTTTTACAATTGCCATAATATTCCTTTCAATTATTTTTCAATAATACGTACTTTTAAGACTGCATTCATATCGGAAAGTTTCTCCAGATAATCGGACTGCATTGGATGATCTAAGTCAAAGATTGCATAAGAATAGGAACCACGACTCTTAGAAACCATATCACGTATATTGACATCTGCTTCTCCAAGAATACTCGTGAATCGTCCAATTACGTTTGGAACATTGCGGTGTGCAATACAAACACGAACAACGCCCTCTGGAACAGGCCCAAGACTACATGTTGGGTAATTAACGGAATTTGTAATATTTCCGTTTTCAATATAGTCCGTTAATTCTTTTACTGCCATGACTGCACAATTATCTTCCGATTCTTCTGTGGAAGCTCCAAGATGTGGGATTGCGATTGTATTTGGCATGTTAGCACTCTTAGCATTTGGGAAGTCTGTAATATATTTTCGAACCTTTCCAGTGGAAAGTGCCTCTGCCATATCCTCATCGTTTACAAGAAGATCTCTTGCAAAGTTCAAAATAATAACTCCATCTTTCATCTTAGCAATGGTGTCTTTGTTAATCATGCCTCTTGTTGCATCTAACAATGGTACATGAACGGTAATATAATCACAGTTTTCATAGATTGTATCGTTATCTTTTACAACATGAATGTTGTGTGACAGGTTTAAAGCGTGTTCTACGGATAAATATGGGTCACATCCATACACTTCCATGCCAAGGTGATTCGCAGCATTAGCAACTAAGACTCCAATTGCTCCAAGACCGATTACTCCAAGCTTCTTTCCAGTAATTTCTGTACCAGCAAATTGCTTTTTACTCTTTTCAACTGTTTTATTAATAGCAGGATCCTCTTTGTGATCTTGAACCCAATTGGCTCCACCAATGATATCTCTAGCTCCAAGTAACATACCTGCCAATACGAGTTCTTTTACACCATTTGCGTTTGCGCCAGGTGTATTGAATACAACAATACCTTTATCGGCACATTTTTCCAGTGGAATATTATTGACGCCAGCGCCAGCTCTGGCAATAGCCAATAAAGAATCTGGAAGTTCTAAATCATGGACAGAAGCACTGCGGACGAGTGCTGCATCTGCCTCAGCAAAGTTATCTGTTAATTCATAATTATCAGTTAATAAATCCATACCTACATGAGAAATTGGATTCAAGCATTTGATTTTTGTCATAATTACAGATTCTCCTCTTCAAATTTCTTCATAAATGCAACGAGAGCTTCTACCCCTTCAATTGGCATTGCATTATAAATACTTGCACGCATACCGCCAACAGTGCGATGACCCTTTAAATTTACAAGTCCAGCTGCTTCAGCTTCTTTTACGAATTTAGCATCCAAATCTTTGTCACCCGTTACAAAAGGTACATTCATTAGAGAACGAGATGCTGGTTCTACTGTACCATGGAACATCTTACTTTGATCGAGATAATTATAAAGGATTGCAGCTTTCTTTTCATTATATTCCTTCATTGCAGCAAGACCGCCACGCTTTTTCAGCCATTTGAATACTTTACCGCAGATATAAATACCATAACAAGGCGGTGTATTATATAAAGAATCTGCATCTGCATGTGTTTTATATGTAAGCATAGTTGGTGTACCTGGAAGCACATCTTCTGTAATTAAATCTTCGCGGATAATTACAATTACAACACCTGCAGGTCCAATATTTTTTTGAACACCACCATAAATGACACCATACTTCGTTACATCAACTGGTTCAGATAAGAAACAGGAAGAAACATCAGCTACTAAAGTTTTACCTTTTGTATTTGGAAGTTCTTTAAATTTGGTTCCGTAAATTGTATTATTTTCACAAATATATACATAATCAGCGTCTTCACTTACAGGCAGGTCACTGCAATCTGGAATGTAAGAGAATGTTTTGTCTGCGCTAGATGCAATACAGTTCACTTTGCCATATTTTTGAGCTTCCTGATATGCTTTTTTTGCCCACTGTCCAGTTACAATATAATCAGCAACTCCATTTTTCATTAAATTCATTGGAATCATAGCAAATTGTTGAGAAGCACCACCCTGTAAAAACAATACTTTGTAATTATCAGGAATATTCATTAATTCTCTCAAATCAGCTTCTGCATCTTTAATAATCTTGTCATATACTTTGGAACGATGACTCATTTCCATAACGGACATACCGCTGCCCTGATAATCTAACATTTCATCAGCAGCCTCTTTTAACACTTCCTCTGGGAGCACTGCAGGTCCAGCGGAAAAATTATATACTCTACTCATTCCAAATCACCCTCCTAAAAATCTAATTTGATCCTCTTTCTTACTGAAAGAAAAGGCATCAATAAACCCATTCTAGTAGTAAAATAAGGATTCGTCAAGTCTTTATTTATTACTCTATCATAGAAAAGTTAGAAGTAGAACCGATTTTAATAATAAATAAAGATGAAATAAATAAAATTGTGATCAGAAATTCACAAAATAAACATAAAATACACACAAATTCATAGCATAACGTTCACAATTCCCGATTAAAATGTGAAAGAATGAAACAAAATATTTTAGGAGGAAAGTACAATGATTGAAGTAAAAAATCTGGTCAAAAAATATGGAAATCATATTGCAGTAGACCATTTGAGCTTCACAGTAGAGGACGGTCAAATTTACGGATTTCTTGGCCCAAATGGGGCAGGAAAATCTACCACAATGAATATCATGACCGGGTATATTGGGGCAACACAGGGAGAAGTATTTATTGATGGACATAATATTTTGACTGAACCAGAACTGGCAAAGCGTTCAATCGGATATTTGCCAGAAATTCCTCCACTCTATGTGGATATGACAGTGTTGGAATACTTAAATTTTGCCGCAGAATTAAAAAAGATAAAAGCTTCTGAGCGGAAAAATGCGGTAGAAGAAGCAATGAGTCTAACTCGTCTTGATGATGTAAAAACTCGGTTAATCAGAAACTTATCAAAAGGTTATAAGCAAAGGGTTGGACTGGCTCAAGCGGTACTTGGGATGCCAGATATTATTATTTTGGATGAACCTACTGTTGGGTTAGATCCAATTCAAATTATTGAAATTCGAGATCTAATTAAGGAACTGGGAAAGAAACATACGGTTATATTAAGTTCTCATATTCTGTCAGAAGTCAGTGCAATTTGTGATCATATTATGATTATTTCTCATGGAAAACTGGTAGCGAGTGATACACCAGAAAATCTAATGCAGATGATGAAAGGCGGACATACATTAGAATTGCTCGTAAAGGCGAATCCAACAAAAGTAAGAGAGATTTTGAAAGTCTATAAAACAAATAATATTGTAAGTCAAGAAATCCAAAAAGGAGAAGAAGAAGGAACAACGGCAGTTACAATATGTCTTGGAGAAGAAAATCCAGATTATGATATAAGAGAAGATTTGTTCTACTTGTTTGCTGAAAATAAGAGTCCAATTATTATGATGCAGTTAAAGAAGGCTTCGTTGGAAGAAGTATTTATGGAGTTAACGGGAGCAGAAGAAGAGAAACAAGAAAAGAAATCTCATCGTATTGGCCTTTTCAGAAAAAATATAGAAAAAGAAGCAGAAATTTTGGTAAATGGTGATTCGTCTCCAGATCCAGAAGAACAGGAGGATGAGAACAATGACAGCGATTTATAAAAGAGAGTTAAAAGCATATATGACATCGATGATTGGTCCACTGTTTATTGCTGCCTTAACTGCAATTGCAGGGGTTTATTTTGTTGTCTATAACTTAAGGATTGGCTATCCATACTTCTCCTATGTACTGGGAGGATTATTATTTATTTTCCTTTTGATTGTTCCAGTATTGACAATGCGTTCGCTGGCAGATGAAAGAAAGTCAAAAACAGATCAGTTATTATTAACATCCCCAGTTTCTGTTGGAAAAATTGTAATGGGAAAATATTTCGCTATGATTACAATTATGGCAATTCCAGTTCTTATTTTTTGCCTTTGTCCACTTGTTATTAAAACAGGCGGTACTGCTTATTTAAAGGCAGATTATGCTTCTTTATTAGCGTTTTTCCTGATGGGTTGTGCTTATATTTCAATTGGTATGTTTATTTCGTCTTTAACAGAAAGTCAGATTATTGCAGCAGTAGGTACCTTTGGGGTTTTATTATTCTTTTACTTATTAGACGGAATTGTAGGTATGCTTGGCACAACTGCGTTATTTTCCTTTGTTGGATTTTTGGGGGTTTTAGCCATTATTTGTCTTATTTATTATGGAATGACAAAAAACTGGATGGTATCTGCGGGAATTGGGATAATTGGAGCAATCGTATTAGTTCTATTATATGTGTTTAATAATAGTATGTTTGAAAGTGCTTTGCCAAATCTTCTTTCTGCTATTTCCATTAATGCAGTAATAGAGGCATTTATTAATGACCAGGTATTTGATGTAACAGGATTGATTTATTATATTTCTATTTCATTTGTATTCCTTTTCCTGTCATCACAAATGATTCAGAAACGCAGATGGAGCTAGGAGGACAGAGCAATGAACAAAATAAAGAAATTATTTTCAAATTCACAGTTTAAAAATGGAAATTATAGTGCCTTGTTAATTGTCGTTGTCATTGCTATTGTAGTGGTAGTAAATATGCTTGTTCGTCAGCTTCCAGGAAGCATGACGAATCTGGACATGAGTGATACTTTAATTTATAGCATTGGTGACACAACAAAAGAGATGCTTTCTAATATGCAGAAAGATGTAACAGTAAAAGTGATTGCAGAAAATGGAAGTGTGGATTCGCGAATTGAAACATTTCTCCAAAATTATGCAGACTCTTCCAGTCATATTACAGTAGAATATATTGACCCAGTTTTACATCCATCGGTATTAAATGAGTATGACGTAAGTGAATACAGCCTTGTTGTAGAGTGTGCAGAGACAGGACGTACAAAAACAATTGGCTTTGGAGATATTATTGTGTATGACCAGTATTCTTATTATCAGACTGGTACTGCCACAGAGCAAGAATTTGATGGCGAAGGTCAACTGACGAGTGCAATAGACTATGTCACAAGTGACAATTTAAAGAAAGTATACTTATTGAGTGGACATGACGAATCTACATTCTCTACTGCTGTACAAGATTTGGTTGATAAGGCAAATCTGGAAACAGCATCTTGGAATATTTTAACGGATGGACCAATTCCAGAGGATTGTAATTTATTAATTCTTTATGCTCCAACAAAGGATTTATCCGATGATGAGAAAACAGCTTTAACAGAATATGTAAATTCTGGAAGAAATCTGATGATTTTACCTACTGTTACAAGTGAACCATTGCAGAATTTGACTTCTTTGATTCGAGAATATGGATTACAGTTGACAAATACCTATGTAGGAGATGAGGAACGCTATTATCAGGGAATGGGAAGTCCATATAATTTCTTCCCTATATTAACATCTTCTGCTGTAAATGTTTCTTCCGATGCAATGCTGTTTGTATCCGCAGTGGGAGGAATGACTCAGGTAGAACAGCCAGCAAGTGATTTAACCATTGAACCATTTATGACAACCTCAGAACAGGGTTTTGTTTTAGATCCAGAAACACAAGATAAAAAAGAGGGTAGCAATGGTACGTACTTACTTGGAGCAACTGTAACAAAAACAATTGATGAAAATACAAGTGGAAAGTTAATTGTGTTAACAGCAAGTACATTAATTCATGAAAGTATTACATCTAGTTTTAGAAACTTAGATAATCTGGATGAATTTACAAATATGCTGACATGGTACTTTGATGATACGAGCAATATTTCAATTCCAGCTAAGAGTCTAGAAGTTCCATATAACACGTTTGTATCCATTGGAGGATGGAGTCTATTATTCATTGGAATTATTCCATTGACTGCATTGGTTGGAGGCTTTGTTGTATGGCTCAAACGTAGAAAAGCATAAGGAGGGAATACACGATGAAAAAAAAGAACACAACATTAATGATTCTCGTTGTATTACTGGTAGTACTTTGTGCTGGTTATGTTGGAATTGTAAAGTATAAAGAAACACAAGATCAGAAACAGCAAGAAGCTTCCGAAGCAGAAGAAGAGTCAAATAAAATTGTATTAAATCAGATGGATGAAATTGTGGCTCTTTCTTTTAATACAACGGATGGACAATTATCATTCCATGCACATGATGATGTATGGCATTATGATGGAGATGAGGCATTTCCATTGAATACATCTAAGATAAATTTAATTTTAAACAATTTAAATCCATTGGAAGCTACAAGAAAGCTGGAAGAAAAAGAAGATCTTTCGAACTATGGATTAACAGAGCCATCCAAAACAGTAACGATTACGGATGCTGCGGGTAATCAAAAAGTTCTAAATATTGGAAGTATGAATGAATATTCTGGGGACTACTATGCAAGTATTGCAGGTGATGACAACGTATATACAATAGGAACTGCACTTGTAAATAGTTTGGATGTTACATTAAATGATTTGTTGCAGTTAGATACAATTCCATATCTGACCGAATCAGATATTACACAGATTGAATATAAGACAGCAACTGAGTCCGTTGTTTATAAAAAAGAAGAACGGGTAAAAGAAACAGAAGAAACTCAGCAAGAGACTGATTCTTCTGAGGTAGAATCAACATCCACTTCTGAGGAAACAACTTCAGAGCCTGAGATGGAAACAGTATGGACAGAAACAAGAAATGGTACAACAGTAGATTTAAGTGACAGTAGCAAAATAACGGATGCAATTTCCAGTATTTCGCAGTTAAGTATTAATTCTTGTGAGGCTTATAATGTAAGTCCAGAACAATTTGCTTCTTATGGATTAGATGAGGCAAATAGTAAAGATATTATTATTACTTATAATGATGCAACCTCAGAAACACAAGAGCAGAAGACATTTACGCTGCATATTGGAAACTTATCTCCACAAGAGACATCTTATTACTGTATTCGAGTGGATGAATCAACACAAGTAGATAGGATTGCTGCGTTTAGCATTGACAGTATTATAAGTGATTTACAGCAAGTAGGAGAACCAGCAGAAGAGACTGAATCAACCTCTGAATCAGCTTCTACACAATCAGAGTCTTCTGATGCAGTAACGGAATCAGTAGCAGAAAATTAAAATTATAAAAAAATAAGGCTAGTCTGTTTTAAAATAGTTATTCAATTATTTTAGAACAGACTAGTTTTTATGAATAAATTTTTTTATTTCACACATACTAAGCTCGATAAAAAAGAAAGAAAGGATAGTTGTGAAATGAAAAAGAAATTTTGTATGATGTTTGTATTAGCTATGTTAGCAATGTCAGTATTGACTGGATGTGGCAATGAAAAAAATGAAAATATGGGAACAAGTGGGAACCAGACGAACGATACAGAAGGAACTGTAACGACAGATGAACGTGAAATGGAAGATAAGCAGAGCAGAGAGGAAAATAACACAGAATCTGTAACGTCAGATACTGCAACAGATAATCAAGATGGTGTTGTTGGAGATGTAATTACTGATGTTTCGGAAGAATTAACCCAAATGGGTGATGATATCAAAGATGCCGTAGAAGATGGTAGCCAGACAACAACTGTGGTTGAAACAACGGAGTCCACACAAGCAAAATAATACGAGTTATAAAGCATAAGTTATTATATATGATTGCGGTTGTGTGAAATTCTGCTGAAATAGCGAGTAAAGTCCTTTTTAATTTTGCTTGACGAATGAAAAATCTCATGATATAATTCATCTCGGATTTAACAAGTTAAAGGATAAAAGCAGACAAAGAAGTCACTCACACTTCTTTGTCTGCTTTTTTGTTATCCAAAAGAAAAACAGAATAAAAAGAACAGGAGGAGATACTATGCGCTTAACACCTAAGGAACAAGAAAAGCTTATGCTCCATATGGCAGGAAATTTGGCAAAAGAGCGAAGAGAAAGAGGCTTAAAACTGAACTATGTAGAGGCAGTTGCTTATATTAGTTCCGAATTAATGGAATTGGCAAGAGATGGGAAAGAAGTAACAGAACTAATGCAATTGGGTACAAAAATGCTTACAAAAGAGGATGTTATGGAAGGTGTGGCTGATATGGTTGGAGAAGTTCAAGTAGAAGCAACTTTTCCAGATGGTACAAAGTTGGTTACAGTACACAATCCAATTCAGTAACGAATGTCCAACTAGAATGTTAATAGGAGGTAGCATAATGAAAATTGGAGAAGTAATGCCATTAAAAAGAGAGATTATATTAAATGAGGGAAAGCCAACTGTAACGATAATGGTAGCAAACATTGGAGATCGTCCTGTTCAAGTAGGATCTCATTTTCATTTCTTTGAAGTAAATAAATGTTTATCCTTTGATCGAGAAAAAACATATGGATATCATTTAGATATCCCATCTGGTACATCCGTGCGTTTTGAGCCAGGAGAAGAAAAAGAGGTTACATTAACAGCAATAGGAGGAACAAAGCGAGTTTTTGGATTAAATGATTTAACTTGTGCACAGGTTACAGAGGCATCCAAGGCAGCGGCGATTCATAATGCAAAGTTAAAAGGATTTATTTCCTAGTTCATAGGGAAGATTCGTAAACAAGATTGGAGGTAAAAGAATGAGCATAAAGATTTCTGGAGAAAAATATGCGATGATGTATGGTCCGACAACAGGAGACAAAGTACGTTTAGCAGATACTAGTCTTATTATAGAAGTAGAAAAAGACTATACAACCTATGGAGACGAAGCCAAGTTTGGAGGCGGCAAAACACTGCGTGATGGTATGGGACAGTCGGTAAAGACAACAAGTGCAGATGGAGATTTAGATTTGGTTATTACCAATTGTCTAATTGTGGATTATACAGGAATTTATAAAGCAGATATCGGAATTAAAAACGGAAAAATTGCAGGGATAGGAAAAGCAGGAAACCCAAGTATTATGGACGGTGTTACTCCTGGAATGACAGTTGGAGCTGCAACTGAGGCATTAGCAGGAGAAGGGATGATTGTAACAGCAGGAGGACTGGATACACATATTCATTTTATTGCACCTCAGCAGGTGAATTGTGCGTTATATAGTGGTGTAACCACAATGATCGGTGGAGGTACTGGTCCAGCAGATGGCACAAATGCTACAACATGTACACCAGGTCCTTGGAATATGGAGATGATGTTAAAAGCGGCGGAAGAATATCCGATAAACTTGGGATTTTTAGGAAAAGGAAACTGTTCCGATGAAGCATCTTTGGAAGAACAAATAAAAGCGGGAGCAATCGGATTGAAGTTACATGAAGATTGGGGATCAACGCCAGCTGCAATTGATCACTGCTTAAATGTGGCAGATAAGTACGATGTTCAGGTAGCAATTCATACTGATACATTAAATGAAGCAGGCTGTGTAGAAGATACATTAAACGCAATTGCAGGACGTACGATTCATACGTATCATACGGAAGGTGCAGGAGGTGGACATGCACCAGATATTATTCGAGCAGCTGGTACACAGAATGTGCTTCCTTCTTCTACAAATCCAACAATGCCATTTACGATTAACACGTTAGATGAACATTTGGATATGTTAATGGTATGTCATCACTTAGATAAGAGAATTGCAGAAGATGTGGCATTTGCTGACTCTCGTATTCGTCCAGAAACCATTGCGGCAGAAGATGTATTGCATGATATAGGAGTATTTAGCATGATGAGTTCCGACTCTCAGGCAATGGGACGTGTCGGTGAAGTAATTACTCGTACTTGGCAGACAGCAAGTAAAATGAAAGATCAAAGAGGTGCGCTTCCAGAAGATGAGGGACATGACAATGATAATTTCCGTGTAAAACGTTATATATCGAAATATACAATTAATCCAGCGATTACTCATGGAGTATCAGAATACGTGGGATCTGTAGAAAAAGGAAAACTTGCAGATTTGGTACTCTGGAATCCAGCATTTTTTGGTGTAAAGCCAGATATTATCATTAAAGGAGGCATGATTATTGCTTCTAAGATGGGAGATGCCAATGCCTCTATTCCGACTTGTCAGCCAGTTCTTTATCAGCCAATGTTTGCAGCCCATGGAAAAGCAAAATATGAATCTTGTCTAACCTTTGTATCCAAGGCCGCAATGGAAGCAGATGTGAAAGCAAACTATGGATTGGAGAAAACCATTGTACCAGTGAAAGGATGTCGAAATATTGGAAAGAAAGATATGAAGTTTAATGATAAAACACCAGAAATTACAGTTGATCCAGAAACCTATGAAGTAAAGGCTGATGGAGAGACAATTGTATGTGAACCAGCAAAAAAGCTGCCTTTAACACAGTTATATAATTTGTTCTAAGATATAAAAATTTCTATTTTAAACGCAGAACGGGCAGTCCCCCGCTTCAAGTGCATGGAGCACTAAGCGGGGAATGGGATGCCCGTGTCAGTGGGGAATTAGGAAAGCCCCCATGGAGCATCTTACGTTCATGAGATAAATAGCATTAGCGGATTGCGAATGTTTACTTTCCATTATGATAGAAGTTTTCTGCAATGTGAAAAAGAAATCTACAATAGTTAGAAAAGTTTATCAAAAAATAAGAAAAGATGAGGAGTGTGAAAAAATATGTTAGGTGTATGTTTGTTGTTTGTAGGAATTGTATTAATCAATAACGGTATGTGTACAATTTATAAGGTGGATGGAAAGTCCACAGCTGTAATGAATATTTTAACGGGTAGTTTGTCTTTGTTTATTAATTTTGTAAATTTAGTGCAGGGTAATTATTATGCAGCAGGTACAGGATTACTATTCTGCTTTACATATTTATTTGTGGCTTTTAGTAAAATTTTAAAATTAAACCCAATTCCATTTGCATGGTTTTCCACTTTTGTAGCGATCAATGCAGTAATATTTGGTACAGTAGAGGGCATTTTCGGATCGGAAGCACTTGGAATTGCAGCAGATTGGAGATGGGCTGCAATCTGGTATTTATGGGCGATCCTTTGGGGAACTGCATTTGTGGAGGATATTTGTGGAAAGAAATTAGGAAAGTTTGTTCCAGTTCTTCAGATATTTGAGGGAATTGTAACAGCATGGATTCCAGCAGTTCTTATGTTGCTTGGTATGTGGTAAAGTATAAAAACAGGGTTTTGGCGAAAAAATATTGTTAGAAATTGGGATATAAGAATTGGAGGTTACTATGATCTGTGAAACAATTATTGGAAAATTGAATGAAATCGATACAACTGGAAAAACAATTGAGTATGTGGAAATTGAATGGTATGAGGCATTTAAAAAAATTCATAAAAAAACAACCAAGGAAGGACGTGAAGTTGGAATTCGATTGAATGATGAGGTACTCTCTAGAGGACTATATGAGGGAGATGTAATTTATGCAGATAAAACTTTAATTATCGCAGTAAAAACTCCTCCATGTGAAGTAATTTGCATTCATATTGCACCAGACCATTCCTTTATGATTGCAAAAACCTGTTATGAAATTGGCAATCGTCATGCACCGTTATTCTATGGAGAAGGTATATTTACATTTATTACTCCTTATAATGAACCAATGTTTTTGATGCTGTCAAAACTACATGGAGTAACAGCAGAAAAGACGAGAATGAGGCTGGATTTTGATAAGAGAATTTCTGCAACTGTGCATAATCACCATCACTAAGTAAACGAGGTAGAAATGGAATTTACAAAATTACAAGGAAAATTTTTATTGCTTCAAATTAATGATGCGTTATTTCCGATAGGTGGGTATTCTCATTCTTATGGATTGGAAACCTATATTCAGAAAAATATCGTCTATGACATAAAAACTGCATCGGATTATATTAAAAATCGGTTGCAGTATACGATTTGCTATACAGAATTGTTAGTCGCTCGTTTGGCATTTGAAGCAGCAGTACAACAAAATCTAGAAAAAATAAATGAGTTGGAAGCTATTATGAGTGCCTCTATCCTACCAATGGAATTAAGGGAGGCTGCAAAAAAACTTGGAAGTCGTTTTGTAAAAACGCTGACACATATGCAAGTACCTTATACAAGTCCGATCTTTCTTAATTATACTGACTCGCGAAAAGGAAAAGTGATTTGCCATCCATGTGCATATGGAGTATTTTGTGCAAGTGTAGGAATTTCAAAAGAAGATACGATGCTCAATTATTTATATGCACAGACATCTGCAATGGTAACAAACTGTGTAAAATCAATTCCTTTAAGTCAATCGGATGGACAAAAGATGTTAGTATCATTTTACGAAGTCTTTCAAGAAGTGTTGGATACAGTCGAGAAAAGTGGAGAAGAGATGCTTTGCTTATCAGCTCCAGGATTTGATATAAGAAGTATCCAACATGAGCGTTTGTATTCCAGAATTTATATGTCATAATAGAATAAGGCGGAAAAATAGAAAGGATTAATAAAAATTATGGTAAAAATTGGTGTAGCAGGTCCTGTTGGATCTGGAAAAACAGCTTTAATTGAAGCATTAACAAGACAAATGGCAAAAGAATACAGTATTGGTGTTATTACAAATGATATTTATACAAAAGAGGATGCAGAATTTTTGGCAAAAAATAGTGTTATGCCAAGAGAACGTATTATTGGCGTGGAAACTGGAGGATGTCCGCATACTGCAATTCGGGAAGATGCTTCGATGAATTTAGAGGCAGTGGATGAAATGATGGAAAAATTCCCAGATATTGAGCTGTTGTTTATTGAAAGTGGTGGAGATAATCTTTCTGCTACATTTTCTCCTGAACTAGTAGATGCTACAATCTTTGTTATTGATGTGGCAGAAGGGGATAAAATTCCGAGAAAAGGGGGACCTGGTATTACACGTTCCGATTTATTGGTAATTAATAAAATTGATTTAGCACCGTATGTTGGAGCTAATTTGGAAATAATGGAACGAGACTCCAAAAAGATGCGTGGAAATCGTCCATTTATTTTTACAAACATAAGAGAAAATGAACATATTGGAGAAGTGATTGACTGGATTAAGAAAAATGTACTTTTAGAAGGGTTGAAATAAGGAAAAGATGAACAAAAATCAGTTTGGAAAAGTTTCAAAACTCTTTATACGGGCGGTGGAGCGGGATGGAGATACAATTTTAGAAGACTTATTTTTTACCGCTCCATATAAAGTGATGAAACCATTTAAGCAAAGAGATGGAAGTATTCAAGTTATGCTTTTAGCAGCATCGGCGGGAATTATGGAGGGAGATCGGCAAGAGTTTGAGTTCCAAGTAGAAAAAGGAGCTGATTTAGAATTTGTTTCTCAGTCTTATGATAAAATTCATAAGATGCAAACTGGTTGTGCCAAGCGTAATACCGATGTCTTTGTACAAAGTGATTCTAGATTTCGATTTAACCCTCAGCCTACCATTCCATTTCAGGATTCTGCATTTGAAAATCAGATGAGAATTCAGTTAGAAGATGATAGAGCACAGTTTTTTATGAATGAGATTCTCTCTTGCGGGCGAGCAGCGAGTGGAGAACAGTTTTTATATCGTTATTATTATAATTATGTGGAGATTCGCAGAGCAGGGCAGCTAATTTATCGGGATAATACGAGATATGAGCCCAAATTCTGGAATATGACAGGTTTAGGAATGTATGAATCCTATACACATTTGGCAAATGTATTTTTTACGAAGAAAAATAGTTTGATTCAAGAAGCTGTTTGGGAATTGTTAGAACACGATTCTGAAATAGAAGGTGGTATCACGAAGTTAGCTAGTGGGGATTATACAGTGAGAATTCTAGGAAGGCGAGCACAAAAACTAGAACAAGTCTCAAAGGCGATTATGGATCTTTGGAATGTATAGATCTATTTTTTTCATTCTCTCTCTTTTTATGACAAAAATTTTATGTTATACTAAATAAAACGTTCTATCGAACAGTGAATATAATAGAGTGTTTGCACACTTATTTTGGCGTTTGATAAGTCAAGAAGTATGATATTTTGCAAAGAGAGTGAGAAGATATATGAGGGCAGAGTGGGAAAAGGAATGGATTCAGGCAGAGCAGATAATTCAGAAATATAAACGAGAGTATGAGACTGAAGTTCGAGAGGATTATGAGCAATATTATAAAGAATTTCAGCAAAAGTTTTCTCCAGAGTATTTCGTAAAATTATCTGCTCAATCGCTGTTGGAATCTATTTTTGCAGTTGGAGAAAAAGAAAATATTGAAACGTGGTGGAAGGATCATAGAGTTGGAGAAAGAGAACATCAACCATCTGTCGTTTTTTGTAGTAAAGAGAAGATTTTTGTAAATAAAGAGTATTTAAAAAAATGCTCCAAAAAAGAGTTAAATACAATACGGCAGGAAATTTGGGAATGCTGGAAAGCAGGTTTTTCTGTAATTCTGAGAAAAAAGAAATTGCAATCAGTCGAAGATTATCATACGTTTGATCAAGCACTTTGGAAAGCTATGGGCGTTAATGCCTATCACGAGTGGTTTCATGAATATTTGCATTGGATTTTTCCCGATGAATTTAGTATCTGGCATAGTGAAGCATGGCAAAAACATATTTTATTTGCATATGGAATTCATCCAGATCATTTTTTTTATGGAAGAAGTGGACAGATTAGTTTGTTAGCGAGAAAAGCGAATGTAACGATGCAGCAATTTTGTACGATATCCTATGCCCAGTTTGGAGAGGTACGTTCCTTTTTCCGAATTGGAACATCGGATAAGGGAGAAGACTATTTTTCTGAATGGAAAGAAAATCATATCGCTGCGATTGGCTGGAGTGATTTAGGTCCATTGGATCAATATGTACAGGGAGAACTATTAAGTAAACGGGAATTAAGGGAAAAATTACAGGAACTCTATTATCCAGGAGTAAAGCAATTAGCATCTCGAAAAGCAAAGGAATTAGCTAATTTTTATAATAGCACGAATACGAGTATTTTTGTTGCAATGAGAGGAGAACAGCTCTTGGCATTTGGAGATAGTGTGGGTGCCTATTATTATAATGAAAGTGTCAAATTTTCTCATAGGAAGCCGATTCAGTGGCATTGCTGTTTTCAGATAGGAGAAAAACTTCCGAACAAGTCGGAAGGACTTCGGACTTCTTTTTATGAATTAAAAGACGAAGAAAATCTCTATTATTTGTATCAAAGATATTATAGTGAAAAAAGAAAATCAAAACAGCCTGTATGGAGTGATACAAAAAATAAAAAAATAACGAGTGATAAGAAAGTAGAACGAGAGCCAAGAAACAATCCCCTTCATCCATTGAATCAAATTTTATACGGCCCCCCTGGGACGGGAAAAACTTATTCTGTTGTGGAGTACGCATTAGCAATTATAGAAAATCGCAGAGCAAACGATTCCAAACAGACGATTCAGCAGCGCAAAGAGCAGATGAAACAATATGAAAACCTAGTTCAAACAGGGCAGATTGTATTTACAACGTTTCACCAAAGTTATGGATATGAAGAATTTGTACAAGGAATTCGTCCGAATCTTCAGGCACAGACAATTTCATTTCAAAAAACAGATGGAATATTTAAACAGATATCGGATCGTGCCTTACAACATCCAGAAAAAAACTATGTCCTTATTATTGATGAAATTAATCGTGGAAATATTTCCAAAATATTTGGTGAATTGATTACGTTACTGGAAGAGGATAAACGAATTGGAGAGATCAATCAACTGATTGTAAAGCTACCATCTGGAGATTGCTTTGCTGTACCAAATAATCTTTACTTAATTGGAACAATGAATTCGGCGGATCAATCCATCTCTATTATAGATACTGCGCTGCGCAGAAGATTTCAATTTATTGAAATGCCTCCACAAGCCGATAAGATCGAAAATAAACAACTTCGGTCAGTTTTCCAAATGCTAAATAGTTATTTAAAAAAGGAATTGAGAAATACTGATCTTTTAATTGGACATTCTTTTTTTATGAATCGAACAGAAATGGATTTGGAAGAAATGTTTAATCAAAATATCCTGCCATTATTATATGAATATTTTTATAATGAAGAAGAAAAAATACGTCAGGCATTGGATTGTTTAGAAAAAACAGAATTTGAAATAGATTCTTATAGTAATGGAAGAATCCGAATTCGAAAAAAGGATGAAAGTAGCCATGAACGTACTGGAATATGAAATAATAAAACGGACAGAACTCCCAGAGGAATGGCAAAGGGAGTCCGTATTGATTGAATTAGAGCAGTTTTTGCAAAAAAGCTGGACAGAACGAACCATCTTTTACTGGGATGAAGAGACAGAACGAACCCAGAGATTTATTGATTTTAACCGATTGGATGGAATTAAAATACAAAATTATATAGGCAGTGTTCTATTTAAAGGAGAGCAGCTTAATATTTTTCCTAAGCTGTTTCAAAATGAATCATCCAAAGAACGAACAAAATTGGAAGCTTCCATGCTTGTAAGAAATATTTCCTTTTGGCTTGGATACTGTGATCGACTTAATATTCCGTTTTTTTCCACTCGAGATTCCCTTTTAGGAAAACCAAACTTCTTGGAGTTGTTCATTGCATTCTATGCAGGATACACAAAAAAATTAGTGGAACGTCAGCCGTATATTCAGTATGAAAAAAGAGAAGAAAGAGGGGGATTTATAAGAGGAAAACTGCTTACAGAGGAGTATTTATTAAAGCAGTATCCAACTGGAAGATGGGAGCAAGTACCATATGAATATTCAGAGTTTATATTAGATAATCCACTGAATCAGATCATAAAACAAACTTGTCAGTTATTAATGATTCGAACGAAAGAAGAAGACAGTAAGAAAAATTTGAGAGCGATAATTGGAAGACTCGCAAATGTTCGTTTAAGTACTGGTAACAGAAATGATTGGGATCGAATTGTAATTCCGATTCATCAAAAGCCATATCAAACGGTTTTAACTATGAGCAAATTTTTTCTAAACTCGCTTGGTAATGCAATGGAATTGGGAAAGAACGAATCATATTGTTTTTTATTTCCGACCGAGCTTTTGTTTGAACGCTTTGTAAGTGGCTTTTTAAAAGCTTCCTTACCAGCGAAGGTATCCATAAAAACACAAACAACGGATCAATATTTAGCTGACTTATGGATTAATGGACAAAATATCGGAAAAGCATTTGGGCTTCGAGAAGATATTGTAATTCAAATAGAACAAAATACGATCGTACTGGATACAAAATACAAAGAAATTCAGCCATTCAACACTCCAGATCAAAAACGATTTGGCATTTCCGAACAGGATATTCGTCAAATAGCAATCTATGCAGCAAAAAGAAAGGCCAAACATGTATTTTTAGTTTATCCTCTGTATTGGAAAGAACCATCGACTTCGATTGAAATTGCATATCAAATTCAACTGCAAACAGACGATCCTATCCATTTAAAAATATTAAAAATACCATTTCTAATTGAAAAAAACGAAGAAGAAACAGAACGTGAACTAAAGCAAAAATTTCAGAAGATATACGATAACTATCTGGAAAAGAGCGAATGATACAGACCAATTATGGATCATTTGCTCTTGTTATTATTTGGATTTCCATTAGTGCAAAAATATCATTTTTTGAATGAATTTTTATATATTTTGGGAATAATAATTAAAAAATACTGGACAAAAATTTGATACTATGATAAAATTACATATATAAAAACTATACAAATAGAATACTAAAAATATCATCTAAGGGTTACTATTGTTGATACATTATAATTTATTGGAATATTTTTGGTAAGGATGAAAATTCCAAATTGTCATTACCAATTTGGAGAAAGGAGATGCCTATGAAAAAGATATATTTGCCAATATTATTAATTAGCATTCTATTGCTGGTTGCTTGTGCAAACAATCCTGCAAATCCTGCACAGAATAGTAATAGTGCCGAGAATACGACACCAGTTGGGGCATCAAGTTCGGAGTCAAGTGAAGTAATACAGGAGACAGTTGGCTTGCCATTGCCATTTGATTTGCAATGGGGCATGTCATTGGAAGATTGTGCTTGCAAGTTCCAAAATAATTGGACCGTGCAGGAAAGTGCAAGTGAAACAGAAACATCCTATGCTTTGAATCAGAAGCAGACCTTATATGAAAGAGAAGGAACGGTGATACTTAATTTTTCAAAGCGTCCAGATGCAGCAGCTAATGTACCAAGTAATTTATTAACTCTTCCAGATCAATTTTTAACTGGAGTGACTGTAACATTTGAAAATCCTGTAGATGAAATCAGTGCAGAACTGGTAAAACAGTACGGACAGCCATTAAGTACAGAACAGATCGGAACGATTGTACGTACCTCATTTAGTTCTCCAGAAGCACAGGTAAAGAATATTACAAATGAAAATCAAAAGAAGGCATATCATTTGTACCGTTATATTGTGATGCAGGATTACAGAGAGTTGGAAGAATGCATTCAGACTCCGCAGGAAACGATTTTGGAGCATCAAAACCTTTATACCACAAATCCAGATGAGGTATGGAATCAAATCAAAGATTGGAATTTTGATGATGGAGACCATTATTTGAATTCGGTTACATTGACGAATAACACAGAGCATCCAGAGGGATGTGCAGTTGTATATAATATTGGAGATCTTTTATATTTGTTAAATATTCAATAGAATTGTAATTGGATCGCCAGCTACAGTCAGTAGCTGGCGATCATGTTATATAAAAAATAACCTATTTATTTAAAAATATTAAAAATATCATTTTTAATTGAAAAAAATGAAAAAGAAACGAAACATGAATTAAGAAAAAACTTTCACAAAATATACTGTATTTACTTGAAATAGAAAAAATAATGCAAAAATATAGCTGAAAATAATTAAATTATAAAGATAATAGAATATTAATCGAAAAAATGAATTATTTTTGTAAGAAAAAATCTATTCATAATATAATTCAAGAGTATTGACAAAGTTTTAATATAGTGATAATATAGTATTCTATAAAAATAGTAAAGTAAAAGATAAATATCACAATAGTTAAGAAGAAATTTTTATATTTATTAAATATTGAGTAAATTTACAGGAGGAAAATGATGGGGAAAGCGGTACGAATGCAATTTTTTGTAATGGTGAATAAAAAAGAATTTAAATTAGCATTTTCCTTTACTTTTTGTTGGGCATTATACTGTTATTGGTACGAAGTAAAACAGCAAACAGGAACAGATCTTATGGTGTATTGGGATGCAACACAATTTTATTGCGGGTCGAATTTACATCCATTGTGGTATTATTTTACTTTTTTATTTCCGATATTAGTGGTGTTACCATATGCGACATCTTATATAGTTGAACGAGCAAATGGAACTTCCATTCTTTTAATTTCTAAAATGGGAGTGCAACGATATATTTTATCTAAAGTGATCGTTTGTTTTATTGGGGGTTTTTTAATTATTATGCTTCCATTTTTGATTAATTATATTTTATGCCAAGTGACATTCCCTCATACGAATAATATTATGGGAGCTTATTATGGGACGGAAGGATATGACGGAATGTTGACAGGAACTTATTATGCAATACATGTGCAGAATATACAGCTTCCATTTTTAAAATTATATTTAAACTATCCACATCTTTATTATATTTGGTATATTGTTTTATTGTCGACGTTATCGGGAGTTTTTGGGGTAATTCTACTGTGTTTTTCTTTTTTAATACGAAGGGGACGAATTTTTCTGTTTATTCCACTTTTTGTGTTGTTAAAACTAATGAATGTGTTAACGGAATACTCTTATAAAAATGCTGGTTCAAATCCATTCTCTCCTTTAGAAGTGGAAAGTATGGGGTATAAAGAAGGACCAGAATATGTTTGTTATAATCTCTTGGAATATGTAAATCCATTTGGAGAGCGGGGGCAGAATACAATTTATCTGTTTTGTGTGGCAGCTATTATAGTTACTTTTTGTAGCATATGTATAAAATTTGCAATAAAGAAAGAGATGAGGCATATTCAGGGAGAATAAATTAGGAGAAGTTTTAGGAAAATACAGTGTTGAGGAATAGAATGAGAAGAAAAAAATGGAGTAAGATCTTTTATGTGATTCTTTTATTGTTTCTTCTGGAGGGCTATGCAATTATATCAGAGCCAATGGAGTTAGATGCGACAAAACTATTACTAGGAAAACTATTTGGAACAGTAACAGAATTGGAAGGTGACGATATAGAGATAACAAAGTTCATTCTGGCTTCGGAAAAAATAGGTTACTTAACATTATTTCATATTTTATATGGAACCTATTTGTCAGAATATTTTCAAAATATTAGTGTTTATATTTTTTCTAGGGCTAGAGATCGGAAAAAATGGTTTACGAAAAAAGTATTTGAGTTAGTTGGGTTGAGCATTGCCTATAATTTTGTATTAGTTGGAATGCTTACGGCTCTGACTTTATATCAATCAGGAAGATCTGTTGAATTTGATTTTTGGAAAACTGTATTATTTGTATTTTGTATTCAAACTATGATTACGATATTGACTACGTTAATCTTAAACCTATGTGCAATTAGATGGAATATTCTAGCTAGCTTTCTGATTACATATAGCATAATTTGTTTCTTTATTGTTGCGGCAATTAGGGCTGAATTGAATTCTAATTTGACAATATGGAATCCATTTTGCTATTTGGGTTTGCAAACAGGGTATTCACTTCTCCCAACGATTATTTGGGATGGATTTCTTTGTATAATGATAAGTGTAGTAGGGGAAAAGTGGGTAAATCATATGGATATTTCACTGTAAAAATATACTTAGCTGTATTTTATATGATAAAGGATTGTTAAGAGGAGAGAGTCTATGATTACAATAAATCATCTAAGTAAAAAAATTAAAAAAGTAGTGCTTTTAGATGATATTAATCTTTCATTGCAGAACGGGAAGATATATGGAATAATTGGAGAAAATGGTTCAGGAAAGACTATGCTGTTCCGCGTTTTGGCAGGATTAGTTCGGCCAACGGAAGGAGAAGTAATCTGGGGATCGAGGGAGAAACATATAGAACCTTCAATCGGGGTTGTGATTGAACATGCTTCTCTTTATCCAGAATTTACGGGATTACAGAATCTAAGGTATTTATCACAAATAAAAAAAATAGCTTCTGAAAAAGATATTCGAAGGGCAATTGAACGTGTTGGATTAAATCCAGATGATAAAAGAAATTTCCGCAAATATTCGCTTGGTATGAAACAAAGGCTTTTGATTGCACAAGCGTTAATGGAATGTCCAGAACTGCTTTTATTTGATGAACCTACGAATGGTCTAGATGCAAAAGGAGTTGAGTTGTTTTATCATATTGTGAAGGAAGAAGCAAAAAGAGGTGCTATTATTTGTATTGCGAGCCATATTACAGAAAATATTACAGGGTTGTGTGATGAGGTATATCTTATGAAATCTGGTCAATTAGAAATAGCAGAAATGTAATGGAGAAAAGTATATGCCGTATCTCAAAATTTATGAATGGGTTGAAAAATATAGAATGGAGAGATAATTATGCTAAAAAAATCAACAAAGATGTGGGGATTTTTACTACTAATTTTGGTGTTAGTTGTATTAATAGCAGGAAAAAGCAAAGAAAATATTGTAACAGATTGTGGGCTTGCGGAAGCTACAACGTGGGAAGAATTGACCAAGTTAAATATTTTAATTAAAGATGCATCTGATGTAATAATAGGAGAGGAACGAGAAACTGAGACCTATCAGATGTTAGTAGAACATGAAGATGATTTTTTAGACCTATTAAGCGAAGTACCTATGATTGCGATTGTATCTCCTTTGAATCAATTAGAATATAATAGTGATACTATAGGACAAAAGGTGCTTATTGAGAACGTGTTACAAGGGGATCAAAAGAAAAATGGAACAATAGGAATGGTTTATCAGTATGGGGCATTTGGAATTGAGAATGGAAAACCGATTTGTAAGCAGGGTAATACATTTATGAATCCGAAGGAAAAATATCTTCTTTTTTTAAAACCTTCTACATTAAATGAGATATGGGAAAAAGAAGTATATTATATAGATCCAATTTGGTTCCCATTTTTATCATTGAACAAAGAGATTCCGTTATTAGAGAAAAAAGAATACTATAATTTTAATGAAATTAATGGAATTGGAGTTCCTTCTAATTCGAAGCAGATCGTGGAGCAGATGAATAAAATACGAAGGAAAATTCTAGAGTATTATTCATTATAAAATATGTAAATATAACCATATGGAGGGATATGTAGATGAAGAAAAAGATAAGTTTGTTTGTTATTATGGTATGTAGTTTAGTGATTTATTCACCTGCTTCTGCGAGAGAAGTTGAATTTGTAAGAAGTTTTGTAGATAGTAATACATATACATATGTTACAGGTGCTACATCAGAAGATTGGCATACTACGATAGGAGCAGTTGGTATTACAGATATGTTTGCTTCGGATGGTTCATATGTAGGATATCGAAATGTATGGGTAAAAAGTGATGCCAATCAGCCAGTGTTAGCAGTAAGAGGAGGATGGGTGAATGTTACATTTGGAAGAGGAGATTATTTTAAACCGCTATATGCTATGGGACATAATCCAACACTTGATTGTTTAATTTGTGGTTATTGGAATGTACACTAAATATAAAAAATTTAGTACAATGATTAGTTATATTTACATATTTTAAATAAGAGTTGTTATGGAGGCAAAGATATAATTGTTTTCATAACAACTTTAAATTTTAAATTTTTTATATTAAGCACAGAACAGATCGGAACGATTGTACGTACATCATTTAGTTCTTCAGAAGCACAGGTAAAGAATATTACAAATGAAAATCAAAAGAAGGCATATCATTTGTACCGTTATATTGTGATGCAGGATTACAGAGAGTTGGAAGAATGCATTCAGACTCCGCAGGAAACGATTTTGGAGCATCAAAACCTTTATACCACAAATCCAGATGAGGTATGGAATCAAATCAAAGATTGGAATTTTGATGATGGAGACCATTATTTGAATTCGGTTACATTGACGAATAACACAGAACATCCAGAGGGATGTGCAGTTGTATATAATATTGGAGATCTTTTATATTTGTTAAATGTTCAATAGAATAACAAAAAAATTCTACTGAAGTTTTCCTTTGCATATCACGATAATAAATACTATGGCCAGCTAGCGACGGTAGCTGGCCATAGTATTATGTATGAAAGTATATTTTGTTTAAGATTCAATCTCGTGGATTAAGTTAATCATTTCAATTGCTCCAAGCGCACAGTCATAGCCTTTGTTTCCTGCTTTTGTACCAGCACGTTCAATGGCCTGTTCAATGTTTTCCGTCGTTAAAATGCCAAACATAACTGGGATATCGCTATTTAAGGAAACGGATGCAATTCCTTTCGATACTTCGTTACATACATAATCATAGTGGCTTGTGCTTCCACGAATGACACAGCCGAGGCAAATAACAGCATCGTATTTTTTACTTTTGGCCATTTTTGAGGCAATCAAAGGAATTTCAAATGCTCCTGGAACCCATGCGATATCAATACAGTCTTCACAGACATCATGACGTTTTAGTCCATCCAACGCACCTCCTACCAGTTTGGATGTAATAAATTCATTAAAACGTGCGGCAACAATACCGATTTTGATGTTATGATTGGATACTAGTTTTCCTTCAAATGTTTTCATAGTTGGATGTTCCTTTCTGTTTATTTGTAATTTAAAATATGTCCCATTTTTTGTTGTTTTGTTTTAAGATAAAATAAATCATGTGCAGTGGCGTCCATTTGAATTGGAACTCGCTCAATGATTTCCATTCCAAAATCAGCAAGCTGATAAACTTTATCTGGATTATTCGTTAAAAGACGAAGCGTTTTGGCTCCTAAATCTCGCAAAATTTGTGCACCGATATAGTATTCTCTTAAATCTCCAGCAAATCCAAGTGCTAGATTTGCCTCCAAGGTATCCATGCCTGCATCTTGTAATTCATAGGCTCTTAATTTATTGATGAGACCAATGCCACGGCCTTCCTGTCTCATATAAAGTAGAATGCCACGGCCTTCTTTTTCAATTTGGGTCATTGCAGAAGCTAATTGCTGTCCACAATCACAGCGGGCAGAACCAAATGCATCTCCTGTTAAACATTCCGAATGAACACGACAGAGGAGATTTTTACCGTCTCCGATTTCTCCTTTTACAAGTGCAACATGGTGCTCTCCATTTAGCTTATTAATATAACCATAAATACGGAAATCTCCATATTTGGTTGGCATATCGGCGGATGCCACTTGTTTTACGAGTTTGTCATGTTTTTTACGGTATTCTTGCAGGGATTTAATTGTAATAAATTTAATATTCCATTTTTTTGCAAGTTTAAATAATTCTGGGGTACGCATCATTGTTCCATCTTCTCGCATAATTTCACAGCAAAGACCACATTCTTTTAAGCCTGCCAGACGCATCAAATCAACGGTTGCCTCCGTGTGTCCATTACGTTCTAATACTCCGTTTTTCTTAGCCATAAGAGGGAACATATGGCCTGGTCGGCGAAAATCTTCTGGTTTGGCATCCTCGGATACACATTTCATAGCAGTAATGCTTCGTTCCGCAGCGGAAATACCAGTTGTGGTACTAACATGGTCAATGGAAACGGTAAATGCCGTTTCATGATTATCTGTGTTATCGGATACCATTTGAGGAAAACGAAGTTTTTTGCAAAGTTCAATGCTCATTGGCATACAAATTAATCCTTTGCCGTGTACTGCCATAAAGTTGACATTTTCTGTTGTAGCAAATTCAGCAGCACAAATAAAATCTCCTTCATTTTCTCTATCTTCGTCATCGGTTACTAAAATAATTTTACCCTGTCTTAAATCTTCCAGAGCTTCCTCAATGGAATGAAACTTCATTGTATTTTCCTCCTAAATTTTCATGATCGCTTTGCGAGTAGCATTACAATATAAAAGTCAATGTCTTCGTGCTGTGCACTCGTGACATCGCTGCCCGTATTCGCAATCTAGGCGAATGTCTTACCTGCTCATACAGGTCAGGTGGTCGAATATCTATTCAGCACAGGGTATAAATCTCCTGGCTGTTTGGACATTGACGACACTTTCATAGTAAATAAAAAATAAATCGATTGGTATAAAATAAAGTTGAGTTATATGAAATAGGAATATTTCATCAGAAAAATCCATTTTTAGCCAGAAAATCAGCAGTAATGCTTGTCTCTGGTTGATAGGTTAATAGTCGTTCTACATATTTTCCAATGCAGTCGTTTTCCAAATTGACAATATCGCCCACTCGTTTATGTGCTAAGATGGTTTGTTTTAATGTATGAGGAATAATGGAAACTCGAAAGCTATCTTTCTGAATTGTGGCAACAGTCAGACTAATTCCATCAATCGTAATAGAACCTTTTTCTACAATATAGCGCAGAATCGAAGGGCTGGTCTGGATCGTATACCAAACGGCATTGGCATCTGGTTTCGTAGAGCGGATTGTACCAATTCCATCAATATGTCCCGATACAATATGTCCGCCAAACCGTCCATTGGCAGGCATGGCACGTTCTAAATTAACAGGACTTTTGGCACGCAGACTCTTTAAAGAAGAACGATTTAATGTCTCATGCATAACATCTACACAAAAGCAGTTGTTGGAAAAAGCGGTAACGGTTAGGCAAATTCCATTGACTGCAATACTGTCACCAATATGGATATCCGATAAGATCAAGTCTGCCTGAATCGTTAAAACAGCAGAATTCCCAGAACGCTGAATCGATTGAATCATGCCTATTTCTTCAACTATTCCTGTGAACATGAAAGAACCTCACTTTCTAATAAAATATCGTTGCCAAGCATTTGTATTGTAGGAGGGGAGAGTTGTATGGAATCATTTGGATCATCAATTCCAATGCCTGTAATGGGAGAAGTTCCGATCCCTCCAAATAGTTTCGGAGCAATATAAGCTTGTACCTTTTTTATGATTCTCTGATTTAGGGCAGACCAGTTTAATGTGCCACCTCCTTCTAATAAAATACTATCAATTTTTTGTTTACCCAATTGTTCCATTAAATACTGTAAATCTACTTGATTGTTATGTTGTGGAGTTACAATAATCTGGCAGCCGAAATCTAAGAATAGCTTCTGTTTTTCTTCATCTGTACAGCAGGTTGCAATAATTGTAGGAATTTCCTTTGCGGTCTGGACAAGCTGAGAAGAATGAGGAGTTCGAAGGTTGGTATCACATACAATCCGAATTGGATTTTTTGTATGAGGGAGTCGGCAGGTAAGAAGCGGATTATCAGTGAGTACCGTATTAATACCAACCATAATTCCCATATAGCGGTGACGATCAAAATGGACTTGTTCTCTTGCCTTTTCTCCTGTAATCCATTTCGATTTTCCTGTGCGAGTTGCAATTTTCCCGTCCATTGTCATGGCATATTTCATAACAACGTATGGAGTTTGTGTTTGAATATAATGAAAAAATACTTGGTTTAATTGATCGCATTGATCTTTTAATATGCCTGTTGTAACTTCAATTCCATGAGAACGTAGCTGCTCGATGCCTTTTCCTGCGACAAGCGGATTGGGATCAGAAGAACCAATCACAACACGGCGAATGCCACTTTGAATAATCGCTTCGGTACATGGAGGTGTTTTTCCATAATGACAACATGGCTCTAATGTAACGTAAATCGTGGCCCCTTCTGGAGAAGAAGAACAATGCTTTAATGCATTTCGTTCTGCATGTAATTGTCCATATCGTTCATGATATCCCTGTCCAATAATCTGACCGTTTTTGACAATCACTGCTCCGACCATAGGATTAGGATTTACCCATCCGTATCCATTTTTGGCAAGTTCTAAAGCAAGCTGCATATAAGTAGTATCTGTCATAACAACCTCCTGTTCTACAAAAAAATACCTTGAAGAAAATTCTTCAAGGCATCTAATACAATAAGTATGATATGTACTATAATAGGGAACGATTGATTAAAAATAAAAAAATCTGGAATCAAAACGATTCCAGAGCAATTCATAATAAAACCAATAAGATCCATCTTCTTTCATCCAGACTATACTGTCGGCTTCGGAATTACACCGAATCATGCCTTGCGGCTCGTGGGCTGTACCACCGGTAGGGAATTACACCCTGCCCTGAAGATAATTATTTAATTAACTCCATTATAGCATCTATTTTCCATCTGTCAAGCTTCACAAAGCGGAAAAACTATGATAAACTTAAAAATAAGAGAATTTAGCTCAGAGGAGGAAAACATTGAAAGAAACTGGTATCAAACCAATTGTATTAAATGAAATTGTTGATTTTGCAGTGAAATATGGATTAGAGATGGTGATATTATTTGGTTCCAGAGCAAAAGGAAGTTATCAAAGAGCGAGTGATATTGATTTGGCAGTAAAAGGAGGAGATGTTGATAAATTTGCTGTTGCTATGGAAGAAGAAACTTCTACGCTTTTGAAGTTTGATGTTGTTGATATGGAAAAACCGATTCAGGAAAAACTTTTAAAAGCGATACAAAAGGAAGGAGTGGTACTTTATAAAAAAGTTTGAAAATTTTGTTTCAAATTTGCAAGTTTTATCAAAGGCTCAAAAGCAAGATCTTAATAATGAGTTTATTATTAGTGGAATTATTGATAAATTTTTTATTTAATTTGAGCTTGGATGGAAGGTGTTAAAGGAATTATTAAAATATGAAGGCAGAAAGGAAGCCAATACTGGTTCTCCAAGAGAAATTATAAAAGCTGCCTATACGATTTATGATTTTATTGATGAGGATGTATGGATTTCCATGCTTAAATCCAGAAATGATATGACACATATTTATAATGGAGAGGCAGCGAGAGAGCTTGTAAAGGATATTTTAAATGTGTATATTCCTGAATTTTTAAAAATGAAAAATGCAGTCCTATCTCAATATGGACATATATTAGATGAGATTTAAAAAGTTACTGAAAATACAATCGATGCTGTTGCATTGTATTGAAAAATAAAACCAAAAAGATTTAAAGAAAAAGGATTGTCTTTAACACAACATTGTGCTAAAATAACAAAATACGCATAAAAATGCATTATATTTTAAAAATTGTGAGGAGGAACGATCATGGGAATGACTATGACGCAAAAGATTTTAGCGGCTGCGGCTGGGCTGGATGAAGTAAAAGCTGGGCAGTTAATTGAGGCTGATTTGAGTCTTGTGTTGGGAAATGATATTACATCCCCAGTTGCAATTCATGAAATGGATAAATTTGATCAAAAAGGTGTTTTTGATAAAGATAAAATTGCATTAGTATTGGACCATTTCGTACCGAATAAAGATATTAAATCTGCGGAACATTGTAAATGTGTGCGAGAATTTGCCTGTCAGCATGACATTACAAATTATTTTGATGTAGGACAGATGGGAATTGAACATGCATTGCTTCCAGAAAAAGGTTTAGTAGTGGCTGGTGATGTAGTAATTGGTGCAGATTCCCATACTTGTACATATGGAGCATTGGGAGCTTTTTCCACTGGTGTGGGAAGTACCGATATGGCAGCTGGTATGGCAACTGGTAAAGCTTGGTTTAAAGTTCCAAGTGCGATTAAGTTTGTATTGACTGGAAAGCCAAATAAATGGGTGAGCGGTAAAGATATTATTTTGCATATCATTGGTATGATTGGTGTCGATGGTGCATTGTATAAATCAATGGAATTCGTTGGAGATGGAATTGCAAATCTTTCGATGGATGATCGTTTTACGATTGCAAATATGGCAATTGAAGCGGGTGGAAAAAATGGTATTTTCCCAGTTGATGAGAAAACAGTTGCATATATGAAAGAACATTCCACAAAGGAATTTACTGTTTATGAAGCAGATGAAGACGCAGAGTATGATGCGGTTTATACAATTGATCTGGCTCAGTTAAAGCCAACGGTAGCATTTCCTCATCTTCCAGAAAATACAAAGACAATTGATGAATGCGGTGATATTGCAATTGACCAGGTTGTAATTGGTTCTTGTACAAATGGAAGGATGGAAGACTTACGAGTTGCAGCAGAAATATTAAAAGGCCGTCAGGTCAAGAAGGGACTTCGTTGTATTGTGATTCCTGCGACACAAAAGATTTATTTACAGGCAATTGAAGAAGGTTTAATTCAAATATTTATTGAAGCAGGAGCGGTTGTCAGCACGCCAACTTGTGGTCCTTGTTTGGGCGGTTATATGGGAATTTTAGCGTCTGGAGAACGCTGTGTTTCTACGACGAACCGTAACTTTGTAGGACGTATGGGAGATGTTACAAGTGAAATTTATCTGGCAAGTCCTGCTGTAGCAGCAGCAAGTGCAGTTACAGGTAAAATTTCCTGCCCATGTGAGTTAGAATAATGAGAGGAGAAAGTTACAATGCAGGCAAAAGGTACGGTATTTAAATTTGGAGATAATGTAGATACAGATGTTATCATTCCAGCAAGATATTTAAATTCTTCTGATCCAGCAGAGTTAGCAAAACACTGTATGGAAGATATTGATAAAGATTTTGTCAATCGAGTAAAAAAAGGAGATATTATTGTAGCAGATAAAAACTTTGGATGCGGTTCTTCCAGAGAACATGCACCAATTGCAATCAAGGCAGCGGGAGTTAGTTGTGTTATTGCAGAGACATTTGCAAGAATTTTTTACCGGAATGCAATTAATATCGGACTTCCAATTATTGAATGCCCAGAAGCAAGTAAAGGAATTGAAGCAGGAGATGAAGTAGAAATTGATTTTGACAGCGGTATGATTTATAATCGCACAAAAGGAACCCAATTCCAAGGTCAAGCTTTTCCTCCATTTATGCAAAAAATTATTGCGGAAGGTGGATTAATTAATTATATTAATCATAAGTAATAAAAGAAGAATAATTTTATTTTTTATAGAAATAAAGACTGTAATACTAGAATAGTTGTCCTAGTATTACAGTCCTATTTTTTATTAGTGAACCGTTATGCTATATTCTGCATGGAATGTTTGATTTTTTTCCAGTTTTTGAATACCAGTTTTCTCAGAAAATTCTCCATTAAATTTACTATTATCGGTACGTCCATACCAAGGTTCCAGGCAAATAAATGGAGCTCCAGGTTTTTGCCATACTGCAAAGTATGGGAAGTCTTGGCAATGCATAGTGAGATAAGGGGTTCTGTCTGGGAATAGAAAACTAACTTCGTTGATCTGATTGTGTTCAAATATAAGTGCATCGTTATCAAACATATGCTCCGTAATTGGGAAAATACCATCTGGACTGGTATATGGAGTAGTCATTTGAGGAAGTGCTGTTCCATCACTTGTATCTAAGCTGATGTATTCTAACTGTTTCTTTCCTCCAAATCGCAGATAGAAGTCGGTTTGAGGAGTGTCTCCCATTGGAGGAACGTTAAATGCAGGATGTCCGCCAATGGAGAAGTACATAATTCCATCTGTATCATTTGTAACATCCCATGTGATAATAACATTATTTTCTTTTAATGTATGTGTAATTCTTAATGTAAAATCAAATGGATATAATGCTTTTGTCGCACTGGTCTGATGAAATTCATGTATAATCTGATTCTCTGTCTGACTTATAAGTGTAAAATCATTGTCTCTTGCGAAGCCATGCTGGTTCATACTATATGTTTTCCCTTTATAGCGCATTTCCTTTTTATAAAGTCCTCCTACAATTGGAAAGAGGACTGGTGCGTGGCGTCCCCAATACTTATTCTCTGCTGTCCATAGAACCTCGTAATTGTTTTCTTTGTCATAAATGCTGCTTAATTCAGCACCGTGATCACTAACTGCGATACTGAGGCGATTGTTTGATATTGTTCTTAATTCAGCCATTGTTTATCTCTCCGTTCTTAAATATTAATTATAATGATATCTATGGATTGCTCTACACTTTTTGACCTTGATATCATATTAATTTTATTATTAGTGTAAAGCATTCTACTCGATAAGTCAATTTAATATCGGAAACTTATTCCAAAAATATCAATAAAGAAATCTTCTTTGACACATATGACAAATTATGATATAGTGAAAAAAAGAGGTATATGGGAAGGAAAAGAGGTAAATATGGATTGTCGTTTGATTGCGTTAGATTTAGATGGAACGTTAAATAGCTCGAAAGGAGTTATTACATCAAGAACGAGACAGGCTTTAATTCAGGCACAGGAAAAAGGTGCTAAGGTTGTATTAGCATCTGGAAGACCACTTCCAGGATTATATCAAAATGCCAAAGAGTTAGAATTTGATCGTTTTGATGGTTATTTACTTTGTTTTAATGGTGCTAGAATTTGTACATGGAAAGAAAAGCAGATTATTTATGATCAAACAATGTCACCAGGTATGGCTCAATTAGTCTATGATTATAATAAAAAAAATGACTATAACATGGTTATTATGAGCTATGAGGGAGAAGACGTCTTGGCAGAAGATGCAACTGCGTATCGTGTTCAAGAAGAAGCTGCTTTGAATCATATGAATGTTCGAGTGGTTCCAAGTGTTAGAGATACACTGCGCCGCCCTGTAAATAAATTACTGTTTGCAGCAACGCCAGATTATCTTGCAGATATTGAGATGGAATTTAAGAGACCATTCGTTGGACAATTAAGTATTTATCGTTCTGCTCCATTTTACTTAGAAGTTATGGCAACTGGAATTGATAAGGCACGTTCTATGGAACGTCTTGCGAAGCATATGAAAATTGATCGAGAGCAGATCATAGCATTTGGGGATGGTTATAACGATTTAACTATGATAGAATATGCTGGTGTAGGAATTGCAATGGGTAATGCGGTAGAAGAATTAAAGAAAAAGGCGGATGGAATTACTGCTAGTAATGATGAAGATGGAATTGCATTGGCATTGGAAGAATATTTTCTGGATTAGAGAAGGGATTATTAAGTGAGATGAGAAAAAATCACATGCGTTATCTAGGATGTGTGCTAGGGATCAGCGCTATTTTGTTAATCATGGCAGGATGTAGTGTTTCTAAAGTGTATCAAGAAAGGCAATTTTTAGCCATGGATACTCTGATATCAGTAGAGCTGTCTGGGACAGAAGAAAATGTACAACAAATCCAAACAATTATAGATGAGTTGGAAAATAAAGTGTCAACGACAAATCAAAACTCAGAACTTTATCAGATCAATCATCGTATGGCTAATACCGTTGTACTTTCTGATACTGTGGCACAATTATTACATGACGAATTAGAAATTTCCGAGACAACAAATGGTGCATTAAATCCAGCATTATATCCAATTAGTCTTGCATGGGGATTTACAACGGAGAATAAACGGGTGCCGTCAGAGCAGGAACTGGCGGCACTTTTGCCGAAAACAAATTGGAGACAAATTCAATTATCTGGAAATCAGTTGACACTTATGGAAGGTATGGAATTGGACTTTGGAGCAACAGCAAAGGGGTTTGCTTCTGATCTTTGTGCAACTTATTTAAGGGAGCAGGGCGTTAAAAGTGCATTGCTGGATTTTGGAGGTAATGTATATACAATTGGTGATAATAAAGAGGGAGAAATGTGGAAAATAGGAATTCGCGATCCATGGGATGAAACAGCACAAAATTTTGCAGGAGTGTTGGAATCTACAAATGAAGCAGTAATAACGAGCGGCAGTTATGAACGTTATTTTGAACAAGATGGAGTTCGTTATCATCATATTATGGATGGAACAACGGGAATGCCTGCTCAAAGTGGATTAGTATCGGTTACGATTGTGTGTGAAAGTGGAGTGAAAGCAGATGGACTTTCTACTGCTTTATTTGTAATGGGATTAGAAGAAGGAAGTAAGTATTGGAGACAATATGGTGGGTTTGAGGCGATTTTTATCACTGAAAATGGAGAGCAATATTATACAGAGGGGCTTATACAACGCTACGAACCATCTTTAGAAAAGAAAGCAGAGGTAATTTATCAGTGAAGCGATTTTCAATCATAAAGAAAAAAGAGTTTATTGTATGGGGCATCATTTTTGCTATAATCGTAGTTGCTTTTGTAGGAATAAAACTAGTTCAAACACAGGGAGATTTGGTTGTAATATCAGTAGGAAACGAAGTAATCCAAACGCTTTCATTAGAACAGGAACAGACGGTGCAGATAGAAGGAGAAAATGAAAACTGGGTAAAATTACAAATTAAAGATGGTAGTGCAGATGTAATAGAGGCTTCTTGTCCTGATCAGATTTGTGTAAATCACTATGCAATATCGAAAGAGGGAGAACCAATTGTATGTTTGCCCGCTAAAATTGTAATTCAGATAGAAGGAGAGAAAAATGAAGCGAAATAAAAAGATTGCATGGATGGCGATGCTATTAGCATTAGCGTTTGTGTTAAGCTTCTTAGAACGAATGCTCTCTTTTGAAGTTCCTGTGCCAGGAGTTAAGCTGGGATTGGCAAATTTAGCAGTATTAATGGCAATTTATACAATGGGAGTAAAAGGAGCCCTCACGATATCTTTAGCCAGAATTCTTTTGGATGGAATGACATTTGGCAATGCTTATCGTATGATGTACAGTTTAGCAGGTGGAATCCTCAGTTTCATTATCATGTATATAGGAAAAAAATGTAATTGGAGTATTATGTCAGTCAGTATGGCTGGGGGACTTTGCCATAATATTGGGCAAATTGGAGCTGCAGTTATTATTTTAAGAACGCCAGAATTAATTACATACTTGCCAATATTAATTTTGGCAGGAATTGCAACGGGGGCAATTAATGGTTTGTTGTGCGGGATGATTATGAAATCGTTTCAACAGATTAAGAGAAATTTATTGTAAAAAAACACAATAAGAAAAGAATATAAGTACAAAAAACATAAATAATACACAAAAATTTATGGAAAATTTAAAAAAGTAAGAAAAAAGTAAGAAAAACGTTATAAAATTTACAGGTTCTATTCATAACATGGACATAAACCGCATATATAATAAGAGTAATAAAAACATGGACATACCAATAGAAAAACTGTGAAGCAGACCAGAGATATTCTGGTTTGTAGTTTTTAGCTATTTTAAAATAGGGGAAGGGTAAATATTGGCCAATCCCCCAGGTTATGCCGTTATAAAATACGGTATTAGGAGGTAAGAATGGAATATATGGCATATGGAATTTATTACGAACGTTATGAAGATATGAACCTAAATAAGTATCAAAAGTTTATGACAAATTTAGCTTTGAGACAAGACTGTCAAATGTTAGAATCGGCATGCACAAGAAAAGTTATATATCAGAAACCACAGGAAAAAAGAACAGATGATAATCTAGAGTATCAAATTATTATGAAAAATGGGGATACAAAACATATGCATCTTGTAGCTAGGAGAAAACAAGATGGAGCAATCTGTAAGAAATCAGTATGGTTATTAAAGGAAGATTGTGAACGGATTCTAGCTGGAGAGATTGATTGGATCAAAGAGGAAAATAATGTGGCACTTTATGATTTCTATTATTATCTGAAAGAAGGCTATCAGCCTCAGATGATGACAGAAAGCATTAGTCAGATTTTTGATTTTCCGCATAGCAATAATTGTATTCTTGTTCAGACTTCAAAACGCTTATTAGAAGCCTTACCAGAAGATTTTCTAGTGAGAAAACTCAATGGAAAGGAACTAATCAAGCCAGGAAAAGTACATATTATTTATCGAACAGAATATACGTTCCCAGAAGGAGCGATGCAGATGATGAATATGGTTAGTAATCCAGAGATTCGTTATGTATCATAGGAAAAATAAATGGAGCTTTCTCGTTTGAGAAGCTCCATTTTTGACTATTATTGTTCTTTTTCCAGATTCTTTTGAGCTGTAGCGAGCATTAATTTAATTCGATTTAACTGGTTTACTTCAGAAGCACCTGGATCGTAGTCTACAGCGATAATATTAGAATCTGGATATTGATGACGAAGTTCTTTAATAACGCCCTTTCCTACAATATGATTTGGAAGGCAGCCGAATGGCTGTGTACATACAATGTTATTCACTCCGCTGTGAATGAGCTCCAACATCTCTCCTGTTAAAAACCAGCCTTCTCCAGTTTGGTTTCCAAGAGAAACAAAAGGATCTGCCATTTTTGCAAGTTGTTCAATTGTACTTGGTGGATCAAAATGACGGCTTCTTTCAAGCTCTCGTTTAGCAATACCACGGAAGTATTCTAAAAATGCAATACCTATATTACAAAGTCGGGCAGTAGAAGTTTTCATACCAAGTTTATCCGCTTTGAAATTAGCATTATAGAAGCAGTAGAGCAAGAAATCCAGCAAGTCAGGCATAACTGCCTCTGCGCCCTCTTTCTCTAAAAGTTCTACAATATGGTTGTTTGCTGTAGGTAAAAATTTAACGAGAATTTCTCCAACAACTCCAACACGCGGTTTTTTCTTATCGAGTACTGTTAAATCATCAAACTCACGGATAATGCCGCGAATATTGCGATTAAACTCAAGCTTACTGCCCATGCCTGGCTTACTAAGAGATTTAATACAGATTTTTTTCCATTTCTCATGTAACTGATTTGCTGAACCTGGAATTGCTTCATAAGGACGAGTTCGGTAAAGAACTCTCATAAAAACGTCTCCGTACACAACTGCCTGAAGTGCTTTCCAAAGCATTTTTGGAGTAATACGGAATCCAGGATTGCTTTCTAATCCAGTTAAGTTTAAGGAAATAACTGGAATATGTCCCATACCTGCTTTTTCTAACGCTCTTCGGATAAACCCGATATAATTAGAAGCACGGCATCCTCCTCCTGTCTGGCTCATAAAGACGGCTACATGGTTTAAGTCATACTTTCCAGATAATAGAGCATCCATAATTTGTCCTACAACGATTAAGGATGGGTAACAAGCATCATTATTTACATATTTTAAGCCAATATCAATGGAACTCTTACTTTCAGGAAGCACAACAACATGATAACCGCAGGAGCGGAACGCTGGCTCTAGTAAGTCAAAGTGAATTGGAGTCATTTGAGGGCAAAGAATCGTATAATTCTTTCTCATCTCTTTTGTGAATTCGATACGATTATAGGCGGAAGATACAACTTTTGGTTCAATATGTTTTTGATCTCGAACACGTAATGCAGAGATTAAAGAACGAATACGAATACGTGCAGCACCAAGATTATTTACCTCATCGATTTTTAAAACAGTATAAATTTTACCTGATTTGGTTAAAATATCGTTAACACCATCCGTTGTAACAGCATCCAGACCACAACCAAAGGAATTTAATTGAATTAAATCTAAGTTCTTTTGGGTACGAACAAATTGGGCAGCTGCATATAAGCGGGAATGGTACATCCATTGATCCATAACAATTAATTTACCATCTAATTTACCAAGATGGGAAATGGAATCTTCTGTTAATACAGCAATTCCGTAGGAAGTAATCAGCTCTGGGATACCATGGTTAATTTCTGGATCGATATGGTAAGGACGTCCAGCTAGTACAATACCACGACGACCAGTTTTTTCAAGGTAGGCTAATGTTTCTTCTCCTTTTTTAGCGATGTCCTGACGAACATTCATTAATTCAATCCATGCAGCATGAGCCGCTTTTGTGATTTCATCCTTGCTAATTCCAAATTTAGCTGTAAACTCTTCTACAAGACGTTTGGTTATAATTTCTTCGTTGGTGAAAGCCAGAAATGGATTCATAAAATCCACATGTTCTGTTTTTAATTCTTCGACATTATTTTTTATATTTTCTGCATAAGATGTAACAATTGGACAATTATAGTGATTCTGCGCTGTTTCGGATTCGTTTCGTTCATAAGGAATACAAGGATAGAAGATAAACTTAATTCCTTTGCGGATTAACCATGTAATATGTCCATGAGCAATTTTAGCTGGATAGCATTCCGATTCACTTGGAATAGATTCGATGCCTAACTCATAAATCTTACGTGTTGATTGAGGAGAAAGTACAACGGAAAAACCAAGTTCACGGAAAAATACAGCCCAGAACGGGTAATTTTCATACATGTTTAAAACACGAGGGATTCCAACAGTACCACGAGGCGCTTGCTCTAATGGTTTATAATTAAAGGTACGATTATATTTATATTCAAATAAGTTTGGAATGTTTTTCTTGTTTTTTTCTTTTCCAAGTCCCTTTTCGCAGCGATTACCTGTTATGTACTGATTACCATTACTAAAACGATTGATAGTAAGTAAGCAATGATTGGTACAACCCTGACAACGAGTCAGCTTTGTCGTATATTTCATAGATAAAATATCATTGATGGAAAGCATTGTTGTCTGCTTTTCTGGAGAATATCGTTCTCTAGCAACGAGAGCGGCACCAAACGCTCCCATGATTCCAGCGATATCTGGACGGATTGCTTCACAATCCGCAATTCGTTCAAAACTTCTGAGTACTGCATCATTATAAAACGTACCACCCTGTACAACAATATGTTTTCCAAGGTCTTTTGCATCTGTAATTTTAATTACCTTATATAATGCATTTTTAATAACAGAGTAAGCGAGACCAGCAGAAATATCAGAAACTTGAGCTCCTTCTTTTTGTGCTTGTTTTACATTGGAGTTCATAAATACGGTACAACGGGTTCCAAGGTCAATTGGATTTTGTGCGAAAAGTGCAGCCTTTGCAAAATCGATAATAGTATAGTTTAATGATTTCGCAAACGTTTCAATAAAAGAACCACATCCAGAAGAACAAGCCTCATTCAACTGTACGCTGTCAACAGTATTATTCTTAATTTTAATGCATTTCATATCCTGTCCACCGATGTCAAGGATACAGTCAACATCTGGTTGGAAAAATGCAGCGGCGTAATAATGTGCAACCGTTTCTACCTCTCCTTCATCCAACATAAGAGCCGCTTTGATTAAGGCTTCTCCATATCCAGTAGAACAAGAATAAGCGATACGAGCTTCTTTAGGAAGTTGTTCATGAATTTCACGAATTGCATGTACGGTAGTAGAAAGAGGACTTCCATTATTATTACTATAAAAAGAGTAAAGCAATGTACCGTCTTCTCCAACAAGAGCTACTTTTGTAGTAGTAGAACCAGCATCAATTCCAAGGAAACAATCTCCTTTATAAGTTTTTAAATCTCCTTTTTTTACACAGTGCTGATTATGACGTTTTGTGAATGCTGCATAATCTGCTTCATCTTTGAATAAAGGTTCCATACGTTTTACTTCGAAATCCATTTTTACACCTTTACTAAGACGTTCGCATAATGTATCAATGGAACAAAGAACATCTGATTTGTGATTCATAGCAGCACCAATAGCAGCAAAAAGATGAGAATGTTCTGGAGCAATAATCGCATCACCCTTTAAATCAAGTGTACGAATGAATGCTTGGCGAAGTTCAGATAGAAAATGTAATGGGCCTCCAAGAAATGCTACATTTCCACGAATTGGTTTACCACATGCAAGACCAGAGATTGTTTGGTTTACAACTGCCTGAAAAATAGATGCGGATAAGTCTTCCTTCGTAGCCCCTTCATTAATCAATGGTTGAATGTCTGTTTTTGCAAATACACCGCAGCGTGCAGCAATTGGATAAATTGCTTTGTAATTTTTGGCGTATTCATTTAACCCAGCTGCATCTGTCTGTAAAAGGGAAGCCATCTGATCAATGAAAGAACCAGTTCCTCCCGCACAGATGCCATTCATACGTTGATCTACGCCCCCTGTAAAATAAATGATCTTGGCATCCTCACCCCCAAGTTCAATGGCTACGTCTGTATGAGGAGCGTAATCTTGTAGGCTGGTAGCTACAGAAACAACTTCTTGTACGAATGGAATATCTAGATGTTTCGCAAGAGAAAGACCACCCGAACCAGTGATCATAGGTGCAAGAGTAATCTGTCCGAGCTTTTCTCTTCCTTTTTTCAGTAATGTGGCAAGAGTTTCTTGTATATTAGCATAATGTCGTTCATAATCTGAGAATAAGATATTGTTATCAGTATCGAGAATAGCAATTTTAACTGTTGTAGAACCAATATCGATACCGAGTGGGTGATATGTGCGTTGATTGTTTTGCAATCTTGCTACCTCCTTCGTTTCAGTAAAATGGGTTTTGGTATTCCAATTTGCCTATTGCTTCTTATATTAAAAAGTAGAAAGAACTATTATTACATAAATAGCTCTAATTGTAACTGACTGACTGTAATATTATATGTCTTTTTATGACAAAAAGCAACTCAAAGAAAAATAAAAAATTTATAAAACCTTAAGAGAAATTTTTATAATAATGCCAAATTATGCAGATCCTATTTATAGAAATTATATAAAGAACAAAGATATATAATTTTGCTGGACGAGTCTATTCACGATAGGAATTCAGAGGATCTGAACGAAAAGTAGAAATTATTGCACTAAAAATCATTCTAGTTTGAGCATTTTGTATAGAAAAGATGAAGATTTGGTAATAACAGAAAAGAATGAGAAAATTATTTGTTAAAATAGAATAAACTTTTCGTTGAGTGGGGAAAATTGTTTGACAAAAGAATAAGGAGAAATTATAATGAAAAAAGAAAATAAAGTCATAAGGAAGGTTTTTTGATGAAATGGATCGATAAGATGCAGCGTAAATTTGGAAGGTATGCGATTCCAAATTTAATGAATTACATTATTGGTTTAAATGTAATCGGGTTTGTTCTATATATGTTGAATCCAATCTTTTTAGCATTTATTAATTGGGATATGGATTTAATTTTGAGAGGGCAAATCTGGCGATTGGTTTCTTTCCTGCTTATGCCCCCTTCAACAAATCTATTCAGTTTGCTGTTATTCTGTTTAGTTTATAGTATGATCGGTAATACATTAGAGAGAATCTGGGGTTCGTTTCGTATGAATCTCTATTTGTTTACTGGAATTTTAGGCCATATATTGGCAGGGATATTAATCTACTTTATCGCAGATTTTAATGTGCAGCTGAGTACAGTTTATTTGAATTCTTCCTTGTTTTTTGCTTTAGCAGCAACATTTCCAGATGCGCAGTTCTACTTATATTTTGTAATTCCAATTAAAGCGAAATGGATGGCAATACTAAGTGGAGCTATGTATGTATTTGAAATGATTCAAGGAAGTTGGAGTACTAGGATTCTGATTGTATTGTCTTTAATTAACTTTGTTATTTTCTTTTTTGGAACAAGAGATCTAAATCGGATTCGTCCAAAGGAAATTAAAAGAAGGCAAGAATTTAAAAGACAGATTCGTCCGAATACTCAAACCAAACATAAGTGTGCAATTTGCGGCAGGACTGAAAAGGACGGAGATGATCTGGAGTTTCGCTATTGTTCCAAATGTGAGGGAGCATATGAATACTGTCAGGATCATTTATATACTCATAAGCATGTTACTACAAAACATTCTTATGAAAAACAATAAAAAACTATATTTTTTGTTAACAAGATGGAGGAACTATGAGAAAGACAAAAATTATTTGTACAATGGGACCAAATGCAGATAATAAGAAAACGTTAGCAGCACTTGTTCAAAATGGAATGGATATCGCTAGATTTAACTTTTCACATGGAGATCATAATGAACATTTGGAACGTTTGGAGTTACTGCGTAGCGTGAGAGAGGAATATAAACTTCCAATTGCAGCGCTTCTAGATACAAAGGGACCAGAAATTCGTACAGGATTGCTTAAAGATGGAAAGAAACCAGTGCTCCAGGATGGTACAACTTATGTGCTGACAACAAAAGATGTTTTAGCTGACGATACAATTGCACATATTAATTATGCAGGTTTGCCAGCAGACATTGAGATTGGCAATCGTATTTTGATTGACGATGGATTGATTGAATTAGTTGTAGAATCTAAGACGGATACAGATATTGTGTGCAAGGTTGTAAATGGAGGAGAACTTGGTGCCAGAAAAGGTGTTAATGTTCCGAATGTAAAAATTAAGTTGCCAGGTATCACAGAGAAAGATAAGAAAGATATTTTATTTGGAATTGATCAGGAATTCGATTTTATTGCAGCATCTTTTGTTCGTAATGCAGAATGTATTCATGAGATTAAAGATTTGCTAAAAGCTCATGGAAGCAAGATGCGTGTTATTGCTAAGATTGAAAATGCAGAGGGGCTAGAAAACATCGATGAGATTATTGAAGCCAGTGATGGAATTATGGTAGCGAGAGGCGATCTTGGTGTAGAAATTCCTGCGCAGGAAGTTCCTCATATTCAAAAGACAATTATTCAAAAATGTAATATGGCTCAAAAACCAGTTATTACTGCAACGCAGATGTTAGATTCTATGATGCGTAATCCAAGGCCAACTCGTGCAGAAGTAACAGACGTTGCAAATGCAATTTATGATGGAACCGATGCGATTATGCTTTCTGGAGAAACGGCAGTGGGTAAATATCCAGTAGAAGCGCTGCAAATGATGGCACATATTGCTGCATCTTCTGAAAAATATGCGACATACGAAGTGTGTAGAAATCGTAATGTATTGGCTTCTGAACGTGTTATCTCAAATGCACTTAGTCTTTCAACTGTTTCAACAGCAGAATTGTTAAATGCAAAAGCAATTATTGCACCAACAATGGGAGGATTTACTGCAATGATGTTGTCTGAATGGCGTCCAAAATGTCCAATTATTGCGATGTCGCCAAATCGTGATGTATTGAGAAAAATGCAGTTATGTTGGGGAATTATTCCGATTCAGGCAGTAAGAGAAACTTCTACCGATGAATTAATCGAACATTCCGTAGAGATTGCAAAGAAAAAAGGCTTAGTTGAAACGGGAGATACAGTTGTTATTACAGTTGGTGTTCCATCGAAACAACAGCCATCTAACCAGCTTGGAGAAACAAATAATATGCGTGTTGTAACAGTATGGTAATGTTCACTTATAGGAACTTTAGATGAATATTCAGGGAAATGTCTGCTGATGGATGGAGGCATTTCCCTAAAATAGATACAAAAAAGAGGAGACTGATTATGGAAAAAAAACCGTTTGTAACATTAGATCAGGTAAAAGAAATGGTCAAAAAATATCCAACTCCGTTTCATTTGTATGATGAAAAGGGAATTCGTGAAAATGCGCGAAAGCTAAAACAAGCATTTTCATGGAATAAGGGATTTCATGAATATTTTGCAGTAAAAGCAACTCCAAATCCATATTTAATGGAAATTTTAAAAGAAGAAGGAATTGGAGCAGATTGTTCTTCTTTTACAGAATTGGAACTTGCAGATGCAGTTGGATTAAAGGGACATGATATTATGTTTTCTTCTAACGTAACACCTGTGAAAGATTTTGAATTGGCTGCAAAGCTTGGAGCGATTATTAATTTTGATGATTTAACTCATGTGGATTTTTATGAAAAGATTGCTCCTTTTCAAGAAACAATGTGCTGTCGTTATAATCCAGGAGGAGATTTTACACTTCATAACGAAATTATGGATACGCCAAAAGATGCCAAATATGGCATGACAAAAGAGCAGATGAAAGAAGCATTCTTAAAAATGAAGGCGCATGGTGTAAAACATTTTGGTATCCATGCATTTCTTGCAAGTAATACAGTTGCTTTAGGATATTATCCAAAATTGGCTAGAATTTTGTTTGAGTTGGCAGTAGAACTGAAGAAAGAAACAGGTGTACACATTGCATTTATTAATTTATCTGGCGGAGTAGGTGTAAATTACCGTCCAGATGAGGAACCAAATGATATCCTAGCAATAGGAGAAGGTGTACGTGAGGCATACGAAGAGGTACTGACACCAGAGGGAATGGATGATGTAGCGATTTTTACAGAGCTAGGAAGATTTATGTTAGCGCCATATGGTCATTTAATTGCACAGGTCATTCATGAGAAACATACTTATAAAGAATATATTGGTTTGGATGCATGTGCTGCTAATCTAATGCGTCCAGCAATGTATGGAGCCTATCATCATATTACTGTTTTAGGAAAGGAAAATGAACCTTGTGATCATAAATACGATGTCACAGGGGGACTTTGTGAAAATAATGATAAGTTCGCAATTGACCGCATGCTGCCAAAAATTGAGATTGGAGATTATGTTGTAATTCATGATACAGGTGCACATGGTTTTTCAATGGGGTATAATTATAATGGAAAGCTGCGCAGTGCAGAAGTTTTATTAAAAGAAGACGGAACTACCCAATTGATCCGCCGAGCAGAAACCCCAGCAGATTATTTTGCTACATTGGACTATGAAGGATTGAAAAAATATAAATAAAATATGTAAATAAGCCAGCGATCAAAAATTTTTTCGCTGTGATAGAATGGTGTATGGAAGAGGTATCCTATTTAAGGAAAGTTTTTCCATACACTATTTTTTTTTGTTTTTATAAAGAGAAATTGTGCGTAGATATACTAACATTCAGTTTATCTATTTGCAGCAACCTTGAAGTGCAAATGAGAATATGGTATACTAGGTACGGATAGAGAAAACGGATTGTCAAAAAGAAGTGAAACTATCCAGTGAACCAGAATCCCCCTATAAAAACAAACATATGTTTTAAAAATAAGTTGACAATAAAACTAAAATCGAGTATGATAGATACAGAACATTTGTTCCGAAAGGAGAATTTAAATTAGCTATGGAGAAGAATGATAAATTAAAAGCATTAGATGCTGCGGTATCTCAGATTGAAAAAGCATATGGTAAAGGTTCGATTATGAAGCTTGGAGATTCTGCATCGAATATGAATATTGAAACAGTACCGACTGGTTCTTTGAGTTTGGATATTGCATTAGGATTAGGCGGTGTTCCAAGAGGCCGTATAATTGAGATTTATGGGCCTGAATCGAGTGGTAAGACAACGGTTGCACTGCATATGGTAGCAGAAGTTCAAAAAAGAGGCGGAATTGCAGGTTTTATTGATGCAGAACATGCATTGGATCCAGTGTATGCGAAAAATATTGGAGTAGATATTGATAATTTATATATCTCTCAGCCAGATAATGGTGAACAAGCTCTGGAGATTACAGAGACAATGGTACGTTCTGGAGCAGTTGATATTGTGATTGTCGATTCCGTTGCTGCACTTGTTCCGAAGGCAGAGATTGATGGAGATATGGGTGATTCTCATGTCGGATTACAAGCTCGTTTAATGTCGCAGGCACTTCGTAAGTTAACAGCAGTAATTAGCAAGTCAAATTGTATTGTTATTTTTATTAATCAGCTTCGTGAGAAGGTTGGCATTATGTTTGGTAATCCAGAAACGACGACAGGGGGACGTGCTTTGAAATTTTACTCCTCGATTCGTATGGATGTACGGCGTATTGAGGCATTAAAACAAGCTGGAGAAGTGATTGGTAATCGTACAAGAATAAAAGTAGTAAAGAATAAAGTAGCTCCTCCATTTAAAGAAGCTGAATTTGATATTATGTTTGGAAAAGGAATATCAAGAGAGGGAGATATTTTAGATCTAGCTGCTAATATCGGAGTAATTGTCAAGAGTGGGGCATGGTATGCTTATAAAGAAGGAAAGATTGGGCAAGGACGTGAAAATGCCAAGAAGTATCTGATTGAAAATCCAGACATTATGGCAGAAGTCGAGCAAAAAGTGCGAGAACATTTTGGGTTAGCAGAAAATATAGAAGAAAAGAAGCAAGAAGAATAATGTCGCGATTAACAGGAAATGAGACAACAGAAGAATTAGAAAAAAAGGCCAAGCAACAAGCCATGGTTCTGTTGCAAAGAATGGATCGAACCGAAGCGGAACTTAGACAGAAACTAAAAGAAAAGGGATATCCAATACAGGCAGAGGATTGTGCAGTTAATTATGTGAAAGCCTATCATTATATTGATGATGAGCGTTATGCAAGGCATTATATTGAAAGAAATCAAAAGAAAAAGGGACGACGTCTGATTCAGATAGAGCTGGAGAAAAAGGGGATTGATCCTCTTATTATAAATAAATGTATGGATATAACCGAAGATACAGAATGGAATGCAGTAGTAGAATTACTTGAGAAGAAAACAAAGGGAAGATTGCCCCAGAATGAAAAGGAAGAGCAGAGGTTATACGCATATTGTATTAGAAGGGGATTCCCTTTTGGCGTAGTAAAGTCAGCGATGCAGCATTGGAACGAAACGGTAGAAATTAGACAAGAAAATGTGTAAAAAACCCCTTATTTGTCTTGACATAATTCGTAAAACAGTATAAAATTTATATGTTGTATGTGTGTTTTGTACAATGAAAACTAAATAAGGAGGTGCTCCTGTGGAAGTTCTTATCGGTATAGCTATAATACTTGGAATTATTATAGTTGTTGTTATTACCTGGTTTGTCGCTTTGCGTTACCAACAGAAAATCTATGCAGAAAAGATTGGTTCAGCAGAAGAGAAATCCAGAAAAATAATAGATGAGGCTTTAAAAGTGGCAGAGACAAAGAAGCGTGAAGCACTTTTAGAAGCGAAGGAAGAGAATCTGAAATCTAAGAATGAATTAGATAAGGAAATCAAAGAACGCAGAAATGAATTGTCTCGAATGGAGAAGCGAGCAATGAACAAAGAAGAAGCATTGGATCGCAAAACCGAAGCACTGGAAAAGCGTGAAGCAGGCTTAAATGCAAAAGAAGATAACCTGAACAAGAAGCTGGAAGAAGCAAAAACGCTTCATGGGAAGGTTGCGCAGGAACTAGAAAGAATTTCTGGTCTTACCTCCGAACAAGCAAAAGAGTACTTGTTAAAAACTGTTGAGGACGAAGTAAAGTATGACGCTGCAAAATTAATTAAAGAATTAGAAACGAAAGCAAAAGAAGAGGCTGCAAAAAAAGCAAAAGAGTATGTAGTAACTGCAATTCAGAAATGTGCTGCTGATCATGTGGCAGAAACTACAATTTCTGTAGTTCAACTTCCGAATGATGAAATGAAAGGAAGGATTATTGGTCGTGAAGGTAGAAATATCCGTACATTGGAAACGCTGACTGGAGTGGAATTAATTATTGATGATACACCAGAAGCTGTTATCTTGTCTGGATTTGATCCAATGAGAAGAGAGATAGCAAGAATTGCTTTGGAAAAATTGATTCTGGATGGTAGAATTCACCCAGCAAGAATTGAAGAAATGGTTGAAAAAGCTCAAAAAGAAGTAGAAGTAATGATTCGTGAAGAGGGAGAAGCTACTTTGTTGGAAGTTGGAGTGCATGGTATTCATCCAGAACTTGTTAAGTTGCTTGGACGTTTAAAATTTCGTTCTAGTTATGGACAGAATGCATTAAAACATTCTATAGAAGTGGCACACTTGGCAGGACTTCTAGCAGCAGAACTCGGATTAGATATTCGAGTTGCAAAACGTGCTGGACTTTTACATGATATTGGTAAAGCAGTAGACCATGAGATGGAAGGCTCCCATATTCAACTTGGGGTGGAGCTATGTAAGAAATATAAAGAATCTCAAATTGTAATTAATGCAGTAGAAGCACATCATGGTGATGTAGAACCAACTTCTTTAATTGCATGTGTAGTACAGGCTGCGGATACAATTTCCGCTGCAAGACCAGGTGCAAGAAGAGAGACATTGGAGACATATACCAATCGTCTCAAACAATTGGAAGACATCACAAATTCGTTTAAAGGCGTTGAAAAATCTTTTGCTATCCAAGCGGGTAGGGAAGTTCGGGTAATGGTAGTGCCAGAGCAAATATCGGATGCCGATATGGTACTGCTGGCAAGAAATATTTCTAAACAAATTGAAGCAGAATTAGAATATCCGGGACAGATTAAAGTAAATATAATTAGAGAATCCCGTGTGACTGATTATGCAAAGTAACGATAGATAGTGATACCGTAAATAGGTATAAAAGTTTACTAAAACAGAACAGTTAGGAGCTGCTGTACAACAAGATTCAAGAAAGAGTATGTTGACGGCAGCTTTTTTCTATTTACTATAAAAGTCCCAGACAGCAGCCATGAGCCAGACCGTGTTCACACGGTCTGGCTCATGGCTATTGGACGGATTAACCTGTATGAACAAGAAGAGCGACAGCTCGGATTGCGAATACAGGTGGCGATTGCGAGAACACTAAAGTACGGAGCAATGGATTTTTATATCATGATGGTGCCCACAAAGCGGTCATAGAAGTTTTATAGGAATACTATATTAATAAAGGAAAGGATAGGGATTGATTATGGCTCAGATTGGATTTATTGGAATGGGAAATATGGGATATGCAATGCTTCGAGGTTCTTTAAAGAACTTTGATAAAACGGAGATTATATTTGCAGATGTCAATGAAGAACGTGTGAAAAAGATTTATAATGAGACGGGAATCCGCTTTGTCGAAAGCAATGCAGAATGTGCGAATGGATGTAAATATCTTGTATTAGCAGTGAAACCTCAGTATTATCCAGAAGTATTAAAAAATATTGAAAATATTATTACAAGAGAACATGTAATTATCTCAATTGCGCCTGGTATTACAATTGAAGATTTAAAAGGACATCTTGGTTTTGACAGAAAGATTGTGCGTGCAATGCCAAATACGCCAGCCTTGGTTGGAGAGGGGATGTCAGGAATTTGTTTTGACCAAAAAGCATTTACAATGGAAGAACTCTCTGTAATTGAAAAAATATTTAGTGGATTTGGGAAAGTACATGCAGTAGAAGAAAAACTCATGGATGCTGTAGTATGTGCAAGTGGAAGTTCTCCAGCTTATGTATATATGTTTATTGAGGCATTGGCAGATAGTGTAGTAAAGTATGGAATGCCAAGAAATATGGCGTATCAGTTTGTAGCACAGACCGTAATTGGATCTGCTAAAATGGTATTAAAATCGGGAAAACATCCTGGAGAATTAAAAGATATGGTATGTTCACCAGCTGGTACAACAATTGCAGGAGTGGCTGCTTTAGAAGAATATGGATTTCGTAATGCCGTTATGAAAGCTACCGATGCGTGTTATAAAAAATGTGAATCTATGAAGAAAAAATCGGAGGACGAGTAAAATGGAGCATATGAAGCGGATTGGAAGAACACTCATTCATAAAGGTGCTATTTTAGATTTTTATGAAGATGAGATGTTAATGCCAACTGGAAAGGTTGCAAAATGGGATTTTTTAGCCCATAAAGGTGCCGCAGCTGTACTTGCCGTGAAAAAGGATGGTAAGATATTAATGGTACGTCAATACCGTCCTGCCCAAGAAAGAGAAACTTTAGAAATCCCAGCAGGGGCTAGGGATTATGCAGAGGAGCCTACGATGGAATGTGCTGCTAGAGAATTAGAAGAAGAAACGGGATATCGAGCTGGAAAAATAGAATTTTTGATGACACTTCGCACTGGAATTGCTTATTGCAATGAAATAATTGATATTTATTTAGCGACAGAATTAGAGACAACACATCAACATTTGGATGAAGAAGAATTTTTAGAAATTAAAGAATATGACCTAGAAGAACTTTGCCGAATGATTTATGAAGGGAAAATTCAAGATGCTAAGACAGTTTCGGCAGTTTTAGCTTATAAAAATAAATATCAAAAATAATATAAATATCGTGGATAGGAAAGCTATCCCAGTAGCTCTTCAAGCATAGTTTCAGTTTGGAGGAAATATAATCCATGAGAGCTGTAATAATATAGAAGCATAAAATTGCTGTTTTTTGCATATAAAGTTAGGACAGGAAACATGTAGGAGGCAGCGGTATGATTCGAATTCGAAATAAAGAAATGGTTCTAATTGGCTTGTTTTTAATTGGTATCGTATTGGGAACAGTGATAGCAATTTTATTTGCATCTATGTCGGTATTTGAGATGAAAATATACCATTCGGAGATAGAGGATCAGATTCAGGCGATTACAGACTTATGGGGACTATTTTTTTATATTGTTCAAAGCCGTTTTTGGGAATTGACCGCTTGCATTCTACTGAGCATGACTGTAATTGCCTATCCAGTCTTTTGTGTATTGTCTGGTTATAGTGGATTTTGTATGGCTTGTATGATTGTAATAGCCACTATGACGTATGGAATAAAGGGAATCTTTGCCTTTTTGGCTGTAATATTGCCCCATTATTTATTTTATGGAATCGGAGTCGTTCTTTTGATGCTTCAATCATGTCAAAGGCAGCAATTACCATTTCGATATGCAGTACAATCATACATAATTATTATAGGAATATTTTTACTTGGGATGTTGTCCGAAGCATGGTGCAATCCATGGTTATTACAGTTGATGTATAAGCAATTATAAAATTAAATGAGTTAAGGTAGGGTATTATCATAGGAAAAATAAACGGCTGAGTCAGTCTATAGAAATTTTACCCTATATACGTTAGGTGGCAGAGTAATATGTTAGAGGAAGTAAAGGAATTTCTAATTTATTTAAAAAAAACAAAAAATATTACATTGAATACAGAGTTATCTTATGAACGGGATTTAAGATATCTTACTATATTTTTAAACGAGAACGGAATTTTTGAGTGGAAGAAAGTAACGATGACACTACTGCAATCTTATCTTCTTTCTTTAGAAAGAGAAGGAAAATCTGCTGCAACGATATCTAGAATCTGTGCGTCCATCCGAACATTTTTTCATTATGCACTGCGAAAAAAAATGATAGAAGAGGATCCAACTCAATTTCTGTATTCTCCGAAAGTGGAAAAAAAGTCTCCAGAAATTCTTACAATTGAAGAAGTAGAACAGTTGTTAAGGCAGCCAGATAAAAGAACACCAAAGCAGTTAAGGGATCGTGCGATGCTAGAACTATTATATGGAACTGGAATTCAAGTGACAGAAATGCTTTCATTGCAATTAACGGATTTGAATATGACAATGGGATATATTAGCTATAGGGAAAAAGATCAGATTCGCTCCGTTCCATTGAATGATCGAGTGAGAACTGCATTAAGGCGATATTTAGAAGAGGCTAGACCACAGTTACTTCAAAAAGAAGCGGAAAGCTCTCTCTTCTTAAATTGTGCTGGAAAGCCAATGAGCAGACAGGGTTTTTGGAAGCTGTTAAAGCACTATACGAGTATAGCAGGCATTCAGAAAGAGGTTACATTGCATACATTGCGGCATACATCCTCAATGTATTCAGTTTAAGGAGAATGTAAGAGAGTTTTAAATGAATTTCATTTGCAAAAATACATAAAAAATGTTGATAAAAATAAATAGAAATGAGAGGTTGAAGAAAATAAATCTTAAGTAGTAACTCAAGGATTACGTCTGTGCATATGGGTAATTAATTTGATTTCAGCAGGAGTATGTTGATTGGGATGATGGTGAGGTCTGCGAGAACGATCCCGAAGAGATTCTATGGAGCCGTCATAACGGCGTTTCCAGCGATAAATATACTGGCGGTATATTTAACAGCAGCTTTGGAGACGCCATATTTTTGAGCGTAACGAATAAATGATAGACAGAATCGCATATCTTGTGTTATACTTGTCATGCGGGAATACATCCTTTCTTGTTGTGTTTTGGTCTGGTAGCTAAAAATATAACACAGAAAGTGTATTCCCGTCTTTTAATAATTCAGTTGTAACACATGTATTGTAACCCTAGATTGTAAATATTATTGACAGGTGAAGAAAAAAATATTATAATAAAAAACAAATTAGTTTATTGATTGTTATTCTATTTTAATAGAAATCTATATAAATAATTTGATTCTGTATTCTTTAAGATATTAAATTGTTGGAATAATATATAAATCAATCTTATTGATAAAAAATACAAAAAAGAAAGTGGTTGTATATTAAAAAAATGTTTCCTTGCAATGATCAAGATATGTTGTGCGAAAATTGAGCAATAAGTTCTCGAAATTAATTTACAAAAAGAAATCTTATTTTTAAGACTTTATTTAGCTGATTTTTTCGAATTAATGAGTAAGGTTAAACTAATTAAATGCTATATTTAAATGTAGAAGTTAGTAATAAATTTATTTAAGAATAAATCAAATAGCTGAAAATAAGGTTTAAAAGATTTTGAGAATTTATAATAAATATTTTAAGAGGAAATACTATGGGTAAGAGAAAAAATTAATAGCATCATTTATGTTAGGAAGTTTATTATTGGGAAATGTAGCTTATGGTATGGCTACACATGCAGCAATATCAATTGCTCCAAGTCAGCATACAGTAAAGTCTGATTCTGTAGGAGTTGGTAAGGAGGCAAAGTATTGGGCTTATAATACACCTTCATCATCAAGAAGTATGACAATGCATGCATATGCTTGTTGGATAGGATGGCCATATAGTCGTGAAAAGTCTATTGATATTGTACCAACTGGTGTATTTGAATATAGAGAACCTCAAGATAAGGACTCAGCTTTTTACATATCTTTAGTTGGATACAATAAGTGTTATGGATCTGGGAATGTGACAGTTCAATAAAAGTATATTATAAAAGGATTCGATGTAGGTACATAGGAGAGGTTTTCTGACTTTTTGATATGATAAAAATGGTGAAAATACTATGAAGGTACCTAGAAAGTTGAATTTTTATAGATATTTTGACTTTGTAAAAAACTTTTTGGATACCTTCTAAGTTTATAGTGGAATGAGGAGGGATGCAGATTATGAAAGGGTTTATCTGGAGACAATTTATAAAGCTTAAAGTTTGTGTAATAGGTTTTATTTTGTTTTATGCGGTCACTTATGGATTTCTAATTCTTTTTATACATGCTGGGATGTCTGGGTTTGAATTGCTGCAAATGATCGCAAGATTCAATTATTATGCCTGTTTTTTCCTTGTCTGTGTTTCTTATTATTATATATCAGGAGCAGATAGAAATGCGGTAAGAGAAGCATCTGAAGTAGGGGGTCATCGAGCTGTTTATGAAAAGAGTGCATTTACATGTGTGTTTGTTCAAACATTAATATGGAATTTAGGAATGTGCATTTTGCTAGTTATATGTTGCTTAAAAAATGATGGAACAAATTATTTTCTTACATGGTTTCCAGAAAATTATCTTTATAATATTTTTATTCCTCAAATGATTTGCTTATTGTTTACTTTTGTAGTTTGTGCAAGCTGGAGTTCACAAATTTGGTTTTTTTTGGAGTTTCTTTTTTTGTTTCTGATTAGTCCACTTTCAGAGAATATTATTTGGTCAGAAAAACCAGTGATTCCAATTGATATTGTTTGGCAAAAGCTAACCTGGCCTTTCCGAATTTTATATCAAAATGGAGAATGGAGTCCAGATTATCAAAATGATCTGCAATTGGAACCGGTACGTATTTATGTTTTACTGTTTTGGTTGATTTTTTTAATTGGAATAGCTCTTATTCATATATGGAAAAAGAAAAAAACTGGAAGGGTTGTAGCAGCAGCAGCGATTCTTTTTTTACTATTTTCTTATCAGCCAGCATCCCTTTATCGTTTGAATAGTAGTTGGAATGGACAGAACATTGATCGTATAGAACTGAATCAGTCAAGCGAAATAGCTGTTTCAAGTCAAAGAGAAGCGGGATTTACCATTACAGATTATGATTTGGAATTATCTATGAAAAGTGAGTTAGAAGTAAAGGGACGGTTGATTTTACAATCACAGTTACAATCACAGCAATTTTGTATGACATTGTATCGAGGGTATTCGGTTAAGAAGATTGAGTCAGAAACAGAAGGTGTAACTGTAACATTTGAACAGCAGAAGGATAATCTTATTTTAAATACGAGTAAACCAGTTCAGCAACTTACAGTTTTAATTCAATATAAAGGACATCATAATAAATTTTACTCCAATGTAAGGGCAGCAATGCTTCCTGGATGGTTTCCTTGGTATCCGATGGCGGGGCAGCGACAGATTATGTTAAAATATCAAATATACGGTTACAATTGTTATAATCGTATCGAGCCAGCACATATTCGGATAAAAACAAATTATCCAGTTATTACAAATCTTTCTGAAAAAGAGATTAATTGTTACGAAGGAGAAAGTGATAGTATTACTGTATTGGGCGGAAATATTAAACGAACAGAGGATGAAAGAATTATAAACTATTTTCCATTGAATTTATATTCAGATTCAGAAAATAATTATGATGCGTTTTTGGCAAGAGAAAAACAGGCGTATACAAAAGCATTGGATGTATTAAAACGCTATGGGGTTGATACAAGTGGATTGGAACAGAAAAAAATTTTATTTGCATCCGAAGATATGGGAAGGAATTTTGAAAACAACGAAGTTGCTGTTTTTGATCAGTATATATTAGCAACCCCACTTTATATTAATGCGAATCGATTGTTCTGTAATATGATATGGAAAGATATGGAAAATCAGAAAAAAAGAGAAGCTTCTGATCTGATTTTGCCGTTTGTATTCAATGCATTTTGGGAGGAAGAACCAGAAGAAATGTTAGCAGAATGGAGTAACTCTGTTGCACGTAGGGAAGGAAATCTTACAGTAGAAGATCGAGAACGATTCTATAAATTAATAAGAGAGAAGAATAGTGAGCGATTAGTCAGAGAAATCGTGGAATATTCACTGAATCCAGAGAATTTTGTAGATGATAAGGCGTTTTTAACAGCCATGGAGGCAATAGAATGATAGAGATTATAGGATTACGAAAAAAATATGGAAAGAGAGAAGTAATTAAATCAATTAATCTAAAACTTGAAGTAGATACCTATGGATTAGTAGGTCCAAATGGCGCAGGGAAGACAACATTAATTCGAATGCTTGGAGGAATTATTCCATCAAATGGGGGAAAGATAACAAATTCTGTTGCTAGTGGAATCATTGGTTATCTTCCTCAAAAGTTTGGGTGTTTTCCAGAATTGACGCTTTATGAACAGATGGAGTATTTTGCATGTTTGAAAAATGTTCCAGTTTCTAAGCATCAGGAAGAAATCATGAAAGTGCTAAAAATTGTTAATATGGAAGACAGAAAAAATGAGAAATGCAGGAAACTTTCTGGAGGAATGGTTCGCAGGGCTGGAATTGCGCAGGCTTTACTTGGAGAACCAGTAATATTGCTTTTGGATGAACCTACCGTTGGATTAGATCCAGAGGAGAGGAATAATTTCAATAATATTATTCGTAGATTGGAGGGAAAGACTACAATACTGCTCTCCACACATCTAATAGAAGATATTAAGTATCTTTGTCAAAAACTGATTGTAATGGAGGAAGGGGAAATTTTAACAGTACAAGATGCACAAGAGATAGCCAAAGCTGCGAATGGAAGAGTATTTCAGATAGAAGAAAGTAAAATAGAACAATTACCAGAGCCATATTATGTAGAACGTTATTTTACAGAAAGGGATAAAAAGTATGCAAGAGTATTGTTATTCGGAGAGAACTCAGATATAGCAGGGGGACAACAATGTGAACCAGATATTGAAGATGGATATTTATATTTTTTAAAGGGGATAAATCATCATGAGTAATCAATTGTGTTTTCTAAAATTACATATAAAGTCACAATGGTTATTTTATCTGTTTCCAGTTGCGTTTTTATATTGTTTTATTCTCATTTATCATGCACAATTGTTTGAAGCAGGAATAAAAGAGGAAACCATAAGAAAAGTATTTGACTCGGCACAGAAAATGTTACTTTTACTTAGTATTTGGTATCAGTATATGGGATTTCGAATCGTCTTAAGTTCAGAGTTGAAAGAATTTTCTTATGGAATTCAAATGAAATGGAAGTTATGCTGGTGGATATGCTGTACAGTTGTGTTATTCATACTTATTATTCCCTATCTCTTTTGGCTTATGTTTCAAGTTGGAGGAGATAAAAAAACGATCATAAGTTTTGGATTTCAATGTTTTGTAATACAAATTCTCACGCTTTTTTTGATGCATTTTTGCAAATCTGCATTGGCGGGATTAGGCTTTGCGATTGCCTATTATTTTTTAAACGTGAATGGATTATTACCTGAGTACCTGAGTATTGCACGAATTGGAGTTTTGCCAAGAGATTATTCTATAACGTGGTATATAGTACAAACAATAAGTGCAATTCTACTATTTGTATTAATAATTCTACAAGATAAATTGAAATTATGATAGAAAATTAGAGATATTCTGATAAATTTATTAAATGAAATTGGAATATACCAGATTGAATTTCGTGAATTATGTGATAAAAAAATATAAGCCAGATAATAATAAAAAAAATAAAAAATTAAAAAAAAACACTTGACATATGAAAGAAAATGTTATATACTTTAACCAAGATAAAAAAAGAAAGAATAGGAGGAGAGTCCAATGAAAATGTAACGGTTTACCCTATTGAATGACGAAAGTCTTTACATAGATATGGGAAAGAAGTTTTATTCTTACCAAATATAAAAGAAAGGATGGTACGGACCACCAAAAACATAAGACAAGCGAATTTAGCAAAGAACCTTCAATAATTTAGTAAAGGATTCGAAGCGACCAGTGCGAGGCGGATTTAATTCACAATCTAATGATATAAAAAAGCAAATCTAAAAAAGAGTATGAATAATTATATAGAATGAATAGTATGAATAATTATATAAAATGAATAGTAAGAATATAGTTTGGTTGGGGAAGAGCTTTTATAGATGGAATGGGAAAATTTGAATATAAGATCTAGCGGATAAAAGGATAAGAGTTTATTAGAAAGTTTAGAAAAAGTAAGTACATTAGATAAGTTAAAATTCCAGATGCCATAAAGCAGAGGATCATTCATGAACAATGAGTACATTATTGAAGAAGAAAACAGAATAAATTAAAGAGAGGTAATGTCCAATGGATGGAATAGCTTAAGAGCGAGTATCGAAAGAAAATAATTCGATGCTCGCTTTTTCTGATATCTATGAAATGGAATCTTCATATAGTTTTTATTTGCATATTTATGGGCTTAGTGGTATACTGTGGATAGTTTGTTATTAAAAAGTGAAAAGGCAAACTTAGAAAGAAGGAATTATGATGACAAAGATTGATATTATTTCTGGATTTTTAGGGGCTGGAAAAACAACATTAATTAAAAAACTAATTGAAGAAGTATTCCAAGGTCAAAAATTAGTATTGATTGAAAACGAATTTGGAGAAATTGGTATTGACGGCGGATTTTTAAAAGATGCTGGGATTCAGATTACAGAGATGAATTCTGGCTGTATTTGCTGTTCTCTTGTAGGAGATTTTACAGCAGCATTGGAACAAGTCATTGAGACATATCATCCAGATCGTATTATTATTGAGCCATCTGGTGTAGGTAAGTTGTCAGATGTAGTAAAAGCTGTGCTTCGAGTTGGAGATAAAGAAGACATTTCAATTAATAGTATGGTTACAGTAGCAGATGCTACCAAGTGTAAAATGTATATGAAAAATTTTGGTGAGTTCTATAATGATCAGATTGAGACAGCAAGCACGATTATTCTAAGCAGAACGCAAACAATGAAACAAGATCGTTTAGAAAAAGCAGTAAGTTTGATTCAAGAGAGAAATACAAAAGGAGCCCAAATTATTACGACTCCATGGGATCAACTGACTGGAACTCAAATCCTGCAAGTAATTGAGAAGAGCAATGATTTAGAGAAGGAGTTATTAAAAGAATTAAAAGAACATGGTCATGATCATCATGAAGACCACGATCACCATGATCATCACCATGAAGATCACGCCCATCATAATCATCACCATCATGACCATTATCATGGGGAAGAATGCAGTTGTGGCTGTCATGATCATCACCACCATCATGCAGATGAAGTATTCACAAGTTGGGGAAAAGAAACTCCAGCTAAGTATTCAAAGGAAGAATTAACAGATATATTACACAAACTTTCCGAAGAAACAGAGTATGGTACGGTTTTACGTGCGAAGGGGATGCTTCCAACGCAGGATGGAGAATGGATGTATTTTGATTTAGTTCCAGGAGAATATGAGATTCGTACTGGTTCTCCAGATTATACAGGACGTATTTGTGTAATTGGTTCCCAATTACAGGAAGAAAAGTTGATGGAATTATTCCATCTGGCATAAGGAGTGAGAGAAATGGAAGATTATACAATTCCAGTCTATCTGATCACTGGTTTTTTAGAGAGTGGTAAGACATCATTTATTCAATTCACCATTCAGCAGGATTATTTTGCAGATGGAGAAAAGACATTATTGATTGCCTGTGAGGAAGGGGAAGAAGAATATGATCTTTCTATGTTGGCAAATTATAATACAGTATTGGAAATGATTGAAGAACCAGAAGAATTGACACCAGAATTTCTGAAAAAGATGAATGAAAAATATCATCCAGAGCGTGTTATGATAGAATATAATGGAATGTGGTCAGTTGATCAGATTCTTCGGATGCGCATGCCAGAATTTTGGGAGATTTATCAGATTATTACAATATTAGATGGATCTCATTTCCAGCTTTATTTAAATAACATTAAAGCTCAGGCAATTGAGCTTCTTACCAAAACTGATATGATTATTTTTAATCGTTGTACCGAGGACAGTCCATTGGCGTTATATCAGAGAACCATTAAGTCTGTGAATCGCCGTGCAGGCATTGTGTTTGAATCGGAAGATGGAGAAATAGAACCGCCAGAAGAAGAACCTCCATATGATTTAGATGCAGAAATTATTAATATTGCAGATCAGGACTATGGTTTTTGGTATATTGATGTGCAAGAACATCCAGAACGCTATGTGAATAAACTCGTTCGTTTCCGTGCAAAAGCGATGGTGTCCAAGCATTTCCCAGAAAATATATTTGTACCAGGGAGAAATGCGATGACTTGTTGTGAAGCAGATATTCGATTTATTGGATTTTTATGTCATTATCGCAATGCAAAACGGATTGAGCCAAAGCAATGGATTTATGTGACAGCTAAAGTGAAATGGGAATACTCAGCAGCATATAAAGAAGAGGGACCTGTATTATATGCAAAAGGAGTTACATTAACAAGTGCACCAGAAGAAGAACTTGTATACTTTTAGTGAAAAATGAGGATACTATAAAATGAGCATATGCCCAAATGGAACGATTAGACCGATTACCACGTCATCTATTAAAAATTACTCTATTGTATAGTCAGGAAAGGATTGATTTTTTTTCTGGCATGAGATAGAATAGAGAAAAGATTAAGTTACTTTTTATACAATAGAGATAGGAGAATCAAACATGCTGAATGTCAGTGGATTAAAAGAAGGTTTTGTATTGGACCACATTCAGGCAGGGAAGTCCATGGCTATTTATAAATATCTGGGTTTGGACAAATTAGACTGTCAGGTAGCGATCATTAAAAATGCGAAAAGTAATAAGATGGGGCGTAAGGATATCATTAAAATTGAATGTGATATTAATGTAATTAATTTAGATGTTCTGGGTTATATTGATCATAATATTACGGTCAATATTATTAAAGACCAGAAGATTGTAGAAAAGAAAACATTGGCGCTTCCGAAGAAAATTACGAATGTTATTTTCTGTAAAAATCCTCGTTGTATTACTTCGATTGAACAAGAACTTCCTCATGTATTTATGCTGACGGACGAAGAGAATGAGGTATATCGCTGCATGTACTGTGAAGAAAAATATCATAAAAAGTATTAATTGTTTACCCGAAGCTAGAATAGCGATATAGCTTCGGGTTTTTTCGCCTTAGATGAAAGGAGTGTTTATGGATTTTAAAGTACAAAAACGATCGATTGAAATCTTATATAAATTATTAGATGGAAAAAATGGGATTACTTCCTATGTAACCTATGAACCCCAAAAGCTTGCTTTTTGTCCAGAAATTAAAGATTCTGAGGAACTGATTCGAGCTACTCCAGAATCTCAGGGAATTTCATCTCGTTATATTCAAAGTTTATTACAGGAATTAGAAGAAGATAAAGAGGTAAATCTGCATAATATAATGATTGCGAGAAATGGATGTATTATTGCAGAGGGAAGTTTTTATCCATATCAAAGACAGATCTGGCAGGCAGTTTACTCACTTTCCAAAAGTGTAACAGGTATGGCGATTGGAATGTTGATAGATGAAGGAAAGTTAAAATTGGAAGATCGGGTTGTAGACTTGTTAAAACCATATACAAATTCAATTACTTATTTGAAACACAAATCATTAACTGTACGTCATTTACTTACGATGAGCAGTGGAGTTGTATTCAATGAGACAGGGGCGATTGCAGATGACGATTGGATTCGTGCATATTTAGAATCGAATAATAAATTTTCACATGGAACACAATTTTCTTATAATAGCATGAATTCTTATATGTTGTCTGCTATTGTAACAGAGATTTGTAAAATGCCGATGATGGAATACTTGCGTCCAAGGCTTTGGGATGTACTTGGAATTCATCAAGTGTATTGGGAAGTTTGTCCACAGGGGATCAATAAAGGAGGATGGGGATTATATTTAACAATAGAAGGAATGGTAAAACTGGGACAATTAATGCTGCAAAAAGGAGTGTGGCATGGAAAGAGAATTTTATCAGAAGAATGGGTAACACAGGCAACTCAAAAGCAGATTAATACAGGGGAAAACAATGGATATGCATATGGATACCATAACTGGGTATCGGAAAAAGAGCATGCGTACCAATTCAATGGAATGCTTGGACAGAATGTAATTATTTATCCTGATAAACAAATGGTAATTGCAACAACTTCTGGAAATGATGAATTATTTATGGATTGTCCGATGATAGATAAAATCCAGGCATATTTTGGAATGGATTGGATGCCAGAGCAGCAAATGGAAGAAAACTTTTCTGATTACCAAAGTTTGAAATTATATGAAGCAAGGCTTGGTAGGCACAGGGGAAAACAGAATATAGCTTCTTCTGCAAATCGGGGATGGAAACAGAAGGGTATTCATAAAACAAAAGAAGAAACAGAATGGAAACTCAAAAAGATAAGTGAAAAACAGAAGGAGTTGTTGCATTTTTCTAAAAAGATGGACGGTACCTGTTATAAAATGGAGACAACGAGAGGTGCATTTGTGCCAGTATTTTGGCAAACGGTGCATAACAATTACTCGGAAGGGATTCAACAAATCCGATTTTCACGAGAAAATGGAAAATTCTTTTGGCATGTGCTGGAGGGAGTAGAAGAGTATCGGATTGAAATAGGAATGGAGACTGCATCAATACAAACCATTGATTATCATGGGGAAGCATATTTGATTGCAGTCACTGGAGCGTTAGCGAAAAATGAAGATGGAATTCCTGTACTAAAGATAGAAATTCCATTTTTGGAAACGCCTCATACAAGAACGTTTAAGATATTTTTTGAAAAAGAAGATGAGATTCGTGTCGTGGCGAACGAGACGCCAGGAAAATTGTTAATACGCCAAGCATTAAATAGTGTTATGGATCCAGAAAAAGCAGGGTTTATTCAAAATATTTTGGCAAAACTAGATCCCGAATTTTTTCAATATAAGCTTCGATTTGCAATTGAGCCAGAAATTATTGGAAAAAAGCAAAATTAAAGAATAACTAGGAGGGAGAGGAATCATGGAGCGTGTGAATCAGATTTTAAAGCATCCTGTCTTTTTAAGAGAACAGGAGAGAATTAGGACATTTGAAAAAGAGCGGATTTATTGTGGTCATCGATCAGAGCATTTATTGGATGTGGCAAGGATTGGGTGGATTATGATATTAGAAGAAAAACTGACCATTGAAAAACCAATTTTTTATGCGGCAGCATTGCTTCATGATATTGGAAGAGCAATACAGTATGAAACAGGGGAGGCACATCAATTAGCTGGAATTCCGTTGGCTAGACAGGTATTAAAAGACTGTGGTTATGAAAAAGAAGAACAAGAAAACATATTAGAAGCAGTGCGAATGCACCGAACGTATCCAGTGAATGAGAAAAATTTGGCAGGAGTATTGTATCGGGCAGACAAAAAATCGAGAGCGTGTTATTGCTGTGAATCAGAACCACTTTGTAATTGGTCTGTCCAAAAGAAAAATTTAAACCTTCAATATTAGGAGGAGAGTGTTATAAATTGTGACCTAATAGTTGAGTAAAGAAGAAGTAGTGGGCCTGATAGTTTTATAACCCTTTAGTGAGACTATCAGGCCCACTAGTTTGTTATACAAGTTCTAGCAGGGTAAGAATCAGCGCCATGCGCACATAAACTCCATATTGTACTTGACGGAAATAAGCAGCTCTTGGATCATCATCTACTTCTACAGAGATTTCGTTTACACGTGGAAGTGGGTGGAGTACGATCATATCCTCTTTTGCAAGAGACATTTTTGCTTTATCTAAAATATAGCAATCTTTCATACGAATATAATCTTCTTCGTTGAAGAAGCGTTCTCTTTGAACACGTGTCATATAAAGAATATCTAATTGTGGCATTGCATCTTCTAAACTGGAAACTTCCTTAAATTGAAAATTTTTTAAGACATTATCTCTAATATAACTTGGAACACGTAGTTCTGGCGGAGAAATTAAAACGAATTTAATATTATTATAACGTACTAATGCATTGATGAGAGAATGAACGGTGCGACCAAATTTTAAATCACCGCACAGACCAATTGTCATATCGTGGAGGCGTCCTTTTAGAGAGCGAATCGTTAAAAGGTCAGTAAGAGTCTGGCTTGGGTGCTGATGGCCTCCATCTCCTGCGTTGATTACAGGAATGCTGGACTTCAAAGAAGCAACCATAGGAGCACCTTCCTTTGGGTGGCGCATTGCACAAATATCAGCGTAGCAGGAAATCATACGGATTGTATCAGAAACACTCTCTCCTTTAGCGGCTGAGCTAGAAGCAGCATTGGAAAAACCAATTACATTGCCGCCAAGATTCATCATAGCAGCCTCAAAACTAAGGCGAGTACGGGTGCTTGGCTCATAAAATAAAGTAGCTAATTTCTTGCCTTGGCATTTGTGAGCATATTTTTCTGGATTGTGTTCAATATCATTGGCAAGATCCAGTAACTTATCTAATTCTTCTACAGAGAAGTCCAAAGGGCTTAATAAATGTCTCATAAACAAACTCCTTTATCTTTTTTATGATTATTGTTAGGATTCAAAGTCATGCTGTTTCATGCAGGCATGAAATCCATGAATTTTTAACCCTAGTATCATATCATTAGTGGTATTATATAATAAAATTCTGTAATAGGAAAGTGAAATTTTGGGAAAAATACAAGATTTTTGTGTAAATGACTTGTAATTCCTGTGGTTCTATAATAGAATAAAATTTGATTATGGCAAGAAGGAGGATATAGTATGCCATGGGAAATTGAATTTTTGAATTGGTTGCAAACAATTCATAATCCTGTTTTGGATAAGTTTATGGTTGGGATCACTTATTTAGGAAGTGGAGGAATTCTATGGATTATTATTGCACTTGCCTTGCTTTTTAATAAGAAGTATTGCACTTGGGGAATTGTGTTAGCAGCCTCATTAATTGGATGTCTTCTAATTGGCAATCTAACGTTAAAGCCATTAGTTGCTCGGATAAGGCCATATGATGTGGCTGGATTTGATCAGCTTTTAATCGGCAAGCTTTCCGATTACTCATTTCCTTCTGGACATACACTGGCATCCTTTGCAGCAGCAACTGTGCTGGTAGTTATGGATAGGAAATGGGGAGTTGTGGCATTAATTATAGCAACGCTGATTTCATTTTCAAGACTGTATTTATATGTACATTTCCCGACAGATGTATTAGCTGGTTTCGTGATTGGAGTTATTATTGCGCTCCTTTGCGTTAAATTTATAAAACCAAGAATCCCAGAAAAATGGAGAGGAGTATGAGACAAATGAGTAATTATAAGATTGAAACAACTTGTATACAAGGAGGCTGGAAACCAAAAAAGGGAGAGTCTCGTGTTTTGCCAATTTATCAGAGTACAACATTTAAATATGACTCAAGTGAACAGATGGCGAAATTATTTGATTTGGAGGAAGAAGGATATTTTTATACAAGATTGCAGAATCCAACGAACGATGCAGTAGCACAAAAAATCTGTGAGTTGGAAGGAGGAGTAGCGGCAATGCTAACTTCTTCTGGACAGGCAGCCAATTTCTATGCAGTGTTTAATATCTGTGGTGCAGGAGATCATATTGTTAGTGCGGCTACGATTTATGGAGGTACATCGAATTTATTTACTGTAACAATGAAAAAGCTTGGTATTGATGTTACACTAGTAGATCCTGATGCTCCAGTTGAAGAATTGGAAAAGGTATTTCGTCCAAATACAAAAGCAGTCTTTGCAGAGACAATATCGAATCCATCTCTAGTTGTACTGGATATTGAAAAGTTTGCCAATCTTGCGCATAAACATGGAGTACCTCTGATTGTAGATAATACATTTGCAACACCAATTAATTGTCGTCCATTTGAATTTGGTGCAGATATTGTAACACATTCTACAACAAAATATATGGATGGACATGCAATGGCAGTTGGCGGTGCAATTGTGGATAGTGGTAATTTTGACTGGATGGCACATGCAGATAAATTTCCTGGTTTAACAACACCAGATGAATCTTATCATGGAATTATTTATGCACAGCGTTTTGGGAAAAAAGCGTATATTACAAAAGCAACCGCACAATTAATGCGTGATTTAGGTTCTATTCCATCTCCTCAAAATGCATTTTTATTAAATATAGGTCTGGAAACATTGCATTTGCGTATGCCTCGTCATTGTGAGAATGCACAAAAGGTTGCAGAATATTTAGAAGCCAATGAACATGTGGCATGGGTAAATTATCCAGGGCTTAAGAGTAGTAAATATTATGATTTGGCACAAAAGTATATGCCAAATGGTACTTGTGGTGTAATTGCATTTGGATTAAAGGGAGGAAGAGATTTCTCCATTGATTTTATGGATCACTTAAAACTGGCTTGTATTGTAACACATGTGGCAGATGCTCGTACTTGTGTATTACATCCAGCAAGTCATACTCATAGACAGCTCACAGACGAACAGCTAATCGAAGCAGGAGTACAGCCAGATTTGATTCGTCTCAGTGTAGGAATCGAAAATGTAGAAGATATTATTGCTGATATCCAGCAAGCATTGGATGCGGTAGAAAAAGATAAAGCATGAAAAGGCTAAATGGAGATGATTATGAAGAGAGACAGTATTATTTTTGATTTGGATGGTACTCTTTGGGATTCCAGTAAGCAGATTGCAAAATCATGGAATCAAACGTTACAAAAAAAATTTCCAGATGTCCATAAAGAAATAACACAGAATGATGTTATGGGAATTATGGGAATGGTAACAGAAGATATCGCTCGAACCTTGTTTCCAGATTTAGAAATAGAGCGTGCAATGGCAATTACAAATACAATATGTGAAGAAGAATGTATTCATCTGAGAAAAATTGGAGGAACGCTTTATTCTGGTTTGGAAGAGGTATTAAAAACACTTTCCCTTAGTTATCCACTGTTTATTGTAAGTAATTGTCAATGTGGTTATATTGAGTGCTTTTTAGAATATCATAAATTGGAGAGATATTTCAAAGGATTTCTGTGCTCTGGTCAGACAGGAAAAAGAAAAGGTGAAAATATTAAGCGGTTGATGGAGCAGTATGGCTTAGAGAAATCCATTTATATTGGAGATACTCAAATGGATTATGAAGCAGCAAAACAGGCTGGAATTGAATTTCTTTATGCTGCTTATGGATTTGGTACTATTTCAGATCCTGTCCCTTCTATACTAAGTATAAAAGAACTTTTAAATTATATTCAGTAAATATTATATAATTCAATATTATGCGGAAGCATTTATGTGAATATGTAAAAAGATTTGTTTTGCATATTCTAATCAAAGATGAATTTCTTTGGACTGGTTCGTAAACTTCCCAGAATAAAAAACTAAGATGAATGACAATTGTCAGGAATGGAGAATAAATGCGAAAAATTATAATTGATTGTGATCCTGGTATTGATGATGCATTGGCATTAATGCTGGCATTATCATCACCAGAATTAGATGTTTTAGGAATTACTACTGTAAGTGGAAATGTACCTGCCCAAATGGGAGCAGACAATGCATTAAAAGTGTTAAGGCACATGAACCGTCTGGATGTACCTGTTTATTGTGGGGCAGAAGTTCCATTAAAAAGAGATTATGTGGATGCAAAAGATACCCATGGAGAAGATGGTCTTGGTGAGACAAATTATCCAAAGGTAGACGGCGTAAGTTGGAGTAATGGAGCAGTAGATTTTATTATTGAGACATTGCAAAAAGAGACTGGAGTTTCAATTATTGCAATTGGTCCAATGACGAATATTGCACTTGCATTACAAAAATGCCCAGAAGCATTTCAGAGGTTAGAGGAATTTGTCTCAATGGGAGGCAATTTTAAGAGTTATGGAAATTGTTCTCCAGTTGCAGAATATAATTATTGGTGTGATCCAGATGCGGCAAACTATGTATATCAAAATCTTGGTACGATGATACATATGGTTGGATTGGATGTTACAAGGAAAATTGTGTTTACCCCTACAATTGCTGATTTCTGTCAGAGAATCCATCCTTCCAATGGAACATTTGCGAAGCAGATTACACATTTTTATAATGAGTTTCATTGGAAATACGAACGGATTATAGGATGTGTCATTAATGATCCATTAGCAATTGCATATTTTATGGACAGAGAATTGTGCAGTGGGATTTATGCCTATACCATGGTTGTAACAGATGGAGTTTGTATTGGTCAGACAGTAGTGGATTCGATGAATTTCTGGAAAAAAGAGAAAAACAGTTATGTACTTACAAAAGTAAATCAAATAGATTTTATGAAACTTTTTCTTAAAAGAGTGTTCCAAGCCAAAGAATCTGACTTAGATATTATATTTAACGCAGGATAAATGCTTGAGGAAAAGAAAATATCAAATATCGAAAAAGGAGAATGTTTTATGAAAGGAAAAAAGATTTCAACAGTACAGATCTGTTTTATCGCATTAGGAGTAGTAATTAATATTGTAGGTGGTTTAATTGGTTTAACATTTCGGCTTCCTATTTATATGGATAGTATTGGAACAATTTTAGTAGCGTCGGTCATTGGTCCATGGGGTGGAATGGTAACAGCATTGCTTGGTGGGCTGATTTCTGGAATGACGGATATTTATGCCATTTATTTTCTTCCAGCAGGTATGATTGTTGGAATGGTTGCGGGAAAATTATTTCCTAAAGTTGCAGAAAAAAAATGGTCCATACCATTTACTGGTTTATTAATTACAATTCCAGGAACATTGGTAAGTGCATGTATTAATGCATTTGTATTTGGAGGGGTAACTTCTTCAGGATCTTCTATTCTTGTATTGATTCTGAATCATCTTGGAGTTAATTTGGTTGTGAGTGCAATGCTTACTCAATTAGTAACAGAATATTTGGATCGTTGCATTGCTATTTTTCTTGTATATGCGGTGTATTCTGTGCTTTCTTCTGAGATGAAAAGAAAAATTAAAGGGGAAACGACACATGGAACGGTATAATAGGATTACAAATAAAAATTGTAGAGAAATTGTTTTATTAAAAGCATTTCCGTGTGCATGGGGGAAATGCACATTTTGTGATTATACTGAAGATAATTCAAAAGATGAAAGAGCCATGATTGCTTTAAACTCGGAGATTTTATCTCATGTAACAGGAGAATTTGGAGTATTGGAAGTAATTAATTCTGGAAGCTGTTTTGAATTGCCAAAACAGACATTAGCAGAAATCCGTACAATAATTCGTGAAAAGCAGATTCAGCTTTTATATTTTGAAAGTCATTGGATGTATCGGAAAAAGTTGCAGGAAATGAAAGATTATATGGGGATTCCAATTCTGTTTAAAATCGGAGTGGAAAGTTTTGACTATAATTTTAGAGAAAATATTTTAAATAAACATGCAGATTTTCATACGCCACAGGAGGTGGCCGAGTATTTTGATTCTCCTTGTATTATGGTAGGAATAAAAGGACAGACAAAAGAGATGATTGCTCAAGATATACAATATATGAAGCAGTATTTTAAACGAGGTACTGTTAACGTTTATACAAATAATACAACAAGTATTCGACGAGATGATAAGTTAGTCCAGTGGTTTATGAGAACCTATGCATATCTAGAGAAAGATCCGATGGTTGAGGTGTTGTATGAAAATACAGACTTTGGCGTTGGAGACTGATAATGGAGGAAAACAATGCCACAGGAAAAGAAAAAGTTGTTTATTGGGCTGAGAGAAGAAGAAGTTCAACAGAGAATTGCAGAAGGAAAGATAAATAAAACAGACGATCAGACGACGCGCTCCGTTAAGCAAATTATAAAATCGAATGTATTAACTTTTTTCAATTTGCTTAATGTGATCTTATTTGCACTTGTCATTACAACTGGATCTTTTAAAAATATGTTTTTTATCGTAATTGTTACCATTAATACGGTGATCGGTATTATACAAGAGTTGCGTTCCAAAAAGATCTTGGATCAGTTGGCAATACTGACGGCAAGTAAAGCTACAGTTATACGGGATGGAAAAAAGAAAGAAGTTGCGATTGAAGAGATTGTATTGGATGATTTGATTCTTTTAAAAAATGGAGATCAGATTCCCGCAGATGGAATTATTATTGAGGGAAGTATTGAGGCAAATGAATCTTTATTAACAGGGGAATCGGATTCTGTTCCAAAGAAAATAAATTCAGAAGTATATTCAGGAAGCTTTGTTACAGCAGGCCGTGCTCTTTGCCAGGTTGTTCACGTTGGAAAAGATAATTATATGGAGCAAATTACAAAAGAAGCCAAGCAGTTTAAAAAGCATAATTCAGAACTTCGTAATTGTATTAATAAGATATTAAAATTGATTAGTATGATTATTGTGCCTGTGGGAGTTGGTTTATTTTGTAAACAGTTTTTTATTGGAGATTTGAGTTATCAAACGGCAACCTTAAATACAGTGGCTGCGGTATTAGGAATGATTCCAGAAGGATTAGTGCTTTTAACGAGTGTGGCTTTAACAATCGGTGTAATTCGACTGGCGCAGCGAAAAACACTTGTGCAGGAATTGTATTGTATTGAGACGCTGGCAAGAGTAGATGTACTTTGCCTGGATAAAACTGGAACGATTACGGAAGGAAGTATCTGTGTAGAACAAGTAGAAAACATAGATAGTATCACTGATGTAGATGAAGTTATGGGAAATCTGGTAGCTTCATTGAATGATGACAATGCAACGTTTCAAGCATTAAAAAAAGAATTTCCAGAGAGAGATACGATGACACCTGGATTTATTATTCCATTTTCTTCTGAACGAAAATATAGTGGGGTTTCTTTTAAAGAGTATGGAACTTATTTGATTGGAGCAGTTCAGTTCTTATTTCCAGAAGGACAGGAGGAGTTAAAAGAGATTGTTGCAAATCATGCATCCAAGGGGTACCGTATGCTTGTATTGGCTCATAGTCCAAGGGAAACCGAATCAGAGATATGCCCAGAAGGGTTAGAACCATGTGCTTTAATCATGATGACGGATGTAATTCGACCAGAAGCACCGCGTACATTAAATTATTTTAAAGAACAGGGCGTAGATCTAAAAATTATCTCTGGAGATGATCCAGCAACAGTTGCAGCTGTGGCGAAAAAAGCAGGTTTAGAGAAGACAGAAGCTTATATTGATGCGTCAACGTTAAAAACAGATGAAGAGTTAGCAGATGCTTTGCAAAGATGTTCGGTATTTGGCCGTGTTAGTCCAAGTCAGAAAAAAACAATGGTAACTTTATTAAAAGCAGATGGACATACTGTCGCTATGACAGGAGACGGTGTAAATGATGTATTGGCATTAAAAGAAGCAGATTGCAGTATTGCAATGGCATCTGGAAGTGAAGCTGCCAAAAATACAGCTAATTTGGTACTGTTAGATTCTAATTTTGCATCTATGCCTCATATTGTAAATGAGGGACGCCGTGTTATTAACAATATTCGAAATGCAGCTTCGATGTTCTTAATTAAGACTATGTTTTCCGCAATTTTGGCGATTATAACAATTTTATTTGGACAAGTATATCCATTCCAGCCAATACAACTTTCTGTTATCAGTGTTTGTGCAGTAGGTTTGCCAGGATTTTTATTGCAGCAAGAGCCAAGCTTTGAACGAGTGGAGAAAGATTTTTTACAAACAGTTTTTAAAATGTCATTTCCAACAGCAGCTGTCATTTCCATCTCGATTATCTTATTTAGTATAGCTGGAAACTTTCTAGACTGTACCAATCAAATGTTGACGACTGTCTGTGTGCTTGCAACAGGATGGCTTTATATGATTACTTTAAAAAGGGTCTATTTCCCATTGACAAAATACAGACGAATTGTCATCTATAGTATGCAAGTATTATATATGATTTGCTTAATTATCTTTCAAAAACTTTTGGAGTTGGGACCAATTAATTTTAATGCAATTATCTTATTATTGATTGTTATTAATTTCGCTCCCGCTGGAATTGATGGAATGGAACGTCTTTATCAATATGGATTAAAGAAAATGGATGAACAGCGCAGGTTAAGCAATGCCAGTATTTTAAGTATGAGCACGCCAGAAGAGGATAATATTTTGTATGGAAAAAAAGAAGAGGATGATATTGATTAGTAAGATAACTTTGTTTTGTTATAATCTTTTTAGCATATTTATAATTAACCTGTAATTGATATTGGGGTCAAAAGGTATTTTGACCCCTATGATTAAGACAATACTTTGGAACATAGCTATTTTGAAAGTAAAAGGAGATATTCTAGGATAAATTTTTATATAATAGACGTTTACGTTAAAATTAATTTAAGAAAATGTTTACTAAAAAGTCACAACTTGATTATATTTTAGGTAAGAAAATGTGGTATAATAAAATTGGAGAGTAAATGTAAAAATTAGTTATTAATAGTAGAATATTTATTTTTCACATCTTAGTCAGAAAAATCTGGCGGTCAAGAAGAAAGGAGAAAATCTTATGAGTTCAAATTTTTATTCATCGATTACACCAGAAGTTCAAAAATTAACAAATCTATGTATCGAAAACGGACAAATTGATCCAAGTCTATATGCAAAATATGATGTAAAAAGAGGTCTACGTGATATTAGTGGTAAAGGTGTCTTAGCAGGATTAACAGAAATTGCTGATGTAAAAGCTTATAATATGGTTGATGGAAAAATGGTTCCATGTAAGGGAGAATTATATTATCGTGGTTATAATGTAGAAGATATCGTTAGAGGTTTCTCTCCTGATACGAATTTTGGTTTTGAGGAGATTACATATCTTCTTATGTTTGGAAAATTGCCAAATCAGAAAGAATTAGAAGATTTTATTGAAACGCTTGGTCAGTATCGAACTTTACCACCGTCTTTTGTAAGAGATGTTATTATGAAATCTCCAAGTAAAGATATTATGAATGCGCTTGCAAGAGGGGTTCTAATGTTATATTCTTATGATGAGCGTCCAGATGATATAAGTATTGCAAATGTTGTGCGTCAATGCCTACAGCTTGTGGCTCAATTTCCATTATTAGCAGTTTATAGCTATCAAGCTTATCAGCATTATCATAAAGGAATGAGCTTAATTATTCACACACCAGATCCAAAGCTTTCTACAGCAGAAAATATTCTTCATTTACTACGCCCAGACAGCAACTATACAAAATTAGAGGCTAAAATTCTAGATATTGCGCTTGTACTTCATGCAGAACATGGAGGCGGTAATAATTCTACATTCACAACCCATGTCGTTTCTTCTTCTGGAACGGATACGTATTCCGCAATCGTTGCTTCTCTTGGTTCTCTAAAGGGACCAAAACATGGTGGAGCTAATATTAAGGTAACTCAAATGTTTGATGATCTAAAGCAGCATGTATCTGATTGGGAAGACGAAGATGCGTTGAAACAATATTTGCGTGCATTGCTTCATAAAGAAGCATTTGATAAGGCTGGTTTGATTTATGGTATGGGACATGCTGTTTATTCTATCTCAGATCCAAGAGCACAGATTTTTAAACGTTTTGTAAAGCGTCTATCAGTGGAAAAAGGCTGTGAAAAAGAATATGAGCTGTTTAATCGAGTAGAACGGCTTTCTTCTGATTTAATTAAAGAAGAAAGAAAGATTTATAAAGGGGTCAGTGCCAATGTAGATTTTTATAGTGGATTTGTATATCGAATGTTAGGGCTTCCGATGGAATTATTTACTCCAATCTTTGCGATTGCAAGAATTTCTGGCTGGGGTGCACATCGTATCGAAGAATTAATTAATGAAGGAAAAATTATTCGTCCAGCTTACCGAAATATTTTAGAAGCAAAAGAATATATTGACATGGAAAATCGATAAGGCACAATGAACAATGCCAAATGGGAATGGAAACATTCTCACTTGGCTTATGGCTTTACTCAAATAAGGGGCTGTTGTATCATCCCCTTATTTTTTATCGTGATATGCAAAAGACATCCAGTGAAGGTTTCTTTTGTTACCTTTTCATCATGAAAAAATTATGGTATGATGCTAAGAGTTGTTGCACAATGTAGCGTGATAGTCTTGCAGCAGCTCATGAAACCAGATGGAGGACGAGATGACTGGGGAAAAAGAACAAAGAAAAAAAGCATTAAGAGAAAAAAGGTTGTTTTTATTTGATATTGACGGAACGATTGCGATTGATCAGGAATTATTAAGAGGAACAAGAGAATTATTAAGTTATATTGAGGAGATTGGAGGAAAGGCTATTTATATTACAAATAATTCTACAAAAAGTAGGAGTGCATATGTAAAAAAATTTGTTAAATGGAATATAATAACACAAGAATCCGATTTTATTACTGCTTCTTATGCGTCCTGTTTATATTTAAGCGAATATCATAAAAAGGATAAGATTTATGTTGTTGGAACCAAATCATTTATTCAAGAACTTCGCTCATGGGGCTTTAATGTTGTTGAGCAAGTAGAAGAGGGAATTCAACTTGTTTTAGTTGGATTTGATAATGAGTTAAGTTACAAAAAAATAGAAGGGGCTTGCCAGTTATTGGCGAATCCAGAGATGATATATTTAGCTACGAATCCAGATTTATGCTGTCCAACTGCATTTGGAAGTGTACCAGACTGTGGAGCGATTTGTGAGATGCTTGCCTGTGCAGTAAAGAGAAAGCCAAAGTTTCTGGGAAAGCCTAATCCAATTATTGTGGAGGCATCAATGAAACAAACGGGATTTTCCAAGGCAGATACAATTGTGATTGGAGATCGATTATATACAGATATTGCAGTTGGAATTCATGCTGGCGTAGATACTGCGGTTGTGTTTACTGGAGAAGCTACTTTAGAAGACTGTAGGAATACAAAGTATTGCCCAACGTGGCAGTTTCAGACGATAAACGAGTTGTTGCACACGATAGTAGATGAGCACGAAAATTAAGCAAAAAGAAAGGAAGTATTTTTATGAATGCAAAAACAATGAAAATAGAGGAATTTACGGATGTACTTGCTTCTAAAGCTGCAATTCCAGGAGGAGGAGGAGCGTCTGCTTTAACTGGTGCACTTGGAACTGCACTTGGGACTATGGTTGGAAACTTGACAGTTGGAAAGAAAAAATACAAAGATGTAGAAGAAGAAATACGCAGGCAGATGCAGCAGGCAGAGGTTTTACAAAGGGAATTGCTTTTATTAATTGACAAAGATGCAGAAGCATTTGAGCCACTGTCGAAAGCGTATGGACTTCCAAAAGAAACAAAAGAGCAGCTGGAATACCGAAATAAAGTAATGGAAGAAGCGTTATTAAAGGCAAGCCTTGTACCGCTTAAAATAATGGAGACAGTGTTGGAGGCGATTGCGGTATTGGAAGTGATGGCAGAGAAAGGAAGCCGTATTGCAGTTAGCGATGCAGGAGTCGGTGTGCAATTTTGCCGAGCAGCATTGTTGGGAGCATCTATGAATGTATTTATTAATACGAAGCTGATGAAAGATAGAGAGAAAGCATCCCAGCTAAATCAACGATGTGATGAGCTAATGGAAGATGGAGTAAAGCGTGCCGATGCGGTATTTGAACTTGTTATGAAGACAATTCGCCCATAAAAGAAAGGACTTGAAAAAATGGAATTATTAAAAGGTGCAGATGTAATCGCTGCTATGAAAGAACGCATGAAAAAAGAACTAGAAGGGCAAGCGCATATTCCAAAACTTGCGATTATTCGTGTAGGAGAACGACCAGATGATATGTCTTATGAAAGAGGTGCGATAAAACGGATGCAAGGAATTGGAATTGCATGTGAATCGTATGTTTTCCCAGCGGATGTTAATAATGAGTTGTTCTTCAAAGAATTTGAAGCAGTAAATACTGATCCAAGCGTGGATGGGATTTTAGTACTTCGTCCATTGCCAGCACATTTAGATGAAAAAAGAATTGAGCAAACGATTGATCCTGCAAAAGATGTAGATGGGATTAGTCCAATTAACATGGCAAAGGTGTTTGCAGGAGATGATTCTGGATTCGCACCATGTACGGCTCAAGCAGTAGTGGAGATGTTGGACTTTGCAGGGATTGAGTTAAGTGGAAAGCGTGTTACAATTATTGGGAGAAGTTTAGTGGTAGGAAAACCTCTTGCGATGTTATTGATGAAGAAAAATGCTACTGTCACTATATGTCATACCAAGACTGTGGATATGCCAAGTGTATGTCGTGAAGCAGAAATTGTGATTGCAGCAGCGGGCAGAGCAAAAATGGTAAATCAACAATATATTCGAAAAAATGCAATTGTAATTGATGTGGGCATCAATATGGACGAAAATAATAAACTCTGTGGAGATGTGGATCTAGATCGTATTACAGAGCTTGCATCAATCGCGACACCAGTTCCTGGAGGAGTTGGAACGGTAACGACTTCTGTACTGGCACAGCATGTCGTTCAAGCAGCGATGAAAAAATGTATATAAGAAGGGAAATATATGATTAACAACGGATTTTTGCCAATTAATCGAGAAGAGATGAGGCAAAGAGGCTGGGATTGGGTAGATTTTGTTTATGTAACAGGAGATGCCTATGTGGATCATCCATCATTTGGTCATGCAATTATTAGCCGTGTATTGGAAGCTCATGGATATCGAGTTGCAATTTTGCCACAACCAGATTGGAAAAAGGAAGAGGTTATTCAAGAATTTGGACGTCCGCGTTTGGGATTTCTAGTTTCTGGAGGGAATATGGATTCTATGGTGAATCATTATTCCGTTTCGAAAAAGCGTCGTCAAACGGATGCATACACACCTGGAGGAGTCATTGGAAAACGTCCAGATTATGCTACAGTTGTTTACTGTAATTATATTCGTCGAGTTTATAAAGACTGTCCAATTATTATTGGTGGAATTGAAGCAAGTCTTCGTCGAATGGCACATTACGATTATTGGTCAAACAAGCTAAAACGGTCAATTTTATTGGACTCTCAGGCCGATTTGATTTCTTATGGAATGGGAGAACGCTCAATTATAGAAATTGCAGATGCATTACAGGCTGGAATTGATATTAAGGATATTACCTTTATTGATGGAACGGTATTTAAAACAAAAACGTTAGAATCTGTTTATGATGCAGTAATGCTGCCGTCCTATGAACAGTTGCTTGCCGATAAGATGAATTATGCTAGAAGTTTTTATACTCAGTATTGTAATACGGATGCGTTTTCAGGAAAGCGTTTGGTGGAACCATATGGGGAACATTTATATGTGGTACAAAACCCTCCTGCAAAGCCGCTTTCCATGCAGGAAATGGATGATGTTTATGCACTCCCGTATCGGAGAACCTATCATCCTTCTTATAAACAGAGTGGAGGAATTCCAGCGATTTCAGAAGTAAAATTCAGTTTAATTAGTAATCGAGGCTGCTTTGGTGGATGTAATTTTTGCGCTCTGACATTTCATCAAGGAAGGATTATTCAAGTTCGAAGTCATGATTCAATTATAGAAGAAGCCAAGAATATGACACAAGACCCAGAATTTAAGGGATATATTCATGATGTGGGAGGCCCAACTGCAAATTTTAGAAAACCAGCATGTGAAAAACAATTAACGCATGGAGCTTGTGTTGGAAAGCAGTGTTTATTTCCAAAGCCATGTAAAAATTTAGTTGTAGATCATAGTGACTATTTGCATTTGCTTAGAAAACTGCGAAAACTTCCAAAAGTAAAGAAAGTATTTATCCGTTCAGGGATTCGGTTTGATTATGTTATGGCAGATAAAGATAATTCGTTTTTAAGAGAGCTTTGCCGTTATCATGTAAGTGGACAATTAAAAGTAGCTCCAGAACATGTGGCAGATGCTGTTTTAAAGCGGATGGGAAAGCCAGAAAATTCGGTCTATCAAAAATTTGCACAAAAATATAAACAAATAAATGAACAAGAGGGAATGAAGCAATATTTAGTTCCGTATTTAATGTCGTCTCATCCAGGATCTTCCCTAAAAGAAGCGGTGGAACTTGCCGAGTATTTGAGAGATTTGGGATATATGCCAGAGCAGGTGCAGGACTTTTATCCAACTCCATCTACAATTTCTACTTGTATGTATTATACAGGGGTAGATCCCAGAACGATGGAGCCAGTTTATGTTCCTGTTAATCCACATGAAAAAGCAATGCAGCGGGCATTGATTCAGTATCGGAACCCTCAATTATATGATTTAGTCGAGGAGGCATTAAAGAAGGCTCATCGAGAAGATTTGATTGGATTTGATAAACATTGTTTGATTCGTCCAAGAAGACTTGCAGCGGAAAAAATAGAAAAAAACCATACAAATAAAAAGAAAAAGACGATTCGCAATACTCATAAGAAAAAGCGTCCAAAGTAGTTTCTCGTTTCACTACTGGACTTTAGCACTGGACTGTGATATACTAAATCCTAAACTTGGAAATATTAATAACATCCAATGGTAAATGAAAAGGAGGTACATTATGTACGCATTTGATGAAGTGCTTCAGTTTGATCCAGAAGTTGCCAAGGCGATGGATCAAGAACTGGGAAGACAAAGAGATCATATTGAATTAATTGCATCTGAAAATTTGGTTAGTAAAGCGGTTATGGCGGCAATGGGAAGTCCTCTGACAAATAAATATGCAGAAGGTTATCCAGGGAAACGTTATTATGGTGGATGCGAATATGTGGATGTTGTAGAAAATTTGGCAAGAGAACGTGCAAAGCAATTATTTGGATGTGAATATGTCAATGTTCAGCCGCATTCTGGTGCACAGGCCAATATGGCAGTATTTTTTGCTGTTATGCAGCCTGGTGATACATTTATGGGAATGAATTTGGATCAGGGTGGTCATTTAACACATGGAAGTCCTGTGAATATGTCTGGTAAATATTTTCATGCAGTGCCGTATGGAGTGAATGCAGATGGATTTATTGATTATGATGAAGTTCGAAAAATCGCATTGGAATGTAAACCAAAATTAATTGTGGCAGGTGCAAGTGCCTATGCGAGATCCATTGATTTTAAGAAATTCCGTGAGATTGCAGATGAAGTTGGGGCAGTGCTGATGGTAGATATGGCACATATCGCTGGTTTGGTTGCAGCAGGAATGCATATGAGTCCAATTCCATATGCAGATGTTACCACAACTACGACACATAAGACGTTACGTGGACCAAGAGGTGGTATGATCCTTTGTAGTGAAGCAGTAAATAAAAAATATAATTTTAATAAAGCAGTTTTCCCAGGTATCCAGGGTGGTCCTTTGATGCATGTCATTGCAGCAAAGGCGGTTTGCTTTAAAGAAGCATTGGAACCATCATTTAAAGTATACGCACAGCAGATAATTAATAATGCACAGGCTTTGGCAAAAGGATTGACAAGCAGAGGATTTGATTTAGTATCAGGTGGAACAGACAATCATTTGATGTTAGTGAATTTATTAAATAAAGGAATTACAGGAAAACAAGCAGAACATATTTTAGATGAAGCAAATATTACCTGCAATAAAAATACAATTCCAAATGATCCAGCTTCTCCATTTGTAACAAGTGGCATTCGTCTTGGAACTGCAGCTGTTACAACGCGCGGTATGGTAGAAGAAGATATGGATCAGATTGCAGAAGCAATTGCACTTGTTGTAAATGATGTGGATGCAAATAAGGAAAAAGCGATGGAAATCGTGAAAACATTGACAGATAAATATCCATTGTATGAATAAGATCGGATACGTAAGGTTTAAAGAAAGCAAAAGAGTAGCTGTATAAAATTAAAATGAAACGAATAACGACGCTGTAGGTGGATTTGTGATCTCAGTAGAGCAAGACGTGCCCGAATGAGACTACAGATCTGCATACAGCGTCTTTCCTATAGTGGTGGTACCCTCGAAGCGGACATGGAAGTTTCTTTTGTTTAAGAATAAGCGCAATAATAGGAAGGTTATGGAATGGAAAGGGGAGTTTCTATGTGGTTATTTAAAAAGAAAAAAGATAAGGAATTAGAGAAGGCATTCTGGGAACTGCAAATGAATCTAGAAAATAACTATAAGGATTTGGCAATTTCTGCTCATAAAAAAGTGATCGAATTAATGGAAGACAGAAAGTGTTCCCAAAGTTTAAGTCCAAAAGATTATGAGAAATATGTAAAACGATTAGAAGAATATTCAAAAAAAATGGAGCATTATAATCATACAAATGTCTCAAGTTTTTTAAAAGAGCGTTATTAGAATAAGTGATTCGTAGCTTAGGATTGATTATTTAAGGAGGGGAAGCATTGGAAAATAATTGGAATATGAATCAGGATGAACTAAAAAAGAATATAAAGAAATTTGGGAAAAAGGGAAAGTGGATTGGATTAGGAGTAATTGGAGTGGTTGTCATTGGTGCGTTAATAAATGGTGGTATTTATACCATTAATGAACAGGAGCAGGCTGTGATTACGACATTTGGAATTCCAAGAGCTGTTACACAGTCAGGATTGCATTTTAAAATTCCATTTATTCAAGAAGTGCAGCTAGTGGATACTACGATACAGGGATTTCCAATCGGATATCATACTGATGGGGAAGATGCTTATCAAGAGGTTCAATATGATGAAAATGGAGAGTTAGTGGATACAGATGGTGTAACAGTAGAAGAAGAGTCGTTAATGATTACATCGGATTATAATTTTGTGAATGTGAATTTTTTTGTGGAATATAAAATATCAGATCCTGTGAAAGCCGTTTATGCGTCACAAGATCCAGTTATTATCTTGAAGAATATTGCACAGAGCTGCATTCGGAATGTAATTGGAAGCTATGATGTAGACAGTGTTTTGACAACTGGGAAAAATGAAATTCAAACCGTGATTAAAGATGCAATTCTCAAACAACTAGAGATTCACGATATAGGGCTTTCTCTAATTAACATTACCATTCAAGATTCAGAGCCTCCAACACAGGAAGTAATGGAAGCATTTAAGGCAGTAGAAACAGCAAAACAGGGAAAAGAAACTGCTTTGAATAATGCAGAGAAGTATCGAAATGAAAAAATACCAGAGGCAGAAGCTCAGGTGGATAAAATTAAGCAGCAGGCAGAATCGACAAAGCAGTCTCGAATTAATGAAGCAAATGCAGAAGTAGCAAAATTTAATGCGATGTATGAAGAATACATAAAAAATCCTGAGGTAACGAAGAAACGATTGTTTTATGAGACAATGGAAGAGTTGTTACCAGATTTAAAAGTAGTTATTGATGGAAGTGATGGAAATATGATGACAATATTGCCATTAGATTCCTCCTATAACGTTAAAAATAATGTAGAACAGGACTCTGAAACAAAAGAAGAGGAAGCGGAAGAAGAAAATACAGAAGGTTGAACAAAAAATTCCCCTATCTCTGAATTTATACCACAGTGAATGGGGTATTAGGAGGTAAAAATGAAACGAATTGGAAAAATAATTGCGGTTGTGGCTATAATAGCAGTAGTATTAACGGTTCTTTCTTCTGCTTTTGTAACAAAAGAAGATGAATATAAATTAATTCGCCAGTTTGGAAAAGTAGATCGGGTCGTTTCTGAAGCAGGAATTGGATTTAAAATGCCTTTTGTGGAAGAGATTGATACATTGCCAAAACAAATCTTATTATATGATCTTCCTGCTTCTGATGTGATTACAAAAGATAAAAAGACAATGATTGCCGACAGTTATGTACTTTGGAAAATTGTAGATCCATTAAAATTTGCACAGACGTTGAATTCTTCAATTGGCAATGCAGAAAGTCGTATTAATACAGTTGTATATAATTCGATTAAAAATGTGATTAGTAGCCTGAGTCAGACGGAAGTAATCAGTGGAAGAGATGGAGAACTGGCAGATACAATTATGAACAATATTGGAACAACGATGGATCAATATGGAATTTCACTGTTGTCAGTAGAAACAAAACGATTGGATTTACCATCCGATAATAAAACGGCAGTTTATGAAAGAATGATTTCTGAGAGAAATAAAATTGCTGCTCAATATACAGCAGAAGGAGATTCTGAGGCAACCGTTAAGAAAAATAGTACGGATAAAGAAGTGTCAATTATGTTATCCAATGCAGAAGCAGAGGCAGCAGCGGTTATTGCTCAGGCAGAAGCAGAGTATATGAAAATTTTAGCAAATGCTTATAGTGATGCAGATAGACGTAGTTTTTATGAATTTATTCGTTCTTTAGATGCAGCAAAAGTTTCTTTAAAAGATGGGGATAAGACATTAATTCTTCCAAAAGAATCCCCGATCGCTCAAATTTTTATCGGAGAATAAAATTTTTTAAAATGGCTGTAACATACATAATATAGTGGTTTGACGCGATTTTACATCTATATAGTGTATGAAAAGCGTATTGACATGGCAGCGCAACCATGCTATCATAATTTAACGTAAGCATTGCTTACGAGAAACAAAAGCTGTCACGGCTGATGTGTGGCAGTTTTTTTCTGTCAATTGATAAAATAAATAAAGACGAGAATAGAAAAAATAAAAAGAAAGGAAAAACTACTCACTTGTGAAGAAATGTTATAGAAGCATATAGAATGAGATACGAGTAACCTTGATAGCGGTATTGTTTGAGTAGTAGGAAAGTGCCTATGTTTCAGTCAGAAAACTTCAAAGTTGTAAAAAAAGATGGGACAAAAGAAACGTTTGATGTGCAAAAAATTATTGTTGCAGTAAATAAGTCTGCATATCGAGCTTTAGTAAAGTTTACAGAAAAGGAAGAAAAATTTATCTGCCGTTTTGTGGAGGAAAAAATTGAGCAGCTTGGAATTAAGGAAATTCCAATTGCAGAAATGCATAATGTGGTAGAAGGCGCTTTAGAGAAAGTAAATCCAGCTGTTGCGAAAAGTTATCGCGATTATCGAAATTATAAACAGGACTTTGTTCGGATGCTGGATGAAGTTTATAAAAAAAGTCAATCTATTATGTATATTGGAGATAAAGAAAACTCAAATTCTGACAGTGCACTTGTTTCTACAAAAAGAAGTTTAATTTTTAATGAACTAAATAAGTCGCTGTACCAAAAGTTCTTTTTGACAGTAGAAGAGTTACAGGCTGCAAGAGAGGGATATATTTATATTCATGATATGTCTGCACGTCGTGATACAATGAATTGCTGTCTGTTTAATGTAGCAGAGGTATTAAGCGGTGGATTTGAAATGGGAAATATTTGGTATAATGAGCCAAAGTCATTGGATGTTGCATTTGATGTAATTGGTGATATTGTATTAAGCGCAGCAAGTCAGCAGTATGGCGGATTTACAGTACCTAGTGCAGAGTTAATTTTGGAACCATATGCAGAAAAATCCTATGCACATTATATTGAAAAATATATGGCTATGGGAGTTCCAAAACAGCGTGCAGAAGAAGAAGCATGGAAAGATATTGAGTATGATTTTCAGCAGGGATTCCAAGGATGGGAATATAAATTTAATACCGTAGCATCTAGTCGTGGAGATTATCCGTTTATTACTGTGACAGCAGGAACTGGGACAGGAAGATTTGCGAAATTGGCTACAAAGAAATTGTTGGAAGTTCGTATGAAGGGACAAGGAAAAGAAGGACATAAAAAACCAGTGTTGTTCCCGAAAATTGTATTCCTATATGATGAAAATTTGCATGGACCTGGTAAAGAATTAGAAGATGTGTTTGAAGTAGGAATTGAATGTTCCTCTAAAACGATGTATCCAGACTGGCTAAGCTTAACAGGAAAGGGATATATTGCATCCATGTACAAAAAATATGGAGAGATCATTAGTCCAATGGGATGTCGTGCATTTTTATCTCCTTGGTATCGTGAGGGAGGAATGTATCCAAAAGATGAAAATGACCGTCCTGTATTTGTAGGTCGTTTTAATATCGGAGTAGTGAGTCTTCATTTGCCAATGATTCTTGCAAAATCTCGTCAAGAAAGTCGGGACTTTTATGAAGTATTGGATTACTATTTGGAATTAATCCGTAAACTGCATTTGCGTACGTATAGCTATTTAGGAGAGATGAAAGCTTCTACCAATCCGATTGCTTATTGTGAAGGCGGTTTCTATGGTGGACACTTAAAAATGAATGATAAGATTAAACCATTATTAAAGACAGCAACAGCTTCTTTTGGTATTACTGCTTTTAATGAATTACAGGAATTGTATAATGGAAAATCCCTTGTAGAAGATGGGGCATTTGCAATTGAGGTATTAGAACATATTAACAAAAAAATTGAAGAATTTAAAGAACAAGATGGACGCTTATATGCAATCTATGCTACTCCAGCGGAGAATTTATGCGGACTTCAAGTACAGCAATTCCGTAAGAAATATGGAATTGTAGAAAATGTATCGGATCGAGAGTATGTAAGTAATGGTTTTCATTGTCATGTGACTGAAGATATTACTCCGATTCAAAAACAGGATTTAGAATATCGCTTTTGGGAGTTATCCAATGGCGGTAAGATTCAATATGTGAAATATCCAATTAATTATAATAAAGAAGCAATTAAATCATTGATTCGTAGAGCGATGAAAATGGGATTTTATGAGGGAGTGAATCTTTCCTTAGCGTATTGTGATGATTGTGGTCATGAGGAACTGGAAATGGATGTATGCCCAAAATGTGGAAGCAAAAATTTAACAAAAATTGATCGTATGAATGGATATTTATCTTATTCTCGCGTCAAAGGAGATACCCGTTTAAATGATGCGAAAATGGCAGAAATCGCAGAGAGGAAGAGTATGTAATTATGCGTTATCACAATATCACGAAAGATGATATGTTAAACGGAGATGGCTTAAGAGTTGTATTGTGGGTAGCTGGCTGTTCTCACGGCTGCAAGGGCTGTCAAAATCCTGTTACTTGGGATATACATGGAGGATTAAAATTTGATGAGGCAGCGAAGCAGGAGATTTTTGAAGAATTAAAAAAAGATTATGTGTCAGGTATTACTTTTAGTGGTGGAGATCCGTTGCATCCTTTTAATAGAGAGGAAGTTGGTACGTTGATTCGTGAGATTAAAGAAACGTTTCCAGATAAGACGATTTGGCTTTATACTGGATTTGTATGGGAAACGATTCAGAAACTGGATTTTATGCCATTGATTGATGTCATCATTGATGGAGAATATATAGAAGAACTGAGAGATGTGCAGTTAAAATGGAAGGGAAGTTCGAACCAACGAGTTATTGATGTAAAAAATACATTGAAAGAAAAGAAGGTAGTATTAAAATACTGGGATTGACCAGTAATAACAACATAAGAAATTGTGATACATGTACGATATCAAAAATAGGAAGAAAGATAGCGTTGATATATGAGGATGGACATTTTTGCTATGTTATCTTTGTAGATCAGCACTATTTGACATTAGGAGGTAAATAAAATAAATATGGAAACGATAAAAATTAAATATTTTACAGATGAAATTGAAAAGCTAACTTATATTGGGGGAAAATCTGATTGGATTGATTTACGTGCTGCCAAAAGAGTGGAGATGAAAAAGGGAGATTTTTGTTTGATTCCTCTTGGTGTTGCAATGGAATTACCAAAAGGTTATGAGGCTCATGTTGTGCCAAGGAGCAGTACGTTTAAAAACTTTGGGATTATTCAAACAAATCATATGGGAGTTATTGATGAGACTTATTGTGGAAATAATGATCAATGGTTCTTTCCAGCTTATGCGTTACGAGATACCGTTATTGAAGTAAATGATAGAATTTGCCAATTTCGTATTATGAAGCATCAGCCGTCTATTTATTTTGAAGAAATGGAAGAATTAAAAGCAGAAGACCGAGGAGGGCATGGTAGTACAGGAAAACAATAATAAAATTTATTATGAAAGCGAAGATGCAGGTATGGGTAGAAATGAGTTTTTATCCATGCCTGTGTTTTTTATGCAATATTTTAATGAAATGCTATTTTGCAACACCTCTTGTTGTAGAATATATTTAGGATAAAAATGGTATTTTTTTCCAATTATTCCAACTAGCCGATATTTCGCTTGACAATTTATAGAAAATGTAGAATAATGAAAATAGTTAGAAAATTGGTGATAAAGAGACTAGAATTTTGGGGTTTTTATACTAAAGCGATAAAATTGAATAAAGGATGGGATAAAGATGGCAAATTGTGAATTGACAAAAAGTGAAAAAGAAATTATGGATATTATCTGGGATGCACAATCTCCATTAATGATTCAAGAAATTTTAGATGAAGTGAAGAAGCGCCATGATAAGGAATGGCGTCCTCAAACACTGTCGTCTTTTTTGAGAAGTTTGGTAGGAAAAGGGTTATTAGATTATCATCGTAAAAATATGTTTTCTTTTTATTGGAGTTGTATGAGTCGAAAAGAATATGCAAGTTATATGCAGAAGCAATTACTAGAAGAATGGTTTGGGGGTTCCTGTAAAGAATTTTTGAGTACGTTTATAAAGGAGTGTAAGGTTTCTAAAGAGACGATAAAAGAAGTTATGCAAGAAATTGAATAATATGATACAAGGATCAAAAGGTCATGCGTTTCATGTTTGTGTAAGAAATCTGTAGTATCGTAATATATAGTTAACTTTTCAATAAATCCCATCGCATTTCTATGAAATGAGCGGTGGGATTTTTCTTGTTCTTATTATGGTTCAAATGTAATTAATTCAGCTGCATATGGAAGTGTCTGAATCCAATCACAAAAAGTATGCCATTCTTGAAGTTTATGTGCTTTTCTGGCACGATACATGTTAATCAAATTTTCATAGTTGAACGTGCAGGTACGCATCTGATTATAACTGGATGGAAGTAGCTGAATCATATCATACCAAGTTTCTTTTGATTTCGTTTCTATATATTCTAAACGAATCTCTTCTAACTTTTTTACAACTGTTTCCATAAAAGCATAAGAAGAAGGAGTCAGGTGATCAACACTGAAATCTTCTATAGAAAATGGTTTACTGTGAATTTTATGCATTGTACTTGTGGAATTTGCAACTGTAGATATTTTGTAAGTGTCATATTCTTTCCACCAATATAATGGAGCTGTAATATCTACAGATACAAAGATCATACGTAAATATTTGCGGTGGTCACTGCCTGCTTTAGCAAGACGCATTGCAAGGGAAAGGTCATTCTCTCCTAATATATAGTTACCATTTTTATCATAATAGCTATCCATACGTGCCCAGCTGTTCATTGGGTTACGTGCGCCTCGAATTGCGTTTTCAAAATTCATTACGCTTGTTTTATCAACTTGAAGCATAAAAACCTCCTAATTTCTGAAATATCGTTTTTTATATACTTGTCAGAGTATGTTATATTTCCTCATTTGTGTATAAGGAAAGTGGTTCTATTCTATGAAATTGCAGTAAAATAATAAATTTTGTTCATAGTAATAGATGAATTCATCATATCATAGATTTAAGAGGACTGCAAGAAGGAGGAGTTATGCATCTCTGAATTTATGCTGGCATTAGGAGGTAAAGATGAATTATATAACAAATCACTCTATTTTGTCTATGTATGATAATCCGTATGGAGAAAAAACGGATGAAATATTATACGGAATGACACTAAATGTAATAGAGAGGCAGGGGAAATGGAAGAGGATCAAAACAGAATATGGATATGAGGGATGGATTTTAGAGGAATTACAGAATGAGATTCAACAAAAAGAAATATGGATGGAAGAGTTTCCTAAATTGGTTGTAATTGTTCCATGGCTAGATATATTAATTCATCCCAGTATACGTTCAAAAGCGATAAAAACAATTCCAAAGGGGAGTTTACTTTTTTGGATGGGGGAAAAACAAGCTGGAAATTGGTATTGTGTAAGACTTTGTGATGGACAATATGGCTGGATTAGAAAAGAATGGGTAAGATTTTGGGAAAAGGGAGAAGTATCAGAAAAAAGCACAAAGAAAAATAATGAATGGATTCGCAAGCAGATAATAGAAGATGCTAGACAGTATCAAATGACTGCTTACCGCTGGGGAGGAAAAACACCTTATGGAGTAGACTGTTCAGGATTTTGTTCTATCGTTTATTGGATGAGTGGAATCATAATATATCGAGATGCACAAATGAGGGAGAATTTTCCTGTACATCCAATTTCAAAAGATTGTTTACAGCAAGGAGATCTTTTGTATTATCCAGGTCATGTAGCATTGTATCTAGGAAACCAGAATTATATTCATGCATCAGGAACCGCAGCGAAAGTAGTTATTAATAGTTTAGATCCGTCCAAAGATAATTATAGAGAAGATCTGGCCTCACCAAAATTTGGTTCTGTTTTTTAAGTAGGAATAAAATGAGTTTTGTTGTATAGATAATTCCGAAATCAAAACTTTTGTTCGGTAAAATATTGTGATGACTTCCTTGATATGATATAATGAAAGCGCATTTAAGGAGGAAATAAATATGAAGTTTATTGATATGCACTGTGATACAATTGCACAGATTGGAGAACTTAGGAAACAAGGAAAGTCGTGTTTTTTAAATAGCAATGAATTGCAATTAGATATTATGCGTATGAAAGAGGCTGGATATCTCATGCAGACATTTGCTCTTTTTATTGATAAGGAAAATACCAAATATCCATTAGAAGATTGTATGAGTTTGTTAGATATTTTTTATATGGAGATGGAAAAAAACTCTGAATGGATTCGTCCTATTACATCTGCTGATCAACTTTTAAATAATAAAAGAGAGGGAATTATGTCAGCATTACTTGCAATAGAAGAGGGAGGGGTTTGTTTTGGAAGGATGGAGCTGTTACGTGACTTTTACCGTTTAGGAGTACGGCTTATTACACTGACATGGAATTATGAAAATGAAATTGGTTTTCCAAATAAAGTGTTAGAAAATGAACCATTTGGAAAGTCTGAGACAGAACATGGAATAAAAGAGATGGGAATTTACTTTTTAGAAGAAATGGAACGGCTTGGAATGATTATTGATGTATCACATCTTGGAGATGCAGGATTTTATGATGTATGTCGTTATACGAAGAAACCATTTCTGGCGAGTCACTCAAATTCCAGAACCATTTGTCCTCACGTTCGTAATATGACAGATGATATGATCCGTATGCTTGCAGAGCGAGGAGGTGTGATTGGTATTAATTTTGCTGCAAGTTTTACAGAATATCAAGAAGGAAAAGGAGAAGTGGGAACAATTGATGGATTGATCCGACATATGAAATATATTGTAAATTTGGCAGGAATTGAATCTGTTGGACTTGGAACAGATTTTGATGGAATTGAGCGAAATATTGAAATGGATGATTGTTCTATGATGCCTATTTTAGCAGAACGTATGAAAAAAGCAGGATTTTCAGAGGAGGAAGTGGAGAAGATATGTTATAAAAATATGTTGCGTTTCATACAGGAGGTGCTATGAAGTTTACAAAGATGCATGGTTTAGGCAATGATTATGTATACATTGACTGCTTTGAGCAGAAAGTAGAAGAGCCAGAGATGCTTGCAGTACAAATGAGTAAACAACATTTTGGGATTGGAGCAGATGGATTAATTCTAATTGAGCCTTCTGAGTGTGCAGATTGTAAAATGAGGATTTTTAATGCAGATGGTTCAGAAGCAGAGATGTGCGGAAACGGAATCCGATGCATTGGAAAATATGTGTATGAAAACAAAATTGTAGAGAAACCAGAAATTTTTGTAGAAACAAAAGCAGGAATTAAGAAGTTAACATTATTTTTGGAAGATGGAGAAGTAAAACAGATACAAGTTGCTATGGGTGAACCAATTTGGGATGCACAGAAAATACCAATACATATTAGGCAGTCTCCTGTTCATTTTTGTCCAGTTACGATTGGTTCGGTTACATTTATCATGCATGCTGTGTCGATCGGAAATCCACATGGAGTAATTTTTCAGCAGTATCTGGAAGATGAAGTAGTTCAAATTTATGGTCCTCTTTTGGAAAGACATCCTGTTTTCCCAAAACATGCAAATATTGAATTTGTAAAGGTTATAGATTCGAAACATATTCAGGTGAGAGTTTGGGAAAGGGGCAGCGGAGAAACGCTTGCATGTGGGACTGGTGCCTGTGCTGCCGCAGTTGTAGCTGCAAGCTGCGGTTACACAGGACGTGAAGTAAACGTTGATCTTCCAGGTGGAACATTGCAGATAGAATGGAGAGACGAAGATAATTGTATTTATATGACTGGTTCAGCAGAGATTGTATTTGAAGGTAACTATTTTATTTCTCTATAAAGAAATTCTTTTAATATTCAGCTAAGTTAGAGAACATACCAGACGAGTGTCTGGCTAATGCTAAACCCGAATTTTTGATAAAGTTGGAAGGCTGCGTGATTTCGTTCAGAAACCTGTACGACAAGCTGCTCGCCTTCCTTTAATTTATGATTTAACTTTTGTAATGTTTGAAGTGCAAGTCCCTTTCCTCTATATTTTGGAAGGATTCCGAAACCATATAAGTACCAGCTCGTATTATTTGGAGCAATATGAATCTTTCCAAGATAATACATACCGATTGTCTGTCCGCTCCATACAATACGATATGCTTTTCCTGCATCAGAAAAATAATGAATATATTCTTTCGAATTATTTATCTTTTCGTCGAAGATATGGCTATGCAGGTCAGCAAGGTATTCTTTGTCGGATTCTGCCACTAATTCAATACTATTATAAAAAGAAGAAAGGAATGGATGATATACAATATAACTGAGTAAATATTCTGCTGGTTCTGGTTCTGCTCCGAGAGATTCGTAACAGCGGCGGGCAGTTTGACTCTTTCCATTCCATGGAAGTAGGATTGTTCGATCAGGATAAAGTTCCTGTAACTCTGTAATAAGTTGTTGAAAATATCCATTACGACGAAAATCAGGATGTGTCATTGCACGAATTTCGATATCGTTATCGGAAAAAATACAACTTGCAAAGCAGATAAGTTGGTTTTCTTTGTATTGAACATAGAAAAGTTTGGATTCCTTTGGTATTGGTTCTAGTGTAAGCCGTTCTTTTTGATTACAAAGTTCATATAGAATTTGAATATCTTTGATTTGGTTTTTATTAAGATCATATATAATCAAGAAAAGTCCCCCTGTCATTTATTATGTACATATTTATACTTGTTTGGCTGACAAAGACTTAGATATTAGGTATAAATAAATTTGTTTTTACCTGTTTGTTTGCCAGTGCTTTCATAGTAATTTATTTAGATTATAGTATACAATTTTTATTGTTGCAAGGGCTCTAAGCTTTAATTTAAGACATTTTTTTGGATAAAATTCTTAAAATGATAATTATTCTCTTCTCTTTTCTAGCGAAGTATGCGAAGGAATGATCAGATTCCTGTTCTTTTGCATAACTTTGGAAAAATAGCACGAGCAGATTGTACAAAATTTAAAAATTATTGAAAAAAATACATAAGAATGTTTGCAAAATTAGTGGATTCGTGTATAATAAAGGAAGTAGGATGTTAGTGACGATTCAGGTTTCTTTCTATTTATTTTTTATCAGGAGCCTACTTGAATGATAAAGGATGAATACACCCCCATGTAGGAAACTAAGAATGTTACTTAGACATTAAAAAAAGAATCATTTAGGAGGGTAATACTACTATGGCAAGAAAAATGAAGACCATGGACGGTAATACAGCTGCGGCTCATGTTTCCTATGCGTATACCGATGTAGCAGCCATTTATCCTATCACACCATCTTCTCCAATGGCAGAAGTGTCTGATAAATGGGCAACTGCAGGACAGAAAAATATTTTTGGTGAAACAGTTAAGATTGAGGAAATGCAATCTGAAGCAGGTGCAGCAGGTACTGTACATGGTTCCTTAGCAGCAGGTGCTTTAACAACAACTTATACAGCTTCTCAGGGATTATTATTAATGATTCCAAACCTTTATAAGATTGCAGGTGAATTATTACCAGGCGTTATTAACGTATCTGCACGTGCTCTTGCTAGCCATGCATTAAACATTTTTGGTGATCATTCTGATGTATATGCTTGCCGTCAGACAGGTTGTGCTATGTTATGTTCCAACTCTGTACAGGAAGTTATGGACTTAACACCAGTTGCTCACTGTACTGCAATCAAAGGAAAGATTCCATTTATTAATTTCTTTGATGGTTTCCGTACATCTCATGAATACCAGAAAATTGAAGTTTGGGACTATGAAGATTTAAAAGATATGGTAGATATGGATGCAGTTGATGCATTCCGTGCACATGCGTTAAATCCAAATCATCCATGTGAAAGAGGTTCTGCTCAGAACCCAGATATCTTCTTCCAGGCAAGAGAAGCTTGTAACAAGTATTATGATGCTATTCCAGATTTAGCTCAAGAATACATGGACAAGGTTAATGCTAAGATTGGTACGGATTATAAGTTATTTAATTACTATGGTGCTCCAGATGCAGAACATATTATTATTGCTATGGGTTCCGTTTGTGAGACAATTGAAGAGACAATTGATTTCTTAACAGCTAGAGGAGAAAAAGTTGGTCTTGTTAAAGTTCATCTGTACAGACCATTCTCTGCAAAGCATTTATTATCTGTAATTCCAGACACAGTCAAAAAGATTAGTGTTATGGATAGAACAAAAGAACCAGGTTCCATTGGTGAGCCATTATACTTAGATGTGTTAGCTGCAATTAAAGATACAAAATTCAAAGATGTTACAGTATTCTCTGGACGTTACGGATTAGGTTCTAAAGATACGAATCCATCTCATATTGCAGCAGTATTCCATAATGAAACAAAACCAAGATTCACAGTATCCATTAAGGATGATGTTACAAACTTATCTGTAGATGTAACAGAAGTAATTGATTCTGCTCCAAAGTCTACAACACGTTGTAAATTCTGGGGTCTCGGTGCAGATGGTACAGTAGGTGCAAACAAGAACTCTGTTAAGATTATTGGTGACCATACAAATAAATATGCACAGGCATACTTTGATTATGACTCCAAGAAATCTGGTGGTGTTACAATTTCTCACTTAAGATTTGGTGATGAACCAATTAAGTCTACTTATCTGATTAGCCAGGCTGACTTTGTAGCATGTCATAATCCTGCATATGTAAGAAAGTATAATATGGTTCAGGATTTGGTAGATGGCGGTACATTCTTATTAAACTGCGGTTGGTCCGATGAAGAATTAGATAAGCATCTTCCAGGACAGGCTAAGAAGTATATTGCAGATCATAATATCAAATTATATACAATTGACGGTATTACAATTGGTAAGGAAATTGGACTTGGCAATCGTATCAATACTGTATTGCAGGCTGCATTCTTCAAATTATCTGGTATCATCCCAGTAGATGATGCAGTAAAATATATGAAAGATGCTGCAACTGCAACTTATGGAAGAAAAGGTGAAGCAATCGTTAAGATGAATCATGATGCAATTGATCGTGGTATTGACGGTGCAATTGAAAGAAAGATTCCAGAATCTTGGAAGAACGCAGAATTCGAAGATTTGAATGTAACTGTAACAGGTGACAGACAAGATGTAGTAGATTTCGTTAATAATATTCAGTCTGCTATTAATCATCAAGAAGGTAATAACTTACCAGTATCTGCGTTTGAAGAATATGTAGATGGTTCTACACCATCTGGTTCTGCTGCTTATGAAAAACGTGGTATTGCAGTAGATATTCCATGTTGGAATTCTGAAAATTGTATTCAGTGTAACTTCTGTTCTTATGTATGTCCTCATGCAGTTATTCGTCCAGTTGTTATGAATGAAGAAGAAGCTGCTGCAGCTCCAGAAGGAATGAAGAAGATTCCTATGACAGGTATGCCAGGATATTATTTCTGCATGACAATTTCTGCTGCTGACTGTAGCGGATGTGGTTCCTGTGTGAATGTCTGCCCAGGTAAGAAGGGTAATAAGGCATTATCCATGGTTAACTACGAAGCAAACAAAGAAGAACAGAAATACTTTGATTATGGTTTAACAGTATCTGAAAAGCCAGAAGTTTTGGCTAAGTTCAAAGAGACAACTGTTAAGGGAAGCCAGTTCAAGCAGCCATTACTTGAGTTCTCTGGTGCTTGTGCAGGTTGTGGTGAAACTCCATATGCGAAGTTAATCACACAGTTATTCGGTGATAGAATGTATATTGCAAATGCAACAGGTTGTACATCTATTTGGGGTAACTCTTCACCATCTACTCCTTATACAGTAAACAAAGAAGGTAAGGGACCAGCTTGGTGTAACTCCTTATTTGAAGATAATGCTGAATTTGGTTTCGGTATGCATTTAGCTCAAGAACAGTTACGTAAGGGCTTAAAGACAAAAGTTACTAAGTTAGCAGAAGTTTCTGATAATGCTAATATTAAAGAAGCTTGTGAAAAATACTTAGAAACATTTGAATGCGGAGCTACTAACGGAACAGCTGCTGCAGCATTAGTTGCTTGTATCCAAGCTAACGGTGGAGACTGTGACCTTTGCAAGGATATCGTTAAGAATAAAGATTTCTTAGCTAAGAAGTCCCAGTGGATCTTCGGTGGTGATGGATGGGCATTCGATATCGGTTACGGCGGTGTTGACCATGTATTGGCTTCTGGACAGGATGTAAATGTAATGGTATTCAACACAGAAGTTTACTCCAACACAGGTGGACAGGCTTCCAAGGCTACTCCAATTGGTGCAATTGCTCAGTTCGCAGCAGGTGGTAAAGATATTAAGCAAAAAGATTTAGCAGCTATTTCTATCAGCTATGGTTATATTTATGTTGCTCAGATCGCTATGGGTGCAGATTATAATCAGTGCGTAAAGGCTATTTCTGAAGCAGAAAGCTACAATGGACCATCCATTATTATCGCTTACGCTCCATGTATCAACCATGGTATTAAGGGCGGCTTAAAGAATGCTATGACAGAAGAAAAGGATGCAGTAAAGGCTGGTTACTGGCACTTATTCCGTTTCGATCCACGTTTGAAAGCACAAGGAAAGAATCCATTCCAGTTAGATTCTAAGGCTCCAACAGAAAGCTATACAGATTTCTTAAAACGTGAAGTTCGTTACACATCCTTGATGCGTTCCAATCCAGAAAGAGCAGAAAAACTGTTTGCAGAAGCTGAATTAAAGGCAGCAGAAAAGTATGCACAGCTTCAAAAAATGGTTGAATTATACGCAATTGATGAGGATAAAAAATAATTAAGATATAAATTATTTTAAGTAGGAAAAAAGACTCTTTTGCTTTTAGTAAAAGAGTCTTTTTTTGACGGAAAGTTCTTCTAATGGAAGAAAAATACATATTGACTAGAAAAGAGGACTGGGATATAATATACATAATGTAAAATACGAAAGATTAAGCAGTAAAGAATTCGAGATATCCGCTTTATATGTAGGAAATAAAACGATTATTTCTGGGAGGTTATTGATAATGTGGTATGTAATACAAGTGAAGAATGGACAAGAAAATTTAACTTGTCAGCTAATCCAAACAATTATCACAGATGATACGCTGATTGAATGTTTTTTTCCACAGAGAGAGCGAATGAGGAAGATAGATGGAAAATGGAATGTGATAAAAGAGAAATTATTTCCTGGTTATGTATTTATTGTTACAGATAATCCAGAAAAGGTATTTCTTAAATTAAAGAACGTCCCAAAACTAACAAAGCTGTTAGGGGATAACGAAGGAAGCTTTATTCCATTGAAAGAAAAAGAAGTATATTTTATCCAACGTTGGGGTGGAAAAGATCATGTTGCGAATATTAGTAAGGTTATGGTTGAAAAGGGAAATAAAGTTCGAATTCTAGAGGGAAATTTAAAAGATTATGAAGGAGAAATTATAAAAGTCAATTTGCATAAAAGAATTGCAGTTGTGAGAACCACGTTTATGGGAAGCACTACAGATGTCCATATGGGAATTGAAATCCTGCAAAAAGAAGAGCAAAGTTAAAAAGATGTTAATTTTTTGGAAATAAATTTTAAATATTCAAATTTTTTGTTAATTTACTAATCAATTACTTGATTCCTTTAGCAACATAAAGTATAATGAGAGCCGATAGGAGATTTTCCTATGGGCTTTTTTAGTTACTTTTATAGATTCCGCTACGGTAACAGTTAGTTCCTCTATGGAAAGAAGGGATGAAATGGATATAAACGAAACGACAAATCTAACAGGAATTTCTTGGTTAATGCGAATGTTTTCTTTTTCATGGTGGGAAGTGGGATGTATTAGCGTTTTGAGTATGATAATTATATTCGTATTGTATGGAATAAGAAATCATTGGAAGTTTACAAAAAGAGTAGTTATTGCAGGAGTTTTGCTATCAATTTATATTGGGGTTGTAATCGGACTTACATTATTAAATCGTACTTCGTCAGAAGATCATCGTACAATTTTAAAATTTTTGTGGTCATATGGTGCGTGGATTCAAGGAAATAAACAAGCGCTTTGGGAAATTGTTGGAAATATTGTTATGTTAATTCCGTATGGAATTTTACTTCCAATACTTGAGCAAAAATTTAGAAAATTTCGATGGATTTTACTAGCTTCGTTTGGTTTCACATTGTTTATTGAGTTGAGTCAGTATTTTACATGTAGAGGTTGGTTTGAATTGGATGATTTGTTCCATAATACAGTGGGAGGAGTAGTTGGATTTCAATTCTTTCAAATTACTAGAAAAATATATAAAAGGCAGTGGGGAATTGATATGCATACTTATGAGTTGAATTAATTTTTTTAGGTGTCGGTTTGATTCTAGCAACTTATTAGGAATAGTAAATTTTTTTGACTGGAATAAGTTTTAGAAATATGAATAGTTTCTTTCTTTTTGCAAATACTGTTTTCGTAAATAATTGTGAAATAGAAGTTTATTTTACAGTGTAACAGTACCAAAAAAGGAGGATTTTCATGCAAATTCATTCTGAAATTTCTCAGGTTATGTCATATATGCAGCAAGAATTACGAATAGGTCGTAATTTTGATGTTATTTATCGTGTCATGAAAATTGGAGATCGTCAAGCAGTTCTTTATTGTATTGACGGATTCACAAAAGATGAAATATTAGAGAAATTATTGGAGTTTCTATTTAAACAAATTCCAAAAGAATTTCCAGAAGAGGCCCATGAATTTTCTAAAATCTTATTGCCCTATGCAGAAATTGGTTTAGCCAAACAATATGATGATGCAATTTTAAAATTATTATGCGGTCAGACCCTGCTATTTATTGATGGATATACACAGTGTTTGGAAATTGATTGTCGTACTTATCCCGCTCGTTCTGTTTCGGAACCTGAAAAAGATAAAACAATGCGAGGATCCAGAGATGGGTTTGTAGAGACATTAGTATTTAATACTGCGTTAATTCGAAGAAGAATTCGAGATCCGCAATTAACAATGGAAGTGTTGCAAACAGGGCGGCGTTCTATGACAGATATATGTCTATGTTACATTGAAGATCGGGTAGATTCGGGACTTTTGGAAAAATTACGAGGAAAAATTCAAAATTTAGAAGTGGATGCACTTACGATGAATCAACAGAGTTTGGCAGAATGTATTTATCCATATAAATGGTATAATCCATTTCCAAAATTTAAGTTTACAGAAAGACCTGATACAGCAGCAGCTTGTGTATTAGAGGGAAATATTGCCGTTCTTGTAGATAATTCTCCTTCAGCGTTGATATTGCCGTCCTCTGTTTTTGATATTATTGAGGAAGCGGATGATTACTATTTCCCTCCTATTACAGGAACATATCTTCGTTTAACTCGTCTGATTATTTCTATTATGACATTAATTGTGACTCCACTTTGGTTACTATTAATGCAAAATCCGGAGTGGCTGCCAGATTGGTTATTGTTTATTCGAGTAAAAGAAACGGTAAATGTACCATTGATTTTACAGTTGTTGTTGTTAGAACTCTCGATTGATGGATTGCGTTTAGCAGCAGTGAATACGCCGAGTATGCTTACGACACCGCTTAGTGTTATGGCGGCGCTTGTATTAGGAGAGTTTTCTGTAAAATCAGGCTGGTTTAATTCAGAGCCAATGCTTTATATGGCATTTGTGGCTGTGGCTAATTATACACAGTCTAGTTTTGAGCTTGGATATGCAATCAAATTTATGCGTTTAATTACGCTGATTTTAACAGCTATTTTTAATTTACCAGGTTTTATTGCTGGTGTAGTTATTGCTGTTTTAGCAATTACTTGTAATAAGACTTTTTCTGGAAGAAATTATTTCTATCCAATTATTCCATTTTCATGGAAAAGAGTAAAAGAACGATTTTTCCGTCTGCGGCTGCATCATACCGAACGGTAAAATAGATATCTCTGAAAATTACTATCAATTTCTTTCTAAATATGTTAGTATAAAAAAGGATGAACGAGGGTGCTGTCAACCACCCTGTAATATATAGTAATATTAATAGAACTGTTATAAGCATTCTGATTACTAGGTAATTACAAACCCATGACCTTGTGGTCGTGGGTAGTTGACGGTTGCTACATAGGTTGAACGCAGAATAGGCAGTCCCTCGATTCGGGTGCGTAAAGCACTAAATAGGGATTAGGAAAACCAACCGACCTGCGTTCACGAGGAAGTAGCGAAGCGGATTCCAAGTGAACGCTTTGCTTTTGTATGAAAAAGACAGGAGAGGAAGTTATGACATTACACGATGGAAAAATTGGAAATGCGTATCAAGTACAATCAATTGATATTGATATGAGTATTAAAAGACGATTGGAAGCAATTGGATTAATTGAACACACAAAAGTTGTAATCCTGAATGAAAAAAGAAACGGTTCTATGATTATCCGTGTAAGAGGAACTCGATGGGCGATTGGGAGAGCAATTGCAAAGGGAATTACAGTAAAGGAGGCTGCATGATGAAAGAGAGACCAAAACATATTACAGTTGCCTTTATGGGAAATCCAAATTGTGGAAAGACAACCCTTTTTAATGCATATACGGGTGCGAATTTAAAAGTAGCAAACTGGCCAGGAGTTACCGTAGAAAGAAAAGAAGGATATACAAACTATAAATCTACGAAACTCACTTTAGTAGATTTGCCTGGAGTATATAGTTTAACTTCTTATACAATTGAAGAACGAGTATCGAGAAAAGAAGTATTGGAATCGAACGTAGATGTTATTATCAATGTAGTAGATGCCTCTAGTTTAGAAAGAAATTTATATTTAACCATGCAATTGCTGGAACTTGGAAAACCAGTAATTGTAGCATTAAATATGATGGATATTGTAGAAGAAAGGGGAATGGAAATCGACTTACATCGCTTACCTGAGGTATTAGGAGATATACCAGTTGTTCCAGTTTCCGCTAGAAAACGAACGGGATTGGATGTATTAATGCATGCAGTTGTGCATCATTATCAGGAAGTTCCAGATGAGAAGGTTGTAACTTATTCGGATGAAATTGAGAATAAGATAGAACAATTGATAGATCGATTAAAAAAAGAATATGGTGATGACCATCAAATTCTACGCTGGCATGCGATTAAGCTATTAGAAAACGATGAGACAGTAGTAAAAGATCATCCAATTTTAATTGAAGATATTGTGGATAGAAGTTATGAAAATGAAATTATTAACCAAAAATATGAGTACATAGAAGAAGTAGTAGATGAATGTCTTTTTAATCGAGACGAAAAGGTTGCATTCACAGAAAGAATTGATAAATGGTTGACGCATCCATTTTGGGGACTTCCAATATTTTTAGGAATTATTGCACTTGTGTTTTTCTTTACATTTACAGTTGGAGATTTCCTAAAAGGATATTTTGAAGTCTGTCTTGAACTGTTTTCAGGAACAGTTACCTCCTTCTTGGAAGCAGCAAATGTTAGTGACTGGATGATTTCTTTGATTGTAGATGGAATTATAGCAGGTGTTGGAGGAATTTTAACATTTCTGCCTAATATCTTTATTCTATTTTTAGCACTTGCTCTTCTGGAAGACAGTGGATATATGGCGCGTGTAGCCTATGTGATGGATGGTGTAATGGGAAAAGTCGGACTGTCTGGAAAAGCGTTTTTGCCAATGATACTTGGATTTGGATGTACGGTTCCAGCAGTCATGGCAACAAGGGCACTAGAAAAGGAGGCAGATAGGAGGAGAACAATTTTGTTAACTCCGTTTATGTCCTGTTCTGCACGTTTGCCAATTTATGTGCTGTTTGCGGATATGTTTTTTGATTCCTATGCGATGATTGTTTCTTATTCGTTGTATATTATTGGGGTTGTAATGGCAATTTTAATTGCTTTAATCGTGTCCAAAATAACAAAAGCAAGAGATACAGGGATTCTTATGATTGAACTTCCTGAATATAAAACTCCAAATCCAAGAACCATTCGTATTTATGTATGGGAAAAAGTGAAAGATTATTTAACAAAAGCGGGTACAATTATATTTTTAGCATCAATTGTGTTATGGTTTGTATTAAACTTTAATGGAAGTGGTATGGTTACAGATGTATCAGAGAGCTTTGGAGCTGCATTTGGACACTGGATGGAACCAATTTTATCAACTGCGGGGCTTGGAATGTGGCAAATTGGATTGGCACTACTATGTGGAATTTCTGCAAAGGAAGTAGTAGTATCGAGTTTTTCTGTTCTATTTAGTATTAATAATATTAATTCCACAGCGGGTATGGCTACACTCAGTGGAATTTTAGGAGCCAGTGGATTTACAAGCCTAAATGCCTATGCGCTGATGATCTTTTGTTTGCTTTATACTCCATGTATTGCAACGATTGCGACAATTAAAAGAGAAACACATTCTTGGAGGTGGACGCTTGGAATGGTAATTTTTCAGCTTGTTCTTGCGTGGATAATGGCAACTCTTGTATTCCAGATAGGAAGTTTACTATAAAAGTGTCGTTAATGACCAGACAGGCAGGGGATTTATACCCTGTACTGAATGGTCATTCGACGACCTGACTTGTATGAGCAAGTAAGGCATTTGCCTGGATTGCGAATACGGGCAGCGATGTCGAGAGTGCATAGCACGAAGACATCGGCTTTTATATTGTGGTGATGCCCGCAAAGCGGGCATGAAAGTTTACTATAAGAGATTATAAAGGATAATGGATCAAATGAAGACAAAAAAGCCAGATGGTTATCAAATTATGGATATAGCAGTAAAAGCAGGAGCCATTATGTTAGAAAATGGTGCAGAAACCTATCGTGTAGAAGATACGATTCATCATATTTTAAAGCTCTATCCTAACAGTGAGAGTTCCAGCCTTGTGATTGCTACAGGAATTATTGTAACGTTGTATGAGAAAGAAAAACAACCTCTTACTGTAGTAAAGCGAATAAGAAGACGTAATGTTAACTTAAATATGATTTATAAGGTAAATAATTTATCTAGAAGGCTCTGTGCAAAAGAAATGACATTAAATGAAGCAGAACAGCAATTGAAATTTTTGCATTTTGAAAAACAGTATGGAGCTGTCCTAAATGCAGTTGGGGTTATTGGAGTAAGTTCTTCATTTACAATTTTAGTTGGAGGAACATTATTAGATGCTGTGTTTACACTTTTTATTGGATGTTTTTTAGCCGCCTTACTAGCTGTATTTCAAACGACGAAAATTACAAAGTTTTTTCGGACTATGTTATCCGCAACAATGGTAACGATAATGGCACGGATATTTGCAGATCTTTTCCCAATTAATTTACATGATGATCAAATGATTATTGGTTCCATTATGCCTTTGCTTCCAGGAATGATATTTACAAATGCAATTCGTGATATTTTATATGGGGATTATACGGCTGGTTTGGCACGGATGACAGAAGCTGTACTCGTTGCAGCCGCAGTGGCACTTGGAGTTGGAATTGGAATTTTCGTTGGATAAATCATTGTGATAAAATAAGAAATAGGAAGATCAGTGATAAGGAGGAAAATATGAATGTCATTCAAGTAGTCGCAGCGTTTATTGGAGTATGCTGTTATGGATTTTCTACCGAAACACCAAGACGGTTTATTGTTTATGCGGGAATTGGTGGAGGATTCGCATGGATGTGCTATTTGTTTACATTGGATTTGCTGCAAAGTGTTGTGTTCGCTAATTTTATTGGAGCTTTTTCGGTTGGAATTTATAGTCATATGATGGCAAGAAGGATGAGAACTCCAGTTACTGTTTTTTTATTAGGAGGAATTCTTCCACTTGTACCAGGACGCCAGATTTATCAGATGGTTTATTATTTGATTGCACAACAAAATACATTATCAGCGAACAATTTGATTTTGACTTTGAATATTGCAGGAGCAATTGCATTGGCTATTTTTCTTGCAGATACCATTTTTATTATGTTGAAAAGGGAACAGCCGATTCAAGATGTAAAAGATTTATAGAAAAATACCAGAATGAGAGTATTATGATTTTGCGAAGATCTGCTCGTTCTGGTATTTTTTATATTTTCATACTATGTAACGAATGTTCTCGTACAAGTTTCTTTTATTGATTAGAAATCTACTTCTGTACCATAATAAGTACAAGTTAATAATTTTGCCATTTCAGCAGGTGTGATTGGTCTTGGATTTGAACCAGTACATGCATCCCCAACTGCTAATTCTGCAATCTTGTCTACTTTCTGTAAAAATTCTTCTTCGTTAATTCCAAACTCTTTTAATGTTTTAGGAATATTTAATTTTACATTATATTCATCAATTTTCTTGCAAAGTGCATCTACACATTCTGCATCTGTACCTGTAATACCAATGCTTCTTGCGATATCTGCATAGCGGCCTTGGGCACATTTGGCATTGTATTTAATTACATATGGAAGATAAATTGCATTTGCACATCCATGAGGAATATGTCCTGTAGAGAATGCAGCACCTGTTTTGTGAGCCATAGAATGTACGATACCAAGTAATGCATTAGAAAACGCCATACCTGCTAGACATTGTGCGTAATGCATCTGTTCTCTTGCTTTCATATCTCCAGAATAAGAGTCTGGTAAGTAATTAAATACCATTTGAATTGCTTTGATTGCAAGTGGATCGGTAAATGGAGTATTTAATGTGGATACATAAGCTTCAATTGCATGGGTTAATGCGTCCATACCAGTATGTGCAGTTAACTTTGGAGGCATTGTCTCAGCCAGAGATGGATCGACAACTGCGATATCAGGAGTAATGTTGAAATCTGCCAATGGATATTTTACGCCAGTAGAATAGTCGGTAATAACAGAGAAAGCAGTTACTTCAGTGGCTGTACCAGAGGTAGAAGGAATTGCAAGGAATTTTGCCTTTGTACGCAAGGTTGGGAAACTAAATGGAGTAATTAATTGCTCAAATGTTGTATCTGGATATTCATAGAATGTCCACATTGCCTTAGCTGCATCAATTGGAGATCCTCCACCCATAGCAATAATCCAGTCTGGTTCAAATTCACGCATTGCCTTTGCACCTGCCATAACAGTTTCAACCGATGGATCTGGTTCTACATTTTCAAATAATTGTGTTTCTATTCCAGCTTCCTTTAAATAAGAAAGTACCTTATCCACGAAGCCAAATCGTTTCATAGAACCACCACCGAGTACCAGAATTGCTTTTTTTCCTTTTAATGTTTTTAACACTTCCAATGCATTTTCGCCATAGTAAATATCTCTTGGTAACGTAAATCTGTTCATAAGTGAAACTCCTTTCTATTTTATCCTCTCCAAATTTCTCTAATTAAGAGGACTATCTCGTTTTCTTTTGTTCTTCTATTATACTACTATACGGTAGAATGAACAAGTAAAAAATCGGAAAGACATCATTTTTTTAAACTTTTAAGATATTTTTTATAATTTCTCTGAAAAAAGAACGATAAAAAAGAAAAAGAAGAATGGTACAAATAATAATATACTTTAATTATAATGTATGATAAAAAATATGGAATGGATTTCGAGTATCTATATGCATGTTATGGAAAACTTTTGGGTTACTATTGTTATTTTGAGAAGAATGGGATATAATGGCTGAGTAAATCAAGGGAAACAATTTATAAAAGGACAAAGATTTTGTTCCTGGCAAGAATATTAACAAAGTAAATAGGAGAAAGATGCTATGAGTAAGGTTAGAACAAGATTTGCACCAAGTCCAACAGGACGTATGCATGTAGGAAATCTGCGTACTGCATTATATGCCTATCTGATTGCAAAGCATGAGGGTGGAGATTTTATTTTACGTATCGAGGATACGGATCAAGAACGTTATATTGAAGGTGCAGTTGATATTATTTATCGTACATTGAAAAAGACAGGTTTGATTCATGATGAAGGTCCAGATAAAGATGGTGGATGTGGACCATATGTGCAAAGCGAACGTCAGGCAAGAGGTATTTATTTAGAGTATGCCAAACAATTGGTAGAAAAAGGAGAAGCTTATTATTGCTTTTGTGATGCAGAACGTTTGGAATCTTTGAAACAGGAAATTGCAGGAAAAGAAATTAGTATTTATGACAAGCATTGTCTTCATTTAAGTAAAGAAGAAGTAGAAACAAATCTTGCAGCAGGTAAACCATATGTAATTCGCCAAAACAACCCAACCGAAGGTACCACAACATTTCATGATGAAATTTATGGTGATATTACAGTGGATAATTCTGAATTGGATGATATGATTTTAATTAAATCGGATGGATATCCAACTTATAATTTTGCTAATGTAGTAGATGATCACTTAATGGGTATTACACATGTAGTACGTGGGAATGAGTATTTATCTTCCTCTCCAAAGTATAATCGTCTTTATGAGGCATTTGGATGGGAAGTTCCTGTTTATGTACATTGCCCATTGATTACAGATGAAACACATAAGAAATTAAGCAAGCGCTGTGGTCATTCTTCTTTTGAAGACTTGATCGAACAAGGTTTTTTAACAGAAGCAATTGTAAATTTTGTTGCTTTGCTTGGATGGAGTCCAGAAAATAATCAAGAGATTATGAGTATGGAAGAATTAATCCAAAATTTCGATTATCATCATATGAGCAAGTCTCCAGCGGTATTTGATTATACAAAGCTGAAATGGATGAATGGAGAATATATTAAAGCAATGAACATGGATACTTATATGGATATGGCGATGCCATATATTAAGAGTGTTGTAACAAGAAATTGCAAACTGGACAAGATTGCAGAACTTGTAAAAACACGAATTGAAGTTTTCCCAGATATTCCAGATCTCATTGACTTTTTCCAGGAAGTTCCAGAGTATGATATTAGTATGTATACCCATAAGAAAATGAAAACAAATGCTCAATCTTCTTTGGAAGTATTAAAGGAAATCTTGCCACGTCTAGAAGCACAAGAGGATTATAGCAATGATGCATTGTATCAGTTGCTTGTAGATTTTGTAAAAGAAAAGGGATATAAAAATGGCTATGTGATGTGGCCGATTCGTACAGCAGTTTCTGGAAAGCAAATGACTCCTGGCGGAGCGAGTGAAATTATGGAGATCATCGGAAAAGAAGAATCATTAAAGCGAATTGAAGACGCAATCAATAAATTATCATAAGGAAGTTCTATGTCATTTAATCATTCTCAAGAAGAAGCGATTCATCATTTTAAAGGACCAGCGCTTGTATTGGCTGGTCCTGGTTCGGGAAAGACCACAGTAATTACTCACAGAACGAAACATTTAATTGAATCTTATAATGTAGAGCCAGAACATATTTTAGTTATTACGTTTACACGTGCGGCAGCGCTGGAAATGAAAGAACGATTTATGAATTTAACGGATGGAAAAAAGACTGCCGTTACATTTGGAACATTTCATTCTGTTTTCTTTCGTATTTTAAAATATGCCTATCATTATCGTGCAGAGAATATTGCTAGAGAAGAAGAACGGCAAACCTTTATGCGAGAAATTATACAAAATCTTCATTTGGAAATAGAAGATGAGAATGAGTTTGTTAATGATATTTTGAGTGAGATCAGTGTGATTAAAAATGATCGAATTGCATTAGAACATTATTACCCCAAAAATTGTTCAGAACAGATCTTTAAGGCAATCTATGAGCAGTATGAGTGGAAAATGCAGAAAGAAAATCGCATTGATTTTGATGATATGCTGCTATTGACTTATGAGCTTTTGGCTGCTCGTTCTGATATTTTAAAGTTATGGCGGGAAAAATATCAGTTTATATTGATTGATGAATTCCAAGATATTAATAAGGTACAATATGATATCATAAGAATGCTTGCTGAACCTCGTAACAATTTATTTATCGTTGGAGATGATGATCAATCGATTTATCGTTTTCGTGGAGCCAGACCAGAAATTATGTTGGGATTTGAAAAAGACTATCCAGATGCTAGGCGTATCTTGCTGGATGTGAACTACCGTTCTTCAAAATCGATTGTTTTAGCAGCAGGGCAGCTTATTGTGCATAATAAAACTCGGTTTCAAAAGCAAATTCGAGCCTCTCATCCAGCGGGAGCCTCTATTTATATTCGTCAATGTCAGTCTGTGCAGGAAGAGACAACAGCCATCCTAGAACAGATTCATGATTATCAGGAACATGGGATCGCCTATTCCGATATGGCTGTACTTGTACGAACCAATATTGGAGCACGTGCGATCGTAGAAAAAATGATTGAGGCAAATCTTCCATTTCAAATGAGAGATCAAATTCCAAATCTATTTGAGCATTGGATTACAAGAGATCTATTAACCTATATGGAAATAGCAGCTGGAGATGATTCCAGAGCTGCATTTTTAAAAATTATCAATCGTCCAAAGCGTTATATTCATAGAGAAGCATTATCAGAACAAAGAGTTACGATGAATTTACTGCGAGGATATTATAGAGAGAAAGACTGGATGTTAGATCGAATTGATCGAATGGAATATGAACTGAAAATGCTTCGGATGATGGCTCCTTATGCAGCTATTAATTTTATTCGTAAAGGAATTGATTATGAGAGTTTTGTCAGGGAGTATGCACAATACCGTAGAATGAAACCAGATGAATTAATGGAAGTATTGGATGCACTGCAAGAAAGTGCAAATAATTATAAAACCTTGGCAGAGTGGAAGCAGCATATTTATGACTATACACAAGAATTAAAAGAAAAAACTTCTTATCAGCAATTACAAAAAGATGGAGTGCAGATTAGCACGATGCATAGTGCGAAAGGATTAGAGTATCAGGCTGTTTTTCTTCCAGATGTAAATGAATCAATTGTACCCCATACGAAGGCGGTGCTGGATGCAGATTTAGAAGAGGAACGAAGATTATTTTATGTGGCTATGACAAGGGCAAAAAATTATCTTCATATCTATTCATTAAAGGAACGTTATAACAAACCGCTTTTGCCAAGCCGTTATTTAGAAGAACTATTAGGACAATCAAAGAAAAAATAACAAAAAGAACCTCCAATGAAGGTTCTTTTTGCATATCACGATAATAAAAACTAGGGACTGTTATGTATAAAACAGTCCCTCTATGTATCGTTGATTAAGAAAGTGTCTTCATATAATCATATAAAATATGAGTGTCGTTCCATCTACCATCTCGTGCTCCATTCATAACAATAATTGCATATTGCTTACCATTGTGCTCGTAACCACTAATAATACAATACCCACTGTACTCACTACTTCCAGTTTTTAGGCCAATACAATCGGAAATATAGTATTCATTCTCTGGATCAAGCAAATGATTTGTATTTGTCCAGGTAACGGTCTCACCTGAAACAAAGGTAGCATCCATGCGGTGAATGCGGGTCATTTCAAGTAACTCGCTGTGTTTCATAAATTCAGCAGAAAGTATGGCCATATCAGATGCAGTTACTAATTGTTTTGAGTCATCAAAACCATCTGGAGTTGTAAATGTGGAGTGTCTCATTCCAAGTTCTTGGGCTTTGTCGTTCATTGCTTGAACAAAGGTATCGACAGCTTCTTCTGCGCTTAATGTATCATCTTCCGCAATTACACGTCCCACTGTAGCAGCAATGGTATAAGAAGCATCATTGCCAGAAGGAATTAAGGAACCCTCTAAGAGCATTTGCATAGTCAATTGATGGCCTTTTTGAATGTATGCAAGGCTGGAATGTGGTTTTACTAAATCCAATTCATCCCCAACTGTAACAATGGTGTCCAATGGAACATGTTCAATGGCGATTAGAGCAGTCATAAGTTTGGCTGTACTTCCAGGATAAACAAGATTTTTTTCATTTTTTGAAGCGAGAATAATGCCGTCTGTACAGTTATATAATATGGCACTTTGTGCTTCTACAGGAAGTGTTTGACCATCTGTAGTAGTGGCTGCGGTAGCTGCCGTTGGAGCCTCGCTGCTAGAATCTTTGGAAGAACTTTCTTTTTCAGAATCAGAAGAAGAGTTTGAATTATTTTTTGATGAACGTTCTGATTCAGGCGTCTGTTGTTCGGAGGCCGATTCTTCTGTAAGAGAGGAAGCGGATGAGAGAGTTTCCTCAGATTCATTAGAAGTAGTATATAGTTGGGAGTCATTTCCACATGCAGTTAGTAAAAATATGGAAGATAGAATAAGCAATGTTAGATGTTTTACTCTCATAATAAGCCTTCTTTCTATAAAAAGTATTAACAAAATCTATTGTAACTTTTTTTAAAAAAAAAATCAACAACAAAGTATAAAATCTGAAGTAAGGAAAAATAATGGTGGTAGATGAAAAAAAGGAAGATGTGCTTGAAATATAAATAAAACTGTTGTAATATAATAAAGATATTATTCTGCAATAACATAAGGAGGAAGGCTATGCTGGATTATTGCGCAGATATTCATTGTCATATGCTGCCAAGACTGGATGATGGAGCAGAGTCATTTGAAGAATCGGTACGAATGTTAAAAATTGCTTTTAGAGAGGGAATTCGTACCATATGCTTAACGCCACATTACATGCCTGAAAGATGGAAGCCAAGACCTGACAAAGCAAAAGAATATCAAAAATACTTGCAACGTTATGCAAGACAATTAAGTAATGATATGAAAATCTATTTGGGAAACGAATTGTTTTACAGGCAAGGAATAATGGAAGACTTGAGAAACGGAAGTTGTCTAACATTGAATAATAGCAGATATGTATTAGTAGAATTTGCACCAGGAATGATGTATCAAGAAATTCTGAAAGGTCTTAACAATCTAATGAGTGGAGGATATACTCCCATATTGGCACATATTGAGCGTTATATGGAAATAATAGGAAAATTGGAACGAGCAGAAGAAATAAAACAAAGGGGAGTATTAATCCAAATAAATGCCTCATCGGTGCTTGGGGGAAGTGGTAATGCGGCTAAGAAATTTGTAAAAAAACTTCTTAAAAATGAATTAGTGCATGTAATTTGTACCGATGCTCATAGCCATAGTCGTAGAGCACCTTATATGAACGAATGTGTGCGATTTATTATAAAACACTATGGTAGTGATTATGCAGAGCAATTGTTTTGTAGAAATGCAGAAAAAATTTTGTATGATAAAAAAGTAGGAGATTTATAAAATGCAGGAAATAAAGAACGATGAAATTGAAGTTGATTTAAAAGAGCTATTTTTTGTTTTTTGGGGAAAATTATGGATGATACTTCTTTCTGGTATTGTATTAGGTATTGCGGCATATTTCTATACTTCTGTGATGATAACTCCACAGTATGCGTCAGATGGAACCGTATATATTTTAACACGTTCTAATTCAAATCAGCAAGTAACAACAGGAGATTTAAATATGTCAGCACAGCTGACCAGTGATTTTGAGGAACTCATTATAAGTCATACGGTTCTAGATGAAGTAATCGAACAAATTGATTATGAGGGACTTACGTTTGGGAGTCTTAAAAATAAGATTACAGTAACAAATCGGACGGATACACGTATTTTACAGATTACAGTTACAGATCCAGATCCATTGATGGCAAAAGCAATTGTGGATAAAGTAATCGAAATATCTTCAGAAAAGATAAAAAGCATTATGGATATTGAGGCAGTCAACCTTGTGGATGAAGGAACATTGAATAGCACTCCAGTAAGCCCTAGTTATAAAAAGAATGTTTTAATCGGAGTTTTAATAGGAATTGTGATTACGTCGGCAATTGTTATAGTTATGTATCTTTTAGATGATAAAATTCATACAGGAGAAGATATTGAAAAATATCTGGGACTTAGTGTACTTGGAGTGATTCCAGAGGTATCAGATGAAAAAAAGAAAACACGTAGAAAGGGTGTAAAATAAACATGCAAAAAGTAGATGTTACTAGTAAATATAGTGATAATTATCAAGTAAATGAGGCGTTTAAGGCACTTCGTACGAATATTCTTTTTTGTGGTTCAGATATCAAAGTAATTATTGTTACAAGTTGTCAACCAAGTGAAGGAAAAAGCTCGGTTTCTGTGGAAACTGCAATTTCTATGGCTCAGATGGGAAAGAAAGTGTTATTGATTGATGCTGATTTAAGGAAATCTGTTATGGCGGCTAAGTATCATATTGGAAGTGAAGTAAAAGGATTAAGTGAGTTATTGTCTGGTCTGGCTACATTAGAACAAGTATTGTGTGCAACGACAACAGAAAATCTTCATATGATTTTTTCAGGGCCTGTTCCTCCAAATCCAGCAGAACTTTTAGGAGGAAAACAAATTCAGGTTTTATTAGAGAATCTTCGAGATGTATATGATTATATTATTATTGACTCTCCTCCTTTAGGAAGTGTAATTGATAGTGCAGTAGTTGCAGGTTTTTGTGATGGAGCGATTTTGGTTGTAGCGGCAGATCGGATTAAATATAGTTTTGCTCAGGGAGTAAAGGAGCAGTTCGAGAAAAGTGGTTGTAAAATACTTGGAGCCGTTTTAAATAGAGTTGAGATGAAAAAGAGTGCATATGGGAAATATTACAGTGGGCACTATGGGAGATACTATGGAAAAAGCGCTTCTCCATACAAATAATGCAGATTTTGTAGAATATTAGAATTGTATAAATAAAGAACTTGATTTAAATTTTTTTGATGGTATAATCAAGTTAGATAACCTGAATAAAATGAAGGTTAGGAAAAATTGTGAGATCTACGAAAGGAGAAAAAATGAAAAAGAAAATTATAGCTCTAGTATTAAGTATGTTAATGTTATTGTCTTTTTCTGGGACAGCAATGGCAGCGACAACATATAATGAATATGAAAAAGCAGTCATTGCAGTTTTTGAAGAGGGACTTGATGTAAGAGGAGTTCATCTTCAAATTAATCCTGAGTATATTCAGTTGGCTAGGCAAGCTATGATTGCAGATGATGTAGATATGACGGCAGAGCAGTCAAATCGAATTGTAGCGATTATTAGAAAGGCATATTCATTAGCTCAAGAAGATGGTGGATTGACAGTATGGACATTGAAGCACTCCACAAGAAGTGCAATTTTAGAGTTAATTAAAGAGGCTGCACAGGTTGTAGGATACACAGGCGAATATGATGCTTCCACAAAGAATATTATATTTAAAGATACACATGGAAATATTATCTTCGATAAATTAGCAGCAGGCGTTATTAAAAATACTGGAGATTCTTACCAAGGAACAGCAGCTGCAATTGGTGCTTTAGCAGTTGTAATGGTAGGTGCTGGTATCGCAGCAAAAAAGAAGAAATTTTTTAAGGTTGCCTAATTATGCGTAAAAATAAACGTAAACGTAAAATTAATAAAATAATGGCATATTTCTATATGCCATTATTTTTTGCCATTCTTGGTTATGCAATTGTAGCAGTGACTCTTTCTCCTGTGATTAATACAGTAATTGCAGCAGGAAGCCTTGTAATTTCAACATCAGGACAAGATACAGATGAAGTGAAATCATATTATGAGGGAGAAGTTACTGTAAAACAGCCAAAAGAAGGTGAAAAAATACCAGTTGAAGAGATTGATTTTCCCTATAGTGGAACAAAATTTGGAGAGTTAACTTGTGATCGAATTGGTCTGAGTGCTCCTGTGTATAATGGGGATAGTGATCAGATCCTTATGAATGGAGCAGGAAAATATCTTGGGAGTTTTTTGCCTGGTTTTGGAAGCACCATATTAATTGCTGGTCATGATAACTTATATTTTGCTGAGTTAGAAAAAATACAACAGGATGATATTATTACATTTAAGACATTTTATGGAATATATCAGTATAAAGTTACGGATATTCAAGTAGTAGAAGAAGCAAAACAGCAGGAGGCATCTCATTTAGATGGAGAAAAGGAAGAACTAGTGTTGTATACATGCTATCCATTTTATCCAACTGTCTATGAAAAAACACAACGCTATTTTGTATATGCAGATAAAATTTCTGGACCAGATGTAGAATGGGAGGAAACCAAATGAGAGGTAATTCTAAAAGAGAGAAAAACATAGGAAAAATAATATTTTGCGTTTTGTTTAGTTTTTTGCTCTCTGTGGTTCTTACAATTGTCTCGATTTTAGCAGCAATCAGAATTGGCTTTTTTAATAAAGAATTGATATTTGAATATTTAGATAAAGTAGATTTTTATAGCGAAGTTCAACAAGAAGTGTATAAACAAATAAGTTATGAAATTGTTCCGACTGGCCTGGAGCTTAATCTAATTGATGAAACAATACCAATTGAAAAGGTACATAATGATGTAAATGGTTATATCCAAGCCTGCTTTGATGATGTAGAATACGGAATTGAGACAGCAGAGATTGAAGATGCTATGTATAAGAATATTATGGATCAGTTTGAGAATATGGAAAGACAAGAAGACGCTGGAACACAGGAACATGCGCGAAGGTTTATTTCTAATATTATAGAGAAATATCCAGATATTATAAAATTTCCATATATAAAAGAATTTGCTGGAATATGTACAAAGATGGAGCCATTACTTACAATGATTATGATTGCTGCAGCTGTAATGGGAATAGTATGCATTCTTTTCCTTCTGTTATTACAACGTTGGAAACATCGGAGCTTGAGATATATTATATATGCAGTATTAGCAGCAGCTTTAATGACAGTAGCAGTTCCTGCCTATTTATTAATTCGAAAAACTTATGAGGGGTTGGGAATTCGACCAGTTTATCTCTATAATTTCTGCATGGAATATATTAAAGCCTCTCTGTTATCCTTTATATGGATTGGAATTGGATTGTTGGGAAGTTCCGTTTTCCTTATGATTGTAGTAAAGCTTATGAAGGAACGTCTTAAAAAAAGAAAATATAGATAATATTCAGACGTGGGTATAAATAAGTTGTCCATGCCTGTTTTCCATGCATTTCATTGGAAATATTGGGTATGGTACCCATGTAGCAGGTATTTTAGCGGGAGATGGCTCTTTGTCAGGAGGAAAGATAAAGGGAATTGCACCAAATGTAAAGCTTGTTGTTCTAAAAGTTTTAGATGATAAGGGAAATGGTAAATTGAGTCATATGTTAGCTGGAATTAGCTGGTTGGAGAAAAATTGGAGTGAGTATGGAGTCCGCATTGTTAATATTTCCATTGGAGCAGTTTCTACGCGACTGACAGGGGAGGATTCTCAACTGGTAAAAGCGGTTAATCGTTTATGGGATTTAGGAATGGTGGTATGTGTTGCAGCGGGAAATGAGGGGAATAAAATAACAACACCTGGCATTTGTCCCAAAACGATTACCGTTGGCTCAAGTGATGATGCAGTTATGGTGGATCAACATGGAAACATGTATAAAAATTATTCTGGCAAAGGACCAACAAAGAGCTGTGTATGTAAACCGGAAATTGTAGCACCTGGAACAAATATAATAGCCGCAAATGCAATGAACCAAAGATTAGCCACACCGTATACGATGAAAAGTGGTACATCAATGTCTACTCCGATCGTTTCAGGAGCGATTGCTTTGTTGTTAGAAAAATATCCTGAATTGAGTAATAAAGAGGTAAAATTACGGTTAAAACGTACTGCAAAAGATTTACTGCTGCCACAAAATCATCAGGGATGGGGGCAAATCTCTATAGTAAATTTGTTAAAAGATGATTATTTTTAAAAGGTCATATGCTTGAAGTACCAGAAATATTTTAAAAAAGCCTCTTGACGAAATTAGTATTATTGTATACAATAATACAATAGTTCGATGGATGGTCATTCATAGGACGATAATTCATGAGAAAGGCTTGGTGTACATATGGATAATCGATCAGTTATTATGAATAAACACACTAATTTACTAGAATTAGAAGAACATATCTATCGTTTAGCAGATGTAGAGGAACCAAATACGTTTCGGAATTTATTTCCGTATGATGAAGTACCCAAAATTGCATTTAATAATCGTATTGTACCGCATAATATGCCAGAGCATATTTGGATTACGGATACAACGTTTCGTGATGGACAGCAATCGAGAGCACCTTATACAACGGAACAGATTGTAACGATTTATGATTATTTGCATCGTTTGGGTGGCCCAAATGGAATTATTCGTGCAAGCGAATTTTTTCTCTACACAAAGAAAGATAGAGATGCAGTCTACAAATGTCTAGAGCGTGGATATAAATTTCCAGAAGTAACAAGCTGGATTCGTGCAAATCGCAAAGATTTCCAATTAGTAAAAGAAATTGGACTAAAAGAGACAGGAATTCTTGTCAGCTGTTCCGATTATCATATTTTCTATAAAATGAAAATGACACGTCAGCAGGCAATGTTTCATTATCTTCATATTGTACGTGAATGTCTGGAGTTTGGAATTAGCCCAAGATGCCATTTAGAAGACATTACGCGTTCGGATATGTTTGGATTTGTGATTCCATTCTGTTTAGAATTAATGCGGCTTCAAGAGCAATATAAAATTCCAGTTAAGATTCGTGCCTGTGATACAATGGGATATGGAGTTAATTTTTCTGGTGCAGTGATGCCTCGTGCAGTACAGGGTATTATCTATGGATTAACGATGCATGCAGGTGTATCCAGCGAAAATTTGGAATGGCATGGACATAATGATTTTTATAAAGCAGTTACAAATTCTACAACTGCTTGGCTCTATGGATGCAGTGGTGTAAATACGTCATTATTTGGAATTGGAGAGCGTACAGGAAATACACCGTTGGAGGCTATGGTATTTGAATATGCTCAGCTTAAAGGCAGTCTGGATGGGATGGATACAACGGTTATTACAGATCTTGCTGAGTATTTTGAAAAAGAAATTGGAGAAAAAATTCCAGAACGTACACCATTTGTTGGAAAGAATTTCAATGTTACACGTGCAGGTATTCATGCAGATGGTTTGTTAAAAAATCAAGAAATCTATAATATTTTTGATACAGAAAAATTCTTAAAGCGTCCACCATTGGTAGCTGTTTCAAACACGTCTGGACTTGCAGGAATTGCTCATTGGATTAACAATTATTATCGCTTGAGTGAAGAACATAAGGTTGACAAAAATAGTGAATTAGTTGTAAAATTAAAAAAATGGGTAGATGAACAGTACGAAGATGGTCGTGTGACAGTTATTTCAGATGAAGAATTAATTGTTGCTATTGAACGATATTGTCAGGAACTGGAAATCACGCTGCAATAAAATTCAAATTAATACGGAGCGTTTTGGCTGTAAACCAGACGTTCCGTGTTCGAATTTATAGGAGGATAAAACATGGAGAATAATATTATGTTGCAAGGAGAGGTGACAGACAAATATTCTCTGAGAGGACGAGTGTTTAATGCATTAAGAGAAAATATCTTATCTGCCAAGTATAGTCAAAATGAAGAATTAAAAGAAACTGCAGTTGCTGCTGAGTTGGGAGTCAGCCGTACTCCTGTTAGAGAGGCACTTCGGCAATTAGAATTAGAGGGACTTGTAAAAATTATTCCAAATAAAGGAGCCTATGTTATTGGCATTACAGATAAGGATATTGAAGATATCTATTTAATGCGTTCTTTGTTAGAAGGGTTATGTGCCAGATTTGCGACCAATAATATTACGCAAGAACAAATTGAGCAGTTGGAAGAAATTACATATTTGACAGATTTTCATGTAAAAAAGGGAAATTTGGAACAGCTTTATGAATTAGATAATCGATTTCATGGGCTATTATATGAAATTTCTGGAAGCAGAATGTTGGCGCATGTGCTGAGTGATTTTCATCATTATGTGGAGAGAGTGAGAAAAGTATCTCTGGCTCAGAAAGTGAGAAGTCAAGAATTTAATGAAGAGCATAAGGCAATTTTACAAGCGATGAGAGAACATGATGCTGCAAAAGCAGAAAAACTTGCTAATATGCATATTGTAAATACCATTCATAACATTAATCGTAACGGATTAGAAATTATCAAAGATTCGACTGTGATAGAAAATGATAATACATCTAAATAATGTTATTATTGAAAGAGTGAATTCTGTATGTTAAATACAGAGTCCACTCTTTTTACGTGAGTAGCGAACTTTGTTAGAGAAGTATTTGTTTTATCGCTATTAATGGAAATGTCAGATATATATTATAATAGTCAAAAAATTATGGGGGGGGGTAAAAATAAGAAGAAAAATAGTTAAAAAACGAAAAAAGATAGTGACAAAATAAAAGAAATGAGGTATGATAAGAACGATCGACATAATAAAAGGAGGAAGGATGAACAAAAGTTCCCCCATCCCCGAATTTATGCAGCAGTAAATGCGGCATTAGGAGGTAAATATGAAACTAGAAGTAAAAAAGATCAAAAAAAGCTTTGGTGATACGGAAATTCTACATGGGATCACATTTGAAGTGGAAAGTGGAGTTGCACTTGGATTACTTGGACGGAATGGAGCTGGAAAAACAACAACAATTCGTATTTTAATGGATGTTTTCAAAGCAAATGAAGGAGAGATTCTATTAGATGGAATTGCATTTGATAGAAAGGAACACCAAATTGGATATCTTCCAGAAGAAAGAGGATTATACCCAAAAAAAACAGTACAAGAACAATTGATATACTTAGCAATGCTTCGAGGAATGAAGAAAAAAGAAGCAGCTGAAAATACGAAGAGGTGGCTAAAACGATTAGAAGTAGATCAGTATCTAAACCGAAAATTGGAAACATTATCGAAAGGAAATCAACAAAAAGTGCAATTAGCATCTACACTTGTATGTGATCCAGAGATCATTATCCTAGATGAGCCATTTAGTGGTTTGGATCCAGTAAATTCTCAGATATTGAAAGATGTCGTAAAAGAGTTAATTCAACAAGGGAAAATAGTTATTTTTTCTAGTCACCAGATGAGTTATGTAGAGGAATTTTGTGATAATATTGCTATTATTGATCATGGTGAGATCGCTTTGAAAGGACGTTTACAGGAAATAAAGAGAGAATATGGGCGTCATCTTTATATTTTAAATGCTGAAAATTATGGACTTTCTGAACTAAAAAGTAAATGTGAAAAAGAATTAGCTCATTATATGATTGTACAAGAGTTAAAGAAAGAATTCCTAGTCTTAAAACTAAAGGAGAAGGTTAGCAGAGAAGATTTATTGGCTGCTATATTACATACAGATATTGTGATTGATGTTTTTGGTAATTATAAGCCGTCTCTAAATGATATTTTTGTAGCGAGAGTAGGAAATGATGGAACCGAGGGAGGAACAAAATGAAACAGTTTATTACCGTATTGAAATTTGAACTGGCTAATTATATAAAAAATAAAACTTATATGGTGACAACGATATTAATGGCTGTTATCTTAGGAGCATTGATGTTTTTGCCTCGTGTTTTGGATCTGACAGGTCTAGTGGGAGAATCTCAAGGTTCTGAGGTAGTAGAAGAATCGATTTCAGAAGCACAAGAAGAAGAAAAACAGGCTGATGAAGAAGAAAATTCCCAAACAGAAACTTATATGTTGTTTGATCCAGATGGAATTGTAAATCAAGAATTATTGGGACAATATTTTCCTAATGTAACATGGCAGAATGCAGAGAGTGAAGAAGAAATCCGCACTGCAGTAGAGCAACAAAATGCTCTGGCTGGATTTTGTGTTACAGCAGAGAATCAATTTACTTATTATGTATTTAATAAAAGTATGACAAGTGGTGATACAGGAACATTTTCCGAATTGCTTGGACTAATCAAGCAGTTAAAATATTGTGAAGAGAATGACTTGAATTTTGAAGAAGTGTCACAAGTATTTCAATTTGCAGATCAAGTACAGTATGAGGAAAAGATTCTTGGAAAAGATATGGTAAGTAATTATTTTTACTGCTATGCATTTGTGATTCTGATTTTTATGATGATTATTATGTATGGAGTTATGATTGCAACATCCGTAACAACAGAAAAAAGTAATCGTTCTATCGAGGTGCTTGTTACGAGTACTTCGTCAAATAGTTTAATATTTGGTAAAGTAATTGCAGGTGCAGTTGCAGGTATCTGCCAGGTAGGAATTATTCTGGGGGCAATTTTACTTTCTTATCAGATAAATCGAGACGCGTGGAATGGATTTTTAGATTCATATTTAAATATTCCAGTAGATGTATTAGTTACCTTTGCGTTATTTGGAATTGGGGGATATTTGTTCTATGCATTCTTATATGGAGCAGTTGGAGCACTTGTATCAAAAACAGAAGATATTAATAAAAGCTCCAGTGGTTTGCAGATGATTATTATGATTGTATATTTTGTTGTTTTAGTACAACTTATGAATGTAGATGGAATTGTAATAAAAGTTGCTTCTTTTCTTCCATTCAGCTCATATAGTGCAATGTTTGCCAGAGTGGCGATGGGAAATGTACAGATGTGGGAGATTGTAACTTCTTTTGTTATTCTTATTGTCTCTGTTGTGGTAGCAGGTTTGATTGGAGCAAAAATTTATCGTATGGGAACGTTACGCTATGGAAATCCAGTGAAGTTTTCTCATGCATTGAAATCAGTTTTAAGAAAAGAATAGAAAAATTGTAAAATTTAGTTGCTACATTTTCAATAATATTCTATAATAGAAAAAACAAAATTATAGAAGAAAGATGGAAGATGTATGAGACGAATAGTAAGTTCAATTATAATGGTAGTAATGATATTGTCTTTGTTCTCAAATTTAAAAATGGGACAGGTATTTGCTGAAGTAAATGGTCCAGAAGTAAATGGACAAGCGTATTGTGTAATGGATGCAGATACAGGTGAAGTCATTATCAGTAAAAATATGGATGCACGTATGTACCCTGCCAGTATTACAAAAATTATGACAGCTTTAATTGCTTTTGAACAATGTAAGAATACAGACGATGAAATTACTTTTTCTGAAACGGCATTAGACATTTCAAGCATTAGCTCTACGCTTCATCCAGTTGCAAAAGTAGGAGAAACTATGAGTTTTATGGATGTTATGTATGGTCTTATGTTAAGTTCAGGCAATGAATGTGCGAATGCGCTTGCAGAATATACATATGGAGATATTGCTACCTTTGTTGAAAAAATGAATGAACGAGCACAGCAAATTGGAGCAGTTAATACACATTTTACAAATCCGCACGGACTCCATAATGAAAATCACTATACAACTGCAAGAGATATGGATTTGATTTTTCGAGAAGCTCTTAAAAATAAAAATTTTGTTAAGGTAGCATCAACACCTACTTATAATATTCCAGAGACGAATAAAGAAGATTCTCGTTATTGCGAAGCTGGTCATCGAATGGTGCTTGGAACGATTCCATGTGAAGGAATTATCGCTGGAAAATCAGGACGGACAAAAGAAGCTGGAAGAACATTAATGACTGCGGTAGAGCGCAACGGAAGAACTTTAGTCATTGCATTATTGAAAACAAATGACAATAATCTCTATGGAGATACACAGGTGTTGATTGATTATGGTTTTAATATTGCAGAGGGAAATTATCCAAAAGTTACATGGAATCTAGTTCAAGATGAAGTATGGGCAACCGCTGATGTTAAGATTCGTAAGTATCCAAGCTCTTATGCATCCCAAGTTGGATATTTAGCAAGAGGAAAATCTGTTGAACGAGTTGCCACTTATGATAAGTGGAGTAGGGTAAAAGTTGGAGAATCAGAATTTTATATTGATTCTGATTATCTCGTAACTGATAAGTCGAAGATTCCAAAAGAAACGGTTGCATCTACATCTGATTCTGTAAAGGAGAGTTCCGATAAAGAGAAGACGACAGAAGAAGTGCTTTTGGAGACAGAAACCAATGAGGAAGAGCTTAATATGCCTGAAAATGATTCTCCATATAATCAGGTAAATCATTCTTCTGGATTTGTAAATCAAATGAAGAATAATATGATAGAATATTTTGGAGAAGACTGGAAAATCGTTGTTGGATTGAGCATATCAATTATAATAGTAGTAATTATTCTTATTGTGTATCTAGTTAGGAGAAACAAAAAGAATCATTAACATATTTTTCTAAATTGGCTATTTTTTCAACTTGCAAAATTAGAAAATATCAGTTATAATAAAGATAAGTTAAATATCCTGGGATGTTCGAGATCCTGCTTTTTTTGAACCTACATGACATAATACGGGATTCCTAGATTGTCAGATGGATGTCAAGCCTCCGATTTGCAGTGGAAGGCAGAAGTCTGATTGCGGTTGCCCACCTAGCTTCGCTAGGCGTCAAAGTGGCAGGGACGGCATTTTGGGATATAAACAATAAGTCAAAAAAGGAATGGGTAACCATTCCTTTTTTGTTACCATAATATGCAAAAAGAAGTTCTGGTGAAAGTTTATTTTATTAATAGAAAAGTATAAGAGAAACCAAAATTGTTGCATCCAATTGAGTATGAAGTTTTTAGTATGAAAGTATAAATGTCTTCATATAATCAAACAGGTTAAACTGTGGCAAATACAGCGATACTGGAAACAGGAGGCATTTATGAAAAGACGATCAGGAAAATGGATTGGTATTTTAGGAGGAATCTGTGTTATTGTGATGCTCTTGTCATGGATACCAGAAAAAAATGAAGCATATAGTGAACTTTCTGCAGGAATAAGCAGAGGAAGAGCAGCAAAGTCGTTGGCATTAGCATTTGTGGACAAGGATGTTTGTATTCAAACAGAACAATCTTTTTTTGAAGTTCAAGAAAATGATAAATGGTATGTCCCATATATGAACTATTTATATAATTGTGGATATATCACGACTGATCTGATGCCTCCGAATCAAAAGACGGCAGAGGGACGTTTGACGCAAAGAGAATGGGCAATTATTTTACAAAATATTGGCATGAGTGATCGAATAAAAGAGACAAATCAGGAGGCAGAAGTAAGTTTTGAACAGTTTTGGGAAGATTATCAAGCTATTTTACAAAAAACAGATCCAAGTCAAACAATTGTAAGAAAAACAATTACACTTTATCAGACTGCTGCGAACTTGGCTGATGCAAAACCATGGGAAGCATATACGGATATTGGGGTACTTGGATTTGATGGAATTGCATTAGATTATTATTTAGGAAAACAGATTCTAGTTTCTTTGAGAGGAACAGAAATTATTCGAGTATTCGGGGAAGAAGACCCTGTTCCTGTAGAAGAACCAGAGACGATGGAACCACAGTCAGTAGAACAAACAAAAGGAGTGGAACAAGAAATAAGAGTTTTGATTCAGGCATCAGATTATAGCCAGAAATTACATAATTCAGTGAGTATTACAAGCGCAGAAGGTTTCCGCACAATATATGCAGATGCAGTAACTTGTTATGCTCCTGGGGAAAGTATAACAATTACATCAGAGCAAATTTCTTCAGGTTCTATGATTGTTGAACCAGAGGGTGCTTCGGAATTAATCTTATCATCTGTGCACCGTTCCCAAGGAACACCGTCTTATCCAGGTAGATTAGAGTTAACAGCGCAAGGAAATCAAATAGCAGTTATTAATATTGTAGATATAGAGAAATACTTAACGAGAGTAGTACCTTCTGAGATGCCTGCATCTTATGGAATTGAGGCTGCGAAAGTTCAGGCGATCTGTGCAAGAACCTATGCTTGGCAGAAACTAGCATCAGGACAATGTCCAGAATATGGTGCTCATGTAGATGATAGTACGAATTATCAAGTGTATAATGCAATTGCAGAACAAGAAATTTCTACACAAGGAGTAGAAGCAACAGCAGGGCTTATTTTGACGAATCAAGGAAAAATTATTACACCATATTATTTTTCAACTTCATGTGGATATACGGCAGACAATCAAATATGGGGAGGAAACACGGCAGATTACCCATATTTAACTGCAAAAGCTGTTTCATTGACACAGGAAAGTTTAAATTTAACCGATGAAGCAACCTTTCAGGCTTTTATTCTAAATAAAGAATATCCAGCTTATGAGATAGGGTTTCCTTGGTATCGTTGGGAATATTCCATTGATATAAACGCATTGGAGACGGTAATCAAGGAGAGATTACCATCTTTGATGGCAAACCGTCCGCATAATACATGGACAGTTCATGAAGATGGAACAATGAGTGAGACATCGAATGCGGAGATTGGAAAACTTGTATCTGTGGAAATAGTTTCTAGATATACTGGAGGAATTGCTGCTCAGCTGAAAATTACAGGTACGGAGCAAACAATAATCATTCAGCAAGAAAGCAGTATTCGAGCGATTTTAGGTTCTCCAGATCAAACTTATATCAATAAGTCAGAGAGTGGAAGCGGAAAGAGCGAAGGAAATTATCTTCCGAGTGCATTTGTTTGCTTAATTCCAATTATGGATGGAGAAACTCTGACTGGATACCGAATTTGTGGAGGTGGAAATGGGCATGGAATTGGCATGAGTCAAAATGGAGTCTATGCGATGACAATGCAAGGGAAAAATTGGCAAGAAATTATTGCATATTTTTATCCGTCCATAGAAGTTAAGAACATATCTCAAATATAAGATAGGGAAAATATCGATATTCTAAGAGAAAACTGTATTTTTAGTTGCATAAAACTGTATTTACTTGTATAATGGGCTATGTGAGAATTGTATCACTGGAATTAGATGAAGAGATAGTGAAACTGAAATGGAGGATTAGTGATGGAAAAAATAACTATGAAGACACCATTAGTAGAGATGGATGGAGATGAGATGACTCGAATTCTATGGAAAATGATTAAAGATGAGTTATTACTTCCATTTGTAGATTTAAAGACAGAATATTATGATTTAGGATTGGAATCTCGTGATAAAACAAATGATCAGGTGACTGTAGATTCGGCATTGGCAACGAAAAAATATGGAGTTGCAGTAAAATGTGCGACAATTACTCCGAATGCAGCTCGTGTGCAAGAATATAATCTGAAAGAAATGTGGAAGAGTCCAAATGGTACAATTCGTGCTATTTTGGATGGAACTGTATTCCGTACACCGATTATTGTAAAAGGTATTGAACCAAATGTTAAGACATGGAAGAAACCAATTACAATTGCCAGACACGCATATGGGGATGTATATAAGGCAACAGAAATGAAGATTCCAGCAGCTGGAAAATGTGAATTAGTTTATACAAATGAGGCTGGAGAAGAAGTAAGGGAATTAATCCATAACTTTACTGGGGCTGGTATTATTCAAGGACAGCATAATACAGTTGCTTCAATTACAAGTTTTGCAAAGAGCTGTTTTAATTATGCATTGGATACAAAACAAGATCTTTGGTTTGCGACAAAAGATACGATTTCTAAAAAATATGACCATACATTTAAAGATATTTTCCAAGAGGTATTTGATGCAGAATATGCAGAAAGATTTAAAGAAGCAGGAATCACATATTTCTATACACTAATTGACGATGCAGTAGCCCGTGTGATTCGTTCTGAGGGAGGATATATTTGGGCATGTAAAAATTATGATGGAGATGTCATGAGTGATATGGTATCGACTGCATTTGGATCTTTAGCAATGATGACATCTGTATTAGTATCTCCAGAAGGTTATTATGAATATGAAGCTGCTCATGGAACGGTACAAAGACATTATTATAAGTATTTAAAAGGAGAAGAAACTTCTACAAATTCAGTTGCAACAATTTTTGCATGGAGCGGAGCTCTTAGAAAACGTGGAGAACTAGATGGAATTGTTGAATTGGAAGATTTTGCAGATAAATTAGAGGCCGCTACTATCGAGACAATTGAAAGTGGTACAATGACAAAAGATTTAGCATTAATGACTTCTTTGGAAAATGTTACGGTTGCAAATAGTGAAGAATTCATTCAAGCAATTGCAGAAAATTTAAAAGCAAAGTTAGATGCATAATTGGTATGCATAAAAAGATAAAAAGTGGATATGTTCATATATCCACTTTTATGTTATACTTCATGCAGTCTAAAAACTAAGAGGAGATGACTGTTGTGAAAAATATGAATCAAACAATTTTAAAGATCGCTTTAACAGCGCTATTTGCAGCATTAAGTTATATTGCATTTATGTATCTGCAAATTCCACTTCCAGGTGGTACCGCACTACATATTGGTAATGCGTTTTGTGTGTTATGTGCATTGCTGTTAGGTGGTGCATATGGCGGATTTGCAGGCTCTATTGGTATGACGATTGCAGATCTAATGAATCCAGCCTATATTACAAGTGCACCGAAGACGTTTATACTAAAACTTTGTATCGGATTAATTACGGGTTTGATTGCGCATAAAATTGCACATATTAGTGAAGAACATGATCAGAAATATATTATAAAGTGGACGGTATTAGCTTCAATGGGTGGTCTGGCATTTAATGTGATTTTTGATCCAATTGTAGGATATTTTTATAATCAGTATATATTAGGTATTCCTCAAGAATTAGCTTCTATTTCGGCAAAATGGGGAACTGCGGCTACTTTTATTAATGCAGTAGTATCTGTTATTTTAGTTACGATGGTTTATGCAGTAGCACGTCCAGCGTTAAAGAAATCTGGATTGTTTTTAAATCTGGAAAATAATATGGCAAAACACCATACCGTTGCAGCAAAATAAATAATCCAGTTTAATAGTAAAGTGGTAATGATCCTATTTATCTCATAAAGGGGGAAGGATGAGTATGAAAAAGGGAAAATGGATAATAATTCAAATGTTTCTTTTACTACTTTTAGGAGGATGTGAAGAGAGAGAGGCAGTTCATGTTGATTTGGAGAGTAATTCAATTGAGAAGGAACAAACAAAAACTGCATTAGAAACAGATTCAAATGTTCAAGAGAGTCAAGTGGAGGCATCCAATCTGAATCTTACACATCTAGGTAGTTGGAATTATACTACATTTACAAATCAATGGTCCGATATTCAAATGACCGTTTCGAAAAGTGCTGCTATCTTTACAAGAGAACAATTTCCGCTCTTTGTAACAATGAAAGAAAATCAGATTTGGGATGTAATACTTATGTTAGATGATTGGGATTCTTCCATTTATATTTTTTATGAAAAACCAGAAAAAGAAATCGATATTGACACATTTCTGGAGCAAAAGTTTGAAGAATTAGAAGCTCCAGAAGGACTAAATAATCAGATTAATGGCTGGTCAGATGTAGCACTTGGTTCAGAAACTTATCGAAAGATGGAAACAAGTATCCGAAATGATAAATTTACGGATTTCTATGCAAGGAAAAAAGATGGATATTTCATTGTGATTCAGGTAAGAAGTACCCCATTTAAATTAGAAGAGATAAGAGGAATTTTAGATACAATTGATTCTGTAAACCAAAAAAAGTAGTCAGTAATATTGTGAACTGGCTACTTTTTTTATGCAAATGACAAGCCGAATGAGTATATTTTTTATATGATGATTCGGTGATCACTGCAATACAGATTATAATTGGTAAAGTGGGTTTGTTTATGCAAGATGTGTTTTATTTACTATTTGTACAAACTCTTGGTTTGTTTTGGTTTTAGAGAACAAATCTAATATTCTTTCCACACTTTCTTCTGGTTTCATACCGCTTGTACTGTGGCGAATCGTATTAACTGCTTCTAACTCTTCTGGGGTTAAGAGGAGATCGTCTCGGCGTGTACTAGAACGAAGAATGTCAATCGCAGGGAAAATACGTTTTTCAGAAAGTTTTCGGTCTAATACCAATTCCATATTACCAGTACCTTTGAATTCTTCAAAGATAACATCATCCATGCGGCTTCCTGTCTCAACAAGGGCAGAAGCAAGAATTGTTAAACTGCCGCCTTCTCTCATGTTGCGGGCTGCTCCAAAAAAGCGTTTTGGCATGTTTAATGCAGCAGGGTCTAAGCCGCCAGATAATGTACGGCCGCTTGGGGTTACAGTTAAATTATAAGCTCTGGCAAGTCGTGTGATACTATCTAAAAGAATCATAACATCTGCTTTATGTTCTACAAGACGCTTTGCACGCTCTAATACCATTTCAGCAACTCGTTTATGATGTTCTGGAGTTTCGTCAAAAGTAGAGTGAATTACCTCTACGTTTTCTCCTTCAATGGATTCTTTGATATCGGTAACTTCTTCTGGACGTTCATCGATCAAAAGAACGAGAAGATGAAGACTTGGATCGTTTGTAGTGATTGCTTTTGCAATCTGTTTTAATAATGTGGTTTTTCCTGCTTTAGGAGGAGAAACAATCATACCACGCTGCCCTTTTCCGATTGGACTAATTAAATCCACAATTCGCATAGAAATATCATCGGTTTCCAGATGTAAACGAGAATTTGGAAAAATTGGAGTTAAATCTTCAAAGGAAGTTCTTTTTTCCGCTTCACTTGGATCACGGTCATTGATGGCATTGACATATAAAAGAGCTGCAAATTTTTCTGTTGGAGATTTAACCCTGCGCATACCAGATATAATATCTCCAGTTTTCATATTAAAGCGGCGAATTTGAGAAGGAGAAACATAGACATCATTGTCTCCTGGCAGATAGTTTGCAGAACGAATAAATCCGAAACCGTCAGGCATTACTTCTAATATTCCATATGCAGCAACTCCACTATCTAAATCTGAGAGATCAGTAGGATTAAATTCTAAACGTTCTCGATCTTTAAATTCATAAGAATCTCTATTATTGATAGAATCTTTAAATTCACGCTCACGCATATCTTTCATATCACGGTTAGAACGAAATTCTCTATTCACGCGAAATTCCCTGTTGTCAGGATAGTCACGGTTGGAACGAAAGTCTCTGTTGTCAGAATAGTCTCGATTAGAACGAAACTCGCGGTTATCAGAGTAATCGCGGTTGGAACGAAAGTCTCTGCTATCAGAATAGTCTCTGCTACTTCGAAACTCACGGTTGCTCCGAAATTCTCGATTATTACGAAATTCACGATTATCAGAAAAAGAATCTTTTGCATCAGAATAATCCCGATTGGAATCACGATAATCTTTTGTGAGTTCTTTAATTTCATAAGTACGGTTTTGATAATTATTATTGAAACGGCTGGAATAACGTCCATATGGAGATTGAGGAAGCGTTGGAGATTGCTGTATCGGCTGTGTTTGTTGAGGTGGTTGTACAGGTTGTACAGTCTCAGCTGGGGCTGATTCAGTAGACTCTGTTTCTACTGTAGTTAAAATTTTTTCAATTAAATCAGATTTGCGAATGGTAGTTACACCACGAATTCCCTTTTCTTTTGCGATTGCCCGTAATTCGGACAGGGGAAGACTTGCTAATTTTTCACGCATAATAAACTCCTTTATTTGTTTCATTGATTATTTGGGAAAGAACGCGAAAAACTGCGTTCAAAAAAAGAAATGAAAGAGTAAATAAATAACTCTAGCATAAACTATGTTTGAGAATAATTCTATTATAAAAGCAGAGAAGTAAGATTCTGCCGTCTGGCCAAGTGCCTGATAGATCCTCTCAAAGAATAGATATGCATATTTACATATTATACTGGTAGTATATACTATATGTAAAGAAAAATAAAGTAAAAATATTATTTTTTTTTGCTGCGGAAAGTTTGTTTATCTTTTTGAGTATAAGAAACGGAAAAAAGTTTTCCCCATCTTTATAGATAATGTGAGCTTGACGAACTTTTCCAAAATTGTTATAGTTATTAAAGATAATAAATAGAAAAGAGGTAACATACATGACAATTGCAGAACGTTCCTTAGAACTTCATAAAAAATGGAATGGAAAATTAGAGACAAAAGCAAAAATGTCAGTTTCTACCAGTGAGGACCTGGCGTTGGCATATACTCCAGGAGTTGCAGAACCATGTAAAGTGATTGCAAAAGATCCAGAAGCAGCTTATCAATACACAATAAAGTCTAATACAGTAGCAGTCGTATCAGACGGAAGTGCAGTCTTAGGGTTGGGAAATATAGGAGCTTTGGCTGCAATGCCTGTAATGGAAGGAAAGGCAGTTTTATTTAAAGAATTTGGAAATGTTAATGCAGTTCCAATTTGTTTGGATACACAAGATACAGAGGAAATTATTGAGACAGTTGTAAGAATTGCTCCAGCATTTGGTGGAATTAACTTAGAAGATATTTCTGCGCCGAGATGTTTTGAGATTGAAGAACGTTTAAAAGAACGTCTGACCATACCAGTTTTCCATGACGACCAACATGGCACAGCGATTGTTGTATTGGCAGGTATTATAAATGCATTAAAAGTGACTGGCAAGAAAAAAGAGGACTGTAAAGTAGTAATTAATGGGGCAGGAAGTGCAGGAATTGCGATCGCAAAGTTACTTTTAACCTATGGATTTTCTCATGTCACAATGTGTGATAAAGTTGGTATGCTTTGCAAAGGTATGGAAGGATTAAATTGGATGCAGGAAAAGATGGTGGAAGTTACCAATCTGGAACATAAAACAGGAAATTTGGCGGATGCATTAAAAGGAGCAGACATTTTTATTGGAGTATCCGCTCCAAATATTGTAACAGCAGAGATGGTTTCTAGTATGAATCAAGATGCGATTTTATTTGCCATGGCAAATCCAGTTCCAGAGATTATGCCAGATGTAGCGAAAGCAGCAGGAGCGAAAGTAGTTGGGACAGGTCGTTCCGATTTTCCAAATCAAGTAAATAATGTATTAATTTTTCCAGGTATTTTCCGTGGAGCATTAGAAGGTCGTGCCACTGCAATTACAGAAGAAATGAAGTTGGCAGCAGCCAATGCAATTGCAGGATTGGTTGCACAAGAGGAACTCAGTGAAAATCATATTCTTCCAGCAGCATTTGATCCGCGTGTAGCTGACGCAGTAAGCAGTGCGGTAAAAGATCATATTGTACGATGAGACGCTGGGGAGAAAAACCATATTATTCATTTAACTATTATTTACAGCAAACATTTGGATGTAAAGTATATAAAGTTGCTCTGAATGCAGGAATGAGCTGTCCAAATCGTGATGGAAAAATTGGTACGGGCGGATGTATTTTTTGCAGCGCAGGAGGATCTGGAGATTTTGCTGGAGATCAAAAATGTACAATTACTGAGCAGATTGAGCAGGGGATTACTGGCACTTCTAAGTTTCATGCAAATGCGTATGTGGCTTATTTTCAGGCATATACAAATACATATGCATCAGTAAAACGGCTTAGGGCGATATTTACCGAAGCGATTCAGCATCCAAAAGTAGCAGCAATTTCCATTGCAACGAGACCAGACTGTTTGGATGAAGAGAAGATAGAATTATTAGCAGAACTCAATCAAGTAAAGCCAGTTTGGATAGAACTTGGTTTACAGACAATCTGGGAAGAAACTGCATTCTATATAAGACGGGGATATAAGTTAAGTTGCTTTGAGGATGCATGTAGCCAACTAAGGAAAAAAGGTTTGACAGTAATTGTACATGTAATACTTGGATTGCCAAATGAGACAAAGGAACAGATGCTTGCAACCATTCATTATTTGAATCATCAGGACATTCAAGGAATTAAATTGCAGCTGCTTCATGTTTTGAAAGGAACGGATTTGGCATTGGATTATGAGGCTGGGAATTTCCAAGTGCTTGAGGAAGAAGAGTATGTGTCACTTGTTGTAGATTGTATTGAACGTATTTCTCCAGAAATTGTGATTCATCGTCTGACTGGAGATGGTCCAAAGGATCTGTTGATTGCACCACTTTGGAGTACAAGAAAGATGCAGGTGTTAAATGAAATTCATCATGAACTAAAGATAAGAAATACGTGGCAGGGACGGATTTTGGAGGTGTGAAGATGTCCGAACCGATTACACTTTATAAATTAATGGTGCTATACATGTTAAAGAAAGTAAAGTTTCCATTATCAAATGGTCAAATGTCAGAATTCTTTCTAGACAAGGAATATACGAATTATTTTACATTTCAAAGAGTATTAAATGAATTATTAGAGGCCAATCTAATTAAAGTGGAAACAATACGTAATACATCACGCTATGAAATGACGAAAGAAGGAGAAGAAGCATTTTATTTTTTTGGAAATAAGCTTTCGGAAGCTATTGTGGCAGACTTAGATGAATTTATAAAGGAAAATAAATTTAAATTGCGTAATGAGACGGGAATTGTGGCAGATTATTATAAGTCTACAAATCATGATTATATTGTACATTGTGAAGTGAGGGAAGGAAAATCGAAACTTTTGGAATTAAATGTGGCTGTTCCAGGAGAAGAACAGGCAGCACAGATGTGCAATAATTGGTCGAATAATAGTCAAGTAATTTATGCATATATTATGAAAACATTAATGTAAAAAAACAAAAAAATTACTTGCATATCATAATAAAGTATGTTACAATACAAGCGTTGGTCGCTGGTTGGAAACCAGCGATAGTAAATATAAAGAGGTGAAGATCATGAAAGAAGGTATCCATCCAAAGTATTACCAGGCAAAGGTTGTATGCAACTGTGGTAATGAATTTGTAACAGGATCTACTAAACCAGAAATCCACGTAGAAGTTTGTTCTAAATGTCATTCTTTCTATACTGGACAGCAGAAGACTGCCGCAGCACGTGGACGTATCGACAAGTTCAACCGTAAGTACGGCGTTACAAAGTAAGATTTTAACTAAGGTTGAGATGAATAATCTCAGCCTTTTTTATACCTATTTACGTTAGGAGGATGTTATGAAATCATCTGGTATTGGTGGTCAAGCAGTAATTGAAGGCATTATGATGAAAAATGGAGAAAATTATGCAGTTGCTGTTAGAAAGCCAGATCATACAATTGAAGTAAAAAAAGAAACTTATAAAGGAATTGCATCCAAGTGTAAGATTTTTCGTCTTCCATTTATACGTGGTATCTTTAATTTTATTGATTCTATGATACTTGGAATGTCAACATTAACCTATGCTGCTAGTTTTTATGAGGAAGAGGAAGAAGAACCTTCTAAGTTTGAGAAAAAGTTAATTGCTCTTTTTGGAGACAACTTAGAAAAAATTATTATGGGAATTACAGTAGCGATATCAATTGTATTGGCAATTGCAATTTTTATGGTTCTTCCGGTGTTTCTAGTTGGATTGATCAAGCCAATCATTGGAAATGGATGGTTTGCTGGATTATTGGAAGGAATTGTGCGTTTACTTATTTTTATTGGCTATGTTACTCTGATTTCTCGTATGGAAGATATACGAAGAGTATATATGTATCATGGAGCGGAACATAAGTGCATTAATTGTATTGAGCATGGGTTAGAATTGACAGTAGATAATGTGGAGAAAAGTTCTAAGCAGCATAAACGCTGTGGAACTAGTTTTATGTTATTTGTTATGTTGATTAGTATTTTACTATTTATGGTAATACGAGTCGATAACTTATGGCTTCGTATGCTTAGTCGTGTTATTCTTGTTCCAGTGATTGCTGGTATTTCTTATGAAGTTTTACGATTAGCTGGAAATTCAGATAATGTAATAATCAATTTATTAAGCCGTCCAGGCTTATGGCTTCAAAACTTAACAACAAAAGAACCAGATCGCAGTATGATTCAAGTTGCGATCTGTGCAGTAGAGGCAGTATTTGATTGGAGAGCCTATTTGAACGAACAAGCAACGCCCAATTCCAAGTATGCACAACATTAAGTGGTGCAGATCAAGTAAACGATAAGGGTGATGAAAATGACCACATATATACAACTCTTAGAAGAAGGGAAAAAAATTCTGGAAGTCGCAGGGATTGTGGAGGCAAAGTTAGATGCTTGGTATCTGTTAAGTGATACGTTCTCTATCAATCGGACACAATTTTTGATGGAACGGAATCGTCCAAAAGAATTGGAACCCGCTTTGCTAGAGCAATATAGAAAACGATTAAAAAAGCGAGCAATGAGAATTCCGCTACAACATATATTAGGTGTACAGGAATTTATGGGAATTGAATTTATTGTAAATAATAAAGTATTAATTCCAAGACAAGATACAGAGGTACTTGTGGAAGAAGTATTAAAAGAAAAAACAGGTACTGTGTTAGATCTTTGTACTGGATCTGGATGTATTGCGATTAGCTTAGCGAAATTAGGTTCTTTTCAACAAGTGGATGCGGCAGATATTTCCGTTGATGCATTGGATATTGCTAAAAAAAATGCAGAAAGAGCGGAGGTGCAAGTTCAATTTTATCAAGGAAATTTATTTGAAACAATAACCAAAAAATATGATATTATTGTTTCGAATCCTCCCTATATTCCAAAAGAAGTGATTAAAACTTTGGAACCTGAAGTAAAAAAATATGAACCATATCAAGCGTTATATGGCCCGAATAATGGATTATATTTTTATGAAAAGATTAGCGAGTCTGCGGTGAATTTTTTAAATTCAAACGGAAAAATTTTTTATGAAATTGGATATGATCAAGCGGAAGCTGTCTATGATATATTAGAGAAATATAAATACAAAGAGATTACTGTAATTCCAGATTTATCTGGAAAAAATCGGGTAGTAAAAGCAAGAAGATAATTAACGCGATTATATCGTTATAAAACAAAAATTTTATTAAAATTTAGATTATTTATTAAGTTTAAATTATAGTTATTGATTGTTATATAAGAAAGGATTTGAAAAAAATGTTTGATAAGTTGGATGATCTTTTAATTCGATTCGAAGAGCTGATGCAGGAATTAAATAATCCATATGTTATTGAAGATCAAAATCGTTTTCGTAAATTAATGAAAGAACAATCTGATTTAGCCCCGATTGTTGAGACGTATAAAGCTTATAAAGAGGCGAAACGGACGGTTGAAGACAGCGTTTTAATGCTGGAGGAAGAAAATGATGAGGAAATGCGCGAAATGCTCAAGGAAGAATTATCTCAGGCCAAAAAAGATATTGAGCGTTATGAAACGGAATTAAAGATTCTTTTATTGCCAAAAGATCCGAACGATGACAAAAATGTTATCGTAGAAATCCGTGCAGGAGCAGGTGGAGACGAAGCCGCTCTTTTCTCAGCAGAATTATATCGTATGTATGTACGTTTTGCAGAGCGTAATCACTGGAAAGTAGAGACAATGAATGTTAATGAAAGTGGAATTGGCGGTATGAAAGAGGTCGTATTTATGATTAGTGGTCATGGAGCTTATTCCAAACTAAAATATGAGAGTGGAGTTCATCGGGTACAGCGTGTTCCAGAAACGGAAAGTGGAGGACGAATTCATACATCTACCAGTACGGTTGCAATTATGCCAGAGGCAGAAGAAGTGGATGTTCAAATTGATATGAATGACTGTAAATTTGATGTGTTCCGTGCATCAGGTAATGGAGGACAATGTGTCAACACGACAGATTCTGCGGTACGTTTAACCCATATTCCAACAGGAATTGTTATCTCTTGTCAAGATGAAAAATCACAGTTAAAAAATAAAGATAAGGCGTTGCGTGTATTACGTGCAAAACTGTATGAATTAGAATGTGCAAAGAAACAAAATGCAGAAGCGGAAGAGCGAAGAAGTCAAATTGGTACAGGAGATCGCTCAGAAAAAATTCGAACTTATAATTTCCCTCAAGGGCGAGTGACAGAGCATAGAATTAAATTAACATTATATAAAATAGATTCTATTTTGGATGGAGATTTATTTGAAATTATTGACAGTTTAATTGCTGCAGATCAAGCTGCTAAATTAAGTAAACTGCAAGAAGAAGAATAATTCTTTTGATAAAAAATGTATAGTGAAATAAAAGAGAAGAAGTGAAAAGTGGCATATTAATGATATTTTTGCATGAAATTATTAATTGTTAAATTATTAAATATTATTAATAAATATGTGAAAATACTAGCATATATGGAAAAAATATGCTATAGTATTAAATAGAGTAATCTTAATTGAGATTATATTTAAGATCAGGAGGTTTTATTGATATGCCAAGAGGAAGAAAAAAGACAGTTAATTTAACAATTGAAGAACAGCTAGATGCAGTAGAAATTCAAATTATGGAAGAGGAAACAAAGCTAAAAGAGTTAAAAGCAAAGAAAAAAGAATTAATTGCCAAAAAAGAAGAAGAAAAAGTTTCTCGTTTATTAGAAGTAATTAATTCCTCTGATAAGAATATTGATGATGTAATTCAAATGCTGAGTCAGCCAACGCAGCAGTAATAAGGTAGGAGCTGTTGATTTTCAACAGCTCCTTTCACTCTATACAATAATAAATGAGAGATTTGTATTGGTTCGTGTGAATATAGTCAAAAAAAAATAAAAAAATAAAAATAAATTGTTGAAAACTCATCAAAGTATGGTATAATCAAAGAGGAAACATTATAATACAGGATCGGAATGCGCAATAGTTACCGAACTGTAGACTAGCGGTAGATTGGGGAAGATAATAATGAATATTGGTTTTATTACGCATAATGATAAGAAAGCACTAATGGAGAATTTCTGTATTGCATATAAAGGGATTCTGAAGAAACATCATTTATATGCAACTGGTATGACAGCAAAGCGTATTGAAATGGCAACAGGTTTGACTGTAACGAAATTTCTTCCAGGCGCTATGGGAGGAGATAAACAATTCCAAAATGAAATTACAAATGGCGGTATTGATATGGTGATCTTCTTTCATTCATCGAGTTTTGAAAACAAAACGGACGGTATGAGTCTTGAAGAGATTACAAGAGTTTGTGATCTGTACAATGTTCCACTAGCCACGAATATTGCGACAGCAGAATCGCTTGTTATGTGTTTGGATAATGGAGACTTAATTCGATAAGATATAAAAATACAATGGTTAACAAAAGGAACCTTCACTGGAGCTTCCTTTTGCATATCACGATAACAAAAAGAAGGAATTATATTTTATAATTCCTTCTTTCTATTTGTGGGAAAGCATATGGCAAGCGGAAATACCCGTATTTCCATTTGCTGCTGCACGGAAACCGATGAAACTTGTACTGTGTTTCGTCTGGTTTTCACACAAAAATGGATCTAGCGCATCCTGATAACAAGTAAGATTGGGAGCTCTTTCAAATTGTTATTCCGCAAGATTCTCCCATTGTTCCATAAGAGTTTCCAGTTTTGTTTGGATTTCTTCTTTTTCTTTATTTAGTTTTATAAGTTTAGTTACGTCAGTAAATATGTCTTCGTGGGTTAGAAGTTCATCAATTTCCTCATTGCGATCTTCTAAATGAGTGATTGTATCTTCAATTCGTTTTAATTCTGTTTGACGTTTTCGTTCTTTTGCTTGACGTTCTTTCTGTTGTTTCCAATTGAGTTTTGAGGAGGATTCCTCTGGAATTTGGGTCAAATTTTCTTGTTTGCCAAGCGCAGTTTGGGTCAAGATATCTTTTTTTTCTAGGTAATAATCATAATTTCCAATATAATTAATAAAAGTATCCCCAGTTAATTCCAAAATACGAGTTGCGGTTTGATTAATAAAATAACGGTCATGAGATACATATAATAATGTACCAGTATAACGATTTAATGCTTGTTCTAAAATTTCTTTTGACATCATATCCAAATGATTGGTTGGCTCGTCTAAAATAAGAAAGTTAGAATCTGAAAGCATAAGTTTAGCGAGAGATACCCGTCCCTGCTCTCCACCACTTAGTTCACTGATTGGCTTAAATACATCATCGTTTGTGAATAAGAATGCAGCAAGTATATTACGAATTTGTGTATTTGTCATACTTGGATAGTCATCAGAAATTTCTTGAAAAATTGTTTTATCCATATGAAGAGTTTGATGTTCTTGGTCAAAATAACCAACATGTACTTTAGAACCAAGTGTGATTGTTCCACTATCAGCTGGAATCAAACCATTGATAATTTTTAAAAGTGTTGTTTTGCCAGTTCCATTGTTACCAATTATAGCAACACGTTCTCCTCGTTTAATTTCGATATCTATGTTAGAGAAAAGATGACGAGAGCCAAAAGATTTACTTAAATTACGAATGCTCAAGACATCATTTCCGCTCAGTATATTCGGTTCGAGTCTAAGATTCATAATTGCGTCGTCGCTCATTGGTTTGTCAAGGCGCTCTACTTTACTTAGCATTTTTTCGCGGCTTTCGGCACGGCGGATAGATTTCTCGCGATTAAATGATTTTAACTTTGTAATAACTTCTTCTTGGTGTTTAATTTCTCGTTGCTGATTCATATATTGTTTCATTAAAGCGTCCATAACCGCACGTTTTTTTATGCTGTATGCACTATAGTTGCCAATATATGTGCGTACATGCGTTTGGTCAATCTCGATAATTTTCGTTACTACTTTGTCAAGAAAAAAACGATCATGTGCGACGATAATTACACTGCCGTTATAGTTCACTAAAAAGTTTTCTAACCATGCAATGGATTCCATATCTAGATGATTCGTTGGCTCGTCTAAAAGTAAAATATCTGGTTTAGAGAGTAAAAGTTTGCCAAGTGATACACGTGTCTTTTGCCCTCCAGATAAATGATCAACGGTTTTATCAAATTCTTCTGTTTCAAATCCCAGTCCTTTTAGCACTCCTACAATTTCGCTTTGATATGCATATCCATTTTCTAATTCAAATTGGTGGTGCATTTTAGAATAAAGTGAGAGCATTTCTTCTAGTTCACTACCAGAAGCAGATTTCATTTTTATTTCTAAATCTCGGATATTTTCTTCTAATGTGAGGATGTATTGTTTTGCATCTAACATTTCTTCATATATAGAGCGGCCGCTCTGTAAATTTTGGTGCTGTGCAAGATATCCAATTGATTTGCCCTTTGCGATCGTAACATCTCCGCTGTCGGCAGGTATAATTCCCATAATAATTTTCAGAAGAGTTGTTTTTCCAGATCCATTTACACCTACAATGGCTGCTTTTTCTCGTTCTTCGATATGAAAAGAGGCATCCGTAATAACTGTCTTATCAATAAATGATTTGCTAATATTATTACAGGCTAATATCATAATTTCACTTCCTGTCGTTATAAAAATAAAAGTAACCGCATTCTAGTTTACTAAAAAACCAGAATGATGTCCAGTATAATGGCAAAATTTTAGTGAAAAATAGGCATTCGGAACAGTTTCTTATTTCTGATTGACATTTTTTTGTCAAAAAGTTATAATAATATATATGATCGAACAAGGAAGGGCGGATTAAAGTGGAGAACAAACCAATTTCAAAGGCGGTAATTAAACGATTGCCGAGATACTATCGTTATTTGGGGGACTTAATGCAAGAAGGAGTAGAGAGGATTTCATCGAATGAGTTAAGTGAGCGGATGCAGGTAACAGCTTCACAAATCCGGCAAGATTTGAATAATTTTGGAGGATTTGGTCAACAGGGATATGGTTATAATGTATCTTATTTACATGGGGAAATTGGCAAGATTTTAGGTTTGGACAGACAACATAATTTAATTGTAATCGGTGCTGGAAATCTAGGACAAGCAATTGCAAATTATGCAAACTTTGAACGCAGTGGATTTTTTGTAAAAGGTATGTTTGATATTAATCCAAGATTGATTGGAATGACAATTAGAGGAATTGAAGTTTATCCAATTGAGGATTTAGAAGAATATATTCAAAAGAATCAAATTGAAATTGCAGCATTGACATTGCCAAAATTAAAGGCTGAAGTAATGGCGGAACGACTTGTACAATATGGAATTAAAGCAATATGGAATTTTGCTCATACAGATCTAAGTGTTTCTAAAAATGTTGTTGTGGAAAACGTGCATCTTTCAGAAAGTCTTATGCGTTTATCTTATCGTATGGATCATCCAGTAAAAAAGAGAAATAAAGAGTTGGAGTAATTTATGATTTTAGGGATAGGGATTGATATTGTAGAAATACAACGAATTCAAAAAGCAATCCAAAATGCTCGTTTTTTACAAAAATACTTCTGCCAAGAAGAAAGAGCGTGTGTACATCGTGTCGAGTCACTAGCAGGCAATTTTGCTGCAAAAGAGGCTGCCGCGAAAGCGTTGGGAACTGGATTTCGAGGATTTGGTCTAGAGCAGATTGCTGTTTTAAGGGATGATCTAGGAAGACCGTATATTCAATTCTATGGCAAAGCAAAAGAAAGAGCAGAGCAGTTAGGTGTAACTTGTATTCATGTTACAATTTCACATGAGAGGCATTATGCAATTGCTAATGTAATTTTGGAATAAGAAAAGGCTGCTGTAAAATAATGGTAAAAAGCTGTGTGTCGAGAAGTTGTCCTAATTGGCGTTATATGTCAATATGAGAAATCAAATCAGTGTTTCTTTGGATGATAATTAGAGCACAGCTATTTTTATGTTATTTGTAAGTAAATCATAGGGTGCCACGGTAAATGTGGAATTAGGAGGTAAATATGGAGTATATTTTAACAGGAAAACAAGCCCAGATGGTAGATCAATATTCGATTCAGACGATAGGAATTCCATCTGTTGTATTAATGGAACGTGCTGCAATGGCAGTGACAAAAGAAATTGTAGCAGTAACCAATCCAGAGATGCCTGTATTGATACTGGCAGGTGTAGGAAATAATGGAGCCGATGGGTTGGCAGTGGCTAGGATGTTGAAACAAAAAGGTTATTCGATTGTAGATATACTTGTATTTGGTAAGATAGAAAAAGCAACCAAGGAATGGATTTGTCAAAAAAAGATTTTAGATTCTCTACAAATTTCTATTAAAGCAGCAGAAGAGAACATAGTAGAAGAATATATTGAAAAAAAAGAATATAAAATAGTAGTAGATGCTTTATTTGGCATTGGATTGACAAGAGATGTAGGGGGTGTGTTTGAAAAAGCGATTCATCAGGTGAATCAAATGAAGACTCTTGTTGTGTCAGTAGACATTGCTTCTGGTATTCACTCAGATACAGGGGAAATCATGAAAACAGCAGTACGGGCAGATATTACGGTAACATTTGGATACCAAAAAATGGGTCATATCCTTTATCCAGGAGCAGAATATACAGGAAGATTAGTAGTTGAGGATATTGGATTTCCAAGTGTAGCTTTGGAGCAGATCGAAAATAAAGCATTTACCTATACGAAACAAGATTTAAAAAGGCTTCCATATCGCCTGGCAAATGGAAATAAAGGAACATTTGGAAAGGTTCTGGTTATTGCTGGTTCTAAAAATATGGCAGGGGCTGCTTATCTATCTGCATCGGCAGCATATGCAATGGGTGCGGGACTTGTTCGGATTCTAACTGTGGAAGAAAATCGGCAGATTTTACAAACGTTGCTTCCAGAAGCGGTAATGACGACTTATGATTGTAATAGGATTGATTGGGAGTGTATTGATGAATGTTTGAAATTTGCAGATGTAATTGTGCTTGGACCTGGTTTGTCATTGTCAGACTATGCAGGAAAATTGGTAGATTATGTTATGACAAATCGAAGTGTTCCATTAATTTTAGATGCAGATGGAATAAATCTTCTAGTCAAATCACAAAAATGGTGTTATGATAGGAAAGACCTGATTTTAACGCCTCATTTGGGCGAACTTAGCCGTTTAACAGATAAGTCCATTAAACAGTTAAAGGAAAATTTGCCTGAAAATGCAATACAGTTTGCACAGCAGCATAATATCGTTGCTGTCTGCAAGGATGCAAGGACGATTGTAACAGATGGAGAATCTGGTTTATATATCAATAAAAGTGGCAATAGTGGTATGGCTGTTGGAGGAAGTGGAGATGTATTAACTGGTATCATTGCAGGTTTGCTTGCGCAAGAATGCAGTGCCCGTTTATCTGCATGTTTAGGAGTATATTTACATGGATTGGCTGGAGATTGGGCAAAGGAGCAATATGGTGAGTACAGTATGAGAGCGTCTGACTTAATTCAGGGAATTTCAGCAGTAACAAAAGAAACCTCCACTGGAGCTTTCTTTTGCATAGCACGTTAACAAAACAGGCAGTACATTCAACTGCCGAGTGATGAAAGAAGGATTCAATTAAGATGAAACAATATAAGCGAGTTTATGCAACCATAAATTTAGATGCGATTCGTCAAAATATGGAAGCAATGAAGGCCAATATTGCAAAAGAGACAATGATTTGCGGTGTCGTAAAATCAGATGGGTATGGGCATGGAAGTGTACCAGTTGCAAAAGCAGTCGAAGATCTTGTGTGGGGATATGCAGTTGCAGCAGTCGAAGAAGGATGGGTGTTGAGAGAACATCATATTATAAAGCCAATTCTGGTGCTTGGTTATGTACCAGAGGAAGCATTTGAATCTCTTGTGGAACAAGAGATTCGTTATACTGTTTCTGAATGGAAGGAAGTTGAATTCCTTTCTAAGACAGCGCAAAAGTTGGGAAAGAATGCTTATGTACATATAAAAATGGACACAGGTATGGGGAGAATTGGACTCCGCTCGGCTGATGAAATATTAACGTTGATACAGAAAATAAAAGCACTTCCGAATATTGTTATAGAGGGAGTTTTTACTCATATGGCAACTGCAGATATGGCAGACAAAACAGAAGCAAAAAAACAAATACAAATGTTTAAAGAAATGCTGCAATTGTTGGAAGACAATGGAATTCGTATTCCGATTCGACACTGCTCTAATAGTGCAGGAATTATTGATCTGAAAGAAGCGAATATTGATATGGTTCGTGCGGGCATTGCACTTTATGGACTCTATCCTTCGGAAGAAGTAAAGAAAGAAAATGTCCGCCTGACTCCTGCATTGGAATTAAAGAGTATTATAAGTTATTTAAAGACAGTTTCAAGGGGGACTCCAATTGGCTATGGAGCTACCTTTGTAACGCAGAAAGAAACCAAAGTTGCAACAGTATCGATTGGGTATGGAGACGGGTATCCAAGAGCTCTTTCAAATAAAGGCTATGCACTTGTACGAGGAAAGAAGGCACCAATTATTGGACGTATTTGTATGGATCAATTTATGATGGATGTTAGTGATATTCCAGAGGTACAGCAAGGAGATACTGTAACTTTAATTGGAAAGGATCAGAACGAACAGATTACAGTAGAAGAACTAGCAGAATTAGCAGGAACATTTAATTATGAATTTGTATGTGATCTTGGAAAACGGATTCCAAGAGTTTACGTGGCAGGAGGAAAAATCATAGGGACAAAGGATTATTTTCATGATCAATATATTGATTTTAAATGATTAGCGTAGTTGTCGAATTGCGGCGATAGATTTCAGAATACACACTGATACTTTGGGAGATACTGGAATTATCAACAAGTAATGGAGTGTGAATTCAGTGATTATTAGACGTGGAGATATTTATTATGCAGATTTAAGGCCAGTGGTTGGTTCTGAACAAGGAGGAATCCGGCCAGTGCTTATTATTCAGAATGACATAGGTAACAAACATAGCCCTACAGTCATTTGTGCAGCAATTACTTCTAGGATGAATAAAGCAAAACTTCCGACTCATATTGAAATTGATTCAAGAAGCTGCGAAATTGTAAAAGATTCTGTTATTTTATTGGAGCAGCTTCGAACAATTGATAAAAAAAGGTTAAGAGAAAAAGTGTGCCATTTGGACCAGAATGTGATTCAGAAAGTAGATCGGGCACTCTGTATCAGTCTGGATATTAATACATAATAAGAATACACTCTGGACATTTTCTTTCATGAAAATCTGACCAAATGAAACTACAAAACGAAATTCTGTGTCCTCTGACAATATTTGCGCTGTTCGTCAAGTAGGATTTGCTTGCAAACTCATAAAAACAGTGGTAAAATATATGCGGAAATTTTATCTCAAATTTAGAAAAAATCTAATATAGGGCGAAATGAGTCTATTATAATGAAATGCAAGTGAACTTGAAAAGAAATTATCTGTTCTGCGTTTAAAAATAGAAATCTATGAAAAGCCTGGAGATATAAAAAATAAAACTGAGTTTTAGAAATAAAGGAGCGTTGAATATGTCAGGACATTCCAAATTTGCCAATATTAAACACAAAAAAGAGAAAAACGATGCTGCAAAGGGGAAAGTTTTTACAAGAATTGGAAGAGAAATTGCAGTTGCGGTAAAAGAAGGTGGAGCAGATCCAGCTAATAATAGTAAATTACGTGATGTAATTGCAAAAGCAAAAGCAAACAATATGCCAAATGATACGATTGACAGAAGTATTAAGAAGGCAGCAGGAGATGCAAATGCAACGAACTATGAGTCAATTACTTATGAAGGATATGGTCCAAATGGAACGGCGATTATTGTTGAAACATTGACAGATAATAGAAACCGTACAGCATCCAATGTACGTAATGCATTTACAAAGGGCGGAGGCAATGTTGGAACAACTGGATGTGTGTCATTTATGTTTGATAAAAAGGGACAGATTATTATTGCTAAAGAAGACTGTGAATTAGAGGCAGATGATCTGATGATGATGGCACTTGATGCAGGAGCAGAGGATTTCTCGGAACAAGAAGACAGCTATGAAGTAATTACCGATCCAGAAGATTTTTCAGCAGTGCGTGAAGCTCTGGAAGTGGAAAACATTGCTATGGCAGATGCACAAGTAACGATGATTCCTCAGACTTGGGTAGAATTAACAAGTGAACAGGACATTAAGCAGATGAATCGTATTTTGGATTTATTGGATGAAGACGATGATGTTCAAGAAGTATATCATAACTGGGATGAATAAGAACAGAAAAATTTTTATTTAAAAAATCGCTGTATTAGGCAATATTTATATATTTGCTTAATACAGCGGTTTTTTGTTATCGTGATAGATTTTTTTATTTCACTCTTTTATAAATGATTGGTTCATCGTATCCAAATGTTCTTTTTCCGTTTACTTCCATTGATTCTGAGACTTCCAGTTGTTCTTCTGAAAAACGTTCATATAATGTAAATTTAAGCACTGGAGAAAACATGCTTATACTGCCGCCTTCCCAGATGCCACTGTTTTGCTTATAAATAGCTGGTGTGAATTTCTGAGATATGCTTAGGTCGTTGTAATCAATAGGATTTAATTGTTCATAGGCGAAATTGTCTTTGTTATAACCACTTGGCATTTCGTAAGAGGTTAGTTTAATTCCGTCATTTTCTTCTGTGAATAAAAAAAGATGAGGGGATGCATGAGTATTACCATTTAATGTATAATAACTTTCTTCTAAGAGAAAGTATCCCTTGAAATTTTCTGGAAGATTTGTGATTTTGTCGTTGCATATTGTGTTAATATGCTTCGCAAATGGAAAATTAACAATTCCTTTCTCTTGCAGCTCTTTGAACTGTTCATGGTTATTAAAACTGCCTGATAGGATACGAATAAAATTATTTAAATTGTCCATTAAATCTCCTCCTTAACTAGTATGAGTTAGCATTCGATTAGCTGAGCGACTTTTTCTAAGAACTGAGCACAGCGTGTAGAAGCTTGTTCTAAATAATCATAAAAATCTACTTTGGCTTTGGTATTTGGTTTATCTGTGATAGAACGAATAATAACAAATGGGACTTGGCAAAGCGTACATACCTGAGCAATGGCAGCACCTTCCATTTCATCACACTGAGCCTGAAACCGATTATATAGGGACTGTTTTACAGTTGGATCATTGATAAACTGATCACCTGTAGCAATAATTCCAGTTATAATGCCATGAGAAGAATCAGTCTCAGTAATGGCTTGTTTGGTTAATTCAATTAAATGTGAATCCGCTTTTAAGTATTGGCCAAGTTCTGGCAGTTCTCCAGGTTTTCTTCCAAATACGGTCAGGTCGAAATCAAACTGAATGCATGCAGTAGAAATAATAATATCTAGATAGTTTAAATTATAGTTTAATGCACCAGCTGAGCCAACATTAATAATATAAGATGGAGAAAAATGATCGATCATAAGCTGAGTCGTATGGGCAGCATTTACTTTGCCAATCCCGCATTTGACGAGAACACATGGTTTTTTGGATAAGAAACCGATAAAAAAAGTTTTTCCATAAAGCTGTTTGGTTTCCATATGTTCCAATTTTTCCTTTACGGCTGACATTTCTTCTTCCATTGCGGCAATAATTCCAATTCTTTTCATGGCTGATACTCCAAATTTTCCTGGCGCAGACAACATAATACTTCTTTATAAAAGACTTGAGCCTCATATTTGGCCATAGGGAGATTCATATCCAAGTAATTGCCGCAAGAACGAGCATCTGCTCCTGGAACTTCTCCTTTAAAGTCTATGATAAATTCAAACAGCTCTTTTATAACAGGTATAATATCTAAGGACGTAAGATCACCTGCAAAAATAACATAGAAACCAGTGCGACAGCCCATTGGACCAAAGTAAATGGTCTGATCTTTATAGGTAGGATGATTTCTTAAAAAAGTAGCTCCAAGGTGTTCAATTGTATGAATCTCTGCGGTATTCATAACAGGTTCCTTATTCGGTGTTTTCATACGAATATCAAAAGTTGTTAATGTTTGACCATTTATTGTATCTTTTCTAGAAACATAAATTCCACGAAGTAAATTTAGATGATTTACTTGGAAACTTGCAATTTTATCCATAATAACCTCCTATGAGTTTTTTTCTTTTCTAATCTTAACGCATTTTTTATATTTTTACAATCCCTAGACAAGAAGGAATCAGATTTCCGTTAATCAATTTTTAATCAGACATTGACAACTGGACAATATTTGATTAGAATAAGAATAGAACCTAAGGGGTTTACTAGGTTTGAATTTTAGCACTAAAAAGGAGAAGTGAACTATGAACAAAGAACAAGTAATCACAAAATTAAAAGAAGAGGGGATTGTGGCAGTTGTTCGTGCAGAAAATCAGGAGCAGGGAGAGAAGTTAATTGACGCTATTGTAGCAGGTGGCATTAACTTTATTGAAGTAACTATGACTGTTCCAGGTGCAGTTGATATTATTAAGGCATTGGCTGCTAAGTATAAAGATACCGATGTTGTAATTGGAGCAGGTACTGTATTAGATCCAGAAACAGCAAGAGCTGTCATCTTAGCAGGTGCAGAATATGTCGTATCTCCATCCTTAAATGAAGAAACGGTAAAACTTTGTAATCGTTATAGAATTCCGGTTATGCCAGGAATCATGACAGTAAAAGAAGCGGTATCAGCATTAGAATTAGGCTGTGATGTAATAAAAGTTTTCCCAGGCAATGCATTTGGACCATCTATTATCAGTGCATTTCGTGGACCATTGCCACAAGGCGTATTTATGCCAACAGGTGGTGTGGATGTAGATAATGTAGAGAAATGGATGAAAGCAGGTGCAGTAGCAGTTGGTACAGGCTCTAACTTAACAGCTGGTGCAAAAACAGGTGACTATGCAGCAGTAACTGCAAAAGCAGAAGAATTTGTAGCAGCAGTTCGTAAAGCTCAGGGACGTGCTTAATTTAATATAAAAGTGTCGTCAATAGACTGACAGCTCAGGGACTTATCCCTTATGCTGACTTAAAAATATAGAGAAACATTTAAGGAGAAAAGAAAATGGCAAGAGTGATTACAATGGGTGAGATTATGTTAAGATTATCTACCCCAGGAAATGAAAAATTTATTCAGGCAGACGAATTTGATATAAACTATGGCGGAGGAGAAGCAAATGTAGCTGTCTCTTTAGCAAATTATGGACATGATGCAGCATTTGTGACAAAAGTTCCAGAAAATCCAATTGGAGAATGTGCAATTGCAGCTTTAAGAAAATATGGTGTAGATACGAAGTTTATTGCAAAAGGTGGAGAAAGACTTGGTATTTATTTCTTAGAGACAGGTGCTTCTATGAGAGCATCCAATGTAGTTTATGATAGAGCACATTCTTCTATTGCTACTGCAAAAGCAGAAGATTTCGATTTTGATGCAATTTTTGAAGGTGCAGATTGGTTCCATTTTACAGGAATTACACCAGCTGTTTCAGATGAAGCTGCCCAAGTAACAGAAGCAGCGTTAAAAGCAGCGAAGGCTCATGGTGTAACAGTATCCGTTGACTTAAATTTCCGTAAAAAATTATGGTCTTCTGAAAAAGCACAAAAGGTTATGACAAACCTGATGCAATATGTAGATGTATGTATTGGCAATGAAGAAGATGCAGAAAAAGTTCTTGGATTTAAGCCAGGAAATACGGATGTAACAAGCGGTGAATTAGAGTTAGCTGGTTATGTAGATATCTTTAAACAAATGGTAGATAAGTTTAATTTTAAGTATGTAATCAGTTCTTTAAGAGAAAGTTATTCTGCGTCAAATAATGGATGGTCTGCATGTATCTATTCCCGTGATGACAAGGAGTTTTATCATTCCAAAAAGTATACAATTAATCCAATTGTAGACCGTGTAGGTGGTGGTGATTCCTTTGCTGGTGGAGTTATCTGTGGATTTGTAGATGGAAAGAATTATAAAGATGCATTGGAATATGGTGTGGCTGCATCTGCATTAAAGCATACAATTCCTGGTGATTTCAATCTCGTAACAAGAGCCGATGTAGACTCTTTGGTTGGCGGAGACGGTTCAGGACGTGTCCAGAGATAAATAAATATTTTAGAAAGACTGTCCCAAAAGGTATAGTTAGGACTTTTGGGATAGTCTTCTTCTTATCATGATATGAAAAAGAAAGCTCCAGTGGAGGTTTCTTTTGTTTTACAATCTGAGGAAAAGGCGGGATAAGATAAATTATGAAGTGGAGTGAAGTAGTTACAAATATATTAGAACGTGAAAATTTATTTGAAAATGAGGAACATAAAGATCGTTTTCGAGAGGCAGTTGACTGTTATGAAAACTGTTCTTTTTTTACAGGTGGATTATGTAAGTGTTTGTATTTGGCAAGTTGGGATATGGATCATTTTGCAATTATTCTGGAGACATTAAATGGGCTTATTGCACGTCGAGAAAAAACGTTAAAAGATATGAGAATTGCAGGAGAACAAATGGCAGATGAGATGGAGGGAGAAGAACGTTATGTAATGCAGCTTTCCGTTTCATTTTTAAATAATCAGCCATATGAGAAAAAAGATCTTTCCGATATTACAGAAAATACACAGCATATTATTTATCAAGCTTTAAAAGCTGGAAAGTTGATTGATGAAATAGAGGCAGAAAATAGATAATGAAACAATTATGGAATAAGGGTAAAAAAATCCAAGTTATTATAAAACAATGAGCGTTTATAATGACTTGGATTTTTTAATTGTAGTTTCTGCTATTGATCCACGATTATTGAATACAGCGTTTAAGGTCATTATAAAATTCTGGATAAGAAATCGTAACGCATTCAGGATTTTGAAGCGTTGTTTCCCCATCTGCTAAAATTCCAGCAATGGCAAAGGTCATAGCAATACGGTGATCGGATTTAGTGTCAATAATAGCACCATGCAATGGCTTTCCACCATGGATAATCATACCATCTTCGGTTTCTTTAACATCTGCGCCCATTGCAGTGAGGTTTTTGACCATGACGGCAATACGGTTGGATTCTTTTACTTTTAATTCAGCGGCATCTTTAATAATTGTAGTTCCCTGTGCAAAACATGCCATTAATGCAATAATTGGAAGTTCATCAATTAAGGTAGGGATAAGAGATCCCTCAATCGTTATCCCTTTTAGGTTACTAGAAGAAACCAAAATATCAGCAGCAGGTTCTCCGCCTGCATTTGTTTGATTAAATAATGTAATATGCCCGCCCATTTCTCTACAAACGCGAATCATTCCATCTCTTGTTGGATTAATACCAACATTTCTAATTAATAATTCTGAATTTGGAACAAGAAGCCCAGCGGCAAGGAAGAATGCAGCAGATGAAATATCTCCTGGAACGGTAATATGCTGACTATACAACTCTGTAGCAGGATGGATGGTGGCGGTTGTATCATTGCAGGAAATTTCAGCTCCAAAGCCTTTCAGCATTAATTCTGTATGATTGCGGGAAACATATGGCTCTGTTACACTTGTAGGACCATCTGCATATAATCCAGCTAATAAAATTGCTGATTTTACTTGAGCAGAAGCGACTCTTGAATCATAATGAATCCCATGTAAATGAGCTCCATTAATATGAAGTGGAGCACATTGATTGTTATTTACGCTTGTAATGTCGGCTCCCATCATACGAAGTGGATCAATAATGCGGGCCATTGGACGTTTTTGAATTGAGGAATCTCCAGTTAAAGTTACAGAAAAGTTTTGAGCAGAAAGGATACCGCTAATTAAACGAGTTGTAGTTCCACTGTTGCCACAATCTAAAATGGAATCAGGTTTTACAAGTCCGTGTAACCCATTTCCGTGTACAATAACAGAGCAATTATTTTGTTCAATTGTTACACCCATTTTACGAAAACAATTAATCGTAGAAATGCAGTCTGCGCCTGGGAGAAATCCTTGAATTTCGGTGATTCCTTTGGCGATGGAGCCGAACATAACCGAACGGTGTGAAATAGATTTATCTCCAGGAATTGTAAGTTCCCCATGAAGTTGTTTTACTCGATGAAAATTCATAATTTTATACCATGCCTTTCAAATACATTTTGTATTTCAGTGATGCGAATTTTTTATCTCATATATATCTGGTAATTACAGCTAGTTAGGTGTTTAGCGGCATCCATACATGCCTGTTCTGTATAAAATTCAATTTTTAATACACCCTGTTCAAATTCTCGGTTATGGATAATACCGATATTTTTAATACTAATTTGGTGGATCGCAAGTGTAGTAGCAATTGTTGCAATAGCACCTGATTCATCCACGATATCACAATATAGAGAATATTCCTTTTTAATTGGTCCACTGGAACGATCAGGAATGGAATTTCTATATTCTCCAGATTCTTCAAAAAGGCGGAAGATCGCATCGCTATCTTTTTCTTCCATTACTTTTACAATACGATTTAAAGATGAAATATAATCCAGCAAAATATGGATAATATTCTCGCTGTTTTCCATACAGATTTGCTGCCACATAATTGGAGAAGAGGAAGCAATTCTTGTGATATCTTTAAATCCTCCAGCTGCAACTTGTTTCATTGTTTGTTCCTTTGTATCAGAATCTCGAACAAGATTAATTAAAGAAGATGCAATAATATGAGGTAGATGGCTAATGGCAGCTACAACGTAATCATGTTTTTTATAATCTAAAACCATTGGAATTGCAGATAAATCCAATGCAAAAGAAATCATACGATCAATTTGTGACTGAGTTGATTTGGCGGTAGGAGTAATGATATAGTAAGCATTTTCTACAAGATGATCATTGGAGGCTTCATAACCGCTGCGTTCAGAACCAGCCATTGGATGTCCTCCGATAAAATAGTCTTCTAGTCCTAGTTCAATGATCTGTTCATGAATTAATGTTTTTGTGCTTCCTACATCAGTGAGAATTGTATCTGGTTTTAAAAATGGTTTAATTGCTTTTAAATAGGAAACATTATACGAGACTGGAGTACATAAGATGACAAAATCGCAGCTTGAAATATGTTCATCGATATCGGTCAGAATGGTATCAATAATATGTTCTTTCAAAGCTATCTGGAGTGTTTCCTGAGCATGATCGTATGCCATAATGTGATCGTTTGGGTGTAAGCGTTTAATTCCTTTTGCGAGGGAACCGCCAATTAATCCTAAACCTATAAATCCAAAAGTTCTCATAATATATACCAAACCTCAATTTAAGAATAATTTAAATTGAAATACAAACACAAAGAGTGAAAAGACTGTGTTTAAAGTTTTCCTTTCTATAAAAATTTTTTCACTCATCTACTAAAAAATAAGACCAACGATTGAAAACCGTGTCAATCATGGGTGGAATAAACTTTCATGCCTGCTTTGCAGGCACCACTGTGATAGAAAAGTCGATGTCTTCGTGCTGTGCACTCTCGACATCGCTGCCTGTATTCGCAATCCAGGCAAAAGCCCTACTTGCTTATACGAGTCAGGTCGTCGAATGTCCATCTAGTACAGGGTATAAATTCCCGGCCTGTCTGGTCATTCACGACACTTTTATAGTAAATTGTAATGCAAAAAAGAAATTTTGTCAACGCTTTATCGCTTTAAACTGTGAATGATATATGGTTAAAATCGTTAATTAGGGAATAGCAGATCAGAGTATGAATATTTGTTATTATCGTGTGGTTCTGTGTATTATCATCTGCAATGTCTCTGTAAAAACGGAAAATCTTATAAAATAGTGTTTTATGTCAAAATTTAGTATGGATACATGAGAAAACAATAAAAAAGGAAGGAAAAAATAGAAAAAGAGATGAGTTTATAAAAAATTTATGAAAAAATATTTGTTAAAATTGTAGGTTTATATTGAAATTTTACAAAAAATTTAGTAAAATTATAATCAAGATATGAAAAGGCCAGTAAGACCATCTATTTCATAGCAGTACGGGGAAGATTCCCTATTAAATAATTTGCATTGGAGGAAGGCAAAATGAATATTTATGAAACAAAACAAATTCGTAACGTAGTAGTGCTTGGACACGGCAGTGCTGGAAAAACAACAATGATAGAAGCTATGGCATACATAACAGGTGTAACAAATCGTCTTGGTAAAGTAGACGATGGAAATACAATTAGTGATTTTGATAAAGAAGAAATTAAGCGTAAATTTTCAATTGGTACATCCGTTGTTCCAATTGAATACGAAGATATAAAAGTAAACTTTTTAGATACTCCTGGATATTTTGATTTTGTAGGTGAAGTAGAAGAGGGATTAAGCGCAGCTGATGCAGCAATCATTGTAGTAAATGGTAAATCTGGTGTACAGGTCGGTACAGAAAAAGCATGGGAGTTTTGTGAAAAGTATAATCTTCCACGTATGATTTTTGTTACAAATATGGACGATGATCAAGCAAGTTTCCGACAGATCGCAGTGGAATTAAATGAAAAATTTGGACGTAAGATTGCGCCATTCCATATTCCGATTCGTGAGAATGAAAAATTTGTAGGCTTTGTCAATGTTGTTAAGATGAAAGGAAGAAGATTTATTGGCAATACAAGTGAATATGAGGAATGTGAGATTCCAGACTATTCTGAGAAACATTTGACAATCAGCCGTGAAGCTTTAATTGAAGCAGTAGCTGAAACAAATGAAGAATATATGGAGCGGTATTTTGAAGGTGAAGAGTTTACATATGAAGAGATTTCTATCGCATTGCGTGAACATGTTATTGATGGACAGATTGTCCCTGTATTAATGGGATCTGGTATCAATGCACAAGGTATGAAAATGCTTTTAATGGCAATTAAAAAATATTTCCCATCACCTGCACAGCGTCCAATTTATGGTAACGATACATCCAATGGTGAAATGGTAATGTTGCAGTATGATTGCACAAAACATACTTCTGCGAAAGTATTCAAGACACTTGTGGATCCATTTATTGGAAAATATTCCATGATTAAGGTTGTAACAGGTGTGTTAAAAGCAGGCGATATGATTTACAATGTAAATAAAGAAAGAGAAGATAAGGCTGCCAAGCTTTATGTACTTAGAGGAAAAGAAGCAATTGAAGTATCCGAACTTCATGCCGGAGATATTGGAGCTTTAACAAAAATTGAACAGCTTACAACGGGAGATACATTGGCTAGTAAAGGGGCAACTGTATTGTATCAGGCACCAGATATCTCCATTCCTTATACTTATATGAGATATAAGGCTAAGAATAAAGGTGATGAAGATAAGATTGCTACAGCACTTGGCAAATTAATGGATGAGGATTTGACTTTGAAGACAGTCAATGACTCAGAAAATCGTCAGACATTAATTTATGGTATTGGAGACCAGCAGCTTGATGTGGTAGTAAGTAAGTTACTAAATCGTTATAAAGTAGAAATAGAGTTATCCAAACCAAAGATTGCATTCCGTGAGACAATCCGCAAGAAAGTATTGGTACAAGGAAAACATAAAAAGCAGTCAGGCGGACATGGACAGTATGGAGACGTTCAAATTGAATTCGAGCCATCAGGTGATTTAGAAAAACCATATGTATTTGAAGAACGAGTAGTTGGTGGTGCAGTTCCAAAGAACTATTTCCCAGCAGTAGAAAAGGGACTACAGGAATCCGTATTAAAGGGACCTTTGGCAGGATATCCAGTAGTTGGTGTGAAAGCAACATTAGTGGATGGTTCTTATCATCCAGTTGATTCTTCCGAAATGGCATTTAAGATGGCAACAATTTTAGCATTTAAGAAAGGGTTTATGGAAGCTTCTCCAGTATTATTGGAGCCGATTGCTACATTACAAGTAACAGTACCAAATAATTACGCAGGCGATGTTATGGGAGATTTGAATAAACGTCGTGGTCGTGTACTTGGCATGGATCACATTCCTGGCGGAAAGCAAATTATTACTGCAGATGTTCCTATGTCAGAGTTATTTGGATATTCTACAGATCTTCGTTCCATGACAGGCGGAATCGGTGAATTTAAATATGAATTTGCACGCTATGAACAAGCTCCTGGAGATATCCAGAAAAAAGAAGTAGAAGCAAGAGCTGCAAAGACAGAAGACTAAAATACTTTGACTTTATGAAAGAAATCCCTTGTTTTAATTTCTTAGAGAAATAAATGGGGATTTCTTTTGTTTCAATAATAAATCGTTTAATCGATTTCTATATGGTATTTCATATAGAATGTATACTCTTTTCTTTTTTATATAGTTGTGCTATAATAGTGAAAAAATTTCTGACATTATCAGAGAAAGGAAAAAATACAATTCAATATTGTATTAATAAGTTATATTAGGTGGCTATTATGGGAGATAAAAGAATAGAGAGAAAAAATGAATTAGTGAAACAGATTGATTTTAGTCCTGCTGGTACAACGCAGAAAATAACAGGAAGAATTGCGGCAAGATTTAGTAAGGACAGAGAGATTTATCATCTGTTACGAAAAAAAATTACAGAACCTGTGATTTGCAAAGAAAAAGAATTACTTATCGTTGGAATGCCTGTATATGCAGGAAGGATTCCACAGATTTGTATTCCGAGCTTGCGTAATTTAAAAGGAACGAATACTGCGGCAATTGCAGTAGTTGTGTATGGGAATAGAGAGTACGAAGATGCATTGTTGGAATTATGTGATTTGTTGAGGGAACAGGGATTTGTGATAGTAGGTGCAGGTGCGTTTATTGCACAGCATAGTATTTTTCCAAATGTTGCTAAGGAAAGACCTGATCAAGAAGATCAGAAAAAAATTGATCTATTTAGTAAGAAATGTATGGAAAAACTGCGAAAATATCCTATTAGCGAATTAAAGCCCCTACAAATAAAAGGAAATCATCCTTATCAAGAAGTGATAGATATACCATTAAAACCTATGGGAAATAAAAAATGTAATTTTTGTGGAAGCTGCGTACATGTATGTCCGACACATGCAATTAATCGGGACAATCCAAGAATTACAGATAATAAGAAATGTATTAGCTGTACCGCATGTATTCAGGTCTGTCCGACTGGTGCTAGAAAATTTAGAGGATCTGTGTATCAAGTCGCTCGAATTGCATTCTGGAAAAAATATTCTCAGAGAAAAGAGCCAGAATGGTTTGTGTAAATCAAGGAATGATTCAATGCTTTTAGAGGGATAATTTTCCTAAAATATTAATGAAAAAGAGGTGTCGCACAATTAGTATAAAATAGTTGTACAGCATCTCTTTTTTCGTTCCTAAAATCTTATAGAAGATATAGAAAGAGATACAATATTCTCAGTATTTTATGAGAAGGAGGTAATATGGGGAAAAGTAAGTTATTCTTTATTATGTATAACCCTCTTCTAATGACAGATACTAAATCCAGCTATAGATATGTCTGTCTAAAAAATACTAATAATAAATTAAAAATATTTAAAATTTTTATTTTTTATAAAAATGTGGTTTTAATATACATTTATCTGTATGGAGACTTGTTAATAGTATAGCATGTGTGACTGTATTATTATTATACTTGGAGGAATGACGATGCTGATTTTGAATGGTAAAATATTAACTATGGCTGGAAAAGTATATGAAAATGGATTCGTTCGAACAAATGGTCATATAATAGAAGCAGTTGGATCAATGGAGGACTTGAAGGACTATAAAAGAGAAAATGAAAATAAGATTTTGGAAGTGAATGGGTCCTGGGTTATGCCAGGGATTATAGAGGCTCATTGTCATATTGGAATTACAGAAGATAAACATGGGATTATAGGAGATGATTGTAATGAAATGACGACTCCTATTACAGCGGATCTTCGGGCAATCGATGCTATAAATCCAATGGATGCAGCATTTCATGAAGCAATTATGGCAGGAATTACCTCTGTTATGGTAGGACCTGGAAGTTCTAATGTAGTAGGTGGACAATTTGCTTTTATTAAAACACAAGGGCGATGTATTGATGATATGATTGTAAAAGCTCCAGCGGCGATGAAGGTAGCATTTGGTGAAAATCCGAAAACTAATTATGGAGATAAAGATCAAATGCCTTGTTCCCGCATGGGAATTGCTGCTATGCTGCGAGAAGAACTGACAAAAGCGAATCATTATAAAAAGCAAAAAGAAAGTGGAAATTTAGGGGAAATTGATCTAAAGATGGAAGCGTGGATTCCAGTATTGAACCATGAAATTCCTTTGAAAGCTCATGTACACAGAGCGGATGATATTCTTACTGCAATTCGTATTGCGAAAGAATTTGGATTGAATCTGACATTGGATCATTGTACGGAAGGACATTTGATTGCAGATAAAATTTTAGAATCGGGTTTTCCAGCGATCGTTGGTCCTGGTTTAACTGCACGATCGAAAATTGAACTACAAAATATGAGCTTTAAAACAAATCATATTTTAAACCAGGTAGGCGTTCTAATTGCAATTACTACTGATCATCCAGTATCCGTAATTAAATACTTACCATTATGTGCAGGTCTTGCAGTAAAACAAGGACTTTCAATGGAAGAAGGATTAAAGGCAATTACAATTAATGCCGCTAAAATATGCGGGGTAGATCATCAGGTGGGAAGCTTGGAACCTGGAAAAGATGCAGATATTGCAATATTCAATGGAAACCCTATGGAAGTGTTTACAAATACGCTTTACACAATAATAAACGGAAAGCTTATTTATGAAAATAATAATAAAGAATTATAATATGTATCACAATCGATAGATATTATGTAGAAAGATGCTTTTTAAGCTCATGATACTATAGATTTTTATGGAAAACTCTTTTTGCATATTACCACAATAAAAAGCAAGTCTCTAATAATTTTTGAGTAGACTTGCTTTTTCCATGTATATAAAAAATCAATGAATAGAAATATTTTTATTCATTTTGAAAGGTAGTTAATCGAAGGAATTTGATTGTTTTATAAGTTTTGCTAAAAAAATACTTGACAAATTGAGAATTAAATGTTAATTTATATTTAAGATATAGTATGTTACTCAGACGGAGGCATTCACTATACATAATCATTATGTTGGATGTTTATGTGTATTTAATGTCTTTTTTGTTTGTCTGAGAAACTTTTAGGCTGCAAAATTGTACATAAATATGCATTCATCCGATTTCCCAATTAGAAAGGAGAAAAGAGAATGAAGGACAAAATTTTTAGTGTTTTGCAGCGTGTTGGACGGAGTTTTATGCTGCCGATTGCAATTCTGCCAGTTGCAGGTCTATTGTTAGGAATCGGAAGTTCCTTTACAAATGAGACAACAATTGCTACATATGGATTGGAAAAAATCTTAGGAGATGGTACACTTCTTCATGCGTTACTTATTATTATGAACAAAGTAGGAAGTGTAGTCTTTGACAACTTACCGCTGATCTTTGCAGTAGGAGTTGCAATTGGTATGGCAAAGAAGGAAAAGGAAGTTGCAGCATTATCTGCTGTTATTGCCTACTTTGTAATGAATACAGCGATTAATGCGATGCTGACAATTACAGGTCAGATTCTGGAAGATGGCCAGATCGCAGAAAGCGTGTTGGACGGAACAATTGCTTCTGCATGTGGAATCCAAACATTACAGATGGGTGTATTTGGCGGCATTATCGTAGGATTAGGTGTTGCAGCATTGCATAATCGTTTTTATAAAATTGCGTTGCCAAATGCATTATCATTTTTTGGGGGTACTCGATTTGTTCCAATTATTTCCACGATTGTCTATATGTTTGTCGGAATTGCATTATATTTTGTATGGCCAGCGGTACAGAACGGAATCTATGCATTAGGAAATTTAGTAACTGGAAGCGGATATATTGGAACATTAGTTTTCGGTTTAATTAAGCGAGCATTAATTCCATTTGGATTACATCATGTGTTCTATATGCCATTTTGGCAGACAGCAGTGGGTGGAACAATGGACGTAGCAGGCCAGTTAGTTCAGGGTGGACAGAATATTTTCTTTGCGCAGCTGGCAGACTCTGCAAATGTGGCACATTTTAGTTCAGATGCAACAAGATATTTCTCTGGTGAGTTTATCTTTATGATTTTTGGTTTGCCAGGAGCAGCACTTGCGATGTATCAGTGTGCAAAGCCAGAAAAGAAAAAAGTAGCAGGTGGTTTATTATTGTCTGCATCATTAGCATGTATGATGACTGGTATTACAGAGCCACTTGAATTTTCCTTCTTATTCGTAGCACCAGCATTATTTGCAGTACAAGTAGTATTCGCAGGTTCTGCCTATATGGTTGCACATATGCTAAACATTGCCGTAGGACTGACATTTTCAGGCGGATTGTTGGACTTTTTCCTATTCGGAATTTTGCAGGGAAATGAAAAGACAAGCTGGATGATGGTAATTCCAGCTGGTATTGTATATTTCTTCTTATATTATTTTACTTTCAAGTTCTTGATTAAAAAGTTTAACTTTAAGACACCTGGACGAGAAGAAGATGATGTAGAGACGAAGTTATATACAAAAGCGGATGTGAATGCAAGAAAAGAAGGAAACAATGCAGGTGCTGAAAAAGCAAGCACAGATTCTGTCAGTGAGACAATTACAAGAGGTCTTGGCGGAAAGAAAAATATCAGTGATGTGGATTGTTGTGCGACAAGACTTCGTTGTACAGTACATAATGCAGAATTAGTAAATGATGCGTTATTAAAATCTACAGGAGCATCAGGTATAGTGCATAAAGGCAATGGTGTACAAGTTATTTATGGACCTCATGTAACGGTAATTAAATCCAATTTGGAAGATTACTTAGAAACAGCACCAAATGAAATATATACAAGTACAGAAACAGCAGAAGTAGTAGAAGAGAAAAAAGAAGAAAAGAAGCAAGAAAAAGTAGTAGAATCCATTATTATTTCAAGTCCAATCCAAGGTATTGCAGCGGATTTGGCAACTGCACCAGATGAAGCATTTGCCAGCAGAATGATGGGCGATGGTGCAGTCGTAACTCCAGTTGATCCGATTGTAAGAGCACCAGAAGACGGAGAAGTCTGCTTCGTTTTTGAAACAAAACATGCACTTGGTTTTGTAACAAACTCTGGAGTGAGCCTCTTAATTCATATCGGAATTGATACAGTGAAATTAAATGGAAAAGGATTTGAAGTTTTTGTAGAAAACGGACAAAAGGTGAAAAAGGGTGAACCGATGCTGAAGTTGGATTTGGATTATTTAAAGAAAAATGCACCATCCATCGTCTCTCCAATCTTATGTACGGAATTAGGAGATAATCAAAGGATTCGTCTTTTAAAGGAAGGAAATGTACAGGCAGGAGAAGCCCTTTTTGCAGTTGACATTTACGAATAAAGATCAATGTGAGTGGGATGAGATATGTATAGAATTAAAAAAGTTTTAAACCATAATTCAGTCATTGCAATATGGACGGATAACAAAGAATATCTGATCATGGGGAAAGGAGTAGGTTTTGGCAAGAAGGTAAGTGAACGAATAGGAAAGAGGCCAGAAGATACTGTATATTCGTTACAAGAGTTGACCGAGAGAGGGGAAGCAAAAGAGATTATTAAATCAGTTTCCCCGATCTGCCTTGAACTTGCTGATGCGGTTTTGAATGAAGCAGAAAAAGTATTTGGGAAAATTGATCGAACGATCCTTTTTCCAATGGCGGATCATATTGAATATGCCATCAAACGGATCCAAAACTGTGAGCAAATCAGTAACCCATTAACGGATGATATTCGGGTATTATTTTATAAGGAATATAAAGTAGCACAATGTATCGAATCGTTACTATGGGAGCGAATGCAAATTAAGATTGATCAGCATGAAATTGGCTATATTGCACTGCATATCCATTCCGCGATTGAGGATGAAAAAGTATCCCAAGCGATGCAGATTGCGAGAGCAGTGAAAGAATGTATTTCTTTAGTGGAGAAACAGACTGGAAAGAAAATTGATGTTATGTCATTGGCATATAACCGTTTAATGAATCATGTACGTTATATGGTCGCACGTGCGATGAGTGGAGAGCAGTTAAAATTAAATATGAACGACTATATGGAAGTTAAGTTTCCAGAAGCATTTCAGACAGCAACGCTTATTTGCGATGAAATTGGACTGAGTCTCAAATGTAAATTAGACGAAGTAGAAATTGGATATTTAGCAATGCATATTGAGCGTGTAGTAAATGACCAGCTTTCAGAAGTATAGTCAAGTATGTAGAACTTGGGTGGAGAACGGTGTGTTTAGCAAAAATAGTAGTTCAAGTACTTGACAAATTCTTTTCGCATGGTGTACAATCGTTACCATAGATAAATACGACGAAGAGAAGTAGTAGGTAATGCAAGGTTTCAGAGAGCTGTCGGATGGTGTGAGACAGTACCCCATATTATTGAACTGGTCTTGGAGTAGCCTGGCAGAACTTTTAGTAAGTCAGGACGGAGTTCCACGTTACGGAAAAAGAGTGCATATCGAATGATATGAAATAGAGTGGTACCGCGAATTCCCCCTTCGTCTCTATAAATAAGATGAGACGAGGGGGATTTTTATGAAAGTGAGGAATTTTTGTTATGGCATCTTATATGCACAAAAAAGTAGAAGCCAAATGGCGCAAACATTGGGAAGAACACCCAATTAATGTGAATGATGGAAAAAAACCGAAATATTATTGTTTGGATATGTTTCCATATCCATCAGGAAGTGGACTGCATGTTGGCCACTGGAGAGGTTATGTAATCAGTGATGTATGGAGCCGTTATAAATTATTGCAAGGATATTATCTGATTCATCCAATGGGATGGGATGCATTTGGACTTCCAGCAGAGAATTATGCGATTAAGAATAAAGTACATCCAGCTGTTTCTACAGCAGAAAATATTAAAAATATAAAGAAACAGATTAACCAAATTGCAGCGATTTATGATTGGGATATGGAAGTAAATACGACCGATCCAGCTTTTTATAAATGGACACAGTGGATCTTTGTAAAAATGTTTAAAGCAGGATTAGCTTATGAGAAGGAAATGCCAATTAACTGGTGTCCATCTTGTAAGACGGGATTGGCGAATGAAGAAGTAGTCAATGGACGCTGCGAGCGCTGTGGAGCAGAAGTAACAAAGAAGAATTTAAAGCAGTGGATGTTAAAGATTACAGCATATGCCGATCGTTTATTGGAAGACTTAAATAAATTAGACTGGCCAGAAAAAGTAAAGAAAATGCAGGCAGATTGGATTGGAAAGAGCAATGGTGCTGAAATTGACTTTGCAGTGGATGGCAAGGAAGAAACAATTAAGGTTTATACTACTCGTCCAGATACGTTATATGGTGCTACCTTTATGGTTCTGGCTCCAGAACATGCAATGGCAAAGAGCTTGGCAACGGATGAGACGAGAGAAGCAGTGGAAGATTATATTTTCAAAACATCTATGCGTTCGAATGTAGATCGTATGCAAGACAAAGAAAAGACAGGTGTATTTACTGGAAGCTATGCGATCAATCCATTAAATGGAGCCAAAATTCCGATCTGGTTATCGGATTATGTACTGGCAGATTATGGTACAGGTGCGATTATGTGTGTACCTGCCCATGATGACCGTGACTTTGAATTTGCAAAGAAGTTTAATATTCCAATTATTCAAGTTATCTCTCCAGATGGAAAAGAACAAGAATTAAAGGAAGCTTACACAGCATCTGGTATTGTGATTAATTCTGGAGAATGGACAGGAAGAGATTCTGCCGAATTAAAGAAATCTGCTCCAATTGAAATTGAAGCAAGAGGAATTGGAAAGAAGACAACACAGTACAAGCTGCGTGATTGGGTATTCTCTCGCCAGAGATATTGGGGAGAACCGATTCCGATTGTTCATTGTGAACATTGTGGATGTGTTCCGGTTCCAGAAGATCAATTGCCATTGGAATTACCAGAAGTAGAACAATATGAACCAACAGGAACAGGAGAATCTCCACTGGCTGCGATTGATGAGTGGGTGAATACGACTTGTCCAGTTTGTGGAAGACCTGCAAAGAGAGAAACCAATACAATGCCACAGTGGGCTGGTTCTTCTTGGTATTTCTTACGTTATGTGGATAATAAAAATGATAAAGAATTAGTAAATCGTGAGATTGCAGACAAGTATTTGCCAGTTGATATGTATATTGGTGGTGTAGAACATGCCGTTCTTCACTTGTTATATTCCAGATTTTATACAAAGTTCTTACATGATATTGGTGTCGTAGATTTTGATGAACCGTTTACAAAGTTGTTTAATCAAGGTATGATTAATGGTAAAAATGGTATTAAGATGTCAAAGTCAAAAGGTAATGTTGTATCTCCAGATGATTTGGTAGAAAATTACGGATGTGATGCATTACGTCTGTACGAATTATTTGTAGGTCCTCCAGAATTAGATGCAGAATGGGATGACAGAGGAATTGATGGTGTATATCGTTTCCTGAATCGTTTCTGGAATTTAGTACAAGCTTCCAAAGATTTGGATATTCAACCTACAAAGGAAATGATCAAGTTGAGACATCGTTTAATATACGATATTGAAACTCGTTTTGAGCAATTTAGTTTAAATACGGTCATTTCTGGATTTATGGAATATAATAATAAGTTGATTGAATTGTCCAAGAAGCAGGGCGGAATTGATAAGGAAACATTGAAGACGTTTGTAATTTTGTTGTCTCCATTTGCTCCTCATATGGGAGAAGAACTTTGGGAACAATTGGGCGGAACGGGCAGTGTATTCCACAGCCAATGGCCAAAATACGAGGAAGAACATTTGAAAGATGACGAAATAGAAATTGCAGTTCAGATCAATGGAAAGACAAAAGGAACCGTTACCATTCCAGCCGATATTAGCAAAGAAGATGCAATTGAAACTGCGAAAAAAACGCTTGGAGATAAATTAAATGGTGTCATTGTAAAAGAAATTTATGTTCCAGGACGTATTATCAATATTGTACAGAAACCTGCCAAATAATAGATTTTAGAAAAGAAGAATTCTGCAACTCCATATGGTTAGGTTGCAGAATTCTTTCTTTATATGAGGTGAAAATGAAAGCAATCAAACAAAAGATCGGTATAATCTTTGGCTTGTTCAGTATCTTATTTTTTTTCATTCCATTTTATGCACAAGCATCCGAGTATGGGGAAGATGCCAATATTTATACAAAACAATTAATACAGCAATATGAGACAGGTTCTTCCATGGAAGAACAATCGCAAACTCTTCAAAACTTTTTGTTAGATCGAATTAGTTATATGGGATACCGTCCAGTCGAATATCCATTCTCAATCATGGAAGAAGATACTTATATAGGGAAAAATATTGTATTTCGGCGAGTTGGGATGAGTGAAAGAGAAATCATTTTAGAAGCATGTTATAAAGAAAATCCAGTAGGAGCAGGAGTATTATTGGAAATGGCAAATCAACTTGCATCTCAAAGTGAGCTTCCATACACAGTTCGTTTCCTCCTTACAGATGTGGAAACAATACAGGGAACAGGGCAGTATTTAGCACAGCTAACAGAAGAAGAAAAAGCAAATATCGTGGCAGCAATTTCTCTAAGCACAATGGAAGGACAAGACAGCATTAAGCTACAAATGACAGAACAGGAAGCATATCAATGGTTGGGAAAGCAGATTCAGTCCATTGCGGATCAAATTAAAATATCAATTCCAATGCTTACAGAAGAATCATTGATCTGGGAACAATGGCAAATTCCTCATGTACGTATTACCATATCGAATACATATAGTCAATTAAGGAATGCAGCTATGTTGTTGGATGTATGGCTTGGAAATGCAAGCGAAAATATGAGTACAGCAATGATCTCTGAACAATACTTAAGTGAACATGGGGCAGAACTTCAAATGAATCAGTTAACCTTTCATGGAATTCCAATAGAAAAAGTAATTGGGGTGATTGTTATGGCAGCATGTGGAGCTTGTTTGCTTGTATTCTTCTTTCAAATAGAATATATAATACGAAAAAGAAAACGAAGAGAACGGTATTAAAAGAAAAATATATCGGATCTAGTATAATGTAAAATTTATCAGCCAGTAGATATAAAAATCTACTGGCTTTTTTTATCATGATGTGCACATCCAGTGGAGGTTTCTTTTGCTATTGCTTCGATTGCGATTTGCGTTTTCCAATCAGTTTGGACATTTGCCGCAGCATTTCTACTTTTTTTCGTTCGGCAGGAGACATATTGGCAGTCATTGCACGCACAAGCATTTCAGTCTCTTCATCACTAAATTGGATACCTTTTTCATTGGCACGTTGAGCAATACTCATTAAAAATGGCATTACTTCATTTTGTTTTTTCATATTGGCTTCTTTCATAAGGGAGGCCAAAAATTCCATCTTTTCGGAAGCGATATTTGGATTATCATTTTGCATATATCCCTCCAATTAATAAATTTGCGAAATGGATGCGTTTTCCAAAAGCATGAAGAGTTATAGATTCTGTGATTCTTCCATTTCTTTCCACAGTTTCATTACTTGACTGAAGTTAAGAATCATATCAATCATTTCTTGTTCCTTTGGAGTACAAAAACTGCGGATTGCTTGAACTAATCCACTTTCTCGATCTTCTTCATTTACAGAGCAGCTGGAAAAGATTTCTTCTTGTTCTTTATCAAAGTCATGTAATGTATGAATAATTTGATTGATTTTTAGATAGGTAAGAAATATCTTCCTTGTGTCGTTAGATAGATAAGGAAGAGAGGCTTTCATTATCATCATGTAGCGATCTTCTGTAGAAAGCATGTTATCCCTCCATTCCATTGTATACTTTAAAAAACTATATGCGTGAGGGCAGCAGATTATCCCAAACTGAATATATTATTTACTATAAAAGTGTCGTCAATAACCAGACAGGCAGGGGGCTATATCCTGTCCTGGATGGTCATTCGATGACCTGATCTGTATGAGCAAGTAAGGCATTTGCCTGGATTGCGAATACGGGCAGCGATGTCGAGAGTGCATAGCACGGAGACATCGACTTTTATATCATGATGGTGCCCGCAAAGCGGGCATGAAAGTTTAGATAGAATTCGAGGAGTAGAATGGAAAAGTTCTATTAATCCTGAATTTATATTGTAATGAACGTAGCATTAGGAGGTAAAAATGTTAATTATAGATGGAAATGCAGTTTATGAAATGGATGAAGAATGTATGAGGAAGCATCATATTAGCCGACAGCAATTATATAATAATGTAGGAATAGAAGAAGAAAAGAATCATTACACAAAGATAGTGAGGAAGGCGAGATATACAGGAGAAGGTATAACGGTTGCAATTTTAGATACTGGAATTTATCCACATCCAGATTTCGGAAATAGAATTGTAGTATTTAAAGATTTTGTCTATGGAAAACGATATCCGTATGATAAAAACGGGCATGGTACCCATGTAGCAGGTAAAAATCTGTTTACAAAGTAAACGAAATGTGTTATGGTAGTGAGGTAAAGTCAGACGTTGCACGAAATTAGGAAAGTCTGTTACACAAATTTTTGGAGATTGAGTGGAGGTTACTATGAGAAAGAAATTATGGAAAACGGCTGCGGTAATTATGGCAGCATCTGCCATGCTATTAACAGCATGTGGTGGTGCAGGAGAAAATGCATCCAGTCAGAACGCAGAATCGCAAGGGGATACATCATCTGATACTGCCACAAATGGAGAATCCGGAGAGGATTTGTCTTTGCAGAAAGTAAAGGATGCGGGAAAGTTCGTACTTGGTTTGGATGCAACATTTAAGCCAATGGGTTATACCGATGAAAATAATGAAATTGTAGGTTTTGATATTGATTTAGCAGAGGCAGTTTGTGAAAAACTTGGAGTAGAACTGGTGAAAGAGCCAATTAACTGGGATACAAAAGAACAGGATTTGAGTGTCGGAAAGATTGACTGTATTTGGAATGGTTTGTCTGTCAGTCCATCAAGAGAAGAAACATTTAACTTATCAGAGCCTTATATGAAAAATGCTATGGTATTTGTAGTTCCAGAATCCAGTGACATTAATTCCACTAGTGACTTAGCTGGAAAAAAAGTAATTGTTCAGAATGGTTCAACGGCACAAGATATTTTAACTGAATCCGAACTTGCAGCGAATATGGAAATTACAAGTATTGCTACAAATATAGAGGCGTTGCAGCAAATGGATATTAATTTAGTAGATGCGGTGTTTATGGATGAGGTAGTAGCTCAATATGAAATTAAAAATTCGGATAAAGCATACCGTATTTTAGATGAAGGATTGGCAGAGGAAGAATATGCGATTGCATTCCGTAAAGAAGATCAAGCATTACGTGATGAAGTACAAAAGATATTAAGTGAGTTAAAAGCAGACGGCACAGTGGAAGAGATTTCTACAAAATGGTTCGGAAGTGATATTACAACAATTGAGTAAGCGTAATACATAATTCGTAGTCAGCCGAAACTGGGGGAGAGACTCTGGTTTCGGCTGTTATCTGTATAAAATAATAGATTTGGACGGATTTAGGAGGAAGAGATCGTGGGAATAGAAGAGATAAAAAAGGTAGCAGAAATATTATTGCAGTATGTTCCTGCTACATTGAAATTATTTGGAGCGACATTGCTATTTTCCATTCCGCTTGGAATGATTGTAGCTCTACTTAGAAAATGCAAAATAAAACCAATTGAATGGCTCGTTAGTTTTTATATTTTAATTATGCGAGGAACTCCATTAATGTTGCAAGTTATTGCAATTTATTATGCAATACCATTTGTGCAAACGTCAGATTCATTGGAGAAAATGCCAGGATTCTTGCAGACGCTTATTGGTTTGGTGGACATTCGGGATGCAGGATATATGTTTAATGCGGTATGTGTGGCATTTACATTGAATTATGCAGCTTACTTTGCGGAAATTTTCCGAGGAGGAATCGAAGCAATTTCAAAAGGACAATATGAAGCAGCGGCATGTCTTGGATTTACGAAAACACAAACCTTTTTCCGTATTATTTTGCCGCAAGTTATTAAACGAATTGTACCAGCCAGCTCAAACGAAGTTATTACATTGATAAAGGATACATCGCTGGCGAATATTATTGCATATGAAGAAATTATCTTAAAAGCGAAGCAGCAGATGCAGCTTTATTCTTCGCTTGTTCCCCTATTTATTGCAGGTATATTTTATTTAATATCCACCATTGTATTAACTACATTATTCTCATTTATTGAAAAGAAATTAGATTATTATAAGTAGAAAGAGGGATAAGAGATTATGGAAGAAATGTTGCAAGTTAAAAATTTATCAAAAAGCTATGGCAATCTAACCGTATTAAAAGATATTTCCTTTCATGTAAAAAAGGGGGAAGTAGTAGCAATTATTGGTCCGTCTGGAAGTGGAAAGTCAACTCTTCTACGATGTATTAATCAATTAGAAAAAGCAGATGGAGGAGAAGTCTGTGTTTGTGGACAAACAATGTTTTCATCTGATGAAAGTGGAAAAGCAGTGTATTCTTCTGCTCAAATATTGCGGGAGATTCGCTTGAAAATTGGTCTGGTTTTTCAGAACTTCAATCTTTTTCCACATATGTCAGTGCTTCGTAATGTAACAGAAGCCCCAATTCATGTATTAAAACAGCCAAAAACAGAAGCCATTGAAACAGCAGAGAAATTGCTTAAGAAAATGGGACTTTTAGAAAAGAAAAATTCGTATCCATGTGAACTGTCGGGCGGACAGCAGCAGCGAGTATCGATTGCAAGAGCTTTGGCTCTGCATCCAGAAGTACTTTTCTTTGATGAACCCACCTCTGCATTAGATCCAGAATTGACGGGAGAAATTTTAAAAGTAATAAAAGAGCTGGCCAAAGAGAAAATGACTATGGTGATTGTTACACATGAAATGGCATTTGCAAGAGATGTGGCAAATTATGTTGTTTTTATGGATGGTGGCTTCATTGTAGAGGCAGGAACACCAGAAGAAGTATTCTCAAATGCAAAAAGTGAACGTACAAAGCAATTTTTAGAGCGGTATCATAATGGATAATAACAAAAAGAACCTCCGCTGGAGCTTCTTTTTGCATATCACGATAATAAAAGAGAAATTTTGAAGAAATCTTAGGAAAGATGAGAGAAAACTTCAGAATTTCTCTTTTGTTTTTAGGTACAGTATGATATAATAACAAAATATAACTTGTATAATCAGAGAAATTTAATTTTGCTGCAAAGGGATGATAAAGTTTGAAAATTTTCTCTAAAATTGTATTTAGCCGTGTTGCTGTAATTTTCCTGCTATTATTGCTTCAGCTAGGAGTGTTATTTTCTTGGTTTTATTGGCTAGAATCTTATTCCATTTGGATTTCAATTTTATTGGATCTATTCTCAGCGGTGCTTGTTATTTATATTGTAAATAGAGATGAGAATCCAGCTTTCAAAGTAACATGGATGGTTTTGATTTTAGTTTTTCCTGTATTCGGGGCATTGCTTTATGCGTTTGTTATTACAAATTTTGGATATCAGGTACATAAGAAGAGAGTTGCAGAGATTTTGGAACATACAGAACCATTGTTAAAACAGCAAGATCGGGTAATTCGCCATCTTAAAATAGAAAATCCACAAGTTGCGAATATGGTATCCTATATGGCGAGATATGGAGGCTATCCAACCTGTGAAAATACAAAAGCGTCCTATTTTCCTCTTGGAGAAACGATGTATGAGGAAATGAAAAAACAGTTAGAAACTGCAAAAGAATTTATCTTTATGGAATATTTTATTGTAAAAGAAGGAATTATGTGGGATAGCATTTTAGATATTCTAAAAAGAAAAGTAAAAGAGGGCGTAGAAGTAAGGTTCATGTATGATGGAATGTGTTCAATTGTACTTGTTCCATATAATTATCCAGCCAAATTAAAAAGGTATGGAATTAAGTGCAAACAATTTTTTCCAATTCGTCCTGCTCTCTCCACCCATCAAAATAATCGGGATCATAGAAAAATATGTGTTATTGATGGAAGAGTAGCTTTTACTGGTGGGGTAAACCTAGCAGATGAATATATTAATAAAAAAGAGGTCTATGGACATTGGAAAGACACTGCTGTTATGATTGAAGGAGATGCAGTAAATAATTTTACGATCATGTTTTTGCAAAATTGGAATATTTCGGAAAAAGAGGAAGATGATTATAAGAAATATATTCGCAATTATTCCATCTCCTCTTACGACTGCGGTTATGTGATGCCATATGGGGACAGTCCGATGGATAACGAGAATGTTGGAGAACAAATCTATATAAGTATTCTGAACCGTGCTACAAGATATGTTCATATTATTACACCTTATCTTGTTATCGATAATGAGACATTTACCATGTTAACACATGCATCTAAATCGGGAGTAGAGGTTATGATAATGCTGCCCCATATTCCAGATAAGAAATATATGCAATTATTGGCTCGTACCTATTATAAAGATTTAATTTGTGCTGGAGTAAAAATTTATGAGTATATGCCTGGATTTGTGCATGCCAAATCATTTGTGGCAGATGATACCGAAGCGGTTGTAGGCTCCATTAATTTGGACTTTAGAAGTTTATATTTACATTTTGAGTGTGCATCATATTTCTATAAGAATTCAGTTGTAATGGACGTAGAAAGGGATTTTCAGAATACATTATCTAAATGCAGAGAAATTACATTGGAAGATTGTAAAAAATATTCCATGTCACGGTTGCTTGCAGGGCGCATTTTAAAATTGTTTGCCCCTTTAATGTAGAATAGGATAAAAATTGAAAAATAGAAATAGTTTATATTGTTTATAGTAGAGAAAGGCTTGCAATGATTTATGGAAGAACAGCAACAATTGTATGCAATCTTATTAATGGCAGGAAATAGTGTTCGATTTGGAAAGAATAAACTTACACATTTAGTAGATAATAAAAGAATGTATCAGTATGCATTAGAGCTTATTTTAAATTGTTCTAAATTATTTTCTGATATTATTGTGGTAACTCAATACGATGAAATCGAGAAGAGTGCTACTGAAAATAATGTAAAGGTGATGAGAAACTTTCATAGTGAAAGAGGAATTGCTTCTTCCATTCATCTTGGGATTGAAGCAATTCCTGAAAAAAAGGATCAGGCATATTTATTTCTAGTAGGAGATCAGCCATGGCTTACCGAAGCGACCGTAAGAGGACTTGTGGATGGATGGAAGTGGTCAGGGAAAGGAATTGGTTGTGTTACTTTTCAAGGACAACTTGGAAATCCTGTGATCTTTTCCTGGAAATATCGAAAAGAGTTAATGGGACTCTCTGGAGATCGAGGGGGAAAAAAGGTACTGCGTTCTCATAAAGAAGATGTATATTATTATGAAGTAATACAACAAAAAGAATTAGAAGATATTGATTATAGATAAGAAATAAATACAATGTTTCATAAATATTAAATAAAAAGAAAGGAGTATGCCAAGACTAAGAACATTGTACAATAAAAAAGCAAATAGAATAATCTTGTAAAATGGCAAAATAGAATAAGTTTTATAGGAGATTTTCAAGTTTTGGCAATAGAGTGCGTATGTTAGAAAAAGTAGATCTCGACAAAAAGATGTCAAAAAAGGAAATGAAGGAAATTCTGGAAACAGAAAGTGAAAAACTTGCCTTATTGCAAAGAAAATGTAAAGCAGCAGGAATTCCGATTATGGTTGTGTTTGAAGGAGTAGGAGCATCTGGAAAAGGAACTCAAATTAACCGTTTTATACAGCCTTTGGATCCAAGAGGCTTTGAGGTATATTCGATTCAGCGAGAGAATGAAGAAGAAGAAATGAGACCGTTTCTTTGGCGTTTTTGGACGAAAACACCAGCAAACGGTAGAATGGCAATTTTTGACCGAAGCTGGTACCGTCGTGTATTAACTGATCGCTTCGATGGAATTACGCAAGAGAGTGATATTCCATTGGCATTTCAAGATATTCTTTCTTTTGAGGAACAGCTTTCTGTAGGAGGAACGGTAATTATAAAGTTATTTTTGTATATTTCAAAAGAGGAGCAGAAAAAACGTTTTAAAAAGCTTTTAGATTCAAAGGAAACTGCATGGAGAGTTACGCCAGAAGATCTAAAGAGAAATAAAGAGTATGAGCGCTACATGCAAATGAATGAAGAGATGCTGCAAAAAACGGATACCGACATGGCTCCATGGGTGATTGTAGAAGCTACGGATAAGGAATATGCAGCTGTAAAGATTATATCTTGTGTCGCAGAGCGGCTGCAATATGAATTAGATCGCAGAGCGGCTGAAAAAGGAATGGTCAAAAACGTTGTCCCATCAGAATCTTCTCAATTTAAACTGGGTGCATTGTCTGGAGTAGATTTAAGTAAGTCTTTGGAAAGAGAAGAATATAAGGAAAGATTGAATAAGCTTCAAAAGAAGCTTTCTATGCTGCATAATGAGTTATATCGTCTGCGTATTCCAGTTGTACTTGGGTTTGAAGGATGGGATGCAGGAGGTAAGGGTGGTGCAATTAAACGCTTAACAAGCCATTTAGACCCAAGAGGTTATGCAGTTCATCCAACAGCAGCACCAAATGATTATGAAAAAGTTCATCATTATTTGTGGAGATTCTGGAAGGATATGCCGAAGGCAGGACATATTGCTATCTTTGATCGAACTTGGTATGGACGAGTTATGGTAGAGAGAATTGAGGGATTTTGTTCTGAGGCAGACTGGAAGAGAGCTTATCAGGAAATTAATGAAATGGAAGCACATATTGCTCACTCTGGTGCAATTATAATTAAGTTCTGGCTTCATATTGATAAAGATGAACAGGAACGTCGATTCAAAGAACGTCAGACGACTCCAGGAAAAGAATGGAAAATTACAGATGAAGATTGGAGAAACCGTGAAAAATGGGATCAATATGAGGTAGCGGTAAATGAGATGCTGCTCCGTACTTCTACGACATATGCTCCATGGATAATTGTAGAAGGAAATAGTAAATATTATGCTCGTGTTAAAGTTTTGGAAACAGTAGTAGATGCGATTGAGAAAAAGGTAAAGGAAAGAAAAGCAGAGTTAAAAGCAAAATCAAATAAATAATGTTTGAGAATTGTTATAAAACTTCCATCCTCGCTTTGTGAGCACCACTACAATATAAAAGTCGATATCTTCGTGCTGTGTACTTTCGACATCGCTGCCCGTATTCCCAATCCAGGCGAATATCTTACTTGCTCATACGGGTCAGGTCATCTAATATCTAATCGGCACAGGGGATAAATCCCCTGCCTGATTGGACATTGACGACACTTTCATAGTAAATAAAATGCGGTTTTAGTGGCTATAATAGCCATTGGAGCTGCGTTTTTTTGTAGTATTTTAATTAGTATTCTCATTTAAAGCAATTGCCATATCGTTAGGCAGTGGTGCAGTAAAATGTAGAGGCTGCTCTGTGATAGGATGTTTAAAATCTAGGGAATAGGAGTGTAGCGCTTGGCGTTCGATGTAACGATAATCGGGATTGTAAATAAAATCTCCAAGCAGTGGATGATGAATGTATTTCATGTGTACTCGAATTTGGTGAGTTCGTCCAGTTGATAATTTTAACTTGATTAGAGAACGATCAGAAAATGTTTTTAAATGCCAAAACTCTGTTTTTGCATACTCTCCGTTGGAAAAGTCAACACATCGTTCGATTGTAGAACCATTCACACGAGCAATTGGAGCTTCAATAATGCCATGTTCTGGTGGAATTCCATCTACAATGGCAAGGTAGTGACGGGATATTTGGTGTTCTGTCACCATGCGAGATAAAATGGCAGCACTAAGTCCATGTTTGGCAATGATTAAAAGGCCTGTTGTGTCTCGATCAAGCCGATTAATAGCACGGTAAATGAAAGCACAATCTTTCTGGGCAAAATAATAGGCAAGACCATTTGCCAATGTGTTCTCATAGTTTCCCTGAGAAGGATGAATAGGAGTGTTAGATGGTTTATTAATAACTAAAATATCTTCATCTTCATAGGTAATTGAAAATGGAACAGGCATAGGAATGATTGTTTTGGAGGAGGTTGTCTCATTAATACAAACATGTAAGACTTCATTTTCTTGAAGTCGATGAGTCGTATAAACTTTTTCTCCTTTGATCAGGAGTCCTTCGGGATCTTTTCGCAATCCAACAATAATATGATGAGAATACCCTTTTTGCTTTAAAAACTGTTCTATGCTGAGACCTGAAGAGGAATCAGATATTTGGTAACAAAATTGACGACGCATAAAAATCCTTTCTATGATAAAGTGATCTATTTTTTTAAGTATAACAAAAGGAAAAGAGAAAATAAACCTTTTTCTCTCCTAAAAACTATGTTATACTTGTTGAAGCAAATGAAAATGAGGTGATTATATTGTTTTTAGGAAAAAAATGGAAAAAAATAGAGAGCGTGATAATTCTTGTAACCTTGATGAGTTTTGTTATGTTATCTCCAATAAGTGGACGAGCAGCAGATCTTGCTGCACCAACCGCTGAGACTCCAGCCACAACGTTAGGAGAAACATCAGCTCAAACGGTACAGCCAATAACAGGAGAAACCCCAGCCCAAACGGTGCCAGCAGAAACAACATTAGGAGAAACCCCAACTCAAACGATACAAGGAGAGACAGTTCAAGAAGAAGCAGCTGCCTCTGCTGCAAGTACCCAGTCATCTGTTCTTCCATTGCTGATTGTTTTAATTGGTCTTGTAATCATAGTAGCTGTAATTGTAGCAGTTTCCACAGCAGTTTCTAGCGTGGCTGTAGCAGTTGATGATGAAGAAGAATAAAGTTTTAAGAAAAATAAGAACAACTTAAAAACAATTTCTGGAAAATTTTGAAAAAAGTACTTGACACTTTTTTTATAACATGCTATAATACATATCGTTGAAGGAAACAAAACGCAGACAACAAATAAGATATCAGAAAGTAAAAAAAGTGCTTGACAAATAAAAAAAAGCTGATATAATAGTTCAAGGAGTCAGCGAGAGAGTCCTGATACGATATTCCTCGATAGCTCAGTCGGTAGAGCAAACGGCTGTTAACCGTTGGGTCGTAGGTTCGAGTCCTACTCGGGGAGCTGTCATAAATACATATGACATATGTGTCCATAGCTCAGCTGGATAGAGCAACGGCCTTCTAAGCCGTGGGTCGGGGGTTCGAATCCCTTTGGGCACGCTGTGAGTCCTGAAGCATTTGCTTCAGGACTTTTTGTGTAGGAAAAATTTACTTGTGTGAAAGCATTAGGAGGAAACTATGGCAGAAAAACTATTTTATACGAATGTATATCAAACAGAATTTCAAGCAAACGTATTAGATTGCCAATTTGGAAAAAAGGGCTATGAAGTAGTTTTAGATCAAACTGCATTTTATCCTGAAGGAGGAGGACAGCCTTGGGATACTGGTAAATTAGGCGAATGTCAAGTTATAGAAGTTCATGAGAAAAATGGAGAGATTATTCACTATGTGGATCGTCCATTAGAAGTAGGGACAAACGTTCATGGAGTGATTGATTGGGAGCGCCGTTTCGATTTTATGCAGCAGCATTCAGGAGAGCATATTGTCAGTGGTCTAATTCATGAAAAATTTGGATATGATAATGTAGGGTTTCATATGGGAGCCGATCTGGTTACGATTGATTTTAATGGATCGATTACAACAGAACAAATGTTAGAAATAGAGCAACTGGCAAATGCTTATATATGGAAGAATCAACATTGTGAAATATCCTTTCCAACTCCAGAACAGTTAAAGCAATTGCCATACCGAAGTAAAAAAGAATTGACTGGGGAAGTACGTATTGTTACATTTCCTGATGGAGATATCTGTGCTTGTTGTGGGCTTCACGTAAGTTATAGCGGCGAAATTGGGATAATTAAATTATTATCTGTACAAAAATTTCGTCAAGGAGTTCGTATGGAAATGATTTGTGGAAAACGAGTGTTAAATTATATAAATATGCTTCAAACGCAAAATGAGCAGGTTTCGGTTATGCTTTCTGCAAAACCACAGAAAATAGCCAATGCAGTAAAACGGCTATCAGAAGAAAACTTCCAGTTAAAAGGGCATGTGATGAAAATGGAAGAAAGAGAGTTTGAAGCGATTGCAAAGAAAGTAAAAAATAAAGGAAGTATATTACTTTTTAAAGAAAATCTTGCTCCAGATTCTGTGCGTAGACTTGCAGTAGCAGGGATGGAATGTTGTAATGGAATTTGTGCTGTCTTCTCACCAGTGGGAGATGGAAGTATGCGCTATGCAATTGGACAGGTAAATGGAGACCTGCGACAACTTGTAAAAGATATGAATGCAGAGTTAAATGGAAGGGGAGGAGGAAAGCCATTTTTTGCACAGGGTTCTGTTGTGGCAAAAGAAAGTCAAATACGAGAGTTTTTCTCATTGAGAAATGTAAATGAATTAACTGAAGTAACTGAAACATAATTGAACGCTTTGCATATAGAAAATCCTCCACTTCGTGTTCGGTACATTTGAAGTGGAGGATTCTTACATTGAAATGTTTACTCTTGATCGAAGTCATCTTCAAATTCTTCTTCTAGATCTTCTTCATCAACAATTTCATCATATTCCTGTGTATCGAGCCATTCATCGAACGCATCAGATACAATTTCATATTCTTCATCTGTTTCGATGTTTTGAAGTTCTGGTTCTCCGTCTACCTCTGCATAACGATATAAATAAACAGAGCCATCTTCAAAGTCTTCTCCCTCTAATGGAAGTAATGCGATGTAATCGTGACCGTCTGCTTCGAAAATTGTGATAACTGCACATTCTAACTCTGTGTCGTCATCGAGTGTTAATGTAACGGTTAGTTCTTCCATTTTAGAAATGTCATAATTTGCCATAGTATTCCCTCGCTTTATTGTTATCGTGATATGCAAAAGAAAGTTCCTGTGGAAGTTTCTTTTGTTTATTATACGTTAAAACGGAATAAAATAACGTCTCCGTCTTGTACAACGTAATCTTTTCCCTCTAAACGGACAAGACCTTTTTCCTTGGCGGCAGAGTAGGTCTTACAATCTAATAAGTCCTGATAATTTACAACTTCTGCACGGATAAATCCGCGTTCAAAATCAGAGTGAATTTTACCCGCCGCCTGAGGAGCTTTTGTACCTTTTGTAATCGTCCAAGCTCTGGTTTCTGTTTCACCTGCTGTTAAATAGCTGATTAATCCAAGAATGTGATAGCTTGCGGTAATCAGTTTTTCTAATCCAGATTCTTTTAATCCAAGCTCTTCTAAGAACATTTTTCTTTCGTCTTCATCTAATTCTGAAATTTCTTGTTCAATTTGAGCACAAATAACAAAGACTTCACTGCCGTCTTCCTTTGCAAATTTTCGTACATTTTGTACATAAGGGTTGGATGCTGCATCGTCTGCAAGATCGTCCTCGGTTACGTTGGCTGCAAAAATAACTGGTTTGGATGTAAGAAGATTTAATTCTCCAACTAATGCAATTTCATCTTCATCTTCTGTGACAAATGTTTTGGCTGGTTTTCCATCTTCTAGAATTGATTTAATTTTATTTAATGTATCTAATTCTTTGGCAAGAGTCTTGTCATTTCTTGCACCGCGGGCTGTTTTAGAAATGCGGCGTTCCAAAACTTCCAGATCTGCAAAGATTAGTTCCAAATTGATTGTCTCAATATCGCGGACTGGATCAATGCTCCCATCTACGTGAATTACGTTGGGGTCATCAAAACAGCGGACAACATGGACAATAGCATCTACTTCGCGAATATTGGCTAGAAATTGATTGCCAAGGCCTTCTCCTTTTGAGGCTCCTTTTACTAAACCTGCAATATCTACAAACTCGATAACGGCAGGTGTGATTTTGCGGGATTGATAGAGATCTGCTAACAGAGACAGACGAAAGTCTGGAACTTGAACAACGCCCACATTTGGGTCAATGGTACAAAATGGATAGTTAGCAGATTCTGCACCAGCTTTTGTTAATGAATTAAACAATGTACTTTTTCCTACATTTGGTAATCCAACAATACCTAACTTCATGGTAAAAATCCTTTCTAATTTCATTTAGACATGCTATAAGTGTATCATAATTTTTTTCTAAATACAATAAAAAGAATGAATTCTTATCTAATTGCATTCTTATATTATTTGTGTTATGATGAGGTTGAAAAATTAAAAGTGGGAGAGATTATATGAGTTTACCAGATATTAGTTTTGTTCATCTTGGATTGGAGATACCTCATATTTCTAAGAATTTTAGCGTATTTGGCTTTTCGATTGCATATTATGGAGTGATTGTGGGACTGGGTTTTTTAGTTGGAATTTGCCTGGCATGTTGGATTGCTAAAAAAGAGAATGTGAGCTTAGACTTAATGACTGATTTTGCGATTTGGACGATTTTTGCTGCGATCATTGGGGCGAGGACCTATTATGTTATCTTTGCATGGGATGATTATAAAGATAATTTGATTCAGATATTTAATTTACGTGCAGGTGGACTTGCTATTTATGGAGGAATTATTGCAGTTGTTTGTATGATGATTCTATTCTGTAAAAAAAGGAAAGTGTCCATTGGAAAGATTGGGGATTGTGCGGTATTCGGTCTCGTAGCTGGACAAATTATTGGACGCTGGGGAAATTTTGTAAATTGTGAGGCGTTCGGAGGATATACCGATAACTTATTTGCTATGCAAATCCGCAGAGATTTAGTAAATCCAAATATGATATCTCAAGAATTGGCAGAACATTTTGCTGCGAATCCAATTATAAAAGAAGGGGTAGAATATATTCAGGTGCATCCTACCTTTCTTTATGAATCAGTTTGGAATCTTGGAGTATTGATTTTGCTTCTTATTGTGCGAAAGCATAAGAAGTTTGATGGACAAATGATGTGTCTTTATTTTATTGGATATGGAATTGGAAGATTTTGGATTGAAGGATTGCGCACTGATCAGCTGAAGCTATTTGGAACACAAATTGCAGTGTCTCAGTTGTTGTCAGCAATTTTAATTGTCTCAGCATTAATCGTATTAATTGTAAATTTTTGGAAAAAAAATCCAAATAGAAAAACAAATTCATAAGATTAGAAAATATCAATCGAATATTAGTTCTAAAAAGCCTATTTAAAGTATATTATTATACTTTTGAGTAGGTTTTTTTGATGTTAACATTCTGTTTATAAAAAATTTCATGAACATTATGTGATTTCTTTTTAATGTTTCTCATTTTGGGCTTGATCTTTTAGAATAATTCATTTAATATAGTAATAGACAGTGGGACAAAGTGGGGAAAAGTGACAGAAAGAGGTTTGCGGAGGTGGTAAAAATGTTCATGAGTGAGTATAATCATTCCCTAGATACAAAGGGAAGATTGATTATTCCAACTCGGTTTCGTGAACAACTTGGTTCCAACTTTATTTTATCAAAAGGAATGGAACACTGCCTTTGCATTTACCCAAAAGAAGAGTGGAAAAAGCTTACAGATAAACTTTGTGCCTCTCCAAGTATTACGAATCCTAAAATCAGGCGGTTGAATCGATTTTTTTTCACTGGTTCTATAGAATGTGAGCCAGATAAGCAGGGAAGAATATTGATTCCGCCAAATTTAAGAGCTTATGCATCGTTAGAAAAAGAGGTGATTATTGCGGGTGTTGGCTCCAGAATTGAACTTTGGGATAAAGAAGCTTGGGAAGAATATAATACATTTGATGACATTGAGGAGTTAGCAGGCAGCCTGGAAGACCTTCAATTATAATCGATAGGAGGAACAGCATGGAATTTTCACATAAATCGGTTTTATTGGAAGAAACCATAGAGAGTTTACATATTCGTCCAGATGGATGCTATATAGATGGTACACTTGGCGGAGCAGGACATGCATTTGAAGTCTGTAAAAGGCTTGGTGATAATGGACGTTTTGTAGGAATTGATCAGGATGGAGATGCGATACAGGCGGCTTGGGAGAGGTTGAAACAGTTCAAAGATAAAGTCAGTATAGTGAGAAGTAATTATGCGGATTTTGATGTGGTATTGAATCAACTTGGCATCGAAAAAGTCGATGGCATCTTGCTAGATTTAGGTGTTTCTTCTTATCAGCTCGATCAGGTAGAAAGAGGTTTTACCTATCGGGAAGATGCACCGTTGGATATGCGTATGGATCAAAGACAGCAAAAGACAGCGAAAGATATTGTAAATCATTACAGTGAACAGGAACTGTACCATATCATAAGAGATTATGGAGAAGATAAATTTGCGAAAAATATTGCCAAGCATATTGTAAAACGAAGGACTGAAAAAGAACTTACAACAACAGGAGAATTAATTGAGTGTATTAAAGCTGCAATACCAGCTAAGTGCCGTGTAAAAGGAGGACACCCTGCAAAACGCACATTTCAGGCAATTCGAATTGAATTAAATGCAGAACTAGATGTGTTAGAGCATTCCATTGATCGTATGATTGAGCGGCTGAAACCTGGAGGGCGGCTAAGTATTATTACCTTTCACTCATTAGAAGATAGAATTGTAAAAAATCGTTTTCGTATCAATGAAAATCCTTGTACTTGTCCACCAGAATTTCCAGTATGTATTTGTGGAAAGCAACCAAAGGGGCGAATCATTACACGAAAACCGATTTTGCCAAGCGAAAATGAACTTGCATATAATAGTCGTTCAAAAAGTGCAAAGCTGCGGGTTTTTGAGCGTAGTTAAAGAAGGTTTGATAATTTATTTGGATAAATTGTCTTACTATTATAGAACATCAGATAATAAAAACAGATTATGTTTTTAAATAAAATTTTAGGAGGTTAGGATGAGAAAAAAGTATTCCGAATTGGATCATTATGATAAATATATTGAAGGTAACACCGTAAAAAAACAGGAGAAAGTATGGGAGCCTCAGCATTGGGAAGAGGAAGAGAGACGGCGTCAAAGAAGTAAGAGACATGCTTGGCAAAGAGAAATTGAACAAGAAAGAAAGCGCAGCAGAGCATTTTCTTTTATTCAAGCAGGTCTTTTGCTTGGAGCAGTTGGAGGTCTCTTGCTTTGTACGAAAAATTATTTAGAAATTAAGTCAGATATTAATAAAAATAATCGTACTGCTGCTGCATTGGAACAGCAATATCAAGAGCTTGCAGAACAGAATGATGCGAGAGAAACAGAAATTGAGTCTTCGATTGATTATGATGCAATTCGTGAGTATGCTATGAATAATTTAGGAATGAGTTACCCAAAGAAGAGTCAAGTATTAGCTTATGATGGAGTAGAAAGTGAGTATGTACGACAGAATGCCGAGATCCCGAAAGAATAAGCAATCGAAGTATATAAGACCTTACATGAGACAAAAGCTGGCATTTTTATTTTTAATAATTGTGCTGGCTTTATGTGGATTAGCTACGGTGATTATAGTAAGAGCTTTTAAAACTCACGAAGAATACTCCAGAAAAGCTCTGACACAATTGAGTTATCAAGATACCACAATCCCAGCTAAGAACGGAAATATTTTAGATCGAAATGGGAATATTGTGGCAACTAGTGAGAAGGTATATATTTTAATTTTAGATCCATCGGTTCTTTATGAAGCAGAAGAATTGAATGGTGGGACCATAGACGCTACAATTCAAGCTGCAGTAGAATGTTTTGGACTTGATGAGGCACAACTAAGACAAGCGTTTGAAGAAAATAAGGATAAAGCATATGTTCGTTTCGGTGGAAAAACGGAATTGACACAAGAACAGGTAGATGCATTTGAGCAGAAAAAAGAAGATATGGATGATTCAAAGAAAAATACGACAACGGCAAGAATACGTGGAATATGGTTTGAATCGGAGTATCGGAGAAAATATCCTTATAACGAGTTGGCAAGTAAGATCGTTGGATATACAACACAGGATACTTCACAAGGATTATATGGATTGGAATTACAGTATAATGAGGAATTAAGAGGAGTAAATGGACGAGCTTACCGTTATATTGGAGACGAAGCGGAACCAGAACAGGCTACCATTCCAGCCATAGATGGAAATACATTGCTTACTACAATTGATATGAATATTGAGCGAATTATTACAGATAATGTAAATGAATGGCTGGAAGAATACGGGGCATATGACTTATCCGTACTTGCGATGAATCCGAATAATGGAGAAATTCTTTCCATCGTCAGCAATACCGATTATGATTTAAATAATGGAGCTAATATTCAACTAAGTGATTTTTATTCAGAAGAATTTTTAGCAGGAAAAACAGACGAAGAGAGAAAAGAGTTATTATATAGCAATATTTTTTCGAATGCAGTAATTACAAAGACATTTGAACCTGGTTCGACAGCAAAACTTTTGACAATTGCTGCGGGATTAGAAGAAAATGCAATTACAGAAGATAGCACCTTTAGCTGTCATGGATTTAAACAAGTAGCAAATTATAAAATTAAATGTCATAACTTTGATAAGGGTGGATGCAGTCAAGTATTTGGAACAGAGCAAATTTCATTAGAACAGGTAATTGAACAATCTTGTAATGTGGCATTAATGGATATTGGAGAGAAATTAGGAAAAACGCAATTCTCACGGTACCAGACAATCTTTAATCTAGGTCAGAAAACTGGTATTGATTTGCCTGGTGAGGCAAGTGCAGAAGGTTTGCTTTACACAGAAGATCAATTAAATGTGACGGAATTGGCTACCAACTCTTTTGGTCAAGGGTATAATGTAACAATGATTCAGCTTGCGAGTGCATTTTCTTCTTTGATTAATGGAGGAACCTATTATCAGCCATATGTAGTAAAACAAATTATGAATCCAGAAGGGCAGATTGTAAAAGAATTTGAGCCAATAAAAGTAAGAGAAACCGTTAGTAAAGAGACAAGTGAATTAATTAAACGAGGTTGTTATCGGACAGTAGAGGAGGGAACAGGAGGCGGTACGAAAATTGAAGGATACCATATTGGAGGAAAAACTGGTACCGCAGAGAAACTCCCTCGTGGCAATGGAAAATACATTGTTTCTATTATTACAGCTGCTCCGATAGAAGATCCGCAAATTGTATTATATGTAGTAATTGATGAGCCAAATGTAGAAAACCAGGCAGATAGTTATCCAGCACAACAGCTTGCAGGATGGATTTGGCAAGATCTGGTTTCCTATGCGGGTATTTTTTCTGACTTAGATGAAGGACCAGAAGAAGTAAATCCAGAACAGCGAGATGACAGTTGGCCAGAAGGAAGCTCTTTTATAGAAGAAGTAAAATAAAATTCTAAAATAAAGAAGCACATAATACATTGTAAAAAAGGGGAGACTGTAGTCCAGTATAGATGATTTCATAATAAAAGTCGATGTCCTCGTGCTGTGCACTCTCGACATCGCTGATTGTATTGGTAATCTAGGCGAATGCCTTACTTGTATACGGATTTACAGACGACTTTATAAAACAGAAGGGATTGTGCTTTGCGATGCATCTTGTAAAAACGCATCATCGGACAGGAATTTTAATACTAAGTATATTAATTATGACAGCAGCGGTTGGGCTGATTGGAAGACTTGCTTGGCTTATGATTGTACAATCGGATCATTATAATGAGTTAGCGGAAGAACTGCATACAAGAGAACGACGAATTAAAGCAGCCAGAGGTTCTATTTATGATGCAAAAGGAACCGTAATTGCAACAAATCGTACGGTATGTACAATCTCTGTTATCTATAATCAAGTAAAAGATCCAGAATTAGTGATTCGTACATTGAGTCAAGAATTGGAATTATCAGAAGAGGAAGTACGAAAAAAAGTAGAAAAATATTCTGCAAGGGAAATTATCAAGACGAATGTGGATAAGGAGATCGGAGATAAAATTCGAGAATATGATATGGCGGGAGTAAAAGTGGATGAGGATTATAAACGTTATTATCCATTTGATTCTCTTGCTTCTAAAGTACTTGGATTTACTGGCAATGATAATCAGGGAATTATTGGTTTAGAAGTTAGTTATGAAGACCAATTAAAAGGGGTGGATGGAAGGATATTGACGCTTACTGACGCAGCGGGAGCTGAAGTGGATAGTGCTGCTGAAGATAGGATCGAGCCAATTGCAGGGAATGACTTGTATCTTAGCTTGGATGTAAATATTCAAATGTATGCAGAGCAGGCGGCTTACAAAACATTGGAACAAAAACAAGCAAAACAAGTTTCAGTGATTATTATGAATCCTAAAAATGGAGAAATTATGGCCATGGTCAATGTTCCAGAATTTAATTTGAATGATCCATTTACATTATCTGAGTCGGTTGGGAGTACGGAAAACTTAAGTGCAGAACAAAAACAAGATTTGCTGAATCAAATGTGGAGAAATCCAATTATCAATGATACGTATGAACCAGGTTCTACTTTTAAAACAATTACAGCAGCAGCGGCTCTGGAGGAAGGCGTTGTGTCTTTGAATGATACGTTTTCCTGTCCTGGTTATTATATTGTGGAAGATAGAAAGATTCGCTGCCATAAAGTAGGAGGGCATGGATCGGAAACTTTTTTACAAGGAACAATGAATTCATGCAATCCAGTTTTTATTCAGGTTGGACAGCGGCTTGGAATTCAAACATTTTATAATTATTTTAAAAAATTAAAAATATTAGAAAAAACAGGAGTGGATCTTCCTGGAGAGGCAGCTACAATTATGCATAACCCAGACAATATGGGAGAAGTAGAATTAGCTACCATCTCATTTGGACAGTCTTTTCAACTCACACCGCTGCGTCTTCTTACAACAATTAGTTCCATTATTAATGGAGGCACGACAATTACGCCCCATTTTGGTGTGGAGATTCGGAGTGCAGATGGAACACAAGTACAAAAACTTTCTTTTCCTTCAGGAGAACGGGTACTTTCTGAAAAAACGAGTGAAACGATGCGATATGTATTAGAAAAAGTTGTTTCAGAAGGAGGAGGAATAAAAGGAGCGATTGAGGGATACTCAATTGGAGGAAAAACAGCAACTTCAGAAAAACTTCCAAGAAGAACTGGAAAATATATTTCATCGTTTGTGGGTTTTGCTCCAGCACAAGATCCAGAAGTAATTGCGATTCTGACAATTGATGAACCTGTTGGAGTTTATTATGGAGGAACGATTGCTGCTCCAGTCGTAAAAGAAATTTTTGACAACATTTTACCTTATCTAGGAATTGACAAAAACACAGAAAATGAGTAATATTACATAAAACGAAGCAAAACATAATGTGATTGCTTGAGCTATGCTTTTGCACAAACGAGACAAAACACAGTGCGAATTTTGCTCGTTATTACAGTGACTGCCGAATAGCTGTATTCGGCGTGTCACTTGTGTAAATAAAAGGAACGTCGTGAAAAGTACGACAGATGGAGGATGTTATGTATCAGGATGTTATCGTTGCAGTATTAATTTCCTTTGGAATCAGTGCAGTATTGTGTCCAATTGTGATTCCACTTTTGCACCGCTTAAAATTCGGTCAGCAAGTACGTCAGGAAGGACCCAAGGAGCATTTAAAGAAGCAGGGGACGCCTACAATGGGAGGTGTTATGTTCCTTGGAGCCATTATTGTTACATCGTTGTTTTATATTGGCAGATATCCAGAATTAGTTCCTGTACTGTTTGTCACAGTAGGATTTGGAATTATTGGATTTTTGGATGACTTTATTAAGATTGTGATGAAGCGTTCTGAGGGATTAAATCCAGTTCAAAAGTTGATTCTTCAGCTCGTTATCGCGGGTATTTTTACCTTCTATTGTATGAAGAGTCCAGCAATTGGAACAGAAATTGTTCTTCCATTTACGCATGGAAAGACAATTGATCTTGGTTGGTTTTTTATTCCATTTTGTATTTTTGTTATGCTTGGAACAGACAATGGAGTGAATTTCACAGATGGGCTGGATGGTCTTTGCTCTAGTGTTACGGTAATGGTAGCGACATTTTTTACCGTTGTTGCATTGGGGAATAATAATGGAATCTCCCCAGTTTGTGCAGCAGTTGTTGGATCTTTAATGGGATTCTTATTGTTTAATGTATATCCAGCCAAAGTGTTTATGGGAGATACAGGTTCTTTGGCACTTGGAGGGTTTGTTTCCGCTGCGGCATTTATGCTTCGTATGCCAATTTTTATTATAATTGTAGGATTAATTTATTTAGTAGAAGTAGTGTCTGTGATTATCCAAGTGACTTATTTTAAGTCTACAGGAGGAAAGCGCTTTTTCAAAATGGCTCCAATCCATCATCATTTTGAATTATGTGGATGGTCTGAGACACAGATCGTAGCGTTGTTTTCTATTATTACTGCATTGCTTTGTCTTGTAGCATATATTGGATTATAAGTAGAAGGTAAATGCGACATTAGGAGGTAAGGTTGAACAAAAAGTTCATCCATCCCTGAATTTATGCCGCAGTAAGTGCGGCACTAGGAGGTAAAAATGAAGAATACAGTTTTAGTTGCAGGAGCAGGAAAGAGCGGTATTGGTGCAGTAAAACTTTTGCTGCAAGCAGGCAAAAATACCATTCTTTATGATGGAAATAGAGAAAAAGATAAAGAGGCATTGAGAAAGCAAGTTGGAATAAGTGGTGAGTTAGAGATTGTATTGGGAGAACTCACAGAAAAGACGCTGAAAAAAGTGGAATATTGTGTGATTAGTCCTGGGATCTCTTTGGAACAGCCATTTGTGAAGCAAATTCAAAATGCAGGTATTCCAATTTGGAGTGAAATTGAGCTGGCATATCATTATGGAAAAGGAAATATCATAGCAATTACGGGTACGAATGGAAAGACAACTACAACGGCCCTGGTAGGAGAGATTATGAAAAATTGGGTTGGGGAAAAGCGTGCGTTTGTAGTTGGAAATATTGGAACTGCATATACGGAAATGGCGTTACAGACAAAGGAAGATTCGATTGTTGTTGCAGAGATCAGCAGCTTTCAGTTAGAGTCTGCCATTGCATTCCATCCACATATTTCTGCCATTCTAAATATTACACCTGATCATTTAGATCGTCATAAAACGATGGAATGTTATATTGCTGTGAAGGAGTCGATCACGAAAAACCAGACCAATGATGACTTCTGTATATTAAATTATGATGATGAAGTATTACGGGCATTTGGAGAGACTCTTTCTATTCCAGTGGTATATTTTAGCAGCCGGCATGAGTTGAAAGAGGGATTGTTTTTAAAAGAAAATACAATTTATAGTAGACAAAACGGACAGGAAAAATTAATTGGAACTGTAGATGAATTTCATTTAGTAGGACAGTGTAATTATGAAAATATTATGGCTGCAGTAGCAATTGCGAATTGTGTAGGGGTACCAGAAGAAGTAACTGCAAGGACAATTCGATCGTTTAAAGCAGTAGAACATCGAATCGAATTTGTAGAAGAAAAAAATGGGGTTCGCTATTATAATGATTCTAAAGGTACAAATCCAGATGCAGCTATTCAGGCTATTAAGGCAATGACGACTCCAACCGTTCTAATTGGTGGTGGTTATGATAAGGGGTCTGATTATACAGAATGGATTCAGACATTTGGCAATAAAATTAAGAAACTGTTATTAATGGGAGCTACAGCTCATAAAATTGCAGACTGTGCAGAAAAAAATGGATTTCATGATTATCAGTTTGTTGATAGCATGGAAGAAGCAGTTCAAATTGCATCCGAATGTGCAAAGCCAGGGGAAGCAGTATTGCTCTCTCCAGCATGTGCAAGTTGGGGAATGTTCCCAAATTATGAAGTAAGAGGCAAAATTTTTAAAGATCTTGTCCATAGTCTTTCATAGAGTAAAATTTTATAGGAATCGATATATTAGATCCACAAAATTTCATGCTATCATCATTTTATAAAAGAAAAGGAGCTTCTATGGAGCGTACATCAGTCGTACTCCAAAAGAGGAAGCTGCTTCCAGATTACAGTCTGGTAGTAATTGTTGTACTATTATCAGGTTTTGGACTTTTCATCCTACATAGTACCACAGAATATACCGATGGATTGCTTCACGGGGGAAATACGTTTTATACAGTAACAAAGCAAGCTGTATTTACAGGAATCGCACTTGTAGCAATGATAATTGTATCTAGAATAGATTATCATATTTTACTGAAATATGCGAAATATGCTTATCCGATTGCTATTGTTCTTGGAGTTGCTGTATTGTTTTTTGGAAAAGAAGTAAATGGACAACGCAGATGGTTTGCATTAGGGCCAATTTCGTTTCAGCCAGCAGAATTTGCCAAGATTGTTTTGATTCTATGTTTAGCAAGGCTATCTGAAACAATTTATAATAAATTAGATACATATCGTGCAGTCTTCCTATTTGCAGGAGTGGCAATGCCAATTTTTATTCCTGTTGTCTCTGCCAATTTGAGTTCTGGGATTATTATTGCAGGAATTGCAGTTAGTATGGCATTTGTTGTTTCTAAGAAACGATGGGTTTTCTGTGCAGGAATTGGTGGAGGAATTGGATTAATTGTAGTGTTATATCAATCTGGGATTCTAGAAAAAGTACTGGATGCCTATCAAATGGCACGTATCTATGCTTGGTTTGATCCAGAAGCCTATGCCTCTACAAATGGATTTCAGGTACTTCAAGGTCTTTATGCGATTGGAGCAGGAAGTCTATTTGGAAGAGGCCTGGGAGAAAGTATTCAGAAAATGGGATACTTGCCAGAGGCACAAAATGATATGATTTTTTCTATTATATGTGAAGAATTAGGGTTAGTGGGAGCTTCTTTTTTGATTCTTATGTTCATGCTTTTAATCTGGAGATTTTTTATTATTGCATGTCATGCCCCTGACTTTTCAGGAATGGTTGTAGTAATTGGTATTATGTCCCATATTGCGATCCAAGTACTTTTAAATATTGCGGTTGTGACAAATACAATTCCAAACACTGGAATAAGTCTTCCATTTATTAGTTACGGTGGTTCATCGATTCTATTCTTGATGACTGAAATTGGAATTGCACTAAATGTAGTACGTCAAATAAAGTTGTTATAATTTGAGAAAACTGCAGCTTGGAAAGGCAACATCGACTTCTGTGATACATAACCTAATGTAGATAGAAAAGCTAAGGAGGGATGGGGGTGTCTTTCTTTGAAATTCAAGGATCTAGTCCCTTATCAGGGCAGATTCGGATTCATGGGTCTAAAAATGCAGTCCTTCCAATGATGGCGGCAACGATATTACACCGAGGAACAACAGTTTTGACAAATGTTCCTCGTATTTTAGATGTATTTTGGATGATTGGAATATTAAAAACGCTTGGATGCCAAGTGTGGTTTGAGGAAGATGTATTAACGATAGATGCTTCTGTAATTACATCCTCGGTAATTCCACGGCACTTGGCGGAAAAAATGCGTTCATCGATTATTTTTTTAGGTCCTCTTCTTGGGCGATGCAAAAACGCTTCTCTTTGGTATCCAGGAGGATGTTCGATTGGAAGCCGTCCAATTGATCTGCATGGGGAAGTGTTGCGTGCAATGGGAGCAGAGATTCAAGAAGACGGAGAGCATTTGGATGTAACGGCTAAGAGGTTATCTGGATGTGAATTTTCCTTTCGTTTTGCTTCCGTAGGTGCTACAGAAAATGCAATCATGTCTGCTGTCAGTGCCGAAGGAAAAACGATATTAAATAATGTAGCAAGAGAACCTGAAATAAGAGATTTATGTCGAATGCTTGTGAAAATGGGTGCTAGAATTTATGGTATTGGAAGCAGCAAACTGATTATTGAAGGAAACAGTCAACTGCATAACAGTTCTTTTCGTGTTCCGCCTGATCGAATTGTAGCAGCTACGTACTTGTCAGCTGTGACTGTTTGTAGTGGGAGAATACAACTTTATGAAGTTCCAGTTTATGATCTAAAAGCAGTTATCGCAGTATTGCAAAAATGCGGTTGTAGATTTCGAATGCGAAGAGGCTGCTTGGATGCCTGGTGCTATCAAAGACCACGAGCAGTACCATATACGAAAACACAGATTTATCCAGGCTTCCCAACAGATGTCCAGTCTCTTTTAATGACTGTCCTCTCGAAAGCGGAAGGTGTATCAGTGATTGAAGAAACAATCTTTGAAGCAAGATTTCATACTGCATTACAGCTACAAAGAATGGGTGCTGATATTCAGATTAATAATAGTTGTGCACAAATCCAAGGAGTAGCTTTGCTGCATGGAGCAGACGTCACAGCAATGGATCTAAGAGGGGGAGCCGCTCTTACGATTGCAGGAGTTAGTGCAGAAGGCAAGACAATTGTCAGAGCAGTGGAACATGTCTTTCGGGGATATGAGAATTTGGAAAAAGACTTAGCAGCGATAGGGGCAAATATCATATTGAAACAGTAATATTTTCCATATAGGAGGAAGAGAAAAATCATGAAGAAACGGCAGCGTAAAAGGAAGGGCAGCAAAAGAGGAATGATTTTTCTGCTGGTGATTGCTATAGCGGCAGTCACTAGCAGTGTTATTCTTTGGAATACACCGATTTCCGAGATTAACGTTTATGGAACGATACAGTATACAGAGGATGAAATAAAACAATTAATTTTTTCAGATCCTTCCGATCAGAAGTTTTTATCCCTTTGGTTAAAAGATAAGCTGGGAAAACATAAAAACTTTTTGCGTATTACATCTTATGAACTGGAATTTCAAAATATTCACAAGGTAAATGTTTATATTAGAGAGAATGTAATGATTGGTTGTGTCAGTTATGGAGGCAGTTATCTGTATTTTGATAAAGATGGAGTCGTAGTGGAAAGTGGAACGACACGTTTGGAGAATATTCCAATTGTAGAGGGATTGTCCTATCAAGAAATTGTACTTGGTCAGAAAATAAAATCAGATTCCGATGAAATTTTTCAAAATGCAGTAAGATTGGCACAGATTTTGCAAAATCGAGGAATTGCAGCAAATTCTATTTACTGCTCGTATGAGAATAATTTTCAATTTGTAGTTGATGAGATTACTGTGGAATTAGGAGATTCTTCCGATCTAGAGGAAAAAGTGACAGAATACTATGCAATGCAGAAAGTATTAGAAGGAAGAAGTGGAACGTTATATCTGGATAATTATAGCTTTCAAAATTCAAATCAAGGATATATCTTTGAAGAAAAAGACACAGAATAGAAAAATTTAAGAAAGTTTTCCTTAAGTTTTATTTTTGCAGAGCTTGTAGATTTTAAAAATCTGTGCTATAATTTGGAGATAAAGAACCAGCAGCATATAAAAATAATCTCACGCTGTTCTTGTAAATTTAATAAAAAAAATACAAAATAGTGGTTGATTATTTTGAGAAAAAATAATATGATATAAAATGCATAGTAAATTTTTAAGAGGCCAAAGGAGGAAGTTACCTTGTTAGAGATTAAGATAAATGAGTCAGAAAGCTCGGCAAAAATTGTCGTAGTTGGAGTTGGTGGTGCAGGAAATAATGCAGTAAACCGAATGGTAGAAGAAGATATCGTTGGTGTAGAGTTTGTTGCAGTAAATACAGATAAGCAGGCGTTGCAGTTCTGTAAGGCGCCAACCGCTATTCAGATTGGTGAGAAGCTTACAAAGGGTCTTGGTGCAGGAGCGAAGCCAGAGGTAGGAGAAAAGGCAGCGCAAGAGAATGTAGATGAATTGACAGAAGCAATCAAAGGTGCAGATATGGTATTTGTAACTTGCGGTATGGGTGGCGGAACTGGAACTGGTGCAGCACCAGTTGTGGCAGGTCTAGCAAAAGAGTTAGGAATTCTAACCGTGGGTGTTGTAACAAAACCATTTATGTTTGAAGGAAAGACACGTGCAGTAAATGCACAAAATGGTATAGAGAAATTAAAACAGGCAGTAGATACGTTAATTGTTATTCCAAATGATAAGTTATTAGAATTGGTTGATAGACGTACTACGATGCCAGATGCATTAAAGAAGGCAGATGAGGTATTATTACAGTCTGTACAGGGTATTACTGATTTAATTAATATCCCTGGTTTGATTAATCTGGACTTTGCAGATGTTCAGACTGTTATGAAGGACAAGGGAATTGCTCATATTGGTATTGGTACTGCAACTGGAGACGATAAGTCAATTGAAGCAATGCGTATTGCGGTAGCAAGTCCATTGTTAGAGACAACAATCGAGGGTGCTTCTCATGTATTGATCAATATTTCTGGTGATGTTAGTCTTCCAGAAGTTAATGAAGCAGCAAGCTTTGTTCGTGAATTGGCAGGTGATGATGCAAATATCATCTTTGGTGCTACATATGATGATACTGCTACGGATACGGCTACAATTACAGTTATCGCAACTGGTGTGGAAGATCGTTCTTCTGTCCCAAATGTAAAGGGGTTAATGAGTGGATTTAAGTCTTCTTCCAGTAAGCCAAAGAATAATGATTTTGGATATGGAAGTAGTAGTTCTTCACAGACAAGTACGCAGGCTAGTACTCCAAAGTCACAGCCTACAATTAATCCGGAACCAAAATATACAGCACCAACCTATACAGCACCAAAACCAAGAAGAGAAGAATCAGGTGGAATTAATATTCCAGATTTTTTAAGAAGAAGATAATAACATGAGTGGGAATAAATGGAGTCGTCGGAAGGAACAGAAAAGGTCTTTCGGCGACTTTCTTAATTTCTTTACAAAAACTTTACATAATTCCTTTTCTGGGAAAGGCTTGAAATCAATATATAAAGATGTTAAAATAGCAAAGAAGATTCAAAACTGCAAAGAGAATCTATGATAACTGCTAAAAAAGATAAAAGAATTTGATAGAAAGGAATGGCCGTGAATATATTATTCGGTATGTTCACATCTTATAAGGAAGATACTTATATTTTCACTTAAGGCTTGGTATTAATAATGCAGGAAAGAAAAGTTTATGTTGCCATGTGTGGCGATATTATTCATTATGGACATATTAATATTATAAATGAGGCAGCGAAATTAGGAAAAGTGATTGTCGGGCTGCATACGGATAAGGTTGTTGCATCATTAATGAGACTACCTGTATTAACTTATGAAGAAAGAAAAAAAGTAATAGAGAATATTAAAGGTGTGAGTCAGGTAATCCCACAGGATACATACGATCAAGTACCGAATCTGTGTAAAATAAAGCCAGATTATGTCGTACATGGAACCGATTGGTGTCATGGACCAGACAAATATTTAAGAGATCGTGCAGAAGAAGCTGTGAAAGAATGGGGAGGTAAGATTGTTGATATTCCATATACAGAAGGTGTCAGCCTAGATAAACTGAATGATTTGATTCTTCGTATGGGAACGACGGACGTACGACGTGCAGCACTTCGTCGGATGATCGCAATCAGAAAGCATTTAACAGTTTTGGAGGCTCATAATGGATTAACTGGGCTTATTGTAGAAAAAACAGCGATTCAAAAAGAAGGGCGTAAAAGAGAATTTGATGCGATGTGGGTTAGCAGCCTTTGCGATTCCACTGCAAAAGGAAAACCAGATATTGAGCTTGTGGATGTAACTTCTCGTCTAAATACAATTAATGAGATTATGGAAGTAACAACAAAGCCAATTATTGTAGATGGAGATACAGGCGGAAAGATCGAACATTTCACTTACACAGTAAAGAGCTTAGAACGGGTTGGGGTTTCGGCAATTATTATTGAAGATAAAATAGGATTAAAAAAGAACTCTCTGTTTGGCACAAGTGCAAAACAGACACAGGATACGATCGAGGGATTTTGTGATAAAATTCGGGCTGGAAAAGCAGCTCAAATGACAGAAGATTTTATGATTATTGCGCGTATTGAGAGTTTGATCTTAAAGCAGGGTATGGAGGATGCTTTAACGCGTGCGAAAGCATATATTGAAGCTGGAGCCGATGGAATTATGATTCATAGCATTGATAAAACAGGAGCAGAGATTTTTGAATTTTGTGAAAAATTTAATCAATTTCCGAATCGGGTTCCGCTTGTTGTAGTACCAACTGCCTATAATCAAATATATGAACAACAATTGTTTGATGCAGGAGTTAATATTGTAATTCATGCAAATCATTTAATTCGTAGCGGTTATAAAGCGATGCAGGCGTGTGCACTTAATATTTTGGAGCATGAGCGTTCGTATGACTGCAATGATATGTGTTTGAGTATTAAAGAGATTTTGACGTTGATTGATGAATAAGGGGGTTGCTATGTTAAACTGCGAAGAGTTTTTTCAAGAAGCACAGCAATTGGATCTGCACTTTTTTGCGGGTGTACCAGATTCTCTTTTAAGTAGTCTTAGTGCCTGGCTAATGGAGCATAACCCACAAGAGCATATCATTACTGCGAATGAGGGCAATGCAGCAGCAATGGCAGCAGGATATTATATGGCTACTGGGAAGATTCCAGTTGTATACATGCAGAATTCTGGTATTGGTAATATTGTAAATCCTGCAGCATCTTTGCTGCACAGAGAAGTTTATCAAATTCCAGTATTGTTTTTCGTAGGATGGAGAGGAGAACCAGGAATTCATGACGAACCCCAGCATGTATTTCAGGGAAGAGCCACAATCTCCATGCTAGAAGGGATGGAAATTGAGACAGAAATTCTTTCTACTGATTGGATACAGGCAAAAGAACAACTAAATCAAGCAGTGAAAAAAATGAAAGAAACAAAAGAATCACATGCCTTTGTGATTCATAAGGGGACATTTGAAGGATATCCGCTCAAAGAAAAGGGATGTATGGATTATCCATTAACAAGAGAGCAAGCATTGGAAATTATTACAGAACAGATGCCAGAAGATTCCTTGATTGTATCAACAACTGGAAAGATGTCCCGGGAATTGTTTGAGATAAGAGAAAGAAGAGGCCAAGGGCATGAACATGATTTTCTAACCGTTGGATCGATGGGACATGCTTCCAGCATTGCACTTGGAGTTGTACGATCTTGCGAAAAGGCAGTATATTGTCTGGATGGAGATGGAGCCTTTCTTATGCATATGGGAGCTTTGGCGATTATTGGACAATATAAAAATAATAATTTAAAACATATTTTAATTAACAATGGGTGTCATGAATCAGTGGGAGGTCAGCCAACAGCAGGATTTGCCATCAAGGCAGAACAGATAGCAAAAGCATGTGGTTATCCTCGTACTTGTACTTGTATGACAGAAGAAGAATTAAGACAAGCAATAAAACGAGCTGGAGAGAATAATGAGTTAGAAATGATACAGGTGATTGTTAATGCACAGAGTCGTTCTGATTTAGGACGTCCAACCATTCCAGCTGTAAAAAATAAAGAAAATTTTATGAATTATATTGCACATAGGTAAATAACAGGAGGAGATAGACTGTGAAACGTAATATATTATTAAATCCAGGTCCTGCTACAACAACTGAAACTGTAAAATTAGCACAAGTAGTGCCAGATATTTGCCCAAGAGAAGCGGAATTTGGAGCATTAATGGAGTTTGTTTCAGAAGGATTAACTAGTTTTGTGGCAGATCCAAAAGATTATACATCAGTATTGTTTGGAGGATCAGGAACGGCTGGAGTAGAAGCAGTATTAAGCTCAGTTATAGGAGAGGATGAGGGAATCCTAATTGTTAATAACGGAGCATATGGGGCTAGAATGTGCCAGATCTGTGATGTATATGGAATTCATTATGTAGAATTTAAGAGTTCTAAAATAGAACCAATTAACTTAGAAGAATTAGAAGCATGTATAAAAGAACACCAGGGATTTGTTCAGTACCTGGCAGTAATCCATAATGAGACAACAACGGGCTTACTAAATGAGTTAGATCCGCTTGCTGAGCTAACGAGAAAGTATGGGCTTACTTTTATTGTAGATGCGATGAGTTCTTATGCAGCAATTCCGATTCATATGGCAAAGCAAAATATTTCTTATCTTGTGGCTAGTTCCAATAAAAATATTCAAGGTATGGCAGGTGTTGTTTTTGCTATTTGTAACAAAGAAAAGTTACAGGAGTTGAAAGACAAAAAGAAGCGAAACTTTTACTTGGATCTGTATGCACAATATGAGTATTTTCAGAAAACAAAGCAGCTTCGCTTTACTCCTCCTGTTCAAACATTATATGCATTAAAGCAGGCAATTATTGAGCTTCAAGAGGAAACAGTGGAGGGACGTTATCAGCGATATACCGATAACTGGGAAACGTTATTGGAAGGAATTACAAGATTAGGTTTAACCTATCTTGTGGCAAAGGAGCATCATTCTCATATTATTACAACGATTTTAGAGCCAGATTGTGAGGGATATTCGTTTGATGGAATGCACGATTATCTGTACGCAAGAGGATATACAATTTATCCTGGAAAAATTGGAGAAAAGAATACATTCCGAATTGCGAATATCGGAGCATTGGATCGAAATGATATAAAAGAATTTTTAGAATGTTTGGAAAAATACCTAATTGGAATTAAATTTATAAAATAAATGGATGGAGCGGCGATAAAAATGAAACAGAATGAGTTTGAACTACTCTGTGCATTGGAAAGAAAAAAACAGGAAGGTCTTTTTTTACAGAGTGCTGCAACAGAAGCCAAATTGCTGACAGAAGAGGCTGTTAAAGTAATTCGGGAATTGCAGCAAAATAAATTAATTGAATGCAGAGAGGATAAACTATATATTACAGAGAAAGGAGTGGAACAATTAGAACCATATCGTGTAAAAAGGGCTGTAATTATAGCGGCAGGATTTGGTTCACGTATGCTTCCAATTACTTGGAATACGCCAAAACCTTTGGTGCGTGTGCATGGTAAAAAGATTGTAGAAACATTATTAGATGCCATTCAGGCTGCTGAGATACCAGAAGTAATATTGGTAAGAGGATATTTATGGGAGCAATTCGATCAGTTGTTGTATCAATATCCTAATATTAAATTCATTCAAAATGATGATTATGAACAGGCAAATAATGTATCATCAGTTTATATGGCGAGACATCTGTTGGAGAATGCTTATGTATGTGAGGCAGATCTATATATTAACAATCCAGCGGTCGTACGTAAGTATGAATATGCATCCAATTATCTTGGAGTGCCAAGACCATTTACAGATGATTGGTGTTTTCAAACGAAGAATGGCTATATTGAGAAACTGTTAATTGGAGGAGAAAATGTCCATCATATGTATGGGATCTCCTATTGGACCAAGGAAGATGGCAAGAAATTAGTTTCCTGTCTGGAAGATGCTTATTTAAAATATCCAGAAGGAGCTCGTCTTTATTGGGATGAAGTACCATTAAAACTTTATATTGATCAATTCCACGTGCAAGTTCGTCCATGTAAAATGGAAGATATTATAGAGATTGATACATTTGAAGAGTTACAAAAAGTGGATCCAATGTATAAAGAAACAGGAATATAGTATCTTGAAATTGATAAATTGAAATTGTTATAGGAAAAGCAAACCGCCGTAAAATAATGATGTTTTATGGCGGTTTTTTGTATTTTTTTGTCATCTTAAAAAGATGTATTTTTTATATTGGAGGACGGATTCTGACAAAAAAAATAGAGACCTTGTTGTATAATAAAGACTATGTTGTACATAGATGTTTATTTTATTATCAACTGGGTGATGAATCTATTAGTTCTTTTGCTCACTGGTATATTATATCGAAATAAGCCGTTAGTAAAACGATATAGTATAGCAGCAGCAATTGGAGCGATATGGGCAGTACTTCCATATGTAACAAGGCTTCCATCTTGGATATTTTCTTGGGGAGGTGAATTAGCAATTGCTGTTTGTATGTGTAAAATCGCATATAGATGTCAAGGTGTGAAAAGAACAATTGTGACAGCACTGAGGCTCTATGCAGTAACATGGTGTATAGGAGGAGCTTTGAATGCGATTTATTATCAGACAGAAGCAGGGGCATATATCCGTTACCTAATTTATGGAGAATCATTTGAAATTTCTGTATTGTGGCTGTTCTTTACAGCTATCTTGGTAGCGGGCGGATTTCTGGGAGCTTCTTGGTGGTATCGCCATGAGAGTAAGAAGGATTCATTGCTCTATCCAGTGGAACTATGTTTCCAGGAAAAGAAAGTGGAATTGAAAGGGCTACTGGATACTGGAAACCGACTTTATACGATAACTGGAAAACCAGTCAGTGTAATGGGAATTTCTATTCTGGAACAGCTGTCAAAGGAAAAAGCAGAATGGATAAAACACTATTTGGAGGGAACATTAGAAGAAATCGATGTACTAGAAGGAATTATGTTGATCCCTTTTCAGAGTGTTGGAAATTCACATGGGATGATGCCAGTGATATGGATAGATACTATGACAATTAAAAAAAATACGTCAGAGGAGGTTGTGTCCAAACCAGCTTTAGGAATTAGCAAACCAGAGATTTTCCTTGACAAAGAATATCAATTAATTTTGCATCAAAGCTACGGACAGGACTAAAAGGGTCTCTGGCAAAATTGCGTGGGAATGTACATGGATACATTGCTTATGGCAAGAAAGCTGAGGCATTATTGAAAAATATGGGAGGTCTAAGAATGGTAATAAAAGTAGCTGTTCCTGAAAAATTTCAATTTAAACTTGTACCATCATTTCGCAATATGTTTATGTCTCAAAAGGGAGAGGTGCACTATATTGGGGGAAGTGATGTGCTTCCATTGCCATTGGAACCAGAACAAGAATCTATGGCAATTGATCAACTAGGAACGGAAAAAGAAAAAGAAGCAAAATCATTATTAATTGAACATAACCTGCGACTAGTTGTTTATATTGCTAAAAAATTCGACAATACTGGAGTAGGTGTAGAAGACCTAATTTCAATTGGGACAATTGGTCTAATTAAAGCAATCAATACGTTTAATAAAGGAAAAAATATAAAACTGGCAACCTATGCATCTCGCTGTGTAGAGAATGAAATATTAATGTACCTTCGCAGAAATAATAAAACGCGAATGGAAGTATCAATTGATGAACCATTAAATGTAGATTGGGATGGGAACGAATTACTCCTATCGGATATTTTAGGCACAGATGAAGATGTTATTTATAAAGATATTGAAGAAGAAGTAGAAAAGAAATTATTAAACCAGGCAATTTCACAGCTATCAAAACGGGAACAGCAGATTGTAGAGCTGAGATTTGGTTTAAATTCTGAGAGTGGAGAAGAGATGACTCAGAAACAAGTAGCAGATCAGCTTGGCATTTCTCAATCTTACATATCACGTCTAGAAAAGAAAATCATCAAAAGACTAAAAAAAGAAATTGTAAAATTTGAATAAAAGAAACCGTCACGGGATGTTTTTTATTTACCACAATAACAAAAATTATCAAGAGCCAGATAATAAAAATATTTATTTGGCTCTTTTGTTATGGTGATATGCAAAAGACATTCAGTGGAGGTTTGTTTTGTTGTTGACGGATTTTCTAAAATCGCTTATGATAAGTAAGTCGAAAGGGGCTGAATTTATTATGAACGTATTAAACATAGAACATATAAGTAAAGTATTCGGTGATAAAGTAATTTTTGAAGATATCTCTTATGGAATCCATACAAATGATAAAATTGGAATTATCGGTATAAATGGGACTGGAAAAACAACATTGCTTAAAATAATTGCAGGAGAGGAAGAAGCGGATAGTGGGCAAGTTATAAAGCAAAAAGGAATCAGAGTGAGTTATTTACCACAAAATCCAAATTTTCCAGAAAAAATTACAGTATTATCCTATGTAGCTTCCATGCAGAGTCAGGAACAATGGAGCATAGAAACAGAAGCGAAAAGTATGTTAAATACGCTTGGGATTGTCAACTATGAAATGCAGATGCAACATCTCTCAGGCGGACAAAAAAAGAGAGTAGCACTTGTGAAAACATTATTGGAGCCTGCGGATGTGCTAATTTTAGATGAGCCTACAAACCATTTGGATGAGGAGATGGTAACATGGTTGGAAGAATATTTAAAGCGATATAAAGGAATTGTTATAATAGTAACGCATGACCGCTATTTTTTAGATAAGGTGACAAATAAGATTTTAGAAATTAGTCATGCGAAACTCTATGCATATGAAGCAAATTATTCTAAATTTCTGGAGTTGAAGGCACAACGAGAAGAAATGGAATTGGCAAGTGAAAGGAAACGTCAAAGTGTACTTCGAATGGAGTTAGAATGGGCAAAGCGTGGGTGTAGAGCTAGAACTACAAAGCAAAAAGCTAGACTAGAACGGTTGGAGGCATTGAAAAATGGTACTTCTCCAGTGCAAGATCGAGCAGTGGAGTTAGATTCTGTAGAGACGAGAATGGGGAAGAAAACAGTAGAATTACATCATATTGGTAAGAGTTATGGTGATAAAATTATTATAGAAGATTTTAGCTATATATTTCTAAAAAATCAACGAATTGGAATTATTGGTCCAAATGGGTGCGGAAAGTCTACTTTGATGAAATTAATAGCAGGTATCGTGCAGCCAGATACTGGTTCGATTGAAATTGGTGAAACTGTTCAAATCGGATATTTTGCGCAAGAAGAAGTCGATATGGATAAAAATCAGAGAGTGATTGATTATGTAAAAGACATTGCAGAGTATATTTCTACAAGAGATGGAAGAATCAGTGCTTCTCAATTATTGGAGCGTTTTCTTTTTGATTCAGCCATGCAGTATACTCCAATTTCTAAATTATCTGGAGGAGAAAAAAGAAGATTGTATCTTCTAGGGGTACTGGCAAGCGGTTGTAATATGCTGCTTTTGGATGAGCCAGGGAACAACCTGGATATTCCAACTCTGACGATATTGGAAGATTACCTAAATTCATTTTCAGGTATTGTAGTTACTGTTTCTCATGATCGTTACTTTTTAGATAATGTAGTAGATCGTATTTTTGAGTTTGATGGAAATGGGCATTTGCAGCAATATGAAGGTGGATATACAGATTACCTAGAGGCAAAGCAAAAAAGAAATATGACAGAATCCATTGCTCCAGTTAAAAAAGAGAATAAAAAAACATTATCAAGTAAAAATTGGAAACAAAATCGGCCTGTCAAGTTAAAATTTACTTATAAAGAACAAAAAGAGTTTGAAACGATTGATGAAACGGTAGCGAATTTAGAAGAGCAGCTTCAAAACTTAGAGGACGAGGTCATGGCTAATGCTACAAACTCAGCAAAACTAAATGAACTAATGCTACAAAAAGAGAAGATCGAACAGGAATTAGATCAAACAATGGAACGCTGGGTTTACTTAAATGAATTAGCAGAAAAAATTAAAGCCCAAAATGCAGAAAGATAAGTTTAGTGGGATAAAAAAACTCCTTTTTGGAATACTAGTTTTATACCGATATTCAGAAGGGGGTTTGTTATGATTGGAATTATTATGGCATTAGTATCAGGTGCTCTAATGAGTATTCAAGGCGTATTCAATACAGAAGTGACAAAACAAAGCAGTATATGGGTTGCAACTGGTTTTGTACAGCTGACGGCATTTCTTACTTGTATTGTAGCTTGGTGTATGACTGGAAGAGAAAGCGTAGGGGCTTTGTTCCAAGTAGAAAATAAGTATACATTGCTAGGTGGTGTGATTGGAGCGTTTATTACATTTACTGTAATTCAGAGCATGGGAAGCCTTGGACCTGCAAAGGCAGTTATGATTATTGTGGTGTCTCAGCTTTTAGTAGCTTATTTGATTGAGCTATTTGGAATTTTTGGTGTGGAGCGAGTTGCTTTTGAATGGAAAAAGGTGATCGGAATGGGGCTGGCAATTGCTGGAATTGTGTTATTTAAATCCACATAAAAGAATTAAGAAAATTTTGATCTAAGTCCACGAATCAAAAAAATTAATAAATTGTTAATATTTTAAAAAATCTACTTGTCATAAATGATTTCTTTGGTTAAAATAAGTTTATCAGGCGAGAGGAGCGTATTATGCCCAATGGAGGTATAATATGAAAACAAAAGAAATAATTCAGTATCTCGTTATTGCAGTTGGAATTGTAATCGCTGGTTTGGTTTACTATAATATAAATGAACAGCCAAGCTGGGAAGTAACTGGAAGTACAGCAGTGGAAACAGAACAATTGCAGCAGTCTTCTAAGACGGTTTCACAACCGTCTGTTATCTGTGTTCATATTTGTGGAGCTGTGAACAATCCAGGTGTCTATGAAGGAGAAGCGAGTCTCCGGCTGTACCAGTTTATTGAACTAGCAGGAGGATTCCGAGAAGATGCTTCTGTAGAGAGCTTAAATCTGGCGCAAGGAGTACAGGATGGAATGCAAATCTATGTTCCATCCAAGCAGGAGGCAGTGGAGCCACCTGCACTTCTTTCTTCTACAGAGAACAATGGCAAAAATGCAAAGCTGAATCTTAATACCGCTTCCAAGAGTGAACTAACACAGCTTCCAGGTATTGGAGAGGTAAAAGCAGAAGCAATTCTGTCTTATCGAGATACAAATGGGGCATTCCAGACAATTGAAGAGCTGATGAATATTCCAGGAATTAAAGAAGCGACATTTGAGCAAATCAAAGACCTGATAACAGTAACGAACTGACAGAATCAGGCAGAGACAAACTGCATTGAATTCTTGTAGAACAGGAGAGGTATATGGCTAAAGTTTTAGTAGTGGACGATGAGAAGATGATCGTAAAAGGAATTCGTTTCAGTCTGATGCAGGAGCAGATGGAAGTAGATTGTGCCTATGATGGAGAAGAGGCAGTAGAAAAAGCAAGAAATACCGAATACGATATTGTACTTTTAGATGTCATGTTACCAAAACTTGATGGTTTTCAAGTATGTCAGCAGATTCGGGAATTCTCCAATATGCCAATTATTATGCTGACAGCAAAAGGAGATGACATGGATAAAATTTTGGGATTGGATTATGGAGCCGATGATTATATTACAAAACCGTTTAATATTCTAGAAGTGAAAGCTAGAATTAAAGCGATTATGAGAAGAAATCATCAAAAGCCAATTACAGATACAAAGGAGAAAAGTACAAAGATCGTTGCAGGAGATTTACGTCTGGATACAGAGGGAAGACGTGTTTTCATCAAAGGAAAAGAAATTAATGTTACAGCAAAAGAGTTTGATCTTTTGGAGTTACTTGTTACAAATCCAAATAAGGTTTACAGCAGAGAAAATCTTTTAAATATTGTTTGGGGATACGAGTATCCAGGTGATGTTAGAACGGTGGATGTTCATATTAGAAGACTTCGTGAAAAGATCGAAGAAAATCCAAGTGAGCCAAAATATGTGCATACGAAATGGGGCGTTGGCTATTATTTCAAGAATTAAATCATGGAAAAAATATTTTAGGAGTTTTCGTATCCATATATTTTTATTAATTGTATTATCCAGTCTTATTCCAATTTTAATTATAAAAGAGATTATGTTATATTCTTATCAGGGAAAGCTTGTGAATCAGAGAGTAACGGAGTTACAGTATACTTGTACGATATTGGCAAGTCAGCTGGATGATAGCAGTATTTTAGAACAGAATTTGAATGATCAAGTGACACAGGAAGTAACATGGATCTCAGAAAATTATGGAGGGCGAATTGTTTTTATTAATAACTCATATCGGATTGTCTTAGATACATACGGATGGGATGAAGGAAAAACTTGTATTTCTGAGGAGATTTTCCAGGCTTTTAATGGGGAAAGCTATTATAATGTAGATAATAAGAAGTCATTTGTAGAGTTTACAATTCCGATTACGCAAAGGACAGAAAAAGATACAAACATAGTTGGCATTATAGTAGTGAGTACATCTACAGCAGCAATCGGAGATATTATGAGAGATTTGCGCGAAAAAGCCAATATTTTAGATGTACTTGTAACGGTTTTAATGGTTGTAGTTGCATTTATTCTATCAAATCGACTTATGCGACCTTGGAAAGAAGTTGTATCAGCGATCGATCAAGTAAAAGAGGGAAATCTAAATGTCAAATTTCCTGAAAAAAGTAAGTATCAAGAGACAGAACAGCTTATTCATACATTTAGTCATGTATTAGAACGGTTGAATGCATTGGAACAATCGCGGCAGGAATTTGTATCGGATGTTTCTCACGAATTAAAGACTCCAATAACATCAATTCGTGTTTTGGCAGATTCGTTGATGTGTGAAGAAAATGTGCCAGTGGAGTTGTATCGTGAATTTATGGGAGATATTTCAGAAGAGATTGACCGCGAGACCAAAATTATCAATGATTTGCTTTCTATGGTAAAAATGGAAAGAGAAAATGCAGTAATGAATGTCTCTCAAGTTAATATTAATGAACTAGTGGAATTGATATTAAAACGTCTGCGTCCAATTGCAAAAAAACGTGACATTGAGGTAGTTTTTGAAAGTTTTCGTCCAATTGTAGCAGAAGTAGATGAGACAAAGCTAAGCCTTGCATTAAATAATCTAGTTGAAAATGCAATTAAATATAATAATGATAATGGCTGGGTTAAAGTTTCTTTGAATGCAGATCACAAATTTTTCTTCGTCAAAGTAATGGATGGAGGCGTAGGAATACCAGAAGATGCCATTCCTCATATCTTTGATCGATTCTATCGGGTAGATAAAGCTCGTTCCAGAGAAACAGGAGGAACAGGACTTGGATTGGCAATTACGATGAAAGTTGTCCAGCTGCATGGTGGATGGATTAAAGTTGAAAGTAAAAAGGGAGAAGGCAGTACATTCTTAGTTCGAATTCCTTTAAATTATATGGCATGACAGGAGGTAAGATGGAGTGAAGCAATGGTGGATTGTGCTCATTCTTCTCATCTGCTGTCTGTTGAGTGGATGCAGTGAGAATGAAACACAAAGAGGAAATGAGTATTTAATTTATGGTTTAAAAAATGGAGCAACAAGATTAGAAACCATAACCTATAAAACAGATACAACAGATACACAAGAACTAATTGAAGAAATAATGAATCAGTTTTTGAATTTAAATGAAAAGGATGTTGTAAGCGTACTTCCGAAAAAAGAATGGTTTCATGATTATAAGTTAGAGAATAAAATTTTATGTTTAGATTTTTATCAAGACTATCAGACGATGGATACGGTTCAGGAAGTTTTATGCCGAGGAGCGTTTGTTATGACATTTATGCAAGTAAATGGAATTGAATCAGTATCAATAACTGTGAATGACCAGCCGCTTGTAGATAAGAATGGAAATCCAGTTCAGACGCAGAAAGAAAGTGATTTTATTGATATCATTGGAAAGGGATTAAACTCAGCTTCAGAAATAAGTGTGACACTATACTTTTCAAACAAAACAGGAAATAGTCTTGTAAAACGAGTAGTAGAGGTCACATATGACAGTTCCTATATATTAGAGAGAATTGTTCTAAATTGTCTAATTCAAGGACCTGAAGATGATAGCTGTATCACAACACTTCCGTCTAACTTAAAAATACTTGGAGTTTCTGTGAAAGATGGTACTTGCTATGTAAATTTGGATAAAAGTTTTCTAACAGAAACCATGGATGTGGAAGCATATATTCCAGTCTACTCTATTGTCAATTCTTTAGCAGAGTTGCCAGGAGTCCAGCGGGTACAGATTTTGGTAGACGGAAAATCAGATATTATGTTTCAGGATGTGATTTCTCTAAAAGAGCCGTTAGAAAGAAAATTAGAATATATAGGAGGTAGTAGTAATTAAACGTCCATTACTCGGAATTACAGCTGCACTGGTACTTGGAGAGGTATTTGCATGGTGGAATTCAGTAGTCGGATGGTGTGTATTAATTGCAGCACAATTTATTTTACTGCGAAATAGGAGGAAGCACAGAATTTGGCTGTTGCTTCCTTTTATTGCTTGGGTTGGTCTGATTCGGACGGAAAATGCGCTACAATTAGATAAATTAGAACAGGCAATTTTAAATACAAAAGAATCATTTCATGTGTCCTTACAGGGAGATGTACAATGGATACAAAAGACAACTTCTAGCTGGAAGGTAGAATTGACCAATATTGTAGTAGGAGAACAAAAAGAAACAGATTCTTATGGTAATTGTATCGTATATATAGAAGAAGAAACAAATCTGCAAATCGGAAATCGAATTGAAGTGCAAGGAGATCTGGAACTATTTGAACAAGCATCCAATCCAGGTATGTATGATCAGAGAGCTTATTATCGAGCACAAAATATCCGATATTATTTATGGGTAGAGCGGTGGAAGATTGTGAATGATCGAGTTGATTTTATTTATAATAAAATTTATCAATTTCGTTGTCAGCTTGCAGAAATATTGGAAAAAGTTGCACAGGAAAAAGATATTGGTATTATGCAGGCTGTTACTTTAGGAGAAAAGTCGGAATTAGATACCGATTTGAAGAAATTATATCAAGAAAATGGAATTGCTCATATATTGGCAGTATCTGGACTTCATATTTCTTGTGTTGGTATGTTGTTCTATCAGTTATTACGCAGAATAACAGGAAGTTTTAAAATATCTGGATGGATAAGTGCAGGACTTGTGATTGGATATGTAATCTTAACAGGTTCCAATGTGTCTGCGATTCGGGCTGGAGTTATGTTTGTTATTTCACTGATCGCAAATCAAAAGGGAAAGGTTTATGATATGCCATCTTCATTGTCCACTGCGGTAATAGTTATCTTGCTTCTTTATCCTTTACAGCTGTTTCAGGTTGGATTTTTGCTTTCTGTCACTACAGTAGCTGGAATTGCAGTGATTGCTCCAGCAATTTATGGAGGAGAAGCCCATTCGAAGTGGTGGAAAGGTTTGGTTATCTCCTGTTCCATTCAATATAGCTCCCTGCCAGTTCTGCTCTGGAGCTTCTTTTCTTATCCATTGTATTCTATGTTATTAAATGCCTTGGTACTTCCATTTACCTCTATTTTACTATTTTCAGCAGGAGTTGGAGCAGTGGTAGGATTATGTTGGATGCCAGCTGCGGTTTTTCTTGTCGGGAGCGGACATTTTGTTTTATTGTATTATCGTTTACTCTGTGAAAGATTTGTACATATTCCAGGATCCGTGCAGCTAATAGGGCGGGCGAGCTGGTGGCAAATTGTCGTTTATTTAGCAATTCTTTTGAGTGCAGTAATCTATTTAGAAAAAAAAGCCAATAAAAAGAGAAGAAATGTATATGGTATTATAAAACCAGAAAAAAAAGTAAATAGTAAAAAAGAGATTGTGGTAGGAATGGAATTAATTCTACTATTAGTAATAGGATTATTGGTTCTAAAACCAATTCATTTGAACGAATTAAGTATTACAGTATTGGATGTAGGCCAGGGAGATTGCAGTTTTATCTCTTTTCCAGATGGAACCACAATGCTGATTGATGGAGGAAGTACAACCGAAAATAATGTTGGCACGTATCGAATGAAACCTTTTTTATATAGTCAAGGAATCCGAGAACTGGATTATGTAGTATTAACACATCCAGATTCGGATCATATGAATGGAGTATTGGAGCTTTTAGAGACAAATTCTATTGTGATAAAATCGCTGCTTCTTCCAAATGTGGATGGAATGGAACAGAGTTATCAAGCGATTCTTTCCTTTTGTGAAACAGTGATATGGATGGAGAAAGGGATGAAATGGGAATCGGGGGATGTAGTTCTTTGCTGTCTTCATCCAACACGAGGATTTCAATCGGAAGATAGTAATGATTGTTCCGTCGTATTACAGCTGCAATATGGAATGTTTTCTATGTTATTTATGGGAGATCTTGGAGCAGAAGAAGAAAAAAAGTTAACAGGATTGCAAGATACAACTGTGTTAAAAGCAGGTCATCATGGCTCTAAAAATTCAACATCTGAGGAATTTTTAGAGAAAATTACGCCAGATCATGTGATTCTGAGTTATGGAGAGAATAACTCTTATGGACATCCTCATGAAGAGACAATACAGCGACTGGAACAGCAAAGTTGCTCCATATGGCATACCCCAGAACAGGGAGCAATTCAAATTAGAGTCAAACAAGATAGATATTATATTTATGCATATAAGAATACAAGATAAGAAAGGTTTTCAATTGATCATGAAAAAATTAAATGAAGATATAAAGTCAGGAGTATTTGAAAAAGTTTATCTTTTGTATGGAGAAGAAAACTTTTTAAAAAATAGCTATAAAAAGCGGTTAAAACAGGCAATCATCGGAGAAGATGATATGAATTACAATAATTTTGAAGGAAAAGATATTGTATTCTCCGATGTGAAAGGAATTGCAGAGACAATGCCGTTTTTTGCAGAGCATCGACTTATTTTAATTGAAGAGAGCGGACTTTGTGCATCGTCTGCAGAGGAGTGGGCTCAGTATATTCCTCAGATTCCAGATGGTACTCATATTATTTTTGTAGAATCTTGTGTAGATAAGCGAAATAAGCTTTATAAACAAATTAGTAAAAATGGATACGCAGTGGAGTTAAAACGGCAATCGGAACGAGATATTAAACGCTGGATTGTTGGCATTCTTTCTAAGAAGAAATTCAAAATTACAGAAGAAGCAATGGAATTGTTTCTAGTGAAAAATGGGGATGATATGGAGCGAATTTACTCAGAATTAGAAAAATTAAGTGCTTATTGTATGGGACAAGATGGTATTTATCCAGCCGATGTACAAGCGATTTGTTCTGAGCTAACAGTAAATCGTATTTTTGAAATGATTGAAGCAGTTTCAGCTGGAAATGAGAGAAAGGCATTGGAGCTTTATTATGATCTTCTTGCTTTGAAAGAACCTTCTATGAGAATTTTATTTTTGATTGCAAGGCAGTTTAATCAGCTTATGCAGGTAAAAGATGGGATGGCAGCGGGAAAGCGGAGAGATGAGTTAGCAGCAGGAATGAAATTAAGACCGTTTGTAGCAGGAAAACTGATGACACAGGCTAGAGCATTTACAGAAGAAGAGTTAAAACAATATGTAGAACTCTGTGTAGATTCAGAAGAAGCAGTCAAAACAGGAAAGCTAACAGATAAACTGGCTGTAGAAATAGTGCTTATAAAAATAGCAAGAAGATAAAAAAACAAAAGGGCTGTTGCGGCAGTCCCTTTTGTTATCGTGATACGCAAAAGAAAGTTTTAGTGGAACTTTCTTTTTTGTATGCAGAAAAAACTGCCACATCGAAGGCATTCCTTGTGTAGTGGCAGGTTCCTGTACTATGAATGTTAAATTTGTAAATTAAGCCATTGCATTAACTGCTTTGCTTAAACGGCTGATCTTTCTGGAAGCTGTATTTTTGTGGTATACACCTTTAGAAGCAGCTTTAGAAATTTCAGAAGTAGCAGCTACTAATGCAGATGCAGCAGCATCCTTATCACCTTGAGCGATAGCAGCTTCTACCTTTTTTACATAAGTCTTAACTTTGGACTTAATTGATTTGTTTCTTGCAGTCTTTGTTTGAATTACTAAAATACGCTTTTTAGCAGATTTAATATTAGCCATTATGGCACCTCCGTAATAAAATATATAAAATCTGTGATAGTTAGAGAGGAGAGAGTACTCTCAATCCTATCTTTACATTAAACTCGGAGACACGTTCGTTTTAATGTAAATTTTACATACGATGTTATAGTAGCGTATGTTGAAAAAAAAGTCAATACATATTTTAAAAAATTTTACAAAAAATAAGTAGAAATAAATAAAAAAGCAAATGGAGGAATCTTATGATAGAGCAAAATGAATGGTATACAGATTTGGCGATGGAAGAGCGGGAACGATTTGGAGGAACAGAAAAAGAAATCTCAGGAGTTGTAGTTGAAGAATTGAAAGAAAAAAGAGCAGATATGAAAATTACAAAAGTAGAAATTAATACTCCAAATGCAGCAGCAATAATGAGAAAACCAATGGGGATGTATATTACATTGGAAGCAGAAGAATTATCGGAAGAATCCGATCAATCCGAGATTTTTGCTGAAATTTTAGCAGACTATATAGAACAATTAATACCAGAACAGACGAGAAGTATATTGGCCGTTGGACTTGGAAATCAAGAAATGACCGCAGATGCTCTTGGACCAAATACGGTTAGCCAGTTATGGATTACTCGGCATTATTCAAAACAAGGGGAGGGACTTAGCAGTATTATACCAGGAGTTATGGCAAAAACAGGAATGGAAACTGCTGCAATTATAAAAGGAATTACACAGGAAACGAAGCCAGAATTAATTATTGTTATTGATGCGTTAGCTGCTAGAAGTGCAAATCGTTTGGGAACAACAATTCAGCTGACGGATACAGGAATTCAGCCAGGATCAGGAGTTGGAAATCATAGAGATGGAATCAATCAGGAAAGTTTGGGAATACCAGTAATTGCAATTGGAATTCCTACAGTTGTAAAGACAGAGTCGATTTTAAAAGATAGTTGGAATTATATGATGCATATGTTAATAGAGAAAGAACAGACAAAAGAACTTGGAATGAAAATGCAAGAGTTAACACAAGAGGAATGGAAGGCAGTTACAGCAACAATGCCAGTTCAAAAAGCAGGTTGCATGTATGTAATGCCAAAAGATATGGATGAAAGGGTAGTACGTCTTAGCCATATTTTGTCGGAGGGAATTAATCTTGCTGTGCATAGCAGAAAATTTATGAGAATATAATAGAAAGTAGTAAGTTTATAGGTTTTGTGAGGAGGGTGAAATTGCGCATAAAGTGGAAAGAATATTTGGTTACGATATTACTTTGGACAGCCCTTATTGGAATAATAACATATGTCATTGTTTTGTTATTCCCAGAACAGGCAATAAAATGGAAACAGATGGCAGAAGAAACCGTACAGAAAACGATTACAAAAATGGAAAGGAGTATACAAAATGGAGAAAGTAAATTAGCAGCATATATTTCCTCAAACGAAATGAACCAGTCCATATTTAATCAACTTACTCCAATTGTATCCTACTTGGAATGTAATTTACAAAAGGATACGAAAGACGAGGAACAAACCACTCAACAACAAGAAACAGAAGCAATTGTATCGTTAGAACCGTCTTCTTCAGAAGCGGTATCTTCTGAAATTGCAAGTTCACAGGCAACTCAAGAATCTATATCTATTCCAACAGAAACATCTCAAAGTACAACCACTACTGTTCCAGTGGAAACTTCAACGACTCAAACAGTAACAGAATCTTCTTCCGTGGCGGCCGCAGCAGCAACTCCAGTGCTTTTTTCTAAAATAGAACAACTTGTATCTACGGGAAGTTATTCAAGAGCCCAAATTTTGGATTACAATTATTTAATTGATACATTTTATGTGGTTGATAAAAGTACAAGTCTTCCACAAGAAATTTTGAATCCAGCTGTCTTACTTTCAAAAGATTTAACAATTCAGACGGATCATTCCAAACCACAGATTCTAATCTATCATACCCATTCTCAAGAAGCATTTGCAGATTCTGTTCCAGGGCAACGATCGGATACAATTGTGGGAGTAGGAGATTATCTGACGCAACTGTTAACGGAGACCTATGGATATCAAGTAATCCATCATACGGGAGTTTATGATATGACAGATGGAAAGTTAGATCGAGATCCTGCTTATACGAAAGCTCTTCCAGAAATCATGAAAATTTTAGAAGAAAATCCATCCATTGAGATTGTAATTGATTTGCATCGAGATGGTGTAAATGAAAATGTACATCTTGTGACTGAAATAAATGGACAACCAACTGCAAAAATTATGTTATTTAATGGACTTTGTAGAGATACGCAAAAAGATAATCCTGAAATTCCAAATAGTTATCGAGAAGATAATCTAGCGTTTAGCCTTCAGTTGGCAATGTTGATGAAAGCACAATATCCAGATTTATTTCGAGTTATCTATACGAAATCAAATCGGTATAACCAGCATTTACGTCCAAGAAGTGCCTTAATTGAATGTGGGGCGCAGACAAACACGGTTCAGGAAGTTAAAAATGCGATGCCAATTTTAGCTGATTTGATTCATCAGGTATTAAAACCGTAAATAAAATGTAATTAATTATAAAAAAAATTAATAAATATGTAATAAAAACTTGACAAACGTAACAAAATTTGATATAAACAATAATGAATTGTAACTAATTGTTATAATTTAATTAGTTTTATTAATGATTTTAAGGAGGAGAGATGTTTGTTTAAAATACGGGAGAGGAAAGTCGTAAAGAAACTTTTGGCTGTTATTAGTGCAGTAACGTTAAGTGTAATATCCCTAGGACAAAATCCTGTAAAAGCAGAAGCAGCAGGATTTACGGGAAATGACATTGCTGCAAAAGCAGTAACTTATCAAGGAGTACCTTATGTTTCTGGAGGAGTGGGTCGAGGTGGCGTTGATTGTTCAGGATTTGTTTACTCTGTATTGACAGAAATGGGATTTTCTAATGTTCCACGTGCACAGGCTGCTTGGTGGAATGTATCTGGACTTACTTATCAAGGAATGCCAGTTCAGATTCAACAACTGGATGCAACCAATCCCTCTTATGAGGCAAGACCAGGAGATATTCTAGTATATCAAGGTCATGTATGTATCTCAATGGGACGCCCAGGAACGTGGATTGATAATGCAGGAAATTCCTATGGAGATATCCGTAGTTATGTTGCTGCAATTGGAGGTAATACAGGACTAGTATTTGAAACATCTGGTTCTGTTTGGCCAGCGAGATCAGCATGGTACCGAATTCATGCCAGAAGCACTGCACCAAGTGCTGATGGACGTATTACAGGAGTAGAGATTGATGACACAAACACAGGTGCAACTTCTACAGCATATGCAACCATTGCTTATCGTCTTTCAGTAGAAGGGTCGCCAGAGCCAGTAGCGTTGCAGGAAACTGCACAGTCGAATCAGGTAGCAGAAACAGCATCTGCTGCACCTCAGGTACAATCAATCCAAGTTAGTGAACAATCAGGAAATGGATATCGAGTGACGGTTCAGATCGATAACTTACAGAATGCATCACAGATTTATTTTCCAACGTGGACAAATACAGGATGGCAAGATGATATTACATGGGCTCAGGGAGAGGTAAATGGAAATACGATAAGCTATTATGTATCTGCAAATGAACATGGAATGAGCAATGATATTTATTATACCCATATCCATATCTATGATCAAAATGGAAATCTGAATATTGATGGAGTCCAAGTAAACGGATTGAGCTAAAACAGAAGAAATCTTCATGGGATGTCTTTTGCATATCACGATAATAAAAAACGTTTATACCTTAAAGGTATAAACGTTTTTTATATAGATATTTAAAAAAATCTTAATATAAATTTAATAAATATGTAAGAAAAACTTGACATATTAACTTTCATAGAGTATGATAACTAAAGAGTCTGAAATAGTGACAAAAAAATGATTCTTTTAATAATTAATTATGTTAGTTTTTTTAGGAATTTCCAGTTAATGCAGGAATGTACATTGAAAAATAAATAAAAATAAAAAATATTATAAAAATGTTAAATCTTTACAAAGGAGGTAGCAACAATGTCAGTTGCAGAACATTCTAGAAACCGCAGACAAAGGCTGTGGAAACAAGCAGTCTCACTCTTTTGCAGTGTTACAATTGCAATTGCAGCGCTTATTGCCGTTCCTACAAAATCGGAAGCAGCGATTACAGTTAGTGGAAACGATATCATAAGAACTGCGGTTTCTTATTTAGGTACACCGTATGTATTAGGAGGAAGCAGTAGAGAAGGATTGGATTGTTCAGGATTTGTTTATCTTGTATTAACACAGCTTGGATATTCAAATGTGCCAAGAACAAGTGCTGGATGGCTTTCTGCTCCGGCATTAACTTGGAATGGGGAAAAGGTGAATGTTCAAACATTAGATCCGACAAGTTCTTCTTATGATGCACAACCAGGAGATATTTTAGTATATCAAGGTCATGTAGCCATTTGTATGGGACGTCCAGGAACATGGGGACAATATTCTAGTATTAGAAGCTATACTGCTGCTATGGGAGGAAATACAAATCTTGTATTTGACAGTTCTTCTAAATGGCCAAATACTTCTCCGTGGTATCGGATTCATGCCCGCAGTGCTGCTCCAAATGCACAGGGAAGAATTCGGGGAGTAGAAATTGACGATACAAACTATAGCGCAGAGGGATGTTATGCAATCCGAGCATATCGTATTACAAGTAGTAGTGGAACAAATACAGGAAGTTCCTCAAAAAAACCAGAGATTACAGACATCTCTATTAGTAATGTTACATCCAAAGGATATACGGTGACAGCGACATTTTCAAACACGTCTTCCATACAGTCCATTATGTTGCCAACATGGACAAGTGCAAATGGACAAGATGATATTACATGGGATAGTGTAAAAGTTAGTGAAAAGATTACATATGAAGTAAAGACGAGTGAACATAAAAATGAAGCAGGTGAATATAATACGCATATACATATGCAAGATAAATCAGGTAATACAACCATTGCAGGAAAGACAGTTGATGTACCTGCTTCTAATAATACAAACAATGGTACTGCATCGATAGCAAGTGTAGAGTATTCAGATGTGGATTCTTCTGGATATACTGTAACCGTAAAATTAGTAAATGCATCCGCTGCAGCATCTATTCAATTTCCAACATGGACAAGTGCAAATGGACAAGATGACATTATATGGGATCAGGCGGCAGTAAAAGATACTGTAACCTATCGTGTCGATACATCCAAGCATGGCAATGAGTCTGGAATTTACAATACTCATGTTTATTTAAACGATTATGCGGGTAATGTGACGCTAGTAGGAATAAGTGTAGGAGTTCCAGGGAGTGCATCGAATAATCAGAAACCACAAGTATCTGGATTCAATGTTTCAAATGTTAGCTCTTCTGGATATGATGTAACCGTTACAATTCAGAATGCGCAAAATATCAGTTATGTTGTATTTCCAACATGGACAAGTGCGAACGGACAGGATGATATTACATGGGGAGAGGGAAAAGTATCAGGAAATACTTATACTTATCATGTAAATATATCAGATCATAGCAAACAAAAAGGTATCTATAATACACATGTTCATATTTATGATAAGAGTGGAAATCTTATTATTGATGGAAGGGAAGTTATAGTTCCGTAAAAGGGAGCTGTCACGTCTGTGACAGCTCTTTTCCATGTTTATAAAATTTATTATATTTGTAAAAAAAATTCTGCTTCTTACATTTAGTTGACAGAAGTAGGACAATTCGATATAATAACATAGAAAAAATGATAAGGAAGAAATGCTTATGGAATCACAGTTCTCCAGAATGGAATTATTGCTTGGCCAAGAAGTCCTTCCTATATTGCAACGTGCTAAAGTCGCAGTATTTGGTGTTGGCGGTGTGGGTGGCTATGTTGTGGAGGCATTAGCAAGATGTGGAATTGGCCATTTTGATTTAATTGATAATGATAAAGTAGTATTGTCAAACTTAAATCGTCAAATTATTGCTACACATAGTACAGTCGGTCAATATAAAGTGGATGTAATAAGAAAAAGAATTTTAGATATCAATCCAGAGGCAGATGTATGTATACATCGCTGTTTTTTTCTACCTGAACAGTCAAGCCAATTTGATTTTTCTCAGTATTCTTATATTGTAGATGCAGTTGATACAGTAACCGCAAAAATTGAGTTGGTTGTACAAGCAAAAAGAGCAGGAGTACCGATTATTAGTTCAATGGGAGCAGGAAATAAATTAGATCCAACCTGCTTTGAGGTGACTGATATTTATAAGACAAAAATTTGCCCATTGGCACGTGTAATGAGAAGAGAGTTGAAAAAAAGGAATATTGATCGGCTTAAGGTCGTATATTCCACAGAAGAAGCAAAAAAACCGCAGCGACAAGGGGAAGATAATGATCGTTTACCGCCAGGAAGTATTGCATTTGTGCCGTCCGTAGCAGGCTTAATTGTAGCTAGCGAAGTGGTAAAAGATCTTTGTAAGATATAGTTATAGAAATATTGAAAGGCTTGGGAAAGATTATGGAAAGTTGCTGGAAAAGATTACCATTAAAACATGCATATAATATAAGAGATCTAGGGGGATATGCAGCAAAAAATGGTATGATGACCAAATATCATGTATTTTATCGAGGAGATGGATTAAGTCAGCTAAATGAGGGAGAATGGAATCTATTAAAAGAGAATGGAATTAGTACAATCTTTGACTTGCGGTCTCCAAGTGAGACTAATTTAATGGATTATCATTCTGAAAAATATGGGATTCGTACCTATCGTATTCCTTTACAAAAAGAAGATATTGATTTAAAGAATGTAGAATTATTATCTCAAAGTGGTATGAGAAAGAGCATGGAAGATGGATATGTTACAATGATAGAAGAAAATCTAGATACAATTGCAAAATTATTAAATCAGCTTTCTCATAAAATACAAGAAGGGGCAGTTTTAATTCATTGTACTGCCGGAAAAGATCGGACAGGCATTATTGCTGCACTGTTGCTTTGGCTTTGTCAAGTATCAGATGCTGATATTATAGCAGATTATGTGGTATCAGAAATTTATAATAGAGAAAATCCTGTAATGAAAGATTTGATGAAGACAATTGATCCTGTACTATTGGAGTCTCCAGCAATTCGTATGAGAATGTTGCTAGACTATTTTAGAGAGAAACATATATATCAGAAACTAATGGAATCAGGGTTTACGATGGAATCATTGGAATTGCTTCAAAAAAATTTTTTAAGTTAACTGTCGTTGTTTTACTAAATAGATAAAAAATAGTATTGTACAATATGTACCAATCTCTTTGTACTGCATAATATAATTTACACTACAAACTGATCACACAACAATAAAAGTTGTGTAGTCGGGCGTATAGCAGCAGGAATACACCTGTGGGACAGTAGATGTTCCATAGGTGTTTTTTTATCGTGATATGCAAAAGACATCCAGTAGAGGTTTCTTTTGGTGTATAAAAAATGAAACAAAAAAAGGTTTTTGTATGAAACAGAAAAGAATTGAGAAAAACTTTCCAGATGTAAAGCACTGTATGGTACATGTAAATCCAGAATCGAAGGAACAAATAGCAACGCAAATAAAAACCAATTGACAGATATGCGAAGTTGTTGTTCCTCACAAGAATCGAAGCATTTTCATATAATTGTAGTAAGAAGTTGATGAATTATCAGTATTGAAAGAAGAAAATGGAGGGGCAGACATGGATTTTTCTGGAACAAATACAGTATTTGCAATTACAACGATTTGTTATACGATTGGAATGTTAGTGAAATGTTTCCCAAAAATTTGTGAGGATTGTATTCCAATTGTTATGAGTGTAACAGGTGCGTTACTTGGAATCGCAGGGATGTTTCTAATAAAGGATTTCCCAGCACAGGATATTATTAATGCGATGGCGGTTGGAATTGCGTCAGGGCTTTCAGCAACAGGGATTCATCAAATTGGAAAACAGGCAAAGCAGACAAAAGGATAAATTTCAAAATTGGGGTAAAAAGGATGGTATACAATCAGTTTCTAACACACAGCTGTATGCAAGTAAGTCTTGATAAGAGGAGATTTACTTGCATACAGCAAATTATAGTTGCTTAGCAATTATAGTTTGATACGAATACGATAAGTTTTTAACCAATAATTAATTTGCAGCAAATAGGCAGTCATCTGTGGACCTGCCATAAGCTGGCCATACCAAGGTTTTCCATAATCACTCTCTGTTTTTAAAAATTGACGAACTTTTTTGGCATCAATTAATTGATGAATTGGAGAGGAAGTATCATCTAAAATTTCATAAAGACGTTGGCTAATTAACGTTTCATATCCAGGATTGTATGTTTTCGGATATGGATTTTTTCTTCTGTATAATACTTCATCTGGGAGAATTCCTTTACCTGCTCTACGCAATAGTCCTTTTGCTTGGTTGTCTAGGCATTTCAATTCCCATGGAACGTTCCAAAGATATTGAACAATTCTTGGATCAGCAAATGGAACACGTGCTTCTAGTCCACAATGCATACTGGTGCGATCCATGCGGTCCAATAATGTTTGCATAAACCAACGAAGATTCAGATAATTGATCTCACGGCGTCTTGCCTCAGTTTTGGATTCTCCTTCCAGTTTTGGAGTTTCATGAATGGTATTGAGATAGGCATCTTTTGCGTATTCGTCGAGTGGAAGCAAATAAAGAATCTCATCGTTTAATAATGCTTTTCGAGGTTCCATCGAAGGGGACCATGGGAAAGTATCCTGTTCAAATGCTTCCTTTTTATGAAACCATGGATACCCACCAAAAATTTCATCTGCACATTCTCCTGTTAAAGTCACTTGGTTATAATCTTTTACAAGTGAACAAAAGTAAAGCATAGAAGATTCAACATCTGCCATGCAAGGTAAATCTCTGGCATCCACTGCTTGATAGAGAAAGTCAGCCATAGATTGATTGTTGCATTCTAAATAATGATGGTTTGTATGAAATTGATTTACCATAATATCAACCCAATGTCGATCTTGCGTTGGTTGAAAATCATTCGATTGAAAATATTGATTATTTCCTTCAAAATCGAAAGAAAACGTATTCAATTGTTTTCCTTTTTTTTCTAATTCTTTACTACATATTGCTGTAACAAGGCTGCTGTCTACACCGCCTGATAAAAAGGTGCTGATTGGAATATCGGACAACATTTGCCCTTTTATAGCAGACAGCAGCAGTTCTCTTGTTTTTTCTACTGTTTGATCTGTGGAATCCGTATGAGGATGACTCTCTAGTTTCCACCATGCTTCTTGTCGCCATCCATCGTATCCCCAACGGATATAATGACCTGGTTTTAACTCTAAAATATTTCGAAATACTCCGCTTCCACTTGTTTTAGCAGGACCGAGTGCAAAAATCTCACATAAACTTTGTGAATCAAGTTCAGGGAATATTCCTGGAAATTCAAAAATCCCTTTTATTTCAGAGGAAAAAATCAAAAAATTTTCTCTAAGAGTAAAAAATAAAGGTTTTACACCCAGTGCATCTCGACAAAGAATTAATGTTTCATTCAAACAATCCCATATTGCGAAGGCAAAAATTCCGTTTAATTTTGGAAAAAAGGAAGTACCATATATAAGGTATCCTGCAAGTATAACTTCGGTATCGCTGGTGGTTTGAAAAGAAAATCCTTGCAATTCTAAGTCTTTTTTTAAAGAGTGCATATTATAAATTTCGCCATTGTATGCAATGGAACAAGTTTTGCCCTGCCAAGTACGAGTCATAGGCTGATGACCTGTTTTTAAGTCAATAATAGAAAGTCGAACCTGCGCTAAACCACAGTGTTTCTTTAATAAAATCCCATCATCATTTGGTCCACGATGCTTTTGTATATGATTCATCCGTTCAAGTGTTGAACTCCATTTAAATGATTCTGTTTCTAAATTCTGATAAGGATTGCAAAATCCAGCGATTCCACACATATAAACTCCTACCTTTCTAAATGAGATTAATAAAAATGAAGTTATCTTTTGGGACTAATTAATACTGGCTGGTATTGGACTCCGTCCAATGCAGCTTCAATTGTTGGAATAATACGATCAGTATGAGCGACCATAGAATGTGTTTTCTTTTCAGGATCATCCTGTCCGAATGGTACAAAATAAATGTACTTTGTATTCATAAGAACTCCAATGTTTTTCAGATTCATGCTAAGAGCATCGTTCGTAGAAATAGAAATAATGAGTGGGCGTTCATTCCGTAAATGAGCTTTAGCGGCCATTAAAACAGGGCTGTCGGTAATTCCATTTGCTAATTTGGCAATGGTATTTCCAGTACATGGAAATATGAGTAATGCATCCAGCAATTTTTTTGGCCCGATTGGTTCAGCCTGCGGAATTGTCCGGATAGGAGGACTACCCGTAATGGCTTCTATTTTTTGAAGAAAATCGTCATGATTTCCAAAACGGCAATCAATTGTCTGAGCAGAGTCAGAGCAGATTGTTTGAATGATTGCACCCTCATGAACAAGTGCTTCCAGTTGAGGAAATAGCTGGGAAAACGTACAAAACGATCCCGTAATGGCAACGCCAATTTTTTTATTTTTTAAGATCATAGGATCATTCCTTTCTATATTAAACAGTTCAAAATAGCTTTTGCAGAAGCGAAAGGAGCAAAACGTCCAGGAAGACCTGGACAAGATATAATAGAAAGTCTCTCCTTTGCACAAGAAGGATCGGCAAGACCTCCAGGCGTGGAGGCAAGTTCTAAATAAAGAGTAGAAAACTGACATTCCATCACCATATCTTTGGAGAAGACAGGGGCTGGAATTGTGTTAAATAGAATCGAAAAAGAAGCAAGATGAGATTTCAAATCAAGTAAATCAATGACATGAAATCCATTTAACTTCGCTTCTTTTCGAGCATAAGAAGAACGAGCAGCAATCGTAACCGTTGCATTTAACTGATAAAGACATCGGGCGAGTGCCTTAGCACAATGTCCATAACCTGTAATAAGACATGGGCATCCCTGTAAATTATCAGGGAAATGTAAGATTGCAATTGCAGCGGCAGCCTCAGCGGTTGCGATACTATTTGCAGTAATGAACTTCTCTTGTTTCATTAAATCAATACAGTGACAGCAAGAAGTAATATTAGAAGGAATATTACCTGCTATTATTGTATGCTTTGAATTGAGAAGTTCCATTAATTTATAAATAAAAACAGGATTTTCTCCTGGAGATTGTGTTAAAGAAGTTCCATCTTTGGAAAATGGGATTGGGGCAATCAGTGTTTGAGAAGATTGCAACGTCTCTTCTAAAGAGGAAGCAATGGTTGCTGTACAAGGTTTGATTCCATAACAAATTACAGAGTAATTATGTTCTAGAAGCAGCTTGTGTAAATAATGTTGCCTTTGATCTCCTCCGATAATCGCAAAATCAAAATAATTCATTTTTGTACGAAACCTTTCCAGTGTGAGCACACTTATTGTACTATATGATAGCAAAGAGAAATTGACACTGGTCGAATCGAGTAAATTTTTTGTGGGTAATAAATACGATGTTATTTATTCTTAAGGATTTACTTAGTCAGTAGATTTACTTTTGGGTGAGAAGATAGTATGATAGAGAAGAGAAATAGCAAAAAAATGAGATAAGGAGGCGGAAATGAAGAAGCGATATTTACAGGATATTGAGAATTTTATTTTCTTAGAGGATGAGTTAGAACCAGCCGATATTATTTTTATTCCTGGTAACGGATTTCCACAAATGGCAGAAGAAGCAGCAAGACTTTATCAAAAAGGCTTTGCAAAATGGATGCTTCCCTCAGGAAGATATAGTATCAATTTAGGACATTTTGGAGGTGTGGTGATAAATCAGGAACGGTATTGTGGAACTTATAAGACAGAATGGGAATTTTTAATGGATGTATTGATGAAAAATGGAGTACCGAGAGATTGTATTTTAAAAGAAGATCAAGCTACCTATACTTATGAAAATGCGATTTTTTCAAAAAAGCGATTAGAAGAAAATGGAATTATTATAAGAAAAGCAATTATATGCTGCCATGCTTTCCATGCAAGACGATGTCAAATGTATTATGAGCAGATCTTTCCTGAAGTAAAGTTGATGATTCATCCTGTCGATACGGGAATTACGAAAGAAAATTGGTTAGATACTGATGAGGGAGCGCAGAAAGTTTTTGGAGAGGTGGAGCGCTGTGGAATTCAGATGTGGATGATCTGGGAAGATATTAAGCAGTCTATGGGAAAGCATAAATAAAAGGAACCTCCACAAGAGATTCCTTTTATCTATTGCGATAATAAAAAAAGCGCGAGACGGGATTCGAACCCGCGACCCTCGCCTTGGCAAGGCGATACTCCACCACTGAGCCACTCGCGCGTAAAATAAAACTATGTTGTTTATTATAGCGACAGATTAGGCATTTGTCAAGTACTTTTTTTTGCTTGAAGTATGTCTTTAAACTTATTGAAAAAGAATGTTAAGAAACTTGCGTTGTTGTACTTCGTTATGCTATAATCGAACCAGCGAAGCAGGGAATTTCTGCTTTGAAACGTTTTCCTAATTGAAATACTAGAAATAATAAGAAGATTGGAGGAGCTTTCGTGATTAATCAATTAGTAAGTAAAATCAAAAAGCTGAATGCACCAGTTGTAGTAGGATTAGATCCAATGCTTTCCTACGTGCCAGATCATATTGTAAAAAAGGCGTTGAATGAGTATGGTGAAACACTGGAAGGTGCCGCAGAAGCCATTTGGCAGTTTAATAAGGAAATTGTAGATAAAACTTGGGATCTAATTCCAGCTGTAAAACCTCAGATCGCAATGTACGAACAATTTGGCATTCCTGGAATGGTTGCATATAAGAAAACAGTTGATTATTGTAAAAGCAAAGGATTGGTTGTGATTGGTGATGTAAAGAGAGGAGATATCGGTTCTACTTCCGCAGCATATGCAGTTGGACATCTTGGAAAAGTTCAGGTTGGAAGTAAGAAGATTGCTGGATTTGACGAAGACTTTGCGACGGTGAATCCTTATTTAGGTTCTGACGGAATTGAACCATTTATTAAAGTATGTAAAGAAGAAAAGAAGGGTATTTTTGTATTGGTTAAGACATCAAACCCATCCAGTGGAGAATTTCAGGATCAATTAATCAATGGAAAGCCTCTGTATGAATTAGTTGGAGAAAAAGTAGCACAGTGGGGCATGGAACATATGGGAGAATCTTATAGCTATGTGGGTTGTGTAGTAGGTGCAACCTATCCAGAGATGGGAAAAGTACTTCGTAAAGTAATGCCTAAAACTTATATTTTAGTGCCTGGTTATGGTGCACAGGGAGGAACCGCAGATTCTCTGCGTCCATATTTTAATGAAGATGGACTTGGAGCAATTGTGAATTCATCCCGTGGTATTATTGCAGCTTATAAACAAGAGAAATATGCAAAGTTTGGAGCACAAAATTTTGCAGATGCTTCCAGAGCAGCAGTAATTGATATGATTGAGGATATTAGAAGTATTTTCTAAAAAGAGGTAAATATGGCGAAATATAAAGAAACAGCAATTGTTCTTTCCCAAGAACAGTTAAGTGAGGATATTTTTAGTATGTGGATTCAGACCAGTCGTATAGCAAAAGAAGCAGTATGTGGTCAGTTTGTTTCCATTTATACAAAAGATGGGGCAAAGCTTTTGCCTCGTCCAATTAGTCTTTGTGAAGTAGAAGCGGATCAGATTAGAATTGTATATCGTATTGTTGGTGCTGGAACAAAGGAATTTTCTACTTATCAAGCAGGTGATTCGATTGAAATTATGGGACCACTTGGAAATGGGTTCCCATTAAAAGAGAAAAAGGCATTCTTGATTGGCGGAGGAATTGGAATTCCTCCTATGTTACAGTTGGCAAAATCATTAAAGTGTGAAAAACAAATGGTGCTTGGATACCGAGATGCACAGTTGTTTTTAAAAGAAGCGTTTGAGCCGTATGGAGCAGTCTATGTAGCCACAGAGGATGGAAGCGTTGGCACAAAAGGAAATGTCATTGATGCGATTATGGCAAATCATTTGGAAGCAGATATTATCTATGCATGTGGCCCTACTCCAATGCTGCGTGCATTAAAGCAGTACGCGAAAGAACATGAGATGGAGTGCTATATTTCTCTGGAAGAGAAAATGGCATGTGGAATTGGAGCATGTCTGGCCTGTGTATGTAAATCGAAAGAAGTAGATGAACATACACATGTACACAATAAGAGAATCTGTAAAGATGGTCCAGTGTTTGCAGCAGAGGAGGTTGAATTATAATGTTAAATACTTCTGTAAATCTGGCTGGAGTTCAGTTAAAGAATCCAGTTATGACTGCTTCGGGTACATTTGGATCTGGTGCAGAATATAGTGAATTTGTAGATTTAAATCAGCTTGGAGCGGTTGTAACAAAGGGGGTTGCCAATATACCATGGCCAGGTAATCCGACGCCTCGTATTGCTGAGACAACAGGGGGGATGCTGAATGCAATTGGTTTGCAAAATCCAGGCATTGATGTATTTGTAAAAAGAGATATTCCATTTTTAAAACAATATGATACAAAAATTATTGTTAATGTATGTGGAAAAAGTACAGAAGATTATCTGGAAGTGGTAGAACGCCTTGCAGATGAACCAGTAGATCTATTAGAAATTAATATTTCCTGCCCAAATGTAAAAGAGGGAGGTATCGCTTTTGGACAAGATCCAAAGGCAGTGGAAGCAATTACGAAGGCAGTAAAAGCAAAAGCAAAACAGCCGATTATTATGAAATTGAGTCCAAATGTTACAGATATTACAGTTATGGCCAAAGCTGCTGAGGCGGGTGGAGCAGATGTCCTTTCGTTGATTAATACATTGACAGGGATGAAAATTGATATTCAGCGCCAATGTTTTGCAATTGCGAATAAAACAGGAGGGCTATCGGGTCCAGCAGTGAAACCAATTGCATTGCGAATGGTTTATCAGGTGGCGAATGCGGTATCTATACCAATTATTGGTATGGGTGGAATTGCAACGGCAGAAGATGCGATCGAATTTATTTTGGCTGGTGCGACGGCAGTATCAATAGGAACCGCTAATTTTTACAATCCATATGCGACAATTGAAGTGGTAGAGGGAATTGAAACTTATATGAAACAACATAATTGTGAGGATATTAATCAATTAATTGGAATTGTAAAGTAACGAGAGGAGAATACAATGGAACAGTATAAAAAAGAGTTTATTGAATTTATGATTGATTGCGAAGTTTTAAAATTTGGCGATTTTGTGACGAAGAGCGGAAGAAATACACCATTTTTTGTAAATACAGGATTCTATCGTACAGGAGCTCAGCTTCGTAAATTAGGAGAGTATTATGCAAAGGCAATTCAGGCAAAGTTTGGAACCGACTTTGATGTATTGTTTGGACCAGCCTATAAAGGAATTCCTTTGACAGTAGCGACTTCTATGGCTCTTTCCGAAATGTATGGCGCCGATATTCGCTATTGTTCCAATCGAAAGGAAGTAAAAGACCATGGAGATAAGGGTATTTTACTTGGAAGTCCAATTCAAGACGGGGATAAAGTAGTTATTATTGAAGATGTTACAACGGCAGGAACTTCAATTCAGGAAACGCTTCCAATCATTCAGGCACAGGGAGATGTTAATGTGCTTGGACTTGTTGTTTCCGTAGATCGAATGGAGAGAGGACAGGGCACAAAGAGTGCATTGGCAGAAATTCAAGAAAACTATGGATTACAGACAACTGCAATTGTAACAATGGCAGAGGTGATTGAACATCTTTATAATAAAGAGTATAAAGGAAAAGTTATTATCGATAATACATTAATGGAGGCAATTGACGCATATTATAAGAAATATGGTGCTGAAAATAATGAATAGCAAAAGGAGAACGGACATGAATGAGAAATATTATCGGTTAATCTCTCAAGTTGGCGGAGGAAGCATCGCACTTGGTATTATTGTACTTGTAACAGGAATTGTGACGGGAACCATTACGATTATAAATGGAGCAAGATTATTAAAAAGTAAAAAGACATTAATCTTTTAGGTTATTTATTTTGAACCAGTGAAGCAAATGATTATTGCTTAGAGGATAGAACTGCTGTACAAAAATACCTTTTGACCTCATGATAATACTCATTGATGTGCAGCAGTCCTTTCCTATATGGGAGGAGTATAGATTGAAACAAAAAAACAGAATTAGAGTAATATGGTGTATTCTGTTCGTAGTATATTTAGCAGTGCTGATCTATTTTTTATTATTTGCCAAATTAATGGGACGAGAGCAGATTGGAAGAACGTATTCTTATAATCTAGAATTATTTAAAGAAATTAAGCGTTTTTTAAATAATACAGGAATTCTTGGAATCCGCTCGGTTTTATTAAATATTGCAGGAAATATTATTGGTTTTATGCCACTTGGTTTTTTGCTTCCATTAGCTTTTCCTAAGATGCGGGGAATTGTTTTGATGACACTCATCTCATTTACAGCAACGTTGATTGTAGAAACCTGTCAGCTTGTAAGCTGTACAGGAAGCTTTGATGTAGATGATCTACTTTTAAATACAATTGGAGGAGTATTAGGGTATCTAGTATACATCCTTCTGATAAAAGGAATTACCGCTTGGAGGGAACGATGACATAACAGAGCTAAGGATAATAAAAACTGCGTTCTGCGATAGAAGAAGTATTTGCAGCAGCTCATTAGGAGGAAGTAATTATGAAAAAGGTGAAGGAAACAGACATTGTTACAATTGGAACAAAGCACCTTACAAAAGATGGAATCTGGTCTTGTATTTTCTTTTTAGTAGGAACCGTTGGTTTGGTGATTAGTTTTTGGAATACGTTGTGGGATCAATCAGGAATAAATGTTGGAATACTGGGAATTTTTATTCTGATTATTAGCGTGTTCGGTTTGAGTTATGGAATTAGAGGAAGAAAAAAGAAAAATTGCAGTCATATTATTGATGAAATTGGAATTGCATCCAATGTACTTTTGATTATTATTCTTGTTATTTTATTTATCATCGGTATACGTATGGTATAAGGAGATTTTATGTGGAAAAATAGTGATGAAGCATTACAAGAACGTTTTGCGCTTGCGATGGAGCGTATTTATAGTATTAGAGCATCGGTGGATGTAAAAGAACCGTATTTGGACTATTTTCAAACAGTTGCAGCATTCATATGTAAAGTAAAAGAAATTGCTGAAAAAGATGCAAATAGAACGTTGGAAGAACTAGAAGAAGACAACAGAAAGTTATATGAAGATATCGCAGGAGATCATTATGAAAAGAGTTATGCGAATCCTGCTTACAGCACAGCATTGATGGGAGAAGAGTTTGGAAGATTGTTTTCCATGCTCTATGCACAAATGTATCAAATGATTCTATTTGCATATGCAAAGCGTTTGGAAAACTTCACCGTTTATGCAGAACTGTTTATTGAGATTTATAATTTAATGGAGCAAGAAGAGACGGAATTCTCATCGGTAAAAGATGCGGTTTATTGGTTTTTCAGTGATTATAGTGATTTGTTTGTGCGTCAGCAAGTAGAAGATTTGCTTATAACAGGCAATACTGTTTACGAACAAATTATAGAGCAATCGGATGAGGATTTACGCTATTTATATAAATATGGTATGAACGTAACAGAAAATGAACGGAAAATGGCAAAATTTCTGAATGAAATGGATAAAGAAACATTAAAAGAGATTGCTGCTACATTTGTAAATGGATATTGCAGAGGATTTGAAGTAACGAAAAGAGATCTGTCCAAAAAAGATCGATTTGAACTTCGCTATGCAATTGGTTTAGAACCGCTAATTAAAGCTAGTTTGCCACTTTGGAAAGAAAAAGGATTAAAGCCAACCTATCGCCATATTACAATTACAACAACGCCTGCAAATCGTCAGTTTGAATACGATCATCGTTATGACCAAGCAGTGTATCTGGATAAACAATACAAAGAACGTCGGAGTCAGGTGCTCCGTGTCACATATGAAGAGCATAAAAAAGAAGCACAAAGCTATGCAGGGCCAGTGGTATTAGAAACGTTTGGAGAAGTGCCATTTGAGCCAAAAAATAATGGAGATTCTTATAGGCTGGATGAGAAACAGCAAAATATTAGTATAGAATTGTCAAACGAAACACGCTCTATCATGAATGAATATATACCAGAAGACGAAACGAGCTTTACAATTATTGCATTCCCAATTCCAGAGATTGGAGATTGTTTTGAAGAGATTTTTAGAGAAACGATGAAAGTAAATACACTCGATAATGAAAGATATATAAGAATTCAACAAAAGATTATCGATGCATTGGACCAGGGACGGTTTGTAAAAGTGAAGGGAAAAGGAGAGAATAAAACAGACTTAGTCATTCAGCTTCACCAATTAACTGATCCAGAAAAGCAAACGAACTTTGAAAACTGTACTGCTGATGTTAATATTCCAGTTGGAGAGGTATTTACTTCTCCTGTTTTAAAAGGAACAAACGGTATTCTGCATATCAGTCGTGTATTTATGAGAGGACTGGAATATAAAGAATTAGAACTTACATTTAAAGATGGAATGATTTCTGATTATACATGCAAGAATTTTGATTCTGAAGAGGAGAACAAGGCATATATTAAAGAAAACTTAATGTATCACAGGGAAAGTCTACCTATGGGTGAATTTGCGATTGGTACGAATACAACTGCTTATGCAATGGCTCAAAAATACAATATTTTTAAAAGATTGCCAATTTTAATTGCAGAAAAAACAGGTCCTCATTTTGCGGTTGGGGATACATGCTATTCTCATAGTGAAGATCTGGCTGTGTTTAATCCAGATGGAAAAGAGATCATTGCAAGAGAAAATGAATGTTCGGCTTTAAGAAAAACAGATCCGCAAAAGGCATATTTTTCCTGTCATACGGATGCTACAATTCCATATGATGAACTGGGAGCAATTGATGTAGTTCGATCGGATGGAACAGAAATTCCGATTATACGAGATTCTAGATTTGTATTACCTGGAACAGAAGAATTAAATGAAGCATTGGAGATAGAGTAAATTTACCCGATTAAGGTTGGAAAAGTAGTTGACGTTTGGATAAATTATTAGTAGAATGTTGACGGAATGGTCATAAGATCAAATAAGATTGCGAGGGGACGCAGATGAAAAAAATTGGTATTATTGGCGGCGGACAGCTGGGCAAAATGATGATTTTAGACGGAAGACGTATGGATTATGAGTTTGTTATTGTAGATCCGACAGTAAAATGTCCTGCTCACAATATCGCAGATTCTCATATTGTTGCAGGATTTGAAGATATTGAAGCGATCAAACGAATGGCATCTAGAGTAGATGTAGTGACTTATGAGTTTGAGCATATTAGTGTGGAGGCTTTGAAGGAAGTAGAGGCTGCGGGAACGCCTGTTTATCCATCTAGTAAGACATTAGAACGAATACAAAATAAACTTGGACAAAAAGAATGGCTGAAAAAACATGAAATTCCAGTTCCAGATTTTTTATCGATAAAATCTCAAGCAGACATTGAACGCAGTGCAGAACTTTTCTCTTATCCGTTAGTGTTAAAAACGTGTACAGGTGGATATGATGGAAAAGGAAATTATGTTATTTCTAGTGCAGATGAGATTGAAAATGGATATCAGGCACTTGGTGCAGGAAAAGTAGAATTGATGGTAGAACGATGTATTGATTTTGTAAAGGAAGTGTCTATTCTCGCATGTAGAAGTCTAAATGGGGACATTGCAGTATATCCGATTGCAGAAAATGTTCATAAAAATAGTATTTTAGATGAAACAACAGTTCCAGCTCAAATTAGTAAGGAAACAGAAGCAGAAGGAATGCAAATTGCAAAGGAATGTTTGAAGGCATTTGATGCTTATGGGATGTTATGCATTGAGTTGTTTGTTACAAAAGAAGGTCATATACTTGTAAATGAATTGGCTCCACGTCCACATAATTCAGGACATTATACAATTGAAGGATGCTACACTTCTCAGTATGAACAGCATATTCGTGCGATTCTGGGACTGCCATTGGGAAATGCTGGTCTGATTCGTCCAACTGCTATGAAAAACATCATTGGAGATCATTCTTCTTCAGAAGCAGAATTGTTTGGATTGGAGGAGGCTTACAAAAATCCAGATGTGAAAATTCATATTTATGGAAAAGAAAAGGTAGTGAATGGCAGAAAGATGGGACATATTACTGCAACTGCCGATACAATTGAAGAAGCATTGGAGCAGGTAAGGAGAGCACATCAGGCGCTTTCTTTCCGATAGATATGTGCATGGCACATAAGAAAATTTCAGTTTAGGAGGAGATACACATGAAACCAGTCGTTGGTATTATTATGGGAAGTGATTCTGATCTGCCAGTTATGAGTAAAGCCGCAGAATTGTTGGATCAGTTGGCGGTTCCTTATGAATTAACCGTTGTTTCTGCTCATCGTACACCAGATAAGATGTATGAGTATGCACATTCTGCAAAAGAGAGAGGATTAAAAGTCATCATTGCAGGTGCGGGCGGTGCGGCACATCTTCCTGGAATGACTGCTGCTATGACGGTACTTCCAGTTATTGGAGTACCAGTACAGACAAAGGCACTTGGCGGAGTAGACTCTCTGTATTCGATTTGTCAGATGCCTCCTGGAATTCCTGTTGCCACAGTAGCAATCAACGGAGCTTTAAATGCGGGATTGCTGGCAGCTAAAATTGTTGCAATTGGTGATGAAAAACTTTCTGCACGCGTAGAGGAATATGCAAAATCTCTGGAGACAATGGTAGAGAAAAAGGCAGCGAAACTAGAAGAAATCAAATATCAAGAATATTTAACACAGATGTAAACTAAAGCAGAAGCTTGAGTTTCAATAAGGAGGATAATATGGATTACAAAAACGCAGGAGTAGATATCGAGGCTGGATATAAGTCTGTAGAATTAATGAAGGAACATATTAAAAAGACAATGAGACCAGAAGTGCTGACGAATATCGGAGGATTTTCTGGAGCATTTTCTATGGAAGCATTTAAAAATATGGAAAAACCTACACTAGTATCTGGAACAGACGGCGTTGGCACAAAACTGAAATTAGCATTTATTATGGACAGACATGATACAGTTGGAATTGACTGTGTGGCAATGTGTGTTAATGATATTGCATGTGCGGGCGGTGAGCCGTTATTCTTCTTGGATTATATTGCGTGCGGAAAGAATGTACCAGAAAAAATTGCTATGATTGTAAAAGGAGTAGCAGATGGATGTGAACAGTCCAATGCAGCATTGATTGGCGGAGAAACTGCGGAAATGCCAGGGTTTTATCCAATCGATGAATATGATTTAGCTGGATTTGCAGTTGGTGTAGTAGATGAAAAAGATCTGATTACAGGTGAAACAATTACAGATAAAGATGTATTAGTTGGTATTGCTTCCAGCGGTGTGCATTCCAATGGTTTTTCTCTTGTGCGCAAAGTATTTGAAATGACAAAAGAAAACTTAGAAACTTATCATGAAGAACTTGGGACAACGCTTGGAGAAGCATTATTGACTCCTACCAAAATTTATGTAAAAACACTAAGAAACATAAAAAACGCAGGAGTAACGATTAAAGGATGCAGCCATATTACTGGTGGTGGATTCTATGAAAATGTACCACGTATGCTTCCAGAGGGAAAACATGCTGTGATTAAAAAAGACAGTTATCCAGTGCTTCCAATTTTTAAACTGCTTCAAAAAGAAGGAAATATTGAAGAAAAAATTATGTACAATACTTATAATATGGGACTTGGAATGGTTCTTGCAATCTCCCCTGCTGATGTAGATAAGACAATTGCAGCGATTGAGGCGGCTGGAGAAAAAGCGTATGTGGTTGGTCATATTGAAAATGGAGAAAAAGGGGTTACGTTATTATGATGAAAATTGGTGTACTGGTCAGCGGAGGCGGTACAAATCTGCAAGCAATTATTGATGCAATTCATGCAGGTACGATTCACAATACGTCTATTGAATTTGTAATTAGTAATAACAAAAAAGCATATGCTTTGGAACGTGCGGCAAAAGCTGGAATTGAGGCAAGATGTATTTCACCAAAAGATTTCTCTGACCGAGAAGCATTTAATAAGGCCTTTTTAGAAGCAATTGACTCTTATCATGTAGACTTGATTGTACTTGCTGGATGTCTTCTTATTCTTCCTCCAGCACTTGTGAAAAAGTATAGGAATCGAATTATTAATATCCATCCATCTTTAATTCCAGCTTTTTGCGGAAAAGGATATTATGGCCTGACTGTGCATGAGAAAGCTCTGGAAAGAGGAGTAAAAGTAACGGGTGCAACAGTTCATTTTGTGGATGAAGGAACAGATACTGGGCCAATTATTTTACAAAAGGCAGTGGAAGTACAGCAGGGGGATACTCCTGAGGTATTGCAGCGTCGTGTAATGGAACAGGCAGAATGGAAGATAATGCCGCAAGCAATTGAATTAATTGCTGAGGGCAAAGTACAAGTCGTAGATGGAAAAGTGGAAATTTTATCATAATGTAAAAATGGTAGCAGAACAGGAGGTACTATGAAAGTATTAATTGTTGGAAGCGGCGGAAGAGAACATGCAATTGCATGGAAAGTGGCACAGAGTCCAAAAGTGGAAAAAATATATTGTGCACCAGGTAATGCAGGAATTGGAGAAATAGCAGAATGTGTTCCAATTGGAGCAATGGAGTTTGATAAGTTAGTCGCATTTGCAAAAGAAAATGAAATTGATCTGACTGTAATTGGAATGGATGATCCGCTTGTTGGAGGCGTTGTAGATGCATTTGAAGCGGAGGGGCTGAGAGTATTTGGACCTCGTAAAAATGCGGCAATTTTGGAAGGTTCTAAAGCTTTTTCCAAAGATTTGATGAAAAAATATCATATTCCAACGGCTGCTTATGAAAATTTCAATAATCCAGAAGAAGCACTTGCCTACTTAGAAACTGCTAAAATGCCAATTGTCTTAAAGGCAGATGGTCTGGCTCTTGGAAAGGGTGTGCTAATTTGTAACACTCTTCAAGAAGCAAAAGATGGGGTAAAGGAACTGATGCTGGATAAGCATTTTGGAGATGCAGGTAATACAATTGTAATAGAAGAATTTATGACAGGACGTGAAGTTTCTGTTCTTTCCTTTGTAGATGGTAATACCATTCGAATTATGACATCTGCTCAAGATCATAAGCGTGCAAAAGATGGGGATCAGGGACTGAATACTGGTGGTATGGGAACATTCTCTCCAAGTCCATTCTATACAGCAGAAGTAGATGAGTTCTGCCAGAAATATATTTATCAGCCAACTGTAGATGCAATGAAAGCAGAAGGCAGACCATTTAAAGGAGTTATTTTCTTTGGTTTAATGCTTACAGAAGACGGACCAAGGGTATTGGAATATAATGCTCGTTTTGGAGATCCAGAGGCACAAGTTGTGCTTCCTCGTATGAAAAATGATATTATAGAAGTTTTTGAGGCCTGTATTGATGGAACGTTAGATAAAATCCAATTAGATTTTGAAGATAATGCTGCAGTCTGTGTTGTGTTGGCATCCGATGGATATCCAGAACATTATGAGAAGGGTTACCCAATTGAAGGGCTCAATTCTTTTAAAGGAAAAGATGGTTATTATGTATTCCATGCAGGAACAAAACGGTTAGATGGCAAAATTGTTACAAATGGGGGCCGTGTGCTTGGAGTTACTGCAAAGGGAAGCGATTTAAAACAGGCCAGAGCCAATGCCTATGCTGCGACAGAATGGATTCAGTTTGAAAATAAGTATAAGAGAAATGATATCGGCAAGGCGATTGATGAAGCGTAAATAAAATAGATGTTATTTACGATATGAAAAAACTTTGTTAGAAATCTTATATTTAGGATATTACAACATACAAAAGAAAAGTACCGCCTTTGATCAGAATCGATTTAGATTTTGTGTCAATGTTCGGTACTTTCTTCTTATTATCGTGATATGCAAAGGAAAGTTCCAGTGGTGGAGGTTTCTTTTGTTTCTTTAATCGTTTATGGTGAAAAGATTGTATTATTATAAACAAAAAAAATAAAAATCAGGTTGACTTTTCTGGGACAACATTTATAATGAAAGTGTCATGTATATAGTATACATCAAAATAATATTGGAAATAGTAATGGTTATTTTGAAAATGATTGGACATACTGTTAAAGAAATTGATTTTAACTTATTGTATCTATATATTGACATTACAATTATTGTAAGAAATTAGATATTTTACTTACAAAAAACAGAAGAGAAAACTTGTTTTGGAGGATAAAAAAGTGAAAAATCCTAAAATTGCAGAAATGTTAAAACAATGTCGAAAGATGAATCATCTCACAGTAATGGAAGTATCAGAACGTTTAAAGGCGAATGGTATTTTTGCCGCGCCAAAAACGGTTTATGGGTGGGAAAGCGGACAAACGCAGCCAACAGCGAATACTCTTTTAGTATTATGTTGTATGTATCATATCGATGATGTCTTGAATACATTTGGTTATAAGGAAGAAGATGGAGTCTTGATTTTAAACAATGAAGAAAAACAATTGATCCGTTCTTATAGAAGTGTTCCAGAAATGCAGCAGGCTGTAAAAAAACTTTTGTCTATGTAATTTAGTATGAAGAAACGCCTTATTATAAATATGAATATATAAAAAATAATTATAATTCGGAATGAATGCTGACGGGAGAATGATGATGAAAAAATATCGAAAAAGATTAATAAGTATGTGGATAGGAATTGCCGTGAGTGCAGTAACAGTATTTGTACCAGTCACAGCTTCTGAGGAATTGGTAGAGTCTGGAGAGGAAAGATTATATGAGGAAGATGAGTCAATTCAGGGCGAGGTAATAGAAAGTGGAGAATTAGTAGAACCAGGCATTCCAGCTACTACGCCAACCAAGCCAGAGCAGACGAAGCCAGTACAAACAACACCAGAGCAGACGAAGCCAGTACAAACAACACCAGAGCAGACGAAGCCAGTACAAACAACACCAGAGCAGACAAAGCCAGTACAAACAACGCCAGAGCAGACAAAGCCAGTACAAACAACACCAGAGCAGACAAAGCCAGTACAAATAACACCAGAGCAGACAAAGCCAGTACAAACAACACCAGAGCAGACGACACCAATACAAACGACACCAGAACAGACAACACCAATACAAACGACACCAGAACAGACAACACCAATACAAACAACACCAGAACAGACAACACCAATACAAACGACACCAGAACAGACAACACCAGTACAAACAACAACGCAGACAGAAACAGCTGCTCCAACGACGGAGCAAACGACAGTGCCTGAGACGACCGAAGAAGAGCCGATTATGGTTCAATTATTTAACGGTAAAACTCTGGAACTTCAAAAAGATATTAATGAATCAGAAGTTCCAGATGAGTTTGATATAATAACTTATAGTTATAAGGGAAAAGAAATTGAAATTGCAGAATCGAAAAGTGGATTGATTCTTTTTTATTTAAAGGATGACGGAGACGCAGCAAGTTTTTATGTCTATAATGAGGGAAAGGACAGTTGTATTCCATTTGTGAAAATAAATTCTTCTTCTGATCAATACATATTTTTAGATCTGGAGGAGGGTTCAGAAGAATTAGAAAATCTAAAAGCTACCAAAATTTCTGTAAATGGCAAAACGCTGCCAGCTTGGAAGCCAGTAGAAGGAGAAACACCAAAAGAAGATTATATTGTTTATTTGATTAATAAGGAAAATGTAAGAAGCTTATACCATGTGAATATTACGACAGGAGTGATTGAATCCTATTATGGACAGAGCTTAGATCCAGCAGATGCAGAATCAGGAGAGTCGGGAAGCAATGAAGTAATTGGTGGAGATTCTGTTTTGCAGGAAGATACAAGTGACAGAGATGAGCTGCTGAGAAAAATTGCTATTTTTGGAGGCGGAGCAGTTGGAATTATTGTTTTAGTTATTGCAGGAATTTTATTGTATCGTTATCTAAAAAAGAAAATTGAGCAGCCAGAAGAAGAGGATGATGAATTATATGACGATGAGTTATATGATGAAGGAGAAGAAGCTTACGAGGATGATGAGGAAGAGTTAGATCCAGATGAGGAAATTGAGAGAGAATTGGCTGCTTTAGAGCAGGAAGAATGGAATAAAATTAGTCAAGAAGAAAATTCCACAGAAGTATTCCAAGAGTCTAAGGAAGAAAACTATGAATCTTCCTATCCACAAGAAGAGATAAATGGGCAATCAGAGTCCGAAATAGACATGGAGTCTTTAAATAAAGCATTTAATGATTTGGCATCTGCAAAAGAGGCAGATTCCCAGTCAGATATCGTAGCAGAACCTCAAGAGACAGTGCAGGAAGAAAAGTATAGAGAGAAAGATTCCAAATCTTTGAAACGAAACTTGGAACGAGTGTTGGATGATGACGATGATTTTGAAGTAACTGATTTTCGTGAATAAATAATTTTAGGATTTCGGGAGCACACAGTGTGGAGAAGTTCGTGGCATCATGGGGTCAAAATACCTTTTGACCCCAACATCATTTTATAAATGCAGGTGAGAAATGGGGCTTCCCTTAGAATATGAGTCTAAGGGAAGTTTTTACTTGTTTATACGGGCCAGGTCGTCTAATGTCCAGGTAGCATAGAATATAATACCCTAGCTGCATTGACAACACTTTTACAGTAAAAATAAAAATTAGTACTAGTATTTTCATAACATTTGTGCTAGAATATGTATAACAACAATAAGAGTAGATAAATTACTACATAAACAAAAAGATTGTAGGTGAGAATATGGTACTAAAAATTGATTTTAATAGTGATGAGGCAATTTATATTCAGCTTCGTAATCAGATTATTATCGGAATTGCTACAGAGGAAATTCGCAATGGAGATTCCCTTCCATCGGTAAGAGAGTTAGCAAATCATATTGGGATTAATATGCATACAGTAAATAAAGCCTATTCTGTTTTAAAGCAGGAAGGATTTGTAAAAGTAGATCGCAGAAAAGGAGCAGTTATCTGTATTGATATTGATAAGTATGAAGCATTACAGGAGTTGAAACAAGAAATGAGGGTTTTGCTTGCAAAAGCACATTGTAAAAATATTTCTCGTGGAGAGATACATCAGATAATAGATGAAATTTTTGATGCATATTTTACGCCAGATCGAGAAAAAAGATGAGGAGGTTTCTATATGTTGTGTGAAAAATGTAAAATTCGAGAAGCAAACATTATTTTAACAGAAGTAGTGAATGGAATAAAAACAGAACATAATTTGTGCAGTCAATGTGCATCTCAGACGCAGCTGAAACCATTTTTAGATGGAGATTTTCCATTTGCGAAAATGTTATCAGGTATTCTTGGACTTCAATCAGAAGCGATAGACGAACAAACGGAAAAGATGAATCAATTAATTTGCCCAACTTGTCATACGACTTATGGAGATTTTATAAAAAATAGTCGATTTGGATGTGCAGATTGTTATGATACATTTGGATTGTTGTTAGACAATAATATGAAAAAATTACATGGTAATGATACACATGTTGGAAAGCGTCCAAAATTCCAACCATCTGAAAAATCTTATGAGAAAACAGTAGCTTATGAGAAGGAAAAAGAAGATCAACAAGAACAATTGGAAATTTTACAGTCACGTTTGCAAGAGGCAATTCGAGAAGAAGAATATGAATCAGCTGCCAGATATCGTGACGAGATCAAACTTTTGAAAGAAAGGATGAATACCGATGCGTAAATGGTATGATAATCAGGAAAGCTCCCTCGCTGTTGTAGTTGCGAGCCGCATTCGTATACTGCGTAATTTTAAATCCTATTTATTTCCAACACGTCTGACAAATGAGCAGAAAAATGACTTATCCGTACTAGTAGAAGATAAATTGGATCAACTTCCAGTTGTATTAGAAAAAAAGTTTGAAAACTGTATGCTGAATGAGATATCGGATATAAATAGAACGGCTTTAAGGGAGCGTCAAGTAATTAATAAGTTTTCAAGTGAAAATAAAGATGGAGTTGGATTGATTCTTTCGGATGATGAATCCGTTAGTTTAACAATCAATGGAATGGATCATCTGCGTATGCAGATTTCACGCTGTGGAATGGAATTAGATGAAGTTTGGCAAGAAATGAATCGGCTAGACGATTTTGTGAATGAACAATTTGAGTATGCTTTTCATGAAAAGTTTGGATATATGACAGTATATCCTACAAATGTAGGAACTGGAATGAGAGCTTATTTGATTTTGCATCTGCCGATGCTTTCGAGCAGCAAACGTTTTCGAGCATTATTAAATGAGATTAGTCGTTATGGAGTAACCGTAAAGGGAGCGTTTGGCGAAGGTCAAGATAATGACGGGAATATGTTTGTGCTCTATAATCAGAAAACGCTTGGATTATCCGAAAAAGATATTATTCAGGTGTTGATAAAGGTAGCAAGGCAGCTGGCAAGTCAAGAAAAAGCAGTACGTCGTCAAGTGCTTACTACACACCGCTTAGAGTTAGAAGACAGTATTTATCGTTCTTATGGAACCTTAAAGTATGCCAAAAATCTTTCTTTGAAAGAAACAATTGACCATTTGTCTCAAATTCGACTTGGGCAGGAAGAAGGACTATTGTCATTTAAAGAACCATGTAATTGTTATAAAATGATGCTTGGCGTGCAAAACGCTAATTTACAAGTATATTGGGAACGTCAGATGGAAGAAAAAGCTTTGAATAAAGCAAGAGCTACTTATATCCAGAGACATATTCCTGAATTAAGCGAGGAGTAAGAAAGAACTCCCGAAGATTTGCCTTTTGATAGAATTGCAGAATGAATTTTGGAAAAGGCATCACAGATCGTTGAGAGGAGAATAATTATGATGAATCGTTTTACAAAAAAAGCAATGAATGCTTTAGCTTGTGCAGAGGAAGCTGCAAAAGAATTAGGGCATTCTTATATTGGGACGGAACATATTTTAATTGGTTTGATTCGAGAGGGAACCGGTGTTGCGGCCAAAATTTTGGAAAGTTATCAAGTAACAGAAGAAAAAGTGATAAATCTTGTGGAACAGTTAATTAATCCAGCACAGCCAGTGGCAGTAGAGGAAGTGGGAGGTTATTCTCCCACTGCTGCAAAAGTGCTGAATAATAGTTATATAGAAGCAAGACGTTTTAAAAGTCAGTTAATTGGAACGGAACATATCTTGATTGCTATTTTAAAGATATCCGAGTGTTCTGCTACTCGTTTGATTAATACAATGAATGTAAATATTCGAAAGATGTATGTAGATTTACTTGTGTCCATTGGACAGGATGGCGGAGTTTATAAGGAGGAAATGTTAGGAACAATGACATCCAGTAAGGGAAATTCCAAAACTCCAACGTTGGATCAATATAGCAGAGATTTAACGGAAATGGCAAGAGAAGGAAAGTTAGATCCAGTCATTGGACGTCAGCAGGAAATTGGAAGAGTCATTCAGATTTTAAGCCGTCGTACCAAAAATAATCCATGTTTGATTGGAGAACCTGGTGTTGGAAAAACCGCAATTGCAGAGGGACTAGCGAGCCAAATTGTTGGAGGAAATGTTCCAGAAACAATTCGAGATAAAAGAGTTGTGACATTGGATTTGTCGGGTATGGTGGCTGGTTCAAAATACCGTGGAGAGTTTGAGGAAAGAATCAAAGGGATTATTAATGAAGTAAGAAATGATGGTCAAGTGTTGTTGTTTATTGATGAAATTCATACAATTATTGGAGCAGGAGGGGCAGAAGGAGCAATGGATGCTTCTAATATTTTAAAGCCATCTCTTGCAAGAGGTGAGATCCAGATTATTGGAGCTACCACCGTAGATGAATATCGGAAACATATCGAAAAAGATGCAGCATTGGAGCGTCGTTTTCAACCTGTTATGATCGAAGAACCGACGGAAGAAGAATCCGTTGCGATTCTGAAAGGATTGAGAAAGGCTTACGAAGAACATCATCATGTACAAATTACGGATGGTGCGTTACATGCAGCAGTAAAACTTTCTACACGTTATATTAATGACCGATTTTTACCAGATAAAGCAATTGATTTAATTGACGAAGCAGCCTCTAAAGTTCGCTTAGCATCGTATGTACAGCCAAAAGAAATTAAAGTGTTGGAAAACGATATTGAAGCATTAAATAAGTCAAAAGAAGATGCGATTAAAAAAGAAGCTTTTGAGAAAGCTGCTGAGATAAAGAAAAAACAAGAACGCAAAAGAGAAAAGATGCAAAAACTTCTGGCAAAATGGGAAAGAGACAAGAAAAACAAACGTCCTGAAGTTGGAGAAGATGAAATTGCGGATATTGTATCCGATTGGACGAAAATTCCAGTGAAGTCTCTGGAAGAAGGAGAAGCACAACGACTCAAACAACTGGAATCTATTTTACATCAAAGAGTTGTTGGACAGGAGGAAGCAGTAACCGCAGTGTCAAAAGCGATTCGTCGTGGTCGTGTTGGATTAAAAGATCCGAAAAGACCAATCGGTTCGTTCCTTTTCCTTGGCCCGACAGGTGTTGGAAAAACAGAGTTATCAAAAGCGTTGGCAGAAGCGATGTTTGGTACAGAAAATGCGATTATCCGTGTAGATATGTCTGAATACATGGAGAAGCATAGTGTGAGTAAATTAATTGGTTCACCTCCAGGATATGTTGGATATGAAGAGGGAGGTCAGTTAAGTGAAAAAGTAAGGAGAAATCCATATTCTGTTTTATTATTTGATGAGATTGAAAAAGCTCATCCAGATGTATTTAATATTTTACTTCAGGTTTTGGATGATGGACAGATTACGGATGCGCAGGGACGGCGAATTAACTTTAAGAATACAGTAATTATTATGACTTCCAACTGTGGTGCCGAGAATATTATTGCTCCAAAAAAACTTGGATTTGGAACAGTAGAGAGTGAAAAAGAAAGTTATAATTATATGAAGGGACGCGTTATGGAAGAAGTGAAACGTTCCTTTAAGCCAGAATTTTTAAATCGTATTGATGAAATCATTGTATTCCATCCATTAAATAAATCCCATATGCAAAATATTGTGGATATTATGCTAAAGGATTTGATAACAAGAAGCAAAGAACAAATGAACTTAAATTTAGATGTTTCAGCAGAGGCAAAAGAATTTTTGATTGAAAAAGGATACGATGAAAAGTATGGAGCAAGACCACTTCGTCGTACGATACAAAATGAAATTGAAGATGCTTTGGCAGAGGAAATCTTGGATGGAAAGATACAAGAGGGAGATACGATAGAAGTAAAGAAAGAAGGAGAAAAGTTGCAATTTCTGCCTGTTTCTTCTGACAATAAGTAAAGAATCTTTGTTGACTCCTCTAAAAAAATCAGAAAAAGATTAAAAAAACCTAAAAATATACTGGAAATTTTAAGAGATTTATATTATAATAAAAAAGTAAGAAGAGAAGTTTTTTCTTAAAATAGTAACTATTAATGAATCGCTGAATGAATGTAAAACGGGTAGTTCCCTACTTCAAGTGCACTAAGTGGTAAGATGGGGATGTCCGTTTTACGAAAAAGAGGAAGAGCAGGAGGATAAATTCATGTCAGTAATTACAGAGTTAATTCGTGTAGAGGCAAATGGAGCCATCAGTTTTGGAAATTATGAATTGGATCGGAAATCAAAGGTTTCAGATTTTGAGTATAACGGAGATTTATACAAAGTAAAAACATTTAAAGAAATTACAAAACTAGAGCGGAATGGTATGTTTGCCTATGAGTCTGTTCCTGGAACAACTGTAACAAACTATAAGAGAACAGAAGATACTGTATCGTTTGAAGCAGAGGGAATTGCAGATACACAAGTAATTATCGGTGTGGAAGATGATACGGAATACTCAATTATTATTAATGGAGTAAAAATCGATGAATTTGAGACAAACTTGAGTGGAAAATTGGTAATTAGTTTAGACTTAAGTGAAGGAAAAAAAGCAACAGTAAAAGTTGAGAAATTATAATTAATTCAAGAAAGAGAGACCTGTAGAATCTCTTTCTAAAATAACGAGATAAGAAAGAAGCATTCCCTTTGATGAAATAGATTTCAAAGGGGATGCTTCTTCCATGCATGGTTGTTATCAAATTAGGAGGAAATTATGGCAAAAGCAAGGTCAACGATGTTTTTCTGTAAAGAATGTGGATATGAATCAAGTAAATGGCTTGGACAATGTCCTGGATGTCGTCAGTGGAATACAATGGTGGAAGAGCCAGTAGTAAAAAAGAATTCTTCAATTGTAAAAGTAGAGAGAAGCAATCGTCAGCCAACTCGATTAGAAGAGATTTCTGCCAAGGAAGAAGAACGTACGAGCACTGGTATGAAGGAATTGGATCGTGTGCTTGGAGGAGGGATTGTAGCAGGATCTCTAATGTTGGTAGGAGGAGATCCAGGTATTGGAAAATCGACGTTATTGCTTCAAGTCTGTAAAAATCTTTCTGAACAGGGACATAAAATCCTTTATATTTCAGGAGAGGAGTCTTTAAGGCAGATTAAGATGAGGGCAAATCGTATGGGCAGCTTTAATGGAGAATTGCTTCTATTATCTGAGACAAATTTAGATATGATTTCTCAGGTAATTACGGAGCAGAAACCAGAACTTGCAGTGATTGATTCCATTCAAACAATGTATCGAGAAGATGTTTCCTCTGCACCTGGGAGTGTAAGTCAAGTAAGAGAATCTACCAATGTACTAATGCAGCTTGCAAAAGGATATGGGATTTCAATTTTTCTCGTAGGGCATGTAACAAAAGAAGGTGTCGTAGCAGGACCACGAGTATTGGAACATATGGTAGATACCGTACTTTATTTTGAAGGAGATCGAAATGCAGTTTATCGAATTTTAAGAGCAGTGAAAAATCGATTTGGATCTACGAATGAAATCGGGGTATTTGAGATGATGCAAGAGGGATTAGTAGAAGTGGAGAATCCTTCTGCCTATATGCTAAATGGTAGACCAAAGGGAGCTTCTGGTTCAGTTGTAACTTGTGCAATGGAAGGGAGCAGACCATTGCTTTTAGAGATACAAGCATTGATTTGTAAAACAAATTTTGGAATGCCGAGAAGAACAAGCGCTGGTACAGACTATAATCGCATTAATTTACTTATGGCAGTACTAGAAAAACGCATTGGATTGAGGCTTTCAGAATGCGATGCCTATGTTAATATTACAGGTGGAATGAAAGTAAATGAGCCATCTCTTGATTTGGCGATTGTACTGGCAATTGTGTCAAGTTATTGGGATCGACCAGTAAAAGAAGATTATTTGATTGTTGGTGAAGTCGGTCTTTCAGGAGAAATCCGTGGTATTAGTATGCCACAGCAGAGAATCAATGAGGCAAAAAAAATGGGATTTATAGGATGTATTATGCCTGCTGTCTCAATAGAGGGGCTTGTGATTCCAGATGGATTTTGCTGTATTGGAGTTCGAAGTGTACAAGACGCAATTCAACAAATTAATACAGATAATTGATAAATAAATATAAATTAAAAATACAAGAAAAAACAGATTTGCAGGTAGCCTTTTGTGAATAATTGTGATATAATGATCAAGTAATAGGTTGATTTTGTAAAAAAATGGAGGATTTCATGTCAAATATTATTCAGAGATTTATGAACGAATTACCACAGAGTCAATTATTAGGAGTTGCAATTGCAATTATTGTGATTGGTTTGCTTATCTGTTTTTTTGGTTATAAGCTTATGAGAGTTGGAATTACAGTACTTGGCTTCTCGATAGGATTTTTTATTACTGCATTTGTTGTTAATTATCTTGTGGACAACTACTGGATTACATTCCCAGCCGCTATTATAGTAGGTCTGCTCGTTGCTTTTGCAGCATTTCGTTTATATGAGATTGGTATATTTCTTGTATGTGGAGTATGTACTACGTTAACATTGTTTTCTTTGTTATCTAATTATGACGCATGGTGGATTTACATAATTGTGATTGCGGCAGGCATTGTGGGAGGTATATTGGCTGTTTTATTTATTAAACCAGCTTGTATTTTTATAACAGCAATGAGTGGAGGTATTATTACGGTACTGGAAGTGTGCCAGAAACTTCAATTTAATCATACGATTGTAATATTCGTTGTGGGAATTTTATTGGGGATCATGGGAATGACATTTCAGACATCACTCGAAAAAAGAAAGAAATAACCGTACAGTTGTATTTTATTTATAAGCAATTTTAAAAATCCCCGCTTTAATAATAGAGAAGCGGGGAAATTCATATGTAAAAAGAGGATGATGATTTGAAAAAAAGAAGAAGAACAAAAAAAAAGAAAAAGAGAATATCTAGAATATCATGGATTCATAAAATTCCGATGGATTATAATTTATTGTTTTCCCTTATCTTTTTAATTGTGTTTGGTATTATTATGATATATAGTGCGAGCTATTATAATGCAAGTCAGGTATATGGTATCGCTGGTTATAGCTTTGCGGTTCAGCAGGCCAGAGCCGCGGTGATTGGAGTAGTTGGAATGCTGTTGATTTCTATGATTGATTACCATTTATGGGAAAAATTGTCATTTTGGGGATTCCCAATTTCATTTCTATTAATTTTGCTTTTAAAAACGCCACTTGGATCGGAATCGCATGAGGCAACTCGTTGGTTACAGATTGGTCCGCTTAACTTTCAGGTCGCAGAGCCTGTGAAGCTGCTTATGATTTTGTTTTTAGCTGCATTTATAAAGAAATATCCAGTTAGATATCTACCTAATATTTTGAGGGTGGGTGCATGTTCACTTCTTATTAGTGGAATGATATTTATTATTTCTGATAATATGAGTACGGCCATTATCATTATGGGAATTTCAATTCTATTAATCTTTCTTTCCCATCCGAATATGAAATATTTTGTAATGGCAGCTGGAATTGGACTGGCGGTTGTAGTTGTGGCGGTGATTGGAATTGAATTATTTTTGGATGGAAGTTCGGGAGGATTTCGTGTAACACGTATTTTAGCATGGCTGCACCCAACCGATCCAGCCTATGCAAGCGGAGTTGCATTACAGGCCTCACAGGCGCTTTATGCAATTGGCTCAGGCGGTTTTTGGGGAAGAGGATTGGGACAAAGTCTTATAAAATTTAAAATGCCAGAACCTCATAATGATTTTATTCTTGCAATTATAGCCGAAGAACTGGGTGCATTTGGAGTCTTATTATTATTCTTTTTATTTATATACTTACTTTATCGTTTGTATCATATTGCACAAAATGCAGTGGACTTATATGGAAGATTAATTGTAGCAGGTGTGTTTTGCCAGATTGCAATTCAAGTTGTTTTGAATGTAGCAGTTGTTACAAGTGTGATACCTACGACTGGAGTGACGTTACCGTTTATTAGTTATGGAGGTGCGTCTATTTGTTTCCTCTTAGCTGAATTTGGATTAGTGTTTAGTGTGGATAAATATTCCAGAGATCAGGAGATAAAACGTAGAGCACGCAAAAAAATAGAACGACAGTGGGAAAACTGATACTTGTAATTGGCGGTACTGGGAGGAACAATAATGGTACATAAGGGAATAGAATTTGCAGTACGTGCACATGGGCAGCAGAAAAGAAAAGGCTCCGATCTTTTATATATTGTACATCCATTTGAAACAGCACTTATTTTATCTCAAGCTGGGGCAAATGAAACGTTGATTTGTGCAGGGCTTTTACATGATACATTGGAAGATACCGCTGTAACTTATGAGCAGTTACAGCAGGAATTTGGTACAGCTGTGGCAGATCTTGTTCAGAGTCGTTCTGAAGATAAATTGAAAACTTGGGAAGAAAGAAAGCTGGCTACAGTAAATGGAATCCAAAACTTGACTTATGAGCAAAAGCTATTGCTTTGTGCAGATAAGCTTTCAAATATGCGAAGCATTGCAGCAGATTATCAGATGATAGGCGAAAAGCTTTGGGAACGGTTTCGAAGAGGAAGAGAATCTCAGAAGTGGTACTATGGAGCGATTATAACAGAACTGGCACAATTAGAAGAACTGCCAATGCATCAAGAATTAAAGCATTTGTATCAAATTGTGTTTGAAAAATAATAGGAAATGGATTAAAATAAAATATTATATAAAAAAACATGGTTCTAGTAGCTGCTAAAACCGTGTTTTTTTATACAATTCACTATCTTTGAGTTTGCAGCAGTCCTCTTGTTTTTACTCGTTTGTTAATGTTTCTTTTTATTGGTTTTTTTACTTTTCTTTTGACTTTGCAGTTCAAGATATTGTCTCAACTCATTTAACTCAGTATTATAACGTTTGGATGTTGCATGTGGGTTTCCTCGCAGCAGCTTTTTCTTAGAAATTGTAATTCGTTTTTTTCGTTGAAGGTATAATTGTTTATACTTCTCAAATATTTGCTTACTTTGCTCTAATTCTTTGCGTTGTTCTTCAGTCAAGTCACTGATGTAATCACTTAATCGTTTTAGATTGTTTGCGATAATATTGCGTAATTCAAATGAGCGACTCATAGTTGTTTCTTTTAGCTCGTCGATACGCTCGCTGATTCGATCTCCCGTTTCTTTAAATTCATCAATACGCTCACCAATTTTATCACCTGTTTCATCTAGCACAGCGTCAATACGGTTGCGCAGATGTTCTAATTGTTCTTTTGCCTTTGTCATATCTTCCAGTAAGTGACGTAAATCCATAGCTTCTTGGAAAGAATGAATCGAATCTGTAATGAAGATAATGGAAACGGTGATATCTGTGAGAATTAATATAAAGTTAGGAAGTAAGGATACCAAGTATTGTACTGGTTTATGTCCATATCGGGTCAAAATAACAGTAAAAACTCCCCAGCAAAGAGAAGAAGATAAGCAAATTTGCCCTTGAAAATTAAATGGCTGATTACTGTAATCCCAGTAGCGAACTTTAAATAAACTTTCCATGCATACACCTGTTATATATTCTAGCAAGGTGGCACCAATTAGACCTGCCAAGAAGGTTAAAAAAATATTATCAGAAAAAGGCATTGCTATAATTAGCATAACAATGGCGCCAGTTCCATAAATCGGAAGATAGGGACCTCGAAGGAAACCTCTGTTTACCCAGTGGTGAGTACGAATTGAAACAAAACAAGATTCCCAAAGCCATCCAATAAAACAATATATGTAAAAGTATAATAGCCATGTGAAAAGATTGTTCAAAATAAACCTCCATATCATCTTATAATGTTGGAGTCAAAACGTATGTTGACCCCATGATACTATTTTTGAAAAGTGTACTATAGTTCTGAAAATTCGTCAACCAATTTTTAGCGTATGTTATAATTCCATAAGTTTCAATTATAACTTTAGGTCATCCGTTTCTATATTTCTGGTTGATTTTTTCTTCATTTATGATATACTTAAATTCAGATGTGACTACTTAGTCAGTATAATAAAAAATGGCTGATGCATATAGTAAGTGCTTCAAAGAAGAGACTAAATAGTTTATTCAGATAATGATTGAATGAGGGAATACTTATGGAAAAAAAACGAAGAGTTTTATTAAAATTAAGTGGAGAAGCCTTGGCTGGTGAGAAAAAGACAGGCTTTGATGAGTCTACTGTAAAAGAGGTAGCACGCCAGGTAAAATTATCTGTAGATCAGGGAGTAGAAGTTGGTATTGTTATTGGAGGAGGCAATTTCTGGAGAGGACGTTCAAGTGATGCAATTGATCGGCCAAAAGCAGATCAAATTGGTATGCTGGCTACAATTATGAACTGTATTTATGTTTCAGAAATTTTCCGTTCTGTAGGTATGCAGACCGAGATCTTTACACCGTTTGTCTGTGGGTCTATGACCAGGTTATTTTCCAAAGATGAAGCAAATGAAGCGTTTCAAGCAGGAAAGGTAGTCTTTTTTGCTGGAGGAACGGGGCATCCGTACTTTTCCACCGATACAGGGATCGTGTTGCGTGCGATTGAGATGGAAGCAGATATTATTTTGCTTGCGAAAGCAATTGATGGTGTATACGATAGTGATCCAGCAAAGAATCCAGAGGCAAAGAAGTATGATAAGATTTCAATTCAACATGTTGTAGACAATCGTTTGGCAGTGATTGATCTGACAGCATCTATTATGTGTTTGGAGAATCATATGCCACTTGCAGTATTTGGGCTAAATGAAGAGAATAGTATTACAAATGCAATGAATGGCGTAATTACGGGTACTATTGTAACCGCATAAATAATAGATTGGAGAGATTTAGGAATATGAAAGAAAAAATAGCAGTTTATGAAGAGAAGATGAAAAAAACTTGTCATGCGTTAGATGAAGAGTTTGCTACGATTCGTGCTGGGCGTGCAAATCCAAATGTTTTGAATAAAATTATGGTAGATTATTATGGAGTTCCTACTTCGATGCAGCAAGTTGGAAATATTTCTGTCCCAGAGCCTCGTATGATTCAGATTCAGCCATGGGAAAAATCTTTAATTAAGGCAATTGAAAAAGCGATCTTAGCATCTGATCTTGGAATTACTCCTACAAATGATGGAAAAGTAATCCGTTTAGTTTTTCCTGAGTTGACAGAAGAGCGTAGAAAGGCTCTTGTGAAAGATATTAAGAAAAAAGGCGAAGGAGCGAAAGTTGCAATTCGCAACATTCGTCGCGATGCAAATGAAGCTTTTAAGAAGCAGAACAAAGCAAATGAGATCACGGAAGATGATTTAAAAGAAGCAGAAACAAAAGTTCAAAAACTTACAGATAAGTATATCACAGAGATTGATAAAGCAGTTGATGCAAAATCCAAAGAAATTTTAACTGTCTAAAGTTAATGCGAGCGAAAGCAAAGAATGAGTATCGCATAATTATGGGGGTAGGTGGCAGCCTGCCCTTTTTGTGTGATAAGCCTAGTAAGCGGCCGTAGTGCTTGTACTAACGGATATTTGCTGGGCAAGTACAGCGAGCATTTGTGATGCGAGCGGTACTACATCGCAGTAATCGAGTAGGAGTCAGCCTACTCGATTATTAAAAATCGTTAGAAAGTGAGTTCTATTTCACAATCAGCAGGCTAAAATGTTATTAATGAGAGGTATCGATATGGAACAGTTGAAAATTCCAGAACATGTGGCAATTATTTTAGATGGAAATGGACGTTGGGCAAAAGCGCATAATCTGCCTAGAAAAATGGGTCATGCAGAAGGATGTAAAACAGTAGAGCGTACAGTAGAAGATGCAGCAAGACTTGGAATAAAATATTTAACTGTATATGGATTTTCTACAGAAAATTGGAAACGTTCCGAAGAAGAAGTAGGAGCATTGATGCAGCTTTTCCGTTATTATATGAAGCGGCTGTTAAAGATTGCAAAAGCAAATAATGTAAGAGTAAAAATGATTGGAGAAAGAAATCGTTTTGCTGCCGATATTGTCGAAGGAATTAATCGTTTGGAAAGTGAAACAAAAGATAATACTGGACTTACATTTGTAATTGCAGTTAATTATGGAAGTCGTGATGAAATTTGTAGAGCAGTTAAGAAAATAACAACAGATGTAAAGTCAGGAAAATTAAATCCAGAAGATATTACAGAGTCTATGATTAGTAGTTACTTAGATACAGCACAGATTCCAGATCCAGATTTGTTAATTCGAACAAGTGGAGAAATTCGTTTATCTAACTACTTATTATGGCAATGTGCCTATACAGAAATTTATATTACAGATATTTATTGGCCAGACTTTAATAAGCATGAATTAATAAAAGCAATTGAAAACTATAACAAAAGAGACAGAAGGTTCGGGGGAAGAACGAATAATTAGGAGGGGTTGTATGTTTGTAACAAGATTAATTAGTGGAGTAATATTGGTTCTTTTATCACTAATTACCGTGATTACAGGAGGGCCAGTTTTAGCAGTTACATTGTTACTTATTTCTGTAATAGGAATGTATGAGTTATATCGTATTTTTAAGATTGAACAATCAACACTTGGAATTGTTGGATATATCGCAGCGATGGTTTACTATTGCCTTATCTATATAGGAAAAACCGAATATATTGTGCTATTATTTGTAATAACTTTCTTGGCTATGATGGCAATTTACGTATTTTCATTTCCTGAAATTGTAACGGAACAAGTACTTTGTGCGTTTTTTGGATTATTCTATGTGGCAGTACTGATGTCTTATTTGTATCAAGCTAGAACGATGGAAGATGGAGCGTATGTTGTATGGCTTATTTTTATAAGTTCTTGGGGATGCGATACATTTGCATATTGTGTTGGAATGTTAATTGGAGAACATCAAATGGCGCCAAAGCTTAGTCCGAAAAAGTCAATTGAAGGTGGCATTGGAGGAATTGTTGGAGCTGCTCTTTTGGGAGCAATCTATGGGGCTATTTTCCAAAGTCATATGACTGCGTTAAATCATGCAATTATTCAATGTGCAATTATTTGTGCAGTGAGCGGTGCAATTTCTCAAATTGGAGATTTGGCAGCTTCTGCGATCAAGAGAAATCATAATATTAAAGATTATGGGAAGTTAATCCCAGGTCATGGGGGAATTTTAGATCGATTTGACAGTATTTTATTTACCGCTCCAATTATCTTTTATTTAGCAAGTTGGATGGTAGAGCATATGTAGAGATATAAATGAAAGAATGCAAAGTTACATGAGGAGGAGATATTAAGTGATTAAAAACATAGATAAATAGATTTATATGTGTTATAATGTGTTTGTAAAAGAATGGAGATTTTTATGAACACAAAAAATATCACAAATTATAAACCAAAAGATTTTGTTGAATGATTAGGGGGCTCAGTTAAGACATTGCAACGTTGGGGAGGAGAAAGAAATTGCTAAAGAGTTACAAGACGGAAATAAATCCGACACGGGAGCAAATACAAAAGATAAATAAAACGATTGGAACTTGTAGATTTGTGTATAATTTCTATCTTGCTTACACCAAAGAACGTTACAACAATGGCGAAACATTTATGAGTGGTAAAAGTTTTAGTGTTTGGTTAAATAAGGAATATCTTCCGAATCATCCTGGTTACATGTGGATGAAAGAAGTGAGTTCGAAATCGGTAAAGAAATCTATTGAAAATGGATGTAGTGCTTTTACAAGATTTTTCAAAGGTCAGAGTAAATTTCCTAATTTCAAGAAGAAAGGAAAATCTGATGTGAAGATGTATTTTGTAAAAAACAATCCAAACGATTGTTTTTGTGAAAGGCACAGAATTAAGATTCCTACTCTTGGCTGGGTAAGAGTGAAGGAAAAAGGTTATATTCCTACAACGACCAAGAATGGATCGAGAATTAAAAGTGGTACGGTTTCTTGTAAAGCAGGAAGATATTATGTATTTGTTCTGGTAGATATTCCTGATACAGAAAAAACACAATTAAATGATTTTGGACTAGGAATCGATTTGGGAATAAAAGATTTTGCAATTATTAGTAATGGAATTACAAAGAAAAATATT
>FCNS01000007.1 GCA_900045905.1 Clostridiales bacterium CHKCI001 | reverse complement strand
ATAAATCGGGATATATTTGCAAGCCTAAGTGGATTGAAACAAACAGAAAGAGAAACCGTTTTGCTAGAATGGCTGAGAAACCAGCGTATTTATATTTGTGAAGAAGTGTGAAAAACTCCATTAGAAAATTCTTTTGTATATCACGATAAAAAACAGGATTAAAATTTACGCTAGTATAAAAATGTGAGTTCTAATCCTGTTTTTCGTATGAAAGTATTTATTGCAAAGTAGCTTTGCAAAGCTGTTGAATCGTTGGAATCTGCTTACAGTTGGATGGCAAGTTCCCAGTAATTGGGGAGGATTGACTCGTATGGATATAGATACTGTCAATTCCATAATTCGCAGCTCCCCATGCATCGGCCTCCCAATCATTTCCTACCATAACGGTTTGATCAGGGATTAGCTTATGCTTGTCCATTAAAGCGTGATAAAAATGTCGGGATGGCTTCTTTACCCCAATATCAGAAGAATAGAAAATAGCATCAAATAAATCATAAATTCCAAGCATTCGCATCTCTGACTCTGTAAAAAACCTTTGGGCATTGGAAAGTAAGTATATATTTTTTCCATTTTCCTTTAATTGTAAGAGTGTCTCTTTTGCCCCATCAAACAATTGAAGTCGTTTCATAGACAACGTCCGCATCATAACAGCCCAATCCTTGGCTTGCTTTAAATCAATCGTAACCCCCTTTTCTTGGTAAAGCATTGGAATTACTTGTTCAAACTTAGCCTCCACTTCTTCAAAAGAAATGTTGTGAAAAAGAGTTCCCTGTTTAATTTGCATAAGTTTCGATTCCGTTATTTTCTGGCGAAACTGAGTCTCTAACTCATCAGCTGCATAACAAGCACCCTGCATACACATAAAAAACGCCATCTTCTCCCATAAATAAGGGTTACTTTCATCTGTATCTATATCCACAAGAGTACCGTAAAGGTCGAATACATAATTTTGATACATTAATAGAAATTCCTTTCTTTTTTACTTTCTAAAAATATTAATAAAGTCACTTTATACTAGTATCACTATAACATGAAAAAGAAAAAAACACAAGGGTATTGACAGAATGGAATTCTTATGTTATCTTAGATTCAATTAAGGAAAGGATGTGAATGGATACATGGAAAGTGACGCGGATAGCGATAGCGAAGCAAATAAGAATAATTTAATCATTCCATGTAGTAATATTATGCATATATAGAGGTATAGTCTGTGTTGATCGTGTGGGAGCAGGCTATACCTTTTTGTGGTTGTTATTATAGAGCTTTTGTGAGAGCTTTGAATATGTGTAGTATTATTACAGAAACAATTTTGTTCATTTTTATTTGCAGGAGGAAACAATTTTTATGCAATCGATTATTTTACTAATTGTACTTATTTTTTTAAATGCAACATTTGCAAGTGCGGAGATCGCAGTAATTTCGATGAATGAGGCAAGACTTAGAAAGTTAGCGGAGGAAGGAGATTCCAGAGCGAAGAAGTTAGCTGCTTTAACGAAGCAGCCAGCCCGATTTTTAGCAACGATACAGGTAGCAATTACATTGGCTGGATTTTTACAAAGTGCATTTGCAGCCGATAATTTTGCAGGACCTCTCGTTCAATTGTTAATAGATTCTGGTGTTTCTATGCCAGAGGGAGTTTTACGAACGATCTGTGTTTTCCTTATTACGTTAATTTTATCTTATTTTAACTTAGTATTTGGTGAGTTAGTTCCAAAGCGTATTGCTATGAAAAAATCAGAGTCTTTAGCACTTGGTATGGCAAAGATGTTGTATTTTGTATCGAAAGTATGTGCGCCACTTGTATGGATTTTAACAATTTCTACGAACGGTATGTTACGTTTACTGAGAATTAATCCAAATGAAGAAGCGGATACTGTAACAGAAGAAGAAATTCGTATGCTTTTAGCAGAAGGAAATGAAAAGGGAATTATTCAGGCAGAAGAAAATGAGATGATACAAAATATTTTTGAGTTTGATGATATTCCAGTAGATCAGATTTGTACACATCGTAGAGATGTTGTTTACTTATCAACTTCCGATACTCCAGAGGAATGGGAAAAGATTATAAAGGATAATCGACACACATACTACCCAGTATGTGGAGATGATTTGGATGATGTGATTGGAATACTGGACACGAAGGATTACTTCCGTTTACAGAATAAGTCAAGAGAAAATGTTTTAGAACAGGCAGTGGATCAGGCATTCTTTGTACCAGAAATGATGAAGGCAAATGTTCTATTTAAAAAAATGAAACAGAGCAGAAGCTACTTTGCGGTTAGTATTGATGAATACGGCGGAGTATCTGGAATTATTACATTGCATGATTTGGTAGAATCTTTAGTTGGAGAGTTGGAAGAAAAGGAAGAACCAATTAAGCCAAAGGATATTGAGAAAGTATCCGAAGGTATATGGAAAATACAAGGATTTGCAGATTTGGATGATGTATCGGAAGAATTAGGGGTGAAATTGCCAACCGATACTTATGATACATTTAGTGGATTTGTTTGCAGTGTAATTGACCGAGTACCAAATGATGGAGAAAGCTTTGTTTGTGAAGGGGATGGATTAAAAATAAAAGTTTATGACGTCCAAAATCATATTGTGGGAGCTACATTGGTTCAGTTAGCTTCTGAACAGGAAAAGGATCAAAGCCTGACAAAAGAGGAAAATTAAAAGAGATTCATTTCTAAGTAGATGCCTGATTGGGAGGTAAGAGATGATACGGTTTGCAGTAATTGGAACGAGTTTTATTACGGAGTGGTTTTTAAATGCAGCAAAAGAATGCAATGATTTGCAGTTTGCAGCGGTTTGTTCCAGAAATGGTCAAAAAGGAAAAGAATTTGCACAGCGCTATAATAGTGAGGCACGAGTATATACAAAACTGGAAGAATTAGCACAAGCGTCGGATATTGATGCAGTCTATATTGCCAGTCCAAACAGTCTTCACTGTGAGCAAGCGATCTTGATGATGAATGGAAAAAAACATGTACTCTGTGAGAAACCATTTGCATCGAATGCAAAGGAAACAGAGCAGATGTTGGAAGCCGCAAGGAAAAATAAGGTAATATTATTGGAAGGAATGCGTTCTGCATTTGATCCAGGTTTTCAAAAAATAAAGGAAAATCTAGGGAAATTAGGTACAATACGAAATGTTATGTTCCAATTTTGTCAATATTCTTCTCGTTATGATGAATTAAAGGCAGGGAAGCGAGCCAATGTATTTTCTTGGGATTATTCTGGAGGAGTGTTGATGGATTTAGGTGTTTATTGCATTCATCCAATGGTAGAATTGTTTGGAGAACCAAAGAAAGTTTTGGCAAATGCAGTGATAGTAGAAGATGTGGATGGAGCTGGAAGCATTATCGCAGAATACGAAGAGATGCAGGTGAATCTCTCTTATTCTAAAATATCGGCTGGTGGAAGCTTTGGGCAGATACAGGGAGAGAATGGCTACATGACAATTTCCGATATTGCTGCTCCAAACGAAGTGATTATTCACTATAATGATGGAACAAAAGAAGTATTGGAACACAGACTTGCTGGAATGAATTTAATTTATGAAATAGAGCAGTGGGCAGAGTTGATTAAGAAGCATTCCATGCCAGAAGAAAGTCAAGCGATAACACGACAAGCAATGAAAGTCGTTGACCAAGTAAAAAAACAAGTTGGAATTCAGTTCTTGGCGGATAAAGAAGGAACATAACGAATCCGACATCAGGAAAAGCAGAAGCGATACATAAAGGAGGCATAATTTATGAACTATACGGCTTGTATTTTTGATTTAGATGGTACCATTATCAATACAATTCATTCACTAACCTATACTACGAATCTAGTGATGAAGCAATGTGGGCTGGAAACAGAATTAACAGAAGCACAAATGAAGATGATTGTAGGAGATGGTTATCGAAAGCAGATGGAACGTTCTTTGCTCGCATGTGGGGATTGTAATTTGTCTCATTATGAAGAAGCGCTTCGGATTTATCCAAAACTATTTCAGGAAAACTGCCTTTATCAGTTGGAAGCCTACGAAGGAATGAGGGAAATGCTGGACAGAATGAAAATAGCAGGGATGAAATTAGCTGTGTTGACAAATAAGCCTCATGCCAGAGCTTTGGATAATATAAGAGCAGTGTATGGAGAAAATTATTTTGACTATGTACTGGGAGAGCAGGAAGGAATTCCGAAAAAGCCTGATCCAACAGGAGTTTTTCATATATTGAAAGTGTTAAATGTTAAACCAGAGCAATGCCTTTATATGGGGGATACGAATACCGATATGAAAACGGCAATTGCAGCAGGTTTGGATGCAGTTGGAGCAATTTGGGGATTCCGCACAAAAGAGGAGTTAGAACAATTCCACCCAAAATATTTGGCCAAACATCCAATGGATGTGTTAAAAATGATTGGATTGAATGAATAGTATCATGGTCGTGCCCGCAAAGCGGGCATGAAAGTTTATCAAAGTAGTGTGAAAAAATGCTTGAAATATCCAATGTTCTATTGTATGATAAAAAAAGCCTAATGATGTTAATTGTGTCTATAATGAAGAGACCGAACTTAACAACCGTTTCATTTTGGGTACTGTATTGAAACAGTGAGATACGTTTGTTTTATAGAGTGCTTATAATTTTTACAGGAGGACAAGAATATGGATTTTTTTGAAAAACTGACAGAAACGTTTGCAAAAAATAGTAAAGAATTTGCTGATAAAGCAAAGGATTATGCAGAAGTGGCAAAACTTCATACACGGATTAACGCAGCAAATACAAAGATTAATGAGTCATTGATTACACTGGGAAAAGCTTATTATGATGCGCATAAAAATGATGGCGATACAGAATTTGAAGATATTTTTGAAGAAATTCGCAAGGCTCATTTAACAATCCGAAAATGTCAAGAAGAAATACAGAAAATAAAAAATATTAAAATCTGTGAAAAATGCGGTGAAGAAGTTTCAGCAGATGCTACTTATTGTTCTCACTGTGGAGCAAAGTTAAAAAACGCAACCGATAAAAAAGAGGGGTCAGCGGAGGAATCGGATGTTGTTGTAGAAGAAGCAGAAGTAAATCAGACACAGGAAGCAAAAGCATCTGATTCAGAGGAAAAAGCAGAACAGGAGAAGCGAAAGACAATCTGTCCATCTTGTGGACAAGAATTGGATGAAGATGCTGAATTTTGTACAAAATGTGGCTCTTCTATGAAATAATCGTTTAGGCAACATAAGAAGTTGGAGAGGAGAATATTGGTTATGGAAAAGAAATTACGTGTCGGTATCCTAGGTGGTACAGGAATGGTAGGACAGAGATTTATTTCTCTTTTGGAAAATCATCCTTGGTTTGAAGTGGTATGTATTGCAGCCAGTCCAAGATCAGCGGGAAAGACTTATGAAGAAGCAGTTGGAGATCGCTGGAAGATGACGAAACCAATGCCAGAAGCAGTGAAACATATAATTGTTAAAAATGTAAATGAGATTGAAGAGGTAACTTCTGAAGTAGATTTTGTATTTAGTGCAGTAGATATGTCTAAGGAAGAGATCAAGGCAATCGAAGAAGCTTATGCAAAGGCGGAGACTCCAGTTGTATCAAATAATAGTGCACATCGCTGGACTCCAGATGTTCCAATGATTGTACCAGAATTAAATCCAGAACATGCAGAAGTGATTCCATATCAAAGACAGCGTCTTGGCACAAAGAGAGGCTTTATTGCTGTAAAACCAAACTGTTCGATTCAAAGTTATACGCCAGCGTTACATGCATTAAAGGAATTTGGACCTAAAGTTGTTGTTGCAACGACTTACCAAGCAATTTCTGGTGCAGGAAAGACGTTTAAGGATTGGCCAGAAATGATTGATAATATTATTCCTTATATTGGCGGGGAAGAAGAAAAGAGTGAACAAGAGCCACTTCGTATTTGGGGTAAAGTAGAAGATGGAGTAATTAAGAAAGCAGAAACTCCAGTGATTACGACCCAATGTATTCGTGTACCGATTTCAGATGGACATACGGCAGCAGTATTTGTTTCATTTGAAAAGAAACCTACAAAGGAAGAGATCTTAGACAGATGGGCAAACTTCAAAGGAGAGCCACAGGAATTAAATCTTCCAAGTGCTCCAAAGCAATTTATCCATTATCTGGAAGAAGAAAATCGTCCTCAGGTAAGCTTAGATAGAGACTGCGAAAATGGTATGGGAATTTCTCTTGGCCGTTTAAGAGAAGATACAGTATATGATTATAAGTTTGTGGGATTATCTCATAATACAGTTCGCGGTGCTGCAGGTGGTGCAATTTTATCAGCAGAATTGTTGACTGCAAAAGGATATATTACAGCGAAATAACTTATAATAAAGAGTAAGGCACAATATACCAGTCGTGATATATTGTGTCTTATCTGTTTATAGAGTAAAAGGAGGTTGGAAAAAATTAGGAGGCTTTTATGAGTGTTGTAAGAGGATTATTTGGACAGACCAAAGATGGAACGGATGTATTTCTTTACTCATTGACAAATAGTCATGGAATGAAGGCAGTGATTACGAATCTAGGGGCAAGATTAGTAAGACTCTATGCGCCTGATAAAGACGGAAATTTAAAAGATGTTGTATTAGGAAATGATACGGTGCAAGATTATGAAAATATCGAAAATTTTTATGGTGCAACAGTTGGAAGAAACGCCAATCGAATTGCAGGAGCAGAATTTTGTTTGGATGGAGTTACCTATTCTCTCGCAGTAAATGATAATAAAAATAATTTACATAGTAATCCAAATGGATATCATGTCCGTGTATGGGAGGCAAATTTGGGAGATAATGAATTAGGTGATTCAGTTTCTTTTTCTTTATTTAGTCCAGATGGAGATCAAGGATATCCAGGAAACTTAGATATTTCTATAACCTATACATTAACCGAGGAGAATGCACTGATGATTCATTATAAAGCGATGGGAGATCAAAATACAATTGTAAATTTGACAAATCACAGCTTTTTTAACTTAAATGGACATGAATCAGGAAGCATTATCAATCATCAGGTATGGATTAATGCCGATTATTTTACCAAAGCAGATGCAGAATCTATTCCAACAGGAGAACTTGTGGCAGTGAAAGATACTCCAATGGATTTTACGACATTACGCCGTGTAGGAGATGCGATCGATAGTAATTATGAAGCGGTTGTGCTTGGAAAAGGTTATGATCACAACTGGGTATTGAATAATCAAGAAGAGTATGAGCTGGTTGCTCGTGCAATCGGAGATCAATCAGGCATTGAGATGGAAGTGTATACCGATTTGCCAGGAATGCAATTGTATACAGGTAATTTTATTGACCATGAAGCTGGAAAAGATGGTGTGACTTATGAGAAAAGAGATGGTATCTGTTTTGAAACACAGTATTTTCCAGATGCAATTCACCATTCCAATTTTGTCTCTCCAGTACTAAAGGCGAGAGATGAATATGAAACTACCACAGTATATAAATTTTGCTAATATACCGTGGTTGATATAGGATCAGGAGGATTTTCAAGTGATCGAAAATATTGACAATAATGATTAAATAAGTTGAAATATTCTCATGGAGGATATTTACTAGGAATACATCGAACATCACCAATTACAAACCAAAGGATTTTGCTGAATGATTAGAAATGTGGAAAATGATAATCGTCAAATTGTAAGTTATGCCAGAACGTCTACAAGAAACCAAAAGGATGATTTACAGAGTCAAGTGTCATTTTTAAGATAATTCTGTAATGCGAAAGGTAGGATCGTAGATCAATGGATGGAAGATTACGGAAGGGGTCTTAATTATAACCATAAAAAGTGGAATCAGTGATTTGATCAAGTGATGGAGCCAAAAATTAAGACGATCCTAGTCACTGACAAAGATCAATTTATCAGGTTTGGCTATGACTGGTTTGGAAAGTTCTGTATAAAGTTCAACACAACCATAGTGGTAGTAAACAATGAGGAACTATCACCACAAGAAGAACTTGTACAGGATATTGTTTCCATCCTTCCTGTGTTCTCTTGCAGGTTGTACGGACTTTGTAAGTATAAAAAACAGATGGAAAGAGATGAGGAAATTGTTAAAGAGCTTCAAAACAGAACTTAATCCGACACAGGAACAAAAAACCAAGATTAACAAGACCATCGGAACATGCAGATATATCTATAACTTTTATCTTGCTCATAATAAAGAACGGTATGAAAACGGTGGTAAGTTTATGACAGGCAAGAGTTTTAGTGTCTGGCTTAACAATGAGTATATTCCAAACAATCCTGATAAAGCATGGATAAAACAAGTAAGCTCCAAATCGGTGAAGAAGTCGATAGAAAATGCTTGTACTGCTTTTATGCGGTTTTTTAAGAATCAAAGCAGTTTTCCAAAATTCAAGAAGAAGGGCAGATCTGATGTGAAAATGTATTTTGTTAAGAATAATCCAAAGGACTGTGCCTGCGAAAGACACCGAATCAATATTCCAACGTTAGGATGGGTGAGATTAAAAGAAAAAGGTTACATTCCAACGACGAAAGACGGATGGAAAATCAAAAGCAGTACCGTTTCTAAGAAGGCTGACAGATATTATGTATCAGTCCTTGTAGATATTCCTAGCAATCCGATTGGTAATAACAGCAATGCTGGAATTGGAATCGATTTAGGGCTTAAGGATTTTGCGATTGTATCGAATGGTAAAACTTATAAAAATATTAATAAGTCGGCAAGGATAAAAAAACTGGAAAAACAATTACGCAGAGAACAAAGAAGACTCTCTCGTAAATATGAGAATTTAAAGAAAGGAGAAGCCACTCAAAAAGCAAATATACAAAAGCATAAAGTACAGAAATTTCATCATAAGATCGATCATATCCGTACGAACTACATCAACAAAACAATCGCTGAGATAGTGAAAACCAAGCCATCTTATATAACGATTGAGGATTTGAATGTAAAGGGGATGATAAAGAATAGGCATCTGTCAAAAGCTGTAGCATCACAGAAATTTTATGAATTCAGAACCAGGTTGAAAGCGAAGTGTGATGAGAATGGCATTGAGTTAAGAATAGTAGACAGATGGTATCTATCTTCTAAGCTATGCCATTGCTGTGGAACGATCCAGAAAGATTTAAAACTTTCTGACAGAATTTACAGATGTAGGTGTGGCTGTGTGGAAGACAGGGATTTGAATGCAAGTCTTAATTTAAAAGACGCAAAAACTTACGTAATTGCATAATCAAGCAAAGGTAAGTATGTACCGAAGGCTAGTTCAGGAATTTACGACTGTGGAGTGTACAAGAAGTTGCGAGTAGCGTGTTGCTTGCAGCCGCCAAAGCATACACAAGGAAGCAGTAAGAAAGGTTCGTGAGGATTTCAATTTCTCGATGTGAGTATAGTTACACACATTTTGAGTGGCAGGTAACGATGGGAAAGTCCCTTTATATTGCAGAAAAGCCGAGTGTGGCACAAGAATTTGCAAAGGCACTTCATATGAATGGAAAAAAACAGGATGGATATTTGGAATCAGAAGATAGTATTATAACATGGTGTGTTGGGCATCTTGTAACAATGAGCTATCCAGAAGTATATGATCCTGCATTAAAGAAATGGAGTATGGAAACGATTCCGTTTTTACCTTCCGAATGGAAGTATGAAGTAATTTCTTCTGTGAAAAAACAGTATGAAATTGTAAAACGATTATTGAATCGTTCGGATGTGGATACAATCTATGTCTGTACAGACTCTGGGCGAGAGGGAGAGTATATTTATCGACTGGTAGAACAGATGGCGCAGGTAAAGGGAAAAAAGCGTCTGCGTGTCTGGATTGATTCTCAGACAGAGGAAGAAATTCAAAGAGGAATTGCACAGGCGAAGGATTTATCCGAATATGATAATTTAAGTGCTTCTGCCTATCTGCGTGCAAAAGAAGATTATTTGATGGGCATTAATTTTTCAAGGGCATTAACTTTAAAGTTTGGTCCGACCATTTCCAATATTACAAAGGAAAAGTGGACGGTGCTTTCTATTGGACGTGTTATGACATGCGTACTTGGAATGGTAGTACGTCGTGAAAGAGAAATCCGTACATTTGTGAAAACACCGTTTTATCGTGTTATTGCAAATATAGCATTGGAAGATCATTGCTTTGATGCAGAGTGGCGTGCAGTAAAAGGGTCTCGTTATTTTGGGACGCCCGTTTTATATAAAGAAAATGGATTTAAAAAGAGAGAAACGGCACAAGAACTGATTCAATGGCTGGAGAAAAATCCACCGCTTGTTATGACTGTGGTAAAAAAGGAAAAGAAAAAAGAGAAAAAAAATCCCCCACTTTTATTTAATCTTGCAGAACTCCAGAATGAATGTTCCAAACGATTTAAAATTAGTCCAGACACAACACTGCAAATTACACAGGAATTGTATGAAAAAAAATTAGTTACTTATCCAAGAACGGATGCAAGAGTGCTTTCGAGTGCTGTAGCAAAGGAAATAGGAAGAAATATCGCAGGGCTTAGAAACTTTCTGCCAGTGCAGGAATATGCAGTAGAAGTATTAGAACAGTCAAATTATAAAGCAATTGCCAAAACTCGTTATGTGAATGATAAACAGATTACCGATCACTATGCAATTATTCCAACAGGACAGGGAATGGGGGTGTTAAAAAGCTTATCCTCCACTGCTTTGGGCGTATATGAGAGAATCGTTCGGCGTTTTTTAAGTATTTTTTACCCTCCAGCCGTGTATCAGAAATACAATCTGGAATTGGAACGAGAACAGGAGCATTTCTTTGCATCGTTTCGTCAGTTAGAGTCTGAGGGGTATTTAAAAGTAGCCAATGAATTTCAATCAGTGAAAAAGCCAGAATCCAAGGAAGGCATAAGCGAACAACCTGAGAAAGAATTGAAAAATGATCCTAAAATGATTACATTATTAAATCAGTTAAAAAAAGGAGACATTGTCTCCATTAATCATTTTGAGGTTCGTGAAGGTGAGACTTCTCCGCCAAAGCGATATAATTCTGGTTCTATGATTTTGGCAATGGAAAATGCAGGACAATTAATTGAAGATGAAGAATTAAGAGCTCAGATCAAAGGGAGTGGGATTGGAACAAGTGCTACGAGGGCAGAAATACTGAAAAAACTTGTAAATATCCGATATCTTACATTAAATGGAAAAACGCAGATCATTACACCAACTCTGCTCGGAGAATTGGTATTTGATGTAGTAGATGTCTCTATGCGTCAGATGCTAAATCCAGAATTAACAGCGAGTTGGGAAAAAGGACTGTCTTATGTTGCAGGGGGAAGTATTACTTCAGAAGAATATATGCAAAAATTAGAGCAATTTGTAATAAATCGGATCAATGGTGTAAAACAGATTACCAATCCATGGGCAATCCGTCCAAGATTTGAACAAGTGCTTCCTTTTTATAAAGAGTCCAAGCCGTCAACAAAATCCAGAAAGAAATAGAAAAGAGGTAAAAATAACATGGAACAATTAAAAATTAAAAACCTATATGATTTGGAACAGACAATTGCAGCTGATTTATTGAAAACAGCAGAGTATCCATGGGAGCTGCTTCCGAAAATCAGTACATTTATTAAAGAATTAGGAGCAACTCTTTCAAAGGAGAAGTTTGAAGAAGTGGAAGAGAATGTATGGATCGCTAAAACTGCAAAAGTGGCAAAGACAGCTTTTATTGCTGGTCCATGTATTATTGATGAAGAAGCAGAAATTCGTCACTGTGCGTTTATTCGCGGCAATGCAATCGTTGGAAAAGGTGCAGTAGTAGGAAATTCCACAGAATTGAAAAATGTTATCTTGTTTAATAAAGTTCAGGTTCCGCATTATAATTATGTGGGCGATTCTATTTTAGGATATCGTTCTCATATGGGTGCAGGTTCCATTACTTCTAATGTAAAGTCAGATAAAAAATTAGTTATTGTAAAATGCAATGGAGCAGAAATAGAAACTGGATTGAAAAAATTTGGAGCTATGCTTGGAGACAATGTAGAAGTGGGATGTGGGTCTGTATTAAATCCAGGAACGGTAATCGGAAGAGAAAGTAATATTTATCCATTGTCCAGTGTACGGGGGTATGTACCAGCAAATAGTATTTATAAAAAGAAAGGTGATATTGTAGAAAAACAATAGGCCATTACCTATTGTAAAAATAAAAAGGAAGTCTTACCATTTTTATTTGAGGTAAAACTTCCTTCTTTTGTTATTAGAGATTTCTTTTGTTGGCTTATCGCTTTTGTTCGGATAATTCTTTGGCTAAGTCATATTCTTGAAGGCGTACCATGACGTTGCGTTCGATAATAATGGCGTTAATCATGCCCCCGATAAAAATGATATGCATACAGACAAAGAGCCATAACATTGCGAGTACGATACCAGTAAGACTTCCGTACATCCGAGAATAGTTATTAAAATTGTCGATATAGATGGAAAAGAAATAAGAAAATAAAATCCATCCAAGCGATGCAAATACGGCTCCAGGGATATGTTCTACAAAATCAGAATTTAAATCTGGAAACGTATAGTAAATCAAAGTAAAAAATATAACCATAACGGCAAGCATTAAAAGATTACGTATCATAGAAAGCATCCAATCGAACTCTGCCATAAATGGAAGAGCCTGAATCAAATAAAGCTGTAAACTATTACCAAATACAAGTAAAAACAATGCCCCAACAATAATAAAAAGAAATATAATCGTGTAAAAAATACAGATAAAACGTCGGTGAATCCACATTCTGCGATCTCTTACTCCATATACTGCATTTAATCCGTTAAACAATCCATATACGCCACTCGATGCAGACCAAAACGCTGTGACGGCAGATAAAGAAAGTAGGGTACCACTGGATTTGGCATAGAGATCATTGATAATGGATTCTGCAAAAGAATGCAAGGTAGCAGGAATCACTTTGTAAATCATATTTAAAAGGGAAGCTTCTGTAATTGGAAGAAAACGAAGCGTACTTAGTAATAACATAGTAAAAGGAAAAAGTGAGATGATAATAAACAAAGTTGCATAGGCTGCATAAGGAGTCACATTGGCATTTGCCATGCGATTTAAAAAATAGGTAACTCGAAAAAATAACTTTTTCATGAAACAATAACTCCTTCCAATAACAAACGATATTACGAAAAAATTTTTATCATAATCTTGTAACTGTTCTGGAACAATGATAGTTTCTTCTATCCTATCATTTTTCATTTTGAAATACAATCATTTTTCACTTCCTTTTTTTCTCAACAAAGTGAATTGTTTGGTAAGGGAGTAGTTTAATGATAGGATAAAGTATAAATAGATTAAAAATAGCAAGATTGGAAAAGCAATGTATCACATGATACGTTATAATTAGTTTATCCTATTTAAAAGGACAAATTAAGTGATGGAACGAGGTGAGAACATGCAGCCAATCGATATTGTACTAAAAAGTTTGATATATATAGATAATAATTTAAATGAGCAGATTAGTTTGGAGAAAATATCTTCGTATTTTGGATATTCAATCTACTACTTCTCAAGAATTTTCAAAAATGCAATGGGGATTTCTGTAATGAGATATGTAAAAAAACGCAAACTTATAAAAGCATCTGATGCAATCATAAAGGGACAAAAGATAATAGATGCGGCAATGGATTATGGGTATATGTCTCAAAGTAGTTTTACGAAAGCCTTTAAACAGGAGTTTGGATTTTCTCCTTCCATTCTTAAAGCAATGATAGTGCAAATAGAATATTTTGGAGGTAATGATATGAAGTGCGTATTTTACAATCAAACGAATATTCATTTAACAAAGAATGAATTATATTCAATCTTGGAAAATGAGTGGAATAATTTAGGGTTAAATAATAAGGAATTATCTAAAATTTATGAGTTCGCATGTAATTCATACAAAGATAGGAAGCGATATTCCGGAGATGATTATATAACGCATCTGTTAAATGTAGCTATTATACTAACACAAATGGAAGCATCATCAAATGTCATTTTAGCAGGTTTAATGTGTGATATATTAGTAAAAACAGATGTAACAGAGGAAAAACTTTTACAAAAGATACCAAAAGATATTGCGAAACTTGTTATTGAATCCAATACATTTCATATGAATGAAGATTTTAGCAGCGATAACGATGATGTAATTATGATAAAATTAGCAGAAAGACTCCATAATATGCGGACAATTGATTTTATGGAAGATGAAAAACAAAAAACGAAAGCAAAAGAAACGATAGAGTTATTTTTACCATTAGCAAATAAAATCCAAAATAATAAACTAATTGCAGAACTGAATGATTTAGCCTTAAAATATGCATAAGATTTTCCAAATCCTAATGTGAATTGCAAATGGCTTGTAATGTTTTATAAAAATACAGTTAGGAGGAAAAAACGGTTTATGACAGACTGTTTTTTTCTCCTAACTGTATTGACAAATTGATTTTTTATGTTAGAATAAAAAATACAGCATAGGAAAAAGCTGAGAAGGTGTAAAGTAGGTACTTATTTTCTTTCAGAGAGGGAAGGTCATCGGCTGAGAGCCATCCTAAGTTCAGATAAGTAGTTGAATTTCCCACCAGAGCTGCATCTCTGAATTTATAGTAGGAGATGACGTTAATACACGTTACGTATACTGAGTGCCTACGAAAATGTAGGAAACAGGGTGGTACCGCGATATCTTCGTCCCTTTATGGACGGGGATTTTTTTTGTAAAAGGCATAAGTCAAATGGAAAGGAAGAATATCATGAAGGAAAAACTGCAAAAAATTAAGGAGGAAGCACTTGCAAAAATTCAATCCTCCGACAATTTAGACAAATTAAATGAAATCCGGGTTGCTTATCTTGGAAAAAAAGGTGAGTTAACTTCTGTATTAAAAGGAATGAAAAATGTCGCTCCAGAGGAACGTCCAAAAGTGGGACAGATGGTGAATGAAGCCAGAGCGATTATTGAGACTGCATTGGAGGAGACAAAGAAGGCATTGGCTGCAAAGGCAAGAGAAGAGCAGTTGAAAAGAGAAGTGATTGATGTTACGCTTCCTGCTAAGAAAAATAATGTTGGCCATCGCCATCCAAATACAATTGCATTGGAAGAAGTAGAACGTATTTTTATTGGTATGGGCTATGAAGTAGTGGAAGGTCCAGAAGTAGAATACGATTTATATAATTTTGAAAAATTAAATATTCCTGCAAATCATCCAGCAAAAGATGAACAAGATACCTTCTATATTAATAATGAAATCGTACTTCGTACTCAAACATCTCCAGTACAGGTTCGAGTAATGGAACAAGGTAAGCTTCCAATTCGTATGATTGCACCTGGACGTGTGTTCCGTTCTGATGAAGTGGATGCAACTCATTCTCCATCTTTCCATCAGATTGAGGGACTTGTGATTGATAAGAATATTACATTTGCAGATTTAAAAGGAACATTGGCAGAATTCGCAAAAGAATTATTTGGAGAAGATACCAAAGTAAAATTCCGTCCGCATCATTTCCCATTTACAGAGCCATCTGCAGAAGTAGATGTTACCTGTTTTAAATGTGGCGGAACAGGATGCCGTTTCTGTAAGGGATCTGGTTGGATTGAAATTTTAGGTTGTGGTATGGTTCATCCACATGTATTAGAAATGAGTGGAATTGACCCAAAAGAATACTCTGGATTTGCTTTTGGAGTTGGTTTGGAACGTATTGCATTGTTGAAATATGAGATTGATGATATGCGATTATTATATGAAAATGATACTCGTTTCTTAAAACAGTTCTAATAAAAGAAATTTTGTTTCTGTAAAGACATTTTCTCAGCATAAAAGTGAAATTTGGAGGAAGAATAAATGAATACAGCGTTATCATGGATTAAAGCATATGTGCCAGATTTGGAATGTACTGCACAAGAATATACTGATGCAATGACTTTATCTGGTACGAAGGTAGAGGGATATGAAAAATTAGACAAAAATTTGGAAAAAATTGTAGTGGGACAAATTAAAACGATTGAACGTCATCCAGACGCAGATAAGTTAATTATTTGTCAGGTTGATGTCGGAAATGAAATAGTCCAAATTGTAACAGGTGCTCCGAATGTAAAAGAAGGAGATAAAGTTCCAGTTGTATTAGATGGAGGTAAGGTTGCAGGTGGACACGATGGAGGTCCTCTTCCAGAAAACGGAATTAAAATTAAAAAGGGTAAGCTGAGAGGCGTGGAATCGTTTGGTATGATGTGTTCTATTGAAGAGCTTGGTTCTTCGAAAGAAATGTATCCAGATGCACCAGAAAATGGAATTTATATCTTAAAGGAAGATGCTCCTGTCGGAGCAGACGCTGTGGAAGTATTAGGATTGCATGATGTAGTATTTGAATATGAAGTAACATCCAATCGTGTCGATTGTTATAGTGTACTTGGTATTGCAAGAGAAGCAGCTGCAACATTCCGAAAAGAATTTAAAGCACCTGAAGTAAAAGTAACAGGTAATCAAGAGGATATTCACGATTATCTTTCAGTAGAAGTAAGAGATGATGAACTCTGCCCTCGTTACTGTGCGAGAATGGTAAAGAATATTAAGTTAGGTCCATCTCCAGAATGGATGCAGAGACGTTTGGCAGCCAGTGGAATTCGCCCAATTAATAATATTGTAGATATTACAAACTATGTAATGGAAGAATATGGTCAGCCAATGCACGCATTTGATTATGATTTGCTTGCAAAGCACCAGATTATTGTACAGCGTGCAGGAGATAAGGAACAATTCCAAACATTAGATGGACAGATGAGAACATTAGATTCTTCTATGTTAATGATCTGTGATGGTGAGAAATCCGTCGGTATTGCAGGTATTATGGGTGGCGAGAATTCTAAAATTACAGATGATGTTCAGACAATGGTATTTGAAGCGGCTTGCTTTGATGGTACGAATATTCGTCTGTCTGCAAAGAAACTTGGACTTAGAACGGATGCTTCTGGTAAATTTGAAAAGGGATTGGACCCAAATAATGCAGAAGAAGCAGTAAACCGTGCGTGTCAGTTAATTGAAGAATTGGGCTGCGGAGAAGTAGTTGGAGGAATGATTGATCATTATCCAATTAAGAAAGAAGAGAAACGTGTAGCGTTTGATCCAGAATCGATTAATGCATTGCTTGGAACGAATCTGTCAAAAGAGCAAATGTTATCTTATTTTGGACCATTGGAATTAAAATATAATGAGGAAACCGAAGAGTTAATTATACCAACGTTTCGTCAAGATATCGAATGCGGGGCAGATGTGGCAGAAGAAGTGGCACGTTTCTTTGGATATGATAATATTCCTACTACGTTACCATCTGGAGAAGCTACAACTGGAAAACTTTCCTTTAAGCTTCGGATTGAAGAAGTGGCAAAGGATATTGCAGAATTCTGCGGCTTCTCACAGGCAATGACTTATTCTTTTGAAAGTCCAAAAGTATTTGATAAATTATTAATGCCAAAGGATTCAAAACTTCGTGAAACAGTAACGATTATGAATCCACTTGGAGAAGATTATAGCATTATGAGAACTACTCCATTAAATGGTATGTTAACTTCTCTTTCTACAAACTATAACCGTCGGAATAAAAATGTCCGTCTGTATGAAATCGGAAATATTTATTTGCCAAAGGCATTACCAGTAACCGAATTGCCAGAAGAACGTACTCAGTTTACACTTGGTATGTATGGAGAAGGAGACTTCTTTACAATGAAGGGAGTTGTAGAAGAATTCTTTGATAAAGTAGGACTTCATGAAAAAATTGGTTACGATCCAAATGCGGGAAGATCATTTTTACATCCAGGTCGTCAAGCGAACATTATATATCGTGGTAATGTTGTTGGCTATTTAGGAGAAATTCATCCAGCAGTAGCCGATAATTATGCAATTGGTGAGCGGGTTTATATTGCAGTTATTGATATGCCATTTATTGTGGAATACGCATCATTTGATCGCAAGTATACAGGGATTGCAAAATATCCAGCTGTTACCCGTGATATTAGTATGCTGATGAAGAAAGAGATTCTTGTGGGACAGATAGAAGAGATTATTGAGAAGAAGGGTGGTAAGCTTGTAGAATCTTACCATTTGTTTGATATTTATGAAGGTTCTCAAATTGCAGAAGGATATAAGTCAGTCGCTTATTCCATTGTATTCCGTGCAGCAGATCATACATTAGAGGATAAAGAAGTAAATGCAGCAATGGAAAAGATTTTAACTGCTTTGGAAGGTCTTGGAATTAGCCTTCGTAAGTAATGGCAAAAATGCTTGTAATTTCAATAAATCTATGTTATGATATATCTGTTTAGCCATAGGAGGTGGAAAAGAGAATGGATATCTTAAAAATTGCACTTACTGTTATATTTGTAATTGTATGCCTTGCACTTACTGTGATTGTATTATTTCAGGAAGGTAAGTCAGCAGGTCTTGGTGCAATCAGTGGCGTAGCAGATACTTACTGGGGAAAGAATAAAGGACGTTCCGTAGAAGGAAAACTGGAAAAATTCACAACGGTTCTTGCAGTTGCATTTATGGTATTAGCTATTGTATTGAATATTAATTTCTAAAATTCTGTCATGAGATGGCAATTGGGAGGATGTCTCAGGCATGGTTCGGGAGAAAATTGATAGAGGTACGTTTTCTACTCCGTGTCATGTAATGGGACATTCTCTTTTTTTATCGTAGTATGAAAAGACATCCAGTGGAGGTCTCTTTTGCTACACAAATAATGAATATAATAAGAATAGAAAATATGTTCGATTATGGATTGAAAAATAAAAAGAATCTGTTATAATAAAATAAGAGTGAGCAGAATGTGAAAATAGAAGGGAGAATGAAAAGTTGGAAGAAAAATTAATGGAACAAAGAAAACTTATGATTGTGGAATTAATGAATCATCCAAACTACGTTCCTATGAAACAAAAAGAGCTTGCAATGTTAATGCAAGTGCCAAAGTCTTCCAGACAAGAGTTAAAACAAATATTAAATGAATTAGTAGAAGAAGGAAAAATTAGCGTATCTTCTAGAGGAAAATATACAAAACCGAAGTTTCCTACTATGATTGGAACGTTTCAGGCAAATACAAGAGGATTTGGATTTGTCTCGTTGGAAGATACAAAAGAAGATGTGTTTATTGCTTCTGAATATGTGGAGGATGCATTGGATGGAGATCGTGTTCAAATTGCACTGCTTTCTGCTAATGATGATTCTGGAAATGGAAATAAACGAGAGGGAAAAGTAATTCGAGTATTGGAGCGGGGATTCAAAGAAGTAGTTGGAACATTTCAGAGAAACAAAAACTTTGGATTTGTAATTCCAGATAATCCAAGAATTACAAAAGATATTTTTGTTGCGCTTGAAAATATCAATGGTGCAGTAAATGGACATAAAGTTATTGTAGAAATACTCAATTATGGAAATCAGAAAAAGAAACCAGAAGGAAGAATTAAGGAAATTCTGGGACATAAAAATGATCCAGGAACAGATATCTTATCGATTGCAAAAGCTTATGGAATGGAAACAGAATTTCCTCAGGAAGTAGTACGTCAGCTTGCGGATATACCAGAAACGATAAGTGGAAAAGATATTGCAGGCAGATTAGATTTGAGAGAATGGCAGACGGTTACGATTGATGGAGAAGATGCCAAAGATTTGGATGATGCAATCACATTAAGAAAAGAAGGATCTCATTATCATTTAGGAGTGCATATTGCAGATGTCAGTCACTATGTAACAGAAAGAAGTCCATTGGATCAAGAAGCATTAAAAAGGGGGACAAGTGTTTATTTGATTGATCGAGTCATTCCGATGTTGCCACCAAAGCTTTCCAATGGGATTTGTTCGTTAAATGAAGGATGTGATCGGTTGGCGTTAAGCTGCCTGATGGAGATTGATGAAAAAGGAGCAGTCATTGGGCATCGAATTGCTGAAACAGTGATTTGTGTCGATCGTAGAATGACCTATACATCGGTAAAGAAAATTTTGGCAGATCAAGACGAGCAGCAGATTCAGGAATATGAATCATTCGTTCCTATGTTTCAACTGATGGAGGAACTTTCAAAATTACTTCGCAAACGAAGGTTTGCACGTGGAGCAATTGATTTTGATTTCCCAGAGGCAAAAATTTTACTAGATGAGAAAGGAACTCCAGTAAAAATTATTCCATATGAGCGAAATGTTGCTACAAAAATCATTGAAGATTTTATGTTGCTTGCAAATGAGACAATTGCAGAGGATTATTTTTGGCAGGAGATTCCATTTGTATATCGAGTTCATGAGAATCCAGATGAAGAAAAAATGAACAAATTTGGTACGTTTATCAATAATTTTGGGTATTCCCTTCATTTTTCCAATGGAGTAATTCATCCAAAAGAATTGCAAAAACTACTGGATAAAATCGAAGGAACGGCGTCCGAAGCGTTGATTAGTCGCTTGATGCTTCGTTCTATGAAGCAAGCGAAATATTCTACAGAGAGTTCAGGGCATTTTGGACTTTCTGCGCCATATTATTGTCATTTTACTTCCCCGATTCGCCGTTATCCAGACTTGCAGATCCATCGTATTATAAAGGAGAATATAAGAAGTGGAATCAGCGAAAAACGAATGAAACATTATGAAGAAATTCTTCCAGAAGTAGCAGCTCAATCGAGTCATATGGAACGAAGAGCAGCAGATGCAGAACGAGAAGTGGAAAAAATGAAAAAGGCACAATATATGTCCAAGCATCTAGGAGAGGTTTTTGATGGTGTTATTTCTGGAGTGACAAAGTATGGAATCTATGTAGAATTAGAAAATACCATAGAAGGTTTAATCCATGTAACAGATTTAGCAGATGATTATTATATATTTGATGAAAACTCTTATAGCTTGATTGGAGAAATGACCAAAAAAGTATATAAGCTTGGTCAAAAAATTCGCGTGGAAGTAGAGAGTGTCGATCCAATGTTAAAAACCATTCAATTTGTTTTGGAAGGAGAAAGTTCTCATTCAGAAATGAAAGAACTGGAAGAAATATTAAAGACGGGCGATTATTCAAAATTGGATTAAAAGTCCCAGATAGCAGCCATGATCCATCCCGTGTAAAACACGGTCTGTTTCATGGATATTAGATGGGCTAAACTGTATGAGCAAGTAGGGCGTTTGCCTAGATTGCTCATACAGGTGGCGATTGCGAGAGCACCAGAGTGCCAAGCAATCGACTTTTATATCATGATGGTGCCCGCAAAGCGGGCATGAAAGTTTAGATTGAATTTGAGGAGGAAAGGTATTATGGGAAAATCAAGTGTAAAATTGATTTCAAATAATAAAAAGGCATATCATGATTATTTTATTGAAGAAAAATATGAAGCAGGAATTTCTCTTGCTGGAACAGAAGTGAAATCGTTACGAATGGGAAAGTGCAGTTTAAAAGAATCTTTTATTCGAGTGGAGAATGGAGAGCTATTTATTTATGGGATGCATATTAGTCCATACGAGAAGGGAAATATTTTTAATAAAGATCCATTGCGTGTGAGAAAGCTGTTATTGCATCGCCATGAAATTAATCGAATCGCAGGGCATATGACGCAGAAGGGATATACGATTGTGCCATTACAAGTCTATTTTAAAGGGAGCCTTGTAAAAGTAGAAATTGCACTTGCAAGAGGAAAGAAGCTTTATGATAAGAGACAGGATATTGCAAAAAAAGATATGAGAAGAGAAGCCGAAAAGGATTTTAAAGTGAAAAATTTGTATTAAGTGAAAATAATTCTGAGAAGACGAAACGCTTGAATCATATCAAAAGGCATCGTCTTCTTTTTTATAAAAATAAAATGACGTGTAACAATATAATATAAAACACGCCACCCACCACTACATAAAAAACAACAAAAAAACACACATTATCCACATCAGAATGTGAATTTTTTGTGTCTTCGTTCATAATTTGTAAGAATTGATTCATCTTAAAAATATTGACTTTTTACTTATATTTTATTATGCTGATAATAAAGCAATTTTTGATCTAATTTGTCGAGAAAGCTTGTGATAAGTGCCACGAAATAAAGGAGGAAATAGAATGGCCAACACTATCATAAATACAATTTTTAATCGTTCCAGCGGAAAATTTCCATATGATTATATAGATTTTGAAGGTAACGTTTTACGTACTGCAGAAGATATTGCAGTAACCAATAATTTGAGATTAAAAGATATGGAAAAAGAGGAGGGATTTGCTGGATGGAGTTCTCCTTTTGTGAAGGAAAGAATTTTTCAATATTGCGTAAAAACAGATGGTTTAACTCCAATTAAAGGTGGGATTGCCTATAAAGATCCAGAAACAAGTGAAATTTTTGATTTGCGTGTAAGCCGTTTTTCTGGACAAATTTTACCTGTTCATGCAATGTTCGTTCCTCAAACAATTATCCAATATTTTGGAGAGCACGGAGTAGGAAAAACTCTTTTAATGACACAGTGGATTTGTGAGTCTCGTATGTTTGCTGGCAGAAAACAAGGAGGAAAATTCCTTTTAATGAGAGATGATCCTGTAGATAATCCAATGGACTATCCAAAAGAACGAGAAATTAAAGAATATTTCCAAGGATTATTACCAGATATTACGCAAATTACAGAAAAAGGCTATCCATATTCCTTTTTAGCTTCTTATATAAAAGATGATAGGCATAAGAGAGGTTTAATTGAATTTCGAGATATTGCTGGAGAAAAATGCAAAGACCAAGGATATGACTCTCCAGTATATACAGCCGATTATATTTTGTTATTAATTAGTGCCAGAGATTTGTTTGACCCATCCGCTGATTTGCAATTGGAACATTTATTAAATGTAATTCGGCAAAAAGGTATGGAGTTTAATCAATTTTCAGGAAAAATTTTAGTTGCATTGACGATGAGCGATCGTTTCCGAGAACAAGGAGTATTGCCAGAGTTATTATCTTACAATACGTTGGAACGGGAAAATGGACGCTTGAAAATGCAGACACATAAAGATGGATTTTGTTTAAGTACGCAGCGAACCTACAGTGATGCGATTGCACATTATTTAGAAAATGAATTTCCTAATATCTATCTGTCTTTAGAATCAATGGGACAAGCCATTGAATATTTTATTGTAGGTTCTATTGATGCAATGCCAGAAGAGGGGAACCGCTTCCCTCGAGATTTCGTACCATATCGAATTGATGAAATGCTAACTTATATCTTAGCTCAAAAAGGACTTTATCCTTACCAGAACGAAGCTCAAGTACAGGAACAGTGGAAAAATGAGAGCGTAAAATATCAAAAAAATCTGCATGAATCTATGAAAGAAGTAGAAGCAGAAGATTTGTATGATCCAGAGGATGATCTTTATGGAGATGATTTTTATGATGATGAAGAGGACAATATGGGAAGAAAACAAAAGGATTTCTTCCGAAAACTTCTGGAAAGGATGAAATTATGATTGACTATATTGCCTATGGCAGAGGCAGCGGACAGGGGCTTGTTTGCTGTCAAATGACAAATGGAATTCAAAGTTTTGTAAGAGCACATGAAAAAGAATTAATGGAGCTTGCAGAGACAAGACTAAATGGAAAAGAATTGCTTGCTTCTATCTATTTAGACAAGAAAATTATTGTATTATATTCTCGTGTTATTCAGCCAGATCCAAACAGTGCGAGAAAAGAATCCAGACCATATACATTTACTCAAATGTACTGTATGGATACGGAAACTTATTGGAAATCGATTGCTGGAAGGATGGCAGCAAGTAATTTTAGTGAGTATTTCTATAAAGGAAACGATTATCCTATGGAAATTAGTGAGGAGGAGTTATTAGGAGACAATCTATTAAAAGCTCCAAATCGAGGATTAGAGTGTATTGGAAGTTTAAGCCCAGAAGAACGATTGGCATATGCTTATATGGGAATGGAAATGCTAAAAGGAAAACAAAGAAAAGGACGTTATTCTCAGCGATTTACATTTCGAGAGATGGTATCTGTTATGACTCTTTTGCTTCCAATTGAGTCCGTTTCACATCTTACCTATGTGGAAGGAGGAAAGATTAATCTTCCTTGCAACTTATTTCCATCTCAAAAAGAAGGTTGTTGTATTGAAATGCTTTGGGGACAAAAACGTCAAGAAGCAGAAGAATTTTTTAAAACACATTCCTTTTTAAGACTAGCTGTAATGGAATCTCATGAAGAAAGAGTGGAACTCTATCAATGGCTTGCTCAATTAGCCAGAGAAAAAGGTAAACTTTATCCGACATGGGAATGGTATGAAGCGCAATACTGGAATGCAAAACAAACAGCCAATCAAAAACTATATCAAGGGGAAGAAATCAGCCTTCCTCAAAGCGCGGAAGAATCATTTGAGGAGGAAACATCGGATATGAAATATGATACTGTAAATGAAAACAGCTATTCCGACCCAGAATTAGAAGAAAAAATAGCAACACTAATCGAAGAAAATACTCCAAAAAGCATTTACCAATTACGGGCACTCAGTCGGGAACTCTATCGTGAGAATCCAATGGCAGCTTCTCATTGTCAAGCTTTGATTCGTACTATGCTTGTGGAGATTGGATGGCAAAGAAAAAGAAAAAATCAAATTGCGGAACTATTATTACTTTCTTGTGAAATGCTTCCTGACGATTATGAGAGTACCTGGAAAAGAGAACGTTTTAAAAATCTTCCTACTCCGATCGATTTCGCTATTTTTGAGCAAACAATTGATGAGATTTGCGAACATAAAATTCGTAGAAAACGAGTAATTATCAATTGCGTGGAACAAATTATGCATGAACGGTGGTTCCAAAGATATTTTGAATAAAGCGAACCGTTACAGCAAGAAAAAATGCAAAAATTTCTTGCTAAATTTTAGAAAATATTGTAAACTAAAATAGGATTTACAAATGATGGTACAGAGGAGTGCGAAAACGCACTCCTTTACGTTTATACAAAGTATAAATAAAACAGATATGTTGCTTATATTCTCATTTGAACTACATAAAGATTTTCATCCTCTGCATGAAAAAATAAGCGATATTACAAATGAGAAACTTGTAACACATCTGTTTATCATTTGTAATCAAGACAGAAAAGGAGGAGTAAACTATGATACAGACAATTGTAAATGCAATTGAACAATTGGACAAAATGGTATGGGGATGGGGAATGATTTTTCTTCTTTTGGGAACCCATATTTTTATGACAATTCGAACTGGCTTTATTCAAAGAAAGCTAGGAACTGCAATTAAACTATCTGTAACAAAAGATGCCGATGCGGAAGGAGAAGTAAGCCAATTTGGAGCTTTGACAACTGCTTTGGCATCTACAATAGGAACAGGGAATATTATTGGAGTTGGAACTGCAATTGCACTTGGAGGACCAGGAGCTGTGTTATGGTGCTGGCTAACAGGTGTATTTGGTATTGCAACAAAGTATGCAGAATCATTAATTGCTGTAAAATACCGTGTAAAAACCAAAGATGGACGTATGCAAGGTGGAGCTATGTATGCCTTAGAACGTGGGTTAAACATGAAATGGCTTGCAATCTTATTTGCTTTCTTTGGCGGATTTGCTTCGTTTGGAATTGGATGTGCAACGCAAGTCAATGCAATTGCAACGGTATGTAAGGAAAATTTGGGTATTCCAGAATGGAGTATTGGTGTGGTAGTAGCAGTATTAACTGCACTTGTTATATTTGGAGGAATTAAGTCTATTGCCAATGTTTGTGAGAAGTTAGTTCCGATTATGGCTATTTTCTATGTCGTTGGCTGTTTAATTATTTTAGCATTTAATTATGATTTTATTATTCCAGCTTTAAAAACAATTGGTACATTAGCTTTCCGTCCAGGCGCAGTAGAAGGTGGACTTGTTGGGCGTGGTATTATGATGGCAATGCAGTATGGTGTTGCAAGAGGACTTTTTTCCAATGAATCTGGTATGGGTTCTGCACCAATCGCTGCGGCAGCTGCACAAACGCGAAATCCAGTTCGTCAAGCTTTGGTTTCTTCTACAGGAACATTCTGGGATACAGTTGTAGTATGTGCTATGACAGGTTTAGTTTTGGTAACAAGTATTATGAAAAATTCATCGATTGATGTATCACAAATCGATAATGGTGGTATATTAACAACATTGGCTTTTGATCAAATTCCGTATTTAGGTCCAATTATTCTTGTTGTAGGTATTATTTCCTTTGCTTATTCTACTGTGTTAGGATGGGCTTATTATGGAGAGCGATGTGTAGAATATTGTATGGGAAAGAAAGCTTTAATTCCATATCGAGTGTTATATATTCTAGTAGCCGCAATTGCTCCAATTGCAGCGTTGGATTTAGTATGGACAATTGCAGATATATTAAATGCTTTTATGGCAATTCCAAACTTAATTGCGGTATTACTGCTTTCTCCAGTTATTGTAAAGGAGACAAAAAAATACTTAGGACACTTAGATAAATATCATGATGAAGATATTCCTATTGTAGATAAATAGTAAAAATTTAGACATATAAAACTCACTTTTCTTCTTATAATGTTTTCATATCGATTTAACTTCTGATTTATGGGAAAGATATATGAAAAGTATAACAAGATTCTATTGGAATGTGAAACATAATTGCAAAGAGAACAGCAAGGTTTTGCAGTATTTAAAAAATTATTTCTCAGAAATGTGAAATTAGAAGATAAGACGGAATAAAGATTCAATTATCCCATAATTTATGCTGCATTTGCTGTGGCATTAGGAGGTAAATATGAAAAAAAAGAAGAAATTAGGGTTAACTACTACTATTTTCATTGCATTGATTTTAGGAGCATTCACTGGGATTGCACTTCATTCATTCATTCCTGTTGGATATGTACGAGATACCATTATTATTAATGGTATTTTGGATCTTATTGGAAGTGGTTTTATTCGAGCAATGCAGATGTTAGTTGTTCCACTTGTGTTTTGCTCCTTGATATGCGGAAGTATGGCCATTGGAGATACTAAAAAGCTTGGAAAAGTAGGTATCTATACGATTCTATTTTATCTTTTTACAACTGCAATTGCAATTACAGCTTCTTTACTAATTGCAAATTTTTTGAATCCAGGAAGAAATTTGGATATGTCATCTGTTGCAATTACAGAAGTGGAAGTATCAGAGACAACTAGCATTAAAGATACTATTTTAAATATTATTCCAACCAATCCAATTAAAGCTCTTGCGGATGGAAATATGCTGGCCATTATTTTCTTTGCGCTATTTGTTGGTATTTTGCTAGCAGGAATGGGGAAAAAATCGGAAACATTAGCAAATGTTTTTAGCCAAGGAAATGATTTAATGATGTATATGACAATGGCAATTATGAAAGTTGCACCGATCGGTGTATTTTGCCTGATTGCAAAAACATTTGGAAGCCTTGGATATGAGGCAATTGCACCAATGTTAAGCTATGTGGTTGCAGTATTAATTGCATTAGCAATCCAATGTTTCGGCGTTTATCAAATTTTATTATTTGTTTTTACTCACTTAAATCCACTGCGTTTTATTCAAAAGTTTTTTCCAGTTATGGCATTTGCATTTTCTACAGCAACTTCAAATGCGACCATTCCATTGTCCATTGAAACACTAGAAGAAAAATTAGGAGTATCCCGCCAGATTTCTTCTTTTACAATTCCACTTGGAGCAACCATTAACATGGATGGCACCGCCATTATGCAGGGAGTTGCCGTCGTATTCGTAGCTGAGGCATTTGGAATTCAATTAGAAGGAATGGATTATCTAACCGTCATTCTTACTGCAACACTGGCATCCATTGGTACTGCGGGAGTTCCAGGCGTTGGCTTGATTACTCTGTCCATGGTATTTCATTCCGTTGGTTTGCCAGTAGAAGGAATTGGATTGATCATGGGAATTGATCGTATTGTAGACATGGCTAGAACTGCAGTAAACATTACAGGAGATGCAGTTTGTACCGCCATTGTAGCGAATAGAAATAGACTATTAGACCGAAACGTATTTAACAGAAATGGATGAAATAGATTTATTTAACCTTATTTGCAAAACTAAGAAAATTTAAGTGGTATTCAAATGTTAATAAAGATATGATAAAAAATTTATAAAAAAAATGTAAAACAATAGAGTAGTGTTATTAAGTTGTTTTTTGCAATTGATACACTACTCATATGTTGTTATAAAAGAAAGCTCCACAAGAGTTTTCTTTTACATATCACAATAAATAAAAATACTTTTTTATAGAAAGGTAATGTACTTAAAATGGAGAAACAAACGAAGATTTCACAATTTCTAAGGAGAAAAAATATTATTTTCTCTGTAAAACGGTATGGAATTGATGCACTTGGTGCTATGGCACAGGGATTATTTGCATCTTTATTAATTGGAACAATTATCAGCACATTAGGAGAGCAGTTAAATATAGCAATTTTAACCGAAATTGGAACTTATGCTAAAAACGCAACAGGTCCAGCTATGGCAGTATCCATTGGATATGCATTGCAATCGCCAGCACTTGTTCTATTCTCGCTTGTAGCAGTTGGAGGTGCAGCCAATCAACTCGGAGGAGCAGGAGGTCCGCTCGCTGTATTTTTTGCGTCGGTTTTGGCAGCAGAAGTTGGAAAAGTAGTTTCCAAGGAAACCAAGATTGATATTATTGTAACGCCTTTTGTAACGATCGCAATTGGAGTTCTATTTTCTATTGGATGTGCTCCAGCAATTGGAAGTGCTGCAAGTTCAATTGGATCTGCAATTATGTGGGCAACGGAGCTTCAGCCATTTTTTATGGGAATTATTGTTTCTGTATTGGTAGGAATTGCATTAACATTGCCAATCAGCAGTGCAGCTATCTGTGCAGCATTAAACTTAACAGGACTGGCTGGAGGAGCAGCAGTTGCAGGATGCTGTGCACAAATGGTAGGCTTCGCAGTTATGAGTTTTCGGGAAAATAAGTGGGGAGGATTGGCCGCACAAGGACTTGGAACTTCTATGTTGCAAATGGGAAATATTGTAAGAAATCCTCGTATTTGGATTCCTCCAACCATCGCAGCGGCAATCTGCGGACCAATCGCGACTTGTATATTTAAACTTCAAATGAACGGAGCAGCAATCGCTTCAGGTATGGGGACTTGTGGATTAGTAGGACAGATTGGCGTCTATACTGGATGGGTTACCGATATCAATAACGGAGTAAAAACAGCAATTACTGCATGGGATTGGACTGGATTAATCTTAATCTCATTTATTCTTCCAGCAGTAATTACATATTTACTTTCTTTGTACTTCCGTAAGAGAAAATGGATTCGTGCAAATGATTTAAAATTGGATTTATAATTCCATGTGTAACGATGTTGTTATTTACGATTGCAATAAAACGGATAAAAACGCTAAAATATAATTGCCATTTCATAACCTCTGTCAGTTTTTGGAATAAAATAGCAATCTACATCGGAACTATTGTTTGCAGTACCGTTGATATAGGAGCCGTAAAGTAAAACCATGCTTATATCATTGAAATACTTTGTTTTCACTCTATGTTCAACCCATTGAACTACTTTATCATTTATTAAACCCCTATTATCCATAACGATTTCTCCTAGTCCTTATTTTTAAGTTGAGTTTTGAATGCTAACAGTATAATTATACCATAACATTTTAATATCTTCCCTTATATTCTAGCATAATTTGTTCTCGTTTCCTATTTGATTTTTTAATTATATCATAAACTAAAAAAACAATTGCAAATTTTTTAAATACATGATATATTGATAAATAGAAGAAAAGAGAGAGGTGAAAAGATGAGAAGATAGTCTACCTTTGAGAACATGAAATATTTTATTTACAGTAGCGTATTACGATACTGTTATTCATGTTGCCAAAAGTGGATTATGATTCTCATATCCTCTCTTTTTTGGTGCATTGATCGTATGACCATTTGGAGCTGATTTAGGAACGATGCAATCAAACTGATTACTATATGTGAGGAATATGACAGAATTAGAATCACAAGGCAACATGTGGTTCTTTTTTTGAATGGAGGATGTATGTATAATATTTTTATCGAAGGAATACAGGGTGCTGGAAAAAGCACTTTACTACAAAATCTGTGCAGCAAACTCACAGATTATACGACATATCGAGAAGGAGACCTATCACCAATAGAACTAGCTTGGTGTGCATATATGACAGAAGGTAGTTTACGAGATGTAATAACGAAATATCCTATGTTAGAAAAAGAAATAAAAGCCCATACTGTAACCGAAGGAACAATGAAAATCACTGCATACACGAAAATTGTTACGGATACTTTGGATTTTTACAAATATATGGAACAGTATGAAATTTATAATGGAAATATTCCATATAAAAAATTGGAAGAGATTGTTTTGTACAGATACAAAAAATGGAATGGAGAAAACCAAATCCATGAATGTGCACTTTTTCAAAATTTGGTGGATTGTATGATGCTTTATCATAAGATGAACGACGAGGAAATCCTTGACTTCTATAAAAAATTATATACAATTTTACTCAACAGGAATATAAAACTTATATATATTAATGTTTTGGATATTCTACATACGATTACCGAAATAAAAAAAGAAAGAGTCGATGAAAACGGAGTCGAAGTATGGTATCCACTAGCAATTCAGTTCCTGGAAGAGTCCCCTTATGGAAAAGACAATCAATTAAAGGGCATGGACGGATTTATTCGATATTTGGAAAGAAGAAGCAAACTTGAACATAAAATTATTCATACATTTTTCTCTAAAGAAGTAATCTTTATAGAATCAAAAAGATATGATATCTCTTCGTTGATAGAAAAATTAAAAGAAGAAAATCATTGTTCAGATGATTGAGACACTAGTCAGTTAAGAAAACTATCTTAACTAGATATAAGGTATTAATTAATTTATGAAAAAAGGAAAGATTGGCATATGATTAAAAAATTGGAAGAGAAACTATTACAAGGAAAGTATACGGATGCAGAGAAAATTTGCAAAAAAATGAGCAGGAAAGATCTAGGAAATATGATAATGAATATTGCTTATGAGACAGAAAGTATATCTGTATATAGCTTTATACAATATATGATATATAAAACAGAACAATTAGAATGGATGGAGTTAGCTATAGATGTTATGATAAATCCATTATGTTTTTTAGAAGGAGCGTATTCTATTGCATTGTTCCATTCAAGGGAAGTTTTGCGGATTGAAAAAAATGTTGAAAACTTAGAAAGAATATTATTTTTCTATCATATACCTGAAAAATTAGTGAGTATAGAAGAAGCAAAAGAAATAGCAAAAGAGATCTTAAAGATGGATCCAACAAATAAGGTTGTATTTGAGTTAAATCTTTGATTTATAAACTCTATAAATATTAACATATTACAATTTCATGTTATATACAGGAACCTTGAATGTAACAGGAGAGTGGAAAACTGTAGGATTTGCAGGAGTAGAAAAGCCAGAGAAGAAATAAAGTAACTTTTTCAAAATCATTTAATAAAGATATTAATTCTAAACCAATCTTTGAAGAGATCCTTAAATTTGAAGGAAAGGTAAAAAGAAACATTACAAAAATAAACCTGCCATACTGAGTAGATCCATATGGCAGGTTACATATACTTTGAAATCTTTTGAATTTTTATACGGTTTTCTGATCTGCAAGTTTCTTTATTTCTTTAATAGAAAGCCCTGTATACTCTGCGATTTTTTCTAACGACAAGATTCCATCGTTCAACATACGACCAGCTATTTCTTTGCGATCCTCGATTAACATATCCTCCATAATTTTACACATAGTATCAACTCCTAGTATTATCCATAATTATTTCCTTTCCATTTCTGCACTGTAAACCAAGCGCAATTTCTTAATGCTATCTTATCATAAATATTCTGATTTATCTAGAGAAATGCTTTGAATTTTTTAAAAATTTGGTTGTAACAATTACTTGATAAAGATAATGAGTGTAAAAATGTATTTTTATATTGAAAAAACTTTATGGATATAGTATACTAATTTTATAGGTATATATTGACCAAGTGGCAAGTTAAAACGATTGGAAAAAAGAAAACGTTTCTTTATAAACAGAAAAATGGTGAAGGAAATTTTAATAATTTACTTTCTATATATAGATGTTAATTAAACGCCAAAAAAGCACTCCTTTTGGGAATGCTTTTGGCTTCTTTTTATCTTTTGTTTTTGTTGTAAATTAAGGATTTTTTGATTAAGCTCCCAGCCGGACTTGAACCGGCGACCCCTTCATTACGAGTGAAGTGCTCTACCGACTGAGCTATGGAAGCATGTATTTTTAAAACTCACGCTATATATCATACAGGAGAAAAAGAATTTTGTCAACTGTTTTATGATTTAATTTTTCAAAATAATTGAACAAAGGAATCTTCCATGGGAGTCTTTTTATATATTGCAAATAAAAGACTCTCTTTTGTTAATGATCAGATTAATAAGTCTCAATCAAATACCTACAGAAAAAATGAGGGATTATGGCTCGATAATAATTTAGATAACTATGATGTTCCAATTCTTTATTTGGTGTGATTTACCCCCTACATTGGGCCTGTTAACCCTTTATATGAAAATTTATGTTTCATAATCATCCACTATATAGTTGAAGGGAGAAAATTGAAATAAAAAACGTGAAGGGTGTAATATTAGAAAAAGTTGAAAAATACTTTACATTTTTAAAAGAAATATTTTTATGTCTTAACAATATTCAAAAAGAGTATAACTGGCTAATTACGGCATGTGAATGTTATCCAGAAAACAGAACTTATGCAGAAATGTTATTCAAAGAGTATTGTTGGTTATCAGGGGAAAAGTTAACAGAAATGATTAATGAAGAAAATTTTCAATGGATATGGGGAGTATTATCTGCTTTTCCCATAAATATATCTGTAGAAGAAATTTTAAAATACCAACTACCGAAAGCAGATGGATACAGTGGTTTTTGGAAAAATCCAATCTCTATGCAACATCCACTGGCAGAAATTGAAATTGTAGCATGGGATAGTTCGCTGACGATTCTTATTAGTAAAAATGATACTATTGTGGATGAATTCAAAAGAAGGAATCCATTATCTGAAGACTTAGAAGAATACAATAAAAACTGATTTATTCATATCTTGTAATACAATCATACATTTTGATGGTGTGAATAGGAGAGAAGATAATAGAAAGGATAAGAAAAAAAATATGAAAGAAGGAAAAATAACAAAAATCGGAATGATACTCTTAGTATTTATGCTATTAACAAGTTGTGGAAATGTTCAAGAACAGTTAGAAACAGAAAATGAAACTGTTTTGAATATGGAATCTTCTTCGAGCGAAAAAGAGATTATAAATATAAAAGAATGGGGAAAAGTTTTATATGAATACTCATCAAAAGAAGATTCTGCAATTTATTCAAAAGGAAATTCTGCCGTTGTAACAGTGAATCAGTGGGAACAGTACGTAAAGTATTATCTATTAGCAGGAGAAACAGAGGAAAGTGCAAAAAATCTTGCCACAAAAGAAGCGGAAGAGTATGAGGCATTATATAGTAATGCAATTGCAAATGGATATAATGTATCAGAAGAAGAATTAAATAGTTACTTGGAAAAATTAAAACAAACATTTCAAGAAGCAGCGAATAAGGAAACAATGACAGCAGTTATGGAGGCATTTCCTTCTGAGCAAGAATATTGGGATTATCAACGTACTGTTTACCAAAAAGATATTCCAATTCAAAAGTACATAGAAGCAGAACGTGAAGTTTATATGAAGGAACAAAACACTGACATGGATTGGGATACTTATTTTGAAAAATGGAAAGCTGAATTAAGACAAAGCCAAAATTTTCAGAAAGTGAACTGAATTTACTATAAAAGTCTCGAACAGCATCCATGAGCCAGATCGTGTTTACACGGGATGGCTCATGGATATTGGACGGGCTAACCTGTATGAACAATCTCAGCAGTCGCTCTTCTTGTTCATACAGGTATTGCGAAAGAACCAAAGTGCGGAGCAATCGACTTTCATTTATAGTGGTGATTCGACCGCTGGGCGAATCATATTCGTTTACTATGGGAATATCCTTGCATCTCATGCTGCAAGCTAGACCGAAAAGGCGGAAAGCATCTGAAAGAAAGGATAAAAAGTGATTATGATAAAAAAGATAGATTTTAAATCAGGGAAAATCGTATATGATGAATTTCATATAGATTTTTCTAAACCATTTTCAAACTAAATCAAGGATTTAACAGAGGATTTACTACAGGTAGAATATCCAGAAGGATATTTATTAGATTTAAGATGGTATCCTGAATATGGACCAGAAGGACAGTTCATTGTTCAACTAATAAAAGATGGAGATTGGAGTCGTCCTAAATATAAAGAATATTGCAGAACACAAGAAGAAATAAAAAGGAATGTTGAAAAAAGCATTGAAATTATGGGGGTATAGCAAAAAACAAGGAGATATTTTACAGACATGAATGAAGAACAAACGAAACGATACTATTTATTAAAAGAAAAAATAAAAAGAAGATTGAGAGATGAGAATTGGAAGCATAATCTATTGTTCCAAGAGTGTATTAATTCGTTAAATAACTGTGAAATACTTTCTTTAGAAAATACACAAGAGATTTTTAATGAATTGATAAAAATCTTTCCAATAACTTTCTATGGTAGTATTGATTGGAATAAATTTAATGGAATTATGAATACGGAAGGAATGCCATATTTATATCAAGCGCTTAATTTAAAAAATAAGTATTATATTCTATGGGATATGCAAGACACACCATCTGTGATATGTGACTTATCTACGATTCTGAATAATCTATATGATGTATTAGCGGTTTCATTTAATACTTGGTTACTGTCACTGAATGGGCAAGAGGTCATTGAATTTTATCATGGAAATATAGTTACATATGGAAGACTAGATAATGAAGTCAGTATGTAGGGTTTTAAATGAGAAAAGAAAGGGTAGAAAATATGATAGAATTGGAAGAGGTTATAAGTGAATTTGTTAAATGTGTGTATGACACTAGTGTTGAGGATACTCTGGAAATATATAAAGAAGTTTAACACTATGGTGTCAGATAAGATGACAGAATCTAGAAGGCAGTTATTAGAAATGTATTCATATTAGACAATAATGCACATTCAGTGTTCTTATTACATTACCATCTTGTGCTTGTGGTAAAATACCGAAGAAAGGTCTTTGATGATGCTATTTCCAAACGCACAAAAGAAATTTTTGAGTATATTGCACCAAACTACAACATTACATTACAGGAATGGAATCATGAAAAAGACCATGTACATATTCTGTTCAAAGCGCATCCTAATTCTGAAATCAGCAAATTCATAAACGCCTACAAAAGCGCAAGCAGTCGCCTGATAAAGAAAGAGTTTCCACAAATAAGACAAAAGCTTTGGAAAGAACGTTTTTGGAGTCAGAGCTTTTGTTTGCTTACGACAGGCGGTGCGCCTATTGAAGTGATAAAAAAATATATTGAAAGTCAAGGTGAAAAGCGTTGAACAAAGCCTATAAATTCAGAATATATCCAAACTCGGAACAAAAGGTTATGTTTGCCAAGACCTTTGGCTGTGTGCGGTTTATCTATAATCATATGCTTTCTGACAAAATCAAGTATTATGAGGAAACCAAGCAAAAACTGAATAATACTCCCGCACAGTATAAATCGGAATATGAATGGCTGAAGGAAGTTGACAGTTTGGCTCTTGCAAATGCTCAGATGAATTTGCAGACAGCATATAACAACTTTTTCCGAAGTCCCAAAATTGGTTTTCCGAAGTTCAAGTCCAAGAAATCAAACCACAGAAGCTACCGGACAAACCGTACCAATAACAATATCTGCATGGAAAACGGCTATATCAAGTTCCCAAAATCGGGCTTGTGAAAATGAAACAGCACAGGCAAATACCAGCTAACTACAAGCTAAAATCCGTCACTGTAAGTCAAACCCCAAGCGGTAAATACTATGCGAGTGTTCTTTTTGAGTATGAAAATCAAGTACAAGAAAAAGAGCCGCAGACGTTTTTGGGCTTAGACTTCTCGATGCACGAGCTTTACAAGGGAAGCAATGGAAGCGAGCCATCCTATCCGAGGTATTACCGTCAAGCAGAGAAGCGTCTCAAACGGGAACAGCGCAGACTTTCGCATATGAAAAAGGGTTCAAAAAATCGTGATAAACAACGGATTAAAGTTGCAAAGCTACACGAAGAGGTTGCGAATCAGCGAAAAGATTTTCTTCATAAACAGTCAAGGCAGATAACCAATGCTTATGATTGTGTGTGCATAGAAGATTTGGACATGAAAGCAATGGCGCAGGCGCTGAATTTTGGGAAGTCGGTTTTAGATAACGGCTGGGGAAAGTTTGTGAGCTTTCTGAAGTACAAGCTGGAGGAAGAGGGGAAAAGGCTTGTGAGAGTGGATAAATTTTTTGCAAGCAGTCAAACTTGTTCTTGTTGCGGTTACAAGAACTCCGATACAAAGAATCTGTCCGTCAGAGAATGGGATTGTCCTGAGTGTGGTACGCATCACGACAGAGATGTGAACGCCGCAATAAATATCAGAAACGAGGGTATGCGGTTAGTAAGCGCATAATCCTATCATAAAACCGTGGGATCCATGGGGTTAGCTCGCTTATGCTTAGTACATTGGTACCATCGAATAAGAACCAAGCTTGCTTATTATGGCGGGAATCCCCCGCTTCTATAAGTGGGGGAGGAGGTCACAATTAAAACATTATATAATAATTACAATGGATTATGTTATTGAAATTGTTACATAAGTTAGATATTAATTAACAGTAATTTTATAGAATAATTTTTTTATCTTATTTTTGATTAGAGTAGAGGGAGTATGATGAGGGAACGAAAGGAAATACTGGATTATGGAATGACATTGCCAGACACATATATTGATACACCATTCCGTGATGATAACTGGGTGTTGCTCCGATATAGGAAAAATAAGCGGGCGTTTGCTTGGACTTATGAACGGGCTGGTTATGTTTGGGTAAATGTAAAGGTTGATCCAGAATGGAGAGATTTTTGGAGGAATGCCTATACTTCTGTTTTACCTGGATATCATCAGAATAAAGAGCACTGGAATTCGATCATATTGGATGGCAACATTCCTGATGAAGATATTAAACGAATGATCGCTGAAAGTTACGATTTAATTGTAAAGAAAAAATAAGTTTTGGGATTATGCATTTGATGTGTGTATTCCCAAGTCCCAAATATAGTTTTTTTGTAAGCTCAACAAAAACAGTATTAGTAAATTCTGTTATTATGGGAAAACTATGTGAGGAAGATGTTTCTATGGATTTCAAATACAATCACAAAAAAACTTAATATTTATATACAACAACATGAAAAAATCCCTCCAAATTCAAAATGAATTTGGAGGATATCCTTCTGGGTGGATAGATTGAGCTGAGTGAAGTGATCTTAACGGCCATTGTATATAATCATTTATTATCTTTTGTCTGCTAAATTTTCTTTAAGCCAATGATACATAAAATTTAACTGTTGCTCTGTATGAAACCAATGCTCTCCATTTTCCATAGCAGTTAATTCGCAGTCAAATTTATGAGAAAATAATTTCACAGTATCAGAATCGATGAAGGGATCGTTTTTTCCATACAGTATTTTAGTAGGAACATTCCATCTTTCAATTGGATGTTCTAAAACATATTTCCAATATTCCCAAGAAAGTGTTTGACCGAACGATGTAGAAATAATTCGCTCTTTTTTTAATTGAGTTTCTGAAACATTTTCCCAGATCATCATATTTAATATGAGTCGCTTCATATCCAATACAGGTGAAACAAATAGACTGTTTTTTAAATGTTCATTTTTAAAGCTTAACATACTAAACCATACACCAATACTATTAGCAAGTAATGAAATATGCGTCCAATGATGCTTTGCAAAGTGCATAACAATTTTTAATTCAGGAATGACATGCCAAGGATCAAAACAGTTTCTCTCATTTTTCCTGTCTCCATGTTCTGGTAAATCGATACTTAAAATTTGATAGCCGTATTTGCAAATATGCTCAGAAATAGGACTCGCTTCTTCTTTGTTTCCACCTTGTCCGTGAATATACAAACAGAGATTTTTAGATGGATTACCCCAAATAGCAGCAGGAATATACTTGATTTTGATTTCTTTCTTTGGGATATTCATTTTTACTCTCCATAATATTTTAGTTGTTTGATATAGCCTGATTGGATTGCTTGAATATTCTGGGCAATTTGTTCTTCTGACCAATCCCACCATTTTATTTTAAGCAGTCTGGCTATCATTTCATCATTGAAGCGTTTTCTTATAGGTTTTGCAGGAATGCCACCTACAATGGTATAGGGTGATACATCTTTGGTCACCACAGCACGCGTACCAATGATTGCACCATCACCAATTGTAACTCCCGCAAGAATGACGGCTTCATATCCAATCCATACATCGTTTCCGATGATAATATCTCCTTTATTATCCCACGCTTCAGTAACATTCTTTTTTTCAAGTTCCCATTCCTTAAAAAATAAAGGAAATGGATAAGTAGCGAATGAATTCATTGTATGGTTTGCACTGTTGAAAAGAAACTTTACACCACAAGCAATCGAGCAAAATTTTCCAATTCTGAGCTTATCATGGTTGATTGGATAATGATATAATACGTTATTTTGTTGAAATTTCGTAGGGTCATTTACAAAATCATTATATATCGTGTAATCACCAACCTCAATATTGGGGTCATCTATTACATTTTTAAGATAGATGGTCTGTCTATCCCCAATTCGTGGATACAATCTTTTAGAATCAGCCATTTTTAAAATCCTCCTATTAACTTATGTTAATTATAAGTTTATCTGTTTACAAGAATTTTCTCAATATACCAAACAGTACAGAAACAATTTGTATAAAAAGAGCTGCCTATGAAAGCAGCTCTCCATTATTATTTCTGATATATTATTTTTCTTATCGCATGTATCGAAAGACCGTAACGATCTGCAAGTTCTTCTATAGAAACACCTTGTTTATATTCTGAAATAATGATCGTGTTACGTTTTTTCAGTTCTTTCCGATAGCCAGATAATTCGCCCCAAGATTTATGCTGTTTGTCTTTGGCAGGGATATAGATATATCCCGCTTGAATATATTTTTGCAATTCTTCGATTAGTGCATCGGGAAGAATTGCTGTTGCATTGATATATTTCATAAGCAGACCTCCTATTTGATTTATAAAATCAAATAACAAAGCCAGCAGTTAAGTTAGCGACGAAATAATTCCTCCACGTAAAGGTCGCTTATACTGGCTTTGCGTGGAGCCAAGCTTTATTTTTCTTTTTCTTATTTTTACACATAAATTCTCACCACCAAAGTGTTATTTTACATTGAAAGTGTATCATTAATCTTTGGACAAGTGAATTCCCCATTGAGTCAATGGGCTTCTTGCTTCATTGTCCTCGTAACCTATTAACTTCACAGGCGTTTATTGAGACAGTTTCTGCCCTATACTTATATACAAAAATGATATGATATTGTAATAAATATTTGTGTCAGTTTTTTGATTTCCATGTTCCCATGCCTGTAGTATAACACAGAAATCTACTTTTGGCTACCTTAACCCACCGTCTAAAACCAGTAGGATTGCGGTAACCTTATTTCAAGTAAGGTAATTTTTATAAAAGAACAGACATAATTATATTGATTTGGGTTTTTTTATTAGAATGTTACATACGATTGCTGCCATGAAGAGCGCAGGTAGGAAATACCATAAGTTTCCGAGTAGAAAACCATCATTCAACATTAACTTGTATCCCCACAAAGCTGTGGAAAGATTTTTCCTATAATCTCAAATGATGCAATAACATAAGTGGGGATTTCTTTCATTGGCTCAGAAAATATTAAGTAGGTGCTTTAAATATAACAAAAAATCTCTGACTAAATTTAAGAAAATGGTAATTTATGTAAAAAATAAGTTGTTTTTTTGTAATATTTGGACAAAACTACTTGAAATAGATTGCAAGAATCTAAGAGATAATATAAAATGGACATATGACGTAGTACAAACTTAACTATTTATATAAATCAAAAAAAGATAAACCATTTAAATTAACTAGAAAGGAGTACCAATATGGAGCAAAACGATAGAACAAAAGACTATTTAAAGGGCATGGAACAAACAGAAGATCAAATCTCTAACACAAGAGAACATTCTAAAATCTTTTGGATCGTTATTACAGCTATTATTGTAGTGCTGCTAGCTGTTTGTTTGGCATTAGCTTTGGTATTGATTCGTGGCATGGGACTTTAAAGCAAACATACAATACATATAAGGAGTATATTGAAAGATATATTGTTACTTACAGAGAAAAGATGGCCAACACTTGCCATCTTTTCTTTATAAATTGTATCATGTAAGTATAAGTATCAAAAATGTTGATTTATGGTTAAAGCTTGTCTTTAATAAAGCACTTATAATGCCTGCCAAAAAAGTTAAGTGATCTTTTATCTTGGAATTTTGTGTTATAGATATGTGTATATTCAAGATAAGCGGTTAGCTTAGCAAGTTTTTTTCTGACTAATGTTTTTGTTTTGTTATTTTCGGGATAAAGTTTAAGTAATATTAATTGTCCGCCAACAGGAATTGTCCAACCATCAACAGATTCTGTAAAGGTACTCCATAATTGATCTATTGGCGGCATTAGAGATATTAGAGTAGATGATTCTTCATAGAAAATTCTCCTAGACAGGTTTTTGTACATAGTGATAGAATAATAATATATTATTGCAAAGGAAATGGTTCTCTGGCTGTGCGGATCTTTGCAAGCTTGAGATTAAAAATGAAATGAATGCTTTTTGGCTATTACTGCCCTTTTTATTTATAAGATTTGTGTTGCTGTCTCTGTTAAACAAAAAAGCGATTAGGAGGGCAGCCTATTTTGCACCAGTGAAAGGAAAAGAGAAAATAGCTTATTATATTTATCAAATATCAAATTTGGAGATTTTTGTATATTTGTATTGTCTTACAATAGAAGTCGATTGTTCGTTGCAATTTTATGCTGGTCTGTTTTGCTATCTTTTGGGATTAGGCTTATGCATAGTTACAATGATAAATTTTTCTTTCCCTGATGCTACAAGACTAAATAGGAAAAAGGATAAGATTCTTGGGTTACAACGCTGCCAATTGATGATTATTTGCAAGAGATGGATAATCCCAGAATTGAGGAATGGCTTAATAGCTGTGGTGAAGATTACAACAAAGCATATGTACTTCACCATGAGAATATAAGTGAACAAGAAGCAGACACAATAATACATTATCTTATTTATATGACGCGACTCACGGAGATACCTCAAGTAAAAATTGCCCCAATTTCTGGTTTGTTTGGTCACACACTCCAGTTGACATTTGAGCCTGGAGATGGAAATAGAGGAAATACATTTGCTTTATGTTGAGAATAATACTAACGCTGTTTTAAAAAAACTAATCCATATGGAACACAGAAACGCAATCCTACCACTTCAAATGCGTAGAACACTAAGTGGTAGGATTGCGTTTCTATTTCTTTTGAATCTCAGAGAATTTTTTGCATATTCATGGATAGGTACGGTAACAATATTCACGACAGTTAGACTAAGGTTGTCTAATTTAGGGCTTTGTTGGTGTTTTGAAACGTATATTATGATTGCTTGAATTTTAGGAAAATTAGCACAATTTTTTGTTAAAAATACAATACCCAAAAAATCATGCTATAAAAAGCGAAAATTGTGCTATAGATAGATAAAATTGCTATGTTATAATGCAATCAATGAAGTTCTTTTGGAAATTTCCCTAAATAATACTAAGAAAAGAGGAGGAATAATATGCGAAATATTATAAATTTAAATCGGAGATGGAAGTTTATTCAGCAAAATGTTGGACTTCCAGAAACTTTACCAAAGAGCTGGAGTGATGTAGATCTGCCACATACATGGAATGCCGTAGATGGACATGATGGAAACGGCAGCTATGACAGAGGCAGTTATTGGTATGCCAAAACATTCTATACTCCAAAGCAGCCATTAGCAGGCGGACGGACATATGTTGAGGTTTTAGCGGCAGGACAACAGGCTACTTTATATGTGAACGGTCAAAAGGTAATTTATCATGAAGGTGGTTATTCCATTTTCCGTGCTGATATCACAGATTTGTGTAAGGAAAATGGAGAAGAAAATCTTCTAGTAATTAATTGTTCGAATGAATACAAGGACAGTGTATATCCTCAGTCGGCCGATTTTACATTTTATGGAGGATTATACCGAGGTGTAAATCTGATTAGTGTTCCAGAGACTCATTTTGATTTGGAATATTACGGTGGACCTGGCATTGCAGTAACTCCAAAGCCTTGCGATTGTGGAGGTGCAGTTTTTGAGCTAAATAGCTATGTTGTAAATCCAGATGAAAACTTTACAGTTCTTTACTCCATTAAAGATGCTCAGGGAAATGAAGTAGCTGGTGGTACACGTCCTTCTGATTCCACAAATATTTGCTTGTATGTTCCAGATGTAAACTTGTGGGAAATTGATTGTCCATATCTTTATACAGTTACTGCAACACTTCAGAGACGTAATGAGTGCTATGATGAGATTACAACCCGTACAGGTGTGCGTAGTTTTTCTTGTGATCCAAATGAGGGATTTATTTTAAATGGTGTTCGAACTCCACTTCGAGGCGTTAGTCGTCATCAGGACAAGCTCTATAAGGGAAATGCACTAACGAAGGAAGATCATTACTTAGATGCACAAATCATTAAAGAACTAGGAGCCAATACAATCCGTTTGGCACATTATCAGCATTCTCAAGATTTCTATGATGCTTGTGATGAGCTCGGTTTCATTGTTTGGGCAGAGATTCCTTTTATCAGTGTCTTTAACAAAGATCCAGAGGCACATTTAAATTGTATCAGTCAGTTAAAGGAACTAATTATTCAGAACTATAATCACCCTTCTATCTGTTTTTGGGGTATTTCTAACGAAATTCTAATTGGAGGTATTTCGGAACAATTAATAGAAAATCATAAGGAATTAAATGCATTAGCAAAAGAATTGGATCCTACTCGTTTGACTACGATCGCACATGTAAGTATGACTCCAATTGATAGCCCAATGCATCATATTACAGATATAATAAGTTGGAATCATTATTTTGGATGGTATGGTGGTAAGACAGAAGACAATGGACCTTGGCTGGATCGTTTCCATGAAAGACATCCTGATTTATGTGTGGGTCTTAGCGAATATGGTTGTGAGGGAGTTATTACCAATCATGGACCTAACCCTGCCTGCAAAGATTATTCCGAAGAATATCAAGCTCTGTATCATGAACATATGGCAAAAGTGCTGGATGAACGTCCTTGGATTTGGTCCAGTCATGTCTGGAATATGTTTGATTTTGGATGTGCAGCTCGTAATGAAGGCGGTGTTGCTGGTCGAAACAATAAAGGCTTAGTTACGATGGATCGGAAAACGAAAAAAGACAGCTTTTATATCTATCAGGCATACTGGAGCAAAAAGCCTATGGTACATATCTGTGGGCGTCGTTATGCGCAGCGTGCTGGAGAAACGACACAGATCCGTATTTATTCCAATCAGCCAGCTGTTACCTTGTATTTAAATGGCAAACTTGTAGAAAAACAATTTGCAGACAAAGTATTTGTATTTACAGTTGCGTTATCGGAAGGCAATAATATTCTTGTAGCATCTGCGGGAAGTGTGAAAGACTCTATTTCTCTAGAAAAAGTAGAAAAAGAACCTGAGATTTATGTTTTACCAGAAGTAAATGAACGTGCGGAAGGTGTTGCTAACTGGTTCTCTACAGTTGGAGAAATGAATTTGAAAGCGTCTATGGAATTCCCAGAAGGTAAATATAGTGTAAAAGACTCAATGGAAGAGATTGCAAACTGTAAAGAAGCATTGGAAATCGCAGCAAAAGCCGTAAAACTAGTAACCAACTTCGAAGTAGCACCAAATGTTGGTATGTGGGATATGATGAGATCAATGAGTCCAGAAGGATTAATTGGAATGGCAGGTTCCATGGCTCCTGAAGGTTTCTTAGAGAGCTTGAATGCCAAATTAATCCAATTTGATAAGAAATAATTAACTTTTTGGTTACTGTGTGGAAACAGTTCCTTTAAAATGAAAAAAGAAAAGGAGAAATAACATGGCAATAAAAACAAATAAAAACGTCAAACCATTTGGTATGGCGGATAAGATTGGATATGCATTTGGTGATTTTGGAAATGACTTCACTTTTATGTTATCATCCATGTTTATGATGAAATTTTATACCGACGTAATGGGCGTTGAAGCTGCCATTGTAGGTGCTTTGATGATGATTGCACGTTTTGTTGATGCAGTTACAGATGTAACAATGGGACAAATCGTAGACCGTTCTAAACCTACAAAAGACGGAAAATTCAAACCATGGATTCGTCGTATGTGTGGCCCTCTTGGAATTGCAGCATTTTTAATTTTCCAATCAGGCTTTGTGGGAATGCCTATGGGATTTAAAATATTCTGGATGTTCTTCACTTATATTTTATGGGGATCCATTTTCTATACTTCGGTTAATATTCCTTACGGTTCTATGGCATCTGCTGTTTCTTCTGATCCAGATGACCGTGCACAGCTTTCTACTTTCCGTAACATTGGTGCAACATTGGCAAGTTTAGTAATTGGTACAGGTACCCCATTGATTGCTTATGAAACAGTAAACGGAGCTACTGTTTTATCTGGTTCTAAAATGACGATTATCGCAGGTGTATTTGCTGTATGTGGTATTATTTGTCATTTGCTTTGTTTTAATTTAGTTACTGAACGTATCGAAGTTCCTCAAAACACAACGAAATTAGATATTGGGGCTATGTTAAAGAGAATTGCAACGAACCGCTCTTTATTAGGTATTATTGCTGCAGCTATTTTGTTACTTTTAGGTATGCTCGGTATGACTGGTATGGCACCTTATGTATTCCCTGTTTATTATAACAGTGGTTCTGCACAATCCCTTTCCTCTTTTACTAGCAATATTGTAGTATTGTTAATCTGTGCTCCTCTTGCAGCGAAAATTGCTTCCAAGATTGGAAAGAAAGAATTGGCTACCATTTCTTGTATTGCCTCTACCGTTGTATGGGTTATCTGTTTAGTGATTCGTCCATCAAATGTAAATGTATTCGTAGGATTCTATACGCTATCCTATATTGGAATTGGAATTTTTAATACAATTATCTGGGCGATGATCACAGATGTAATTGATGATGCAGAAGTAAAAAATGGAATTCGTGAAGATGGTACAATTTATTCTGTTTATTCTTTTGCACGTAAATTAGGTCAAGCATTATCTTCTGGTATGATCGGTGGATTGATGACAATGATCGGTTATAGTGATGTGGTTGCAAAAAATCCTAGTGCTTATCCAGAAGTTTTATCTAATATTTTCAATTTATCTTGTATTATTCCAGCCATTGGTTTGGCAGCCGTTGCATTAGCATTATTGTTCCTTTACCCATTAACTAAGAGTAAAGTAGAGGCGAACGTAGCTGAATTAGCAAGACGCCGCAAAGCTAGAAAGTAAATTGGAGGAAATAACATGGCAAAAAAAGCATCCGATCATATTGTATATTATAAAAATCCCGAGGGACCAGTTATTGGGACTGTGTCCCGCAAGGTAATCGAGAAAGATGGATTGTACTTTAAAGATTTAGACGGCAGCGGAGAATTTAAGCCATATGATGATTGGCGTCTTCCTGCAAAAGAACGAGCAGAAGCCTATATCAAGACCTTGACTGTAGATGAAAAAATTGCTCAACTTTTTATCTCTGACTGGCGTATGGGAAAATATCTCAGCCAATTTCCAGATCATCAGCCGAAATTAGATGAGTCAGGAACTTTAGATGACGCAGAGTTTGATGGTAAAACGATCTTTGGAAAACAGCATTTGCCTGGAACGACAGACTTAATTAAAAATTGGTTCTCTCGTCATTTGATTTTGCGTGCCAATCCTACAACGGAAGATTTGACTGATTGGCTGAATCAGCTTCATGCGGTAGCAGAAGAGTGCGAACATTTTGTACCAGTACAAGTTGTTTCCAATTCTCGTAATGAAAACGGAGAAATTGTGTTTGGTATGAATGATGCAGGCGGAGTTTTTGCTACTTGGCCAGGTACGCTTGGAATTGCCGCTGCCGTAAAAGGAAGTGGAATTGAGGTTGTGGATCAGTTTGCAGATTGTATTCGCCGAGAATGGAACGCCGTTGGACTGAAAAAAGGCTATATGTATATGGCTGACATTGTTTCTGATCCAAGATGGCAGCGTACTTATGGTACATTTGGGGAAGATCCTGATCTGATCTGTGAAATATTTAAGCATATTATCCCACGTATTCAGGGAAGCGAAAACGGTATAACATCGGATGGTGTTGCAATGACAGTAAAACATTTCCCTGGCGGCGGAGCAAGAGAGAATGGATTTGATCCTCATTATCAGATGGGACAGTGGAATGTTTACCAGACAGAAGGTTCTTTGGAAAAATATCATATTCCTGGTTTCCAAGTAGCAGTAGATCATCATGCATCTTCGATTATGCCATACTATGCAAAACCAGCAGCAGCCAAAAGTGAAACCCAAACTGATAAAAACGGTAATACAATGGAACTATTACCTTATGGCTTTGCATATAATAAACCATTTATCGATGAACTTTTACGTAAACAAATGGGCTTTGAAGGATATATCAACTCAGACACGGGTATCGTTCATAACATGAGCTGGGGAGTTGAAATGTTAGATAAACCAGAGCGAATTGGATTTGCAGTCAACCATGCAGGCGTTGACTTAATTAGCGGTCTATTTGATAATGAATTTGGCCGTGAAGCATACGATCGAACTTCCAATGATTACTACGAAACAACCCCTGTTCCAGAAGGATTTACAAAGGAAGAGTTAGTTCTGACAGAGGAAGTGTTAAATCGAGCTGTGACTCGTACTTTGACAGAAATGTTTGAACTGGGTATGTTTGAAAATCCTTACCGTGATCCAAAACAAGCAGTAGAGGTCGTTTCGAATAAAGCAGACTGGGAGAATGCTATGGATGCACACCGTAAGAGTGTAGTGCTTTTGAAAAATGACGATGTACTTCCATTAACTTCTGAGAAATTAAATGGCAAACTGGTTTACGCAGAATGTTTTAATAAGAATTTAGAAACAGCACAAAAAGCAACACAATCATTAAGAGAACAGTTAAAAGATAGTATAACGCTGACCGAAGATTATACAAAAGCAGATTATGCAATCTTGTTCTTAACTCCATCTTCTGGAGAATATTTCAATGCAACACCTGGATATTTAGAGTTGGATCTTTGTGAAGGAAAAACAGTTCCAGATGTGGATAACGAAGGTCGTCCAGCTGCTACCACCCATTTGGAAACTACGCTATCTGGTGTGGGACGAATTGCTGAAATTGCAAGAACAATTCATGACAGAGGAGGCAAAGTTGTTGCGAATTTAAATATCACACTTGCTTGGGAGGTAGGCAATGTAGAGCCTTACTGCGATGCATTTTTAGCTGGTTTTGATACGTATGTTTCTGCTACTTTAGATGTGATCTTTGGCCAATTTGCACCAACAGGAAAATTGCCTTTGACGTTACCACGTGGAGATGAAGTATTGAAAGTAGATGAGAACGGTGTCTGCATTAGTCCGAATGATGTACCAGGATATGAAAAAGACGCATATATTCCAGACACTCTGAAAGACGAAAATGGAAAAGCTTATGCTTACAGAGACAAAGTTGGAAATTATTATGAATTGAATTTTGGTTTAAATTACTAAAAACTAAGGGAGAAGGGTTTAAATAAAAAGGTATCCGAACCGTAAGATATACAAATAATTGCTGTATCAAACGGTTCGGATACCTTTTTCTCTATTCTTTCAAATTTAAACGATTCGATATTCGGATTGATCTTCGATATTCACTTGGAAGCATTTGAAAGATATCTTTAAATGCAATCGTAAATTTACTTTGACTTTCATATCCGACTTTTTTCGCAATTGCTGCAATTGTGTCATCTGTTTCACGTAATAACTGTGCTGCCTTTTTCATACGATATTCTTTCATATACGTTGCAATTGGCATTCCATAAACCATTTTAAATACTGATTTTAATGTAGAAGTATTGATTAAATATTGTTTTGACAATGTTTCAATTGTAAATCGTTCATCCAAATGGTGAACGAGCTGTGCATGGATTTTCTTTATTAGTTCCATTTGTTGAGAAAAACAGGAACTTGGCTGCATTTTGGTTGGTATCGTACTCAAAAATAATAAAATCTCGAATATTTTTAATTTATAATAAGGAATTTGTATCGAATCGGGAATCGTATCGAAATCTGAAAACATCGAGTCTAATTTCTCCTCTTTTCGTATTATAGCAGTCCTATTTTCAAAGCAAAACAATTCAACCAGTTGTTTTCCAGTTATTGTTATGTCTTTTAATTGTTCAGGCAAATTAGAAAATTGTTGTTTGAAATCCAAAGAAATGAAAATGCCCTCATAATATCCTAAAGGCAGGCTTAATTTCAAATCAGAATTACCTTCCCTTTTGCAAATCAGGAGATCCCCAGAACGAAGGGAAAACGGGGTTCCATCTTTTGTTTTCCAATCCATCCTTCCATGTTTACAATAAATTATCTCTGCCATGGGAGAATTTGTTTGTAAATGAAATGAAATAGAATCTACCAGGTAATAATGAAATGAAAGCTCCATACCTGGAAGAACTGAAAATATTTCAATTAACCCTTTTCCAGAAAGGCAAGGAGAATTAGGACAAAAGGATGAATTCTTTTTTATGATCCATTCTCCATCGGAAATTTGATCTAGTTTTTCCATTGTCTGAGTCTTATAGTCCATTTATAATTTTTTCACCTCCATCTTTCATTTTAACATAAAAATATCCCATTTAGAAACAATTTTCGCCAAAATAGAAATGCTTTTTCAAAAGCATTGACTTTTTTTCGAATGCTGCGTATAGTAAAGGTATAAACGATTAAACAAATATTTAATTATTTAATTTATTATAAAAGAAAAGGAGTCGAGGATATTATGAAGAAAACTTATAAAATTGAAGTAGACTGTGCAAACTGTGCAAATAAAATGGAAGATGCAGCGAAAAAAACGGTTGGAGTTAGAAACGCCGTTGTAAATTTTATGACACAAAAAATGATCGTAGAATTTGAAGATGGCCAGGAAATCAATGCAGTTATGAAAAAGGTACGAGAAAACTGTAAAAAGGTAGAAGACGACTGTGAAATTTATCTTTAACCATATGCCCTAAATCAATTTGAAAACAGGGAGGAAACTGAAAATGAGTAAGAAACAAAAAAAGATGCTAACTCGGATCATAATTGCAGCAGTTATGATGATTGGTTTAAATTTTGTTCCAGTGGATGGAATAGTACGATTTGGATTATATTTAGTTCCGTATTTGATTATTGGCTATGATATTTTGAAGAAGGCATTCAAAGGTATTTTAAATCGCCAGGTGTTTGATGAAAATTTCCTAATGGCGGTCGCTACGCTTGGAGCCATTGCAGTGGCAATTTATGAAAATGGAGATTATACTGAAGCCATTGCTGTTATGCTGTTTTATCAGATTGGAGAGTTTTTCCAAAGTTATGCCGTTGGAAAGAGCCGTAAAAATATTAGCGATTTAATGGATATTCGTCCTGATTATGCAAATATTGAAAGAAATGGCAGCTTAGAAAAGGTTGATCCAGATGAAGTGGAAATCGGAACCGTAATTGTCGTTCAGCCAGGGGAAAAAGTTCCGATTGACGGTATCGTTGTAGAGGGAAATTCTAGCTTAAATACAAGTGCATTGACAGGAGAAAGTCTTCCTCGCGAAGTCAATTTAGGAGAAGAAGTAATCAGCGGCTGTATCAATATGACAGGGGTTTTAAAGATTCAAACAACAAAGGAATTTGGAGAATCTACGGTTTCCAAGATTTTAGAACTTGTGGAAAATTCTAGTTCTAGAAAGTCAAGATCGGAAGATTTTATTTCAAAATTTGCAAAATACTATACACCAGCTGTCTGCTATAGTGCGGTTGCATTGGCTGTTTTGCCTCCATTGGTACGAATGTTTGGTATGGGTCTTTCTCCAGATTGGAGTATTTGGATTTATCGTGCATTGACATTCTTAGTTATTAGCTGTCCGTGTGCATTAGTAATCAGTATTCCACTAAGCTTTTTTGCAGGAATTGGCGGTGCTAGCAAAGAGGGAATCCTAGTAAAAGGCTCCAATTATTTGGAAACATTATCTAAGACCAAATATGTTGTTTTTGACAAAACTGGAACGTTAACACAAGGGGTATTTGAAGTAAATGGGATTCATCATAATAAAATAAAAAATGAAGAGCTTCTGGAATATGCAGCATTAGCAGAAAGTGCTTCCTCTCATCCAATTAGCAAGAGTCTTCAGCGAGCATATGGAAAAGAGCTGGATCGTTCCAGAGTAAGTGATATAAAAGAAATCAGTGGTAACGGTGTAATCGCCAACGTAGATGGTCATATCGTTGCAGCAGGCAATAATAAATTGATGAAGCATTTGAATATTTCCTATATTGATTGTCATTCGGTAGGAACGATTATTCATATGGCCATTGATGGCACTTATGCAGGACATATCGTGATTTCTGATGTAATAAAACCTCATTCTAAAGATGCCATTACGGCGTTAAAACAGGCAGGTGTCGAAAAGACTGTTATGCTAACTGGAGATACCAAAAAGGTAGCAAATCAAGTGGCTGGAGAACTTGGAATTGATACTGTTTACAGCGAACTGCTTCCAGGTGATAAAGTATCCAAAGTAGAAGAACTATTAGAAGAAAAGACAAAACGTTCCAAATTGGCATTTGTGGGAGACGGAATAAATGATGCACCAGTTCTTTCCAGAGCTGATATTGGAATTGCTATGGGAGCTATGGGTTCGGACGCTGCGATTGAAGCAGCCGACGTTGTCCTGATGGACGATGACCCAATGAAAATCGCGAAAGCAATCAAAATATCCAGAAAATGTATTCGGATCGTTTACCAAAATATTGTATTTGCTTTAGGTATCAAGCTTATTTGTCTTGTACTTGGTGCGATCGGTATTGCCAATATGTGGCTGGCTATTTTTGCCGATGTTGGTGTTATGATTATTGCCATATTAAATGCAATTCGAGCTTTGTTTGTAAAACGACTATAAATTACTTTCCTGATTCCTTTCCTCCAATCTTAAATGTTTTTTGACAAAATGATTGTTTTAAGATAAAATATAAGAATATAAAACAGTGAAAAACGTCAAACAATAACGATTGGAAAGGAGTTAGAAATCATAATATTATGTATAATCCACAATTAGAAACTTTTATTCGAGTGGTCGATGCAGGAAGCTTTAATAAAGCTGCGGAAGAATCTTTCATAACTCCCACTGCGGTTATCAAACAGATTAATCTGCTGGAAGAAAATTTAGGTGTACAGCTTTTTATAAGAACCCATCGAGGTCTTTCTCTAACCAAAGCAGGAAAGTCTTTTTATAACGATGCAAAATATATTATCCAGTATTGCAAAGATTCAGTTGTGCGAGCCAAAAATGCCATGCAGGAAGATACCAACTTAATTCGAATTGGAACTTCTCCTATGACTCCAGCTCAAATTTTAGTTGCATTATGGCCTAAGATCCACGAACTTTGTCCAGATATTAAGTTTCAATTAATTCCTTTTGAAAATACACCAGAAAATGCAAGAGAAATCTTAAAAAATCTAGGAAAACATATTGATATTGTGGCTGGCATATTTGATGATACACTTTTAGAATTACGCAAATGTGAAGGGTTACAACTCGAGCAAACTCCTATTTGTTGTGCGGTTTCTATCAATCATAGATTGGCTAACAAAACCAAACTTAAAATTGAAGATCTGTATGGTGAAAATCTAATGTTAATTCGACGTGGTTGGAGTCACTATGTCGATCAATTGAGAGATGAGATTTGGACCAATCATCCTCAGATCAATATTGTTAATTTTGAATTTTATGATGTTAATGTATTTAACCAATGTGAAAATGGAAATAATGTTCTAATGGCTGTAAGCAATTGGGAACATGTACATCCACTCTTGAAAATTATTCCTGTGGAATGGAGTCATAGAATTCCTTTTGGATTGCTTTATTCCCCTACTCCATCTAAAACAGTGAAACGTTTGCTTACAGCAGTACAGACTGTTATACATTATGATAATAATAGAAAATAAAAATGAATTCACAGAAAGCCTCTGTTCCATGCCTACAGAAGAACAGGGGCTTTGCCTTTTTCCAATTCTTTTAACGCATTGATAAATGCAATTACATCTTGAGAAGGAGTCTGAGAGTAAAGAATACCAAAGTGGTTTGTATAATTCCACTCTACTGGAATCGTAATCAATCCAGGATGAATATCGGCCCATTGTTCAAACGTTAACAATACATTCTGTGTTTTCTCACAGCGATTAAATACTTCCATATCATAAAAATAAGGAGTGTCTTCTAATTTAATTTGAGGATGCTCTTTTTCTAACATATCTCGAAGTTGGTCAATTACTTCTCCATCTCCACGTTTTACAATCATTAATGTTTCCCCATACAAATCCTGAATCTGAAGCTTTTTCTTTTGAGCAAGAGGATGCGTTCTAGAAATCGCACAACAAAAAGGATATTGTGTCAATTCATAAAATTGGCAGCGGGAGAGCCATTGCTTTGAGGAGCACACACCTGCAATAATATCAAAGTTTTGACCAAGAGAATGAATAACAGAAAGGATATTTGTATGGTCATCATCAAATGGTACAACCTGAATTTTAAATTCTGGATGAAGGGTGTTTACTTTGGACCATAAATCCATAATGACTTTACATGGATTAAGGAAAGAAGTTCCTACTCGAATGAAATATTGCTGTTTTTCTGCTGCTTTTCTAGCAAGTTGAATGGCTTCATTGGAATGCTGAATGATCGCTTTTGCTTCTCTATAGATAATCATTCCTGCTTCTGTCAGCTGAATCCCTTGTGTACTGCGCATAAAAAGGGAAACTCCGATCTGCTCTTCCAACAAATTCATCTGTTTCATAACTGCAGTATTAGAAATATATAGTTTCTCAGCAGCCTTAGAGAAGCTTCCCATATCGGCAGCCATAAGAAACGTATCAAGTAACCGATTATACATAAGCATACCTCGCATAAACTTTTCATTTATATTATAATAACATTTTTGAAATTCCGCTGCAACGATATTTTTGCTATAATTTTTATAGATAAAAAACAGATTGGATGATCCTTTGGATAGGAGGTAGCAGTGAAGGAAATTATTATTTATTATTCTAGAACAGGTGAGAACTATGTAAATGGAAGTATAAAAACCCTTACAAAAGGGAATACCGAAGTTGCAGCAGAAATGCTAAAAAAACTGACAGGAGCAGATTTGTTTCAGCTGGAACAGGTCAATCATTACTCTAATGATTATAATGTCTGCATCAATGAAGCGAAAAAAGATCAGCGTGAAAATGCTCGCCCAAAGCTGAAAGCAGTACCAGAAAACTTATTGGAATATGATACCATTTATCTTGGTTATCCCAATTATTGGGGAAGCATGCCGATGGCAGTATTTACTTTTTTGGAACAATTTGATTTTACTGGAAAAACGATTCGTCCTTTCTGTACGCACGAAGGAAGTGGAATGGGAACAAGTGAATCCGATATCCAAAAAACTTGTCCAAGTGCAACTGTGGAGAAAGGACTTCCCTTGCATGGTGCAAATGTAATTCATGCAGAACAACAAATAAAAAAATGGATAAAGTAAAAAACAAATATAGGAAAGAAAAAAGAAAGGTTTGGTGAAAAATATGGAATATGTTACATTAAATAATGGTGTAAAAATGCCAATATTAGGATATGGAGTATATCAAGTAGATCCTGCAGAGTGTGAACGCTGTGTGTTGGATGCGATCGAAGTAGGTTATCGTTCCATTGATACTGCACAGGCATATGCCAATGAAGAAGGAGTTGGAAATGCCATTGTAAAATGTGGAGTCCCAAGAGAGGAATTATTCATTACAACCAAAGTTTGGATTACGAATGCTGGATATGAAAAAGCAAAAGCATCGATAGAGGAATCCTTGAAAAAGCTCCAGACAGACTATATCGATTTATTGCTCATTCATCAGCCATTTAACGACTATTATGGTACGTATCGGGCTATGGAAGAAGCCTATAAAGAAGGAAAAGTACGAGCAATTGGTGTCAGCAATTTCTATCCAGATCGTTTTATTGATCTTGCCAATTTCTGCGAAATTGTCCCAGCTGTAAATCAAGTAGAAACCCATGTATTCCAGCAGCAAAAAGTGGCAAAAGAAGTAATGAAAAAGTATCATACACAGATTGAATCTTGGGGACCATTTGCAGAAGGAAAAAATAATTTATTCCAGAATGAAATATTAAAAGCAATTGGAGAAAAACACGGAAAATCCGTAGCACAGACTGCACTTCGATTTTTGATTCAAAGTGGAGTTGTTGTAATTCCAAAATCGGTTCATAAAGAACGAATGAAAGAAAACTTAAATATCTTTGATTTTGAACTTTCCGCAGAAGAAATGAAACAAATCGAATGTCTGGATACAGAAAAAAGTTTGTTTTTCTCTCATTACGATCCAGATACGGTAGAATGGTTTATAAGTTTTAGCAAATAGTGTCTAATATCTGCTTTACGAGAAAAGCTCCCGATCTATTACTAGATGGGAGCTTTTCTGATAGTATAAATATCGAAGCTGTAAGAAAAAAATGAGAAACTCTCTACTCCACATTTAAACTAAGACTTCCACTCAATTGATTACCTTCTAATATAATATAATTATCACCAGAATCAATGGTAAATTCAATCACAATCGCTGCGTTCGTATCAGCGATTGTATATTCTTGACCAGCTGCAAGCCGATAAAGACGGGCGGTTCCTTCGGCAATCGTTAATGTATAAGTGACTTTTAACTGATTTCCGTTTTCTCGTTGTAAACTCGTACCTCCAAAAAGCAATTCCTTTCCCGTCCATTGGAAATAAGTTGCCTCATAACTTCCTGTATAATTATCAATCCCATATTTTCTTATGCCTTGTAGTTCAAAATCGTTTGTGAGTGCATATTTGCTAAAGGACTGCATCCAATCATTGAATCCATTTATCAGACTATTTTTCCAGCTGACTGCAATATTTTTTTCTCCGCATCCTACTGTGAACATACTGAGAATTATCATTCCAACTAGAATAAAAATATGCTTTTTCCTCATGCATTTCCCTCCAGATTAAATGATCTTAGGAATGAAAATCATACCAAGAACAATCGCACCACCAATGGCATAAAGCGTGTTTATCATCAGACAGATTTTCATAAGATTCGTTTTTAATTTGGCTTTATTATAAGAAATAATCGTAAAAATTCCCCCCAATATCATAAATCCAGCATAACAAGAAACGATGATTTCTGCCATTGGAGATTCCAGTGCCCAGTCAAAGGTTCTAAGTGGAAAGATCGTCCATGGGAGAAAAACGATAAGTATACTGATTATAGTAGATATTTTATTTTTCATATTGATCTCCTTTCTGCCCGTCCAAAACGAAGACAGGAAATAATAAAACAGAATAACGTGATTGCTGCTGCAACGGGAAGCCATGGAAAAGTTTCAATCTCTGAAATGGAAATTGATCCGTCTCCATATCCTGAAGTAATTACATAAAATGGATAGCACATTGGATAAATAAACCAAGCTTTTGTATTAATCATTAAAACAGATGGAACGATGGACACCAATCCTGTACCAATGGAAAAGATTGGAGTTTGAATGAATACGGAAAGCATCCAGAAAACTGCAATCATTGGAATGGAAGACAAATAAATGATTCCAACTTCTTTTAATACAAAAAGAGGAGAGAGCATGAATTTATAATTATGGATCTGAGTTACAATCGCTGCACTGATAAAATACATCGCTGTGGTCATCAACATTTGAAGTGCTGCAATTAGTAACAGTATGATAAATTTCGCTGCACACAGCGTTCCTGTTCGTACAGGCAAAGTAAGCATTTTTAAAATCCCTCTGTTTGTCCGTTCGGTTTGACTTAATAAAACCGTGTTAACAATCATCGTTGCAGGAAACATAAACCATACGACTGCCATAAATCCCTGTATGAAAAAATCCTCTTCTGGAGAGACGATTGCATTAAAACTCATATCTGCATGAAGAATGGACGGCAGCCAAGTAATGATCGTAGCTAAGAATAGAATTAATAAAATTTTGGAACGCCGTATTTTTTGAAGTTCCACACCAATCAATGATAAAAATTTCATGCAAATAACCTCCTGACTTTTAAAAAGATTTCTTCTGCCAATACAATCAGAACTATCTCAATGATTGCAGCAATCACAAAATCAATGATTCTATCTGAGCCTTCCAAAATTTGAAATGGTAAGGAAAATGGAAATAGGGATAGGACAAAATTGTCCGTAGGAATCATTGTAGCGACAGAGATGCATACAACCCCAACTCCAAGTGAAATCCACATATTTTTACATGCCGATCCAATCAAAAGTGCCAGTAACATCCCTGGCAGCAAAAGAAGAAAAAAATAGCCAAAGTTTTTTAGCAAATCCAAGTACAGCTCGGAAGTTGCCTGGAACCAGTGCAAGCAGCAAAAAGCGATGCCTCCTGCTTCCATCGCAAGCATAAAAATGGATAAAACTACAAGGACAAGAAACTTTCCAAAAAATAAATTACTTTCTCGTATCGGCAATGTATTCATACGCTGAATGGCATTTTCTGCATATTCTGTGTAATAAATCATACATGCACCAGTTAAAATAAGAAGAATATTTAACATCGCCATCATTTTCCAATTAGCATTTAATAAAATGCCAAGCGGAGAACCTGATAGATCGAGATAGAGTTCGGATCGAACTGCCATATTTAAGATTGGAAGAAGTGCTGCTAAAATGCCTCCGCCCAGAAATGCGGCAAGTAATCCTGTTCGTTTTGTTTTTTTATATTCTAACGCAATACTCATTGTTACCCATCCCTTCTCGTTGTGCATTGTCAGCATGAATAAGAGCCAAAAAGGTGTCTTCTAAATTATCAATTGGATAACCGCAGGCAATTGCTTTTTCTTTTAAATCGGAAAGACTGCCTTCAAACAAAAGACGACCATGATTTAAAATACCAATCGTATCTGCCATTAACTCAATTTCCGATAATAAATGAGAAGATACGAGAACCGTACAGTTTAATTTTTCTGGCAATGAGCGGATTAGCGTTCGGATTTCATGGATACCTACAGGATCCAATCCATTCGTAGGTTCATCCAAGATCAGAATTGGAGGATGCCCAATCAATGCACTTGCCAGTCCTAATCGCTGTTTCATTCCAAGGGAATATTTCTTTGCCAATCGTTTTCGAAATTGAGTTAATCCTACTAGCTCTAACGCTTCTGATACAGAAGATTTTGGCAAACCTAAAATTTTTCGGATGAGATCCAAGTTTTCTTCTCCTGTCAAATTTCCATAAAAAGCAGGAGCTTCGATCAAAGATCCAACTTCTTTTAGGATTTTCACTCGTTCGTTTGGATAGGTTTTTCCATCAATCTGAAACGTACCGCTCGTTGGCTTTGTTAATCCTAAAAACATTTTCATCGTTGTGGACTTTCCTGCTCCATTTGGACCAAGAAAACCATATACACTTCCCTTTGGAATGTGAAGATTTAAATTCGATACCGCCGTAAAATCGGCATATTGTTTCGTTAAGTTTTGTGTTTCAATCATATTCATTGTTGTTTGCTCCTTTCTTAAGTCTCTTTTATTCTAACGCATCTACCTTACAATAACCTTCTCGCTGCCTTACATTTACCTTACATTTTAAGGGAGATTGAGAAAATGGATGATTTTTATGCTATACTATTCTGGAATTGATGGAATGCTTTCCTTTAGGAGGTTATAGAATGGGATTTGAATATTTAAAACAGAAACGCATCCTGATTGTAGATGATGAACAGGAACTATTAAATATGGTAGCAACGATTTTAAGAGAAGACGGCTTTCAAGCGATACAAACAGCTCAAACGGTAAAAGAAGCAATTTCCATTGCAAATACCTTTTTCCCTGAACTTGCAATTTTAGATATAATGCTTCCAGATGGAGATGGATTTTCTTTAATGGAACAGTTAAAAAAACAATCTGATTATCCGATCCTTTTTCTAACTGCCCGTGGAGAAGAAGAAGATAAGTTTCGAGGATTTGGACTTGGAGCAGATGATTATATGGTAAAGCCTTTTCTACCAAGGGAGTTACTGTTTCGGATTATGGCAATTTTACGCAGATGCTATAAAGAAGATGATCCGCTCGTAAAACTTCATGACAGTGAGATTGACTTTGCTCGTGCAGAAGTCATTAAAAATGGAATCCATATTCCATTAACTGCCAAAGAACATGATTTACTTTCGGCACTTTATCGAAATGCAGGAAGAATTGTCACGATTGACGCACTTTGTGAAGCTGCATGGGGAGAAAATCCGTTTGGATATGAGAATTCTTTAATGGCACATATTCGCCGTATCCGAGAAAAAATTGAGGCAAATCCGTCTCATCCCGTTTCTCTTGTAACTATCAAGGGCTTAGGATACAAATTAATTGTGGAGGCCAACTGATATGAAAAGTGTACCAAAACTAATACGACGGTTTGTCGGTGTACTGATGATTAGTTCCTTTCTGATTCTTATTGCAAATATTTCGGTACTAATCATAATCGGGCTTCAACATTCTCCGAATGCCTCTCCATGGTCTAGTGCAAAAAATGCAGCAGCAGCTTTAACGAAGACAGAAAATGGATATCAACTCTCCGAGCAGATGGCAGCAGAATTAGCGCAGCAAAATATATGGGCTATTTTCATTGACAATCAAACGCACCAAGTTGTCTGGCATACGGACTTTTTTCCAGAAGGAATCCCAACGCAATATACGCTTTCCAATATTGTGAGTCTCACTCGTGGATATCTGAATGGATATCCCACCTTTACAGGAGAGGCACAAGATGGATTAATGGTTTTAGGCTATCCGAAAGATAGCTATTGGAAACATATGTATCCAAGTTGGGATTATCATATGATTGCAGATTTTCCAAAAATTATCATAACATTTCTCGCCGTTAATTTTATTATTATTTTTGTTATTTATATGACTGTAAATATGAAGCTTTTGAAATCAGTAAAACCAATCGTAGAGGGAATTCAAAACTTAACGACGAAACAACCAGTCCATCTAAAAGAAAAAGGACTGTTATCTGAGGTATCTGCCAATATTAATCGAACATCCGAAGTATTGCAATCACAAAACTATCAGTTAAAACGCAAAGAAACAGCTCGAGCCAACTGGATCGCAGGCGTGTCCCATGATATACGAACGCCTTTATCCATGATTATGGGATATGCAGGGCAGCTAGAAACCAATCCGAATCTTACGAAAGCGGAACAAAACCAGGCAATGGTCATTGTTCGGCAGAGTAAAAAAATAAAAAACTTAATTAGCGATTTGAATTTGGCATCCAAACTGGAATATAATATGCAGCCAATCAAATGGAAACAGGAAAATTTAGTTGCGCTTGTCCGGCAAGTTGTCGTGGATTTTATCAATACGGATATTGATCAGAAATATCCAATTGAATGGATGACGGAAGAAACGCTAACTTCCTGTGTTATCTATGCAGACAAAGACTTACTAAAACGAGCTGTTAGCAATCTTATTCAAAATAGTATCAATCATAATGAAGATGGCTGTAATTTATATGTCTGTGTAAAAAAAGAACAGAACCAATGTGCCATTACGGTAGAAGATGATGGGGTTGGTGCAACAAAAGAACAGATTGAAGCTCTAAATCATACGCCACATTATATGGTTTGTGATGACAACACAACTGAACAGCGGCATGGATTGGGATTGTTGATTGTAAAGCAAATCGTGGAATCGCATCATGGAACCGTTTTAATTACAAATCGCCGTCATGGAGGATTTTCTGTTACGTTAACCTTTCCACTTTAAGAGGAATTCTTAAGGTGGAATACATAATAAATGAGGAGGATTTATAAGATGGAATTACTAGACATCGTAGATGAACATGGAAGAATTACTGGTATAGTTGTAGAACGAGAAGAGGCACATAGGAAAGGCATTTTACATCGAACTTCTCATGTTTGGATTGTTCGGGAAAAAAATGGACAACTCCAAATTCTTTTACAAAAACGAAGCGAGGAAAAAGATTCTCATCCTGGCTGCTATGATATATCCAGTGCAGGACATATTCCAGCAGGAGAAGATTTTATTTCCTCTGCTCTGCGAGAATTAAAAGAAGAATTGGGATATGATGCCAAACCAGAACAACTAATTTATTGCGGACAACGGCAGTTTGAATTTCAGCAAATCTTTCACGGAAAGCTGTTTCACGATAATCAAGTAAGTAACGTGTATTTGATGTGGCTTGATCAAGAACCAGAACAATTTACATTGCAAAAAGAAGAGATTTCAGAAGTGCGATGGATGGAGTTTAAGGATTGCTTTCAAAAAGTGAAATCCAATCAGATTCCAAACTGTATTTACTTAGAGGAATTAGAAATGATCCAAAAGAAAATTTTATCCGATGGAATTTAAAAAATCGCTTGACTCTCCCCTTTGGTCATGATTTATACTGAAACTAGATTCGAATCAAAGAGTATAAACATAAGGAGGAAAGCTAATGCTCACAGTTGGAGAATTTTCAAAAATATGTCAAGTAAGTGTGAAAACACTACATCATTATGACAGAATTGGATTGTTAAATCCATTTAAAGTAGATCCATTTACTGGATATCGTTATTACAGTCAACAACAGGTGGATCAAATGCTTCTGATTCGGCGACTGAAACGATATGGCTTTTCCCTAGAAGAAATTAGAAACCTTCTTGTATGTACACAAGAGCGGATACTCTTTTCAAAGCTGCAGCAACAAAAAGAAAAACTAAAATGGCAGAAAAAAGAGATGGAGCTGATTATTAGTGAATTGTCTGCCCATCTGCAGAATTTTGAAAGGACAGGTGACATTATGGGATACCAAAAGGAATATGAGATCAGAATAACGAAAACTTTAGACAGAGTTGTGCTTGCATGTCGTCAGATGATGGGAGTAAATGACTTTGGCAAATATTATAGTTCTTTGTATGAACGGATAGCAAAGGAACGATTGACGCCAGACGGTGTTCGAGGAACTGTATATCATGATGAAGAATTTAACCATGAATGTTCGGACATTGAGTTAATTGTAGGAATAAAAGAAAAAGAAATGGCAGATAAGATCATAGAAAGTCGTATTTGCGCAATGACAGTTCATAAAGGACCGTATTCTTCCCTGACAGATGCATATGGGGCATTAGTGGCATGGATAGAAAAAAATGATTATGAATGGGACGGTGCACCGTATGAAATTTATACAAAAACACAGTTTGATAGCCTGGCACCAGAGGAATGGGAAACCGAAGTATATTTTCCAGTAAAAAAGAAATAACAAACTAAGTCTAAAAGAGTATCTAAGCAAATTGAGCTAGATACTCTTTTTATCTTTGTTCCCTTTTTCTAGACGATATTCCATTGGAGAAACCCCTTTCTTATTTTTAAATAGCCTGGAAAAATAAAAAGGGTCTTCATAGCTGACAGAACGGGCAATCACTGCAACTGGAATATCGGTATTGGCCAACAGCTCGCAGGCTCTTTTTATACGGTAATTTAAGAGATAGGTTTTGAGCGAACATCCTGTCGCTTGCTTAAACAACCGATGAAGATAGGAGCGATCAATATTTAAAAACTGTGCAATTTCATGAATACTGATATTTCTGGCATAGTTGGACTCAATATATTTTAACGATTCCTCCACATAAGTAATTTTTCGGCTCTGAACGGACATGCGCTGTCTTGGAAATTTACTGGCAAGTAAAAATAGATACTCATATAAAATACTATTCATAATTAAATCCTTATTTTCTTGCAGTTGGTTGGCTTCAAACATTTTTTCATGACAAAGCCGAATTCGATCATCCCTTCCATAATGAAAGACAGGACAATCCATGAGAGAAGTTCGTTCCAAGTATTGTTTGATCTTGATTCCTTGAAATCCAATCCAAGTGTACGTCCATGGTTTTTTGGCATCTGCTTCATAGTAAATCAAAGAACCTGGAACAATCAAAAATGCATCTCCTGCATTTAAACGATAAAGTTTTCCATTTGTTTTAAAAATTCCCTTTCCATCAATCACATAGTGAATTAGATAGCCACTTCGCACCGCAGGACCATAACTATGACTTGGAGCACATGCCTCATATCCGCAAGTATAGACCATTGCGTCAATGTTTTGAAAAAAATCATTGGAAAAAATATAATCTTGCATTCCTTTCCTCCATCCTATATTTTCCAACAAGTCACAAACCGATAGGAAAAAACAACATTTATCCATCTATATTTTATTATATACTGCTATAATTAGAATTACAAGAAAGAAATAAAGGAAAGAAGGTTCCTAATTTCTTTCGCAATTTTCTGAAATAATAATGAAAAAATCCATAAACTGTCTGTTATTATTTCAAGAAGAAAAATTCTGGTTTTTACACGAAAAATCCATATATAGAAATTTTTTTAAATCTTTGTTTGTATTTCTAATATTACGTGTAAAAACCAGAGAAACAATTGAAAGGAGAAAGGATTATATGGACGCAGGGAAAAGAGAACGGTATAAACATATTTCAGAGGAACTAACCAAGTTAGTTGGGGGAAAAGACAATATACAAGGAGTAGCACATTGTGCAACACGACTCAGAATTGTTTTAAAAGATAACGATCTGGCAGATTTAAAAGCAATGGAAGAGGTAGATCTTGCGAAAGGGGTATTTGTAGCAGGAGATCAAGTGCAAATTATATTTGGAGCAGGTTTGGTCAACGATATTTATGAAGTATTTGCAGAACAAAACAATATGAAGAATATGAGTCTTAGCGACTTAAAAACAGTGGCAAATAAAAAAATGAACCCGCTGCAACGAGTAATCAAAGCTCTTTCTGACGTGTTTGTCGATATTATGCCAGGAATCTTGGCAGCAGCGCTTTTAACAGGACTTTCTGGTGTGTTAGGAAACTTTGAATTCGTAAAAAACAATGATACATTATACGGAATCAATACATTGATTAATATTTCATCTGGAGCAATTTTTGGTTTCCTTCCTCTGGCAGTTGCCTACAGTGCCTGCAAACGATTCGGAGGACGACCGATTCTAGGAATTGTAATCGGATGTATTATGCTTAGCAACAGCTTGGCGGATGCCTATGCAGCCGCACAGGGTACGGTGGACGTTACTACATTACATCTATTTGGATTTGGCGTAGAACTTGTTGGATTCCAGGGCGGTATTATTGTGGCGTTATTAATGGGATTTGTAACTGCAAAACTGGATATTTTCTTTGAACGGAAAGTACCAGAAGTAATTCGACTTTTAGTATCTCCACTTCTCACTACATTAGTAGGAGCACTCTTATTATTCACCGTCATCGGACCAGTAGGAAGAGGATTATCTTCAGGAATTACAAATGGACTTGTATGGATGACTCAAAACTTAGGCGTTGTAGGATATGCTGTTTTCTCAGGACTTCAGCAGCTTGTCGTAATCACAGGACTTCATCATATCTTTGGTGCAATTGAAGCACAGCTTTTAGCAGATACGGGAAGAAACTTCATTAATCCATTAATGTCCGTTGCCATTATCGCACAGGGTGGAGCCGTACTTGGATATTTAGTGATACATCGGAAAAATGCAAAAGTAAAAGAATTATGTATTCCGAGTTTTATTTCTGTACTATTTGGAATTACCGAACCAGCCTTATTCGGAATTAACTTGAGATACAAATTCCCAATCATTGGCGGATGTATCGGAGGTGCATTTGGAGGAATTGTCGTATTCTTTACAAATTTAGCAGCTCTGGGATTTGGTACAACCGTTGTTCCAGGAATTGCACTTGCAGATCCATCTGGAAACGGATATATAAATTACATAATCGCTCATGCAGTTGCCATTACCGCAGGTTTCTTCATGACATTAATATTAGGCAAATTTATGGATCAGCCAGAACCTGCTGCACAGCCAAAGCAGATCACAGAAACCAAATCAAGTACCCCTTCAAACAATACGAATACAAAAGCAGTAGTAGAAAATGAACCAATCTATGGTTATGCAGAAGGCCAAGTCATTCCATTGGAACAAGTCAATGATGCTACCTTTGCAAATAAAGTGCTGAGAGATGGAATTGCAGTTATCCCAGAAAAAGGAGAAGTGTATGCACCTGTGGATGGTACGGTTGTCAGTATTTTTGATACGAAACATGCCATTGGCATCCAAAGTGCAAATGGAACCGAATTATTAATTCATATCGGTATTGACACCGTAAACTTAAATGGAAAATATTTCAATGCCTATGTAAAAACAGGGGATTCCATTAAAAAGGGTCAACTCATGATTCGTTTTGAAAAAGATAAAATCGAAAAAGCAGGTTACGATACGGTAATTCCACTATTATTTACGGACTTACCTGAAGACAAACAATTAACAAAACTTGCTTTATCTAAAATGACAAAGGAAAGTCAGGTTGCAGCCATTCAAAAAAAATAAGCAGCGCAAAGTAAGGAGACGCAATGAAAACAAAATTAATTTTTTTGGACATTGACGGAACATTGATTTCTGCAATGGATCATCCTTCCATTTTAGTAAAACAGGCAATCCAAACAGCCCGAGCAAATGGACATAAAGTATTTTTATGCACTGGCAGAAATATGCCAATCATTGGAGATGATATATTGGAAATCGGATTTGACGGAATTATCGCAAGTGCTGGCAGTCATATTGAAGTAGAACATACCGTTTTATTCGATCATTTCATTCCAGAAGAACTCGTTCAAAAATGTCTTACCCTCTTTCATCAACATGGAATTTATTGCAGAATCGAGAGTAAAGAAGGCATTTATACCGATTTAGAAATGGAATCTCTGCTAAAAACAGCTGTACCAGATCCAACTAATTCCGAATTAATCCGAATGCAAAACGAGATTTCACGTGGAATTCCATTCCAGCCCTACGAAAACTATCCAAAAAAAGGAGCTTATAAGATTTGTTTCACAAGCACCACATTGGAAGCAGTAGATGAAACAAAAAAATATTTAGAAAACCAATTCCAATACGTCGTACATCCATATGGCAATAGTTCCACCTGTTTCAACGGAGAAATCATTCCAAAAGGCATTCACAAAGGAACGGCAATTCAGCTCATATGTCAACACTATCACGCTTCTTTGCAAGATACCATCGCCTTTGGAGACAGTATGAACGATTCCGAAATGATCCAATGCGCAGGAATCGGAATCGCAATGGAAAATGCCTGCGAAGAATTAAAAACAATCGCAGATACCATTTGCGAAAGCGTACAAAACGATGGAATTTTCCATGAATTAAAACGAATGGAGCTAATATAAATCGTTCTAGTAGACACATGAATGAAAAAGATCCGTTAATCTATAAAACAGAAAAAGAAAACATATATATATTAGCTTGCAGATACCATTATGGAAATAGATAGTGGTAATTAAAAGAATTTCTTAACAGAAGGAACTTCCAATGGAGGTTCCTTTTTGTAGTGCACTTTCTCCATAAGAGATTGAAATACAAAAAAATAATTTTTTGTATTTTATCTACTTGATTAGAGATATTAGATATGGTATAATATATTTGTAAACAAAAGTAGTACGTGTTATTAAGTTAAAAGAGGTGATTCCGATGGGAAGAGAACAGAAAGTCCTGTGTTAAATGAATAAAAGAGAAAAAGTAAATGGATTTGATCTAATTTGGAGGAAAGCCTATGGAAGTTCTAAGATTTATTTTACTTATATTAGCATTTCTGACAGTAATAATACTAACAGGATTAAAGGGAAAAGCGTTACAAGATTTCGTTCATCGTGTAACCCAAAATAAAGATAAAAAGGATTAATTAAAAGAGGGACTGTTTATGAATTCTATTTTCAAGGCAGTCCCCTTTCTATTATTAGAATTAGATTTTCTTTTCTATTTGATTGCTGACAAAAATTAAAAGAATTGGTTGAAGAAAAATAATCGCTCCTAATAAAATGGCAGGCACAATATAGTCTAATATAATAAATATCACTGTGACACAGCCCATTAATACCAATGTTATCATATTGGTAATATTTCCTGCTTTTTCTTTGATAGCAATATTTCGTTCGTCTAAAACTTGAATCCGATAATCGGAGTCTGTTTTCAGCATTTTATGATGTAAGATTTGCGTATGACTGACTGAAAAAATAACTGCAAATAAAATACTCAATCCTAATTTTACAGGTTCAGAAAGATCTGCTGCAAATAAAATGATAACTAAAATAGCAGCAATCCCATAGCCTAAATACCATATCTTATTTCTTTTCATGACTTTCCTCCTCCTCATAAATAAATATTTCTTCAATGCTCATTCCAAAGTATCGTGCAATTTTAAATGCCAATAAAATGGATGGGTTATATCGTCCATTTTCCAGCGAACCAATGGTTTGTCTGGAAACTTCCAGTGCAGCAGCTAAATCTTCTTGTTTGATACCACGTGCTTTCCTTAGTTCTTCTAAGCGATTTTTCATGAAGCCCTCCTCTCTAATGGAAAGCTTACTTTCCATATCTCCATTATAACATGATTTTATAAAATGTCAAGTAAACTTTCCATCAGAAACAGTATTAAGAAATAGAGAATTTTTCTAGACAGAATCTTAGCAGCAGTGGTAAAATAAAATTAATTTTACTCAATGATCGATAAAAGGAGGTCGAAGTGATGTTAGAATTCTTTCTTAATCCTATGACTTCCCTGTTAAAAACAATTTGTGAAAAGGGGAAGGAAAAAGCAGCGGAAAATCTATTGGAATATGCAGATGAAACAATCGATCGGGTTGAACTTACAGTAAAAATAAAAGAACAAATGGAGCGATATCATAATGACATCGTTCTTGATTCGATGGAATCAGAGAATTTGGACTACGAAGCGTTGAATCACTATATTATCGACCATTTATTTCGGGATGTAGGTGCCTGTTTTAATTTACCAGAAAAAAGACAGCGAGAACAAGCAAAACGCAGCTTGATTCACTCTGCTTATTCCTATGCAAAAGCAAGTACATTCGAGCAAAAAAAGCTTGTTTCTCACTATATTCAGATTTTTATGCAAATGGTAGAACACCATTATCTGCAAAAGGTAGAAAACAAAGATTTATTTTTGATGGGAAAAACAGTGGACGAAATAGAAAAACTACTAAAAGAGTATTGTTCTCAAAATCAGAACACGATTGTAGATTCGATCCATTATCATCAGTCCTTTGCGGAATATATTGACGGAATCGAACTTCCTCACAATAATAACAGGGCATTCCATTATCGAAATAATCTCATTCGTTTTCAAGGACGGAAGCAAGAGCTTGCCACCTTGTATAAATTTCTGGAAGATGACCGCTCTCTGCTATGGATGGCTGTAACAGGAGATGCTGGTTCGGGCAAGAGTAAACTGCTGTACCATTTTTTACAGGAAATTTCCTGCTTACCAGAATGGAAAGCCATTTGGCTGCGAAGAAACGCTTGCATCCAATGCAATCAATTTACGGAATGGAATTATCCATGTAATCTCGTTTTTGTTATTGACTATGCAGGAATTGCTGCCGAAGAAATTGGAGCGTGGATGGAAAGACTGGAAAATAGCCGATACCGTCCAGAGAAAATTCGATTTGTTTTGCTGGAACGGGAAACGATTCATAAAAACAGGGAAATGGAACTCGAGCCAATCTGGTATCAAAATTTAAAAGGAAACCGACTCCGTTCTGAATGTATCGAACGTTTCTTATATCAATCTTCTTCCGAGTCAGCATTTTTGGAATTATCTGGTCTAAATGATGAGGATTTAGCCCAAATTATTTCTGACTATGCATTGGCAAAGGGCAAATCAATCGATAATGCAACTCAAGAATGGATGATAGAAAAAGCCCATGAAATGGACAAAAAAAATGATTCTCCCAGACCATTGATTGTATTACTGGCAGCAGATGCCATGTTAGAAGGAAAACAACCAACCACAAAATGGGATATTTTAGGTCTTGTGGAACATATGGTAGAGAAATTCAAAGAGCATTGGGAAAACGTTCTCTGTGCAGGAGAAGAAGAACGGTTTCTTGCATTGGAAGAAATGATTCTATTTTCCACTTGTGTCGGAGGATGGGAAGTAGGAAAGAAACTTCCCGATCCCTTAGCCGATTCCTCTACAAAACTTCTAAAAATGGACGCAGATCTGTTAGAAACACTGATCTGTGCCGTCAACGAAGCAGAACTATATGATGGAAAACTTCAACCATTGGAACCCGATCTCATCGGAGAATTTTATGTATTAGACTACTGGCGAAGAAAAAAATACGATACCGAATATTTGAAAAAACTGAGTCATGTACTATGGGAAACTCCATTTGAATTTGCAATCTTTCTCGATCGATGCATAAAAAATTATGGAAATACGAAACGATTTCAGGATATTTTTAAAGATGGTATGAACATCATACAGCCAGAAGTCAAAAGCGAGCTTTCTTTTTGGTTATTTGCAATGTTACTTGTCAACCTGTCCAATCAGCAGTCACTCGAAGAGGGAATCGAAACCATTGCCAAGCTGGAGCAATTGACTCTGACCTATCCACATAACGAGGAAATCGTACTAGAATATGCGAAGGGGCTTGTCAACCTGTCTTGTGATCAGCCACTCGAGGAGAGAATCGAAACCATTGCCAGGCTGGAGCAACTGACTCAGAAGTACTCACATAACGAGGAAATCATACTAGAATATGCGAAGGGGCTTGTCAACCTGTCTTGTGATCAGCCACTCGAGGAGGGGATCGAAACCATTGCCAGGCTAGAGCAACTGACTCTGACCTATCCACATAACGAGGAAATCGTACTAGCCTATGCGAAGGGGCTTGTCAACCTGTCCAATCAGCAGCCACTCGAGGAGAGAATCGAAACCATTGCCAGGCTGGAGCAACTGACTCAGGGATATCCACATAATGAGAAAATCGTACTAGAATATGCGAAGGGGCTTGTCAACCTGTCCAATCAGCAGCCACTCGAGGAGAGAATCGAAACCATTGCCAGGCTGGAGCAACTGGCTCAGGGATATCCACATAACGAGGAAATCGTACTAGAATATGCGAAGGGGCTTTTCAACCTGTCCAATCAGCAGTCACTCGAAGAGGGAATCGAAACCATTGCTAAGCTGGAGCAACTGACTCTGACCTATCCACATAACGAGGAAATCGTACTAGCCTATGCGAGTGGGCTTTTCAACCTGTCTTGTGATCAGCCACTCGAGGAGAGAATCGAAACCATTACCAAGCTGGGGCAACTGACTCTGACCTATCCACATAACGACGAAATCGCTTTAAGATATGCGAATGGGCTTGTCAAGTGGCTAATGAGATATAATCAATAAGATAAGAAAAGAGGTACTCATTATGTCACAAAACTACATTCCCGAATTCAAAAAGAACATTGTGCGTCTTCATTTGGAAGAAGGACGAACCTACAAAGGCATTACCGCTGAGTATGGCGTATCCAAGGCCAGTATTACCAAGTGGTACAGCGAATTCAGCAAAGAATGCCAAACAGACCCTCAAGCCAAAGAAGATTATGAATCCATGAAGGAAAACCTCTGGTTAAAACGAGAGAACGAAGAATTACGGAAGGAAATTGCATTCTTAAACAAAGAAATGTTATGAAAAAAGTTATATATTATGTGTTTATTTCAATTATTGTAATCTGTATGTGTAGTTGTGCAACTGACAGTGAAGAAAATGAAATTATATCCATTGATACGATAGGGGTAGTTACTTTTTCAGATAATCTAATGAGAGAAGCTGGTTATGAAGTGATTCAAAAGAGCATCAGTCAGCGCACAGACGATATAAATGAGTTTGTTATAGAATATTGGTATCAGAATGACAATAATGTAAAGCATTATGGATATCATATACGACAAATAGGCAAGGATAATTATACGATAATAGAAGAAGGAGAAAGTATAGACAATAGTGTGTTTAATTAAAAAAAGCTGCTGGAAATTTGCTGGGTGTGTATAAGGCAGTATCCGAAAAACACACAGAAACTGGCATTGCAGGGCAGAAACGAGAGTACGGAGTATAAGAAAATTTGAATGGTATGAAGGAGGTGGAAAAAATGTTATGTCATAGAATAATTGACTTGAGCAATTACCTCTGTACAAAATCTAATGATAAGGCGATATTTGTACAGAGGTAATTTTCACTGGACATTGGATTTTGTACAATTTAATTCGCAAAAATAAAGATTAGATTGGAGAAAATTCAATGGAAAATTTCAAAAAATATATAGTTTTATGGCTAAGTCAAAGTATATCGCAGTTGGGAAGTTCTATGACGGCGTTTGCACTTGTTTTATGGACATACGAACAAACACATTCCGCACTTTCCATTTCGATTATATCATTTTGTAATTATGTGCCATATATTTTGACAAGCATATTTGTTGGCTCTTTCATAGACAGTCATCGAAAAAAATCAATTATGCTTGTATCAGATTGTGTTGCCGCAATGGCTTCTCTGTTTACTCTGCGCTTTTTAATGGCTGGAAATCTTTATGTATGGCATATTTACATCATCAATATGATGGTGGGAGTTACTACAGCATTTCAGCAGCCAGCATCTTCTGTTGCAATAGCGAAAATTGTGCCAAAGAATAAACTGTCTAATGTAAGTGGTATGAACTCTTTTTCCAGTAATTTAGTTATTGCATTTAGTCCCATGGTGGCAGCTGTGCTTTTTTCTGTCGGAGGTTTGCCACTGATCTTGCTATTTGATTTATTTAGTTTTGCGGTTGCCTTTTGTGTGCTGTTATTTCTAATTCGCATACCAGAACGGCTTACAGAGGAGAATTTCCAATCTCCTTTTGCGGAAATCATGTTTGGATTTCATTTTCTGAGAACAGAAAAGGGGATTTTATACATCATGCTTACAATGGCCGTAATAAACTTCTTTTCAAGATTGACTTATGAAAATATATTATCGCCTATGATTTTAGCAAGAAGTTCCGAAAATGATATTGTTTTAGGAATTGTAAATGCTTGTATGGGAGTTGGCGGAATTATGGGAGGTTTGCTTGTATCTGTGAAAAGAGAAAGCAGGAAAAAAGCAAATATGATTTATGTTTCTGCCGCACTATCTTTTCTTTTAGGAGATTTAACAATGGCTGTTGGCAGGAATGTATTTTTCTGGTCATTTGCCGCCTTTGCTGCAAGTTTACCACTTCCATTTATTATGGCAGGACAAAATTTGATACTTTACAAAAAAATACCTGAAAATATTTAAGGGCGGGTATTTGCTGTAAAAAATGCTGTCCAATACAGTACAATTCCTTTCGGTATTCTTTTAGGCGGTTACTTATCTGATTATGTGTTTGAGCCTTTCATGCGTTTAAATTCAGATGTTGTGACCTTATTGGAAAAGATTGTGGGAACTGGTGCAGGCAATGGTATGGCTGTAATGTTTTTATGTACGGGAATTTGCGGTTTTACCATGAGCATCTTTTCTCTTTTTTGTAAAGAAATACAAAAATTAAACGACTGTTGACTTTTGATCAGATAGTAAAAAATGATTCCCAGTTTGTACGGAAGATAAGTACAAAATCTCAACAACCGCCGAAACGAACCGTTCAAAGCTCCCATTATCTAACAAGGGGGCGCAAGAAAATGGAAACAATAACCAGAATGTAATCTCGTTTTTTTATTGATTATGCAAGAATTGCTTCCGAGGAAATTGGAGCGTGGATGGAAAGACTGGAAAATAGCTGGATACCGTCCAGAGAAAAATTATGTTACTGGCAGCAAATGCCATATTAGAAGGAAAACAACCTTAAACCTACCCACATAATTTCTACTTAGTTGTTCTTCTTTTTTGTATGCCACGATAATAAGAATGCTGAATTAATAATAACCAAAACGGATCCAGCATTGTGTACAAGTGCACCGACAATAGGATTTAACACTCCCGTAATGGCTAGTAAAATTGCAATGAAATTCAATGCCATGGAAAAGGTTAAGTTACATTTAATTGTTACCATCATTCTCTTTGCCAAAAGCAGCAGATGTGGCAGTTCTTTAATATCGTCATTGACCAAGGCAATATCGGCTGCATCTACAGCAATATCACTGCCAATACCTCCCATGGCAATTCCTACATAGGCTCTTTTTAACGCAGGAGCATCGTTAATGCCGTCCCCGATCATGCAGACTTGTTTGTTCTGATTTTGATACGTGTCAATCCATTTTAATTTATCTTCTGGGAGACAGTTGGCATGAACTTCTTCTATATGAAGCTGGCTGGCGATATGGTTTGCAGCGTTTTCATGATCTCCTGTTAAAAGAACGGGAACTGCACCTGTTTTCTTTATTTTGCTCATGGTTGCAGCAGCATCTTTTCTTACTGTGTCGGATAATGCTAAAAATCCAAGGAATTGTTGATCTGCTGCAACAAAGATAATCGTACATCCATTTTTTATGTAGTTTTCGGATTCCTGCAATCGTTCTTTGGGGATTCTGATTTGTTTCTCTTTTAGCAGCAGTTGATTGCCTGCCAGAATCGTTTTCTTTCCTACAGTTGCCTGTACGCCTCTTCCTGGAATCATTTGAAAATCGTTTGGTTCAGGAAGCGATTTTTTCTGATCGGCACGATAACATTGTACAATTGCTTTTCCCAATGGATGTTCTGAACGCAGTTCTGCACAGGCAGTATAAGCATAGAGTGTTTCTTTTTCTATGCCAGGCAGAGCGGTTTTCACTGCAACAACGGTTGGAGTTCCGTAAGTAAGGGTTCCTGTTTTATCAAATGTAAGATTGGAAATAGATGCCAGACGTTCCAGAGCGTCTCCTTCTCGAACGAGAAAGCCATGTTTTGTCGCATTTCCAATTGCTGCCATAATTGCAGTTGGCGTTGCCAGTACAAGTGCACACGGACAGAAAACAACCAAAATTGTAACGGCTCGGATGATTTGACCACTGATGAGCCAAGTAAGAGCAGCAGCAGTCAATGCGATTATTACAATCCAAGTTGCCCAGCGATCGGCAATCCCAACGATTTTGGCTTTTCCAGCATCGGCGGACTGAACCAATCGGATCATACGCTGGATGGAGCTGTCTTCCCCTACTTTTGTCGCTTTCATATCAAACGAGCCAAATTGATTGACAGTTCCGCTTGATACAGGATCTCCGACGGATTTATCAACTGGGAGCGATTCTCCTGTCATAACCGCCTGATTAATCGAAGTTTGACCAGAACAAATGATTCCATCGACTGGAATGGTTTCTCCAGGCAAAACCCGAAGAATATCTCCAACTTGTACTTGCTCTGCGGAAATTACTTGTTCTCCAGAAGCCGTAAGTTTCCTGGCGGTACGAGGTGTTAAATGAACTAATTTTTCGATGCCAGCTCTTGCTTTTGCAACAGTTAAATCCTCGAGTAATGCACCAAGCTGCATAATAAATGCAACTTCACCAGCTGCAAAATCTTCTCCAATCATAACCGATGCAATGAGAGCAATCGAAACTAAAACATCCGCTTTTATATCAAAAGCCGTTACTAATCCGATCACTGCTTCCAAAATAATTGGAATACCACATAAAACAATGGCAATCCATGCCATATGAAACGGAAATGGATCAAAGCCAACCAAACTTACTATCAAAGCAATACCAGAAATAACTAAAAAGATAATCTCTCGTTTCATTCCGCCCCATTCCAACAGTTCTTCTAATTTTTCCAAAATAAATGTTCTCCTTTTCTAATACCTATAGGGGTATATGTTTATTATACCTATAGGGGTATCGGTTGTCAAGACTTAAACTCTGTAATTCTGCATTTAAATTGAGCCAGTGATAATTTGGGATAGAAATATACTTTGATACGAGTAACCGAAAAACATATAAGTTGGAAAATATAAGGAAAGATGGTACAATATTGAAAAGAAATCACGAAGTAAATCCCAACAATACTGAGTGTGGAAAAATAGGAAGGAGAAGATTTTCTGTATGAAAAATATATTCGTTGTTGTCGGTGGAGGTCGCCCAAAAGGAAATACGATGCAGCTTGTGGAAGCATTTATAAAAGGAGCAGAGGAAGCGGGACATTCGGTAGAGAAAGTATCGTTACTAAAAACAGAAGTGAAGGGATGTCTTGGGTGTAATGCCTGTCGATATGACAAGCCTTGTATTCAAAAAGATGGTTTTAATGAATTGATTCCTAAAATTAAGAAGGCAGATTTGATTGTTTTCGCATCCCCATTATATTTCTGGACAATTTCATCCAAATTGAAAGCGTTTATTGAACGATTTTATTGTATCGCACAAGAAGATCCCAATCCGCCAATGGGAAGATATGAAAAATATCCAGTAAAAGACAGTGCATTGCTGATGACTTCCGCAGATAACTTTTTCTGGACCTTTGAGCAAGCCGTATCCTATTATCAGTTTGCTCTTGTCAATTATATTGGCTTTCACGATAAGGGAATGTTACTTGCTGGGGGATGTGGAGATACGAATGGAAAACCACAAATCGATCAAACAGAACATTTAAAAAAAGCATATGAATTTGGAAAAACTATCTATTCTAATTCGATCATTCAATAACATAGGCATTGACAAACGAACCATATACCAACAAAGCGTCTTGATTTGGCAGCAAAACCATTTCAAGACGCTTTGTTTCTCTTCTTTCATCCTTTTTTATAGGCTCATTTCTCTTTTTAATCGATGCAATGCCCAACCAAAACTAATGCCTCCCATAAGAATAAAAATAGCAAATACAAAGAGCAAATCATTTCGTTCTATCCTTCCATATAGAATTAAAGTACGTAAAGCATTGATTGCATGAGTAAATGGATTAAAGTTAATGATACTACCTAAAATCCCATGAACGTCATCTACTGGGAATAGGGCAGTGCTAAGGAAAAATATTGGCAGTACAATTGCGTTCATTACTGTTTCATAAATAACTTCATTTGGCAGAATTAAACTAATGCTATAGGACAGTGCTGCAAGGAAAAATGCGAGGAAAAATATTAAGACCACAATAAAGAAAATTCCAACTATATCAGCAGCAATTCTAACTGAAAATAGCAGACTGAGCAGTCCTAGTATTCCTACTTCTAAAAAGGTACATAGCACTGCTTCTAATAGTTGCCCTAATACAATTGAACTTCTGCTAATCGGAGCGATCAATATTCGGTAAAAGCTGCCATCTGATTTTCGCATATAATTCATAATTCCTCCGCTGCTGCAAGCGGAGAAACTAACTAGCACTACTAAGCCAGGTAAAAGAAACGCTGTGTAATTTTCAATCCCTGTATGTCTCATTGTTTGTCCTGCAACGCTACTATAAAGAACAAGCCATAAAACAGGCTGCAAGATAGTAACGATTATTGTAAAAGCATTATGAAAACGCCATTTTATGTTTCGCTGTAATAGAACAAAAACGCTCATTGATATTCCTCCTATCGATTCATCCATAAAAATACATCTTCCAAAGTAGGCTGTGCAATCTCAATGCCATAAAATGGAATATGTTGTTCCAGCAGAAAACGAATTACCTGTTCCATATCAACTCGGCTCTCGTCAGTTATCATAGTAACTGCCGTATTTTTTATACAAATCGCTTTCTGCGGAAAATGCTCCTGTAATGAGGATAAGTATGTTTTCGCCTCCATATCGGAACGAAACTGGATCTGTAATGTATTCTGTCGGAGGAATGACCTTAATTTTAAGGGGGAACCCTGTATAACGTCTTTACCATCTTTCATAATACAAATCGTATTACTCAAATGGTCTGCTTCCTCCAAATAATGGGTTGTTAAAAATATTGTTGTACCAAAATCATCACGAATTTTTTTCAGCATATTCCACATGGCAATACGAGATTGAAGATCCATTCCAACGGTTGGTTCATCTAAAAAAAGAAGTTTCGGATTTGACATCATAGTAAGTGCTATATCCAGTCGACGCTTTACTCCACCAGAATAGGAAGATACAGGATATTTCTTATATTGATTTAATCCAAAGTCAGCAATTAATTGTTCCATTCTCTTTTTGGCTTCTGTTTCTGGAATTTTATATAATTGGCTCTGGAATAACATATTTTCTTCTAAAGACAAGTAGGTATCGATGGAAGTCTGCTGTGCAGCACAGGCGATTTGGGAGCGAATTTTTACTGCCTCTTTGCAAATATCTTTTCCAAGCACTGTAATCGTTCCAGAAGTGGGGCGTAAATAGGTTGTCAATATACGGATCAGTGTGGATTTACCTGCACCATTTTGGCCTAATAAAGAAAAAATTTCTCCACTTTTGACATAAAGGCTGCATCCAGAAAGTGCCTGTACACCGTTTTTATATTGCTTTACTGCATTTTCTACCTGAATCACATTCATGACAAATCCCTTCTTAATTAGAAATTAAATTCTTATAGTGCATCATTACTTAATTATTTTTTTCTTTAATAGAAATCCATACTTCAGAATGACCGTTTAATGGATTTCCCTTTACAATAGGATATATCTCAATATCTGGCAATCCTGCATACTCATAACCAGAAAATGGAAGCCATTCTGTATAAAATCGTTGAAAAATAGTTTGTACCGTTTCTTTAAAGGGTCCATCATTTTCAAAGATTACCCAAGTTGCAGCAGGAATTTCACATTCATACATTCCTATCGGTATTTCCTCTGTTGTGGCAGCAGCAATATAGTAAAAAATATTTTCCAGGTCCTGGTAAACACTTATTCCTAAAATTCCATTTGGATTTTTATTGGATAATTCACATATATCCATAAACCGCTTGCTTTGTAGCGTATCCTTCCAGAAAATGGGAATATTTATTTGATTTTCTTCTATATTCTCCGTTAAACGAGTGCGAATTCCAACTATTCGTATTGCTTCTTTGTCCGCAATATGATATGCCATAGCACTTCCTCCTGTAATTTTTACAGAAAACTGAATAGGCGGATAGGCATTTAAGGTAATTCCTTTCTTCTTTGCTGTAATCGGATTAATTCCATGAACTCTTTGAAATGCCCGATTAAAGGAAGTGGGAGAAGTGTATCCATATTTCAAAGCAACCTCTAACACTGTTTTGTCTGTTCGCTGTAATTCAAAGGCTGCCTGTGACATTCGGCGTCGACGAATATACTCTGACAGTGAGATACCTGCCACATAAGAAAACATACGTTGAAAGTAATAAGTAGAGCAGCATGCAATACGAGCAGCTTCCTCATAGGATATTTCTTTATCCAGATTATTTTCTATATAATCTATAGCATTATTTAGATTTTTTAACCAATCCATTTTTACCTCCTTATAGTTATCCTATATTAATAAACATTTATAATCCTCGCTTTTTTTGCTCTTTTTTGTAAACTAAGAAATACGATAAAAAGAAACGGCATAGCCAAAACTACACCGTTTCTTTCAAATAAAATTATAGGATGTGTTTAAATCATGTTCGCAAAGCGTTCTACTGCTTTTGTGAAGTTTGCAATTGTCTGATCGGCATCTCCATGTTCGATGCCATCTCTGACGCAGTGGTTAATATGTCCTTCTAATACAACTTGACCAACTTTATGCAGTGCTGACTTTGCAGCATTAATCTGTGCAAGAATATCTTCACATGGAACGTCTTCATCTACCATTCGATCAATCGCCTGTACTTGTCCAATAATCTTTTTTAAACGGCGATGTAAATTAGCCGAATCCATACATTGTTTCATTATCATCTTCCTCCTTTTCGATACAGCTAGGGGTATATGTATCTATTATTATCAGTCAAATTAAAAAGGTTGTCAAGCATTCCAAAGAAAGAATTGCTATTCTTGTTTTTATCCAGTATAATAAGATTAAATACAAATGCGAAGGAGTAACCAATTATGACAGAAAAAGAAAAATCATATGCGGAAATGTTATACCAGCCAGGTGATCCAGAACTTGTGGCAGATCGGGAAGAGACGGTAAAAAAACTGTATGAATATAATAATTTACATCCGCTGGATCGAGAAGCAAGAAGTGAAGCAATCAAAGGAATCCTTGGAAAAGTAGGAAAAAACTGCGTGGTAGAGCAGCCACTTTTTTGTACCTATGGATATAACACAACGGTAGGAGATAATTTTTTCCTTAATGTGAACGGGAAATTGATGGACAGCGGAAAAATCACAATCGGAAATAATGTGTTTATTGCTCCAAATGTCTGCATCATAACCGAAGAACATGCAATGGACGTGGAACAGCGGATTGCTGGTTTGGAGTATACACATCCAGTTACGATTGGGGATAATGTTTGGATTTGTACGGGCGCTTTAATTTTGCCAGGCGTAACAATTGGAGAAGGCAGTATTATTGGAGCTGGAAGCGTTGTTGCGAAGGATATTCCGCCAAAGTGTCTTGCGGTCGGCAATCCATGCAAAGTTATTCGTAAACTGTAGAACAATAATAAATTAAGATATCGAAAGGAGTAGGCTAAAATATGGAAAAAGCAACGGTTTATTTCACAAAGGAGATTAATTCCAATGGTTTAATGAAAGCATATCATGCGTTAGGAAAAAAATTAAACGGAAAAGTAGCAATTAAAATCTCTACAGGAGAACCTGGCGGACATAATTTTTTGCAACCAAAATTAATCCAACCATTGGTATCCGAATTAAATGGTACAATCGTAGAGTGTAATACTGCCTATGAAGGAAGAAGAAATACAACAAAAGAACATTGGCAGGCAATTAAAGAGCATGGATTTATGGAGATTGCACCATGTGATATTATGGATGAAGAGGGGGATTTTGCAATTCCAGTAACAGGTGGAAAACATTTAACAGAAAATTATGTTGGAAAACATTTAAAGAAGTATAATTCTATGTTAATTTTATCCCATTTTAAAGGTCATCTCATGGGAGGCTTTGGAGGTGCATTAAAGAACATGTCGATTGGAGTGGCTTCCTCAAAGGGAAAAGCTTATATTCATGGTGCTGGAGAACCAGAAAAGATTTGGACTGCTGACCACGATTCTTTCTTGGAATCCATGGCAGAAGCCGATCAATCGGTAATGGAATATCTTGGACGAGAGAATATTTTATATGTCAGCGTAGCCAATCGACTTTCTGTAGACTGTGACTGTGATTCCAATCCACATGAACCAGAAATGGCAGATATTGGAATCTTTGCATCTACCGATCCAGTTGCTTTGGATCAGGCTTGTGTGGATGCAGTCTATCATTCTCCAGATCCTGGGAAAGCAGCTTTGATTGAGCGCATGGAGTCTCGAAATGGAATTCATACAGTGGAGTGGGCTGCAAAGTTAGGACTTGGAGTAAGAGAGTATGAATTAGTAGAGTTGGACAAATAATTTCTTAGTGTATGATGGATGAATTCCCTAATTTGTTAAAATGAACTTTAATATTGGAATCGTTTCCATCTCCAAACAGCTGTTAGGCAAATGAAAAACGTTTTTAATAGCTGTTTGTTTTATAATAAACTGTCTATTTTGTATAAGAAAAAGTTTATTTATAGTCAAATTGCCAGTTGCAGTTTCTCTAAAAACTGTTATAATTATTATGAAAACGATTACAATACGGACGTGAATAAAACCAAGGCATTTTTTTCATGCATCCTTATAGGTTTTTATCATTGATAATAAATTGCGGAGGGTTTTTATGGATAAGAAACTTATTTTTTTAGATATTGATGGGACATTAACGGAGGCTGGAAGTAATACACCGCCAGAATCTGCATTAACTGCGATTCATACGGCGCAAACACTTGGACATAAAGTATTTTTATGTACTGGTCGTAATCTAGCCATGCTGTCTCCTTTATTAAAGTATGGCTTTGATGGAGTAATTGGCAGTGCTGGAGGTTATATCACTTATAGAGAACAGGTAATCTATAGTTGTCCAATGACAGACGAACAATTTCAACATGCAATGACTGTTTTCAAAGAAAATGGTGTGTTCCGTACCGTGGAATGTGCAGATGGTTCTTATACAGATACCGAATTCAGAGATTTCTTGGAAAAACAAGATACAACAGGATCAAATTCTGAATTGATTCGTTGGAGAAAGCAGCTGGAAGAATCTTTGAATATTCTTCCAATGCAGGAATATCATGGACAGCCTGTATATAAGATTGTATTTATGAGTCCTACAATGGAAGCAATGGAAGTACCAATTCGTGAATTGAGCGATGAATTTAATGTATGTATTCAAGATCCTGATCAATATGGTATTGTAAACGGTGAATTAATTAATCGCCAATTTGATAAAGGACAGGGTGTACTGCGTGTCTGTGAAGTTTTAGGTGTTGATATTAAAGACACAATTGGTTTTGGTGACAGCATGAACGATTTGGAAATGATTGAGACAGTTGGTTATGGAGTGGTAATGGAAAATGGAAGTCCATCCCTAAAGAAAAAAGCAGATTATATCTGTCCTGCTGTAACAGAAAATGGTATTTATCAAGCGTTTGAAAAATTAGGGCTCTTAAACGCCTAATTGGTCAAAGGAGTAAATTGAAATGAAACTTGCAGTTATATTTCCAGGGATTGGATATCATACGGATAAACCACTTCTTTATTATGGAAAGAAATTGGCAGCTTCCTATGGATATGAGATTGTGAAGCTTTCCTATCAACATTTCCCTGAAAAGGTAAAAGATTCCAAAGAAAAAATGCAGCAGTCCGTGGAAATTGCATTAGAACAAACGGAAGAAAAGTTAAAAAAAATCAAATTTTCTCAATATGAGGATATTCTTTTTATCTCTAAAAGTATTGGAACCGCAGTCGCAGCAACATTTGCAAAAAACCATCGGATTCCTGCTCATCATATTTTTTATACTCCAGTCGAACCATCGTTTGCTGTTATGAATCAGAATGGAATTGTATTTCACGGAACCAAAGATCCATGGATAGATACTTCATTGGTAAAAGAAAAATGTGCAGAAAAACGATTGCCGCTCGTTATCATTGAAAATGCAAACCATTCGCTGGAAACAGGAGATGTCCTTACGGATTTAAAAAATTTAATCTTTATTATGGAACATACCAAGCAATATTGTTCTGAGATAAATAAAAAAGAATAAAAATGATTGTTAAGATGGTGCCAGATAGGAAAATGTCCTATTTGGTACCTATTTTATTATCATGATACATAGGGGAATTAGGAAAACTCACACTGACAAGCTGCAAAGCAGCCTGCCTTCACGAAGAAGTAGCGAAGCGAATTCCAAGTGCTTTCCTCTTGTAGGAAGCTTGAAACTATGGTAAAACAATAGGAAAGAATTTTAGCCTAGAGGAGGAAGTTCAATGGCAATCTGGAATCCATGGCATGGCTGTAAGAAAATTAGTCCTGGATGTTATAATTGCTATGTTTATCGCAGAGATGCAGAATTTGGAAAAGACAGTAGTATCGTAACGAAAACAGCTATGTTTGATTTACCATTAAAAAGAAATCGCAAAAAAGAATACAAATTGCAACCAGAATCAGAGCCTGTTTATACTTGTATGACTTCTGATTTTTTTATTGAAGATGCAGACGAATGGAGACCGAGTGTATGGCAAATGATTCGGCTGCGCAGCGATCTAAATTTTGTTATTATTACAAAGCGAATTGATCGGTTTCAAACTTGTATTCCAAACGATTGGAAGGACGGTTATGAAAACGTTACAATCTTATGCACTTGTGAAAACCAAGTACAAGCAGATTATCGGCTTCCGATTTTTCTCAGTTTACCAATAAAACATAAATGTATTATTCACGAACCGATGCTAGAAACAATTTTTATTGAACCATATCTAAAATCAGGTCAGATTGAACAGGTGATTTGTGGTGGAGAATCGGGGGAACATGCTAGGCTTTGTGATTTTGCATGGATTCTAAGCACACGGCAGCAGTGTATTAATCATAATGTTTCTTTTTATTTTAAACAGACAGGGGCTCTTTTTAAGAAAGAGAACAAAATTTATAAAATCAAGCGAAAGCATCAGATGACTCAGGCAGAGAAAGCAGGAATTAACTATAATGATAACTCATTCCCAAAGAGACTTTCCTGAGAAGAATAAAATCTCTTTGGGAAATAAGTTTAACCTATTTATGTTGTTGAATGGAGTCACGATATTTTTTCGGAGAAATACCATGGTATTTTTTAAATGTTCGAGCAAAATAATTTACATCTAGAAATCCAACTTGCTCTGCGATTTCTTGAATGGAAAGAGCAGAAGTATTAAGCAGAACTAACGAGCGATTAATACGAATCTTATGAATATAGTCGGTTAATGTGACTCCGACTTCTTTTCGAAATAAACCTGATAAATAGCTTGGACTCACACAAAATTCTTCTGCAAGGCTTTTAAGAGAGATCGGTTGTGCGTAATAAAAATCAATATGATTGACTGTTTTCTGAATCAGAGAAGAATAATTTCGCAAAGAGTAATTTTTCACAAGATTACAGTATCTATGTACCATTTCTTTTGGCAAACGGTAAAGTTCTTCTACTCGGGTACATTCTTCAATTTGAATCGCAATTCTTCTAGATAGTGCATCAATATGATATGGATGTACAAAGTTTTTCTGAACTGCCTTTCGAAAGAGTGTGTTTAGAACAAACAATAAATTTTTTTCATTTCGGACAGGATCAGAAGTACGTGGAGCAATCTTATAATTAGAAAATTTTCCATGTAGTTCCAAAGCTTTGTTTGTGTCTCCATACTGAACCGCAGACATGAGCTGTTCTTCTATTTCATACCTCTCGGTAATGATCGACATTGCAAGTGCGGATTCATTTGAAGAATAATGGATTTGTCCAAAGTCTTTTTCTAACGGGATTTGAACAAACTCCAATTGAAATTTCGTTTCATCTCCAAAGATTGTTTTCCCAAAAAACAATAAAAAATTTTCCCAGTTATGAAAAGCAATAATTGGAATATGGTTATAATACTCCAGCAAATCTAAATGATGTTCTTCTGGTATTTGCAATTTTTGTGTAATTTCAAAAAAAGTCAGTCGGGATACTGGAGAAAATCGATAAGGCCCCACAATTAGGAGAGGAGCATCCCAAGTTTTCGCTAAAGACTCTGGCAAATAAACACAAAGATAATGGATCTGAAAGTCATCTTTTATTTGGTAAATGGTCTGAGGCCGATATTGTTTAAAAATGGGGTCAAAATAAACTTTTGGATCAAAGTCTAAAAATAGATGCTGACGCAGCCCACCATCAATTTTATCCAGATTTGTGTAGTCTTGGTCAATAAAAAAATGAGAAATTCCCTGTTGATGAAACATTTCAATAAAAAAAGATAATGGATCAATATTCATACTATGGCACCTTCCGTCTAATTTTACTCTATTATCGTATAATTTTCACCTAATTTCAAGAGGAAATAAAAATTATATGGAAATGACAGTGAGAGAGCGGTTAGAAAAGCAAAAATTGGATAAGATAATTATTACAACATTAAAGAATAAATTTAAAGGAAACGAATATGAAAAATATATTTGATAATTCAAACAGTAAAGAAAAAGATTTGTTGCTCATTATTGACATGCAAAACGTGTATTTGCCTGGACAGCCATGGGCATGTCCAAATATTAAACGTGCAATTTCATATATAGAAAAGAAAATCTGCGAATTTACAGAGAATCAAATTATCTTCACACAATATCAGCCATTCGACTGTCCCAAAGGAGTCTGGAAAGATTATAATATTGTGAATGCTCAAATTAATTGTAATTCTTGGCTAAATGATTATGTAGAAGAGTTGAAACCATATCTTACCGATTCTAATTTCTACTCGAAATCGACCTATTCTTGCTGTAAAAGCAAAGAATTATACAAAAGAATTGATTCCTATGAACGAGTTTTTGTTGTGGGTGTAGTTGCGGAATGCTGTGTGTTAGCAACTGTATTAGATTTAATCGATATGGGAAAGAAGGTGATTTATTTAAAAGAGGGAGTTGCAGGAGAAAGTGAAGAGAAAGAGGATAACGTTATTACAATCTTAGAGGGGCTTTGTCCATTGCATATTCTATTCTACTAGCGATTTATATCATATAAAATCTGCCTGTATGAAAATTAAGTTAGAACTGATCCATATAGGCAGCAGAAGAGTATATCTTTAATTTTATCAGATCAGCATAACATCCTATCTGTATATCAAGTGACTTTTTATCCCAAAAATTAAAAATGGAAAAAGAAACAAATTCATTTATTATCTGAATTCATTTAATTAAATCAAGTTAATTCCTATAATTATTAGAAAAATAAAAAATATAGTCTTTAAAGTTCGTCTTTAAAAGAAATTTTTATCCCCAAAATTAAAAACGGCTCTATATAGTATAGAGAAGGTTATTGCTAAGGGAATCATTACTGAGCAATTAAACATTCTCCAATTTATAACGATAGGAAGATATTTTTAATGAAAAAATAATAATTTTCCCACCATTAGCTGATAATCAGCTAATGGTAATTCTATAACTATTCGCAAAAGTATCATTTTGCGAATAGTTGATTCAGTGTTTTTATCTACTACTTTTTACATATTTCACACCAAAAATGCCTCTTTAAATTCTGTGGTATCTTGATAGGATAAATACCAGACCGTATCTTTAAAAAAGTTAGTATGTACAGGAAAACAGATAGTCGTTCCCTCATCTCTCTTTTGATATGAAACGATACCTTGGAAACTAACGAAGTAATGTTTTGGGAAATCTAGTTGTAAGTTTCTTTCCTGAAAAAGATTTTTTTCTTGTGCTTGCTCTACGATTTGCAGCACAGCATTTTCATATACCCCGTTCCAAATCTAGTATCTTAATATCCTCAATTGTAATAGATAAAAGGACATATTTATTTTTTCTTTACTTCTCTCCGCCCCTTCCACTAAATACATAATGTTACAATGTAGAACATCTTATCAGTAAAACGATTATCGCAAATATTACGACTATTTTTAAGAGTTTCCCCTTTTTTCATATTTATTGTTACAGATCCATTCATATATTTAAATCAATTAACAAAAGCATTTGTTTGCTTTCTATTTACAATAAAAGAGATGTTGTACAACATCTCTTTTATTGTAAATATGCTATATTAGAAAAATATCCTTATTATATCTAGTAGAATATTTAGAAAATATTAACACTACCTTCTATATGAATACTTTTACTTGTGCTTCGATTTTGGAAAAAGATAGTATAGGTTCCATCCTGAGGAACAGTAAAAGCATGATTAGCTATTCCATTATTACTAACCACATATGTTTTTGTACTAGGATTACTAGATAAATAATATCCTGCAAAATAACGTTCGCTTGTAGGATCGCCAAGAGTCGCTATTATAATGGTAGATCCTGCCTTGAAAGAAAAAGACCGAAACGCCGCTGTTTGACCTGGCCCTATTGTAACATCAACTGTATTAACTCCCCTCGTTAGAAGTGAACCTAAATCAATATCTACAGATAAAGGTTCTTGAACAGAGTATTCTACTTGCTCTATCTGAGTTTCTATTACTTCTTTTGTATTGCTTTCTATTATTTTATCCTGTATTTGAAGGGTTGCCATTGATGAAGCATATGTAACGGTAGGTGCAGCAACTCCTAACATACACATTGCCAGAATAAATTTAACTGTTAACTTTTGTTTTTTGTATTGCATAATTTGACGTACTCTCCTCTCCATAATCTTATAGCCATTTCCCTTTAAAGGGATTGCTAAGTTTGTTGCACTTGTCTTTTCTTTTGACATTTCAATAAGCAAATAAGCGTATTCACAACGCTTCTCTTTTTCCATTTGTTCTATAACTCTCTCATCACAGGCCAATTCGCTCATATCAAAAAATTTATTGGAAAAGATATATATGATAGGATTAAACCAGTGAATCTTTTGTACCAAATTTAACAGCATTTTGAAGAATATATCATAGCTTTTTAGATGTATTAACTCATGATGTAACATTAAATTTAAGCTATCTTTTATATAATCTTTAGGTATTACGATTTTAGGATGAACAACCCCCGTTACAAATGGAGATATCACAAATGGATTTTGATAAATTTTAATCTTTTTTCTTATTTTCAATTGATGTTTTAAAGTTTCTAATAAATTTAATATCTCATGATCTGTCACCTCACTTGATAAAAGAATGAATCTTTTCATTAAACACATTCCTTTTATTGTAGATATCACATAAAATAAGAAAAATCCTATGATCCATATAAAAAATAAAACAGTTCCAATTTTATTACCCAAAGGCAACATTGTAAAATTTTTTAAATTGATTATCGTCATATACGAAAAATCTTCCGAATTAATTTCAATTACTTCAGTTTGAGCTAGAATAATTTTACATACAATAATAGTCACTGGTATTAGGAAGAACAATATAATAAGTTTCATTGCTATGTACATATATCGTATATATCTC
>FCNS01000006.1 GCA_900045905.1 Clostridiales bacterium CHKCI001 | reverse complement strand
TCAGACATCTCCGGATCACGGGATATTTGCTCCTCCCCGAAGCTTTTCGCAGCTTATCACGTCTTTCATCGGCTCTTAGTGCCAAGGCATCCACCCTGCGCTCTTTCTTGCATAACCTTAAACAAGTTTCCTTGCCTGTGCCTAGCGTGACACATTTTGGTTTCTGATAGTTGTTTACTCAGCTCTTTCTAAGAATTCCTTCTTACAAAGATACTTGAATTGGTTCAATTGAATGAATTTTTGTACTTACTTTCGTAAATACGCCTCGGATGTCTTGTCTCATTAAGTCTTCTTTGATTTCTCAAACGAAGTCTTAATTCGTTAAGATTTTTTGATGTTCTATGTGTAGTTTTCAAAGTACATATGCAGAATAAGTATTATTGTGCAAATCACATATTCCCTATTCTTATTGACTGTTTTATCAGTCATTAGAACCCAAAAACTTTTTTTGAACTCTAATCACTGGTAAAACCCAGTTATATCGTAACAGCATTGCCGTGCTGATGTCGGTTAACATGTAACTACATGTCCGTTTTATCTCAACACCAAAGACCTCTTACGAGCAACTCTTTAAATGGTGATTTTTTATTAACCTGGCAGCCACCTACTCTCCCATACCGTCTCCAGTATAGTACCATCGGCCGCTTAAGTCTTAACCATCGTGTTCGGGATGAGAACGGGTGTTTCCCCTAAGCGCATCGCCACCAGAAATTTTTGAACACTATTAAATTGTTCAGTGGGCTTAAGTGGACTCGAACCACCGACCTCACGCTTATCAGGCGTGCGCTCTAACCGGCTGAGCTATAAGCCCTCAAACTTTGATAACCAAACAGTACAACCAATCCTTACTTCTTCCTTAGAAAGGAGGTGATCCAGCCGCACCTTCCGATACGGCTACCTTGTTACGACTTCACCCCAGTTACTGATCCCGCCTTCGACAGCTCCCTCCTCTCG
>FCNS01000005.1 GCA_900045905.1 Clostridiales bacterium CHKCI001 | reverse complement strand
AAGGTCCTTTAGGACAAGCCAGAGGAGGAAGTGCGGCTGTCAATTCTTCTGTATGTCTTTAGACAGGGCAGGTAAAAAGCCCTTTTAGGGGGATGTTAAACCCCCAGCTTAGCTGGGGGTTATAATTTGTAAAAAATGCAAAAAAAATACGGATATAATAAAAAAAAATAGTATGATATTATTTGCACAAAGCTGTATTTAATTTGCATTATAGGATAAATATATATAAATGATGAAAAAAGTATGGTAAAATTATATAAAATTTATGAAATAAAACTAGAGTTTTGTTTTAAAGGAAGGAGGAACGAAGAATTTTATAGCAAACCGAACTGTGTTAAAACAAAAGAAAGGAGACTTTATATGGAAAAGCGAAAAAAGAGAGTGTTATCATGGCTGTTAGTGGCGGTTATGGTTATATCACAGTTAATTCCATCGAATGCAATTCATGCATTGGCACAAGAAGAAACTTCTGTATGGAGAACTTTTGCAGCTGGCTCTTCTACGAATGACAGTGCAAAGAGAGCGTATTTAACATTGCAAAATCCAGAAGCGAAAGGATTAGAAGCAGGAAGAATTCAGATGACGTTTCGCTCTAATGTAGAGAGTTTAAACAAGACATACATAGGAATAAAATCTTCTTCTAATCAAGATTTTATTGGTATTGCGACAGACACAACAAATAAATGGTTTATCCAAAATAAATCTCAGGATGGAACGAAAAATGGATGGATTGGATTAGAGAACGTGACAGCTCCGAAGAAAGAGGAAGAAGTTAAGCTGGATATTAAGTTTGATACAAATGAAGAAAATCCAACATTAGAAGTTTCCATTAATGGAGAAACGAAGACGATTAGTCAGACAGCGAATGGAGGCAATAATAAAACATTAGAATTACTTAGCACATTAAAAGAAAGTGGAATTGCTCTTATACTTGGAATTCCTTCTGCTAACATTAGTTTTAAAGATTTTACAGTAAGTAAAATTGAAAATGGGGAAGAAACCGTTGTAGTAGCTAACGGAGCAGATGAATGGGCTTTGAGTACGGATGAAAATGGAGAAACCTATGACGATGGAACAAGTACCGAAGAACCTGGAAAACAACCAGGAGAAGAAGTACCAGAAATATGGAGAAAGTTTTCCGCAGCAAATGGAAGTGGCGATCAGAATCAGTCATTCTTAAAACTGACAAATCCAGAAGCTCAAGGTATTGATAAAGGTCGTATTCGCATGGTTGTAAAGAGAAGTGGAAAAAACTATTTTGCAATACATGCCAAAGGCGTGAATCAGTTTATTGGTGTCGGTGTAGAAAATGATTGGTTCTGGCAAGCAAGAGGAACGGAGAATGGAAAGACTTATAATGGATACACGAGTACTGGAGTAGCTGCTTCTGGAGAAGAAACAATATTGGAAATGAAGTTTGAAGGAACAAAACTCTGGATTACAATTAATGGAACTCCTTGCAATAATGGAAATCCTTATGAGCCAACTAGCAGTAAGCCAGGACTGGGATTATTGGATGTTTATAAAGAATTTCCAATTGGTATTCAACTTGCAAGTGGAACGGTGAAATTCAAAGATGTGGAAGTATTTAAGACAAATGATGACGGTACAGAGACTTGTGTAGTAGGAAAGACAGAGGATACATGGGAAGTTGTAAATGCGGGTGAATATGACCAAGGTAAGCCTACTGTTTATGTAAATGTCACTGGTAAAATTGTAGATGAGTCTCAAAAGCCAATTGCAGATGCAAAAGTACGGATGGGAAGTTATACCGAAATGACAGGAGAAGATGGAACCTATGCATTCTCTAATATTCCAGCAGATGAATATACACTAGTCATTTCAAAAACAGGATATCAAACTGCTTCCATTCAGATCCAATTGCCAGAAAATGATTTTACAGTGGATGATATTGTATTAAAAGAGTCAGAGCCAGTTGACTATACTGCTCCTGATACGATTGCTTCGGAAGAAATGGAAGTTGGTATTGATAATACATTCCCAAGAGTAATCGGATATACGATGAAAACGGAGTCATTAAATGGTAAAAAAATGCTTGGAGAAACAGAGACAAATAATACAATTGTATTAAATAAGACAAGTTTTTCCAATCCAGGAGTTGTTGTAACTCCAAAGGTAACTTATACAAAGACTGCTGATAATCAGGCAACTTATGTAATGGAAGTAAAGGATGATGCCAATTCGATTGATGCTACGATTACATCAACATTGACAGTAGAGGGAAATACGTTAACCTATAAGATTACAAATATTGAAAATCATAAACCAGTCAGTGTAAAAACAATTCAGATTCCAGCGTTGAATCTGCTTTCTGTAAGAAGTACCCAGTCAGCTGCATCATTTAGCGGTGCTAATATGTCCACAAGTGTAATTGAGAGTGGTGATACTCACTTTGAAGTAGATGGCACACAAGAAGAATCGGTAGCTGGATACATGTATGCATTTGTATCCGCAGACGGGTTAAGTGCAGGTCTTTGGAGTAATTCAGAAGCAACAGTAACAAGAGATTGGCAGCGTGTTGTTTCTACTGTATCTAACGCAGATGGATATCAGGATGTTAGTTTAGCAAGTAATTATTGGATCTATCAAAAGGGAGAAGAATACCGCGCAGAGAATACAGAAGAAGAACTTCCTTGTACGAAGATTGCCATTACTGGAGATGAAAATGAAGATGGCATGGTAGATTGGCAGGATGGTGCGATTGCATATCGTTCCATTATGAATAACCCATATGGATGGGAAGACGTGAAAGATATGGTATCGATGCGTATTTCTATGAACATGGCAAGTCAAGCACAAAATCCATTCTTATTAACCTTAGATAATGTAAAGAAAGTTTATCTTCATACTGATGGTTTGGGACAGATGGTATTGCTAAAAGGATATGCAAGTGAAGGTCATGATGCTGGTCATCCAGATTATGCGGATATCGGTGAACGTATGGGTGGCGCAGAAGATATGAAGACATTATTGGACAAAGGTGCCGAATATGGTGCGAAATTTGGTATTCATGTCAATGCGAGTGAAATGTATCCAGAAGCAGAAGCATTTGATGAAGAACTTATAGGACAAAATTCAAGTCATCCAGACGAATACAGTTATCAATGGAACTGGGGCGATTCTGGATATGGAATTAATGCAGATTTTGATTTACGTTCAGGTCGTCGTGCAGAGCGTTGGAACAAGCTGAGAGAAGCCTTGGGTGGCGATGAGAATAAGCTAAATTTCATTTATATTGATGTTTGGGGCAATGGAGCAAGTGGTGATAACACTACATGGCCAAGTCGTCAGTTAGCAAAAGAAGTAACGAATTGTGGATGGCGTGTTGCGAATGAGTGGGGGTATGCGAATGAGTATGATTCTACCTTCCAGCATTGGGCGACTGATTTAAGTTATGGAACACAGACATCCAATGGTATTAATAGTGCAATTACCCGTTTTATCCGTAACCATCAAAAAGATTCTTGGGTTGCTGATAATCCAAAATATGGTGGTGCAGCAGTGAATCCATTATTAGGCGGATATGATATGTCTGACTTTGAAGGTTGGAGAGGTCGCAATGATTATGACGACTATATCTATAATATTTTTGATGACGATATTGCATCCAAATTTGTACAGCATTATCTTGTAATGAAATGGGTCGAAGGTGAAACGGTAGAATTAGCTGGTTCTGAATGGACGCCAGAAATGGAAGTAACCTTACAAGATGAAGCAAGAGAAAACACTTTAGTTATTACAAGACAGTCCAATGATCCAGATAAGGCTGGTTACCAGCTTAGAACGATGATGTTTAATGGTAAGAAGATCATGGATGGAGAAACTTATTTAATTCCTTGGTTCTGGGATCAAAATGGTGATGACCTTGCAGAAGAAGATTATAAGTTATATCATTGGAATCAAAAAGGTGGTACAACAACATGGGAAGTTCCAGAAGGATGGAGCGGAACAGTGAAATTATATCGCCTGACAGAACTTGGAAAGACAGATGAAGTGGATGTACCAATTGTAGATGGAACGATTACATTAACGGCAGAAGCTGGCACTCCATATGTAGTTCATAAAGGAACCAGTGCAAATCCAGAAATTCAATGGAGTGAAAATGCGCATATTGTGGATACTGGATTTAATAGTGGAACATTAGATCACTGGACAATTAAAGGAGAAGGAGCTTCTATTGTTAAGAATGCAACAGCAAATCCAATGCTTCGTTTAAATAATACAGAAGGAGTTGTTTCTTTAACACAAACATTGACAGATTTAACGCCTGGACAAAAATATGCTGCATACGTAGGCGTAGATAATACAGCAGATGCAAAAGCATATATTGAAGTAAATGCAAGTGGAGAGACAATTTCAAATTATACAGAAAAATCGATTGCACAAAATTATAGTAAGGCATACGCACATAATCGTAATTGCTCTACAACAATTGAAGATCCATCTCGTCCAAGTTATTTCCAAAATATGTATGTATTCTTTACTGCTCCAGAAGATGGCAGTGATGTAACATTGACATTGAAACGAGATGCAGGAGAGGGAGCTGCATACTTTGACGATATTCGTATCGTAGAAAATGAATCCAACCTTTGGGTAGATGAAACTACTTATGTACAGGGTTTTGAAAATGTAGCACAGGGATTGTATCCATTCGTATTAGGCGGAGCAGAAGGTGTGGTAGATAACCGTCCACATCTTTCTAAATTACATACTCCATATACGCAGGCAGGATGGAATGGTAAGCTAGTCAATGATGTTATCGATGGGGAATGGTCTGTAAAAATTCATGGAAAGAATGTAATACAAAGAAATAATGTTGTTTATCAAACCATTCCACAAAACTTCCGTTTTGAACCGGGTGTATCTTACACAGTTAGTTTCCAATATGAGTCGGGAAGTAATGGAACATTTGCAGCAGTAACAGGTGATGATACTACGATTTTAACAAATGTGCCATTGGAAAAGACAAATGGAACGGCTAATACCTATACATTTAATATTACGGGTTCCAAGTCAGGACAGAGTTGGATTGGTATTTATTCTACCAATCAGCCTGCTGAATCAGATCCAAGCTTCACAGAAAAGTTAGGGGCTAATCTTGCAGACGCGAAAAATCAGGCAGTAGGATATACGGACTTTATTTTAGATAATCTGACGATTACATCTCGTAAAGCGAATGTTTCAGAACTTCAGCAGTTAGTAGAAGAATCAGAAGAATTAGTAAAAGATAATTATTCAGAAGTAACATGGAACACATTCAATGAAGCATTAGTAAAGGCAAAAGAAGTATTAGCGGATACGAGCGTAGATCAAGATACGGTTGATAAGGCAAGAGAAGAATTACAAACAGCAAAAGATCAATTAGAAGTAATTGCAAGTATTGTTACTGGTACAGTAACGGATAAAGATGGTAATAAATTATCTGGAATTACAGTTACTGCAAAGGCAAATGAGATAGAAATTACTGCTAAGACTGATACCAATGGTATTTATGTACTGAATGGTCTTACATTTGGCGAATGGACGATTACGGCAGAAAGTGATCGGTATGATGCAGTAGAAGAAGTCATTACAACTTCTAAAGATGAAACAAAACTTACAAAAGACTTTGTATTAGAACAAGTAAACGTTACAATTATAGGTCAGGTAACGCAAGTAGGACGTCCAGTAGAAGGTGCTACGGTTAGTGTTACAGTAAATGATAAGGCAACAACAGCTGTAACAAATGCCAATGGAACCTATGAATTGAAAGAGATTCCAGCTGGAACCTATGTTGTAAAAGCAGAAAAAGAAGGATTTGATCCAGCTTCCATTACAGCAAAGATAACAAAAGATGGTACAGCGAATGTAGATTTAATGTTGGCTCCAATTTCTGCACAGCAAGCTTATGCAAATGTAGATAATCAAGGAAACTCTACGTGGGAATATCTGGCTACAAATCCAAACAGTATTAGTATCCAAGTAGTAAATGGAAAGACAGAAATGTCATTCCAGGATGGTACGAATGATGCAACGAACTTTGTTCGTTCTACTGTAATCCCAGGATTTGAAAATGGTAGTGTAGAAATGGATCTCGTCGCACGTAGCACTGCTTCAAATGTAGGATTTGTTCTTCGTATGCTAGACAGCAGTAATTATATTTCTGTTGGAACAAAGGACAAAAACAATGAATGGTGTATTAAAGTAGTGAAAGATGGGGTTGTATCAGAAAAAGATTTCACAGCTCCAGAATGGAAAACAGGTGAAATACTTCATGTAAAATCAGAAATCGTTGGAAATACAATCAAACTTTGGCTCAATAATGAATTGGTATTAGATACAGCGATGAATGCAATCTCAACTGGAAAAGGCTATATTGCTCTTGGGACATCAAAGGCAAATACATTAGTAGTTGACAATATGAAAGCAACAATTTACGATACAGCTGGTACAGACATTCAGACGATTGCAGGATATGTATCAAAAGATGGAAATCCAGTTAAAGATGCAGATGTAGCATTGTATAATTCTGCAAATACAGAAGAAGCAATTGCGACTGTCAAAACTGATGCAAACGGAAATTATAAGTTCCCAAATATAGCCTATGGAGATTATATTGTTAAAGTAACTCGTGGAGAAGATCAGGCAGAAGTGACCGTTAAATCAGAAAAAGCAGACTTTTATTGTGTGGCACCTGCAATTGATTTGAAAGAAGAGCCTGATATACCTACAGTAGATAAGACAATCTTGCAGGCAGTAGCAGATATTTATGATACTTATGAAGAGACAGAATACACAGCAGAAAGCTGGGCTCCATTTGCACAGGCATTAAAGGATGCGAAAGATATATTAGCAAAGGAAGACGCAACACAAGAAGAAGTTGACACAGCAATAGAAGTATTGAGAAATGCCGCAAAGGGACTTACAAAAGCAGAGATTCCAGTACCAGTGGATAAAAATGCAATTAAAGTAGTCACAGGAATTTATAAGACTTATGAAGAAACAGGCTATACAGCAGAAAGTTGGGCTGTATTTGCAGAAGCTTTGAAAGCAGCCGATCAGGTAATCGCAGACGAAGCAGCAACGCAAGAGCAAGTGGATGTCGCATTAGAGGCGTTAATTGATGCGGGAGAACGCTTGCAAAAAGCAGAAAAACCAGTGGAAATCAATAAGGTTGGTCTGGAAGTTGCAGTCACAATTTATGGAAGTTATGAGGAAAGTGAGTATACACAAGAAAGCTGGGCTGTATTTGCACAAGTATTAAAGGATGCACAAACCGTATTAGCAGACGAAACAGCAACACAAGAACAAGTGGATGCTGCTCTGGAAGCAGTTATGAGTGCGGCAGCAGGTTTAGAAAAGATAGAAGCACCAGTGGAAACACCATTAAAAGTTTCCTATCGTACACATGTACAAAATGAAGGCTGGCAAGACTTTGTGTCCGATGGAGCGATGTCAGGAACGAAGGGAAAAGGACTTCGATTAGAAGGAATTGAAATTCGCCTGGACTATAATACTCTTGGAGGCGGTATTGAATATCGTACGCATGTACAAAATGAAGGCTGGCAAGATTATGTAGCAGATGGAGCAATGTCGGGAACGAAGGGAAAGAGCTTACGATTAGAAGCAATTCAGATTCGCCTGACAGGAGGCGTAGCAGAGAAGTATGATGTATACTATCGTACGCATATTCAGGATAAAGGCTGGCTTGGCTGGGCAGTGAATGATGGTAAGTCAGGAAGTGCAGGACTTTCGAAGAGATTAGAGGGAATTGAGATCCGCTTAGTACAAAAAGGAGGAGCAGCTCCAGGAAGCACAGAAAATGCATATCTGACAAATCAAAAAGAAGCAAAACCAAGTGTGATCTACACAACCCATGTACAAAACATTGGTTGGCAGGAAGAAGTCCATGACGGAGCGATGGCAGGAACGAAGGGAAAAGGACTTCGATTAGAAGGAATCAAGATTCGAGTAAATGGAGATGGAATTCAGGGAGGAATTGAATATTCAACGCATGTACAGAATCTTGGTTGGCAGCCATATGTATCGAATGGAGAAGTGGCAGGAACGAAAGGAAAGAGTTTGAGACTGGAAGGAATCAAGATTCGCTTGACAGGAGAGTTAGCAGAGAAGTACAGTGTAGAATATCGTACGCATGTACAGAATGAAGGCTGGCAGAACTGGGTAAGAGATGATGAGATGTCAGGAACGAAAGGAAAGGGTCTGAGACTGGAAGGAATTGAAATTCGCCTGGTTAAGAAATAAAAAATCTCCTTACATGAAGTACCAAAGAAAAAATGAAAAACAAAAGAGAATAAAACGTAAAAAGTAACGAACTGTTGTGACTTGGTCAGCAATCTCATTTGTGGAAGGATAGAAACGAAACCAGAATGAGATTGCTGAACCATACACAGATATTTTTTAGAAAAGATTACCCGCTAATTTATTAATTCTAAAGCGATAATCTGAAAAGAATAAAATAACTGACAATGAAGAAAATGACATAAATAGACTGATAATAGTAAAAATAAAACGAAAATAATAGGTGAATATGATATAAATAAAAGAAAAGTCTGGATAAAAAAAGAAAGAAAAAGGTTGCAAATAAAAAAAAACTGTGATATAGTATTCGAGGACAAGAGATAGAAAATAAAAGAAAGAAAATTTTGAAAATTTTAAAACAGTGAGGCTCCTTGGTCAAGCGGTTAAGACATCGCCCTTTCACGGCGGTAACACGGGTTCGATTCCCGTAGGAGTCATTGAAAGCTATCATAGTATTCTATAGAGCATGGGTTAAATAAGGATAGCTTACTTTAGTAAAATTGAATAAAGGCTCCTTGGTCAAGCGGTTAAGACATCGCCCTTTCACGGCGGTAACACGGGTTCGATTCCCGTAGGAGTCATTAAAAGCTGTTATAAATGACAGCTTTTTTTGTTATCGTGGTGATATGCAAAGACATCCTGTGGAGGTTTCTTTTGTTGCATAATACAAAAAGTGGAAAAGAGGATTTATATGTTTACTTTACACAGTTATTCTTTTGTGCTATAATAAAAACAATATCAGGAATTTCCTGGTCATGGGTTTGAAATAACTCATAAAAGGGAAAGTGAGGTGAAACACCGTATGGGGTTAAAGTAGAGTCTACCAAGATCTTTATTATCAAAAAATACAGTGTGATTTATCGACTCCGTGCCTGATTGGTAAATCAGGGTTCAGGATAAGAATTAGACTAGAATACAATATAGACAGAGAAAAATAAATTATTTTTATGGAGGGATAGATCATGTTAAATGTAGAAAGATATAGAAGAGTACCGGTAGTTCATATGCCAGAACGGGAATGGCCAAACAAAGAGATTATGAAAGCTCCCGTTTGGTGTAGCGTTGACTTAAGAGATGGTAATCAGGCACTGATTGAGCCGATGGAAGTAGAACAAAAAATTGAGATGTTCAATTTACTTGTTAAATTAGGATTTAAAGAAATTGAAGTTGGTTTTCCATCTGCTTCACAAATTGAGTATGATTTCCTGAGAGAGTTAGTAGATCGTGAATTGATTCCAGATGATGTCGTTGTGCAGGTATTAGTACAATGTAGAGAGCATCTGATTAAACGTACATTTGAGGCACTGGAAGGTGTAAAAAAAGCCATTGTTCATATTTATAATTCTACTTCTACATTACAGAGGGACGTTGTGTTCCATATGAATCGAGAAGAGATTAAGCAAATTGCAATTGATGGAACAAAGATGGTAAAAAATTATATGAAAGATTTTCCAGGAGAGATTCAGTTGGAGTATTCTCCAGAAAGTTTTACTGGAACAGAATTGGATTTTGCATTAGATATTTGTACGGCGGTTCAAGATGAGTGGAACCCAACGGTTGAGAATAAGATCATCTTTAATTTACCAGCTACTGTAGAGATGAACACTCCAAATGTTTATGCAGACCAAATTGAATGGATGAATAAACATTTTAAGAATCGTGATACGATTATTTTAAGTATTCATCCGCACAATGACAGAGGTACTGGTGTAGCAGCGGCAGAATTGGCATTACTGGCAGGTGCAGAGCGTATTGAAGGAACTTTGTTTGGAAATGGGGAACGTACAGGTAATGTAGATGTTTTAAATCTTGCTTATAATATGTTCTCACAAGGGATTGATCCAGAATTAGAATTATCTAATATTAATGAAATTATTGAAGTATATGAGAGATGTTGTAAGATGCATGTTCATCCAAGACATCCTTATGCAGGTAAACTGGTATTTACGGCATTTTCTGGTTCTCATCAGGATGCAATTAATAAGGGTATTACAGCGATGAAAGAACGCGATCAGCAGTATTGGGAAGTTCCATATCTGCCAATTGATCCATCGGATGTTGGAAGAGAATATGAGCCAATTGTGCGTATTAATAGCCAATCTGGTAAAGGTGGAGTTGCGTTTGTCATGGATGCATACTATGGTTTTAAACTTCCAAAGAGTATGCACAAAGAATTTGCGGATGTAATACAAAAAATTGCAGAAGCACAGGGAGAAGTTGCTCCTGAAACTATTTTTGCAAAATTTAAAGAACAATATATTAATGCCAAGAGTCCATATCATTTTATCTCCTGTAGAATTGCTGATGTAGAAGATGATGATACACATTGTATTTTAACATTTGAGAAGAATGGAGAGAAAAAGACATTAGAAGGAATTGGCAATGGTCCAATTGATGCAGTAAAGAACATTATGAAAGCAGAATTAGATATGGATATCTGTGTAGCAGATTATTCGGAACATGCATTGACCGCAGGTTCTCATGCACAGGCAGCTGCTTATATTTATATGTGGGATAAAGATAGTGACAGAAAAACATATGGAGTAGGAATCAGTTCTAATATTACAAGAGCATCCTTTAGAGCGATGTTCAGTGCAATTAACCGTCTTGTAAAGATGAACAATAACAAAAACGGTGAAATAAAATAATGGAACGAAATTGATTTTAGATAGAATATTATTAGAACTAAGATTAATTTAACAACATAATTAGGCCTTCATTGTACACTGATTGATCGGTGGAATGAAGGCCATTGATTCATTTACTGAGATTTGTGTTCTGCAAATGTTATTGTAAGGAAGGAAGAATAGATGGAAAAATTAACAGTAGATATCATTATTCCTGTATATCGTCCAGATGAGAAATACATTCGACTATTACAAGGATTAAAAAAGCAAATTTATCCGATTCATAAGATTATTATCATGAACACGGAGAGAAAGTATTATGAGGAAGATCGATATCCGCAGCTTTCCAATATAGAAGTACATCATATTCAAAAATCAGAGTTTGATCATGGAGGAACCAGAAACCAAGCAGTACAATATTCAAACAGTGATATCATTTTCTTTCTAACTCAGGATGCAGTTCCTCCAGATCGACATCTTGTGGAGAATATTTTAAAGCCATTTGAGGATGAAATGGTGGCAGCGGTTTATGGAAGACAGATTCCAGTTCCAAGCTGTAATATTATTGAACGTTTTAGTCGGAACTTTAATTATCCACAAGAAAGTTTTAAGAAGTCAAAGCAGGACTTAGAACGTCTGGGGATTAAGACGTTTTTTTGTTCAAATGTATGCGCTGCATATAGAAGAGACATTTATGATAAGTTGGGAGGTTTCCCGCTCCGTACCATTTTCAATGAGGATATGATTTTTACAGGCGAATTGATAAAAGCGGGATATATAGTAGCATATGAAGCCGATGCAAAAGTAGTACATTCGCATAACTACACTGGAATACAGCAGTTTCACCGTAATTTTGATTTGGCAGTTTCTCAAGTGGATAACCCTCAGATATTTTCTGGTATCCGTTCAGAGGGAGAGGGGATTCGCCTTGTAAAGCAAACGATGGAATATTTGATAGGAAGAAAAAAATATATTCAAGTTATAAAGCTTATTTATATAAGTGGTTGTAAATATATGGGATACTTGCTTGGAAAAAAATACAAAAAATTGCCGAGGAAATTTGTCATTTGGTGTAGTATGAATAGAGAGTATTGGAGATAATATAACTTATAAGTTAACGATTAATATGACTTGAATATCTAATAAAATATGATATAATAGTAAAGATTTAAACTAAAATACAATAAAAACAGGAGAGATGAGTCATGGGTAAGATTAAAGTCACAAAATGTGATATCGAAGGTTTATATGTCATTGAACCAACGGTATTTAAGGACGAAAGAGGATATTTCGTAGAAACCTATAATCAGAATGATATGAAAGAAGCAGGTTTGGACATGGTATTTGTACAGGATAATCAATCCATGTCAGTAAAAGGCGTACTGAGAGGACTTCATTTTCAAAAACAGTATCCACAGGGGAAATTAGTACGTGCAATCCGTGGAACAGTATTTGATGTTGCTGTGGATTTGAGAGCTGGTTCTAAAACATATGGTAAGTGGTTTGGTGTAACCCTTTCTGCTGAAAATAAAAAGCAGTTTTATATTCCTGAGGGTTTTGCGCATGGATTTTTAGTATTGTCTGATGAAGCAGAATTTGCTTATAAATGTACTGATTTTTATCATCCAGGTGATGAGGGTGGTTTATTGTGGAGTGATCCAGAAATTGGTGTGGAATGGCCAATTGAAGAGGGAATGGAATTAATAATTTCTGAAAAAGATAAGAAGTGGGGCGGTCTAAAAGATACGTTCAAGTTCGAATAAATAGGCGGTAAGTTTCCATGAAAGAAAACAAATTTGATTTAAAGAAAGTCTGTACCTATGCGATAATTGGATACATCATTGTAGTTGCAGTCTTTTCATTTGCTGCATGGAATAAGATTTCGGCCTCCAGAATTACAAAAATATATCCTATATTGGCCTTATTAGGACTGGCCATTGTAGCAGGGTATGGATGGCGGTTGCAGCTTTGTGAAAAAAATGGAAAGAAATCAATAGGATTACATTTTATTAATACAATTGCAAAGTATTGGTTTCTGATGGAGCAGTTAATTCAGCGTGATTTTAAGATTAAATACAAGCGTTCTGTATTAGGCGTTTTTTGGAGTTTTCTAAATCCATTATTAATGATGCTTGTGCAGTATGTAGTTTTTACTAATTTGTTTGACTTAAGAGGCATGGGGGTTGTCCATTATCCGATTTACTTGTTGGCTGGTATTGTAACTTGGAATGGATTTAGTGATTGTACGAATCAGGCAATGCGTGCCATTACAGGTAATGCCAGTCTGATTACCAAAGTATATGTGCCAAAATATATTTATCCAGTTACAAAGGTACTGTCTGCTAGTATTAACATTATTCTATCGATGGTTCCATTGCTTCTGGTGACAATTATTTACGGACTATTTAATGAATTATACTTGACTCCAGCGTTGCTATTGTTGCCAATTTTCTTAATTCTATTAATCGTATTTATTATAGGGGTGAGTTTTTTATTATCTAGTTTGATGGTATTTTTCCATGATGTAGAGTTTTTATGGGGAGTTATTTCTACAATGTGGATGTACGCAACTCCAATTATTTATGGTATTAAGATACTGGAAACCAAACAAATGTGGTTAGCGAAAGCAATGCAATTTAACCCAATGTATCACTATGTAGAATTTATCCGTTCAATTATTATTTACGGAACTTCTCCAGATCTAATGGAATATGTGATTTGTGCAGCATTTTCTTTTGGTTCGCTGTTGATTGGTATTATAGTATTTAAAAAGACACAAGATAAATTTATATTATATATTTAAACGAGGCAGTTAGAATGAAAAATATAGAAGATAACAAAATAATGTTAGATATACAAAATGTGTCGATGCGTTTTATGATGGCCAATGACAAAGTAACAAGCATTAAAGAAATGATGACGCAAATGTTGAAAGGAAAAATTCATTTCAAAGAGTTTTGGGCACTAAAAAATGTAAGTTTCCAGGTTAAAAAGGGAGAAGTTATTGGAATCATTGGACGCAACGGCGCAGGTAAGAGTACAATTCTGAAAATTATTTCTGGAATTATGAAACCGACAAATGGTAATGTTATGCGCAATGGAAATATTGTGCCTATGTTGGAATTGGGATCTGGTTTTGATATGGATCTGACTGGAAGAGAAAATATTTTTCTAAATGGAGCGATTTTAGGATATTCCAAAGCATTTTTAACAGAAAAATATGAAGAAATTTTAAATTTCTCAGAATTAGGAGAGTTTATTGACATGCCAATTCGAAATTATTCTTCTGGTATGTTGATGAGACTTGCTTTTTCTATTGCAACTGTAGTAAATCCAGAAATTTTAATTGTAGATGAAATTTTAGCAGTTGGAGATGAAAATTTCCAAAGAAAAAGTAGAGCAAGAATGATGGAACTGATGAGTGGTGGAACCACTGTTTTATTTGTTTCTCATGATTTAAGTCAAATTCGAGAAATGTGCAATCGGGTTGTATGGCTAGATAATGGAACAACGAAAATGGTTGGTGATACAAAGGACGTATGCGATGCATATAAGTTATAGGAGAGAGTATGAAGTACAAATTTGATGAGGTCTATGTAAAAGAAAATACTGCGTATATTCGCGGGTGGGTTACACCGAATGAGAGAGCAAACTATGTAAATATTATTGTACGCAATCAAAAAAAGAAAAAAATTAAAACAGAAATTTTCCGCATTGAAAGACCAGATGTAGGAAAGTTTGTTTTTGATGATGCCAGATGTGATCATTATGGCTTTGTATTAGTATTTCCTCTTGGAAGAGATGATGAGTTCTATATTACATTCCGTGAATATGAAAGTGGGAATAGTAATGTAGTTAATAGTATGACTTTAAGAGTAAGCAGAAGTTTATTAGCAATTAAGAGCTATATTAATTATGTTAAACATCATAACACTGCATATTGTACAACAGAAATTGGAAAAGAAAAACTGGAAGAAAAAGGTCCTAACGGAAAGAGCAAAAAAGTTAGATATCGCTTTGATGAAGTAAAGATGAGTGATGGAATGTTCACATTACGTGGATGGGCTGTTCCAAATTCCAAAATGAATAATATTACGTTCCAATTATATGATGAGAAGAAATCTCTGATGGAACTAAGCGTTACAAAAGTGAAACGTCCAGATGTAGGTCTTTTTGTTTTTGAAGATAGAAAGGCAGATAATTTTGGATTTATTTTACAATTTAATCTTGAAAAGAATAAAGTTTTCTATCTTCAAATAATTGAAGCAGATAAAAATGGAATGGAAAAGAATCGATATACAGTTCCATTGAATCGTAAAGATTTGGCGAGAAGAGCAAGATGGGAATATTCTAGTATTTTTAAGACTTATACTTATCTGAAGGCTAATGGTGTAAGAAAAACTGTTACAAAAGTAGTTAGAAAAGTGCTGAGAATGGACATGGTTAATTATCAGAGATGGTTTGAAAGAAATAAACCTGGAAAAGCAGAATTAGCACGTCAAAGACAGGTGAAATTTTCTTATCGTCCTAAGATGAGTATTATTGTTCCTGTTTATAACACACCATTAAATTTCTTAAATGAAATGATCCAATCAGTACAGCAGCAGACTTATTCTAATTGGGAGCTGTGTCTGGCAAATGGAAGCGGTACAAATAAAGAACTGAATGCAGCTTTAAAACAATATGCTGATGCAGATGCCAGAATTAAATTTGTCGCTTTAGAAGAAAATAAGGGGATTTCAGGTAATACAAATGAAGCATTGAAATTGGCTACAGGTGATTTTATTGCATTATTGGATCATGATGATCTGTTAGCACCAAATGCGATGTTTGAGTGCGTAAGGATACTTAACCGTAATCCAGAAGTGGATGTACTTTATAGTGATGAAGATAAAGTAGATATGGATGGTAAGAGACATTTTGAGCCAAACTTTAAGCCAGATTTTAATATTGACTTGCTTTGTTCTGTTAATTATATTTGCCATTTATTTGTAGTAAAAAAGACATTGGTGGATCAGTTTGGAGGTTTTACTTCTAAATATGATGGTGCACAGGATTATGACTTTATCTTTAGAAGTATTGAGCTTTCTAATAAAATTTATCATATTCCAAAAGTTCTTTATCATTGGAGAGCACATATGGATTCTACTGCGGAAAATCCAGAAAGTAAATTATATGCATTTAAAGCTGGAGTGGCTGCAATTGAGGATCATTATAAACGTGTAGGAATTAATGGAACGGTGGAGATGGGGCCATATTATGGTATGTATCGCTCTCATTTTAAATTGCCATATCATCCACTTGTATCCGTAATTATTCCAAATAAGGACCATATTGATGATTTGGATAAATGTATTCAATCATTAATGCGTACAACATATGACAACTTTGAAATCATTGTAGTAGAGAATAATAGTGAGGAAAAGAAAACATTCGACTACTATAAAAAGATAGAAAAGGAAAATGAAAAAGTAACAGTTGTATATTGGGAACATGAATTTAATTATTCTGCGATTAATAATTTTGGTGTAAGTTATGCTAATGGAGAATATCTGTTACTGTTAAACAATGATACAGAAGTAATAAATGAAGATGTATTTGAAGAGATGCTTGGTTATGCAATGCGTGAAGATGTAGGTATTGTTGGAGCTCGATTATATTATGAAGATGATACGGTACAACATGCTGGTGTTATTGTAGGTATTGGTGGGGTAGCAGGACATGTATTCGCGGGGGCACAGGCAAATGAGCCTTGTTATATGGGACGTTCTCTCTGTGCTCAGGACTATAGCGCAGTTACCGCAGCTTGTTTGATGGTAAGAAAAGAAATTTTTGAGGAAGTAGATGGACTGACAGAAGAGTTTGCTGTTGCATTTAATGATATTGATTTTTGTTTAAAAGTGCGTAAACTTGGTAAGTTGATTGTTTATAACCCAGCAGCAGAATTGCATCATTATGAGTCGAAATCCAGAGGATATGAAGATACTGAAGAAAAGATTCAGAGATTCAATGGGGAAATTCAAAAGTTCCAGAAACGTTGGAAGAAATTCTTGTTAGAAGGAGATCCATATTATAATCCAAATCTTTCTTTAAATTGTAATAATTTTTCAGTTGATATGACCAAGGGAGGCATCTTTGGTAGAAAAGGATAATATATGGCTAACAAAGTTACAGTTGTAATTCCGAATTATAATGGAATGAAATTTTTGAAAGACTGTTTGGACTCTCTGTCCAAGCAGTCCTATACCCACTTTGAGACATTAGTAATTGATAATGCTTCTAGTGATGAAAGTGTATCATTTATAAAGAAGCATTATCCGAATGTTTCAGTAATGGTTATGGAAAAAAACTTGGGATTTAGCGGAGGTGTAAATGTTGGAATTCAGGCCTCAAAAACTCCTTATGTAATCTTACTGAATAATGACACAGCAGTAGATAAAGATTACGTTCGCTCGCTCGTGCAGGAAATCAGCCGTTCAAGAGATATTTTCTCTGTTAGCAGTAAGATGGTACAATTCCATAATCGTGCAAAATTAGATGATGCAGGAGATATGTATAATATTTTAGGATGGGCATTTCAAAGAGGTGTGGATCATCCTGTATCCTCTTATAAAAAAACAGCCGAAGTATTTTCAGCCTGTGCAGGAGCTGCGATCTATCGTCGTAGTGTATTCAAAAAAATAGGATATTTTGATGAAATGCATTTTGCTTATTTAGAGGATGTGGATATCGGATATCGTGCTCAGATTTACGGATATCGAAATGTATATTGTCCAAAAGCAATTGTATATCATGTTGGTAGTGGTACTAGTGGTTCCAAATATAATTCATTTAAAGTGAGACTTGCAGCGCGCAATAATATTTATCTGAATTATAAGAATATGCCACTTATTCAACATGTTGTTAATTTTATTCCGATTTCCATAGGTTGTTTGATTAAATGGAGATTCTTTAAAAAAATAGGATTTGAAAAAGATTATATAGAAGGAATAAAAGAAGGTATAAGGACAAGAAAGCAATGCAAAAAAGTACCATTTTGTAAAGAACATATTTTATACTACTGTAGGATTGAGTGGAAGTTGATTCAAAATACATTTATTTATGCATGGGAATATTTAAAGCGAAAGATACCAAAACGATAAATTGAACGCTTTACTTTTTGAATAGAAAAATAATAAATATATTTTGGTATTGGTATAAGTTTCAAGCGGGAATAATTTTGTTCTCGCTTGTTTTGTGTCTAAGAAAAAATAATATTTATATTTAACAAAAAAACAAGGAAGTTTCTGTAAAAGGGTCTGATTTTATTTCAAATAAGTAAAAAAATGGAGATATCCAAAAAAAAATTGGCAGTAACAATTTTTTTGTATAAAAATAGGCTTGCAAAAAATTTGTATTTATGGTACTATTTCCACAATGTAAAAGAAGGGCATATTGTGCGCCTGTATAATGAAATAAACGAACACCGGTGCACGCAGTACGGGATACATCCCGAAACGGTGCTTTTTTTTTGCTCAGAGACATAATATGGGACGATTTCAAGAGAATTCAGAATTCTGATATATACTCATTGAAAGCCAGGACTAGTATTAGAATAACCAAAGAAAGGAAACGATGGAAAATGAAAGCATTTCTGATTTTAGAAGACGGTCATGTGTTTACTGGTACTGCAATTGGTGCGGACAAAGAAGTAATCAGTGAAATTGTATTTAATACATCTATGACTGGATATTTAGAGGTTTTGACCGATCCATCCTATGCTGGGCAGGCAGTAGTGATGACTTATCCACTAATTGGTAATTATGGTATTTGTTATGAAGATATGGAATCAAGAAAGCCATGGCCAGATGGATACATTGTTCGTGAATTATCGCGTATTCCAAGTAATTTCCGCAGTGAGGATACGATCCAACATTTCCTTGAACAAAATGATATTCCTGGGATTGCAGGAATTGATACTCGGGCATTGACAAAAATTTTACGTGAAAAGGGTACTATGAATGGTATGATTACACGTAATGAAAATTATGATTTAGATGAAGCAATCAGGCGTATGAAACAATATACTCCTACTGGCGTAGTAATGAAAACAACATGTAAAGAAAAATCTATATTGCCTGGTGAGGGATATAAAGTAGCATTAATGGATTTAGGTGCGAAAAGAAATATTGCAAAATCTCTGAATGATAGAGGATGTGAAGTCACGATTTACCCAGCTGATACGAAGGCAGAAGAAATTATTGCAGCCAATCCAGATGGCATCATGTTAAGCAATGGTCCTGGAGATCCAAAGGAATGTACAGAGATTATTCAAGAAATTAAGAAATTATATGAAACAGATATTCCAATCTTTGCAATTTGTCTGGGACATCAGCTTATGGCGCTTGCCAATGGATGTGATACACACAAGATGAAGTATGGACATAGAGGAGGAAATCATCCAGTGAAAGATTTAAAAACTGGAAGAGTTTATATTTCATCTCAAAACCATGGATATGTAGTAGACACGGACGGATTAGACCCAGAGATTGCAGTACCAGCATTTGTAAATGTAAATGATGGTACGAATGAGGGATTGGCTTATACTGGAAAAAATATATTCACAGTACAATTTCATCCAGAAGCTTGCCCTGGACCACAGGATAGCGCATACTTGTTTGACCGTTTTATTCAGATGATGGAGGAGAAATAATATGCCAAAGGATAACAGTATAAAAAAAGTATTAGTCATTGGCTCTGGTCCGATTGTAATTGGACAGGCAGCAGAATTTGATTATGCAGGAACACAGGCATGTCGCTCTTTAAAAGAGGAGGGAGTGCAGGTAGTACTTGTAAATTCTAATCCAGCAACGATTATGACAGACAAAAACATTGCAGATCATGTTTATATTGAGCCATTAACGATTCCAGTATTAGAAGGAATCATTGAAAAAGAAAAACCAGACAGCATTCTTCCAACACTTGGAGGGCAGGCAGGATTAAATCTGGGCATGGAATTGGCAGAAAGTGGATTTTTGGAAAAACATAACTGCCGTTTGATTGGTACGACACCAGAGACAATTCGGAAGGCAGAAGATCGTCTGGAATTCAAAGAAACAATGGAAAAAATTAATGAGCCATGTGCACCTTCCCTTGTTGTGGAAAATATTGAGGATGGTGTGAAATTTGCAGAGACAATTGGATATCCAATTGTGTTGCGTCCTGCTTATACACTTGGTGGAAGCGGCGGCGGTATTGCCCATAATCGAGAAGAACTGGAAGAAATTTTAGCAAATGGGTTACGTCTTTCCCGAGTTGGTCAAGTATTAGTAGAGCGCTGCATTGCTGGCTGGAAAGAAATTGAATATGAGGTAATGCGTGATGGTGTAGGTAATGTAATTACCGTTTGTAATATGGAAAATATTGACCCAGTCGGCGTTCATACGGGTGATAGCATTGTAGTTGCACCATCTCAGACATTGGGAGATAAAGAATACCAGATGCTGCGTACATCGGCATTGAATATTATCAGTGAATTAAAGATTACAGGGGGATGTAACGTTCAGTTTGCATTAAAACCAGATAGTTTTGAATACTGTGTGATTGAAGTAAATCCTCGTGTAAGCCGTTCTTCTGCACTGGCATCTAAGGCAACAGGTTATCCGATTGCAAAGGTAGCTGCGAAGATTGCACTTGGATATACATTGGATGAAATTCCAAATGCGATTACAGGAAAAACCTATGCAAGTTTTGAACCAATGCTAGATTACTGTGTTGTAAAAATTCCTCGTCTTCCATTTGACAAATTTATTAGTGCGAAACGTACTTTGACAACGCAGATGAAAGCAACAGGAGAAGTTATGGCAATTGCCAATAACTTTGAAGCTGGTTTAATGAAAGCACTCCGTTCTCTGGAACAGCATGTGGATAGTTTGATTTATGAAGATTATTCCGATAAAGACGAATATGATATTATGGAAATGCTGCACCGTGTTGATGACCGTCGTATTTTTGTAATTGCAGAAGCCCTTCGTCGCAATATTCCATACAATGTTATTCATGATATTACAAAGATTGATATATGGTTTATTGATAAAATTGCAATCTTAGTGGAAATGGAAGAACGTTTAAAGAAAGAACCGCTTACAAAAGAACTACTTGCAGAAGCAAAACGTTTAGAGTTTCCAGATGCTGTAATTGGCAAATTAGTTGGAAAAAAAGAAAAGAAAATTAAAGCACTTAGAGATGAGTGGGAGATTCATGCAGCGTTTAAGATGGTAGATACTTGTGCGGCTGAGTTTGCTGCTTCTACGCCATATTACTATTCTGTATTTGGAAGTGAAAATGAAGTAGTAGAAACAAGTGGAAAGAAAAAAGTATTAGTACTTGGTTCTGGACCGATTCGTATTGGACAGGGAATTGAATTTGATTTTTGTTCGGTGCATTGTACTTGGTCATTTAGCCGTGCAGGATATGAAACGATTATTGTAAATAATAATCCAGAAACAGTTTCAACAGATTTTGATATTGCGGATAAATTGTACTTTGAACCATTGACGCCAGAGGATGTAGAAAATATTGTAGAATTGGAAAAACCAGATGGAGCTGTAGTACAATTTGGTGGACAGACTGCGATTAAACTGACGGAAGCTTTGATGAAAATGGGAGTTCCAATTCTTGGAACTTCTGCAAAAGATGTCGATGCGGCAGAAGATAGAGAATTGTTTGATCAGATTTTGGAAGAATGTTGTATTCCTAGACCAGCAGGTCATACCGTATTTACTTGTGAGGAAGCAATTCAAGCCGCGAATGACTTAGGTTATCCAGTGCTTGTAAGACCATCTTATGTACTCGGTGGACAAGGAATGCAGATTGCAATTAATGATAAGGATATTACAGAGTTTATTGGTATTATCAATCGTATTACGCAAGAACATCCAATTTTAGTTGATAAGTACTTAATGGGAAAAGAAATTGAAGTGGATGCAGTATGTGATGGAGAAGAAATTTTAATACCAGGTATTATGGAGCATATTGAACGTGCAGGTATTCATTCTGGTGATAGTATTTCTGTATATCCAGCAAGAAGCATCAGTGAGAAGATTAAGAAAGTAATTGTGGAATATACAAGACGATTGGCAAGAGCGTTACATGTAAAAGGTTTGATTAATATTCAGTTTATTGTAGCCAATGATGAAGTTTATGTAATTGAAGTAAATCCACGTTCTTCCCGAACCGTTCCATATATTAGTAAAGTAACAGGAATTCCAATTGTAGATTTAGCAACACAAGTTATTATTGGAAATACGATTCGAGGATTAGGTTATGAGCCAGGACTGCAAAGAGAGGCAGATTATGTTGCGATTAAAATGCCAGTTTTCTCATTTGAAAAACTGCGTGGTGCGGATATTGCACTTGGACCAGAAATGAAATCAACAGGAGAATGTCTTGGTATTGCAAAGACATTTAATGAAGCATTGTATAAGGCATTCCTTGGAGCTGGAGTAAGACTTCCTAAGTTTAAAAAGATGATTATTACAGTAAAAGATGCAGATAAGTTGGATGCAGTTGATATTGCACGTCGTTTTAAAGCAATTGGATATGAAATTTATGCGACAAAGAGTACCGCTAAGATTTTGAATGAAAATGGAGTAGAGGCATTAATGGTCAATAAAATTGAACAGGATTCTCCAAACCTTTTGGATTTAATTTTGGGACATCAGATTGATCTTGTTATTGATACTCCAAGTCAGGGCGCAAAGAAGAGCCATGATGGTTTTATCATTCGTCGTAATGCAATTGAAACTGGTGTGAATGTATTGACTTCAATTGATACAGCAAATGCATTAATTACAAGTTTGGAAAATAGGGATGAACATCTTACGTTAGTAGATATTGCAACAATTGATTAATATGTTAGTAAGAAAAAATCTGTCATTACATGAAACATTTATGTAGTGGCAGATTTTTTATTTATCAGATAGGAGAAGACAAAAGTTTCATTAAGAAAATTATAAGAAAATTCCAATTCCTTTTTTTTATATGGTGTGTTATACTAAATGCAGTTCTTAAAATGAGGAGGAAAACAGATGAGAAGTGATGGATGGTTTATCCGAATATGGAAATTAATTTACCCGCTAATCGTGTATTTTGCGATTAACCTTGTTCTTGTAACATTGATTAGTGGTGTGTGGATATGGCGTCTTACAACTGCAAATCCGAATTTAGACGATGTACGATTACTTCAATTATATCAACAGCAAGTTATGAATTACCAAATGGCGATTGTATTGGGAGTTGATCTGATTATTGCAGCAGTTCTCTGGATTTTCTATTCTAGAGATAGCAGACGACTTGTGCCAGTTTATAAGAAGACGAATCCAATACATTGGATTTTGGTTATTCTGCTTGGCATTTTCGGAGGTCTTGCTGGTAACTTTATTGTAATATTGTCTGGGCTAATTCAGCTATTTCCAGATGTCTATGAAGAAATGGCTGAAATTCAATATTCAGGTCCTGTTTGGATCCAATTTTTATCAATGGGACTAGCAGCTCCAATTATGGAAGAAGTTCTATTCCGTGGATTGATTTTCCGTAGACTGCGTACTTATTGTAAGTTTCCTGTTGCATTAATTGTATCATCTTTAATTTTTGGACTCTGCCATGGAAATATTTTACAGTTTTTCTATGCATTTTTGCTTGGTCTTTTAATGGGATTGTTATATGAGAGATTCCGTACATTATTGGCTCCTATTGTATTTCATGCAGCAGCCAACTTATTTTCAGTAGCAGTTACAAATTATACTATTATAAATATAATTATTAGTAGCAATCCATTATTATCGGTAGTATTAAGTTTTGGAATGGTGGTAATTATTATCTATTTATTTAATACAACACTAAAACCAGAGGAGGAGAAACGTGAAACTATTAACGATTGCAATTCCGTGTTATAATTCACAGGATTATATGGAAAAATGTGTGCAAAGTTTGTTGCCAGGAGGCGAAGAAGTAGAAATTCTTATTGTGGATGACGGTTCAAAAGATCGCACTGCTGAAATTGCGGACCGTTTGGAAAAGGAGCATTCAGGTATTGTAAGAGCCATTCATCAGGAAAATGGAGGGCATGGGGAAGCAGTCAATACTGGAATTGCGAATGCCACAGGAGAATATTTTAAAGTAGTTGATAGTGATGATTGGGTGAATGAGTCAGCTTATCAGCAAATTTTAAATCTAATTCGGCGTGTGGTAGAAGAAAAGCAAGAATTAGATGTTTTATTCTCTAATTTTGTATATGAAAAAGAAGGCGCTGCCAGAAAAAAAGTAATGCATTATCATCATGCATTGCCGATTGGAGAGTTTTTTACATGGGAAGATGTAAAATCATTCCGAGTTGGTCATTATATTTTAATGCATTCTGTTATTTATCGTACCGAATTACTTAGGGAATGTGGACTAAAACTCCCAAAACACACGTTTTATGTAGATAATATTTATGTTTATTATCCATTGCCATATGTGAAAACGATGTATTACTTAGATGTCAATTTTTATCGGTATTATATTGGTAGAGAAGATCAATCCGTAAATGAAAAAGTAATGATTTCTCGATTGGATCAGCAGATTCGTGTAAATCAAATTATGTATGATAGTTATGATCTAACAAAGATTGAGAATAAAAAGCTGCGTGATTATATGTATCATTATTTAGAAATTGTAACGGTAGTTTCCTCTGTATTGTTAATTCGGGGCGGAACAAAAGAAATGCTTCAAAAGAAGAAAGAGCTATGGCAATATATGAAACACTCTAATATTAAAATGTATCATAAACTTCGTTATCGTCGTTTTCTTGGTATGACGATTAATATGCCAGGACCACTAGGAAGAAAAACAGTGATTAGTGGTTATAAATTCTGCCAGAGAATTTTTGGCTTTAATTAATGGTGGGATAAAGGCATGAAACAAAAAAATGAATTTATGACCAATACTGTTATTGTTTGCATTGGAGCATTAATCTGTTGTGCATTTTGGGGAAGTGCATTTCCATGTATTAAATTAGGATATCAGTTCTTTGAAATTGATTCAGCGGATACCGCCACTCAGATTTTGTTTGCTGGATGTCGGTTTGCAATCGCAGGACTTTTAACAATTTTAATTGGAAGTATATTAAATAGGCGATGGCTGTTTCCAAAGAAACAGTCATGGCCGCTTGTTATGAAGTTAAGCTTATTTCAGACGATTTTACAATACTTATTATTTTACATTGGACTGGCACATACAACAGGAGTAAAATCGTCCATTATTGTTGGAACAAATGTTTTTGTATCCATTGTTGTGGCAAGTTTAATTTTTCGTCAAGAAAAGATGACAATAGCAAAAGCAATAGGATGTTTGATCGGATTTGCTGGAGTTGTAATTGTCAACTTAAATGGCAGTGGATTGGATATGAATATGAGTTTTGCAGGAGAAGGATGTATTTTCCTTTCTACAATTGCATATGCATGTTCATCCGTATTAATAAAAGATTATTCTAAAAAGGAAAATCCTGTTATATTAAGTGGCTATCAATTCTTGTTTGGAGGATTGATTATGGTCGTTTGCGGATTAGCGGCAGGCGGAAAACTAGTCCATATAACAGGAGTAGGGATTGCAATGCTTCTTTATCTTGGACTGTTATCTGCAATTGCCTACACTCTTTGGGGAATCTTATTAAAATATAATCCAGTATCCAAAGTGGCTGTGTTTGGATTTATGAATCCAATCTTTGGAGTACTATTGTCTGCATGGCTGCTTCAAGAGGGAGAGCAGGCTTTTGGCTGGAAGAGTATTGTGGCATTACTTCTTGTATGTTTTGGCATTTTTATTGTAAATAAAAATTGGGAGAAAGAACATTATAATAAAATTTTTTGAATTTACTATAAAAGGGAATCAATAAAATCCCTCCACTTATGTTCTCTTTAGATTAAAGTGGAGGGGCTTTATTTCGTTATTATCAATTCGTTATGTAAAAAATGGCGACTACCACCATTTTAAGCGGCGAAAAACGCATACAATATATCCAACAAAAAGGACAGCTCCAATAATACTCTTTAATATTCCAAGTGTGTTTGGAAGGAGATAAACAACATAATTAAATGCTGCAATGAATAGAAGATCTGACAGAATAAAAGAAAAATAAGGACGCCTTTGGCGGTTTAGATATAAAAACTTGCTAATTGCTAATATTCCTCCGATTATTCCCATCGCAATCCAAAATACAATTGGAATATTCCTATTCGAATATGCACCAATGGATGCACTGCCAATCAAAATATATGCGAATAAGTTTAGGTTTCGATAAAATTGCATAGTTTTCATAAAATTTGTTTCCTTTTTACCATACTCCAGAGACAATGTTTGGAAAAATACCGTTCATTTCTACACCTATATAGGCTCCACGTCCAGTTGCAGCTGCTTGAATGACTGTATAACAAAAACTACTTAGACTTGGAAGTCCTATAATGCCAAGAACTGCTATAATTGTACCCCCAACAGGACTAGAAACTACAGTACCTAAAGCAGTAAGTGCAGCATAAATAGCGGCAGGACCTACTTGTGCTGCTGTTAATAGAAATGATTTAACATCTACATTATCAAAATAAATTTTACCATTTTCTATAAAAACTCTGGTAATTGGAATAGTACTATCTTGGTGCACGATAGGAGCTATATTTAATATTTCTTGAAGCTTTTTCTGCTCGTAATTGGAAAGTTTATATTCTTGGGATAGTAATGTTAAGTCTGTATTTAATTTTAAGTTTCCATTTTGATCGATTGAAAATTCTGATAAAAAAGTTTCCATTTTCTCTAAAAATAATTTATCTTTGATAGCAATCTCAGATGAATCAAATAATCTTGAGGAACCTTCTAGTGTTAGGTTACTAGAGTTAGCATAAGTAATTTGAGGGAATATAGAACATATTATTGTTATAATAATAATGAAACTACTTATTTTTTTCATTAATGGTTTATTCATATTGTTCTCCTTTACTAAAAAATGTTGATGTGTATTAAGGATAAAGCCATTAAAAAAGTACTGATTGTGGGAAATTATAGGACATAAGTAATAATTAACAAAAAAACTTGTTCTTTATTATTATTTATTTATGTCTTCCTCCAAAAATCAAATCTAAAATTAACTCTAAAATGTCAGTGTCTACATGCATATTATCTTCCTCATATAATCAAGTGTTTTTTGTTGAAAATTCAAGTTTTTTTACCTTTCATATCTCAGTGAACAAGTCACTGTCATGGATATTCGATGTATCTGGTACTGAAATAGTGATTACAGGATACACAAAATAGAACGTCTTCCTTTCTCTTCTACATGGTCTTGTGTATACCCTTCCCTCTATGGCAGCTAACCTTCTATGTCCACCAGGATCATCTCTGTCTCCAGAGATCCTCACGTCCTTTGTTCTGCCTATCCATAACCAGGGTGTCAGTTAAGCTCCTAAACGGGATCATGCCCCATGGATTGATATTCTACCGACTACTGGCCTATTCTTTGTATTTTTTGATTACTAACTTGCTTCCTGTATCAGCACTGTTTCCAGCGGACGTTTTCTGTTACATTCTGCCTTTTTATCCCTCCCTTTTTATTATTGTTAAATTAAGTTCCAATTAATTTATTCTCCGTTGCAACAGTTGAATTTTTGTAATTTAAATATAGCATGAATAATAGTAATTGTCATTTTATTTTATCTAATTGGTTAAATTAATATCTAACTGGTGGATCTTATCATAATTTTCATGTAAAATAAATTGTCTTTTAACGTCCACGATATACTTCCATGATAGCGGTTTACTACATCTTGAATATTTTTCATTCCAATTCCAGGGTTTCCATTGTTACGTTTGTAACTAATTAACTCTCCTTTATTGTTAGTTTGTATAGATTTAGAAGAATTTTGTATAATAATAAAAAGCATGCCTTTATATTGTTTTATGTCTAAAAATATTATTTTAGACTCTGTATTTACTCTTTGGCAAGATTCAAAAGCATTTTGAAAAATATTAGAAAAAATAGTACATAGATCAATAGAAGCAAAAGGAAGAGTTTTGGGAAGAGTTCCTTTGTATCGTAAGGTTATTCCAGCTGCTGCTGTTTTACGATTCATATCATATATAATGGCATCTATGATTGTATTACCAGTGAAGTATATTTGTTCATCATTCTTTTTCACTTTTAGAAGATCTTGCATATATTTGTGTAAATCATGATATTGATGATGTTGTTCTAAATGTTGTATCATTTCTAAGTGACTACGATAATCATGCCGAAATCGTCGTATATCCTCATTTTTTTGTGCAAGTTCTTCATAATATTTTTCTTGTATTTGAAGATATTGTTGATTCATTTTTATGTTTTCTTGATTTGTTTTGTTTATATTATACAATTTAAATAGTATAATTATAATTAAGATAAAGCAAAGATATACAATACTGATTCCTATTCCCATTAGTCGGTTTAATTTTTCAATACCTCCGTATATAGAATAAAATTCAATACCTCCTTCTATAAAGAATATTCCTACAGAGAGAAACAGTAGAAAAATATAGAAGATTGTATGATTATTTTTTATTTTAATAAGAGACCAGTTATTTTTACGAATTAGATATCCTAAAAGGGAATAAAGTAATAACATTCCCCATTCAACCCATATATTCCACCAAAAGTGTTCATAAAATATTTTAAGTGATATACTATTGCAGTGACATATAAGAATGTCTATTAAAGTTTCAATTAATGATTGAATAATAAAGCTAGGAAAACAAAGAAATACTCTACTTTTTAAATAGCCTTGAAAAAGAAGTATAGCAGATATCAGTTGTATAGTTAGAATAATCTGAATATTACTGATATGATTTGAGAAAAAAAGAAAATTTGATAATAAGAATCCACATATTAATATATATAGGAAATAAATTCTTTTTTTATTGTTCCAGGAGTATTGGAAAATCCATCGATATAGAATAACTAGTAGTAGTACATTATTAAAAACTTTAAATAAAAACTCTAGCATTATTGTTTTACCTAGCATTAAAAAAACTATAGTTTTGATAAGCTGTTAGGAACTCCTTTCGCCTTCTTCTGGAAATTTTCAATTTAGTATCACCTATCTGTACTAAAGTATCATTGATAATGCAATCAATATGTTCCATATTAATAAGGTATGAATGATCAATTCGGAAGAATCCATAGGATCTTAATTCATTCTCCCATTTGTTTAATGATTTTATTATAATGTGAGCAGATTTGTCTATTGTAATAACATAACTATAGTTATGGTTGCTTTTTATATAAAGAATATCTCTACTATTGATCCAATGTCCAGATTGTAATTCGATATTTTTTTGCCAATTAGTAAATGATACGATTTTTATCAGATAAGAAAAAAGCTGTTGTTTTTCTACTGGTTTTATTAAAAAACCGTATACATTTGCACCAAATGCTTTTGGCATATAATCTACATAGTTAGTTAAAAATAAAATAGCAGTTCTTTTATGAGAATATTCAAAGAAATTCTTGACTTGAATACCATTTCCATTATCCATCTCTATATCTAAAATTAGTAAATCTAATTCTTGAGAAGAGTTTAGGATTTCACTTTCGGAAAAGAAAGAATAAACCTGGTATGTTATATTATATGTATGGAAGAAGTTTTCTAGAAGTCTTCCAATTTCTTGATGAATGTATTTTTCATCATCACAAATTCCAACGTTCATCTATACCTCCTAAAAAATATATTTCTACAATATCATTTCTTAAAAGAAAAATCAATATATTTATGTAAATTATGATAAAATAAGCTTATCTTGGGGGTGTTTGAACATACTTATTCCTTCATCTTCTCTTATTTTATCTGTAAATGGATTGTTGCATTTCCCGACATCGCCTTTTTGCATATCACGATAAAAAAACACTGTCCTAAAATAGGACAGTGTTTAAAATAAGTAGCGGAAAAGGGATTTGAACCCATGACACCACGGGTATGAACCGTGTGCTCTAGCCAACTGAGCTATTCCGCCATATAAAGTTATTAAAAAACAATAATGGGACCTACAGGGCTCGAACCTGTGACCCTCTGCTTGTAAGGCAGATGCTCTCCCAGCTGAGCTAAGATCCCAAAGCTGTAATCAATATCTGATTGCAAATTTATTATAAGATGCAAGGCTAAATTTGTCAAGACTTTTTTGAAAAAATATAAAATTAGTTCTTTTGATAAAATGGAGTGATTGAGCAGTGGGAGGCTAAATTTAAAAAATCTGTTAAAAAATAAAAATGAGTTTATTTTCTTTTAATTTTTGAAATATTGTGTCGGACAGAGGAGATGTGATATACTAAATAAATAAAAATGGTAACTATTCAACTCCTTATTGAAGTATCCAATTTATAGTAAGTATCTATTTATGAGTTAATTGTAACGTTTATTATAAAGATACATTTGACTAATAGTGGAATTTAGGAATAGTTATGAGACATATCAGGAGGCGGATATGATCAATATTATTGTAAATCCAAATTCTCGTTCTGGAAAGGGAATGAAAGTATGGAATAAAATAGAAAGCATGTTTCGTGGTTCTGGAAAAGAATATAAGGTATATTTTACACAATATGAAGGACATGCAAAACAAATCGCCGCAGAATTAACGAAAATTCATAATAATTATGATTCAGAAATTATGATTGTAGTAGTAGGAGGAGACGGTACGGTAAATGAAGTTATCAACGGAATTGCATTTGAAAGAAATGTTGTGCTTGGCTATATTCCTACTGGTTCTGGAAATGATTTTGCACGTAGTCTAAAATGCTCAGAAAAATGTTTGGAATATCTTACAAAAAGAGTAAAACACATTTTAAATCCATCACAATATGAGTGGCTCGATTATGGTGTGGTATTGACGGGAGGAGGGCAAGTAACAAATCGACGTTTTGCTGTAAGTTGTGGTATGGGAATGGATGCAGAAGTATGTTATGATCTATTAAATTCTAAAACAAAGAGATTTTTTAATCGATACCATTTAACAAGAATTAGCTATTTATTAACAGGAATTTATCGGTTGATTCATTTTACACCAGTGGACGGTGTATTGGAAATAGATACAGGGAAAAAATATCCAATGACGAAAATTTGTTTTGTTTCGTTTCATATTCATCCATTTGAGGGCGGTGGATTTAAATTTGCACCAAAAGCAGATTATTCTGATGGGTTAATTGATGTATGTATGGTATATGGAAGAGGAAAACTATCGTTGATTCCTATTTTATTGAGAGCAATTTCTGGGCATCATATAAGAAAGAAAGGGGTTCGTATCGTGCAGTGTAAAGAAGCTCGTTTAACGGTAAATGAGCCACGTAAAGTGCATGCAGATGGAGAAGCATTTGGAATGCAAGATGATATTAGTGTGCGTTGTATTAGTAAAAGAATACGAATCATTCGTTAGGAGGTAGTTATGAGAGTTGGAATGGGATACGATGTCCATCGTTTAGTAGAAGGAAGAGACTTAATTTTAGGTGGAGTAAAAATTCCATATGAAAAAGGGTTATTAGGACATTCGGATGCAGATGTAATTGTTCATGCAATTATGGATGCACTTTTAGGGGCTGCGGCCTTGGGAGATATTGGGAAACATTTTCCAGATACTGACCCGCAATATAAAGGGATCTCCAGTATTCAGTTATTAGAGCAGGTGGGAAAACTAATTGAAGATGAACTTTATGTTATTGGTAATATTGATGCGACAATTATTGCACAGCGTCCAAAGTTGGCGCCTTACCGAGAACAAATGATGCAAAACGTAGCAAATGCACTTCATATCTCCAGAAATCAAATCAATATTAAAGCTACAACCGAAGAGGGGCTTGGTTTTACTGGAAATGGGGAAGGAATTTCTGCCCAAGCAATTTGCATTTTAACACCAGTCTCAAACTATCAGTATGTAGATGTACTTCAGGAGGATAATCGATGTAGTGCATGTGCAGGATGCAGAAAATTTTAGGAATAGGAAAAAGGGCTTGACAAATGACTTGTTTTTTCATAAACTAAATGCAGTGTAAAAGCTGTGAGTGGAAGAGTAATATTCGAGGAAGTACCAGAGAAGAGTTGTCATTGGCTGAAAGCAGCTCTAACAGAGGCGAATATGAAGTGCATCCAGGAGCTGATCTTGTGAATGGAGTAGCAAGGTACGGTTTGCATCCGTTATATGCCAGAGGGAAGGTCATGGACCTTTATTAGAGTGGAACCGCGGATAAATTCGTCTCTTAATAGTTAATATTAAGGGGCGATTTTTTGTCTTATTTAGGAGGTAAGATTGAAAGAAACTTTTACCCATCCCTGAATTTATGTCGCAGCAAGTGCGACATTAGGAGGTAAATATGAAGATTATTCGTTATATTAAACAAGAAGCCAGAGTAATTCAGGATAGAGATCCTGCAATTAAAACAGTTGGTGAAATCTTTTTATATCCAAGCTTTCGAGCAATTCTTTGGTATCGATTGTCTCATAAGTTATATACGAAAAGACATTATTTTCTTGCACGTTTGATTTCACAGCATTCCGCCCGTACAACAGGAATTGAAATTCATCCAGGTGCTAAAATTGGAAAGGGGTTATTTATTGATCATGGGCATGGAGTTGTGATTGGAGAAACAGCGGTACTTGGCAATAATGTTACCCTTTATCAAGGTGTAACACTTGGTGGTACTGGGAAAGAAAAGGGAAAACGACATCCAACGATTGGAAATAATGTTATGATTAGTGCAGGGGCAAAGGTGTTAGGATCTTTTTCAATTGGAGATAATTGTAAAATTGGAGCTGGATCTGTAGTATTAAACGAAGTTCCTCCCAATTCTACTGTAGTAGGTGTACCAGGACGTATTGTAAAAAGAGATAATGTTCGTGTACCGCAAAAAGATTTAGATCAGGTACATTTGCCAGATCCAGTACTGACTGATATTATAGAATTAAAGAGAGAAACTGCACAGCTTCGGCGTATGTTGGAGCTTAGAGGCATCCGAGCAAGAAAAACGCGTCAAAAAATTGCAGCAAGAAGTAAGAAAGGAAATTAGTTATGAAAGTTTATAATACATTAACAAAGAAAAAAGAAGAGTTTATTCCTTTAGAGGAAGGAAAGGTACGTATGTATGTATGCGGACCAACGGTTTATAATTATATTCATATTGGAAACGCGCGTCCAATGATCGTGTTTGATACAGTACGCCGCTATATGGAATATAAAGGAATGAAGGTAAATTATGTATCGAATTTTACTGACGTAGATGATAAAATTATAAAAAAGGCAAATGAAGAAGGCGTAAGCTCAGAAGAAATTGCAAATCGTTATATCAAAGAATGCAAAAAAGATATGGAAGATTTAAATGTAAAACCTGCTACAACCCATCCATTGGCAACCCAAGAAATTGATGGTATGATTGCAATGATTTCTGATTTAATAGAACGGGGATATGCTTATGAGAAGAATGGTACGGTTTATTTCCGCACACGCCGTTTTAAAGAGTATGGAAAATTATCTCATAAAAATTTGGACGATTTGCAGTCAGGGAATCGAAGCCTTTTAGTAAGTGGTGCTGATGAGAAAGAAGATCCATTGGATTTTGTGCTTTGGAAGCCAAAAAAAGAAGGAGAACCATTTTGGAAATCTCCATGGAGTGATGGACGTCCAGGTTGGCATATTGAGTGTTCCGTTATGTCGAAAAAATATTTGGGAGATCAAATTGATATTCACGCAGGAGGAGAAGATTTGATTTTCCCACATCATGAAAATGAAATTGCCCAGAGTGAAGCAGCAAATGGAAAAGAATTTGCTCACTATTGGATGCACAATGGATTTTTAAATATTGATAATAAGAAAATGTCGAAATCACTTGGTAATTTCTTTACTGTTCGTGAAATTGGAGAAAAATACGATTTGCAGGTACTGCGTTTCTTTATGCTGAGCGCTCATTATCGCAGCCCATTGAACTTTAGTGCAGAATTAATGGAAGCAGCGAAAAATGGATTGGATCGTATTGTAACAGCAGTCGCACGTTTGAATCAAATGTTAAAAGCTTCAACGGTGGAAGAATTAACCGAAGAGGAAAAAGCAGTGCTTTCAGAGGCAGAGGAATTTGTAACAAAATTTGAAGCAGCTATGGAAGACGACTTTAATACAGCCGATGCAATTTCAGCTATTTTTGAGTTAGTAAAGCTTTCTAATATTAATGCGAAAGAAACAAGCAGCAAGACGCTTCTTACAGAATTAAAAAAGAAAATTGTAACACTTTGCGATGTTCTTGGAATTATTACGGAAAAGAAAGAAGAAATGTTAGATTCTGATATTGAGGCATTAATCGAAGAACGCCAGGCTGCCAGAAAAGCAAAGAACTTTACGAGAGCCGATGAAATCCGTAATCAACTCTTAGAAAAAGGAATTATTTTAGAAGATACAAGACAAGGAGTAGTATGGAAGAGGGCATAAATAATAAAGAAACAATTGATTTTGTAGAAGCAATCAAAACACAGTTCCATTTGAAACCAGAAGAAGCGGCGTTATATTCGCCGCTTGTACTGGCTTATTTGGGTGATTGTGTTTATGAAATAATCTTACGAACAGTAATTGTTTGTCGTGGAAATACGTCAGTGAATAATCTGAATAAGAAAGTCAGTTATTTTGCAAAAGCAACAACTCAGTCCAAATTGGTAAAACAATTAATGAATGAGTTTACGGAGGAAGAAAAACAGATTTTTAAACGTGGACGTAATGCAAAATCAGTTACGATTGCAAAACATGCATCAATGACGGATTATCGTATGGCAACTGGTTGGGAGGCTTTAGTGGGCTACTTATATTTAAAAGGCGAATATGAGCGTCTGGTTACTCTGACGAAACTAGGAATTCAATGTTTAGAAAACGAAAATTCTTAATCACGATAGACTGCAAACAAAAATGAAAACACTGATTGAGTGCTTTACGCAGTAAACTTTCATGCCCGCTTTGCCAGCACCACTATGATATAGAAGCCGATGTCTTTGTGCTATGCACTCTCGACATCGTTGCCTGTATTCGCAATCTAGGCAAATGCCTTACTTGTTCATACAGGTCAGGTCGTCGAATGTCCATCCATTACAGGGGATAAATCCCCTGCCTGTCTGGTCATTGACGACACTTTTATAGTAAATAAAGAAAGGTTAAATTATTTATGAGATATGAGGAATTAACAATTGTTGGAAGAAACGCAGTGTTGGAAGCGTACCGTTCGGGAAAAACAATTGATCGTTTATTTATTTTAGATGGATGTCAAGATGGACCAATAAAATCAATTACACGAGAAGCGAAAAAACAGGATACAATTATACAGTTTGTAACAAAAGAACGATTAAGTCAACTTGCACAAAATCGAAGCCATCAAGGCGTCGTAGCGTTTGCTGCAGCGTATGAATATGTTGAGGTGTCAACAATTTTGAAAAAAGCAGAAGAAAAAGGAGAAGCACCATTTTTGATTCTGCTAGATGGAATTGAAGATCCGCATAATCTGGGCGCAATCATTCGTACCGCAAATTTGGCAGGAGCTCATGGCGTAATTATTCCGAAACGTCGTGCTGTTGGCTTGACTGCAACTGTTGCAAAAACATCTGCAGGAGCAATTTATCATACACCAGTTGCAAAAGTAACGAATATAGCTGCTACAATTCAAGAATTGAAAGAAAAAGGAATCTGGTTCGTCTGTGCAGATATGGGAGGAACTACAATGTATGACTTAAACTTAACAGGACCAATTGGGTTAGTAATTGGAAATGAAGGAGAAGGAGTAAGTCGACTTGTTAAAGAAAAATGTGATATGATTGCATCAATTCCTATGAATGGAGATATCGATTCTTTAAACGCTTCTGTAGCGACAGGAGTGCTAGCTTATGAAATTGTTAGACAGCGCTTAAGATGATGCGTCTTGTAAAAAAATATACATGAAGAGCATAGTATATAACCCTAATGTATCTCATAAAAAAGCAAAAATAGACTTGACAAAATCTGTGGGATATAGTATTATATCAACTGTTGATGCATAAAGCATGGACAAGCTGGCATGGCACAGTCGGTAGCGCACCTCATTGGTAGTGAGGAGGTCACGGGTTCGATTCCCGTTGCTAGCTTTATCAAAAAGGTCGATTTTATAAGGAAAATTGAAGATTTAAGAGAAAGAAAACCACCTGAGAAAAGGTGGTTTTTTAGTGTTTGGTCAACATTTGGTCAACACTGAATTTTTTTATGCATTTTTATGCCTGTTTTATAAAGAGATTTTCTAATGTATCTGCTGCCACTTCATCCATTTTCTTTAAGCTATGGGCATAAATATTCATGGTTGTGGAGGTTTGGGCATGTCCTAAACGACTGGATATGGTACGAACATCAATATTCTGACTGATAAGCAGTGTAGCGGATGTATGTCTTAGTCCATGCAGCGGAATATCTGGAAGCTTCTTTGATTCTGTTACTGTTTTATTGTAATTCTTAATAATCTTTTTAAATGTATGGTAAGGTGTGTTTAAATCCATTTGTTTTCCATTCCATTGGATAAAAAGAAAGTTTTTCCCAATCCATTGACTGCCAATGCTTAAACGATATTTACTTTGCTCTAATTTATAAGATTTTAATAATTCCATTACAAAAACAGGAAGAACAATTTCACGGTTAGAAGTTTTGGTTTTTGGTGTTTTTGTAATCTGTTCATGTCCTACTCGTGCTGTAGATTTACTAATGGTAATGGAGTTTGTAGAGAAATTGACATCACTCCATTGTAAGGCGATTATTTCACCTTTGCGAAGACCACCAAATAAAGCAATATAAAAGAAAATCTTATGTTGAGTGTAAGGTATGTGTTTCCTAATATTCTGCTACTTGATAAGGCTTTCCAGTATCATCAATGCGAGTATGAGCTTTATAAGTGCTACTATATTCCATCTCTAATGCTTCTAAAAAAGTTTCTGCTTGTTCTAAAGTAAAATATTTAATGGTTTCTTCTTGTATAGATGAGATTATCATTTGAATTTGATTGCTATTGCATGATGAAAGGTAAATACATGTAAATGAAAGGGGGCATTAAATGCTTTCTTCCAAACAGAAAACGTGTGTAGAATTAATGATTTTAGGTGATGTCACACAAAAAGAAATTGCAAAACAGATTAACATATCAGAAAAAACTATCTGTACGTAGAAGAACGATATAGTGAGATTTTAGAGTCCATAAGAAGAGAAACGAAAATTATTGTAACTTTTTTATTTGTGTTTATATTTGTAATGATTGATGCTTTTTATTAATATGCTATAATATACTTAACAAGACAGCTGGAAGGTAGGTGCAGACTACCCGTCCCAGCGAGTAATAAGTTGACTTGAAATAGTTGTCCTATTCTTTACCAGGGAGCAGGACGGCTATTTTTTCTGATGTTAATAGCAAGTGTAATGACTGCACATAACATAATTACAAAAGTAAATAAATCGCTATATGTAACCATATATACCACCCCTTCCGCGAGACTCGGAATGGGTAGAACCGTCCTACCAGCTGCCTAGTTGAATATATTATACTGTCAATGTACGGTTGTCTGCTGCCATTTGATGGTTGCTTTGATTATTAGCAGCAGATGCCAACTTTTTATTGTCATGTTTTGTTATTTTACTTAACAGAAATATCTTATTTCATCAAAATGGGAATACCATTTATTGATGATTGTATTACTATTGGCTTCGATAAATGGAATTAAATTTCTTAAATCTTTTTTGGAATTTGCGAGGCATTATTACAAAGTAAAGCTTTACCTGAGATACTTATCCAGATTTTTGTTGCGTTGTGAAAACCATTTTCCACAGGTGTTTCAATATAAACCTTGACTCTTCCATCAGGTTTCATTTCCAAATGTGTGATTTCTGTATCATCATTAAGTGTCATATAAGGGTACATCATAGTTTTTCCTCACTTTCTATACTGGCAGCAGATGCCAACTTTCTATTATCATGTTCTATTGCTTCATCTATTGCACGATTAATAAAACCGTTTAAGCTTTCTTTCTGTTCTACAGCATGGTTTTTGATGGTCTCTTTTTTTCCCTTTGGTACAATTAAATTTATTCTATCATAATTAGATTCATTATATTTATTTTTTGCCTTAGTTGCTGAAGTTCCCATTGTATACCTCCTATTCTGCTAATGGCAAGTTATATCTTTTCCATTATAATCATAGTATAACACAGAATGATATACTTGTGCAAGTATATCATGATATAGCCATAAGATGACAACAAAGCAAGCTGGAAAAAGAAGTAACCAGACTTCGTAGCGTATGGCGGGGCAGACAGGAAGATGATTCAAGGGCTTGCGGAAAGGAGAATTATGAACTACATACAAGAATTAAATTACTTTGAACGTTGGCTCGAAACAAATCATTTATCAAGTGTTTCTCAACTGTTGTGGTATAAGTTAATTTCCATTAACAATAGAAGTAACTGGTCGGAATGGATTCAAGTAGATAACCAGAGATTAAAGGCAATGATTCAAGTAAGTCGAGATGATACGTTTATCAAGATAAGAAATGAGTTAATTCAAGCTGGACTTATAGAATACCAAAAAGGAAAGAAAGGTTGCCCTAGCAAATATCATTTTGTATCTTTTACTTGTATATATGGAAGGAATAACGTAGGAGAAAATGGAGTGCAAAACGTAGAGGAAATAGTAGGAGAAAGTGTAAGCATATATAAACAAAGCAAAAACAATAAAAAAAGATACTAACGTATCCAAAGAAAAAACGGTATCTGCTGCCAGTAATCGTTTTATTCCTCCAACACTACAAGAGGTACAGGAATATTGTCAAGAGAGAGGAAACAAAGTAGATGCAGGACAGTTTATTGATTTTTATTCTGCAAAGGGCTGGTATGTTGGCAATAACAAGATGAAAGACTGGAAAGCCTGTGTAAGAACATGGGAGAGGAATGAGCGATCGAAGCTATTTAAGGAACCAGAAATTGCAATTTCCAACAAAGAGACACTGACTATGACGCGTTAGCCAGAGATTACTACGCACAAGCTTGTTGAAACGAGAATTGTTATGGGTAATCGAGCAATCGAAAATCGTATTAAGCAATTAAAGGAAATTGAAGCACAGCAAAAGGAATTAAACAAGCAGGCATAGCCAGAAAGGGTTATATACCTATCTAACTATTTAAGTGTAGCATCTTTTCTGGCAGAAGGGAAGAGAAGATGGAGAAAAAAATAAGAAGAAAACTCTCACTTGGAATTAAAGTATAACGTTTTGGTTCGTAATACAGCGAAAAGCAAGACAAACACAGCCGTTTGCTCTGCTTTTTGTTGTATTACCTATTGACAACCGCCTTATTGTGTTTTATACTGTATTTATAACAGTAATACACTATAAAACGGAATGGCGGTGAGAATTTGGAGATTGTCATAAGCAACAAGGCAAGCCGACCTCTATACGAGCAGATAGCATCGCAAATAAAAGCAGCAATTATGAGCGGCGAGTTAAAAGCAGGAGAAGCAATTCCGTCTGTAAGATCATTAGCAAAATCATTGCATATCAGTATCTTAACGGTTCAGAAGGCATACGCCACTCTTCAAGAAGATGGTTTTATAGAAACGACTGCTGGAAAGGGCTGTTATGTATCAGCACAAAATCAAGATTTCTATCTGGAAGAACAGCAAAAAAAGATAGAGGAGAAATTTTCAGAAGCAATCGAAATTGCCCGCACAAGCGGAATATCTTTGGATAAGCTGATAGGCTTGCTAACACTTTTGTATCAGGAGGACGAATAAATGAGTGAAAACATTTTAGAGATTAAAAAATTATCAAAAGACTATGGCGATTTTGTTCTTGATAAAATAAGTTTTTTTTTACCCCGTGGGGTTATCATGGGGTTAATAGGAGAAAACGGAGCTGGGAAATCGACAACGATTAACTGTATTCTGAATGAGACGCAAAAAAGCGGAGGAGAAATTTTGATTTTTGGCAAAGACCACATTGCAAATGAAATTGAAATCAAAGATAAATTAGGAATTGTCTTTGACGAAAATCACTTCCCAGATATTTTTACACCAGAAGAAATTGGGAAATTTATGTCAGGCATTTATTCTGGCTGGGAGTGGCCGCTTTATCGCCAATTTCTTGAGAAATTTGAACTTCCGAAAGACAAGAAGATTAAGGAGTTTTCAAAAGGCATGAAAGTAAAACTTGCTTTTGCCGTTGCACTTTCTCACAAAGCGGAATTGTTGATTTTGGACGAAGCCACCAGCGGACTTGACCCGATCATTAGAGATGATGTTTTGGATATGTTAATTGACTTTGTGCAGGACGAAAGCCATTCCGTATTGGTATCTTCCCATATCACAAGTGATTTAGAAAAAGTGGCGGATTATATTACTTTTATTCATAAGGGAAAACTGATTTTTACCTATGACAAAGATAATCTGGTTGACAATTATGGAATTGTAAGCTGTGGAGCTGCTGTATTCGATACGCTGGACAAATCTGAAATCATTGCATACCGCAAAGAAGATTATCAATTTAAGGTGTTGGTAAAAGACCGCAATAAGGCTGCAAAAAAATATCCAAATGCAATCGTTAATCCATCTACGATTGAAGAAATAATGTTGTTTTATGTAAAGGGGGAAATGCAATGAAAGGGTTATTAACAAAGGACTTCTTGACTGTTAAGAAAAAATACGGAGTTACCCGGCTGATTATGGACTTAGCTATCATTGCAGCCTTGATGATTATTTTAGAAGGTGCAGGTGCTATTTATATCAGTTTTCTGTTGATACCATTGGAAGTGGCTTCTATGCTAATCACTTTAGCAAATTCTGATGAACAGTGGAAATGGGGAAAGTACGCAATCGCGTTACCAATATCAAAAAAGCAGATTGTCAGTAGTCGCTATGCCTTTGCAGGGATTGCAGCGATAATCGGGCTTTGTGTTACCCTAATTGTAAATACAATTTCATATTTCTGTTTCCCAGCATACCAATTTGGATTTTATTTGTTCCTGTCTGTGGCTTCCTTTTGTGTTGTTCTGCTATTCTTGTCATTTATTCTTCCGTCCAACTATTGGTTGGGTGTAAATGCTGGATTTGCAGTTATGTTTATTTTGATAATATTACTGATTGTTTTGGGAATTTGGTCAAAACTAACTGATAACGCAATTATGGGATTTATTGTAGACAATTTTGATATGAGCATGATAATTGGCTTCGTGAGTGTAATCGTTCTTTTTTGTTTATCATATACACTGTCTACTATATTTTTTAAAAGAAAGTATACTTAAAAATAGCAAAGCCTGTCGAGCCAGTCAACGGGTTTTTTTAAGCAAAACAACGATTTATAAGTATATGAATCAAGAATGTAATCTTTATGCAAGCATTATGAGAAAGAAACTGTCTTATGTGCGTGGAGTAAAAAACAAAATCTTTTCCAATCTTTTGAAGCAGGATTTTCAGGAAATAGCAACAGTTAAGAAGGCTTTGGAGGCAGAAAAAGGACTGATTCTTCACAGCGATCAAGGCTGCTAGTGTACCTCATAGGCATTTGCGCCTTTCATACAATGGTGTTGCACCGTTTGAATCCAGAAATACTTAGTAATTTTTGGAATTAAGCCTTGCAAAAAGGCTTGACCAGAATAGTGTTTTGTACAAATATTATGTTTATAGAATAGTGCTGTTGATATTGTATTTTGCGTAAGATGTAATATAAACATAGGATAACAATAAAGCAGGCTGGAAAAAGAAGTAACCAGGTAAGCGGTCAGAGAAACGTAGACTTGAAGAAAAATAAAGTTTATTTTTAATCTCATTACTAGAAGTGCTACTTATATTGCGTACCTCTTGGATGTGGAGAGAAGGAATGGCAATTTACCCTATCAGGAATATAAGTCACCGTTGTCATTTCCTATTTTTTGTGATAGAATACAGGGCGTAACGATCGGGTTTATAGAAATAGATCTATAACGATTTGGTCGTTTTTGTATAATGAATATCTGTGGGGAAAGGAGTTAGCTGGATGCACACATACCACTTGGCAGTCTGCGAAGATAACGGCGTAATACGGGAAGAAATCTGCCAGTTATGTGATGAGATACTGACGGAAGATAAAATTATCCATGAAATTACTGATTTTTCTTCGGCAGCAGAGCTTCAAAAAGTACTGGATGAGGGAAAAGAATTCTTTGATCTGCTTCTTTTGGATATTCAGATGGAAGGAATGACAGGAATAGAACTGGCATGGAAACTCAGAGAGAGAGAGGATCGAGTAAGTATCATCTTTATTACTGGATATGAGGAATATTTGAAAGATGGGTATCAGGTACAGCCGATTGATTACCTGATGAAACCAATAGATCGAAAGAGACTGACACAGGCTATACATACGGACTGGAAACTGAACCATAGTCCTAAAACGGTTGTACTGCAAAAAAGGGGGAGAGCTGTCCGGATTTCTCTGTCGTCCATCTTATATGTGGAAGGAGCAAACCACAGTGTTGTGTTTCATCGGACAGATGGTGATGAGAGTTTTTCTTTTTCTATGATAGAGATTGAGAAAATACTTCCAATGGGACAATTTGTCCGTAGCCATAACAGTTTTCTAGTTAATTTGGAGCATGTAAAGGAGATTAGACGCAACTATGTATACCTGGATGACGGGAAACCGATTCCTATTGGAAGGAAATATTACAGAGAGTTTCAGGAAGCATTTATCCATTATATGAATCGATAGAACAAAAGGAAGCTCCACTGGAGCTTCCTTTTGCATATCACGATAATAAAAAAGAAAGCCTACAAGTTTACAGGCTTTCTTTTTTGGTCTGGTAAGCAAACCACCAGTGTCAAGTTTCTGGATTTTCAGGAATCTGTAGTGCTGTTTGCACAATAAAACTGCCATCATTGGTATACATGACATTGATAAGACTGTGGTATTTTTCTGCAATGGCAGACATTAATCGAAGACCTATGCCGTGAGAGACTGGATCGTCTTTTGTTGACTGAAAGGTATTGTCTTTGTTTTTTAGTATTTTTCCTTCATAGGAATTTTCACACCGTATAGCGAGAAAACCCTGTCGAATGATCATACGGATATGAATCTGGCGTTTTTCTGTCTGATTTACTTTAGCACAGGCTTCTAGAGCATTGTCCATCATGTTCATCAAAAGAGAACATAAATCCTGTTCTGGGATGTTAAGGTCTTTAGGAACTTGAATCTGTGCGTCGAGTTTTGTATCTATCTGAGCTGCTCGCATGGCAGCGTCCTGTAGGATGGCATTGATAGTAAAATTATCAGTAAATCGTGTTTGTGCCTGCATGTTAGCTTTGGCAGTTAGCTTGTCCAACAGAGCCTTCAGGCCCTCAAGATCACCTTTTTGGTACAGACTGTTAAGAGCAGTTAAGTTATGATTAAACTCGTGGTGGAGAACATTACTTTGCCGCATCCGCTGCTCTAGAGAATGGTAACTACCAAGGAGTAGTTGGTGTTTTGTTGCAATTCTCTGTGATTCAATACGTTGCTGACTAAAGGAACGTGCAACACCGTAAGCAGAAATGAATCCGCAGACAATGGTAAGCCACCAGGTTAGCCAGTAGAGCAGACCGTCATAAATACCATGTTGCCATAAAGAGGATATGGAATCATTGATATAGAAAGAAAGGGAACCTTTTTGGGATAGGGAAATAAGATAGCAGAGAAGCAGAACACCTGCACTCCATGCAAAGGCAATCACAAACTGCCGCCAGAAGTCATGACGGCGATTCATAGCAAGATACACAAAAAATACAAGAAAAGTTAAAAATCCGATCCATGGATGGCTCAAGAGGGTTGTTACAGGCTGAGGTAAAAAATAATATCCTTCTCCCTGTGCAATGCGGAACACAGTTAGGCCTGCTGCAGCGATCAAAAGGGGGATCAGGCTGAAATCAATTTGATGCAATGTGATACTAAGCAGGAAAATGCCAAAAATTAGAACGAAGGCCAAGGCAGCAGCCCCAGTAGGGAAAGCAGTACGGTTAGCAATGGCAAAAGTCTGTGTATCTTTTAATCCATCTGGTATAAAACGAATGAAAGGCGGGAACATAATACTTTCCCCATCTATAATCTCACAGATCATGACTACTTCCCCAGAAGCACCTTCTGGCAAGGGGATATTAGCCTGAGACATGGCATAAGTACCATCCAAAGTGACAGCAGAGGAATGGTAAATCTCTGTGCCATTTAAAGACAAAGAAAGATTTGCTCCAGAGATTTCAAACAGCAAATAACCAGAGGATAGTCCTTCTGGGAGTATTCCAGTAAAGTGGTAGGTTCCAGAATAGTCTGTGGAGTTGGAGAATTCATTTGTGGAAATAGGAGTTTGTGTACCATCACTTTCTATTTTAACAGCAGTCTGCCAGTTGATTTCCTGCATGGAATCATTTTCCACGGTGAATAGGTGTAAAAACCAGATGACGGTCGCACAGACACTTAGGAATAAAACAGGGCATATCCAGCGTAACATATGTTTCATAAAAATCCCCCTTAAAAGTAAAAAATATTGCGGTAACTAATTAGTTTCATTATACCCATAATCTTCTGTTTCCACAAGTAAAAGATATCAAATCTGCGTAAACGACACGATTTGTGGCGTAGACAACACACCGCAAAAGGAAAAACATATGGTATAATAAGAAAATAACAGAATCAACGGAGCAGATAGCAAAGGGGGACTGGAGCAAAGCCGTAACGGATGGACGTCTGAAGAAAGTATGAGATTATTTACTATCATAAGTACCAATGATTTTTTTAAGACTTCTATCATTCAATAAAATACTCCAAGAAAAAGCAAAAGGGGAGCAGAAAAACAGCTTACATAGGGAGATGATGAAATGAAATTAAAAGATGGATTGATACTCCGGGAGGTAGCTGGTCAGTATGTTATTGTACCCACTAGGAAACGGGTGCAGGAGGTCATAGGGATTTTGTATATGACCAAGCCAGCAGCTTATCTGTGGGGGTATATGCAAAATAATGAATTTGAAAAAGAAGATTTGATTCAACTGACTTTGAAACGTTATGCAGATGCCACGTATGATCAGGTCAGTAAAGATTTAGATAAATTTTTGAAGGAGCTGGCAGTGAGGGGAGCTTTAGAAATAGAAGACCAGATTCAGGGGAGCTATAGCATCCATTTGCCAAACAAAGAAAATGAAAGAATATGAATTTGAACCAGCCTGTCGGAGAATGGAGTGGCTCGAACCTTTTTATAAGGCTGTGTGGGAAAAGGCTTTTGCTGACACAATCCCTATATCTGGAACATTTGAATTGACACCTAGATGTAATTTTAACTGTCGCATGTGTTATGTACATCTGACAGAAAAAGAAATATACAAACACGGAACAGAGATGACTGCAGAGGAGTGGCTGCGAGTTGCAAAAGAGGCAAATGAAGCAGGAACAACTTGGCTGTGTATTACTGGAGGAGAACCGCTGATGCATCTGGAGTTTGAGACAATATGGCGAGAATTAACTCAGATGGGATTTTTTATCACTTTGCAGACGAATGCATCGTTGGTTCAGAAATTTGAAAAATTGTTTCAAGAATGTCCGCCTCGTAGGTGTAAGATTACATTGTATGGTTCCAATGATGAAATATATGAAAAAGTCTGTCAGGTACAGAAGGGTTTTACAAGGACTGATAGAGGAATTCAGATGCTGAAACAGATGAAGATTCCAATTGAGTTAGTAAGCACAGTAATTCGGCAAAATCTGGATGATGTAGAGAAGATTATTGAGTATGTAGGAAAAAACAGCCTTCCATGGATACCAAACATTAATGTGAGAACTGCTGGGCGAGGCGTGGAGGTAGATATGGAAAATTTAAGAATTTCTCCATTAGACTACTCGGAAGAGAAAACCTGTAATTTAAGAAAAAAGGTTTCTATGAATCCAGAAAGAAAGCCCTGTACTTATTGTAAAGATTATCGTTTGGGATACTGGATTGTGTGGAATGGATATATGAGGTTTTGCAGTTTTCTGAATGGACCAGATATTTCTGTTCGGGATAAAGCATTTAAAGAGTGTTGGAAAGAACTGGTGGAATTTCAAGAGGGATTACAGTGGCCAGAAGAATGCAGAGTTTGCGAACTTCAGGAAAGCTGTGTAAGATGTGCAGCACTGTTTGATATAAAAGATGGTGCGCTAGTAATAAAAGAGCAATTTTGCAAGAAGAGAAGGGAGTAATCGTGCATGGAAACAATCAGTGGTATGTCTCCAGATTTAATGTTAAATAGTGAAGGGTATAGTAATAGTGGCGGAATATCATTATTTTCTGTAAGTGAAGGTGGTGATACGATTACAGGAGGTTCTGGTAACGACGGAAGTTATGAAACGAGTTCAAGAATTTATTGGACAATCACAAAATATAATAATGGAGATGGAACTGTTAGCTATGACGGAGGAATTAGTGGAGTAAGTTGGTTTTTTGAAGATACAAATTCACCGTTTTATCCAGAGCCTTATAATTCTGCACAAGAAATATGGAATATTGCATCCAGAGATGGTAATCTCAATATGGTTTTTCAGGAATGGAATGCGGATACAACTGCGGATGGAAATTTAAAGAGAGTTAATTTTTTACATAAAATAGGACAAGAAGCACCTAACTGTTACAGCGTAATTGCAGGTTAATAATATTCAAATGTATTTGGTTATAAATATTCAATTTCAGTTTAATGGTAATAATTTCTTGGTAGAGGATTGGAATCAGTTTAAGACGAACTTAGAACTTCCACCAGTATTCACTGTTACATTGATTCCGCAGATAAACCAATTTCATGGGATAGAATGTTTTGAAACAAGCAAACAATGGACTCATATTTCTCGTCGAGGCAGTGATGTAATGTTGGTAGATGATAAGTGGAAAAATGCAGTGATACTTCCGTTGCAAAATCCAGAACATCTATCCAGCTTTTTTTGTCAAATATTTTACGTGCATGCCGTTCAACGTCATATTTTGTATTTTCACAGTTCTCTTATTGAATTTGGTAACCGTGGTCTTATGTTTCTTGGTCCGTCTGGCATTGGTAAAACTACCCAGGCAAAGCTCTGGAACAAATATCGAGATGCCCTTATTATTAATGGAGATGTGGTTTTTGTTCAGGAAACAGACGAGAATTTCCTTGGTTGGGGAACGCCTTGGCATGGTTCTTCATCCTACTGTGAGAATGCTAATGTTCCTGTTCATGCCATGATTGTATTAAAGCAGGATTTGGAGAATTCGATTCGAGAACTAACAGGATTTGAAAAAGTAACAGCAGTATCCAACAGCGTCTTTTATCCCCGCTGGTTGGAAAATGGTATGGAACTGTGTCTGGAAAGCTTAGATCGTCTTCTTACAGCGATTCCAGTTTATGAACTATCCTGCCGTCCAGATGAAGAGGCGGTAAAGCTTACAGAAGAAACAGTTTTTGGCAAGGATATATTATAAATATCTCATTCTTATATTCGGGGGGAAATACAGAATATGGGAATGGGATTTCTTTGTCTAAAAACAGATACTAAGGGAGGATAATGGGAGATTCTATGAATGAGATAAAGCGGATTGTCCGCAGAATTAAAGAAGGCAGGCTAAAGCAGCTGATAGGAGAACTGCTTTGGATGTATCTCTATGTGCGCCAGTACTGGTTGTTAATTGGAATCTATATTTTATTAGGGGCTTCTGGTTCTATACTGTCTCTGGGAACCTCTGTGGTCAGCAAAAATTTGGTAGACGCCATTACAGGAGTAAATTCTATGGAGATTATCTGGGTGGCAGTCACCTATGTGATTATGGGGATTTCCCAGATTTTTATTAATGCAGTGAAGTCTCAGTTGGCGTTGAAAGTGCAGCTGAAAGTGACAACTGAGATTCGGACAGATGTTTATGAGCAAGTGCTGCGAACCAATTGGGAATCTTTGGCAAAGTACCGTTCTGGAGATCTCCTTTACCGAGTTAATGGAGATGCCAATATAGTGGCCAATACAATTTTATCTTTTTTTCCCAATGTGGTATCTACTCTCATCAGTTTTGGAGGAGCCTTTGTGGTTGTGGTGCAAAATGACCCAGCGATGGCTTTTATTGCTCTTTTAGGAGCTCCGGTTTCCTTTATTACATCTAGATATTCCGCAAAAAAAATGCGGGATTTTCAGAGGGATAATCAATCTATGGCTAGCAACCGTACGGTTTTTAATCAAGAGACTTTCCAGAACCTTCAGTTTATTAAAGCCTTTGGAATTTTGGATCGAGTAACGGAAAAATTTCGCCAGATTCAGAATGAAACCGTAGATATTACTCTGAAACAGAATAAATTTCAGCAGTATATGACTATTATTACTTCTCTTGTAGGACAGGTGGTGGGATATGCTTGCTACGGTTTTGCAGCGTTTCGTCTGTGGCAGGGGCAAATTAGCTACGGTACTATGACTATGTTTGTAACAATGTCTGGATCTTTGCGGGGATCTTTCAGAGGGATTTTAAATTTAATGCCTATGCTAATCCGCACTGGAATTAGTGCAGAGCGAATTATAGAAGTTATTAGTCTTCCCAGAGATTCCATGGAAGATAAGGAAGAGGCAGAGGAAATGAAGGTTAAAGCAAAGGAGCAGGGAGTTTATGTACATATGGAAACTGTGGACTTTGCTTATGAAAAAGAAAAGTGGATTTATCAAAATGCAAATTTTCGGGCAGAGCCAGGGGAGATTGTAGCTCTTATCGGTCCTTCTGGACAGGGAAAGACAACGACGTTAAATTTACTTTTGGGTCTTTATCACCCGCAGCAAGGAAAGATTCAGGTGGGAAATCCTTCTGGAAATTCTTTGAAGGCTTCTTCTTCCACCCGATGCCTATTTAGCTATATTCCCCAGGGAAATACCTTATTTACAGGAAGTATTAAAGAAAATATGTGTATGGTGAAGCCAGAAGCTTCTGATCAAGAAATTCAGGCAGCCTTGGAGGCGGCTTGTGCATGGGAATTTGTGGAGAAACTGGAGCATGGTGTGAATACAGAAGTGCGTGAGCGAGGAAACCGATTTTCTGAAGGACAAAAGCAGCGGCTCTCCATTGCAAGGGCTATTTTAGCTGACGCTCCGATAATGATTTTAGACGAGGCCACTAGTGCCTTAGATGTGGCTATGGAGAGAAAGGTTCTGCGAAGAATTATTAAAAAGGATCCTCATCGGACAGTGATTGTGGCAGCTCACCGTCCTAGTGTGTTTTCCATGTGCAACCGGATATACAAAATAGCGGATCTTAGAATTACAGAAATAGATAAATCAGAAGTTCAAGAATTTTTGAATGAATTCTAGAGGATAGAGAAAGGAAGGGTATATGAGGTTTGTTAGAGCAGCAGTAATAATTATTTTTGTCCTAGCTCTTGGAATTTATGGGGTATCAGAATGGATGCAGCTTAGAAACAGAGATACTACTATACCAGAAATTTCAAGTGACAGAGATGTCTTAAAGATCCCCTGTCAGTATACTCAGGAGCAGCTTATGGAAGGTATGTCGGCCAGTGATGGAAAGGATGGGGATTTGACTTCTCAGATTATAGCAGGTTCTTTTTCCAGATTTATTGAGAAGGGAATTTGTAATCTTACCTATGTAGTATTCGATTCTGCCAATCAGTCGGCAACTCTTAACAGGAAGATACAATTTAAAGATTATCACTCCCCAAGATTTAGTCTGACAGAACCTCTGATTTTTACTGAGAATGAGGGAAGTTATATACAGCTTTTGAGCAGAATTAGAGTTTCCGATATGCTAGATGGGGATTTAACAGATTGGATTACTCAGATAGGTACAGACGTAAAATATCAGAGAGTAGGAGATTATACCACCACTCTGTCAGTGAGCAATAGCTTTGGAGATACGATCACGATTGATTTGCCTATTCATGTGGTGAACTTAGAAACACAACGTCTGGATATTCAGCTTTCGGATAATATTGTTTATCTAAAAAAAGGAAAGTCATTTGACCCAAATCAATATATAAAGAATCTTTTTGATGCTCAGGGAAAGATGCTGGACACCGATATGGTTTCTGCCTCTTCCGATGTAGACACCCAGACTCCAGGTTGCTATGAGGTGCATTATAAGGCAGAAGATAAAAAGGGAAATCAAGGACAAACTTGGCTGACGGTTGTCGTGGAAGAGTGAGAGGAGGATGAGAATGAATCAAGAACTTTTTCGTTTCGATGAAATTAGCATACGAGGGTTGTGCTTGGAATTGTTTAGGAATCTTTGGATGATTCTTCTTATAGGAGCTGCTCTATGGCTAGGAGTTACTGGTTTGCACAATCTCACATATAAGCCTCAGTATACGTCATATTCTACTTTAGTAGTTATATTGAAGGGACAAGACAGTGCATACTCATCTCTGTCTGTAGCAAAGCAGATGGCAGATGTGTTCGGAATAGTGTTTCAAAGCGAAGTTCTGAGAGAAAAAATCATAGAGGATACTGGGGAAAATATCCAAGGAACTATCAACTGTGAGCCTGTTAGCGAGACAAATTTGCTGGTTTTAAGCAGTACCTGCCAAAATCCGAGACAGGCATATTTGTTTATTCATTCAGCACTGAAGCATTATGAGGAGGTCGCAAAAGATGTTTTTGCCAATGCCACTCTCCAGATTGTTCAGGAGCCAGAGGTGCCTTCTACTCCTTCTAACACTTCTTTATTTATGGATAGACGTTCATTGATTACAGGAGCAGGAGTTGTTGCTATGACAGCTATTATGTGTCTTTTTTATATTTTGAGATTTACGGTGAAAAATCTAATTTCTGCCAGACGGTTGTTGGATGGGAAAATTCGGGGAGTGATTCCCTATGAGCGTAAGCGAATAAGCGGAAATAGAAGATGGGTCAAAAAGGCATTGTTATTAAATTCTCCTTCGGTGAGTATGGATTTTGCAGAGGCTAGCAGAAGAGCAGAGACCCAAATAGAATATCATATGAGAAGAAATCAGCAGAAAATTCTTCTTGTTACCAGTATCAGTGAAAATGAAGGAAAATCCACAGTGGCGGCTAATATTGCTTTGGCTCTGGCAGAAAAGCACAAGAAGGTCCTACTGGTAGACAGTGATTTGCGGAAACCAGCTCAGTATAAGGTGTTTGAAGAAGACCAGAAGGGCAGGGATTCTTTGAATCAGTTGTTGAAAGAGAAAGGGGACTGGAGGGAGAAAATTTATTATAATAAAATAAGTCAGTTGTGGGAACTTTTTCAGTTTCATAGTGTGGAAGAGCCTGCTGCTGTGTTAAGTGGAGCTTTTTTGGAAAAGTTGGCTGGGGAATGGAAGAAAGAAATGGATTATATTATTATGGACTGCTCTCCAGTATCAATTTCCACAGATGCAGAGCATTTAATGAAGATGGCAGATACGGTTCTTTTAGTAGTTCGTCAAGATTGGTCCGATGTGAGGGTTATTAATGATACAGTAGATATGATCTGGCAGAGCGGTTGTGATTTTTCAGGATTTGTTCTCAATGCTTTTTATAAAGAGTGGATCCAGACTGGTTATAGTTATGAAGGATATGAAAGAGGATAGAGATATGAAAGAGGATAGAAAAGGTATAAAAAACAGAGAAGACGAAATAGAAATTGATCTTGTCCTGCTTTTCAAAGACTTTTGGAAAAGCTTTACTAGGCTGTGGTGGGTAGTACTGATGTTAATTTTTCTAGGAAGTGGAGGTTTTTTCGCCTATAATTATTTCGGATATGAGCCTATATATGAATGCGGAGCTACGTTCACTGTGGCAACTGGAGACGGAGAGAACGGAAGCTATAATTTTTATTACAATAGCAGTACGGCGGATCAGCTTTCTAAAACCTTTCCTTATATATTGGACAGCAACTTTTTCAGAAGCACTCTTTTGGAAAGGCTTGGAAAAGATAGATTAAATGGAAGCATTACATCGGAAACCATCGACAATTCTAATATGGTAACGATGAAGGTACATAGCCCCAATCCTCAGGACGCTAGAGAAATCTTAGATGTGGCTTTGGAAATTTATCCAGAGACAGCCAGGTTTGTCTTAGGAAGCATACAGTTTAATCTGCTGGATGAGCCAGAAACACCCACGAAGCCCTACAATCAAATAGGAACCAGACAAAGCTTGGTACTGGGAGGTGGAGTTGGAGGTCTTTTAGGTATGTTTCTTTTGGGGCTTAGCGCCTTTTTCAGAAAGACTGTCAGAACTCCTGAGGAGATGAATAAGATTACAAGTTTACGCTGTCTGGCATCCGTTCCTCAGGTACGTTTTAAAGCAAGAAAGAAGAAAAAGAAGCAGAAGATTTTTGTACTGGATAAAAGACTTTCTCATAGTTACAGGGAGAGTCTCAAGGCATTGCAGCTTCGTCTAGAGAATAGCATGAAAAAGAATCAAGGAAAGGTTCTTTTGATTTCCAGCACTGACTCTGGGGAGGGAAAGTCTACCCTGGCAGTGAATTTGGGAGAACTGTTTGCTGCCCAAGGGAAAAAGGTGCTTTTGATTGACGGAGACTTGAGAAAACAGGAGGATGCGGAGATTATTGGAATCAGGGATGGCGCTGGATTGCAGGACGTGGTCATAGAAGACAAGGAAGCCACAGAGATGGTGCAGAAAATAAAGGAAAACGGTATCTGGTTTTTGGGCAGTCGAAGACCTGTAAAACAGCCAGCTTCTATACTTAGCAGTTTTAGAGTCAGGGAATTTATACTGGCCATGAAAGAGGAAATGGATTATGTGATTATTGATACGCCTCCCTGTGAAATATTTCAGGACGCAGGAATTCTGGCAGATTATGCAGATAATATTTTATATGTGGTAAAATACGATTATGTTTCCCAGCGAAGAGTCTGGGAGGGAATTTCTTTCTTAGGAGGTCATAGTGCAAAATTTCTGGGGTATGTGTTTAATAGTTATCCTGAATTTGCAAGTGAGTATGGATATGGAAGATATGGTTATGGGAAATATGGTTACGGAAGGCAGTCTTATGGAAAACGTAAGATTTATGGAGAGGGAGGAGACGAAAATGATTGACCTGCATATACATATTCTTTCTGAACTAGATGATGGAGCAGAATCCATTGAAGAGGCTGTGGAAATGGCAGAAATTGCTGTTGCTGGCGGCATTGATACCATCGCAGCCACTTCTCATGGGGATTTTTCTCTTTATAATCCAGAAGAATATTTGGAAGTATATAGAAAGAAACTTACTGCCTTTAGAAAGGAGCTGATAAAGCGAAATATTCCTCTAAAAGTCTGTAGCGGTATGGAGTTAATGGTAAATGAAAGTCTTCTCCAATGGGCTCGTAAAGGAGCTCTTTTTGGAATTAATGGAGGAAAATACTTGTTGGTGGAATTTTTATTTGATATATCTCTCAGTCAAGGGGAACGAATGTTGGAGGAACTTCTGAATATGGGATACAAGCTGATCCTGGCTCATCCAGAACGCTATGATTTTGTAAAACGCCGACCAGAGGCTTTATATAGTTTGTATGATAAAGGAATTATTCTTCAGGTAAATAAAGGAAGTATATTGGGAGATTTTGGAAGAAGGGCTTTTTATGGGGCAGATTGGATGCTGTCTCAAGGAATGGCAGGAGTGGTGGCTTCCGATGCCCATGATCCAGTGTTACGGACGCCAGGCTTTGAGGAAACTGCAAGGATTCTAGATTTGTACTACGGAAAAGATGCGGCAAAGGTGTTGCTGGAAAGAAATCCTAGTAAAATATTAAAATGAGATTCTAAAAAATTATAATTGTTTTTATTTTTGCCTATTTTGGAAAACTACTTGATTGGACAAAGATAAAATTAAGTGAAAAAATTTGTGTTTTTTTTAACAATATTTTTGGGGGATTAATGCAAAAAGAAAGAATAATTGAAAAAAATAATCGTTGTTAATGACATGTATGTATTTATATTAATGCAATAGTAGGAAAGCTTGTTAATTTTTAGATTATTGTTTATACTATTGAAAAATTTTGAAAATGTGGTAAATTATTAAGAGAGGGTGTCGCAAAAGACAAGAATAATATTAAGGAGGTTTTTTTTATGAGAAACATGAAGGGTTTCGGCATGATGATTGACAAGCTGAAAAAAAATCCAAAGAAAATTGTATTTACAGAAGGAACAGATGCGCGTATTCTAGAAGCTGCATCTCGTTTGCTTGCATCTAATTTCCTTACTCCAATTTTAGTTGGTAGTGTGGAAGCTGTAAATGGAGCTGCGGAAGAATATGGCTATAATATTCGAGGTGCTCAAATTGTAGATCCAGATGACTATGAACGTATTGATGAAATGGTAGACTTGTTTTGTGAATTGCGTAAAAGTAAGAATGTACAGCCAGAAGAAGCACGTCAAATATTAAAGCGTGGAAACTATTTTGGAACGATGCTGGTAAAGATGGGAGTTGCAGATGCTCTTTTGGGAGGAGCAACTTATTCTACTGCAGATACGGTTCGTCCAGCATTACAGTTAATCAAAACGAGACCAGGTCATAAAATTGTATCATCTTGTTTTATTTTAGTTCGTCCATCTGCAACTGGTGAAAATGAGGTTTTAGCGATGGCGGATTGTGCAATTAACTTAAAGCCAAATGAGGATGAGTTGGTTGAGATTGCAATTGGAGCAGCAGAATGTGGCCGTATATTTGGTATTGATCCGAAAGTAGCATTTTTGAGTTATTTTACACTTGGTTCTGGTAAAGGAGAAGACGTAGATAAGATGCGTAATGCAGCGGCAAAGGCAAAAGCGTTAAGACCAGATATTCCAATGGAAGGTGAGTTACAATTTGATGCCTCTGTATCTCCTCGTGTTGCACGTACAAAATGCCCAGGTAATCCAGTAGCAGGACATGCCAATGTCTTTGTTTTTCCAGATATTAATGCAGGTAATATTGGATATAAGATTGCACAGCGTATGGGTAATTTTGATGCATATGGACCTATTTTATTGGGATTAAATGCCCCAATTAATGACTTATCTCGTGGCTGTAATGCAGAAGAAGCATATTCTATGGCGATTATTACAGCTGCCCTTGTAGATGATGATGAATAATAGAAAGTATTTTTGATAGAGTGATGATGAATGAAAAGAAGTCTTTTTATATTTGAGAAGTGATTCTTGAATATAAAAGGACTTTTTTTGTATAGGAAGAACTTGCTTACATGATACTACCGACTTCTACGCACTTTCTACTCCCGAAATCCTGGAAATATATATGTGCGAATTGTTCAAATAAATAGGCTTATAGAAGTTGATTTTTTGTAAAATGCATTTGTACAAAAATGTATAAAATTTGTATTATAGATGATATGTATATACATATATTAGAAAATATGGTAAAATTGTGCAAAATAAATAAGGGAATGAATACCCTATTTATAGCTGCTTTCATGATTTATTACAAAAAATCCAATTGAGAGCAAGAGAAATTGTGCTTCCAGAGATTTGGACAATAAAAGGAAAGGGGGAAAGTGGATTAGTTAGATTTTGGTTAATGATCCAAGATTGGAGAAAAAAGATGGGTTGGAGACTCATACTAATGTGCGTGTGAACGGAAGATAGGTAGTGGATTCCAGCAGAAAAGACAGAAAGGAGTCATATATGGAAAAACAGAAAAAAGTGAAGAGAATCTTATCATGGTTGTTAATAACTGTTATGATAATTTCTCAATTTGTATCTGGGAATGCTATTACTGTGGTTGCAGCTCCAGAATCGAGAGCAGTTACAACAACTTGGAGACAGTTTACGGCAGGTTCTAAAAATGATAATGCGAAGAATAAGGCATTATTAGTACTTACAAATGAAGAAGCAAAAGGGCTGACGAATGGAAGTATTCAGATGACTATTAAAATGGATGAAATAGCTAGTAAGACACAAGCATATTTTGCAATTTCAGCAAAAGATAATATAAACTTTTCTGGTACAGGTGTTCATGATACTGCATGGTTTCTGCAAAATGTAGCTGCTACGTCTAGTTCTTGGTTAGACTTAAATAAAAAGGGGCTAGCAGCTGGACAAGAGGCTGCGGTTAAAATCCGTTTTAATGGAACAAAAGTTAGTTTAACTGTGGATGATGAAGCAGTAGAAGATAAGAATGGAAATACTGAATTTGAATTACCTCTTTTAGAGTCTTTAGCGGATGGACAAATTGGTATTTTACTTGGTTCTCCATCAACTACGTTATCTTTTAAGGATGTTATTATTAGCTCTTATGATGCAGAAGGTAATGAAACACAGATTATTAAAGATGGAATGGATACATGGGAACTTGCTACGACTGCAAGTGGAGAAACTTATAATGAAGAAGTAAGCACTACAGAAGTAACAGTAACTGGTAAAGTTGTGGATGCAGATGGCAATGCAATTGCAGGTGCAAATGTAACCTTAGGTGGCAGCAGTACAACAACAAGGGAAGATGGAACATATACATTTGATTCCGTGAAAGCAGGAGAATATACAGTAACAGCTGCAATGTCTGGTTATACATCTTCTAGTGCTAATATAACTGTGGAAAAAGAAGATGTTGTAGTTCCTGACTTGACGATTCAATTAGCAGAAGGAATTGATTATGAAGCACCAGAAACGCTGAAGTCTGATGTAATGGAAGTTGGTATTGACAATACATTTCCAAGAGTAATTGGATATACGCTAAACGGAAAGAAGATGCTTGGACAGACAACTGCGGTCGATACCATTAAGATTGGCAGCACAGCAATCAAACCTGAAGTGACTTTTAAGAAAGATGCTGAAAATAAGGCAACTTATACAATGACATTGAAAGACGAAGCGGCTAATATTGATGCAGTATTAACTGCAACATTGGTGGTTGAAGAGAATATAGTAACATTTAAAATTACCAATGTGGTAAATAATATTCCAAACTGTGTTACAACAATTGATATGTCAGATGTGAATTTTTTGACAGTGCGTTCTACGCAGCAAGACTCTGAATTTGCGGGGGCAAATGTGTCTGTAAATACCCATAAAAGTGGAGATGTATTTGCAGAGGTTAGTGCATTAAATGATGGCAAGAGAGGCTATATGTATGCATTAATGTCCGCAGATGGGTTAAGTGCAGGTCTTTGGAGTAATTCTGAAAATAATGTAACATCGGATTGGCAGAGAATTACGTCCAATGTAATGACAACAGAATCTTATAAAGAATCAGGATTGGCAAGTACCTATTGGACTTATCAGAAAAGTCCTGAATATCGTGAAGAGAATACAGAAGAAGAACTTCCTTGCTTAAAAGTTATTTTAACAGAAGATCAGAATGGAGATGGTGTAGTAGATTGGCAGGATGGAGCGATCGCATATCGTAATATCATGAATAATCCATTAGGATATGAATTGGTACCAGATCGTGTAGCAATGCGTATTGCAATGAACTTTGCAAGTCAGGCACAAAATCCATTCTTAATGACATTAGATAATGTAAAGAAAGTTTACTTAAATACGGATGGACTTGGACAGTCTATTTTATTAAAAGGTTATGGAAGTGAAGGTCATGACTCTGGTCATCTAAACTATGCAGATATTGGTACTCGTATCGGTGGAGCAGAAGATATGAAGTACTTATTAGAAAAAGGCTTAGAATTTGGTGCTACCTTTGGTATCCATGTAAATGCAAGTGAAACGTATCCAGAATCCATTTATTTTGAGACAGATCGTTTAAAGAAAAATGCAGATGGAAGTCTTTCCTTTGGATGGAACTGGTTAGATCAGGGCGTTAATATTAATGCGGATTATGATTTAAAGAATGGTCGTGCACAGCGTTGGATTGATCTGCATGAAAAGTTAGGCGGAGATGAAGGTGACAACTTAGACTTTGTCTATGTTGATGTATGGGGCAATGGACAGTCCGGTGACAATGGTACATGGGCAAGCCGTCAGTTAGCAAAAGAAATTGCAAATTGTGGATGGCGGTTAGCAGGTGAATGGGGCTATGCATTTGCATATGATTCTACATTCCAGCATTGGGCTGCTGACTTAACATACGGTGGATATTCCTTGAAAGGTATTAACAGTACAATCGCACGTTTTATTGCAAATCATCAAAAAGACTCCTGGGTTGGTGATTATCCAGCTTATGGTGGCGCTGCTAGAAATCCTCTGCTTGGCGGATACGATATGAAGGATTTTGAAGGATGGCAGGGACGTAACGACTATGAAGGTTATATTGAAAATCTATTTGATGACAATATTGCATCTAAGTTTGTACAGCATTATCTTGTAATGAAATGGGAAAACGGAACTCCAGTTACGATGACAGATAATGGAGAAACCTATACATGGACTCCAGAAATGAAGATTACATTACAAGATGAAGAAAGACAAAATACTTTAGTAATTGAAAGACAATCAAATGATGTGAACAATGCAGGATATGATCTGAGAACTATGACATTTAATGGCAAGACGATCATGGATGGCGAGAAATATTTAATTCCTTGGTTCTGGGATGCCAATGGTAATGATTTGGCTTCTAATGATGAGAAGTTATATCATTGGAATCAGGCTGGAGGAAGCACCACATGGGAACTTCCAGATAGCTGGGCAGGATTGGATACGGTTAAGTTATATAGCCTTTCTGAATATGGAAAAGAAAATGAACAGGAATTAGAAGTAGTTGATAATAAGATCACAATTGAAGCACAGGCAAGTGTACCTTATGTTATTCATAAAGGAACGGCATCTCCAGATTTAACGGATGAAGAGTTGAAATGGAGTGATGGAGTACATATGTCAGATACTGGATTCAACAGTAGAAATCCATTGCAATATTGGGATATTACTGGTGAAACAGAAGCTGCGACTGTTGTGAAAAATGTAACAAGTAATAATATGCTTCAATTAGCAAACACAACACAAGAAGTAGCTTTGACACAGACGCTTACCGATCTAGAGCCAGGACAAAGATATGCTGCATTTGTTGGTGTGGATAATAGAAGTGATGCGAAGGCTTATATTGAAGTTGCAATTAATGGAGAAACGGTAGATTCGAATTATACACAACGTTCCATTGCTAGAAACTATACACAACCAAGTGCACATAATAATAATTGTCCAACCGTAGCAGGAGGAGGAAGTTATTTCCAGAATATGTATGTATTCTTTGATGTACCAAAAACTGGCGGAGAAGTTACATTAACAGTGAGAAGAGAAGCTGGTGAAGGTGCAACTTATATGGATGACTTCCGTGTATTAGAAACAGTACAGAATTGTGAAGTAAGTGAGTTTGTATTTAAACAAGATTTTGAAAATGTACCACAAGGTATTTGGCCATTTGTATTAGGAGGAGTAGAAGGTGTAACCGATAACCGTACACACTTATCCGAAAAACACGAGCCTTATACACAAGCTGGATGGTATGATGGCGTAAAGAAACTGGACGATGTATTAGATGGAAATTGGTCAGTAAAATCCAACGGTTTAGTTCAAGGTTATAATGTTGTTTACCAAACAATTCCTCAGAACTTCCGTTTTGAACCAGGCGTTACTTACCAGATTTCTTTCGACTATGAAACAGGTTCCGATGATACCTATGGTGTAGTTGTAGGAGATGGTGAATTTTCTCACAGCCAAGGAATTCCATTATATTCATTGAAGAGTTCTCTGGAAACTGATGAGAATGGTGAGCTCAAGGGAGCAAAAGATCACTATACAATGTTAATTACTGGTTCTGAAACTGGACAGACATGGTTTGGTATTTATTCTACAGGAGTAGCTGCTGATACACAGGGAACAAGCGGTTCTGCAGCAAACTTTGGTGGATATAAAGATTTCGTATTGGATAATCTTGTAATTGAACGTTCCAATGTAGATCGCACAAATCTTATTGCATTAGTAGAGGAAAACAGTGATAGAAATAGTACAAACTATTCTGCTAAGACATGGGAAACATTTGAAAATGCATTGACTGTAGCAAATGATGTATTAAATAATTTTGAATCCAATCAAAACGATATTGATAACGCATATAATGCATTAGATAAAGCAGTAAAGGCATTGGAAATTATTGGTGGTAATGTATCTGGTAAAGTTACAAGCGAATCAGGTGCAGCAATTGAAGGCGTATCCGTATCAGTTGGAGAAATTACTGCAAAAACAAATGCAGATGGAACTTATGTATTGCATGGTGTGCCATTTGGAAAAGTAACGATTATAGCAGAGGATCCACAATATGTAACGGTAACAGAAGAGATAACAGTAACAGAAGAAGCAGCAGATAAGACAGATGTTACAAAAGATTTTGTATTAAAAGAAGAAACAACAAGTATTCAGGGTACCGTAACAGCAGTTGGCAAACCAATGAATAAATTGACTGTTACTATAACTTCTGGAACTTATACACAGGAGACAACAACCGACCGAAAAGGTTACTATGAATTTAAGGATGTTCCTACAAAAGATTACACAATATCAGTATCCGCAGATGGATATGATACAGCATCGAAAGAAATTTCGGCTGTGAAGGCAGAAATTGCTGAAGTAAACTTAATGCTTCCTCCAAAATCAACCGTAGATTATGAAAATGATTATAACGATGGAAAGATTTACTGGGCTGATTTAGCAGGAAATACAAAGAGTACCACAATTAAAAATACTGGAGAAGCAACAAATATTTTATTCCAAGGTGGCGGACATTCCAATGTTTATGAAATGAATGCACCTCAGTTTAAGAATGGTTGTGTAGAGATGGATTTGACTGCACAGGCAGATGGCATTCGTATTGGTATTTTGTTACGTGCAAAAGATATGAATAATCGGGTTTATGTAGGTGTAGGCGATGCTGCTAACCAATATTTTACAGAATTCTGGGGAAGTAAAACAGGAAATACTTGGTCTGGAATGTCTAGTGGACCTACATTTGCAGCTGGACAAACTATGCATTTGAAAGCTGAAATTGTTGACCGTACAATTACATTGTGGGTAAATGGAGAGCAAATTTTAAGTAACACAATGAGTGGTGTACAGGTAGAATCTGGTTATATCGGTCTGAATACAAGAAATACACATGATGTTTTAGTTGATAACGTAAAAGTAACTTCCTATGATCCACCAGAAGGCGATGTTCAGACAGCAGCTGGACATGTATCCTTAGATGGTAAAGCATTAGAGGGAGTAAAAGTTTCCTTACTAGATGCAGAAGGTAATGTAGTAAAAGAGACTAAGACAGATGCACTTGGAAATTATCAGTTTAAGAAACTCGCATTTGGAGAATATACAGTACAGGTTACAAATGAAACAGAAACAAAGACAGCAACAGTTACAGTAGAAGCAGTAGATGGATACTGTGTCGTTCCTGAAATTGCATTTGGTGAAGTGCCTGTTGTAAACAAAGCCGTATTAGAAGTAGTAACAGATATTTACAATACATATGAGCAAGCAGAATACACACCAGAAAGCTGGGCTCCATTTGCACAGGCGTTAAAGGATGCGAAAGATATATTAGCAGATGAAGCAGCGACACAAAAAGAAGTGGATGCCGCATTAGAAACATTAAAGAATGCAGCATCAGGACTTACAAAAGCAGAAATTTCAGTACCAGTAAATAAAAATGCAATTAAAGTAGTGACAGGAATTTATAAGACTTATGAAGAAACAGACTATACAGCAGAAAGTTGGGCTGTATTTGCAGAAGCTTTGAAAGCAGCCGATCAGGTAATCGCAGACGAAGCAGCAACGCAAGAGCAAGTGGATGTCGCATTAGAGGCGTTGATTGATGCGGGAGAACGCTTGCAAAAAGCAGAAAAACCAGTGGAAATCAATAAGGTTGGTCTGGAAGTTGCAGTCACAATTTATGGAAGTTATGAGGAAAGTGAGTATACACAAGAAAGCTGGGCTGTATTTGCACAAGTATTAAAGGATGCACAAACCGTATTAGCAGACGAAACAGCAACACAAGAACAAGTGGATGCTGCTCTGGAAGCAGTTATGAGTGCGGCAGCAGGTTTAGAAAAGATAGAAGCACCAGTGGAAACACCATTAAAAGTTTCCTATCGTACACATGTACAAAATGAAGGCTGGCAAGACTTTGTGTCCGATGGAGCGATGTCAGGAACGAAGGGAAAAGGACTTCGATTAGAAGGAATTGAAATTCGCCTGGACTATAATACTCTTGGAGGCGGTATTGAATATCGTACGCATGTACAAAATGAAGGCTGGCAAGATTATGTAGCAGATGGAGCAATGTCGGGAACGAAGGGAAAGAGCTTACGATTAGAAGCAATTCAGATTCGCCTGACAGGAGGCGTAGCAGAGAAGTATGATGTATACTATCGTACGCATATTCAGGATAAAGGCTGGCTTGGCTGGGCAGTGAATGATGGTAAGTCAGGAAGTGCAGGACTTTCGAAGAGATTAGAGGGAATTGAGATCCGCTTAGTACAAAAAGGAGGAGCAGCTCCAGGAAGCACAGAAAATGCATATCTGACAAATCAAAAAGAAGCAAAACCAAGTGTGATCTACACAACCCATGTACAAAACATTGGTTGGCAGGAAGAAGTCCATGACGGAGCGATGGCAGGAACGAAGGGAAAAGGACTTCGATTAGAAGGAATCAAGATTCGAGTAAATGGAGATGGAATTCAGGGAGGAATTGAATATTCAACGCATGTACAGAATCTTGGTTGGCAGCCATATGTATCGAATGGAGAAGTGGCAGGAACGAAAGGAAAGAGTTTGAGACTGGAAGGAATCAAGATTCGCTTGACAGGAGAGTTAGCAGAGAAGTACAGTGTAGAATATCGTACGCATGTACAGAATGAAGGCTGGCAGAACTGGGTAAGAGATGATGAGATGTCAGGAACGAAAGGAAAGGGTCTGAGACTGGAAGGAATTGAAATTCGCCTGGTTAAGAAATAAAAAATCTCCTTACATAAAGTACCAAAGGAAGAAGTAAAAAATACTTAAGAGAAAGTAATAAGAATGAAAATTGTGGCACAATGGGGACTTCTGTTGTGTCACAGTTTCTCTTTACAGAAAATTTAATTTATGTTATTATGATAAATATGAGTAAGATAAATGATCGCGGCTGTGTATGCCAAAAGGCTACAGGTGAGGAAAGTCCGGGCTTCATAGGGCAGGATGCCGGATAACGTCCGGTAGAGGCAACTCTAAGGCTAGTGCAACAGAGATATACCGCCAGAAGTTTCTGGTAAGGGTGGAAAGGTAGTGTAAGAGACTACCTCTTGTTTGGTAACAAACAGGGTATCTGTAAACCCCATCCGAAGCAAGACCGAACAGAAAGCGTAAAGTGGCCCGCTTGCTTTCGGGTAGGTCGCTCGATCATTTTGGTAACAAAATGGCTAGATAGATGATCATTCATGACATAACCCGGCTTATCGTCTTGCTCATATAGAAAGAGGAGGCTGTAAAGTATTTTTCACAATTATGAAAATTATTTTGCAATCTCCTCTTTTTTCATTTACCTTATCTAAAGGATAAATGAATACATAATTTAAGGAGGCGTTATGGCGATTAATAAAGTGATGCGTGCAGCATTAAAAGCTCTTTCCGATACAGATTTAGATTTAAAATCATCTCGAATGCTTGCAAGCTTAAAAGAATTGGATCCAATGAAACCATTTTATAAAACAATTAATGATAAAATTATTAACGATCATCATGAAATACCAATCCGCATTTATTTTCCAGAAGATGAAATTATAATTCGTCATGGACAGTATGGAGGCACCTGTCCAATTATTATTTTTATTCATGGAGGTGGATGGACGACTGAAAGTGTAGAAACTTATAATCGTGTTTGTCATTATATGGCAAAAAGTACAGGTTACGCAGTGGTTTCAATTGATTATCGTCTGGCTCCAGAAAATAGATTTCCAGTTCCGCTTAACGATTGTTATGCTGTTGCGAAAAATATATTTTCTAATCAATTTGTCCTGAATGTAGATCCAAAGCAAATTGTTTTAATTGGAGATAGTGCAGGCGGAAATTTAGTTGCGGCATTATCAATGATGGCAAGAGATAAAGGAGATTTTATGCCCCAAAAGCAGATTTTAATTTATCCCTGTGTGTACAATGAATATGCTCCAGGAAATCATCCAACAGCATCTATGATTGAAAATGGTTCCGAATATATATTAACAAGAAAAGATGTGCAGGAATATCTAAAAATGTATAAAGAAACTGAAGAAGACTATAAAAACCCATATTTTTCTCCGCTTCTGGCAAACGATTTTTCTAATCTGCCAGAAACACTTGTAATTACAGCAGAATATGATCCGTTACGAGATGAGGGAGAAGAATACGCTAGGCGTTTAAAGAAAGCTGGAAATAGAGTAGAAGCATATCGCATGAAAGATGCTTTACATGGATATTTTGCATTAAGTACAAAATATGTGTTAGTGCGTGAGACATATGAATTGATTAACCATTTTTTAGGAAATGATGAATAAGATGGAACAAAAGGTTCACTCATTCCTGAATTTATGCCACAATGAATGCGGCATTAGGAGGTAAATATGTTTAAAACAAAAGTAACTCAGTGGAGCCGTTTAGATAATGCAGCCAAAATTTTTCCTGCTACAAGTGGGAAAAAAGATGTTAGAGTATTTCGTTTTGCATGTGAACTAACGGAATTTGTTGATCCAGAAGTGCTTCAACAAGCATTGGATCGAACGATGGAGCTGTTTCCGTTATTTCGCTCTGTATTAAGAAAGGGATTATTTTGGTATTATTTTGAGAGCAGTGATCTAAAACCTATAGTGAGAGAGGAGTATCGCCTTCCATGCAGCAGTTTATACATTCGAGATCAAAAAAATTTGTTATTTGAAGTAACCTATTATCAAAAACGAATTAATTTTGAAGTATTTCATGCATTGACAGATGGAACAGGAGCGCTGCATTTTTTAAGAATACTTGTTTATAGTTATCTGACAATAAAACATAAAGATATATTTAAAGATCATATGCCAGTTATTGATTATGATGCTTCTCATGAGGCACAAAGAGATGACAGTTTTCAAAGGTATTATTCGGATGAATGGAAAAAGAAGAATAAGGGATTAAAGAAAGATATTCCCAAATACCGTGCATTTCAACTAAAAGGGCAAAAGACAGAATATGGACATATGCAGATTACAGAAGGGGTTATGTCAGCAAAAGCTGTGTTAGCAAAGGCGAAAGAATATAATGCTACGATGACCGTATTTTTGACTGCGGTTTTGCTTTGTTCTATTGAAAAGGAAATGACTGTAAGACAGAAAAAGAAGCCTGTTTCACTTATGATTCCAGTGAATCTAAGAAACTATTATCCATCTGACTCTGCAAGAAATTTTTTTGGATGGATTGACATTGGCTATCATTTTTTAGAGCAAAGTGATCGATTTGAAGATGTTGTTGCATTTGTAAAGCAATTTTTTCAGAAAGAGCTTACGAAAGAACGAATTGCAATTCGTATGCACGAACTAATTTCTCTTGAGTGTAATCCGCTGTTGCGTATTGTACCATTGGAAATAAAAACTGTTTTTTTACAAATTGGAACTGCACTTTCCTTTTCTTCCGATACTGCAATTTTCTCTAATGTGGGAAAAATCACAATGCCAGAAGAATTATCTCCATATATTCGACTATTTGATGTGTTTACAAGTACGCCGAAAAAAGAGTTGTCAATCTGTTCTTATAAAGATAATCTAGTTTTAACAATCAGTTCTCATTTTGAAAGTACGGATATTGAAAAAAACTTTTTTCGAACATTAAGCAGTATGGGGATCAAGATTGAAATAGCAGCAAAGCGATATGAGTATTAGGAGGTAAGAATGTTATATTGTGAAAAATGTAATGTAAAAATTCGTACGAATCACAAATATTGTCCACTTTGTCAAAGTCCATTAATTGGTGAAATTGGAGAAGATAGTAAATTATTTCCAGAGTTGGAGGAAAAGACTCATGCATCGAAACTGATGCTGCGAATTTTTAATTTTCTATGCGTTGCGATTATTATTATTTCCCTTATGGTAAACTGGTTGATTACTCCAGGAAAGCAGTGGTCGATTTGGATTGGAGCAGGAGTTTTATGTGTGTGGATATTTTTGACAGTAGGAGTATATAAGCGAAAGAATCTAATGAAAAATGCAATGTGGCAGCTATTTTTAATTACAGTTGGAACGGTAATTTGGGATGCAGCAATTGGATGGAGTGGGTGGTCTGTAAACTATGTAATTCCGATTGCTGGTCTTGTTACAATAATTATCTTAATAGTGATTGCAATGGTTTATCATCTAGCATCTCCCGAATATATGATCTATTTTCTTATGAATTGTTTATATGGCATTATCCCTTTCATTTTACTATTAACGGGTTGTATAACAGTGAAACTTCCAGCTCTCTTGTGTATTTGCTGTTGTGCATTATTGTTTTCTGCGCTGATTATATTTCAGGGTAGAGCGGTATACAGTGAACTACAAAAGAAATTTCATCTATGATTATATAAAAAGTATAAAAAAATAGAAATACAAACATGAAAAATATAAAATATTCATATAGATTATGTAAAAATTAGGAAGAATGTATAAAAAAAGGTTGAAAAATTAGGATAAAAATGCTATATTATAATTATCAGACATTTAAAAATATGAAATAGGTGTTAGTAACTGATGAGAGCATATCAGCAGTTAATTTTTCTTAAAATTCTGCTGATATGTTAATTTTTTGAATAATATCTAAAAATTATTCAAAAAATATTTCTATTATTATTTTAAGGAGGTGTCTTAATGAAAGACAAAATTTTTAGCGTTTTGCAGCGTGTAGGGCGAAGTTTTATGCTGCCAATTGCAATTTTGCCAGTGGCAGGACTTTTGCTCGGAATTGGAAGTTCTTTCACAAATGAAACGACTATTGCGACTTATGGATTGACAGGAATCCTGGGAGAAGGTACGATACTTAATTCTTTGCTTGTCATTATGAACAAAGTAGGAAGTGTAGTATTTGACAACTTACCTTTGATTTTTGCTGTAGGTGTAGCGATAGGTATGGCAAAGAAAGAAAAGGAAGTATCTGCCCTATCAGCGGTTATTGCTTATTTTGTAATGAATACTGCTATTAGCGCAATGTTAACGATTACTGGTAAAGTATTGGAAAATGGTGAGATAGCAGAAGGCGTTCTGGATGGAACGATTGCTTCTGTATGTGGAATTCAGAGTTTGCAGATGGGTGTATTTGGAGGTATTATTGTAGGATTAGGTGTAGCGGCATTACATAATCGTTTTTATAAAATTACCTTGCCAAATGCATTATCTTTCTTTGGTGGGACTCGATTTGTTCCAATTATTTCCACTGTAGTATATATGTTTGTAGGAATCTTATTATATTTTGTATGGCCTACAGTGCAAAATGGAATCTATGCATTGGGCGGTCTAGTGACAGGAAGTGGATATGTTGGAACATTGATTTTTGGTTTAATTAAGAGAGCATTAATTCCATTTGGACTCCATCATGTATTCTATATGCCATTCTGGCAAACAGCCGTAGGTGGTACGATGGAAGTTGCTGGTCAGATCGTTCAAGGTGGTCAGAATATCTTCTTTGCTCAATTAGCAAATTCTGCTAATGTTGTACATTTTAGTGCAGATGCAACGAGATATTTCTCTGGTGAATTTATTTTTATGATTTTTGGTCTTCCAGGAGCAGCTCTGGCAATGTATCAATGTGCGAAACCAGAAAAGAAGAAAGCAGCAGGTGGACTTTTATTATCAGCAGCTTTGGCATGTATGCTGACTGGTATTACGGAACCGCTTGAATTTTCGTTCTTATTTGTGGCACCAGCTCTTTTTGTAGTACAGGTTATTTTAGCTGGTTCTGCATATATGATTGCACATATATTAAATATCGCTGTAGGACTAACATTTTCTGGCGGACTTTTAGACTTTTTCCTGTTTGGAATCTTGCAGGGAAATGACAAAACTAGCTGGCTAATGGTTATTCCAGCAGGTATTGTATACTTCTTCTTATATTACTTTATATTCAAATTCTTGATTAAGAAATTTAACTTTAAGACTCCTGGACGAGAAGATGATGATACAGAAACAAAACTGTACACGAAAGCGGATGTAAATGCAAGAAAAGCAGAAGAAAAAGGAAAAACAAGCACAGCTAGATCAGCAGGATCAGATCCAACAAGTGCATTGATTTTACGAGGATTGGGCGGAAAAGCAAATTTGAGTGACGTAGATTGCTGTGCAACCAGACTTCGTGTTACAGTAAAAGATTCTTCTAAGGTAGATAAGGGAGTGTTAACACAGAGTGGTGCAGCAGGTGTTATCTTTAAGGGAAATGGAGTTCAGGTTATTTATGGACCTCGTGTTACAGTAATTAAGTCAAACTTAGAAGATTATATTGCAAGTGGTGCGACGGATGTAGAAATGGCACCAGCACCAGCACCTGTGATAACAGAGACATCTGGAGCAAAAGAAGCCCCAGCAAGTCCAACACTTAGTGCTGTCTATGTCCCGATTAAGGGAAAGGCAATTCCATTATCTCAAGTAAAGGATGAAGTATTCTCAAGTGGTATGTTAGGAGAAGGTGCTGCGATTGAACCATCAGAAGGAAAGGCAGTTTCTCCGATTAATGGTACAGTAGAGGCAGTATTTGACACGAAACATGCAATTGGATTAAAAGCGGAAGACGGAACGGAAGTATTAATCCATATTGGACTGGATACAGTAAAACTAAATGGTAAGTATTATGATGTAAAGGTAAAAGTGGGAGATACAGTGAAAGTGGGAGACCTGCTTGTAACATTTGATATCCCAGCAATTAAGAAAGAAGGATATCCAGTTACGACTCCTGTTATTATCAGTAATACAGCAGACTATACTGAAATAAAGAAAGTAGCTTCAGGAGCAGTAGAAAAAGGAGATGCACTTATCTTATTAACGAAATAATCGGTATTAACTGGTAATAGAAATAATGGTTGATAAGGAGATATATGATAAATTAGGAAAGGTTGACTTTATAGCCGCCGCTGCCCGTAAAACGGGTAGCGGCGGCTGATGTATTATCCTGATATGCAAAAGAAAACTTCACTGTAGTTTTCTTTTGTTTGGGTTTATAAATGAGTAATTAAAAGTCAGAGTAGTAATACTTGTTTATTGAATAAGAGTTAAGAAGTTTTTTGTATAAATCTAAGAAATGTGATATGGACGTAAAAATAGAGTTTTTATATAATGATATTATAAAGTAGTATAAGTTCATTTAAAAAAATTGTTTTGATAAAAACAAAAGTATACAATTGATGAGAAGAAATTGAACATTTGGACTGATACTGTAAAAATGAAAAAAGTGAGGTTTTATGGAATGCAAAAGAAAGGAAGCTCTATATTTAGTACGAAAGAATTTCACAAAAAGTATAGCTATTCAGGAAAGTTAGGAGCGAATTATACGAAAGAAAGTACGATGTTTACTGTTTGGGCGCCAACCGCAGAGAAAGTGGAGCTTGTTTTGTATGGAAAGAATCCTTATAGAAACGAACGGGAACTTTCAGTACCAGAACAAGTACTACCGATGGAGAGAGGTCAAAATGGAACGTGGAAAATGAACTTAAATGGAGATTGGGATGGAACATTTTATAATTATAGAGTTACTGTAGATACTGTAAAAGAGGCCGTTGATCCCTATGCAAAAGCAGTAGGGGTGAATGGAATGGTTGGAATGGTTGTTGATTTGTCTAGTACAAATCCAAATGGCTGGGAATTGGATAAGAAGCCAGAGTTGGATGCACCAACTGATGCAATTATTTATGAAATGCATGTTCGAGATTTCTCAATTGCTGAAAATTCAGGCGTTGAGAAAGAAAAAAACGGAAAATTTACAGGAGTATGGCAGCCTGGTACAAAAATTCCAGGAATAAATATAGCAACTTGTTTGGATCATTTAAAAGAGCTAGGTGTTACGATGGTTCATTTACTTCCAGTGTTTGATTATGATTCTGTAGATGAATCCAAACCAGATACCCCACAGTTTAACTGGGGATATGATCCACAAAACTATAATGCTCCAGAAGGATCCTATAGCTCTAATCCATATGATGGTAAAACAAGAATAAAAGAAATGAAGCAGATGATTATGGAGTTACATAAAGCTGGAATTCGGGTGATTATGGACGTTGTATTTAATCATACTGCAAAAACGGAGGATTCTAATTTTAATAAAATTGTACCAAATTATTATTATCGTCAAGATAAAGATGGAAACTTTTCCGATGCATCTGCATGTGGAAATGAAACCGCATCGGAACGATATATGGTGCAGCGTTTTATTACAGATTCGGTTGTTTATTGGGCAGAAGAATATCATATTGATGGATTCCGTTTCGATTTAATGGCAGTTCATGATATTGAGACAATGAAAGAGGTAAGACGCAGAGTGGATACAATTGATCCGCAAATTTTAATTTATGGAGAAGGATGGAATGGAGGACCATCTCCATTGCCAAAGTATCGTCAGGCATTAAAAGTTAATACAGTTCAATATGGAGGATTGCAGATTGCAGCATTTAGTGATGATATTCGGGATGGAGTAAAAGGAAGTGTTTTTAAATTAAAAAATCCTGGATTTGTAAATGGAGGAAAAAACTGGGAAGAGAATATTAAATTTGGAATTGTTGCTTCGATTGGGCATGAAGACATTGATTATGCAAAAGTATATAAAAAAATAAAGCCATGGGCCAATGAGCCATATCAAACCATTACCTATGCGTCGGCACATGACAATCTAACTCTTTGGGATAAGCTTCAAATGACAAATCCAAATGAGGACGAGGATGTATTAGTTGCAATGAATAAGCTCTGTGCAGCAATTATTCTAACTTCACAGGGAATTGCCTTTATGCAGGCAGGAGAAGAAATGGCACGTACAAAGGTAAAGGACGATGGTACGTTAGATGAAAATAGTTATGCGTCTCCAGATTCTGTGAATCAGATTGATTGGCAGAGAAAAATAAAATACAAGGAACTTTATGAATATTATAGAGGTTTAATTCAAATTAGAAAAGCTCATAAAATGTTTCATATGAATACCGCACAACAAGTCCGTTCTAGTATTCATTTTATAGAAACAGGATATAAAAATGTAGTAGCATATTTTTTAGATGGGCAGATTGTTCAGGATTTATGGAAAGAAGCAATCATAATTTTCAATGGCAATCGAGAAAATATTTCTATACAGCTTCCAGAAGGCAGTTGGAATGTTGTAGTAAATGAGGAGAAAGCAGGAATAGATTGTTTAAGGAAAGTAAATGGCTGTATTCAAGTTCCTCCAATTAGTGCTTATGTATTGGTAAAAGTAGATTAGTTTTAGTAAAAAACGAATTAGATTATGAGTGGTGCAGAAGTTTTTTTGCGCCACTTATAATTATAGTAACTAACTGTTCTATTGACTAAGATGATTAGATGTATTAAATTGTAAAATATCTATAAAAATAGTAAACTAAGTAAAGTGAAAATTATAAAAAATTTATAAAAATTGTTATGTTTCTAAGAAGTTTGATATAGACGATAGACTGAGAACTTAATATACTTTAATTATCATAAAGATTAAGGAGGGCATATTATGCAAGAAAGACAAAGGAAAAGAGTTCTGCTTTTTAGCGTAGGAATTGCATTGATGGCAATGCTTGCAATTATTTTGCCGTTAAGGCTGAATGCAGCTGCGTCAGAGCAAAACAAAGCATTTGTAAAAATTAAATATGTTAGAGCAGACAATAACTATGACAATTGGAATGTATGGACGTGGAGTGATACGACAGAAGGTAAGTCCATTGCATTCGAAAAAGAAGATAGTGAAGGTCGTTATATTATTATAGAGACGACAAAAGATGCAAATCTGGGATTTATTATCCGTGAAGGTGATGGATGGGATAATAAATTAACAGGTGATGTGAAACCAGACTTTTCAAATGGAAATGTAGAATATATAGCAACTGTAGCAGAAGATGGAACATTTACGCTTGATACAAGAGAGCCAAAGCAGGAATTTGATCAGGTAAATTTGAACATCCACTATTACCGTTTTGATGGAAATTATGATCCTTGGGATGTTTGGTTATGGATTGAAGATAATAATACAATGAATAATCAAGCTGTCTTTGAGGGAACGGATGAATATGGTGCTGTTTCAAAGAACGTTTTAGGTCCAGTTCCAGCAGATAAGAAGATAGGATTTATCGTTAGAAAGCCAGACTGGAGTGAAAAAGACTGGGATGGCGATCGTTTTATTGATAAGTTCTTTATTGATGCAGATGGCAATGTGGATTTATACATTGTATCTGGACAAGAAGAGGTATACTATGATGAAGCTACAGCTATGGCAGTAGTAGAGAATTTAAACAATCCAAGAATTACATCTGCAAAAATTGACAGTTTAACAGATATCTCATTTACAACAAATATCAAAATGGAAAACATTACTAACAAGGATGTTCAGATTGTAAATGAAGAAACACAAGAGAACTTATCAATTGAGCAAATTACACTGGCAGGAGATGGATTATCTGGAACAATAAAAGTAAAAGAAGCAATTGACTTAAATGCAACATATACTGTAACAATTACTGGTTTCCAAGGTGCAGATCTGACAATGGGAAAAATATTTGAAAGTGAAGCATTTGAGCAGGCTTATACCTACGATGGAGAACTAGGAGCAGTTTACAGTAAAGAACAGACTGTATTTACATTATGGACACCAACTGCATCTAATGTACAGGTTGCTCTCTATGGTACAGACGGAAGTGACTATACATGTGAAGCAAAAGAAATTATTGATATGGAAAAAGGGCCAAATGGATCTTGGACAGCTACAGTGCCAGGAGATCTGAATGGTACATTTTATAATTATCTTGTTACAAATGATGGAAAAGTGAATGAAGTAGTAGATCCATATGCGAAAGCATTAGGAGTAAATGGAACAAGAGGTATGGTTGTAGATTTAGATGCTACAGATCCAGAAGGATGGGAAAATGATACAAAACCAGTCTTAGAAGATCCAACTGATTCAATCATCTATGAAATGCATATTCGTGATTTCTCAATTTCAGAGAATTCAGGTGTGACATTAGAGTATAGAGGAAAATATAATGGAGTTTGGGAATCTAATACAACAATTCCTGGTACAGATGTAAAGACAGGTGTTGATCATCTGAAAGAATTAGGAGTTACAACGGTTCATTTATTACCAACATTTGACCATCAGTCAATTGATGAGACAAAATTAGATACACCACAGTTTAACTGGGGATATGATCCAAAAAATTATAATGTTCCAGAAGGTTCCTATTCTACAGATCCTTATACTGGAAGAATTCGAATTGAAGAATTCAAGCAAATGGTAATGGAATTACATAAAGCAGGCATTCGTGTAGTCATGGATGTAGTATACAACCATACAGGTGCTACAACTGATTCGAATTTAAATTTAGCAGTTCCAAATTATTATTATCGTCAGAATGCTCAGGGAGGATTCTCAAATGGATCTGGATGCGGAAATGAAACAGCATCTGAGCGTTCTATGGTTGGAAGACTGATTGTAGATTCTGTTGCATATTGGGCAGAAGAATATCATATTGATGGATTCCGTTTTGACTTAATGGCAGTTCATGATATTGATACAATGAAAGAAGTTCGTGCAGCAGTTGATGCCATTGATCCTACTATCTTATTATATGGAGAAGGATGGACTGGAGGAGACTCTCCACTTCCTGAAGATCAAAAAGCAACAAAAGCCAATACAGTAAAATATGGTGACTTACAAATCGCAGCATTTAGTGATGACATTCGTGATGGTATTAAGGGAAGCGTGTTTGATGCAGCAAGCGGAGGTTTCATCAATGGAGGTACAGACTATGAAGAAACCATTAAGTTTGGTATTGTTGCATCTACACCAAATGATCAAATTGATTATAGCAAAGTGAAGAATCAAACACAGCCATGGGCAAATCAGCCATACCAGACGGTATCCTATGCATCTGCACATGATAATTTAACATTGTGGGATAAGTTACAATCTACAAATCCAAATGATTCTGAAGAATCATTGATTCAATTGAATAAGATGTCCGCAGCAATTGTCTATACTTCTCAAGGAATTCCTTTTATGCAGGCTGGAGAAGAAATGGCAAGAACAAAAGTAAATCCAGATGGTTCTTTAAATGAGAATAGCTATAATGCACCAGATTCTGTAAATCAGATTGACTGGACTAGAAAAGTAGAATATAGTAATTTATATGAATACTATAAAGGCCTTATTCAGATGAGAAAGGCTCATAAAGCATTCCATATGAATACAACAGAAGAAATTCAGAATAACTTAACATTCTTAGATACAAATCAAAAGAATGTAGTTGCCTATACATTAAATGGAAAAGCGGTTGGAGATGATTGGGAAACAATTGCAGTTGCCTTTAATGCAAATGAAAAAGATGTTACAATAACACTTCCAGATTCTAACTGGAATGTAGTAGTAAATGAAGAAAAAGCAGGAGTTGAAACATTAGCAGAAATTTCTGGAAATCAGGTAACGATCCCTGCAAAGGCTTCTTATGTATTAGTAAAAGATAATGAAAAACAGCCAGAAGAAAAATTACAGATTAGTTATCGTACTCATGTACAAAACGACGGCTGGCAAGATTTTGTAGCAGATGGAGCAATGTCAGGAACAAAGGGCAGAGGCTTAAGATTAGAAGCAATTGAAATTCGTCTGGACAATAATACAATTGGCGGAAGTGTAGAATATCGTACCCATGTACAGAACGACGGCTGGCAGGATTATGTAGCAGACGGAGCAATGTCAGGAACAAAGAGCAGAAGCTTAAGATTAGAAGCAATTCAAATCCGTTTAACTGGAGCAATTGCTGAAAAATATGATATTTATTATCGTACTCATATTCAAGATAAAGGTTGGCTTGGCTGGGCAGTGAATGATGGAAAATCAGGAAGTGCAGGATTGTCCAAGAGACTGGAAGCAATCGAAATTCGCTTAGTGGAAAAAGGCGGAGCAGCTCCAGGAAGTACAGAAAACGCTTACTTGACCAACAAAAAACCTGCAAATCCAACAATTAGTTATCGTACCCATGTACAAAACAAAGGTTGGCAAGACTATGTAGCAGGCGGAGTAACGTCAGGAACCACAGGAAAGAATCTGAGATTGGAAGCAATTGAGATTCAAGTAAATGGAGATGGATTAAGCGGAAATGTAGAATACCGTACACATGTACAGAATGAAGGCTGGCAAGATTATGTAGCCAATGGAGCAATGTCAGGAACGAAAGGCAAGAGTTTAAGATTAGAGGCAATTCGAATTCGTTTAACAGGAGAATTAGCTCAGAAGTATAGCATTGAATATCGTACACATGTACAAAATGAAGGCTGGCAAAACTGGGTAAGAGATGATGCAATGTCTGGTACAACAGGAAAGAACCTGAGACTGGAGGCAATCCAAATTCGTCTTGTTAAAAAATAAAGAAAAGAGTTATATAGAAATCCTTTCTTTGTTTATATAAACAAATTGTCTTATAATGATAGAGGGCGTAAGCAGTTTATCTGCTTACGCCTTCTTGACTTTCACCAAATGATACCAACTATTTAGAGTTTTAAGTATTAGTTGATGGTTTTGAATGCAGAACGGGCAGTCCCCCCCTTCAAGTGCATGGAGCACTAAGCGGAGGGATGGGGATGCCCGTGTCAGTAGGGGATTAGGAAAACCCACACTCACAAGTTGCAAAGCAGCCTGCGTTCACGAGGAAGTAGCAAAGCGGATTCCGAGTGTCTGCTTTACTTTTTTAAAATAGTTCATCTAATAATAAGTAATATTTGATTTTTTCCCAATTTGGTTTTATTCCTAATTCTTTAAACAGTAATAAGTCATCCAAACTAGAATATGCCTTTCCATGATATCGGCCACAATAATTGTGAGACAAGCTCCTGTAACACAATGCGATATCGCACCATTTATCAGCGATCCCAGTCTTTCCTAGATCAATGTATCCAGTTATATGATTATCTTTAAAAAATATATTTGGTAAGCAGTAGTCACCATGAGATAATACTAGCTCCTCTTCTGGTTGATTATCATAAAGCCATTGCAGTAATGCTTGTGGATTCTGAAAACCATTTTTTCCAAAAGTGTCTGGTTCTATATTATCCATATCTACGAGATTATTTTCTACATTATATCTTGCTTGAGCAAGTTTATTTTTCAAACTCCAATCAGATGGGCATTGAGAAATATCTATATTCCAAAGATTCTTTATTCCCGTTGCCAATAACTTGACCTGCATTCTAGGATTTTCCATATATTTTTTATCACAAGCCATTTCTCCTTCGCATTTGCTCATGAGTAAATAGGATTTATCATTTTGTACTTCATACGCTAATACTTCAGGAATTTGAAGTTTACCCTTTAACCATGACATCATACAATATTCATTTTCAGATTCTTTGCTGCAATTCTGTACTTTTAAAATCTTATTATGAAAAATAAAAACTGAAGAATCTGACATCCCAATACTGTCTGACTGATAGGAATCATCAGATATTAAACTTACAATTTTTTCTGGAAATTGCATACTAATTTCCCTCTCTTTCATTTATATTGTTATTACCCATAGTATCATAGATGCTGAATTTAAAATAGTAGTTTTGAATTTTATTTTTCTTATAGAAACACTTATAAAATATTTTTCTTAAAAATAGTTGACAACAGGATAGAATGGTGCTATAGTATTGGATGTCGCTTGAAAACAATATAGACACAATAACAACAATATAAATACAATATCATAAAATAATTAATAATTGCTCAAAAAAACACTTATTTGTTCCTTTAGGAAAGACAGTGGGTACTGGAAACAAACGAATAAAGAAATTAAAAAAGTGCTTGACAAAAAGAAAAAGATATGATAGAGTATAACATGTTGCGAAAAAAGTGACAAACCAGAAAATAGAAAAAGTTTGAAAAACTTGAAAAAAGTGCTTGACAAACGAAAATGAGTATGGTAAAATAATCGAGTCGCTGTTGAGCGACAGAGAAAGAACCTT
>FCNS01000004.1 GCA_900045905.1 Clostridiales bacterium CHKCI001 | reverse complement strand
GGGATTCCAATGGAATCGAATTTTTTGGAATTGCAATCAATAACAATGAACCAAAAATAAGGATGGATAAAAATAACTTTGATTTTCGTATAAATGTACTTCCATAAGCCAATTATTATAAAAATAGTATAAAAACTAGTATAACATAAAAATTAAAAAGAAGCAACGCAGTTCATTCACCAAAAAAAAAAAAAATTGGTGAATGAACTGCGTTGTAAATGAGAGTTAAATGTGATAGAGTATAAAATAACAAACGAACCGGGGAGTTTAGGAACTTGAAATATTTTTTTTGAGGTATATATATGAGAAAGAAATTTTTATCAATTATGTTAGCAATCTCCTTTATAATTTCTATGTCAAGTGTTGCGTCTGCTCAAGCAGTAAGTTTTCCATATACAAGGGTAGATGATAATGAGATTACACCTCTTGCTAGTGCTAAGAAAGATATTACCAGTAATTTTGTTTATGTAAGCCTTTATCAAATATTAAGAGTGGATGGAACTTATACTGGATATCAGCAGATTTATGGATATGTGCTACATAATGGACAAGTAATAGGATCAGCTACTTTGAGAGGAGCTACCACAGGTGGTGGTGTGGTGGTAAACAATCAGATTATTTGCAATCGTCAGATTCCAGCAGGATCAATCGTGAATTTTTGTGGAATGGGACATACTCCAGGATTAGATTGTTTAGCTTCAGGTATTTTTAATGCGAGTTAAACAGACATTTTTAGTAAAAATAAAAGATCGTATATTTTAGTATTTCGGTGGAAATTTTAAATTTCCACCGAAATGTCTATTCTTTACCTTGAAAAAGACAGTCTTATTTGTTAAAAAGGAGGTGCTTATGTTGGGACATCGGTTGAAGGTGAATCTAGGGGGATATGGATTTTTGATGACATTCTTCGGTTCTCTTTTTATATGTATTATAAATATATATGTCTATATGCGACAACAAACAGGGATTTATGCAAATATGCAGATGGAAATGGATGTTTCTAATTTGTTTGCAGCATTTCAAGGGTTTATATTATGGGAAAATGCATCCCTCCATACGATTTATAAAAATATTTTCCCGATTTTATCAATTCTTCCAGGGGCATTTTTGTATGTGAAAGAATATTCCAATGGCGAATATTATTATTTAATTTTACGTGAAGGGAAAAGAAAATATTTTTTATCTACAATAATAAATGCTGTAATTAGTTCTTTTTTAGCGATTACAATTCCACTTGTATTTTCTACTATTTTGCTGCATTTGCTGTTTCCAGAGTTTGGACGTGTTGATTATGGTTTTTTTCATATGTCTATGAATTTATATATTTTAAATGACCAAATGCCATTGCTTTTTCCTGGAATATTTATAAATTCTCCATTCTTAAGCACGTTATTAAGTTCGGTTGGAGCAGGATTTTTAGCAGGAATTTATACAGCGGTTACCGTTATGATCTCTTTTTTCTTATCGAAATCCAGACCAATGCAAGTAACATTGATATTGCCTATTTTTCTACTTTCTTATGCATCGGACGTAATTACAAGAGCATTGGGCAAAATGGATTATAATCCAATTCAATTTGTTTTAATTGAATTGTTTATGCCGAAAAATGTTACTTACGTATTAGTGATATTAATTATATTAATTACTTTCATAATAATAGGGTTAAGAATACGGGAGGAAAAGGATGTTTTCTAGATACGGATATCGCTATTTATATTGGCTATTACCTATATGTGCAATCCTATTTTCTATAAGTGTAAATATATACTTATGGTCTTCTGAAAATTCACTCTTGTTCCAAACATATACATTTGAAGAAGCGTTATTTAATCAACTATATGAAACGGAAAAAACGATAGATCAATATGTAATTGCAATGCGTATTCAGGATGTGGCATATATGATGATTGGAATGCTTCTAATTGGGAATATATTTCGGAAAGATCTAAAGGGAGCTGGAATCTACTATATGGTTCGTCAGTTTAATCGAAACACTTGGTTGTATAAAAAAATTTTACAATTGCTAATATTTGCATTTATTTATATATTTTTTTATATTATGACAATTGGTGTAATTATTATTGTTAAATCAAACCGATATGCTTGGATAGAACTAATGGGAGCTTTGGGATATATTGTGCAAGTATCCATAGTGTTATTGTTGTTTGCAATTATTTTAAATCTTCTTTCTTGTTATTTGGGAGGTGCTGTGGCAGCAATTATTGTGTTAGGTGTTTTCAATACGCTTGTTATGGTACATCTTGAAATTGCAGTCAATTATAATCCAGAAAATTTATGGCATAGAATCGATTATTATGGGAATCCAGTTTCGATATTAGGAATGGATAATCAGGCATTTCATATTTCAAATATGACGTTAATTCGTTCCATTGTTTTTGTAGTAATAATTTGTATCTTGGCTGCTATTTGTATTCGAAACATGGATATTGCATTGAGAGATATCGAAAATGAATGATAGGGGGAGTGAAATGGATCTATTAGAAATAAAAAATATTAGTAAAAAAATATGGTTTCGTCCAATTTTGCAGGATGTAACTGCTTCTTTTAAAAAGGGGACAGTGACGGCATTAGTAGGAAAAAATGGTTCTGGAAAGACAATGCTTTTACGAATACTGGCAGGTTTGGTACAGCAAAATTCAGGAGAAATTTTAATAGATGGAAAAAACAAGAATGATTTATCAAAACAAGAAGCTCCTATTATAGGGTTAACAATTGAACATTCTGGATTGTATCCTCAATTGACAGCGTATCAAAATTTAGAACTGCTAGCTCGTGTGAGAAATATTATCAAAAAAGATGAAATTTATGACAGTATTCAAAGAGTAGGATTAGATCCGAAAGATAATCGACCAACTCGTAAATATTCGCTTGGGATGAGGCAACGACTGCTAATTGCACAAGCGATTATGGAAAAGCCAGATTTACTGCTTTTGGATGAGCCGACGAGTGCATTAGATGAAGAGGGAAGTGATAAGATTCGTTCGATTATGAGAGAGGAGGCAGATAGAGGAGCAATTGTTATTATCGCAAGTCATAGTAAAGAAGATATTCGTGTATGTTGTGATTCGGTTTGCTATATGAAGGATGGTATACTGACAGTGGAGAGGGAGGGAGCAGGTTGAAAAAAAATTATAAATTTTCAATTGTGAAAAAATTGATAGTATTATTGGTATCTGTTGCACTAGCTCTGCTTATTATTAGAGTTGTAATGATAAAACAGGAAATACCAGATTCAGGAGTAGAAAATATATCCACGTATGAAGAAGCAATGACATTTTCAGGAGGAGGTACTGTATTGAGTCCTGTTTTTGATTCTTTGTGGAAAAATTCTTACACAATGGAACAGTATAAAGCAGCTCCGATTATAGCAGTTGTTCAATCGAATAATCGGTTAAAACAATATGACTATTTGCTCTCTCAGGAAGTTACTGTTAAGAAAGTATTGCAGGGGACAGGAGTATCAGAAAATGAAATTATTTATATTTCTGATTTTGGATTTGCCAATTATTATCGAGGTCTTCGGTTTTATTCTACTACTAATATATTAAATCCAAGTCAGGAATATATTGTGTTTTTAAGTGCGTACGAAGGATTAAATCGTTACGTGAATACTTCATATTATAATTATGCTGTTTATGGGCCAGGGGCTTTTCCTTTAGAATCAGATAATTCTCAGTTAATTATGACATCGGAGGAAGAAACAAAATATCAAGATGTAAAAGATTATGCATATTTTGTTTCGATTCCTGAGTTTTGGGAAGAAATTCAAAGAATAAAAACAGAACTATTAAGAGAGTATAAATTAGTAGAGTGATGTGAAAGTAAATGCCTTAGGTCAAGTAAATATTGAATGATATAAAACAGTTTTCTTACGAGATAGGTCAAAAACATAGAGTTATTATCAGAGATATGGAAACGGATAAAGAGCATATTCATTACATGATAGAAACAGAGCCAACCCTATCTATCAGTAAAATCGTAAATCGGATGAAAAGCTACACAACCTATCATATCGAAAAGATATCCAGATGATTTACGAAAACAGTTTTGGAAAGAACCTATAGTTTGGACAGACGGATATTTTGTGTGCGGCGTAGGGAATGTTTCAGAAGAAATACTGAGAAAATACATAGAAAACTAGGGATAGACAGGAGATGATAGCAAATGTTAAAAGCATATAAATACAGAATATATCCGAACGATGAGCAAAAAGTGCAGATTGCAAAAACATTTGGCTGCTGCTGGTTTGTTTATAATCAAACTCTGGCATATCGGAAAGAAACCTATGAAAAAGAGAAAAAAAGCATAAGCAGAACCGACTATAATAATTACTGCAACCAGGAATTAAAGAAAGAATACGAATGGCTAAAGGAAGTGGACGAATTTTCTCTGACGAATGCAATTTACAACATGGATTCTGCATATCAGAAATTTTTTAAGGAACATGCAGGTTATCTGAAATTTAAGAGAAAACATGACAACCATAAATCATACACAACAAATTTTACGAATGGAAATATAACAATAGATAGTGAGAAGGGGAAAGTAAAACTGCCCAAGCTGAAAGAAGTAAAGGCAAAGCTGGACAGGAAATTTACCGGTAAGATAAAATCAGCTACCGTATCGCAAGTGCCAAGTGGAAAATATTATGTATCAATATTAGTGGAAACAGAACATGAAGCACTATCGCACACAAAGCAGAATATTGGACTGGATTTAGGAATAAAGGATTTGTGTATCACATCAGACGGAAGAAAATACAAAAATCCAAAGACGATAAAAAATATGAAAAAAAGCTGAGAAAACTACAAAGACAATTAGCACATAAAGAAAAAAGAAGCAATAATTATTATAAAAAGAAGAAACAAATCGCATTATGCCATGAGAAAATCACAAACACCAGAAAGGATTATCTGCATAAGATTTCCCATGAGATGATCAGCGAAAATCAAGTGATCGTTTCGGAAAACCTACAGATAAAGAAGATGGTAAAAAATCATCATCTGGCAAAATCAATAACAGATGTATCCTGGTATGAACTGACACGACAGTTAGAGTATAAGGCAGAGTGGAACAAAAGGAAGTATATCAAGATAGATACATTTTATGCAAGCAGTCAGATATGTTCCGCCTGCGGATATCAGAATACGGAAACAAAAAACCTGTCCGTGAGGGAATGGACATGTCCTGCTTGTGGGGTAAAGCATGACAGGGATATGAATGCGGCAAAAAATATTTTGGCAGAAGGATTAAGGAAAATAGCATAAAGAAACAGGTATAGGGCAGGAACTGCCCGAATCAACGCCTGTGGAGATAGTAGGTTACGAGGTTGATGAAGTAGGAAGCCCATTGGCTTTAGACAATGGGTAGTTCACAGAGAAATTCTTAAGTGTATGCTGATCTTATATCTACTTTTGTTAGTAAAAGTGGTGATACTACCAATATGGATACAGGTTCCATATATGAGTAATGTAAGTATAAATCAAATGGTACAGTTGATTCCATTTAACACAATAATGGAAAATATAGCAGATGGGCAATACATTCAATTAGTTGGAAATTTTGTGTTATTGATGCCGTTGATAATTGGAGTTGCTTTGTTAAAAGAAGAAAATATTTTAAATAGACAATTATTTGTATTGGGAGTATCAGCAAGTCTAGTGCTCGAATTGATTCAATTAGGAACGAATATCATTACAAAAACAAATGTACATATATTTGATGTGGATGATATAATTCTTAATATTATGGGTGTTATAATTGCAATTATATTATCACCAATTGTAATAAAAATGTGGAATAGATTAGTTAAATAACTTCTTCCAGCAAATAGATATATAATCAAGTAATTTGTAAGCAATAACTAAATTATAAAAAATGGTAGGATTTTGAGAGACAATAAAAAAAGGAATACAACTTACAGACCCTTCCTGAGTAGTAGAAGATTCTTCTGTTCCCATATCCAATGGAATCGAATTTTTTGGAATTGCAATCAATAACAATGAACCAAAAATAAGGATGGATAAAAATAACTTTGATTTTCGTATAAATGTACTTCCATAAGCCAATTATTATAAAAATAGCATAAAAATTAGTATAACATAAAAATTAAAAAGAGACAACGCAGTTCATTTACCAATTTTTTTATTTTTTTGGTGAATGAACTGCGTTGTAAAGAAAATATTAATATGATAAAATACGAATACAGAGACGAGCTAGTGAGTTTCATGATGAATATAAGAGAATTTCATAAGGAGAAAAATGAAATGAAAAAATTAAAGAAAGTTTTAACACTTGCTTGTATAGGAACATCGTTATTGTTGAATACAAGTGGAGTTTTTGCAGCTAATGTAATACTTCAACTGGAGATTGATAATAAAGAGGACTGTTGCAGAATAGTTAGTTTTAATTAGGGAGCAGCAGTCCTTTTTTGAGTATAATAGCGAGTATATATAAATGATAAAAAATGAGGTGAAAATGAAAAAATTACAGATAATAATATTAATTGGAACATTATGTATAGGATTAATAGGATGCTCTAAGAAAATAATATTTCATTTGGAAGAAACAAAAACAGTGTATGAAAGTGAAGAAGAGTCAGAACGTGTAAGTGATGAATTGGGGGAGATACCAGATGGAAAGATTGAAGATGATTGGCAGTTGACAAATGGAGATAGGGTGGAAGTAAATGAATTATTTTCACAAATCTGTGAAAATGGAACCTATCTTTTTGTAAAAGCAGTAGATGAAGTAAGGGTTGTGATTGGGTATCTTTTAGATGGAAGAGTACAGCTGACAATGTACAATATGGCAGAACAGCAAATAGAAACGCAAATAGAAACGAATCTTACAAGTGATTTGGTATTGAATCGAATTTCCATATCGGGAAATTTTTTGCAAGTTTATGATGGAAATCATTACAGCGTGATTGATTTGAGTACAGGTCAGACTTGGATGGATATAGCGAATACAAAAGAATTTTCTGATATAGACCGCTCCTTCCAATTGGCATATGGACTCTATACAATTAGTTCGGATGGTACTATATTTTTGTACACAACATTTTCAGGAGAAGATGATGAAATTCAGGAATTACATCAGATGGACATAAAAACTAGAGAAGATACGATTCTTCAAACATATAATCGTAACCTATATCAAGAAAAGGAATTATTAAGTATTACAGACTTACAATTAACATCAGATGGAACACGTCTATTCTTCTATGGAACTTATTGGGATCAGGTAAAAGATGGTATGCCAGTAGGTCCTACATCGTTTGATTGTTTTTATATGGATTTACAGAATTCAGAGAATGAATATTATTCCATGGGGAATAAGAGGTATCAAATATATAATGGTGGGGTGATGAGTTGGGAAGAGGGGGATCTCAGAACGGGAGAGTTTGGAGATGGAATCTTAACATTTCGAAAAGATGGAATAACGGAAGAGAAAACATTGCAGTTGTCTAATCCGAAAGAAGTATGGAATCCGATCGTGTCAGCGAACGGGAAATATCTGTTATCCTCCACGGAAGAAGATGGAACCTATTATTATAATGTATATCGCATAGACGATGGCAGCATAGGGATTCAATTTCAAACGGAACAGTTAAGTGACAATATTACAGTGATGGAAGGAATGGATCAAATTTATATATGGAATGTGAAAGACAAGAAGATAGAAGAAATTTCAATTAAATAAAACCAGGAAGAAATAAGATGGAAAGGATTGGGGTGAAAGATGAAAAAAATTCAGATTTTATTGATGGTAGGAATACTTAGTATCACATTAATGGGATGTCAGGAAAAAAGAGAAGTAGCATTAAATACAGTGGAACATACATTGGAAAATACAGAAAATTTATTTGAGAATCAAGAGATGGACAATAATGTTTTTGTTCAGGCTCAATATGGCAGACAGATTTTAAGTGGTTTAGATGAAACTGGGAATTTAACGAATATTAAAGATAAAACGGTTGCATTAGAATTGGAATTTTCCAATTCTGGAAGCGATTGTGAAGTTGGAAGTTTATTGTTTGTGAATGGAATTCCTCAGCCCTATCGCTGCGATGGAGGGGATGATACTTATATTGCTCCAGTTGTGTTAAAGGAGTCTGAGACGAAGGTAGTATCACTAGAATTTGAGCCAATTACAGGGAAGAAGGGAGATCAACTGCAAGTACAATTAATGGGAATTCTCCAGCCATCGTTTCATCGAACCGAATCAATTCCGTCATTTGGAAATAATCATAGTTTGGCTATGAGAGGTATTTTTTCAATGAAGGGACAAGAAGATAACGAATCTCCTATTTTTTATGAAACAGTACGGATAAAGGAGTTACCACAATCGGTTGTAGCGTCATTCATTCGTGAAGATTCCAATGGTGTGGAAACAAACTATCTGGATGAAAGGCTGTATTTATCACTGATACAAGAGGATAATGCAGAGAAGCTGCTGAATGAAATTGTTTCGAAAGATGGAAAAATTGAATTTCAAATTGCTTTATATGGAAATTTGAAGGAGAATTATGTTGTAAGCGTTTTTTTAGATAATGAAGTAGTAAATGCATTTGGTGAAACAGCTTACGCAAAGGTTTCTATGACAGGAGAACAACAATTATATCTACTTGATGCAGAGTTAGAGTCGTCTTCAATAAAAGATTTTAGTAATTTGTATGCAATTGCTGTACCAATTCAAAATCCAGAGAAAAATGAAATTAAAAAGACCGAGAGTGTATCAGTGAGGATTTTTAAATGAAATTAGAATTGAAAAATGTTACAAAGTGGTATGGAAGGCAGTGTGTGTTGGATCAAATCAGTATGGTATTGGAACCAGGACTTTATGGACTGCTCGGTGAAAATGGAGCTGGAAAAACAACGTTAATGAACATTATTGTAGGGCTTTTGCCAATGTCATCTGGTGTGGTACTTTGGGAAGGACGCCCAATGGAAGAATGGAAAAATCAATACTATAATATGCTCGGCTTTATGCCCCAGTATCCAAAATTTTATAAGAATTTCACAGCAAAGGAATTTCTGGAATATATGTGTCACATAAAAGGAGTGCCGAGAAAAAAACGAAAAGAACAGATACAAACAATGCTTCAAATGGTAAATTTAGAATCTGATTCGAAAAAGCTAATAGGGGCTTATTCTGGAGGAATGCGTCAGCGTCTGGGAATTGCACAAGCTATGCTAAATAATCCAAAACTTTTGGTACTGGATGAACCAACGGCTGGTTTGGACCCGAGAGAACGAGTTCGATTTAGAAATTTAATTACAGAACTGTCAAAGGAACGGATTATTATTTTAGCGACACATATTGTGGTGGACGTGGAATTGGCAGCAAAAGAGATTATATTAATACAGAAAGGAAAACTCATTAAAAAAGATAAACCTGAAATAATGAAACCACTCATTCATGAGATTTTTTCTATGGAGTAATAAAAAATAAATGTTTGGTGAATCGGGAGAAATAGTATTGATGCAATAAGGGAGAGATTCGTATGATAGGGCTATGGTTGGATGAATGGAAAAAAATAAGAAAAAACCGTTTCTTATGGATTTTTTTCTGTCTGTTTTTCTTTGTGAATTTATATCAGATTTTGCATACATATGAGTTTTATAAACAAACGTCAGAAGAATATCAGGCTGGTTATGAAAAACTATATAGTGAATTGAAGGGAAGTATTACAAAAGAAAAAGTACAATTTATTATTAATAAGTTTAATGAAACTAAAGTAGAACAAGGAACGGAATTAGAATATGCGGGAGAAAAAAATAAAGAAGGATATACAGGATATGTGTTAGGTGATTGGGCGTTAATGAGTGATTTTTATGATCGAATGAAGTATGCATATGAGTATGAACAGTGGAGCGATCAGATTGTGAAGAAGATTGAGAAAAATATTGATTTTTTTCAGGGAATTGGATTGAACAATCAAGTGCAGAAAAATGAAATGCTTAAGAAACATTTTGCAGATCGAAAGTTACAAAATCTTTTTGTTATGGATCATTGGATTTATTATATTGAGTATGATTTCTCATCTTTACTAGTGATTTTGCTTATTGCATTTGGTACAGTTTCATTAGTTTTGGAGGAACGCCAAACGGAGATGGAACAATTAATTGATACGACTTGTATTGGACGAAAAAGGACTAAGTTAGCAAAATTGTTGGCTGCTTTTTTTAATACTTGTCTATTGACGGTTTTCTTTCGTGGAATGGATTTGATTTTGTTTGCTCACTTATTTGGTTATGAAGGATGGAGTCAACCAATTTATAGTTTAGAAGTTTGGAAGATGGAACTTTATAAAATGACAATGTGGCAATATGTAGGAATGGATGTTTTATTGAAGTTACTGGGAATGATGATTTTTTGTGCAGTATGTTTGGTTGTTGTACGGTATGGAAAAAATGTATTTGTTATTTATATTTGTATCGCTGCTATACTGATAGGATTTTTTGCCTGTCATATTCAAGGATGGGATGCAATAACTCCATTTTCTCTTATTACAAATAGGAATTTAATTCAAGATCTTTCTATAATTTCAATTTTTCATAAATCTTACAGTGCATTAGAATGGGCATCAATAGGAAATACCAGTGTTTTGCTGTTATTTAGTATCCTATTTTGCAGTAATTTGAATATAAAACAAGTGATGAACAATTTTAAGCGTAATCGGTATTGATTGTTTAGGAACGATTGGATAGAAATAAAAAAGTAAAATAGGAGAAGCAGCATATGAGAGTTGAATGGAAAAAAATATGGAAAAAGCAATATGGGATTTGGATTCTGTTTTTTGGATTTCTATTAAAAATAGTGGTGTTGTACTATCAGGGAGAGTCTATTTATATTGAGAATCTTATTCAAACTCAAAAAGAGGCTTATACAGAATATATGAGGCAAGTGGGAGGAAAGCTGACAGAGGAAACGATAACATGGATGGAAACAGAAAAAGAGCGAATAGAGCAAAGTTTGGAGGAAAGGGAGCAAGCTTGGGATTGGTATAGTAAAAAAGAAATTAATTTGCAAGAATTTACTGATATTATAGGAAAATCGGAAAAAGATCAAGATAATAAAGCGGTTTTTGATTTATTATATCAAACAATGGAAAGAGAACGGGAAAAAGAAAACGGATATTTACTAAATCCAAATGGATGGATTACATTATTAGGACAAGAACATTTGGACTGGATTTTACCGATTCTTATGATTTTGTTGATAAGTCCTATCTTTTCGATAGAATATGAATCTGAAATGCATCTAATTTTGAAGACTAGCAAATATGGACGAACACGATTATTTATAGAAAAACTATTGGTAATGATTGGAATAGGAATTGTTGTTACAACAGTCGATTGCGGTATAGAATTTATTTTTGTACAGAGGAGAGATGGTCTTTCTTGTCTAGAAGCACCAATACAAAGCATTCGTGTTTTTCAAGATTCTCCTTATAATATTACATTGATAGAAACGTTTCTTCTGCAATCTCTTATGAAACTATATGGATGTCTATACCTTTCTGTCATTTTAGTGTTTCTTTCTATTATATGTAAAGCTACAACTACGGTATTATTTGCAGGAAGTATGATCACCTTACTTCCTTATTTCTTGTTAGAAAAAATACAGCTCTATCAACTGCCATTTCCAACTGGATTTTTCATACCTGCTGGATTTTATGCAGGAATTGATATGCAGCAAAAAAATTTAGTTACAGTAGAACCAAAAAAATTTATTATTATGATGATAATAACAACTGTTATATTATCTATCCTACTTTTACTTGCATATAACTGGTATAAAAAAGAAATTTGGGAGAAAAAAAGATGGATTGCAATTATAAGTATAGGGGTAACTTGTTTCGTTATGTTGGCTTTATATAAAAATTTTAAGCAAGAATGGATTCCAGACAATGAGATTGCATATGATTCTTTTACAAGAGGCATAATAGAAGAAAATGAAACGTGGAGATTTGAAATTGTAGAAGGGAGAATTAAAGTACAGGAGAAACGTTCTCCAGAAGAGAGTTATTGGTTGGACGAATTATTAATGGAACCTCAGCCAACGATTTCATGGATGCAGTTATTAGAAAATAAGCTTTATTATTTACAAATAATAACAGGAAGGGAAAATCGGATTGTTGAATTGGATCTATCGTCATTTGAAACAAAAACGATATACTGCGAACGAGAGAGCAGGGAAGGAAATCCTTATTTTTTAAATATTCATTCAGAAAGAAATAGTTCAGGAAAGATTTTTCAAAATATTGATAAATTTGTAATTGATAGTGGAAGACTGATCTTTATGTCAGACAACCTCTATTGTATAGATTCCCAGACAGGAGAAAAAAAACAGATTGATTTTATTTATCTAAAGCAATTTGTAGTACAAGATGGTTATGTATACTATATGAATCGGCGTATGCAGCTATGTGCCTACTCCATTCAAACGGATACTGTAAAAACAGTGATGGATGATCCATGTATTGACTTTAAGGTGAAAGATGAAATGATTTATTACTGCCGAGAGGATGGAAACTGGTATCCATTAGAGTAGGTAATATCTTAACTTTTTAGGAAAATAAAGTAAACTGGATATTGGCGGAAAATATATAAGAAGAGTTGTATATTGAATAAAAGAGTGAGAGTTTCGTATTGCTTATTTGATATATAACTCTTCTTATTTTGGCATCTAAAAATATATCCTTAAATCTGAATTAATGTTCTGTGGTTTCTCGGCGGATTAGTAGCGGAGTAATAACTTTGTGAATTGGTTCTTTTAATGGAATGGGTTTTCGTTTCTTTTGCTCGTTCATTTGTTCAACAAGAAGACTAACTGCCTCAAAGGCGATTTTATCAATCTGTTGTCCGACGGTACTGATTGGTATGACTGCTTCTCTTGAAATTGGAGAATTATCAAATCCAACGATAAAGTAATCATCTGGTAATTTGCCATATTTCTTTATTAATAGATTAAGCAGTACATTGGCATGGGTATCATTTGAAATAAAAATGCCTTTTCTCAGACCAGCGTATTCGATTTCTAACTCATTCAGGATTTCGCCTAAATTTTTCTGCATAAGTTCATAGCTGTCTCCAAGTACTTTATAGATAATCCGATGATTTAACTGTTTTTCTTTGCAAATATCAAGGAACCCCTTTATACGTCCATAAGAGGGAATATCTGGTGAAGTATGTGTGTTTATATGGATCAGAATATCGCAGTTATGTTTTGCAAGCAGGCTAGTAGCCTGAATGCCACCCATATAGTTATCTGTATTGACACTACAAACATATTTGTCTTCACGCTCAATGGTTACAACTGGAATCTGTAAGTCGGCTAATTCTTTGGAAGAAATGGTGAAACTTAAGTTGATCAATCCCTCTATTTTGTATGCAAGAAGTTCTTTGATGTACTGTCGTTCTGTTTCTTCTTCTCCGTTTCCAATAAAAACAAGGAATTTATATCCGAACTGTTTATAAGTTAATAAAATCTGATTCAGCATCTCTGAGTGGTAGTGGTTATGCAGAGTAGGAATAATGATGCCAATGAATTCTGTTTTTCCATTTGCTAGAATTCGTGCTACCTTATTTTCCTTATAGTTTAAATCTTCGAGTGCTTTTGCGATAATTTCTTGATTCTTTAAAGTTAGAGAATCTGGATTATTAAAATATCTCGAAATAGTTGTCTTTGAAAAATTGGTGTATTTTGCTATATCATCAAAAGTTATATTTTTTTTCTGACTCATGGTACTCCCTTCTCTGTAAAGCGATATTACTATTTAGTATAGCAGAAACCAAAAATAAGAACAATACATAATTGTTGAAGTGGGAATATACAAAATACACAATTTTATGAATCAAAAATGTAAGATACTTACAAAAAATATAATTTGTATTGACGTATCATATTGGAAGTGATATTATTAATGTATAAAGTAACTGGTTACTTAACCGATAACTTTATCGGTTACTTTACTTGTTACAACTGTAACTTTGTGAAAATGAAAAACAGCGTAAAATGGAGGGAAAGCCAATGAAAAGAAAAGTTGTGCAAAGAGTTGCGGTACCAGCGCTCTCAGCAGCACTAATGGTGACATCGTTAACTGGATGTACATTTGGTTTTGCAAGTGACCCAGATGATCCGAATGAAGTAGAGGAAAAGGTTCCGATTGATCTTTCGACAGATACGTTTACGTATGATTCCAGTTTAAGTGGAACCAATATCACACTTCTGAATTCAAAAGCCGAGATACAGACAGCTTTAGAAGAGATGGCAGACATTTTTGAAGAAAAATCTGGAGTGCATATAGAGGTCATGCCAATATCGGATGATTCTCCTTATACCAAAGTAGTAAGTTTGTATAATTCAGGAACGCCGCCAACACTTTCGATTTTGGATACTACAGATGTAATAGCATTAGCAGAAGAAAAAGCGGCGGATCTGTCGGGGGAGATGTGGACGGAGGAAGCAGAAAATTATCTCACGAAGATAAATGATAAAGTATATAGTCTTCCACTTTGTATTGAAGGAAGAGGAATCATTTATAACAAGGCAGTAATTGAAGAGGCTCTTGGACAGACATTTGATCCATCTGCAATAAAAACGCAGGATGATTTTATTGGAATATTAAATCAACTGATTGAGGCAGGAATTGAAAAGCCTATTTCAGTGGCAAAGGAAGATTGGTCATTAGGAGCGCATCAGCTACAGTATATTTATGAGACTTATGATGGAACGTCGAATGGGGCTCAGGAAGTGATTAATAAAATTAAAAGTGGGGAAATGGATCTGCGAAATTATAACCGAATGACCGATTTTTTGAATATGTTTGATATATTAAAAGAGTATAATGTAGCAAAGGGAGATCCTCTTGGAGCAGATTATGATGAAATGGCGATTGATTTAGTGGATGGAAAGACAGTGTTTTGGTTAAATGGAAACTGGGCATGGCCGAATCTTGAAGAGGCGGGAGCAAACGAGGAAGACGAATATGGATTTCTTCCAGTTTTTATGAATAATGATGAAACAGACTTTGCAAATCAAATGATTCAAGCTTCACCGTCCAAACAGATTATGTTGGATGGCCAGATAGCAACCGAGACAGAACAGGCAGCTGCAAAAGAATTTTTGAACTGGATGGTATACAGTGAGATTGGACAGCAGATGCTAGTAAAAACATGTAATTTGATTCCACCATTTCAGAATAATCCATATGAACCATCCGATCCATTGAGTAGAGATATTTATGAAAAGGTACGGGAAGGAAAGGCATTTAATGCATCTGCAATTGTTCCAAATGATCATTGGTCGGTACTTGGAGCAGCGATGCAAAAATATTTAGCAAATCGAAGTGATAGAGAAGAATTGATTCAGTCAATTGAAGCATATTGGGCGGAACAGAACTAGGAAAGAAGGGTGAAGTATGAATTCAAAAAATAAAGGAAAAGATTTCTGCATGTTTGCGCTGCCAGGAATGTTTTGCTTCTTTGCAGTTGTAATTATACCGTTTCTCTACGGTGTGTATTTGACATTTACGGACTGGAATGGTGTGTCAAAGGAAAAAAATTTTATTTGGTTTGAAAATTTTAAGGGAGTTATAAGTGATAAAGAGTTTTGGACATCACTTCTTCTTACATTTAAATATGTAATTGTAGTAGTTGTTTTAGTAAATGTTATTGCTTTTGCAATTGCGTATTTGTTAACGAGAGGAATCAAAGGGCAAAACTTCTTCCGTGCAGGTTTCTTTACACCTAACCTTATAGGAGGAATCGTACTCGGATATATTTGGCAGTTTGTATTTTCCAGAGTTTTCGTAAATATTGGGGAAAGTACGGGCTGGAGTTTATTTGAGGTTTCATGGCTCTCTGAACCGAACAAGGCATTTGCTGCATTAGTCTTAGTAAGTGTGTGGCAGCTTTCTGGTTATATGATTTTGATTTATGTGGCAGGATTTATGGGACTTAGTGAAGATGTTATGGAAGCAGCTAGTATTGACGGCGCTTCTGGTTGGGTAAAAATGAAGAATATTATATTACCGCTTATGATGTCTTCCGTAACAATTTGTCTTTTCCTTACGTTGTCACGAGCTTTCATGGTTTATGATGTTAACCTTTCCCTTACATCAGGTGGCCCTTATGGAACAACACAGATGGCTGCTATGCATGTATATGAGAAAGCATTCACATCAAGGCAGTTTGGTGTAGGGCAGGCAGAAGCATTAATTCTGTTTATCGTAGTTGCATGTATTAGTGGAATCCAAGTATATCTGACTAAAAAACAGGAGGTGGAAGCGTAATGAAACAAACAACAATTGGTGGAACAAAAAGAAAAATTTTAAATTTTTTAGCAATCGCTGGATTAATTATTATATTTATAGCGTATATGTTTCCATTTATTATGGTTGTAATTAACTCTTTAAAACAAAAGAGAGATATTATTAAAAGTCCATTTTCGTGGTTGTTTACAATAAAAGGATTATCCTTCGACAATTTCATAAAAGCGTTTACACAAATGGATTTCTTAAATGCTTTTAAAAATTCTTTTCTTGTAACCGCCTCTGCAACTGTTTTGGTTACATTACTTGCATCTATGCTTGCATATTATATTGTACGAAATAATAATATTACTTCTAAGATAACGTTTGCTTTAATGGTTGCATCTATGATAATTCCATTCCAGGCAATTATGATCCCGTTAGTAAGCATTTATGGAGGCAATTTAAATATATTAAATCATAGAATAACGTTAATCTTTATGCATACTGGATTTTCTATGGCAATGTCGGTATTTATGTTTCATGGATTTATTAAAGGAAACGTGCCAATCGCATTGGAGGAAGCCGCATGTATTGATGGGTGTACACATGCTCAGACGTTTTTCCAGATTGTACTTCCATTACTAAAACCAATTATTTCAACTATGGTGATTTTAAACTCTCTGGCATTCTGGAACGACTTCCTTCTGCCATCGCTAGTATTGACGGACAAGAAGCTTTTTACGCTACCTCTTTCTACCTATAGTTTCTATGGAACATATTCTGCAGATTATGGAACGATTATGGCAGGTTTGCTCTTGTGTGTAATTCCAATTTTAATTCTGTATGTAGTACTTCAGAAACAAATTATTGGCGGAGTTGTTGCAGGTGCAGTAAAATAAAAACAATGACGAAAGAGGGTAAAATATACCCTCTTTTATATTAAATAGTAGAATAACGGAGAATCAAATGGATATGAAAACAGACAGAATACATTTAAAGGCTCCAGGGAACTGGATTAACGATCCGAATGGTTTTATTTATTATAAAGGAATGTATCATTTATTTTACCAGTATTTTCCGTATGCACCTCAATGGGGAACGATGCACTGGGGGCATGCTGTGAGCAGAGATTTAGTAAATTGGGAACATTATGGCATTGCACTTTTTCCAACAAAATATGAAGATCAGAATGGATGCTTTTCAGGCAGTGCTGTAGAAAATGATGGGAAATTATATCTTTATTACACAGGAGTACACTATGATGAAATAGATTCAGATAATATACATAAATGTCCTGAGAATAAATTTGAATCAGCTCAGATGATGATTTGCTCAAAAGACGGTTTTTCATTTGATAATTTCAACGGAAAAAAAGTAATTATTCCAGCAGTTATGGATAAAAAAATAGCAGATAGAACGCATACGAGAGATCCTAAAGTATGGCACGGAAAAGATGCTTGGTATATGGTGATCGGCAGTAAGACAGAGGATGATAGGGGGCAACTCCTTTTTTATAGAAGTAAGGATTTGATGGAGTGGGAGCTAGCGAATCGTGTATCAAAAGAGACAACTTTTGGATGGATGTGGGAGTGCCCAGACCTTTTTAAAACTGAGGGCGGAAATGTTTTGGTGCTTTCGCCAATGGGGATATTAAAAGATGGGAAGCGTGAAGAAAACCATGCTGTCTGTATGCCAGTGGGGTTTGATGAAGATACTTGTACAGTTGAATTCTCAGAGAATTTTCAATTCGTGGATTATGGACTGGATCTGTATGCTCCACAGAGTACGATAGACGAGGACGGACGCAGAGTATTGATAGGGTGGATGCGTATGCCGGAAGCTGTGGACGGAAACTGGAACGGAATGTTTTGTATTCCACGGGTGGTAGAGAGGAAGAATACACATATTTACTTCCGTGTACATCCTAGTATAGAACAGATGTATACGTGTCGTATCAATTCTCCAATTGAGGCGGATGAAGTAGGATATAAATTGGTTCTAGATTTAAAAGAAGGTGAAATGCTGGATATAGGAGGATATAAGATTTACAGGAAGGAAAATCGCATATGTACAGATAGAACAGATGTGTTTGCTGGACATATGGATTGTCGAGTGAAGTTAGAGACTCCAGAAATAAATGAAGGGTATCATCTGGATATCTATGTGGAAAAGAACCTTATAGAGATATTTATAAACAATGGCGAATATGTACTCAGCAATGTTGTTTATAATCTGGGAGAGGAATTATATACTGAACTGTCAGGTGGTCTGCAAATATATACACTGGATAAAAAGTAAATTTAGTAAAGAAGATTTATATGCTGGATAAGATGGTGAGAATTTCTTGCTACTTATCCAGCTTATTTTAGTGTATGCCAAAAGTAAATCATTGCATAGTATAATTGCAATATTTGGAGTCAGAGCTTCAATGACCTATCTAATGAGTGGAACTGCAAATGGAAATTTATATGGTATAATTATGATAGAAAAAAGTAGTATTTATGTCTCATATTAACATCTGACGTTTTTGTATAACAAAATTTACAATATGTATAGAAATATACTTGGAATGGGGCGTAAATATGATACAAAAAAGCATTAATATAAATCAGGAAGAAGTAATGGATCGAACAATGAAAGAAGAATTTGTTATGGAGCATATACTGGAACTTTGTAAAGAACGAGGATGGACAAAGTATCGTTTGTCAAAGGAAACAGGGATTCCATCTTCTACAATCAATAATTTGATAAAGAGGACTAATACTCCAACGATAGCTACGCTAATTAAAATATGCAATGGATTTGGAATTACAATGGCTCAATTTTTCTCAGATGGAAAGCAAGTTTCATTAACAACGGAACAAGGAGTGTTGATTCAGTGTTGGAATCGAATGGAATTGGAAGAAAAATATCGAACAGCGGCATTTATAAGTGGTATTTTAGGAAATCGAGGAGATTCTATTTGTATGGAAGATAAAATAGAACGAAAAACTGTGAAATAAAATTGATGAAATGTAAGAAATAGAAAACATTCTGCAATAAATTATTAACGTTCAATCATGGAAAAAAGAAAAAATATTAATTATATTATAAAAGAAAGAAAAAGCGAATACAACGAAAAAGGAGATTGAATGTTTTATGAATGGTAGAAAAAACTATATAAAAATAGGGATTCCTGATTATGTTACAATTGAGACAGAAACAAAAAATATAGTAATTGATAAGAAGTTAAGTGAAATTCATCTAGAGGATGTTTTGGTTGAGATTAAAGAGGGATGTGAACATGAAGATATTTTTTTGACGGCGGATGAAACTCCAGTTAGAACAATAAAATTTCGGTGGAATGGAAAAATACCGAAAAATGTTAAGTTTTTAGGGAATGCATGGGAACGTGGATATGGAGACTTAGAATGGCGTGGAATGAGTACAAATCGATTTTTTCCGTGGTATTTTTTGATATCTGCAGCAGATAAAAAATTAGGATTTGGAGTAAGAGTTAGACCGTCTGCAATGTGTTTTTGGCAAGTGGATACGATTGGTATTACGCTGTGGAGGAGATGGGGTATGTCTAAATGGGCGTAAATTGAAAGTGGCAGAACTTGTCTGGATGGAAATGAAAGATATGACTTCGTTTGAAGCGGCTCAGGAATTGTGCAGAGCCATGTGTCAAGACCCAGTATTGCCATCGTTTCCTGTATATGGAAGCAATAATTGGTACTATGGGTATGGAGATAGTTCAGAAGTAGAAATTTTGAATGATACTAACTATGTATTGCAGCTAACAAAGGGGCAGAAAATGCACCATATATGGTAATTGATGACTGTTGGCAAGAACATCATAGATTAAATGAATACAATGGTGGACCGTGGCGCTGTGGCAATCAAAAATTTCCAGATATGAAAAAGCTGGCAGATCAGTTATTAGAAAAAAGGTACACCCAGGAATATGGATTCGACTGCTGCAAAATGAAGATGAAGCAATTCAGCAGGAATGGAAACTTCCGCTAAATGGATGTCTAGATCCATCACATCCAGAAGCATTGGTTTACATAAGAGAAGATGTAAAACAGGTTGCAAAATGGGGGTATAGTCTGATTAAACATGATTTCTCCACTTATGATTTGTTTGGAAAATGGGGATTTGAAATGAACCCGATGGTAACAGAGTCAGGATGGCATTTTTATGATAGAAGTAAGACGAGCGCAGAAGTTGTAAAACAGTTGTATCAAGCGATTTATGAAACAGCAAATGAATATAATGCAATGGTGCTGGGATGTAACACAATTGGGTATTTAGGAGCAGGATGGATACATATAAATCGGGTGGGGATGACACAAGTGGACATAATTGGGAACGTACAAGACGAATGGGAGTTAATACATTGGCATTTGGGCTTCCGCAGCATAAAATTTTCTATGAAATTGACGCAGACTGTATAGGTATTACAGGGGAAATTCTTTGGAAATTAAATAAGCAATGGGCAGATGTTATTGCAGAAAGTGGAACGCCATTATTTGTATCAGCAAAGCCAGGGGTATTAACAGAGCAAGAAAAAGAAGAACTTCATCAGATTATGTTAAAAGCATCGGAACAAAAAAAGCATAAAATACCTATAGATTGGGAAGAGAACGATTGTCCAGAAGTATGGGAAGATGAAAAAGAAAAAATTCAGTATTGTTGGTATGAAGAACAAGGAACAACATTGGAAAGTAAACAAGAAATGTATCGCATTTATATTCCAGTGGCTTAATAATCTAAGATTTTCTCTTTGTTGCGGTATTTATTTCGGTATTCACTAGGAGTAATTCCCATTTCTTGTTTAAAGGCTCTGGAAAAGGCGAATGAATTTTTATAACCACTAGAGTTTGCAATTGCAGTGATTGAGATATCTGTTTGAGAAAGTAATTCTCTAGCATTTGAAATTTTAGTCGCAGTTAAAAATTTTTGAGGAGAAATATTTAAATGTCTTTTAAAGAGAGTAAATAGATAACTCCGACTAATATGTACATAATTTGCAACGTCTGTAACAGTAAGATTTACAAAAGTATTTTTTGATATAAAGTCAATTGCCTGATGGATATAAATATTATCACTGGACTCAAAATCCTGATAAGATGCATTAGAAAACTCTTTTAGTTTGGCAAACAGAAGATATAAGTCACTTTGAATATAACATTCATTGGCAGGTGTTAATTCTGGATATTGCATCATATCAAACACGATTTGTTTTACTTCATTTACATAAGGAATGGAGTGAATTGGGGATTCTAATGTCATATGGCAGTGGTCTAAAAATGGACGAGCGAGTCTTCCATTAAAACAGACCCATACATAGGTCCAGGGACATTGTGTATCGGCTTTATATAAAGTTAAAATATCTGGAGGAATTAAAAAACATTGATTTGCATTTAAGACATAATGTTTATTATTAATATAATAATCTCCCTGACCACTTAGGATGAAATGGAGGGTATAATAACGACGAACAGCAGGACCATAAGAATGAATGGAGTTGCATTCTTCGTATCCGCAGGAAATAAGATGCAATTCCTCAGAACTCGTTTTATGTTCCATTACTGGTTTTGCTTTCACGGCTGATTATACCTCCTTTTACATATTGAAATAAGATATCAGTAAAAAAGTTATTTTAATTTTAATATAGTATAAGAATAATGTAAAGATGGAATACAAAATAAAACAAATGGAATAGTAGTGTTTGTGATTTATTTTTCTCCACTCATCGTGTATACTAAAATAAAAAACAAGAGGGCGATACAATGTCATATGAAAATGTAAAACAATATTTTGAACATATTGGTATGGGACAAAGAGTTATGGATCTTAGAAAGTCTAGTGCTACAGTAGAAGAGGCGGCAGAGGCAATTGGCTGCCAGCCATGTCAAATCGCAAAGACAATGTCTTTTTTGGTGGATGATAAACCAATCCTTATCGTTACAGCAGGAGATACAAAGGTAGATAATAAAAAATTTAAGGGAGTATTTCATCAAAAAGCGAAAATGATACCATGGGATCAAGTAGAAACTTATATTGGACATGCACCAGGAGGCGTGTGTCCATTTGCTGTGAAGCCTGATGTAACAGTTTATCTTGATGTATCCTTAAAACGATTTCAGAGAATTTATCCAGCAGCTGGTAATGGACATAGTGCTGTAGATTTATCTCCTGAAGAACTAGCAGCATATTCTAATTTTACCGATTGGATAGATGTTTGCAAAAGCTAATATACTTGATTATAAAGTGAATAAGAATCATATCTTTTGAAAAGTCTAACTGGGAAAATTTATTGTAGATGATTAAAAGCGTGCATGTCTGAATGGATTTGCACGCTTTTTTTGAATGAAAAGAAACGTTTACATTATGAAGTTCTTATGTGCACAATTATGATATAAAAGCCGATGTCTTCGTGTTGTGCACTCTCGACATCGCAGCTCGTATTCGCAATCTAGGTAAATGCCTTACTTGCTCATACAGGTTAGGACGTCGAATGTCCATCCAGTACAAGGTATAAATCCCCTGCCTGTTTGGTCATTGACGACATTTTTTATAGTAAATAAACACTATATAACACTTGACAACAGTTTTACTCTGTTATATACTGTTATCAAGATAAGGAGGGAGGATACAGAAAATGAAAATTATAATTAATACTTCCTTGATGGTTCCTATCTATGAGCAGATTGTAGATCAGATTAAATTGCTCATTCGTAATGGGGAGTTAAAGGAAAATGATAATCTTCCATCTGTTCGTACTTTATCAAAAGAATTAAAAATAAGTGCTCTAACAGTTAAAAAAGCGTACGATAGCTTGGAAAGTGAAGGGTTTGTAATAACAGTTCACGGTAAAGGGACGTATGTAGCGGCTACGAATAAGGAACTTCTATTAGAAGAACAAAAAAAAGAACTAGAAGCAGATTTAGAACAGGCGATACAAAAAGGCAGACGTTGTGGAATCAGCGATGAAGATATAAGAAGTCTATTTGAATTGATTTTGGAGGGTTGATTATGTTAAAAATCGAACATTTAGAAAAAAATTATGATAATTTTTCTCTTGATTGCTCCTTAGAAATTATGCAGGGATGTATAACGGGATTGATTGGGCAAAACGGAGCAGGAAAAAGTACAACATTTAAAGCGATTTTAGGTTTGATTTCGATTGATGCTGGTAGCATTACTGTATTAGGAAAAGACATTAAAAAATTTACTACGAAAGATAGAGAAGAATTAGGTGTTGTTTTATCTGACTCTGGGTTTAGCGGATATTTGAGAATTAAAGATATTATCCCAATATTGCAAAACATGTATGAAAAATTTGATAAGTCATTCTTTCTTGAGCAGATACAAAGATTTCAATTACCACTTGATAAGAAATTAAAGGATTTTTCAACAGGTATGAAAGCAAAATTAAAGGTATTGGTTGCTATTTCACACAATGCAAAATTATTGATATTGGATGAACCAACTGCAGGTTTAGATGTAATCGCAAGAGATGAATTACTGGAAATGCTAAGAGAATTTATGGAAAGAGATGAAAAACGTTCCATTTTAATTAGTTCCCATATTTCCAGCGATTTAGAAACATTGTGTGATGACCTCTATATGATACATGAGGGAAAAATCATTCTTCACGAAGATACCGATGTATTGTTGAGTGATTATGCTTTATTAAAAGTTGATACGAAACAATATGAAGAACTAGATAAGCAATTTATATTGCGCTTCAAAAAGGAAAGTTATGGATATAGTTGCTTAACGAACCAGAAACAATATTATATGGAAAACTATCCTAAAATTGCAATTGAAAAAGGAACGATTGATGAAGTAATTACTATGATGATAAGGGGGAACGAATAATGAAGGGATTATTGGTAAAAGATTTTAAACTGATGAAACTGCAAAAAACCTTTTTTCTGCTGATTGTTGTTATTGCGGTTGGTATGATTGCATTTACAGATGATGTAACATTTCCATTAGGTTTTTTGACCTTTGTTATATCTTTGTTTACATTAAGTACAATCAGTTATGATGAATTTGATAATGGTAATGCATTTTTATTTACCCTACCGATCACTCGTACCAATTATGTGGTTGAAAAATATTGTCTTGGTTTATTACTAGGGTGCGGTACATGGATCTTTGCAACACTTTTAACAATGATTGCTAGTATTTTAAAAAGCACGCTTCCTGTTGCTGATATAATGATGATCGCTTTAATGATTTTACCAATCATGATTGTGATTCAAGCGATTATGATACCTTTTCAACTTAAATTTGGTGGAGAAAAAGGAAGAATTGCACTAATTGGCGCGATTGGATTAGTGTTTCTTATTGGTGTAGTAATTGTAAAAGGAGCTGAGATGATAGGAATTGATATAGCTAATGTTATTAATACGCTGCCAATAGTAAACATGGGCATGTTAATCACAATAATTCTTGCAGTTGCAGTAGTTCTTTTTCTGATATCTTTAAAAATTAGCATTACAATTATGAATAAAAAGGAATTCTAAGGAGTGATTGTATGGATATTCTATGTGTGATTGGTCTGATTGTATTTGCATACTGGTTTTTTATAAAACGGAACAATAAAAAATGATTCTTTTCCAAAAAAGGAATTAGGATAAAAATACAAGATCAACACCGATAAATGGAAGGGAAAGTTATCTTAGGCTTTCCTTTCCATAATTACATACAAATATCAAGCCATATTTATTCCTAACGCTTCTTTCATTCTAGCTATCTCCCTTCTGAAATATAAACGAATTATCCATTTAACTGGACAATCGTTGGAGTATGATGTAATGCGGGGATTACTTTATTAATTAAATCTGAGGTCAAAAACTTTAGACTGCCTGTATTGATGTTTGGATGGCAAGCAAAATACTCTTGTCGGAGTACATCTTCATCAATTAAAAGACGAACTTTATTTTCCGTATCGTACTGTAGTCCCAATATAGTAACGGAACCAGGAGTTAAATTGAGATATTGCTGCATATGGACATCTTTTGCGAAGGATAATCTGGAGACACCTAACTGATGAGAAAGTTCTTTTGTAGCAAAGTGTTTCTCTCCTGGAATTAATAATAAATAAAAGTCCGTTTGCTGGCGATTACATAAAAATAAATTTTTGCATATAGTGGCGTCTAAAATTTTGTCCACTTCTTGGCATGCTTCCATTGTCATATGAGCTTCATGATGAACATGCCAGTATGGAATATTTAAATGATCGAGTAAGTTATAGCAATCGATTTCTTTTTGAAGTAGGTGGTTAGTTTCTAAAGGACGGCCTTTTTTTAGTTCTAGCATTGAATTCTCCTTCTTTAAATATCATGAGTCAAAATATTTTTTACCAGCTAACTCATAACATAAGTATTGTAATCAAACATTTTAAAGTATAACACAAAAAGATGTGATCGCATAGCATTTTGATAAATATTGCTATCTGTATTTCCTTGTGATAAAATGGCATAGTGTTGATAATGCAAAGGAGTTAGTAGTGAGACAAATGAAAAGAAGAAAGCGTATTTTTTTAGTTTTAGCGATTATATGGATGCTTGTAATTTCTGCTTTTTCTTCTCGAACAGGCGATTTGTCTGCGGCAGATAGCGGAAGAATTGGGATGCTTGTAGGACAAATTTTTGTGCCTGGGTTTGAAGGTTGGTCACAAGAAAAACAGAATGAATTTGCAGAGAAAGTGGATTATCCAATTCGTAAAACAGCGCATGCAACAGAGTATGCGATTTTAGGGATGCTACTTGTAGGTGCTTATACAGATAGAGAGAAAGGGCGGATAGCTCGTTTATTAATCCCGTGGTTAATTGGAACGATTTATGCAGTTACGGATGAAATACACCAGTTATTTGTTCCTGGTCGAAGTGGACAAATATCAGATGTGTGCTTAGATAGCGTGGGAGTATTGATTGGAGTATTTATTCTATGGATGATTGCAGAAATAAGAGGAAATAGGTACACAGCAACGAAGTAATGGATCAGTAAAGTAAAATAAGATCCTTTCACACAGCATGATAAGCCTATAAAAAGACCATTTCTCAGTACGAAAAATGGTCTTTTTAGTTTATCGTGATATACATAGAAGATTTTTTGTTAAAAATCATTTAAGAAGAAATTCAAACACTACAGGTTCATGGTCACTGTAAGAATAATTTGTAATAATGGTATTATAATTGAGACATTGAATATTGTCAGAAAGAATAAAGCCGTCCAATGTGACAACATAAGAATTATTTTTGTCATATGGAATATCGGTCATACGTGAAGTATGTGGCAAAGTAGCTTTTTGTTCGTCTGTCAGTAGATCCATGGCAAACGAAAATCCCTCTGGTAGATTGGAACGAGGGAATGGGTAGGCCCAAGATTCTCTGTTTTCAATATCTGATTCATCGGCTTTTAAATCATGATTAAAGTCTCCTCCACAGAGTACATAGTTTCCGTTGGCACGATCTGCCGCCATATCAGAAAAAAGCATGGAGAGTTGCCCTGCCCGTACGGTATCGTTAGTTCCATATGCCGATAAATGAACAGTATAAATACAAAGTTCTTTTCCATTGTTGACTGGAATTCGGGAGATGGTATAACAGCGATCCAAATCAAAAAACTTAGAAAGACCTGATGCGACAGGAAGACTTCTTCGAATGGAAGAAGTAATTGGATATTTAGAAAATAATTCCAGACCCGATAAAGATTTTCCGTGAGGTTCCCATGGTGGAACGAGTAAATAGGCAGAATTATAATTGATTGTAAACGAAGCATGATAAGAAGAAAATGCTTCTTCTAATAAAGCTTTTTCGTTTACATGATGACTTCTTGTAGAATCTACATCAATTTCTTGAAGTAATATAAAGTCAGCGTTCTGTGCTTCAATCGTATTGATTGCACCTTGGATGCAAGAAAGAACGGACTCTTTACTTTCTGCAACGGATTGCTTTCCACCATCCATAAAAAAGGTAAATGATGGTGTATAGGCACCAAACCCAAGATTATACGTAACTGCTGTATAAGGAGTAGAAGTAGATAAAGAAGTTAGAGATTGTGTAGATTGCCGAACAGAGATTTCTTGATTATCTGGAATACGCTGATAACTAATAATAACATAGAGTAGATAAGCAAGAATAAAGATTAACAGTGCCAATAATAAAAATAAAACACTGCGCAATAAAATAGAACGATTCATAAATAAAAGTCCTTTCTAGTTAAAATTAGAAAATAAAGATTATACTAAGTATAACATGGGAAAAAGAAAGAAAACAAGAAGAAGTTTAGAAGTGTTTAAATACAATGTATATAAAAATATCTAGAATATAAAAAAGAAAAAATAAATAATTGTAACATATGTTACAGAATTAAAAGGATATTCTTGATATAATTAAATAAATTAAGTTAGCGAAAAGCCATGAGAACAGTTAATATAAAACAATTAGAAGAAATAACATTTGGTGTAACTTCTAAGTGATTATAAAACTATAAACTAAGAAAAAGTAAAGGAGAGTATACGTATGGAAACAAAATTTTTTATCTGTGAAACATGTGGAAATATCATTACATTTGTGGAGAACAAAGGCGTTCCAGTGATGTGTTGTGGAAAGAAAATGAAGGAATTAATTCCTGGTACGGTAGATGCAGCTTTGGAGAAACATGTGCCAGATGTAACGATTGATGGAAATGTTGTAACTGTGAAGGTGGGAAGTGTAGAACATCCAATGTTAGAGCAGCATTATATCCAGTTTATTTATTTGCAAACGACAACAGGATGTCAGATGAAAAAACTGCATCCAGGTGAAAAGCCAGAAGCTACTTTTGTATTGGCAGAAGGGGAACAAGTAGAAGCTGTTTATGAATATTGTAACTTACATGGCTTATGGAAAACAGCACAATAAATCAGCATAGTGCTGGGATAATCAAAAAAGGGCTGTAAGGAATGGCCTATTAAAGAATAATAAAAAAGAATGTATCTTGAAATGCAAAAGGAATCTCCGCTAGAGATTCCTTTTATTACTTTTTCCAATATTTTTATAAGTTGTTATTGTATATCAGCTTCTTTTCAACAAAAGATAATAACATCGAGTTTTTTTCTAGTGATCTTGAGATTGTAATGCATCGTATCCAGTTTCTTTTGTCCGAATCTTTAAAGCAGAACGAATTTCGTAACTAAAAATCTTTCCATCTCCAATTTCTCCTGTATAGGCAGCTTTTTGGATTGTTTGAATTACCTTTTCTTCCCATTCTTCTGAGGAGACGACAATTTCAAATTTAATTTTTGGTTGAAGCGTTACATCAATTTCAGAACCACGTACAACCGTTGTATATCCTCTTTGGGCACCACATCCCATTACCTGAGATACTGTAATTCCATTTACTTGAATGGTATGCAGAGCTTCCTTTACATCTTCAAACTTTTCTTCTCTGACAATCGCTTCGACTTTAATTAACATTTTTAATTCCCCTCCTTTTAATTATCCAGTCCATTGAAAGATGGATATGCATTTTCACCATGTTCGCAGCGATCCAAACCGATCAATTCTTCTTTTGAAGATACACGAAGAGGAATGAAAATACGAACAATACCAGCACAGATTAAGGTACCAACAACTGCAATTGCAATGGAAACGACAATACCAACAAGCTGAGCTAGAAATAAATGAACATCTCCGAAGAATAAGCCATCCCATTGAGCAACTGGATTGATAGAAGATTGAGCGAATAATCCTGTTGCAATACCGCCCCAAACGCCGCCGATACCATGGCATCCAAATGCATCTAATGCATCATCAATTTTTAATTTATGTTTTACAAAATTAACGCCAAAATAGCAGATTGGACTTACAAGTGCTCCAATAATAAAGGAAGACCATACTGGTACGAATCCTGCGCCTGGAGTAATTGCAACAAGACCGATAACTAAACCAGTGGATGCACCAACTAAAGTTGGTTTTCCTTCCTTTAATCGATCAATTAACATCCAGCTCAACATAGCTGAACCAGAAGAAACCATTGTTGTAATCAGTGCGTGGGCAGCTAAACCATCCGCAGCTAATGCACTTCCAGCATTAAATCCACACCATCCGAACCAGAGAATCGAAGCGCCAAGCACAACAAAAGGAATATTATGAACACGATAGGAAGTTTGTTCATATCCACGTCTTCTTCCAAGTAAGATTGCAAGTACAAGGGCACTTACACCAGAGCTAATATGTACAACATTGCCTCCTGCAAAGTCTACAGAACCAATGGAAGATAAAAATCCTCCTTCTCCCCAAACCATATGAGCCAGTGGATAGTATACAACAAAGAACCATAATGTAGTAAATGCAAACAATGCACCAAAGCGCATACGTCCTACTACAGCTCCTGTAATTAAGCAAGCTGTGATAATGGCAAACATCATTTGGAATGCAGCGAATGCCATATGTGGCAGTGAATCCGAATAAGGTCCAACGTCCATACCGATATTTTGGAATGCAAACCAACGGAAGTCACCAATAATACCAGCATGATTGCCTCCAAAAGAAAGAGAATATCCGATAAGTACCCAAAGAACAACTGCCAAACCCATTAAGGAAATACAGGCCATCATTGTGTTAACTACATTTTTACGTCGAACAAGTCCTCCATAAAAGAATGCAAGGCCAGGTGTCATAAAAAGAACAAAAGCAGCACAGATAAGAACAAATCCAGTGTTTCCAGTATCCATAATAAATTCCTCCATTTCTTCATAACATTTCCCAAGAGTCGACAAGATGGAAAAAGAGAAAGGCGCTTTGATGATACAAGATTGTATACTTGTATACCAAAACGCCTTTGTCATGTCCAATAGTAGCAAATTCAAATTGTGGTGTCAAGAAAAAAATGAAATTTCTTACAATTTATACAACAAAGAGAAAATTATAGTATTTATTTTCTACTCTTTGTAGTGAAAAAATCAATATTATGAGGTCTGAGTCAAAAGGTATTTTGACTCTATAATACTACAGATTTCTACAGTAAATTAGATATACTTGGAATTGCTCGATCTGCTGATGTATCCAAATCATAGTTTATGTTTTCATATTTAAATCCAAATAGCTGATAAAACTCTTGCCAATAACCTTTGATATCGGCATATTGTTCTAATGTTTCATTGGTAAGATGATTCCAGCAGTCGAGAACTCTTTGTTGAATGTCAGGACGCATTTCCAAATCATCTAACCGGATTCGGTTTGGTATATCGGTAACAGGATTAGAATCTAACAGATAGTAATTCCACAGTCGATACATTTGTTCAATTGTAGTTTCATGTATTCCAGCTTCTTTCATTACTTTGTATAGTATGGAGATATAGAGAGGAACAATCGGAATGGCAGAGCTGGATTGGGTAACGACAGCTTTGTTTACAGAAACATAGGCTGGAATACCTTCGGCATTTAATTGGAGTGCCGTATGATAAAGATGTTGCTTCGCCTGCCCAATCGTTCCTTCTGTGTAAATTGGATAAGTCATTTCTGGACCAATATAAGAATAAGCGACGGTACGAATATTTTCAGATAAGAGATGTTCGTTTCTTAATGCAGAAATCCAATCACTCCAGTCTTCTCCGCCCATAACATGAATGGTAGATTCTATTTCATCCTGTGTTGCTGGAAGTACTGTTTTTTCTGTTAATTGGTTTTTATTTAAATCGAGGCTTTTGCTTGTAAAAGGTTCTTTTGTAGTTTTTAAAACAGAAGTATAGAGTGTTCCGTCTGGCATAGCTCGTCTCGGTGCCGCTAAAGAATAGACAAGAAGATCAATCTGTCCGAAATCTTTACGAATAAGAGACATGACTTCCTCTTTTACAGATGGTGAATAAGCATCTCCGATGATTGTTTTTGCGTATAAACCATCCTGATTGGCTAGATCTTCAAATGCGGCAGTGTTGTACCATCCAGCAGTAGCGGTTCGATTTCCTGTGGCAGGTTTTTCATAACAGACACCGATAGTAGGAGCGCAGTCTCCCCATGCTGCGCAGATACGTGAAGATAGTCCGTATCCTGTTGAGGAGCCAATAATTAAAGTGCGCTGTTTTGAATTGAATTGTGGCAGATTTTTGATATATTGTACTTGGCGGTATACACTTTCTCTACAACCATCTGGATGCGCCGTTGTACAAATAAAATTTCTTACTCTTGGTTTGATAATCATCTTATTTCCTCCCTGAAATAATCCTTTGTTAAAAACTGAGTTTCTTTGATATTGCAGCAGCTTTATTTGTGCAAAATCGTTTTTGGTTAATGTCTATGAGTATTTTATCATATATTTGTTTATTTGTGTATCTTATTTGTTTTTTAGATAATGAAGATCTATTTGTTAAAACTGCATAAAGAGATATGCAGATAACCTTGTTATAATTTTACGAAAATCTCTTTTTATCATAGAATAACTAACATTTTTTCTTGAAAAGTGGTAAAATAAATATATTGATGAAGGAGTAAAACCAAAACTTCTCTTATCAAAATTTATATTGCAGTAAGTACAGGAGGTAAAAAATGTTTCAGAAAGGTGATTATATTGTTTATGGAAGCACTGGTGTTTGTGAAGTAATGGATGTTACAACAATAGATATGGCTGGAGTTGAAAAAGATCGATTGTACTATGTTCTGCATCCTTATAATGACAATGGAGGAAGGATTTTCACTCCAGTGGATGGAAAAAAGACATTTATGAGAAAAATCATTTCTAAGGAAGAGGCAAAGCAGTTAATCCATGATATTCCAAATATTGAAGAATTAAAAGCGAAAAATAATAAAGTGAGAGAAGAAGAATATAAAGAGTGTTTGAAAAGTTGTGAATGCAAAGAATGGATAAAAATCATAAAAACAGCATATCTTAGAAAGCAGCGCAGACAAGCAGAAGGAAAAAAATTAACTGTTTTAGATACAAAGTATTGGAAACAAGCAGAAGATAACTTATATTCAGAATTTTCCATTCTATTTAATATCCCAAAAGATAAAGTTGAAGCATATATTACAGAACAAATTCACGTGTTAAAGTAAAAACCATCCCAAATTAAAAAATTATAAACAAAATATCAAAAATGTATAAAAAAGAGAGATTCTATTGAAATGCAACGAGATCTATGATAATTTAGTTTAAAAATAAACAGTTTTATTTAAAATAAATTCTTTTTTTGTTCATTCAAATATGTATGAATAATTAGAACTATATAGCTGTAAAATATATGGATGGAGAAAATTATGGATAAACAAGTAGAATTAATGCTGCAAGGTATACGTTACAAACAATTATTAGAAAGAGAAATTATTCAGATACGCGAAAAGTACAGTTTAAGAAAAGTAGATATCAAAATACTTTATTATCTTTCTAGGTGTGGAGAAAAAGACACATCGAGGGATATACAAAATTCTACAAAACTTACAAGAGGTCATATATCACAGTCAATATTTCGTATGCAGAAAATGAATATTCTTATGTTTATTCCAGATGAAAAAGATAGAAGATGTGTCCATTTAAAGCTCACTCCAGAGGCAGAGAGTGTTGTTTGTGAAATTACAGAAATATGGACTAGACTGAACCAGATTATATTTGATGGAATAACAGAAGAGGAGAAGCGAGTTCTAGAAAAAGTGGCTATAAAGATTGATACGAATATAGAAAAAGCTTTGAATGAAATAGAATAGAAGATAGGTAAGGAGAGGATTTCATAAAATTATATAGTTTAAAATTAAATAATTTATTATTAAATCATAATATTTTAAAACAAAAAAATCATTATAAATAAGGAGTGTGGAGTCATGGAGTTAAATAATCATTTATTAGAAAATCAAAATATTGAACAGTTATCCAATGAGTTTACTTACCGCAGATATTTAATGAATAAAGTAAATGTTAAGAAATATTTCCAAGAGTTATCCGTTGGAGACTATATTATTATGTGTATGGCACAAGAAGCAAAAGAGGAAGGTTCTTGTGCAAAAGTTTACCTAGAAGACATTGCAGAAAGAATGCAGATACCTGTCTATAAAGTATCTAGAATGATAGGTGTTCTTAAAGATAGAGGACTTGTAGAGTGGACACATGATGGTGATGGCAGTGAAGGGACTTATATTACAATTACTTCAGCTGGAGTTAGAATGCTTAAAAAACAGGGACAAGTTCTACACGAGTTTTATGGAAGAGTAATAGAAAAATATGGAAAAGAGAAGTTTATTCATTTATTGGTTATGATGAATGAAGTGGAAGAAATTATGCGAAAAGAAATTTATAGTATGAAAGGAGAAGCAAAAGAATGATAGAAAATCTAAATCAGTACGTTCAGAAGCAGGCAGATATATGTTTTAAAAATGATAAAATTTCTCCTAGACTTTATAAAGAATATGGCGTAAATCTTGGTCTTAGAGATGTAAATGGAAAAGGTGTATTAACAGGATTAACAAATATTTCTAAAATAGTATCTTCAAAAGCAGTTGATGGACGGCGAGTTCCGTGTGATGGAGAGTTATGGTATCGGGGATATAATGTAAAAGATCTGATTCAGGATTTAGGAAAAAATGAATTTGGTTTTGAAAAAATTGCATACTTACTATTAATGGGAGAGTTACCAAACAAAAAAGATTTGCAGGATTTTTGTGAAGTGATAGGAAAAAGCAGAATACTTCCTACAAATTTTACGCGGGATGTCATTATGAAAGCTCCAAGTTCTGATATTATGAATACTATGACTCGAAGTATTCTTACGCTAGCTTCCTATGACAAATTGGCAAAAGATACAAATGTGGATAATAGTTTACGTTAATGTATTGAATTAATTGGATTGTTTCCAGTCTTAGCAGTGCATGCCTATCATGCCTATAATCATTATGAAAATGGGCAAAGTATGTACATTCATCATCCAGATTTACAGCTCTCCACTGCTGAAAATCTATTGATGATGCTTCGTCCTAACCAAGAATATATGCCAATTGAGGCGAAGGTATTGGATACAGCGCTTATTCTACATATGGAGCATGGAGGGGGAAATAATTCTACTTTTACGACACGAGTTGTTACTTCATCTGGTTCAGATACCTATTCTACAATCGCAGCGGCTATGTCATCTCTGAAAGGTCCAAAGCACGGAGGCGCTAACATTAAAGTTATGGAGATGATGGAATATATCCGCCAAACTGTTCGGGATATAAAAGATAAAGAAGAAATTGCCCATTGCCTTGCAAAAATTCTCTCAAAAGAAGCGTTTGACCAAAAAGGACTTATTTATGGTATGGGTCATGCAATTTATTCTCTGTCAGATCCAAGAGAACGAATCTTTAAGTCTTATGTAGAAATACTTGCTAAAGAAAAGCATCGGGAAGATGATATGGAGCTTTACAATGCAGTAGAAGAAATTGCTCCCAAAATTATTGCCAAAGAGAGAAAGATTTACAAAGGAGTTAGCCCAAATGTGGATTTTTACAGCGGTTTTGTATATAATATGCTAGATATTCCACAGGAACTTTATACCGCCATATTTGCAGTAGCTCGAATTGTAGGGTGGAGTGCACATCGGATTGAAGAGCAGATTTGTGCAGATAAAATTATAAGGCCTGCTTATATGAGTGTTATGGAAGAAAGAGAGTAAAGCAATGGCAGCTCTTTTAATAAAAAATGAAAGAAACATAGTAGTTAGATGACTGAAAGAAAATTGGGGATGAAACCTCGCCCATACTACAAGCGAAGTAACCATCCGACCAAACGATCGTTTTCTTCCAATATTATTTCGATAAGAAATTGCCGTATTTCTGCCACAAATAATAAGCATTTGTTTTGCTGCAAAAACTGCGGCTATCAGTCAAATGATGACCGAATTAGAGCTATGAATCTGTATCATATGAGAATCAACTATCTTGCATCAAGTACCTGATACAGTTATGGCAGAGTAAACTTTGCCATAAAGGGTGCTGTCGTCCTCTGTAATGTAACGCAACGAAAGGTAAGATACCGATGGGGTTAAAGGGCGGAGGCGTAAGCCGTTACTACGACTAGGCAGTTACAAGCCCATGATCCTTAGGTCGTGGGTAGTTGATATGGAATGAAGCAATAATTCTGGGAATATATTAAGGATAAGATTCATAGAATTTTAAGGATTTTTTTGGAAAGAATGCTTGCAAATTATAGAAGAACATAGTACAATGAAAAAAATTACAAGTTCAAAAGCTTTAACAGAGGAAACCTCTACTGGAGCTTTCTTTTTCGTATTACGATAAAAAAGGGGATAGAACAAGGGTTCATCTATCCCTAAATTTATGCCACAGTGGATGGGCATCGGGAGGTAGAAATGAAGAGGAAATTAGCAGGAGCTATTTCAGCGGTGATATTATTGTTATCGGCATGTGGAGTGGAATATCAACCAACCCAGAGCGGAGTATTTATAAAGTTAGATAAGTCATTGGAAGGGGCTTATATTGAAGCATTTGATAATGAGAATTATAATATAGAAGATTTAGAAAAGATGGGACAGGAAGAGGTACAGACATATAATAAAGAGCAAGCAAATCTGGAGTTTTATTCTTCTGAACAGACAGAGAACATACTTCCAATTAGTCTGGATAGTGTAAAAAAAGAAGGGGATAATGTTGTTGTCAGGATGAGCTATCAGACGGCAGAAGATTATAGTACATTTAATGCAGATGATATTGCGTTAGCAGGCGGCAGTACGATTTATACAGAGAATTTATCGGATACGACGATTGATTTAATAGGAGAATTTGTGACTGTTACGGGGGAGACAGCAACGATTGAAGAAATTATGTCACATGGGGATTATCAGTTGGTTTATGTGAATTATGAAGCAGATATTACAGTAGAAGGGGAAGTTGCCTATGTATCCACTAATGTGAACTGTAATTCAAAAAATAATGTAAACACGCCAGCAGGTCAGGATGCCTATATTATATTTAAAAAAGCAAGCGGAATTTTTTAATATCGTACAAGAACGTTATACCGCTTTACAAATAGACAGAAGCATAGTACAATAATGAAGATATATCCAGAAATGGGATCAGTTGCAGAGCTGATAAGAGAACAGAAATGGATCAGCAGTGTCGAATCAAACACTGTGATCTTAGAATGTGAGGTAAAGTTATGGAAAAGTCAATGGATAAGATTGTGGCATTAGCAAAGGCAAGAGGTTTTGTATATCCTGGTTCTGAAATTTATGGAGGTCTTGCTAATACATGGGATTACGGTAATCTTGGTGTTGAATTAAAAAATAATGTAAAAAAAGCATGGTGGCAAAAATTTATTCAGGAAAGTCCATATAATGTTGGTGTGGATTGTGCGATTTTAATGAATCCTCAGACATGGGTTGCATCTGGACATTTGGGCGGATTCTCGGACCCATTGATGGATTGTAAAGAATGTCATGAACGTTTCCGTGCGGATAAGCTGATTGAGGATTATATGCAGGACAATGATGTTACAATAGAAGGTTCTGTAGATGGATGGTCTCAGGATGAGATGAAACAGTTTATTGAAGATCATGAGATTTGTTGTCCTTCTTGTGGTAAAAAGAACTGGACCGATATTCGTCAGTTTAACTTAATGTTTAAGACATTCCAGGGTGTTACAGAAGATGCTAAGAATACTGTGTATTTAAGACCAGAAACAGCACAGGGTATTTTTGTTAATTTTAAGAATGTACAAAGAACTTCCCGTAAAAAAATTCCATTTGGAATTGGTCAAATTGGAAAATCTTTCCGTAATGAAATTACACCAGGTAACTTTACATTCCGTACAAGAGAATTTGAACAGATGGAGTTAGAATTTTTCTGTGAGCCAGGTACCGATTTAGAATGGTTTACTTATTGGCGTCAATTCTGTATTGATTGGCTAAAGAGTCTTGGAATGAAGGACGAAGAAATGAGGGCAAGAGATCATTCTCCAGAAGAGCTTTGTTTTTATTCTAAGGGTACGACAGATATTGAATTTTTATTCCCATTTGGATGGGGTGAACTTTGGGGTATTGCAGATAGAACGGATTATGACTTAACACAGCATCAGAATACATCAGGTCAGGATATGACTTATTTTGATGATGAGAAAAAGCAGAAATATGTTCCTTATGTAATTGAGCCATCTCTTGGAGCAGATCGTGTTACGTTGGCATTTTTATGTTCTGCTTACGATGAGGAAACACTGGAAGGAGGAGATGTAAGAACCGTTCTTCATTTCCATCCTGCATTAGCACCAGTTAAAATTGGTGTACTTCCATTATCGAAGAAATTAAATGAAAATGCAGAAAAGATTTATCAGGAACTCTGCAAGTATTATAACTGTGAATTTGATGACAGAGGTAATATTGGTAAGCGTTACAGAAGACAGGATGAAATTGGTACACCATTCTGTATCACATATGACTTTGAGTCAGAAAAAGATGGATGCGTTACCGTTCGTGATCGTGATACAATGGCTCAAGAGCGTATTAAAATTGAAGAGTTAAAAAATTACTTTGAAGATAAATTTACCTTTTAAACGATATAATCAATAGCAATGATACAATAGGACTGCTGCATAATGGGAAAACGATTGATTACCATTATGCAGCAGTTCTTGTTATTGTGATATGCAAAAGGAAGTTTTTGTAGAGGTTTTTTATTAGTGAACCATAAAGAATATGAAGTTTTCATAAAGTAGTTGACTTTTCTTGATAAGAAGCATACACTATTTGTTAGCTATTTAATTAAATAAAAATTATCAACAAGTAGCGAAGTAGACGTCGTGTTGTAGATGTATGCTTAATTTAACGAAAAATTCCAAAATGATAAATTTTGGATCAGGAAAGGAGAAAGAAAATCGATGTTAAAGTTGATGAAGTATTTAAAGGGTTCTGTTAAATCAATTTTTTTGATTATACTCCTCTTAGTTCTTCAAGCTTTTTGTGATTTGTCTCTTCCCTCGTATACGTCTAATATTGTAAATATTGGTATTCAGCAAGGGGGAGTTGATTCCCATGTACCAGAAGTAATACGAGAAGAGCAAATGGAAAAAATCGTTATATTCATGGAAGATGAGGATCAAAAACTTGTAGAAGACTCTTTTGAGTTGCTGGAGGAAGATGACTATTCAAAATCAGAATGGGAAAAGTTAGAAAAAAAGTATCCAGCTTTGAAAGAGGAAAACATATATCAACTGAAATCATCCCTAAAAGATGAAGAACTTCAAGAGCTTGCAGATGTATTAAAGACTCCAGAAATGATGGTTTCTTTCCTTTCTGCTGATGGTGAAGAGGCAGAAGCGATGCGAGATCAAATGATATCTCAAATAAAGCAATCGCTTCCTAAAAAAACAAAACTGCCGGAAGATATTGATATATTTGAATTATTAGGTCAGTTGCCAGAAGAAGCAATTGAAACGATGACAGAACAGGCAGAGGAACAGATGAGTACAATGTCTGATTCAATTATAGAGCAAATGGCAGCTGCATTTGTGAAATCAGAATATGAAGTAATTGGGATGGATATGCAGGCAGTACAGAATCAGTACTTATTAATAACAGGAGCAAAAATGTTGGGGCTTTCTCTTTTGATGATGGCAGCTTCGATTTTGGTTACATTGACAGCGGCAAGAGTTGCGGCAACGCTTGGAAAGGATCTCAGAGGTCAGGTATTTGAGCGAGTATTATCATTTTCCAATGCAGAGTTTGATAAATTTTCAACGGCATCATTGATTACTAGAACAACGAATGATATTCAACAAGTTCAGATGCTCGTTGTTATGATGCTGCGTATGCTTTTCTATGCACCAATCATCGGTATTGGAGGTGTTTTCAAAGTATTTCATACGAATACATCAATGGCGTGGATTATTGCCGTTGCTGTCATAGCGATCACCTGTGTGATTGGATTCCTATTTTTGGTAGTAATGCCAAAATTCCAAATTTTACAAAAATTAGTAGACCGATTGAATCTTGTAACGCGAGAAATTTTAAGTGGTATTATGGTAATTCGTGCATTTAGTCGTGAAAAATATGAAGAAAAACGTTTTGATAAGGCAAATCGGGAATTAATGGGAACAAACTTATTTGTAAACCGTGTTATGTCCATGATGATGCCGATGATGATGCTGATTATGAATTTAATCACAGTTATGATTGTATGGTTTGGAGCAAAGGGAATTGATGTAGGTCAGATGCAGGTTGGTGATATGATGGCATTTATTACTTATACAATGCAAATTATTATGGCGTTCCTTATGATTGCAATGATGTCCATTATGTTACCAAGAGCACTTGTATCCGTAAATCGTATTGATGAAGTGTTGAACACGAGTTCCAGTATTGTGGAAAAGTCTCAAGCAAAAGAACTTTCCAGTGCACAAAAAGGTGTTGTCTGTTTTGAGCATGTAAATTTTGCTTATCCAGATGCCGATGAAGATGTACTTCATGACATTCATTTTACTGCAAAACCAGGGCAAACCACAGCGATTATTGGAAGTACTGGTTGTGGAAAATCTACACTAGTACAGTTAATTCCAAGATTCTTTGATGTAACAAGTGGAAAAATTACCGTTGATGGGGTGGATGTTCGAGATGCAAAAATTAAAGAGCTGAGAGAAGCAATCGGATATGTACCTCAGAAAGGACTTTTATTCTCGGGAACGATTGAGTCGAATATCAAGTTTGCACACGATGATATTACCGATGAACAGATGAAAAAAGCAGCACAGATTGCTCAGGCAGAAGACTTTATCTTGAAAAAAGAAGACAAATATGAAGATGCAATTGCACAGGGCGGAAGTAATGTTTCTGGAGGACAAAAGCAGCGTCTTTCGATTGCCAGAGCGATTGCCAAAAATCCAGAGATCTACATTTTTGATGATAGTTTTTCTGCACTGGATTATAAGACAGATGTGGCATTGCGTCGGGCTTTAAAAGAAGAAACAAAAGATGCGACAGTGATTATTGTTGCACAACGTATCAGTACGATTTTACATGCAGATCAGATTATTGTGTTAGATGAAGGAAGAATTGCAGGAATTGGAACACATGAGGAACTTTTGAAAAACTGTGAGGTCTATTATCAGATTGCAAGTTCTCAGTTGTCTGAACAGGAGCTGAAAAATGCAATTTCAAATCAAGAAGAAAAACAACAAGAAGTAACCTCTGAAAATGCAAATGTAAATGAGGAGGGAGGTGCGGATCATGAGTGATAGACCAGTAAGAAGAGGACATGGTCCAATGGGACCAGGATCAGTGGTAGGAGAGAAGGCAAAAAACTTTAAAGGATCAATTAAGAAATTATTTGTTTACCTTGCTAAGTATAAATTTGCGTTCTTACTTGTTATTATTTTTGCGATTGGAAGTACGGTTTTCTCTATTATTGGCCCAACCATTCTAGGTAATGCAACAACAAGCATTTACAATGGATTGATGAGTAAAATCTCTGGAGGGTCAGGTATTGATTTTGGAGAATTGGGAAGTATTTTATTGACATTAGGAGGCTTGTATGTAACAAGTGCAGTTTTCTCTTTTGTGCAGGGGTTTATTACTTCAGGGATTTCTCAAAAAATGACCTATCGTATGAGAAGAGAGATCTCAGAAAAGATTAATCGTCTTCCAATGAATTATTATGATACGAAAACACATGGAGAAATTCTTTCTCGTGTTACGAATGATGTGGATACATTAAGCCAAAGTTTAAACCAAAGTATGACGCAGTTAATTACGTCAATTGCAACAGTGATTGGTGTATTAGTTATGATGCTTCGTATTAGTGTGTTAATGACCGTTGTTGCTCTGATTATTATGCCAATTTCAGTTGTTATGGTTTCTCTGATTGTAAAGAAGTCACAGAAATATTTCAAACAACAGCAGGAATATTTAGGTCATATTAATGGGCAGGTAGAAGAAGTATTTGGCGGACATAATGTTATTAAAGCATTTAATAAAGAAGAAGATACGTTGCGAGTATTCCGTGATACAAATGAGATTTTATATCATTCAGCGTGGAAATCACAATTTCTATCTGGAATGATGCAGCCAATTATGACGTTTGTAGGGAATTTGAGTTATGTAGCAGTTTCTATTTTAGGTGGTTATTTAGCTTTGGTTGGAACCATTGAAGTAGGTCAGATTCAGTCTTTTATTCAATATGTACGTTCGTTTAATCAGCCAATTGCTCAGTTGGCACAGGTTGCGAATATGCTTCAGTCCACCGCGGCAGCAGCAGAACGTATCTTTGAATTCTTAGATGAAGAAGAAGAGGAACAAGTTTCTTCTCATCATGCAAAAGTAAGAGATTATATGACAGGAATGGATCGGGATGTTCGTATTACGGAATTGGAAGGCCGTGTGACATTTGATCACGTTAAATTTGGATATTTGCCAGATAAGATTATTGTACATGATTTTAGTGCCAATGTAAAATTTGGTCAAAAAATTGCAATTGTAGGTCCTACAGGTGCTGGAAAAACAACAATGATTAAATTGTTGATGCGATTCTATGATGTAAACGATGGAGCAGTACTGATTGATGATTATAATGTAAAAGATTTTGATCGAAGTGAGCTACGTGAAATGTTTGGTATGGTATTGCAGGATACATGGTTGTTCCATGGAACCATTCGTGAAAATATTCGTTATGGACGTTTGGACGCTACCGATGAAGAGGTAATCGCAGCGGCACGAGCAGCTCATGCACATCATTTTATCTCAGCATTACCAGGTGGATATGATATGGTATTGGATGAGGAAGCCAGCAATATCTCACAAGGACAAAAGCAGTTGCTTACGATTGCAAGAGCAATTCTTGCAAACAACCGAATTTTGATTTTGGATGAGGCAACGAGTTCGGTAGATACTCGTACCGAACAGCGAATCCAAAAAGCAATGAACAACTTAATGAAAGGCAGAACCAGTTTTGTCATTGCACATCGACTCTCTACAATCCGAGATGCTGATTTGATCCTTGTTATGAAAGATGGAGATATTATCGAGCAAGGTAACCATGAAGAATTAATGGATCAAAATGGATTCTATGCACAACTGTATTTATCACAGTTCGAGCAGGGATAATGATATATAAGAAAATAACGAAAAGATCTATCCTGATTCTATTTGGATCAGGATAGGTCTTTTTTGTAATAAAACTTGCTTATTTTTTAAGAAGTTTCTTGATCAAGAAGAGTAGCAATTCGTTCTTGAACTTTAATCTGATCAATAAAGTTTAATTGACGGTAGTGTTTAAGCATTTGTTCTTCTTCTGGGGTTAATATGTTGAATGATTGCTGTTGGCTTTTCGTATTATAATTTGGATCTAAACCAAGAATAAAATCAGTATTTGTATCAAGAATTTGGGCTAGACGAATTAAAATATCACTTTTGGGTTCATGAATATTATTTTCGTAACGGGATAAACTGGCTGCAGTAATTTGGAGTCTGGTCGCTAATTCTTTTTGACTCATTCTTTGTTTTTCTCTCAAGAAAATAATTCTTTCACCTATTGTTTTCATAAAATCTCCTTTACGTTCGTCTTCTTAAAATAAAGGATATCTATCGAATTAAAATGTGAAGTAACCATAAAAATGATACTAATACTTTAAGAAGATATATCTTAGTCTTAGTATACCGAAAAATATACAGGCATTCATAAATATTACATAAAATATAATTTACATATTAAAAATTGCAAAAAATATATTAATATGCTTTTTAATATTACAAAATAATAAAAAAAGTATGAAAATTTTATGAATAAAAATTACGTAAAATATAATTAATGTATTGTAATTACGAAAAGTATATGATAAAATAAAAAAACAATATAAAGTAAATTGATATATAATGGGGGAGGATGGATCTATGTCCGATGAGATATGTGGATATAAGATAGATAAAGTTTTAGGAAAAGGTCGATATTCGGAAGTCTATCATGCTCGTAAAAATGATACAGAACGTGCAATTAAAGTAGTTAAGGTTACGAATGATTCATCTGTAAATGAGATTGGAACGGGTGAAAGAAGTAGTAGCTATTATGAACAGTTATGTAATGATTTATTAGAGGAAGTTCAGTTTATATCTGAACTATCAAAAGAAGATAATCGATACATTGTGCAATATTATGAGTATGAAACGGAACAAATAGAAGAATTGGGAAGAAAGACGACTTATCTCTATATCTTTATGGAGTATTTGAAACCATTATCTGAATTAGTGAGATGTAGCGAATTGAACTGTGAAGATGTGATTCAAATTGGAAAAGATATTGCGCAAGCATTAATAATATGTCATGAAAATCATATTTTGCATCGGGATATTAAACCAGATAACATTTTCGTAAGTGAAAAAGAAGGAAGAAACAGAAAATATAAGCTCGGAGATTTTGGAATATCAAAAAGACTAAAACAAAATGAAATGGCAAGTACGTTGAAGGGCACACCTATGTATATGGCTCCAGAGGTGTTCATGGGAAGAAAAGATGAGCGAAGTTATGGATATTCCTCAGATATATATTCATTGGCATTAATACTATATGTGCTGCTAAATGATAATCGTTTCCCTTTTCTTCCAGATTATCCAATAGAAATATTGCCAGAAGATGAAACATTAGCTTTTTCAAAGCGTATGAAAGGGATACTTCCTAAAAAACCAATTCATGCACCAAAAGAGTTGGCAGAAGTTTTAGAAAAAGCATTAATGGATAAAGATAATCGTTATCAAACAGCAAAAGAATTTTTGGATGCTTGGAATGATGCAGCACAACGATTAACGGAACAAGAAAAAAAACATATTGTTAGTAAGGTATCAGAAAAAAATGTGGAGGAGGAGAAAACAATTCCACATGAACAAGAAGGAAATTCAATATTACAGCGACGAAGTATATCGTTATCCAAGACAGAGATACCAGAAGATAGAAATAAGGTAACTAACATCATTCCTGATAATATTAATGGTGGAGAAATTCCACCATCTCCGATTCCTATTCCGAAACCTAATTTAGAGATTCCAGGAGATGAGATAAAACCAAAAAATGGTATATGGAAAATTGTTTTATCAAGTTTCCTTCTGGTAACTATTATAGTTGTAGTTGTTATTATACGTGGGTTTCCTTTGAATTTAAAATTTGCAACAAAAAATTCAAGTAATGGAGAAATAGAAAAAACTCAAATAATAACAGAAGCACCAACAGAAAATAGAGAAACTACAAAGAAAGAAACAATAACAAAAGAAGTATTGGAAGATACTGTGGAATGGAAGTTTAAAGATAATATTTTAGTGCAATATTTAGGATTGGAGAAAGAAATAACATTACCAAAGGGAATAGAAGGAATAGGAGAAGGAGCATTTGCAGATCGAATGGATCTAATTTCCGTTATAGTTCCAAGGGGAACGTATATTATAGAGAAAAAAGCATTTCAAAACTGTGCAAATTTGGAGAAGGTGGAATTGCCAGAATCATTGAAAGAAATCCAAGAAAGCGCATTTGCTGGATGTTTAAAACTTGGAAATGTCATGTTATCTAATACGATAACCAAAATAGGAAATCAGGCGTTTTGTCGCTGCTCCAGTGTTACAGAATGGGATTTGCCAGATCAATTAATAGAAATAGGAGAATATGCCTTTATGGGTAACTCAAATATTACGGAAGTTGTGATTCCACCTTATACAGAAACAATAGGAAGTTATGCGTTTCAAGGATGTAGTAAATTAAAAGAAGTTACTATTCCAGAAACTGTAACGGAGATAGGAGAAGGGTGTTTTTCTATGTGCTCAACAGATATAAAAATTATTTGTGCAGAAAACTCAAAAGCTCATGAATATGCACTGCAAAATAAAATTCCATTTGAATTTCAATAAAAGGAGGTAATTTGAAATGAATAAGAAAAAAGTGATTGCAATAGTAATTGCAATAATATTAGTAGCTACAGCGATAGTGATAGGAGTATTGTTCTTTAAAACTTATCGTAGAAATCAATCGATTCAAGAAGTTATTAATTTAGTAGAAAATGAAAAAATTGAAGATGCGATTGAAATTGTAAATGAAGATTTAGGAGGCAATGATGAGGAATCTTTAAAACAACAATTAAAAGAATATATAGAGTCAATACAGAATCAATTTTTAGATGGAACATTAGAATACACAATTGCAGAGACACGTATTCAGGCAATCGAGAAGATGGGATTGTTTGAGGAAGGCGAATTTAGTGAATTACATGAAAAAATGAAAATAGTAAATGAGTCCAATATCAACTTTAGAAACGGACAGGAAGCGGTAAATAATAAACAATACGCCAATGCACTTCGAGACTTAAAGAAGGTAATGAAAGAAGATAAGAATTATGAAGCAGCTCAGTCAATGATCGAAACAGTAATTGCCAGTTATAAGGAAGAAATAGAAAAAGAAGTAGAGGCATTGGTTGAGAAGAAGAATTATGAAGAAGTTTTCTCACTGATAGAAGAAGGATTGGGAATATTGGAAAATGATACCGATCTTTCTGCGTTAATGTCAAAGTATAAGGATGAATATGTGGCGGAAGAAATTAAACAAGCAGAGGCATTAGCCGCAGAGGAAAATTATGAGGATGCAATTAAACAAATTCAAAATGCATCAGAATTTGTGGAAGATGAGAATTTTACGAATGAGTTGGACTCTTTAAAAGAAAAGTATGAAAACTGGGCAATCACAAAGGCAAAACAAATGGCAGAACAATGGCAGTATGAAGAAGCAGTAGATCTTCTTACAAGTGTAAATGTAATTGTAAATTCTGATAATTTGAAAACTACAATTGAGGAATATAAACAGCATCAGAAAGTAGAGCTTTATGATATGACGATTATTGATAGCGAAAGTATGGAGTTAGAAGATGGGGCAGTATTGGATACTTACGGAAATGAATATACAAAGGCATATGTTTATTATGATAGCAGTGCGTTTTCTTTACATAATATTAAAGGCAATTACAGAAGGTTTACTGCTACCGTTGCTCCATCCAAGGATATGAGTTCTAATACTATTGTTTATTTTGAATTTTATGGAGGTACAACGAAGGATGATTTGAAATTAATTGGAAAAACGGAGCAATTTGGTAAAACAAGCGAAGCAATTTCCATTGAAGTAGATGTAACGGGATGTAAATTGTTAGAAATTAGAAAATATAAGGCAACAGGGTCTTATAGCAATGCGTATTTGACAAATGCTTACTTGCAATAATCGATCATAAATGGAAGGCAATTGCTCTGTGTAATTTCTAATTAGGAGGTAACTGTGAAAAAACAGGTGGATGTAGTTTTGTTTTTGGATCGTGTTATGATTCGGAAAAAACTGTCAGAAGTATTGGAACATGTTAAGAATGGTTTTCTTTTGAAAGAATATTTTAATGGAAAGATGGATTTGGCATTTCCATTTTCGCTGGAAGAAGAGGGGGTTGTTGTCAATTGGAGCCTTTTTTCTGATTTAGAAGTGAAATTAGGAAATGAACTGATTGGATATTGTATTGTGCATCATAATGATTTGTTTACGATATATGATACAGAACATAAAATCAATTATCAAATTCTTTTTTTAGAACATTGTAAACTTAATTATACCTATGACAGTTATCAATTAGAAATAGAAAAAACAATTACAATAGGGAGAAGCCTGGATAATTTAATTTGTATTCCAAATAATTCCTATATTTCTAAAGAAAGTCATGTTGTGATAGAAAATCATTCCAATAGCGGATGGTATATAAAGGAAAAAGCAGAGCTGCATCGCCTTTATATTAATGGAGTACAGTGTTCCGAAAGCAGATTACAACAAGGAGATCAATTATTTTTAGCAGGTGTCTCTATGGTTTTTGGAACAAATTGGATTGCTGTTCCGAAGGAACTTGTGAGATGCCATGGAATGAGCAGAGTAAAAATTCCTTATCGTGCAAAAGAAGAGGAGGAGATGAATCAATTTAATATTTCTCCTCGTATTTTGCATCCACTTCACCAGGAAACTTATAAAATTGAACCACCGCCGTTGATTACAAGAGTAACTCATAATTCAATTTTACTAACGATGGGGCCTAGTCTTACCATGTCCATTGCTACGATTATTGGAATGGGATTTACTATTTCAAATACGATTGGAAAAAATGGAATTGTATCTGTTTTATCTAGTTTAAGCGTTACAATCGGCATGTTCATTGGTGCAGTGCTTTGGCCAATATTGAGAAGGAGAAATCAAAAAAAGTTAGAGGTTGCAGTAGAAGCAGAGAGACAACGCAAATATCGTTCTTATATTGAACAAAAAGAAAATTTATTAAAAAATATCTCTCATTACAATTTGGAATTATTTTCACAGGAATTGGCTCCGCCTCCAAAATTTATTTGTCATTTTTTGGATAAAAGAAAGGATCAATATTCTTATTATCATAGACTTTGGGAACGTTTGAAAGATGATCCAGATTTTTTAAACATTCGATTGGGAACAGGAGAAATTAAAAATCCAGTTCATATTGAAGTTCCAGAAGAGAAATTTTCAATGATTCAGGATGAACTAAAACAGGAACCACAAAGATTAAAAGAGGAATATTCTACTATAAAAGATGCCCCGATTACGGTCTCTTTATTGACGTACCGTTCCATCGGAATTATAGCAGAAACTCATGCTGTTTTAAATCAAATGGCAAAAAAAATATTAGTGAATTTAATTGGATTACATTCTCCTGCCGATTTAAAGATTATAATGATTTGCGATTCTATTTGGATGAATCAATATCAATGGTTAAGGAAAATTCCTCATATGTGGGATAATAACCATAAAATTCGATTTATTGGTTCTAGCCAAGAAAGTGTTCGAAGTATTTTTTCCTATATTGAGGAACAATTGAATCAGATTGATAAAGAAATAGAAATTCCATATTTTGTTTTATTTATTCAGAACCCAGAGTTGATGAAACGAGAGCGGTTACTGCGATATTTAAAAAATTCGGAGAGAAGATTATCGGTTGTTTATTTATATGGGAGTTTTTCAAAAATACCAAACGATTGTAACGTGTTGCTGGAATGTAAAGAGGAAGGGGGAAAATACTACCGTAAGGAAAAAAATCAATTTATTGTATCCGATTTTAAAAATGATCGGTTGGATGAAGAAGATATTCACCTATTTTCCAATAAAATTTCAGCTTTCTCGGCAATAGAAGAAAAATGGGAATTTGCTATTCCTGAGAGTATTTCATTTTTAGAATTGTATCAGGTTGGGAATGTGGAGGCATTACATCTTTTAAAACGTTGGAATCGTTCAAATATAGAAAAATCTTTGGCTGTCCCCATTGGGATTATGCAAAATGGAGAAATTTTTTCTTTAGACATTCATGAAAAATATCATGGTTCTCATGGGTTAGTTGCGGGAACAACGGGATCTGGAAAAAGCGAATTTCTGCAAACATATATTCTGTCGCTTATGGTTAATTTTAGTCCAGAAGAAATTGCATTTGTGTTAATTGATTACAAAGGCGGAGATATGTTAAAACCGTTTCAACATACTCCATATATTGCAGCCTCATTGGATAATATGTCTAGTAATATGCTGCAAAGGGCGTTAATCTCACTAAAAGCAGAAAATGAACGTCGTCAAAAAATGTTAGCGAAGGCAAAAGAACAACTCCAAATTGATAAATTGGATATTAATTCTTATCAAAAATATAGAAAAGAAGGAAAACTAAAGGATCCGATGCCACATCTAGTTATAATCGTAGATGAGTTTGCAGAGTTAAAAGCGCAGAATTGGGAATTTTTAGAGCAATTAGTAAATATTGCAAGAATCGGACGAAGTTTAGGGGTTCATCTTATTCTGGCAACCCAGCGTCCAAGTGGTCAGGTAGACCCGCAAATTTGGTCGAATGCCAGATTTCGAGTCTGCTTAAAAGTTCAAACTCGCACGGACAGCAGTGATATGATAGGAAGAGGTGATGCAGCATTTATAAAAAATCCAGGAGAGTTTTATACAACGGTTGGTTATGATGAACTTTTTGTTCATGCTCAATCGGCATATAGTGGAGCAGAATACATTGAAGCAAGTCAGTTTGTTCAGAAGGAAGAGTCTACAGTAGCATTAGTAGATGAAACAGCTTCTGTGATTCGTAGTGTATCCGATAACGTGTTAGGAAATCGGACAGGAAAACAGCAAATATCTGTAATTATACAACATATTATAGAAACAGCAAAAAATCATTTTCAACCAACTAATACATTGTGGCTTCCAAGTTTGGGGAGAAGGCTATATATAGAAGATTATATAACAAAATTACAATTAGATAATCCAGATATTCCAATTGCTATTATAGATGATGTTAAAAATCAGTCTCAGCCAATTTATCAGTTAAATCTGAGAAATCAAGGAAATATTGCTATTTATGGATTGGCGGAAACTGGTAAAACAACGATGATTCAAACAATATTAACAGGACTTGCATATAAGTATACTCCAGAGGAATGGTGTTTTTATTATCTTGATATGGCAGGAGGAGCAACAGGATATTATTGTTATTTGCCGCATTGTGGAGGTGTTATTTCAGGAGAGAGAGAAGATGAAATTGCGGCGATATTGCAGCTATTGCAAAGAGAAATACAGAAACGAAAACAACTATTTCGCAAAAATAATTGTAATTCTTATGCAGAATATAATAAAACAGTTAAAAGTTCACTACCAATTATTACTATTGTAGTGGATTTGTATACTCCATTTACAGAACGATATTTTAAGTTACAGACGCAGCTTATTCAAATTGTAAGCAGTGGAAAAACATATGGAGTTTATAGTCTTATTACAAGCAATAGCAAGGATGGAATTTATTACAAGATAAAGGAACAGATGAATACTTACTTTATGTTGTATTTAAATGATGTGGTGACACAACAAATACTGCTTAAAATATCATCGATTCCGACATTATCAGAACAAATTCCTGGTCGGGGAGTTTTAGTAATTGGAGAGGGAAAAGAACGGAGAGCAGTAGAGTTTCAAACATTATTATACGAAAAAGCAGAGACAGATTCTGAACGAGTAGATAAACTGATTTCCAGTTATAAATTGATAAAAAGTAATTGGAAAGGAAAACTTCCAAAAACAATTCAAAAAGTAGAAGAAATGAAAAAAGAAGAAACAGAAAAGGAGTTAGAAGAACAGAGTGGGAATAGGAACATAGTTCGAATGAATCAATCTATTTTAAGACCAGATCCAATTAATAGGAACGAAGCATGTTTGCTTATTGGAAAAAAAGACAATCAATTATATGGAATTTTATTTGAGCGATTGATTGCTTTGCCATTAACTGGATTAGATAGAGAACAAAATTTGAATTGTATGCAGATGTTATTGAAACAAGTACAGCAAATGTCAAATAGAAGAATTATGTTGTTTGATCCTCAGAATCAATTGAAAAAAAAGCAAGAAATACAAACTTACTGCTGTAATTCAGAAGAAGAAATTGATCGATTTGTTTCAATTCTTAACTCTGAGTTTAAACAGAGACTGGAGGAAAAAAAGAAGTTAGAAAAAGAAAGAAAAAGTCAAAAAGAAATATACGACGGTTTTAAAGAAAAGGAAAAGTATTTTATTTTCATTAATGAATTTGACTTATTTTTCCGAGCTTTTTCGAATGAGGCAAATGATATTCTTTCTAAAATTGTTCAGAATTGCGGACAAATAGGAATTTATTTTATTGTGTCAGAAGTGTACCCTAAATTACTTCGATATCGTCAACAGGCATTGTATCGAGGCATATTCCAATCTTCATATGGAGTGATTTGCGATGGTCAAATATCCCAACAAAGTGGAATTTATTTACATTCTGCTGTTGGAGAACTTCATGCCAAACTTTATGATTGGAAATCAAAAGAAAGAGAATGGGTATTCTATGAGGAAGAAAAAGCAGTGCCGGTGAAATGTTTATAAATGGGTAATGACATTGATACTATGTTTTTGTTGTATGTTATAAGAAGGAGGTGGAAGCGACTGGAAAGAAAATTTATGATACAGGTTTGGGTTCCAGGGCTTGGAAGAGAATTTGAATTCGTATTACCAGATTCTATGAGAATTCATCAACTGGTCAAGTTGATGGCTAAAATTCTAATGGAGGAATATCCAGAAAGTAATGCTCAAAGTCAAGAACTTCGTCTAGTTGAAAAACAAACATTATTGGCATTACATCCTAGAAATACTGTAGCGGAAAGTGGAATGGCAGATGGAAAAGAGTATATGCTTATGTAATCTAAGTATGGGTGAAGGAGGAATAAGGAATGATCCGAGTTAATAAAGAAAAAACAGCCCAGATTGCAGAAAGAATACAGGAAGATGCAGAAAAAGTAAATATATTGCTAGCAGAAATGGAGGAAGAACGGATCAATTTATCAAAAATCTGGATAAGTGAAGCTTCCGATTTAACACAGGAAAAAATGAAGATGCTAAAAGAAAACTGTGAAGCAATAAAAAAAGAAATGGAATTAATTAGCGATACGATTCAAAGTATCTTGCAAAAGATTCAAGCACAGGAAGAAATGGATCTGCAAAAAGCAGGACAATTATAAGTTAGGAGGAATTTAGTATGGAGATAAATACAGATGCATTAAAAGCAAGTGCTCAAATTATGGAAGGGAAAAATACTCAGTATAGTCAAGAATGGAATCGACTTTATACGGAGAAGGACTCCCTAATGCAAACAGATTTTAAGAGTGAGGCAAGTATGGAGTTTAGCCGGAAGCTAGATGCCTATAAAAATAGTTTTGAATCACTAGGTAAAGTTATAGATAAATATGTGAAACTTATTAACACGATAGCGCAACGGCATGAAGATATAAACGAAACAAGTAAAAATAGAGCAAGTGGTTTGCCTACAGGAAATTAATGAGGAGGAATTCGTATGGCAGAGATTACAGTAAATAGCGAGGGATTAAGAAGTACCGCAGGGGTGTTTGAAGAAGTGAAAAAGAATATTCAGACACTCTTAGCAGATATTCAAAATGAAATGGATAATGTAAAACAAAATTATAAGGGAGAGGAAGCAGATGATCTTTATAACCGTTTTAGTCAATTATCCGATGACTTTGAAGAACGTGGTAAGGTTATTCAGGAGTATGCTGATTTTCTAAAAGAAACGGCGGATGACTGGGATCGGGTAGGCAAAGATAATGCAGGAGATATCAGTGGAATGGAAACGGATGCATAATCTGTAGATACAGAAAACAAAGGGGATGGGGATTTGGTTAACCGCATCTCCTTTGTATTCCGTGTAATAGAATAGGAGAAACGCCAGTGAAATGAGAAATAAAAAAGGATGATAATGGTTATGAATAAAAAAATAGAACAATTATTACCGATTGGCACGGTTGTTAGAATTAAAGGAGCAAAGAAGCGTATTATGATTCATGGAATTATGATAAAAATTGGAGACACGAATTATGATTATGCAGGAGTGCTTTATCCAGAAGGATTATTAGGAACAGAAAGTCAAATTGCATTTCAAGCAGAGGATATTGATAAAATTGACTTTATTGGATTTATTGATGCAGAGCGTCAAGCATTTATTGCAGAACAAGTGATAAAACAAGAAAGTGAAGAGTCAAATGAGTAAATATCGGGAGAATATTGCGATAGAATAGTGCAAATAAAAATGAGAATATGTAATATGGGAGGTGAAAAGAGATGGCATACATAAAAATTGAATTAGATCAAATGCAGTCGGTTGCAGATAAATATATGCAGCTGCAAACTCAATTAACACAAGTAAATGAGGAATTTCAAAATTACACAGGTCAGTTGGATTGGGAAATTACAGCAAAAGAACAAATTGATTTTCGAATTTCCGACTTATATGGAAGAATAGATTCCTGTGCAATAGCAGCTGGAAAAATAGGAACTTACTTAAATTTTGTAAAGGAAGAATATGAAAAATTAGAACAAGAAGTAGTGCAGTGGAAGTCCATAGAGCAAGAGAATAGTTATACTGGAGAAAACAATGGGAATAACAAAGATTCTTTTAATTTTAATCCAGAAATTGCACGGGAGATACTAAAATTTCTAGTAACTCCAGATGTACTGTCATTTGGAACTGGATTCATCCCGCATCCAGAAATCATTTTAGAAGAACTGGATTTTAGTTTATCTGCCATTTCTTTTTTAAAAAGAGCAAATACAAGAATACAACAAATTTATCCCTATATGGAAGTAATACCAGCAGCAATTGCAGATAGTATAAAAAAAGTTACGAAACTGGCAGAATGGGCAGATGTTTTACAAGTAGTAGTCGATACAGCTTCGACTGGATATAGGAAATATCAAGAGTATAGTGCAGATGGAGATTATAATTTAGATGATATTGCATCCACTATGATGGAAGCTTCTATTTCAGGGTTAGTAAGTATAGTAAAATCATTTCTTACATCTGGAAGCGACTTGTTAAATATAGGGGCTTCAGAGATTATAGAAGAAACGATTGATTCGATGGATATTCCGGGAAAAATTACAACTACATTAAAAGATTGGGTTGGAGGAGCAACTAGGAGTATTGTGACATATTTTATGAAACAAAATATACAAGTATTTTAAGTAGATAAAAGGTTAAAGGAGGGAGCTTGCATGTTTTGCAGTGAATGCGGAAAAAAGATCAAAAATGATAGTCTGTTTTGCCCATATTGCGGTGCAGATTTGAGAGAGAATCATAGGAACGAAGAAGATGAAATAGAAAAAGTACCAGAAGTTGATGAAGAACAATTGGAGATGGAGAAAAACGAGGATTCTGTAAAGAAAGGAAATAAAGAGCAATTAGAGAAAAAGAAACAAGAATGGAGGAACAAAACAAGAACGGCGATAGAAAAAGGAAAAGAGTTTGGAAAAATAATAGAAAACTCAGGTAAAAAAGGAAAAAAGTTCAAAACGATAATGGCTGTTTTCGTTTTATTTGCTTTATTAGTATTAGCAGTAGTAGCTGGTCGTTCTTTTCTTTTGAGAAATAAATCAGAAGACAAATTAAAGACAGGATTTTATATAAAAAAAGAAGAAAGTATTTATGATAAAAACGGAAAAGAGATACAGTCGCAAATTGGCAATGAAAGTGGAAAATTGCAAATTGTATGGGATGATTATGTAAATGGAAATTATTATTATGTAGATGAAGAACAAACACTTTATTATAACACAAATTTTGGCAAAAACTCTGTGAAATTAGACGAAGATGTAACTACGTTAACCGATCTAAGGGGAATATTAACCACTCCGTATTTATGGCAAAACCAATGTGCCAAAATACAATTTATGAAACAAGCTGGATTAGAAACAGATATGACAACTAGTTATTATTCTGCGAATGGCTCAAAACCAATAAGAGTAAGAAACCATGTTGGGATTGTATTTAGCCAAAATGGAAGGTATGCAGCTTATATGAAAAATGATTTGGGAGAAACAATGCTGTATGTGACAGACTTGCAAACGAGTCAAGAAGAAAAGATTGATACATATGAAAGGACAGGATATGTATTAAATGTAGGAGATGATAAAAGTGTTTATTACAGATTAAATGGGGATAGCACTACAGATACTGCGTGGTATTGTTGGAATAGTAAATCAAGACAAGAAGAAAAGATTATTCAAGCAAATGAAGGATATTTCAATGCAACTGAGGGAAAGTTATTGGCGGTAAATTCATCGGGGGATTTATTGTACAAAGACATCTATGATAAAGAAGGAGAAAACAAAAAAATTGCATCAAATGTACAACAATATTTTCTTTTTGCAAAGGAAAAATCGGATTTAATTAGTGGTTTTAACACTGAAATTGATTTGGATTGGGAAGAAATAGTTTACATCAAAGATAATGTATGTTATTTGAAAAGTTTAAATAGTGATAAAGAAGCAGAGAAAATAATAGGTGGGAAACAATATGTTACAAATATAAAGGTAGCAAAAGATCGAAAACGTGTATTTGCAGTTACGGAAAATGGATTATATTATACAGATAAACAAAAAGATGGATGGTCAGAAAAAGAAAAAATCGCATCGAATGTTACTTGGTATGAAATATCAGAAGATGGAAAAGAAGTAGTATTGCTTCATACTGATTCTGAATTAACATACTGGAAAGATGGAAAGGAAGAACAAACATTGGATGAAGAGGTAACATCTGGATATACTCAATTTGAAAAGGAAGGAGTACTTTATATTACTCAAGATCAGTCATTTTATTATCAGCCATTTTCCGAAAAAAAGGAGAAAATAAAATTATCCGATGATGTTGAGAAATATGTGGTATCAGATAATGAGATTTATTATGTAACGAATGAAAATACATTGTATAAAATCCAAGCAGATGGGAATAAAAAAGAAAAAATCATGGATGATGTAGATGATTTAATTATTTATCAGTATGAATAAATATAGATAAATAAAATTGTAATTGATTGTATAAAAATAAAAGAAGTAAATGAGATAATATTATTATAAAAATGGAGGATGGATATGTTCTGTGAAAACTGTGGAAAACCATTGGAAGAAGGACAGATGTTCTGCGAAGAATGTGGACATCCAGTTGTTCCTAATTCCAAAGAAGAAAAGGAATCTAAAGATAAAAAAGAAAACAGTAAAAGAGAAAAACATTCAAATAAATTTAGAAACTATGTTTTAATAGGGGTGACTGTTCTTCTGTGTGCAAGTTTATTAGCTTTTGGTGCAATCAAAATACTGTTTCCTGAAGAAAGTAATACACCTGATGAAATCGAAACAGAGCCAGTAGTAAGTAGTGAAGGAATAGACAAAAATATTGAAAATTTAGATAATCAAGAACAACAAAACATAAAAAAATGTGGGTATACAATACTTGCTGATAGTACAGATGATCAGCTACTTGTATTGGATTATGATGGTGAAATAAAACAAAATACATATGAAAATATTGTGTCTTATGCTTTTGCAAATGAAAAAACGGGAAGTTATTGTTATTTGGAACAGAACGGAAATTTGTATTATGTAACAAAAGATAGAGAGGAACCACAATTAATTGATCAAAATGTTCAAAATATGAAAAATTATAGTTACACTGTTAGCACTTCCTATAAAGATGCAATTGATCGGGTTTTTTATCAGAAAAATGATGGTACGGTATTTTTCTGGTCACAAAAATTTGGATCAATAAAAATAGAACATAAAACATCTTTACCCATTTATTCTCACGATTCAACAAGTAGCTTTTCTGCTAATTATGTAGCTTTTGTAGGAGAGGAAGTTTATATTGTTTCAATTGAAAATAAAACAGAAGAACCTACGGGGCTAGAAGATGTGGATTTAATTGCGATTGATGATACGGGGGTACTAATATATAAAGATAGTGAAGATGGAATTTATTCTTATTCAAATGGAATTATTACACTATTAGGAAATCGGGAGTCTATAAGTGGAATTGATATACAAAAACAAACGTATTTAAATCTAGATGAGGCAAGCGAGTTAAAAGAGATTAATTATGTAGATGGAACAGAAGTGTCAATAGAACAAGAGGTAGTACAGTATTGGGTTATAGATCCGTTTGATAATAAAGCAGTATATCCAAGTTCGTATTATAATGATTGTTATAAAAAATCAGAAGAATATGTGATAAGAAAACAAGATGGAAATTGTTATTATAAGAATGGAGCAGATGGTTCATTAACGCTATTGTTTGATTGCAATGGATATGAAGTAAGTGATATTAGATTCAATCATGTAAAAGAAAAACTGTATTATACAATTTATGATGATATGTATGATACAAAAGGTAAGCTACTAAATGATAAAGATACAAAAAGTTTATATTATTCTTATTATTCGAATGGAGCGTGGTCTGAGAGAGAATTGATTGAACATAACATAGAAGAATATGATGTATTAAAGGATGGAAATATAATTTATCTACAAGGGGGATGTTTAAAACATTGGAATGGAGAAAATATTTCTGTACTGATAAAAGAAGTAAAGGGGATAGGAGATATAATATTCTCAAATAGTTTTGTTTATAGTGATGGCTATATGATTCAATGTATGAATTTAGAGGACGTCAGTTTAGAAGATAGTAATGGAGTACAATATATTACAGGAAATGTTGAGAATGGATCATATCAAGCTATTGTAATAGATGATATAGCTTATTGTATGAAAAATGATAAAGAACTGTATCAGGTAGATATAAAGTCTCAGAAAAAAGAGATAGTATTAGAAAATTGTGATAATTTAATTCTATGTTTTTGGGAGTTAGAAGAACAAGAGTAAATTAAAAAAATAAATTTCCATAAATAAGTCTGATAATTAGGAGATGAATTTTATATGCGATGTAGTAACTGTGGAACAGAAAATAAAGATACTGCAAAATTTTGTAGGACATGTGGAGCAAAGTTGGTAGATGAACAAAAAAAGGTGGAAACGAAGCAGAAATGTAAGTTCTGTGGTTCAGAACTAGATCCAAATATGAAATTTTGCAAATACTGTGGGCAACCTGTTCAGAGTAATCCCAAAAATCCAAATAAAAATAAATTGTGGTGGAAAGTTATAGGAGTAATATTGTCTGTTTTCTTACTTATAGGGATCTTTATAGCTGTGGATTATATCATAGATGGAAAATTACTTATTTTTAGTTTTGGAGGAAAAACAAAGGAAGTAATGGAAAATAATGAGGAAGAATCAATTTCAAGTTTGGAAAGCAGCGAAGAAGAAAACGTAATAGAAAGTGAAGAAAAAACTGAAAAAGAAAACATAATAGAAAATGAAGGAGAAATTGAGTCAGAAAAAGATGACAAAACAAATGAGACTACAGGAGCGGAAACTGCGAATACTGAGGAGGATACTTCTGGAAGTACATCAGAAGATACAAAAGTGGATGTCTATAATACGATCTTTCAAGACAATGGCTATGTGAAAGATATAACAGCAGGTGATTTAGTAGAGTTATATGATTACAGTCAATTGCAAACGATTGCGAAGGCAGATGTGGAGCCAAGTGAAGAAGATGTCCAAGCTACGATTGATGAACAACGTAAGCTATTTGCTACAACAAAGCAGGTAACAGATCGTGCGGTTGAAGACGGGGATATTATTTGTATAGATTTTACTGGTAAAATTGATGGGGTAGAGTTTGACGGCGGAAAAAGTGAAGATTATGTATTGGATCCAAATGATGATAATTTTATTGATGGTTTTTATGAACAGATTATTGGACATACACCAAGTGAAGAATCCTTTGATATTCAGGTAACATTCCCAGATCCATATGAACCAAACGAAGAATTGTCAGGAAAAGATGCTACATTTACAATTGTACTTAAGTATATCAAAGAAAATGAACTTCCTGAATTTAATGATGCATTTGTTCAGGATACGTTAGGGGCAAGTGTCTCAGCAGAAGAATATCGTCAGCAAACAAAAGAGAGTCTACAGAGTGATAATGTATTGGAATATTTATATGACAAAGTTATTTCAGAAAGTACTGTGGATAATATTCCAAGTACAATCACAGATGCATTGAGAGCCATTGTAGATGATACAAGTATGCAGGAGGCAGCGGCTGTAGGCATGGAACTGGAAGAATTCTATGAACAAGTCGATCCAGACGGAGAGGAACGCGAAACTCTTTGCTTAGAACAGGCGAAAATAATTCTTGTGGTTCAGGCGATTGCTGAAAAAGAAGGAATTGAAGCAACCGATGACAATGTACTGGACTACTTTGGAAGTGAAGATACGAGAGATGGTTATGTCGAATACTTTGGCAAAGGATATTCTTATTCTGGAGCACTTCCAATTCTGACAATGCAAAAGCTTGCAGAAAATGTTACGATAGAATAGGCAGATAAGTATAAGCAGAATTGTGTAGGGAGAATGACTCTGCTGTACGGAAAAGTTATTTTAACTTTATCAAGAAGGTTTTTGGCAAGAATTCTTTAACCTAGAATTCTTTTATAATACTAGGTTAAAGAGGAATTGTCGTTTTTCTATCGGTCATAGAAGGAAGTTTTTATATAAGACGCAAGAAGTCTTGTATGTAATAAGGAAGACCGATAACTGAATATCGTGCAGGAAAAGAAATATTATGTTGGAGATGATGAGGGGCTATATCAAATAAGTAGTAAATCGAAAGAACAGAATATGTTATTAAAAGATACTGAATTTTTGAATATTAATGTTTGGGAATTTAAAGAGTAGATAAGTGATTCAATATAATGTTAGAAGAAACAGTTTGGAGGCGAAATTCTATATGCAATGTAGTAACTGTGGAACAGAAAATAAAGATACTGCAAAATTTTGTAAAGCATGTGGAGCAAAGTTGCTAGATGAACAAAAAAAGGTGGAAACGAAGCAGAAGTGTAAGTTCTGTGGTTCAGAACTAGATCCAAGTATGAAATTTTGCAAACACTGTGGACAACCTGTTCAGAGTAATCCAAAAAATCCGAATAAAAATAAATTGTGGTGGAAAGTTATAGGAGTAATATTGTCTGTTTTCTTACTTATATGGATCTTTATAGCTGTAGATTATATTATAGATGGAAAATTACTTATTTTTAGTTTTGGAGAGAAAACAACGGAAGCAATGGAAAATAATAAGGAAGAATCAATTCCAAGTTTGGAAAGCAGCGAAGAAGAAAACGTAATAGAAAGTGAAGAAAAAACTGAAAAAGAAAGCATAATAGAAAGTGAAGAAGAAACTGAGTCAGAAAAAGATGACAAAGCAGATGAGACAGAAAAGAAGGAGGAGTTGGAAATTAGTGTGAAGGAGAGTTCTGAGGAAGAGGGAAGTGAAGAAACGATGGATGAAGTAGAAGATACTTCAGAATCAACAGCACCTGTCCTAGAACAAACAGAAAGTTTGAAGGAAAAAACAACTGTTTCTCAACTGACAGAACCAGTAATACAGAGTTATCCAGTGGCAAATTCTACTATATTGGAAAATGGGCATACTTATGAGCTATATGATGTCTCTTTATCTTGGACAGAAGCAAAAGAATATTGTGAGAAAAAAGGTGGACATTTAGTAACAATCACGTCACAAGAAGAACAAAATGTGGTAACTTCATTGATAACCGCAGGAACGAAAAAATATTATTGGATAGGGGCTACAGATGAAAAAGAAGAAGGAAAGTGGCAATGGGTGACAGGAGAAGCGTTTACTTATACAAACTGGTGCCAAGCTCCTTTACAACCAGATAACCATAGCGGAGTAGGAGGAATAGAAGAAGATTATGCAGAACTTTTGCAAGCAGATGGGACATGGATGGATTTACAACAATGGGGAGACGCAGAAGGAGATTCTCATTTAAGTTATGCAGGTTTTATTTGCGAGTATGAGCTATGATGAATTATTTTATATAAAAAATATAGGATAAAAATCATTATAAAGTAGGAGAGAATGAAATTGAAATGTCAAAATTGTGGAAGAGAAAATAACGAAAATGCAAAGTTTTGCAGGTATTGTGGAACAATATTAAAACGGGAAATAAAAGAAGAAAACATTACGGATGAAAATGATTTTGAAGTGAATTTTTTCGTAGATAAGGAAGAGGAGGCACAGGAAGTTGAAGAAGATGACGTTGAAGAGGGATGGGAGGAAAATTCAAAGGAGAAGAAAGGGAGAAAATTAATTGGCATCTTAGGTGTAGTTATAGGAATTTTACTAATATTCTGGATTATTTTAGGAGCCGATTATATCTTAAATCAGAGAGTAACAATTTTTGACTGGTTTTTAAATAAAGAAGAGGTGTATAGTGAGAATACAACCGATGAATCGAAGCATAAAGAAATGTCCATGAGTAGTGAATCGCAAGAAATAATATTGAAAGAGAGTAACCTACAGAAAGAAAGTTTAAGAATGAGTGAGAAACAAGAAGAAAGTAAAACACAATTATCCAAGGAACAAATAGAAACGAAAAGTAAAGAGGAAAAGAAACAAACAATAAAATCAGAAGAGATGGCTGATGCGAATGAAAAGAGTACAGCGTCGGAAGTAATTCCTAGTGAAGTTACGATAGATAATATTACATATCGCATTTTAGAGTCGGGGGCGGAGCTAATTCAATGTAGTAATCAATCAGATAGGATTCAACTTCCAGAAACGATTCAAGGAGTACCATTAGTTCGGATTGGGGACCATTCGTTTGATGGGTGCTCGAATCTTTTATATATTGACATACCAGAAGGAGTTATAGAACTAGGATCATATGCATTCTGGGATTGTACTAATATAGTATATATGGTATTACCAGACAGTTTGCAAAATGTTGTGGACTGGGCATTAAATTCGCCAAATATTAATTTCATTTGCCATCAAGGTACATTTGCTCAACAGTATGCGGATAAATATGTGAGACCATGGATAGAGGGTGATTCACTACCTTTAAATTAGAGGAATACATTAGAAAAAATTACTGCAATAGAAAAACTATTGCAGTAATTCTAGGTAGAAATATTCATAGAAAAGATTCCCTCAACGATTGTTTTAGGAATCTTTTAAATGGTAGTTCTAGACGATTAAAAAGGCTATAATAAAAGTGGAAAATTTACAAGTATTAAATAGCATTACGCTGCTCTTATAGGCTTGAGAGAATTGATTCGTAAATGCAGCATAAAAGATATCTTTTAGAATAAAGATTATAAAATAACTTTTAAATTTGGTAGTAACAATAATATAATCGTCTATAAGGAAGAAACATAATATAAGTTTCTTGAAATTGTGTGCAGCACTGAAATAAATCATTATGCTGTAGTATAAATAGCAATCTTTAAATAAATAATTTAAGGATTTTAATGGTGATAGATGCTTGAATTTATTAACTTTTATTTTGAATATAGTGATATTATCAGAAAATAATGTTGGATTTTTAAAGAAAATAAACTGATAATAAAAGTTATTCATTCATATATTTGTTTTTTATAGAAAAATAGTTGACGTTTTGTCGTTTTATGTTATAATTATGAATATAGTAGTGGTCTTTAAATTATTTATTTAGGGGTTGCTGCTTATTTTTTTTGATTTTTGGAGAATTTTTTCGATTCTAATTGATAAAATCTACGTTTTTTCGTGTACTTGGCAAGTAAAAATGGGTTTGATATAATAAAATAGCATGGAACAAGAGTCTGCATCTATTTAGATGGCTAAAGTATATGGAAGGGCAAGGACTGGTTTATATGGAAACTATAAGTCAAAATGAGAAAAAAAGCAAAGAGAAAGTTACGGATAAATTGGAAGAGATTGTAAAACATGGGGATAAGTTTCTTCCGTTTAGTCGTTATTTTGGAGATTGTCGTATTTTTAAAGATGTATACACGCATTGGCATAAGGAAATGGAATGTATTTATATCCGAAGAGGAAAGGGAACGTTTCAGATAAATAAGAAGACGATAATAGGACATGAGGGAGATTTGATTCTAATTGAAAAAGAGGCAATTCATCATATTAGAAGTAGTCGCAGAGATGTATTGCATTTTGAATCAATTGTATTTGATCTTAAGATGATGCAATGTGTAATAGAAGATTTATGTCAGATTGCATTTGTGGAACCATTGATAAAAAAGAAAGTAAAATTTAATCCGATTGTCAGAACACAGGAAAGATATTACAAGGAGATTAGTCAGTCCTTTTTTTATATCCTGAAAGTATATCAAGAAAAAGAAGCTTATTATTATGTAGCGTTAAAAGCAGCGTTGTTTCAATTTTTTTATCAGTTACTTCGAGGTGGATATATGGAAATGGCACAAGAAGAAGAAACTCGCCAAATTGAAGCAATGAAGATTGTACTAGATTATATTCATACTCATTATTCTGAATCAGTTACGGCAAAGGAAATGGCAGATAGGGTTCATTACAGTGAATATCATTTTATGAAATTGTTTAAAGCTTATACAGGGAAAACGCTAATTTCTTATATTAATGAGTATCGGATTGAGCGCTCTAAGTATGAACTTTTAAAAACAAATCAGACAATTGATGAGATTGCGGATCGAGTAGGGTTCTGCACCACCAGCTATTATATTCAGCTTTTTCAAAGAATAGAAGGGCTAACGCCAAAAAAGTTCAGGAAAGAACAGGCTTTTCAGGTCATTGATTCGTAGATCACAGGATTCTGATATTTTATAGCATAATTTTTGTACAAAAAATAGATAGGATTGTATAAACTGATGATGTACTAATTCATAACCGTAATGTTAAAGAATAGGATATATAAGCAGTTGGATATTTGATTAGTACAAATAAGAAAACAAAGAGATGGAACGTGTTGAATTAGAGAGCGTTCATAAGTTTCGCAATACTTTGATAGTATTGAAAATAAGAAAGGAGATTTCTTACGATGGAACAGAAATTATGCTATATGGCAGAAGAACATTTAGGAAAAACATTGGATGCCTGCACAAATCAAGAAATATATGGTCTGTTGCTTCAAATTATAAAAGAGGAAGCAAAGAAAAAGGAATCAATGCAGGGAAAGAGAAAGTTGTATTATATCTCCGCAGAATTTTTGATTGGAAAACTGCTTTCTAACAATTTGATTAATTTAAAGTTATATGATGAAGTAAAAACAGTTTTAGAAAAATATGGAAAAAATCTTTCTGAGATAGAAGAAGTGGAGATGGAGCCATCTCTTGGAAATGGAGGTCTTGGTCGTCTGGCAGCATGTTTCTTGGATTCGATTGCTACACTGGGACTGAATGGAGATGGAATTGGATTAAATTATCATTATGGATTGTTTCAACAGAAATTTGAAAATCATTTACAAAAGGAAGTGCCAAATCCATGGTTAAGTGAGCAAAGTTGGCTGACCAAAACGGATGTTACGTATCCAATTTCATTTGGAAACTTAACGGTACAGTCTCGCATGTATGATATTGATGTAACTGGTTATGAAAATCGTACGAATAAGTTACATTTGTTTGATATTGAGACGATTGATGAATCGATTGTAGAAGATGGAATTCATTTCAATAAAGAAGACATTGAACATAATCTTACTTTATTCTTATATCCAGATGATAGTGATGAACAAGGACGCTTACTTCGTATTTATCAACAGTATTTTATGGTAAGTAATGGAGCTAGATTGATCTTAGATGAGTGTGTTGCAAGAGGAAGCAATCTGCATGATTTGCATGAATATGCGGCAATTCAAATTAATGATACACATCCAACTATGGTAATTCCTGAATTAATCCGTTTATTGACAGAAAAAGGAATTGATATGGATGAGGCAATTGAAATTGTGACAAAAACATGTGCTTATACTAATCATACAATTTTGTCAGAAGCCTTGGAAAAATGGCCAATTCATTATTTAAAAAAGGTAGTGCCTCAATTAGTTCCAATTATTGAGATTTTGGATGATAAAGTAAGAAGAAAATTCGAGGACAGTTCTGTTTATATCATTGATAAATCAGACGTAGTTCATATGGCTCATATTGATATCCATTATGGATATAGTGTCAATGGTGTAGCAGCACTGCACACAGAGATCTTGAAAAATAATGAGTTAAATAACTTCTATCGTATTTATCCAGAAAAATTCAATAATAAGACAAATGGAATTACATTCCGTCGCTGGTTAATGCATTGTAATCATGCGTTAACAGATTTTATTACTGATAAAATTGGAGATGGATTTAAAAAAGATGCCAGTGAATTAGAAAAACTTTTGGCATATAAAGAAGATGAAACCGTTCTGTCAGATTTATTAAAAATCAAAACAGAATGTAAGAAAGCATTAGTAAGCTATTTAAAGCAGACACAGGGAATTGAGCTTTGGGAAAATGGTATTTTTGATATTCAGATTAAACGTTTGCATGAATATAAGCGTCAGCAAATGAATGCACTTTATGTGATTTATAAATACTTAGAAATCAAATCTGGAAAGATTCCTACAACGCCGATTAACGTTATTTTCGGTGCAAAAGCAGCACCTGCTTATACGATCGCAAAAGATATTATTCATTTAATTCTTTGCTTGCAGGAGTTGATTCAAAAAGATCCAGAAGTTCATCCATATTTGAATGTAGTTATGGTAGAAAACTACAATGTAACACTTGCAGAAAAATTGATTCCAGCATGTGATTTATCGGAGCAGATCTCTCTGGCATCAAAAGAGGCAAGTGGAACAGGAAATATGAAATTTATGTTAAATGGAGCAGTAACACTTGGAACTATGGATGGTGCCAATGTGGAAATTGCAGATTTGGTTGGAAGAGAGAATATTTATATTTTCGGTGAATCGAGCCAAGAAGTAATTGATCATTATAATAAGGGAGATTATCATCCAAACTGGTATTATGAAAATGATGAAGAAGTTCGTAAACTGATTGATTTTATTGTAAGTGAGCCAATGCTTGCAATTGGACAAGAGGAAAATTTAAGACGTTTGCATCATGAATTAATTCATAAAGATTGGTTTATGACACTTCTGGATTTGAAAGATTATATGAAGAAAAAAGAGGAAGCCTATGCTGATTATGAAAATCGTATGGAATGGGCAAAGAAGATGTTGACGAATATTGCGAAAGCTGGATTCTTCTCCTCTGATCGTACAATCGCTCAATATAATGAAGAAATCTGGAAACTCTCTTAAATAAAAATATAACAAAAAATGCTGGTTCCAAATTGGTTAAAATAGAACAGAAATGTTCAGTGAGGAATCTCTTTTATATGAGATTCCATAGAAAATTGCAATAAGTCGGTTAGTAAAAAGGTGATGTTATGTGGGAAGTAACATCACCTTTCTTTATTGTGTACGCAAACGGAAGCTCTAGTGGAGTTTCCGTTTGTATATCAATTTAGTATTAATTTTCGGATAAGTAATTTTTATAGATGGAAATAATAGAATCCATTGCAGCCTTTCCCGGAGCTCCAATTGTCAGTCTCTTTTCCACACAAGTCTTTAAGCTAATTGCTTCATAAATATCCTCTTCAAATACAGGACTGATTTTCTTGTATTCTTCTAATGGAAGCTCATCCAGAGATATATTTTTCTTAATGCATAATAAAACCAGTTGACCAATAATGCCATGTGCATCACGGAATGGAACTCCATGATTTACGAGATAATCGGCGGCATCCGTTGCGTTTGTAAATCCGTTTTGGGCACTTGATTTCATAATTGGCTTATTAAAACGCATCGTAGAGATCATGCCATTGAAGAAATAGAGACTTTCCTTTACTGTGTCCATAGCATTGAATGCCATTTCTTTATCCTCTTGCATATCTTTATTATAGGCAAGAGGAAGTCCTTTCATAGTAGTGAGCAGAGACATTAAGGCTCCGTACACACGACCTGTTTTTCCACGCAGAAGCTCTGCAATATCTGGATTTTTCTTTTGAGGCATAATGCTGCTTCCTGTACTATAGGCATCATCAATTTCTACAAAACGATATTCATTGCTATTCCAAATAATAATTTCTTCACAGAAACGAGATAAATGCATCATAATTGTAGATAATGCACTTAAAAATTCAATTAAATAATCTCTATCAGAAACAGAGTCCATACTATTAAGAGTTGGTCCATCAAATCCAAGAAGAGAAGCGGTATATTCTCGATCTAATGGATAAGTGGTTCCTGCTAAAGCTCCTGCTCCAAGTGGACAAGTATTCATACGTTTTTTGATATCCGTCATACGGCTGCGGTCGCGTTTGAACATTTCAAAATAAGCACCAAAATGGTGAGCTAATGTAACTGGCTGTGCTTTTTGTAAATGCGTAAATCCTGGCATATAAGTTTCTGTGTTCGCTTCCATAATGGAAAGTAAACTAGTTAGAAGTTCTTTTAATAAAGCATCTACTTCACCAATTTGATCTCTTGTATAAAGTTTCATGTCAAGAGCAACTTGATCATTGCGGCTTCTTCCAGTATGAAGTTTTTTTCCTACCTCACCGATACGATCGATCAGATGAGATTCTACAAAACTATGAATATCTTCTTGTGCTTGATCAATGATTAATTTACCAGAGTCGATATCGTTTTTAATTTCAGTTAAACCAGCAATAATCGTATCGCGTTCTGCTTCTGTTAGAATCTGTTGTTTGGCAAGCATTGTTACATGAGCAATGCTTCCTGCAATATCCTGTGGATAAAGGCGTTTATCAAAATTAATGGATGATTGAAATTCATAAACCATTTGGTCTGTTTCTTTTGTGAAACGTCCTCCCCATAACTTCATAATAAGGTCCTCCTATTTGTATTATAATGTAGTATCAGAATGTTTTTTGGGGTCAGGGATCACGGTTGTATGATCCAATGACTCCGATGCGGTTGTGTTAAGATCCGATGGAACTGCAATTGTATCATCAGAGATCTTGGAGTTTGGCAATTGGGTTGTTTTTGGTTCTTCAGAGAACATTTTACCTAATTGTTCTTGTATTGATGTAGCAAATTCTGCTTCGGTCAATGGACGGCCTGACATTAACTCTTCGTTTGTAGGAAGTTCGCCCGTTCGTTTTTCTCTTAAAACTTCTTCTACATGATGTCGGTCAACGGCATCTTCTTCTGCATCGTCTGGCAAAAATAATTCTTCACTATTTGTGGAATCGAATTCCTTTTGGGTTTGATACTTTTTATGGCGATTCCAAAATAATGTAATGAGATAGAGTGCAATTAATATCGCAAGAGAACTAAACGTAAGGATGGTTCCTTCCGTAATGCCAGCTGGTAAGTAAGAAAATGTCAAAGTATGAGAACCAGTTGTAAGAGGAAGAGCAATAAAAGCATCTCCAAATTTTTCAGGGGTTACAACGTCCCCGTCAACCGTAACAGTCCATCCAGTATCATAAGGAATACTTGTTAATAACAGTCCATCATGTTCTGTTGTGACATGAGCGTCAATATAAGTATCGCTATAATTGTCAACCGTCATTGGCGTGCGGCTTAAAACATCATATACTCTTTTTAGTTTGTCCTCATTCATCTGATAAGCACTGACGGTTAATGTTTTATCTGCACCCTCTTCATCGGTATTTTTGATTGTCAAAACATCTCCAGCTTTACGGTATCCCATATCTAGAATATATCCGCGGTTCAAGTTGTCATAAGAAGTAGTGTTGCCAGCAGAATCGGTTACTTCCACTTCATTTGGACCGAATCGGTTTACATATAAATAGGTATATCCATCTTTGTTTACGGTAACAGAATAGGTAGACGCATCGATGAAATCTGTATTAATTAAAGTATAAAGATCTAATATTCCAGCGGAAACTTCTGCAAAAGAATTTAAGTTCTCAAATGGAGTAGCACCGTCAGTGGACCAAACCTCATTAAAATCTTCTTGTACAAGAAAACCGAGCGGAAGTGTATAGTTGTTTTTATAAATATATACTCCATCTTGTTCTGCATACAATTCACGGGCATCTGTTTCTTCTAATTCTTGGTTTGAAATATTGTATTTTACACCAAAAATCATGTTAGAAAGGAATGTAGAGCCAATGGATCCATAAGCATTGGTGGAAGATTCCAAACCAAAAACTTTAAAGAAATCAGTTAGTTTGGCATTTGCAGTAGAAGAAAAAATAGAAATTGAAGGATAATCTAACCAAGCTCCATCATTTTTGGTACGGATTTTTGTTTTCTCAACACGATAAAATTCAGGTTCTTCTTCTTTTATCGATGCAAGCATAGTTCGAGTTGCAGTATCATCTTGTACATAGGCAGTACGGCTAGTTGTTGTTACGCTTGTAGTAGTTGTGTTAAGGAATGATTCCACTGTTACAAGAGAAAGTACAAGGGCAGCTGCCAATCGGTTTGTAAGCTGTTCCTTGCGGTATAAATAAGCGATTCCTCCGTAAAGAGCTAAAAATAAGATACTTACATAATAAACATGCCAACTGAAGAATTCCTCTGTTATAAGTTTTTCAGCAAAAATAGTGAAAACAATTGCTAACCACATACATCCAATGATCTGTTTGATGCTCCGGGAGCGAATTCCATCATAACCTTGCCATGCCATAGACAAAATAAGAAAAATATAAATAAACGATTGTCTGGCAGGAAGTGAGTTTGGAAAATGAAGTCCATGCCAAATGAAATTTAGAACATTATTGCTGAAACTTAAATAGAAGAAGAGCAACAAGAAACAATAAAGAAATTTCTCATAAAAGTTGACTCTTCGGTTTAGAATATACAGTGGTATTAAAAATAAAATCGCAACACCACAATAAATATTTGGCCAATGATCCAAACCAATATGCACTTCTACATCAACAAGGTGTCTGGCTATCATGTCAAAAATAGAAAAATAACTTATGACCGTCTGAGGAAAGCTGATACTACTAGAAGCAGTTGTCTGCAACGCATAGATTTCTGGAAGCAGCACGATGGCTGCAAGCCCTCCTGCAAGTAGAGAGTAAAGTGCAAATTCGCCGATTTTTTTCAAGTATTGAATTCCGTGGCAAGAAGCTAAAAGTAACTGGACTAAGAAATAAATTACAAGGAAAATGCAAATCATAATGGAAATATAATAATTTGATAAAATGCAAAGTCCAAGTGTAATGCAATATAAAAAGCATTTATCCCGATGTACAAGTCGCTCCAAACCAAGTATAACAAGTGGAAATAAGAGAATACAATCTAACCACATAATATTCCAGCTGTAGGCAGCCATATAACCGCTAAGCCCGTAAAAAATACCGAAAAAAGCAGCTCCAAAATCACGCTTTCCATTGTGCTGAATTAAGTAATAGGTCATAGAGAGACTGGAAAGTCCAATTTTAATTACGATAAAGTATGTGATAAATTCAATAATATAATCTCTAGGACATAAATAAAGCAGCCAATTGAGTGGACTAGCTAAATAGTAGGCAAATAGAGCCATGAAATTCGTTCCCATGCCGATGTCCCAGCTATAGAAAAAGCTTCCGCCTTCGGTTAGTTTCTTTTTCATTTCCTGAAAAAATGGAGCATATTGATGATATAAATCTGTCCGAAGAAAGCTCATTTCACCAAATGGAAAAATTCCTCTCTGGATAAAAACTGCAATCATTACAATAATTGGAATAAAAAAAGCACAGAGATAAGGGGCAGAATTTTTCCAAAAATCTTTTTTTCTAATCATTTAAAATCTCCTCATTTATCCTGCTCAGAGGATTTCTTTATTTCTTTTAAATTTGAAGTTTTAATAATATAGATTGGTCGATCTTTTGTTTCCATATAAATTCGAGAAATATATTCTCCTAGAATGCCGATGGAAAATTCAATGATTCCTCCTAAAAATAGAACAGCACATAGTGTTGTCACGTATCCAGGCACAGCAATTCCAAAACAAAGTGTTTGGATCAATGTAACAATGATATAAATAAAAGCGATGATAGAGATAATAAATCCCATTCCAGAAACCATATGAAGTGGAGCTACAGAAAAAGAGGTAATTCCATCCACTGCATATTTAAATAGACTCCAAAAATTCCATTTTGTGGTTCCCAGTGTTCGTTCTACATTTTCATATGGAATCCATTTGGTATTATAACCAACCCACATAAAAATACCTTTTGAAAAACGCTGTACTTCGGATAACTCTAATATGGAGTCTACCATTTGACGAGTCATCATACGAAAGTCTACAGCTCCATAGGCCATCTTGACATCACTCATATGATTGCTGAGTTTATAAAATTGACGAGAAAAAAAACTACGGATTGGAGATTCTCCATTGCGGTTACTACGACGGGCAGCAACGCAATCATAACCTTCTTCAATACCTTGGATCATATCGGGGATCATAGTTGGTGGGTGTTGTAAGTCAGCATCCATAACGATGACATAGTCACCAATAGAGTGCTTTAATCCTGCGTACATAGCAGATTCTTTACCGAAGTTACGAGAAAAGGATAAATAGGTGATTTCAGAGTGTCGAGAAGCCAGCTCTTGCATAACGGTGAGAGTTTTATCTCGACTGCCATCGTCAACGAGAATATAATGAAATTGATAATTACTAATCTGATTCACCACTTTACTCGTTTCCTCATAAAAAACGGAAAGGACCTCCTCCTCGTTGTAACAAGGAACTACCAGGTCAATTGTTTTCATAAAAAATTCCTTTCTTAAAAATAATGATTATTTGCCAAAAAAGCATTCAAAATGATATACTTATCTAATATACAAAAAGAAGTTGACCATTTTGTGAACATGTGTATTTCCATTGGCCGCTGCACGCGAACCAACGAAACTTCCCTCTGGTTATACGTAGAATAGTATATCATAAAAGAATTGAATTCAGTAAATCAATTCAAAAAAAGTATGAAATCTAGTTGACAATAGTTTTAAAATTCATTATCATTCTATATTGTAGTATACCATTGGATAAAAGTAAATGAGAATTTCGGAAGAATGAAGAAATTTGTGGTTGAGGAGATTTAGTATGGATCAAAAAACAAGGGCGGAACGTTTTCGCAACCAGATACAGAATAATAATACACAACAAGAAGATCAGTATGAAAAAGAATTAAAACGAGCAAGAGAAGAGCGAATTAGACGAAGAATAGAGAGAATGAAAAGAGAACGCCAAAGAATGCTACGCAGGCGTTTGGTTGTTGGAGGTGTGGGGATTGCCGTTATTATACTCATGATATTTGTGGGAAAGAAAGTTTTCTTTTCTAATCCGGATGATTCTAATTTAGGAGGACATACATCAGGGGATCAGACACAAACTACAGCACCAGTTGAGACAACAGAAGAATATGCAAAGAAAAATATTCCAATTCCAAGTTGGATTGATCAGCAATTACTTGACGTAAATGAATTTTCTAGACCAGGGACTCCATTAAAAAAAGTCAAGAATGTGGTTATTCATTGGGTTGCAAATGCAGGTACAAGTGCACAGAATAACCGTAGTTATTTCTCAAACCTGGCAGATCCAGCTGCAAATCCTGAAGGAGTAAAAGCAAGCTCTCATTTTGTAGTAGGATTGGAAGGAGAGATCATTCAGTGTGTGCCGATTGACGAAAAGTCCTATTGTACGAATTGGCGGAATGATGATACAATTTCGATTGAAGTTTGTCATCCAGACTGGGAAGGAAAGTTTAATGATGTTACATACCAATCGGTAATTAAACTGACAGCCTGGTTACTCGAACAGTTTGATTTAACGTCAGAAGATGTAATTCGGCATTTCGATGTTACAGGAAAAGATTGTCCAAAATACTATGTTGTTCATGAGGATGCATGGGAACAATTAAAACAAGATGTAAAAGCATATATGGAAGCAAACCCAGAAATTCAGTAGTATAGAATTGCATCTTATTTGAAAGAGGAAGAAAAAAATTATAAAAAATAAGATACTGGCAATTGGCTTGATAGTTTCGTTAAGACTATCAGGCCAATTGTTATATAAAATACTCTAGATAATCGCTTTACATTATGGAAATTTGGGAGTAAAATAAAGATGTGGTAAAAAGCAAAAAACAGGAGGTAAACATGAAGGTATTAGTAATTAATTGTGGAAGTTCATCATTGAAATATCAATTGATTGATGCTCAAACAGAAGGGGTTTTGGCGAAAGGACTTTGTGAAAGAATTGGAATTGATGGACGTTTAACACACAAACCAACAGGCAAAGAGAAGGTTAGTTTAGAAGTAGCTATGCCAACACATACTGCAGCAGTTAGCCTTGTATTAGAGCAGTTAACAGACAAAGAGAATGGAGTCATTGCATCCTTGGACGAGATTGGAGCAGTTGGACACCGTATTGTGCATGGTGGTGAGAAATTTGCAGAGGCTACATTATTAAATGACGAAGTGATTAAGGAAATCGAAGCATGTAATGATTTAGCACCACTTCATAACCCAGCCAATTTAATTGGTATTAATGCGTGCAAAGAGCTTATGCCAAATGTACCAATGGTAGGTGTATTTGATACAGCATTTCATCAAACAATGCCAGAAAAGGCATACTTATATGGACTTCCATATGAGTATTATGAAAAATATGGTGTAAGACGTTATGGTTTCCATGGTACAAGCCATAGTTTTGTATCCAAACGGGCAGCAGAAATACTCCAAAAGAAGCCAGAAGATTTAAAGATCATTGTATGCCATTTAGGAAATGGTTCTTCCATTACTGCTATAAAGTATGGTAAATCGGTTGATACCTCGATGGGATTGACTCCATTAGAAGGTGTTCCAATGGGAACAAGAAGTGGATGTATTGATCCAGCCATCTTAGAGTTTATTGCAAACAAGGAAAATCTTACGTTAGCGGAAGTTACATCTGTTTTAAATAAGAAATCAGGTGTACAAGGCTTATCAGGTGTATCGAGCGATTTCCGTGATTTGGGAGCTGCAATGGATGCTGGTAATCCACGTGCTAAGGCTGCAATTGAAGTATTTTGTTACAGTGTTGCAAAATATATTGGTGCTTACACTGCTGCTATGAATGGTGTTGATGCAATTGCCTTTACCGCAGGGGTTGGAGAGAATGACGGAGTAGTTCGTGCATTAGTAGGAGAGTATTTGGGTTATTTGGGTGTGACAATTGATTCAGAAAAGAATAAAGTTCGTGGAGAAGAATGTATTATTAGTACCGAAGATTCTAAGACAACGGTGATGGTTGTTCCTACAAATGAAGAGCTGGCGATTGCTCGTGAAACCGTTGCATTAGTAAAATAAAAGATCAAAATAAGAACAAAAGAAACCTCCACTGGAGCTTTCTTTTGCATATCACGATAATAAATACAGAGGGGCTGTTGTAACAGCCCCTCTTACTCTTGAAGCTTTCCTATATTTATGCTATACTTACAAAACGAATCTATTTGTAACATAAGTTATAAGCGAAATAACAGGAGGTAACGATGGCTCATATTGATCAAAGCAAAATTCGAAATTTTTGTATTATTGCCCATATTGATCATGGAAAGTCTACATTGGCAGATCGTATTATTGAAAAGACAGGTTTGCTGACGAGCCGTGAAATGCAGGCTCAGGTACTTGATAATATGGAATTAGAGCGGGAACGTGGAATTACGATTAAATCCCAGGCAGTCCGCATTGTATATAAAGCAAAAAATGGAGAGGAGTATATTTTTAATTTAATTGATACTCCAGGACATGTAGATTTTAATTATGAAGTTTCTAGAAGCTTAGCAGCTTGTGACGGTGCGATTTTAGTCGTGGATGCTGCACAGGGAATTGAAGCACAGACATTGGCAAATGTGTATTTGGCATTGGATCATGATTTGGATGTTTTTCCAGTTATTAATAAGATAGACCTTCCAAGTGCCGATCCAGACCGAGTTGTGAATGAGATTGAAGATGTGATTGGAATTGAAGCACAAGATGCACCTCGTATTTCAGCTAAAACAGGTTTAAATATTGATGAGGTATTGGAACAAATTGTGGAAAAGATACCTGCTCCAAAGGGAGATCCAGATGCACCATTGAAAGCATTGATTTTTGATTCGGTATATGATCCGTATAAAGGTGTTATCGTATTTTGCAGAATTAAAGAAGGTTGTGTGAGTAAGGGAACCCCGATTAAAATGATGGCGACTGGAGCAACTGCAGAAGTGGTAGAAGTAGGATATTTTGGAGCTGGACAATTTATTCCATGTGAAGAATTAAGTGCTGGCATGGTTGGATATATTACAGCTAGTATCAAAAATGTAAGAGATACTATGGTAGGGGATACGATTACAAGAACCGATCATATGGCGTCAGAGCCTTTGCCTGGATATAAGAAAGTAAATCCAATGGTATATTGTGGTGTTTATCCAGCAGATGGAGCAAAATATGGAGATTTGAGAGATGCATTAGAAAAGCTCCAATTAAATGATGCTTCTCTCCAATTTGAGCCAGAGACATCCATTGCACTTGGGTTTGGTTTTCGCTGTGGATTTTTAGGATTGCTGCATTTAGAAATTATCCAAGAACGTTTGGAAAGAGAGTATAATTTAGATCTTGTAACAACGGCTCCAGGCGTTGTATATCGGATTCATAAAACAGATGGTACAATGATAGAATTAACAAATCCATCGAATATGCCAGATCCTTCTGAGATTGATTATATGGAAGAACCAATGGTTTCTGCGGAAATTATGGTGACATCGGAATTTATCGGTGCAATTATGGATTTATGCCAGGAGCGCAGAGGAATTTATCTTGGAATGGAATATATGGAAGAAACAAGAGCGTTGCTGCGCTACGATCTTCCATTAAATGAAATTATTTATGACTTCTTTGATGCGTTAAAGTCTCGCTCTAGAGGCTATGCATCATTTGATTATGAAATGAAAGGTTATGCACGCTCAGAACTTGTGAAATTAGATATTTTGGTAAATAAAGAAGAAGTCGATGCGTTGTCCTTTATTGTATTTGCAGGAAATGCCTATGAAAGAGGCAGGAAGATGTGTGAAAAACTGAAAGAAGAAATTCCACGTCAGCTTTTTGAGATTCCAATTCAGGCGGCGATTGGAAGTAAGATTATTGCGAGAGAAACAGTAAAAGCAATGCGCAAAGATGTACTTGCGAAATGTTACGGAGGAGATATTAGCCGTAAGAGAAAGCTTCTGGAAAAGCAGAAGGAAGGAAAGAAGCGAATGCGTATGGTTGGAAATGTAGAAATTCCTCAAAAAGCGTTTATGAGTGTGTTGAAGTTAGATGAAAAGTAAAGCACTTGCAATTTATATTCATATACCATTCTGTGTAAAAAAATGCCTGTACTGTGATTTTCTCTCAGTTCCTGCCACAGAGAAAACACAGGAGGCTTATGGGAAAGCGATTTGTCAAGAGATCCGAAACTATAAGAAATCACTTCTGACGAAAAATCTAGGTGTTCCAGAGGAAAAAGAAGAATCCATTGTGACAAGTGTATTTTTTGGGGGAGGAACCCCTTCCTTGATTTGTGGAGAAGAAATTGCCGCAATTTTAAATGAACTGCGTCATAAGTTTCATTTTTCAGAAGATATGGAAATTACAATCGAATGTAACCCAGGTACAGTGGATGAAGAAAAGTTAAATTGTTATCGAAAAGCAGGAATTAATCGACTTAGTTTTGGTCTCCAGTCTGCCAATAATGAAGACTTAAAGAAACTTGGACGCATTCATAGTTGGGAAGATTTCTTGGAAAGTTTTTCTTTAGCTAGAAAGTTGGGATTTTCTAATATCAATATTGATTTAATGTCTGCATTGCCAGGACAGACAGAAGAATCCTATGAGCAAACATTGCAAAAGGTGTTGTTATTAGAGCCAGAGCATATTTCTGCCTATAGCTTGATTATTGAAGAAGGAACTCCATTTTATGAGAAATATTCTTCTGGTTTTGGACTTCCAGATGAAGATAGCGAACGAATGATGTATCAAAGAACAAAAGAACGATTGGAGCAAAGCGGATATTATCGCTATGAGATCTCCAATTATGCAAAACCAGGATATGAATGCAGGCATAATCTTTGTTACTGGGATGGAACCAACTATATTGGTTTTGGTTTGGGAGCGTCTTCTATGGTAGATCATATTCGATATCATAATTGCAGCGATCTTCAAAAATATATGATGCAGGCGTCCAAACCAGAACAATTGTGGGAAGAGGTTACTGTTTTATCATTAAAAGAACAAATGGAAGAATTTATGTTCTTGGGGCTTCGTTGTATAAAAGGGATCTCTATCAATAAATTTAAAGAAACGTTTGGGATAAGTTATGATTCCATTTATGGGACGGTAACCAAAAAAATGAAGGAGTTTCATTTAATTGATTTTGAAGAAGATCGGATTTATCTGACGGAAAAGGGCATTGACATTAGTAACTATGTATTGTCAGAATTTTTAATTGAATGATTTATTTTCATGATTCTATTATATTGAAGACTTTGCAGAAGGAATATTTTGCTGTATAATAAGAGTATAAAACACTTTAGTGAGGAAATGCATATGTACAATAGGGAACCAAAACCATTTTTAAAATGGGCAGGAGGAAAAACACAGATGCTGCCAATTCTTCGGGAATATTATCCAGAAGGATTGGAAGATGGAACAATTAACCGTTATATGGAACCTTGTGTTGGAGCTGGAGCGGTATTATTTGATTTATTGTCTCACTATGATTTGGTAGAAGTAACGATTAATGATATTAATAAGGTGTTAATTACCTGTTATCGTGTTATGCAGAGAAATGTCAGTCGTTTGATCAGTATTCTGGAAGAGTGGCAAAGAGTTTATAATCTGATGACTCCTGAAGAACAGGAAAGAATGTATTATGAAAAGCGTGATCGAATGAATCATAGAAAGAAAAAAGAAATATGGGGAAAAGAAGATGAATTAATTATTGCAGCTCATATGCTTTTTTTAAATCGTACATGCTTTAACGGATTATATCGCGAAAATCGAAAAGGAGATTTTAACGTTCCATTTAATCGTATAAAAAGTATAAACTTTGATTTTGAAAACATGTACCTTGCTGGGGAGGTTTTAAAAAATGTCAGAATCTTGCAGCAGGATTTTGATACATTAACTCCATATATCACAAGTCGTACATTTATTTATGTAGATCCTCCCTATCGTCCAGTAAATAAGGCAGTTGCATTTACTGACTTTACAAAAGATGCATTTAATGACGAAGACCAAATTCGTTTGGGAAATTGGGCGAAAGAAGCAGATAAATTAGGGGCGGCAATTTTGCTCAGTAATTCAGATCCTCAGTCAGTAAATGAAGAGGATACATTTTTTACAGATCTTTATAAGGACTTTGAGATTTTTCCTGTATCAGGAAAACGCAGTATTGGCAGTAAATTGTCAAGCAGAGGAAAAACTGGAGATTTATTGATTAAAAATCAATATTCTCGATTGGAAAATACAAAAATAGAATGTTAGGAGGTCAAAATGAAATTTTTATTGGATGCACATACGCATACAATTGCAAGTGGACATGCCTATAATACGTTATATGAAATGATTCAACGGGCAGCAGATATCGGATTAGAGCTGATTGGAATTACGGAACATGCTCCTGCTATGCCAGGTACATGTGGAGAATTCTATTTTAGAAACTTACGTGCAATTGATCGGGAGTATTTGCAGGAAAAATTTGGAATTGAAGTTTTAATTGGTGCAGAATTAAATATTATAGATCGTAATGGCGGAGTTGATTTGAACGAATTAGGAATGGAATATCTGGATGTAGTGATTGCCAGTATGCATCTGCCTTGTTTAAAGTCAGGAACAAAGCAGGAAAATACACAGGCGGCAATTGCAGCAATTCAAAATCCAGATGTAGATATTTTGGGACATCCAGATGATGGACGGTATCCAATGGATTATGAACCAATTGTACGTGCTGCCAAACAGTATGGAAAGTTGTTAGAGGTAAACAATAGTTCATTACAGCCAAATGGATATCGAATGAATGCCAGAGAGAACTACAAGATCATGTTAGAGTATTGTAAAAAATATGAACAGCCAATTGTAGTAAATAGCGATGCTCATTTTGTAACAGCAGTTGGAAATCATCAGTATGCAGAACAGGTTTTAAAAGAAGTACAATTTCCAGAAGAACTTGTCTTAAATGGTTCTTTGGAACAGTTTTTTTCTTATACAAGAAAATATAAGAAAAAAAAGTAGATTTTCGGACTCTACTGTGCTAAAATGTGAATAGCAAAAAGAAGACTCTAAAACAATCGTTTGAGAGAAACAGTTCAAGGAGGGCGTTATGAACAAAAAAATAAAAACCCCAGCAGTGGACTTGCTGTTTCATGCAATATTGACTCTAAAAAATGTAGAGGAATGTTATACATTTTTTGAAGATGTATGTACAGTAAATGAATTACTGTCGCTCTCGCAACGTTATGAAGTTGCAATGATGCTGAGAGAGGGGAATACGTATCTGGAAATTGCAGAAAAAACAGGGGCATCTACCGCTACAATCAGTCGTGTAAATCGCAGCCTGAATTTTGGCAATGATGGATATGATATGACATTTGAACGTATGAAAAAAGAAGAGGAGTAATTACTCCTCTTCTTTTTCATCTAATATTGTCTCAATCATTTGTTTCTTTAAATAAATATCAAACCCAAGCAGACAAATAAGCATAAATTTCTGTAACGCTGCCTGTTTTTCTTCTGGATAGTCTGAAAAGGCTGTTTTGGAAAGCTCTAATTTTCTTTTTAAATCTTCTTTTAAAGAACTCATCTCGGATTTTTCAAAAGAGAAGATGTGGGAATAAATAGACTCCAGTTTAGCAAAATCCTTAGAATTAGCCTGCTCTAATAAAGGTTCTAAAGCCCTTTGTATGTCATTAATTGGAAGAAAACTCTTAAAATAATAAATAAAGATCAGTAAGACCATATGGTCAGTAGAATATTTCTTCTTATTTGGAGGAGGAAGCAATTTATTCTTCGTATAATTGTTAATCATTGTTTTGGTAAGAATTTTATCCTCAGGATAACGTTTCATCTGACTCAAATTATCCTCCATAAAAGTAGTAAGCTGATCCATATATAAATCAATGTGAGGAATATCTTCTGCATGAATATATTTCATGTTGGAAAGTTTATTTATAAAAATATTAAAAAGTTCGTCGTTTGTCATTATATCCTCCTAATTTGGTACTTTTCCATAGCATAAGTGCGATGCACCGAAAAATTTTAGTATTAAGATGCACCAAAAGATTTTGTACTAATATATTAGGAAAAAATAAGGCTTCCCATTGGTCTGCTTTGATTTTTTCCGATATGTTACATTATATAGTTTTTAAAACTATATGACAAGAGGAAATGGTTAAAAAAGAAAAAAATTTAATGACAAAGCGGTATAAATGTATTATAATAAAACGTAACTATAATGTAATTTTATAAAATTTGAGAACGAGTTCTGATAATGAATTTATTATAAAAGTGTCGTCAATGAACTGACAGCCAGGGTATTTATACCCTGTGCTGGATGGACGTTCGACGATCTGACCTGTATGGGCAAGTAAGGCATTTGCCGCTCGTACAGGCAGCGATGTCGAGAGTGCACAGCACGAAGACATCGGCTTTTATATCATGGTGGTGCCCGCAAAGCGGGCATGAAAGTTTAGGAGGATAAAAAATTATGGGAGTTATTCAGAGATTTAAGGACATTATGTCTGCTAATATTAATGCTGTGCTGGATAAGGCGGAAGACCCAGAAAAGATGATTGATCAATATATGAGAAATCTACAAGATGATCTGGGAAAGGTAAAGGCGGAAACAGCTGCGGTTATGGCAGAGGAAACACGTGCAAAACGGGAATTGAATGAATGTAATCAAGAAATAGAAAAGCTGCAAAGATACGCAGAAAAAGCAGTTGCAGCGGGAAATGATAACGATGCACGTCTATTCCTTCAGAAAAAGCAAAACCTTGTTGCTCAGCAGACTGCATTACAGCAAGCATATGATTCAGCGGCGGGAAATGCCGCTAAAATGCGTCAGATGCATGATAAGATTGTGAAAGATATGGAAAATCTAACGCAGCGAAAAGCAGCGATTAAAGCCAAAGTTGCAGCAGCGAGGGCTCAAGAGCGAGTAAATCAAATTGGAGGTTCCTTGAAGGGGGTATCCAATAATATGTCAGCATTTGATCGGATGGAGGAAAAAGCAAATAAGATGTTGGATCAGGCAAATGCTATGGCAGAATTGAATCAAACAGCTCAGGAAGATTCAATCGAAGATTTAATGTCAAAGTATGACGATGGAAATAGTTCTAATGTGGATGATGAGTTAGCTGCTTTAAAAGCAAAGATGAATCATACGACAGAAACTTCAAAAAACGCTTCGGGTGTAGAAGATGAACTGGAAGCATTAAAAGCGAAAATGAACACACAGTAATTCTATTATCTGCTCAGTTACAAGTAAGCAGCGAGGCGGACTGCAAAGATCCGTTTGATAATTAGGAAGAAAAGCAGCGATTCCGAGAGAACGGAAAAGCCGCTTTTCTTTCGTTATCATGGTATGCAGAAGACATCCAGTAGAGGTTTCTTTTGGTTGACACAGTATTAATTTAGGAAAAGTTTGAGTTGAATTTATAAAATAGACGAGGAGGATTGAAAATGGGACTTTTTGGAAATCAGTTTTCAGACGTGATTGAATGGAATGAAAGTCGGGATGATGTTATATTCTGGAAATGGGATAATGATGAAATTAAGAAAGGCAGCCGTTTGATTATTCGTCAGGGACAGGATGCGATCTTTATGTATAATGGAAGAGTGGAAGGAGTTTTTAAAGATTCAGGAAGCTTTGATATTGCGTCCGATATTGTACCATTTCTTTCTACATTGAAAGGATTTAAGTTTGGATTTAATAGTGGAATTCGGGCAGAAGTTTTATTTATTAATACGAAGGAATTTACCGTGCGCTGGGGAACGAAAAATGCGATTAATCTCCCTGCGCCAGGGCTTCCAGGTGGAATGCCAATTCGTGCATTTGGAACATTTAATTTTAAAGTATCGGATTATGATTGTTTTATCGAAAAAATTGCAGGAATTAAGAAACAATACGTAGTAGATGATGTAAAAGAACGTGTAATGTCTCTCTCTGATCAGCTTTTAATGAAGTGGATTGTGAAAGAGGGAAAAGACATGTTCAATATCCAAGCAAATGCCTATGATATTGGCAAAGGTATTGCAGAAGATTTGGATATGGAACTAATGAAAATTGGTATTACAATTACTGGATTTGTTATTCAGAGTGTATCTTATCCAGAGCAAGTGACAAGAATGCAGGAAAAAGTAGCATCTCAATCGATGGCAGCCAATATGAATCATTACACACAGATGGCGATGGCAGATTCTATGACTCAAAATACAGCTGGAGGTAATATGGCAGCTGATATGGCAGGAATGCAAATGGGGATGATGATGGGACAACAGATGGCAAACCAAATGGCAAATGCAATGAATCAAAATTCGGCAGCCAATCCTGCCCCAAAATTCTGTCCGAACTGCGGAACGCCAACGAATGGAGCGAAGTTCTGTAGTAATTGTGGTCAGAAACTAATTTAACCGAATCAAGGAAGTCCCCTGCTTCCATTGCGAAGAGCAATAAGCAGTGGGTGGGGACTTACTTGTATCAGGAGGGGCACAAGCCCCTTCTGAGAAGCCACATAGTGGCGATTCGGTTATGAGCAAGTAGCAAAGCGGATTGCAAATATCCGCTTGACGAAAATCCTAGCTTACTATTGTGAAGGCACCATTGAGGAGTGAGCCATACAATCGACTTTCTTATTGTTTATCCTAATAGGAAAAAGAGAGGGAAAGCTTTTTTTGTTACTAGTAATCCTACTGTTTGGTTTTGGTAGGATTACTGTATTTTTGTGTAATAAATAATGGAGGAAATTATGAATAATCACGAAGCGTTAAATGACAGACAACAAGAAGCAGTATTTCATACCGAAGGTCCGCTGCTTGTATTGGCTGGAGCTGGTTCAGGGAAAACACGGGTATTGACACACCGCATTGCATATCTAATAGAGGAAAAAGGTGTAAATCCGTGGAATATTATGGCGATTACATTTACAAATAAAGCAGCAGAGGAAATGAGGAATCGTGTGGATCGACTTATTGGATTTGGTTCCGAAAGTATATGGGTTGCGACCTTTCATTCGACTTGTGCACGAATTTTAAGACGCTATATTGACCAAATTGGATTTGGTACCAATTTTTCCATTTATGATACCGATGACCAAAAAGCGGTGATACGGCAAGTAATGAAAAAAATGGATTTGGACCCTAAAATATATAAAGAGAAAGTGTTATTATCTGCTATTTCAAGTGCCAAAAATGAATTTATTTCTCCACGGGAAATGGAAGAAAGTGCAGGAACGGATTTACAACAGAAGAAAGTTGCACAAGCTTATAAAGAGTATCAAAATAAATTAAAAGAAAATAATGCGTTAGATTTTGACGATCTGCTTGTGAAAACGGTGGAATTATTTCAAACTTGTCCACAGGTGTTAGAAAGTTATCAAGAGCGATTCCGATATATTATGGTGGATGAATATCAGGACACGAATTCGGTTCAATTTCAATTGATTCATTTACTTGCAAAAAAACATAAAAATCTTTGTGTTGTAGGGGACGATGACCAGTCCATTTACAAGTTCCGCGGAGCTGACATTACAAATATCTTAGGATTTGAAGATGCATTTCCTGGAGCCTATGTTGTAAAACTGGAGCAAAACTATCGTTCTACAACAAGTATTTTAGATGTTGCAAATGAAGTAATTCGACATAATCATGGAAGAAAAGAAAAACGTCTTTGGAGTGATCGAGGACAGGGAGAACAAGTAAAGGCATGTTTGTTTGACAATGGCTATGAGGAAGCAGAAGCAGTTGTGCGTGCAATAAAAAAAGTAGTGGAAGAAGAGGGGGCACAGTATAGTGATTGTGCAGTCCTGTATCGTACCAATGCGCAGTCTCGTGTATTTGAAGAAAAATGTATTGCCTATAATGTTCCATACCGTTTAATTGGGGGAATAAACTTCTATCAGCGTCAGGAGATTAAAGATATACTTGCTTACTTGAAAACGATTGATAATGCCAAAGATAATGTGGCAGTACGCCGTATTATTAATGTTCCAAAAAGAGGAATTGGTCAAACGAGTATTGATCGTGTACAAGAATTTGCGGATCGTACAGGAATCAGTTTTTTCCAAGCATTGGAAGTCGTGGATCAAGTTCCATCCATTGGAAAAGCAGCGGGGAAGATTCGTGCATTTGTGGATCAGATTAAAGCATTTCGTATTCAGATGCAAATGGTAGAACTGTCAGAGCTAATTGAATTGATTTTAGAGACAACAGGATATCTGGAAGAATTAGAAAACTTAGAAGATGAAAAAGCAGAACAGAAGAAAGAAAATTTGGATGAATTTATAAATAAGGCAGTAGATTTTGAACAAACGAGAGAAACAGGTTCTCTTGGACAGTTTTTGGAAGAAGTTGCGTTGGTAGCAGATATTGACAATCTGGATTCTTCTTCCAATCGTATTGTACTTATGACATTGCACGCAGCAAAAGGATTAGAATTTCCTCGTGTATTTCTTTGCGGTATGGAGGAAGGGCTGTTCCCAAGTTATATTTCTATGAGTTCAGGAGATCCAGATGATATAGAGGAAGAGAGAAGACTTTGTTATGTAGGAATCACCAGAGCAATGGATTATTTAACATTGACCTCTGCCAAAATGCGTACAATGCATGGACATGCACAGTACAATCGAATCTCTCGTTTTGTTGAAGAAATACCGTCGTATTTATTGAATCAGGAAGATAATGCTCCAAAGCGCACAATGGCTCGAAAAATAGAAAATGTACGTCCTGAATTTTCAGCCTTTCGAAGTGGATTTGGAGGTAATAAAGATACAATATTTGATTTACCTAAAACAACTCCTGTTTATCAGGAACAACACCAAACGGTAGGAAAAGCTTTTTCCGTTACACGTTCCAACTGTTTGGATTACACAGTAGGAGATCAAGTCAAACATATTAAATTTGGAGTAGGAACAGTTACCGAGATTGTAGAAGGAAAGAGAGATTATGAGGTTACCGTTAATTTTGAAAAAGTTGGTGTAAAGCGAATGTTTGCTAGTTTTGCAAAATTGAAGAAAATAACTGGATAAGTGTTAATTTTAGATATTAAGATGAAATTGGAAAAATACGGACTTTTTGACAAAATTTTATAAAAAATATATGGTAATATAAAAGAAAAGATGGTATAATAAACATAGATACCCTGAAAAAGGGAAAGTAAAAAGAAAGGACGTGCTCATATTATGACTAAAGTAGAAGAACTTATCCATGCAAACAAAATTGCAGAACTTCTGAGTAAAAAAGAAGATGAAGATAAGAGAAACAAAATCTTATGTATTGCAGCGATTATAGGTCTTATAGTTGCAGTTGTAGGTATTGCATATGCAATTCATCGTTTCTTAAAACCAGATTATTTGGAAGATTTTGAAGATGATTTAGATGATGATGATTTTGACGATGACTTCTTTGATGATGAAGATGACTTCGATGATGATAGTGAAGAGGAAGACGAAGAAGAAACTGCAGAAGAAGCAACGGAAACAGCAACAGAAGCTGATAAGACGGAAGAACCAAAGAAAGAAGAAAAATAAAAACTACGTAAGAAGCGCTTTCTATAGCGCTTCTTTTTGTGCGATAAGCCCAGCAAGCGGCCGTAGTGTTTGCCCCAACGGACATTTGCTGTACTGCATCGCAGTAATCGAGTAGGAGTCAGCCTACTCGATTAGAAAAAAATATAGACGAGAATCAAACTCTGTGTTACTATATTAGAAATGTGGCTAAAAATAAATTGGAATTAAGCCTCTGCAATAAAAAAGAATGGAGAACCGCATGAAAAAAGGACAAGTTTATGAAGGAACGGTAGGAAAAATTCAGTTTCCGAATAAAGCGCAGGTAATAGTAGAAGGAGAAGAGAAAGATGCTGTTGTAAAAAATGCGATTACTGGGCAAAAAATTCGGTTTTCAATTAATAAAGTAAGAAAAGGAAAATGTGAGGGACGTTTATTAGAAGTGCTGGAGAAGTCTCCTCTAGAAAAAAAAGAAATAGTCTGTCCGCATTATGGAACTTGTGGGGGATGTCTTTATCAAAGTATTCCATACGAGACACAATTAAAAATAAAAGAACAACAAGTATATGATCTATTAAGCAGTGTTGTGCCATCGTTTGAATTTGAGGGAATTCAAGGAAGTCCTATGGAAGAAGGATACCGCAATAAAATGGAATTTTCTTTTGGTGATGAAGTAAAAGATGGACCGCTTGCACTTGGAATGCATAAGCGGGGAAGTTTTTATGATATTGTTACAGTGAATGAATGCCGTATTGCGGACTCTGATTTTCGCATGATTTTAACAGCGACACTGCAATACTTTCAGCAAGAGCAGATTCCTTTCTATCATAAAATGAGACAAGAAGGTGTGCTGCGTCATCTTTTGATAAGAAAAGCTGCGAAAACAAAAGAAATCATGGTAGCGCTTGTTACAACAACACAGCAGCGTCTCGACTTAACAAATTGGAAAGAAAAATTATTAAAATTGCCATTACAGGGAACAATAACAGGAATCCTGCATATTTGGAATGATAGTTTAGCAGATGTGGTACAAAGTGATTGTACACAAATTCTATATGGAAGGGATTATATCGAGGAAGAGTTATTGGGACTGCGGTTTCAAATTACGCCATTTTCATTTTTCCAGACCAACTCGCTTGGTGCAGAGGTGCTTTATCAAACCGTTCGTAACTATATTGGAGAAACAAACGAGCGAATTGTGTTCGATCTCTATAGCGGAACAGGTACCATTGCACAGATTCTGGCTCCAGTTGCCAAAAAAGTAGTAGGTGTGGAGATCGTAGAAGAGGCAGTAAAAGCAGCTCGAATGAATGCAGAAAAAAATGGACTGAAAAATTGTTATTTTCTTGCAGGCGATGTACTAAAAGTAATCGATGAAATAGAAGAAAAACCAGATCTCATTGTGCTTGACCCTCCAAGGGATGGAATCCATCCAAAAGCACTGAAAAAAATCATTCAGTATGGAGTAGAGCGTATTGTATACGTTAGCTGTAAACCAACCAGCTTAGTAAGAGATCTCCAAGTATTGCAAGAAAGCGGATATCGAGTGATAAAAGCAAAAGCAGTAGACATGTTTCCTGGAACGGCGAATGTGGAGACTGTGTGCCTCTTGAGCAACCGAAAATGCGCGGGCAATGAGCCAAAGTCGGAGCTTGCTCCAGACCTTGGCGAATGCCGCGACACCGCAGAAAGCGCGAAAGGCTTTCTGCGGAAGCCTGATACTCATGTGGATTTGACCCTGGATATGGAAGACTATTACAGGATCAAGGATCAGGAAAAACAGTCAAATAAATAATACACGGAACTTAAATCGGCAGCTGCTGATGCGTAAATGCATTGGCAGCTGTTTTTTGCTGTGAACACTTAGCGAAGCGTCAGCTGAGCTTAGTGAGAACGCACATCGCGAACCTTAGCGAGGCGAAGCCGAGGTTAGATGAGCGATGTTTCCGGCAGAAGGATTTAAGGGAGGTGATGCCGTTGGACTGACGGCCGACGACTGGAAGACAAAGGCATTTCTAAAGTAAATATTTATTTACGGTTTAAGGAGGCACATCTATGGCAATGAAAAAATTCAGAAATATGAAAGTCTATGAGCAGAGCGGATATCAGTATAAATCTACACCAGCCATCATGCTGAAAGGGCAATGGCTCCGTGAAGCTGGATTTGACTGTGGGACATCTATTACTGTCACTTGTGAGGAGGGGCGGCTGGTGATCGTTCCAAGAGAGGAAGCAAGCTATGTGGATGTTTTTGAAGAAAGCGGCAGGGAAACGGCGGATAAGGTCGCGGAAAAGAAAGGACGGTATTGATGATGGGAAAGATTTATGTTATCGGATCACAGAAAGGCGGGGTGGGGAAAACCACCTCCACCCTGAACCTTGCATATGCACTGCGGAAACAGGGAAAGAAAGTGCTGGCTGTAGATTTTGACAGCCAGGCGAACCTTACGGCCTGTTATGGGATTGAAAATACAGGGGAACTGGAAAATACCATTGGCCATCTGATGATGGCAGCGATAGAGGATGAAAAACTTCCGGCCATGAAGAAGTGCATCCGGACAGAGGACGGCGTAGATGTTATTCCTTCTTCTATTTATCTGTCTGTGGCGGACGCAAAGCTGCGGCTGGAAATGGGAGCGGAAAAGATCCTGTCGGAGATCCTGGATCCGCTCAGGAAGAAATATGATTATATTCTGATTGATACCTGCCCTTCGCTGGGAATGTTGACCATCAATGCCCTTGCGGCGGCTGATGAGGTCATTATCGCGGTGAATCCGCAGCTTTTGGCGATGATGGGACTGCAGGACTATCTGCGGACGGTGACGAAGATCCGGCACCGGATCAATCCCAAACTCAAGATTGCGGGTATCCTGATGACTATGTGTGAGGCGAGGACAAACCTGTGTAGAACATTGACGGAGCAGGTGACAGAGAGTTTCCAGGGGCAGATTCGGATTTTTGATACGAGGATCCCCCATACCGTGAAGGTGGGGGAAAGCATTTATTACAGCATGCCGGTGGAACGGTACAGCCCGAAGGCAAGCGCGGGTATTGCTTACAGAAAATTTGCGGAGGAGTTGATTTCTATTGAAGGCTAATGTGGCAAAGAGAAAGATTTTTAATGATGCGATTGATTTGCTGGATCAGATGGAAGATGCCACGGCGGTTCCGAAGAATACGGTCCGGATGCTGCCGGCAGAGAGTATCCGACCGTTTCGCAGCCATCCCTTTCGGATGTATGAAGGGGAGCGGCTGGAAGACATGGTTCAGAGCATCCGGGAGCATGGAGTTTTGAATCCGGTGATCGTCCGAAAACAGGAAGACGGGTATGAGATGCTCTCCGGACATAACCGGCAGAGGGCGGCGATGCTGGCGGGGATTGACAAAATCCCTGCCATTGTGAAAGAAAACCTTTCAGATGAAGACGCGATTGTCTATGTGATTGAAACAAATATGATCCAGAGATCTTTTTCGGAACTGCTTCCGTCAGAAAAAGCGGCTGTTCTGGCGGTGCGGTATGAAAAGATCAGCAGCCAGGGCAAGCGCAATGATATCCTTCAGGAGATTGCGGCTCTGAATGGCCAGGAAGGAACTTGTGGACATGATGTCCACAAGTCCAGGAGTCGGGATGAATTGGGAAACGAGTACGGCATGACGGGAAGGAATATCGCAAGATATATGAGGGTGGATAAGCTGATCCCTGAATTTAAAGAGGAACTGGATAATGGCGCGTTGTCCCTGGTGGCGGCTGTGGATCTGTCTTATTTATCGGAGAAAGAGCAGAAGGCTGTGGCGGCCGCGGCGTCAGAGGATAAGGTGAAGCTGAATCCGAAAAATGCGGCGGCGATCAGGGCGGAGTCTGGAAATATTACGCAGAAGAGTATCCGGGAAATAGCGGATTCGGCGGCCAGACAGAAGAAAAAAGAGATGGTCAATATTAAGCTGCCGACAGCAGTGTACCAGAAGTATTTTGCGGACCGGAAGACGACGGAGGCGGCAGATATTGTGGAAAAGGCACTGGAAGCGTGGTTCCGAAAGGAGGCGCCGGATATTGTTCAGTAAAAAAGAATTGAAAAGCCTGGATAGAAAATATTTTGTTGTCATTGCGGCGGATGAATATGATGTAACGGTAATGTCCCGGAATACGGGACATTATTGGTACATCCACAACCCGGAGTATCCGGGGAAAGGAAGCTGTATTATCTTTCATAAGCATAAGGCATCACATCCGTATCATCAGCATGGCAGGGCGAATACGCTGCGGCAGGCGGTGCGGAGCATCCAGGGGCATGATCGATGGGTGATTGAAGGGAAAAAATAAACAGGAAGCTGGCAAGCCGATGGATTTATCGTTTGTCAGCTTTTTCTGTTTTAGGAAAAGATGAAAAATGATATAGTATAGCTAGAATGGGAGCGTGGAGGTAGCTGGGTTTGAAACAGAAAAAGTTCTATGAAGCCTTTGATTTATTATATACAGCAGTTAAAGAAGTTTTATATATCTCTCAGAAAGAAGAATTTTACCGGATGCTGTTTAAAGATATCTATGCCCTTTCGGATGATGGGTTGTTTGATAATGATGCTATCCGGAAAATTACATCTGGAAACGGGACAATTCATATCAGGGCGATGAAACATTTATGTACCTGTGAAGGGTTTGAAATTTTCCGTAAAAAGATAGAAGAAATCTGTCTGCCAAGGCTGAGTAATCAGAATGGTATACTTTCTAAAATGTATGAGATATGCAAAGAACCGCAGAATATGCCAGAAGAAATTCTCCAGGCATTAGGCCAGTGCATGGGAGCAGAAGGGGATTATCAAATTTCAAGGGCTATCGCTGCAGTTCTGGTTTGCTTAAATTATTCCGATTATTTGGAAAATCGGGGGAAAGGCACTTTTTTTGACATTGGGTTTATGCGTCTGGCATCGGAAAGCGCATTGCCAATGCATCCTAAATACATAACGGATATGCCGGATGTGGCGGCGGAAGAGTTTATTGGACGCCAGGAAGAACTGGAAAAGCTGTCTGAGGAAATCGTAGAGCGGAAAGGGAAATTGCTGGTTTCTGCTGTGGGCGGTTTGGGGAAAACGGAATTGGTTAAAGAATTCCTTCAGGATTTGCTAAAGACAGACACAGGCAAAAGCGGCATCGAAGTAATTGCATGGATTCCATATAATGGAAATGATATAAGGCTGTCTATGAAACAGGCAATGCATCTGCACTGTGATCTGGAAGAGGTGTGGAATGCGGTTCAGGAGATTGTATATGATTATGGAGACCGGATGCTGCTGGTAGTTGACAATATTGAAAATACGGGGAATGACAGATATTTGAATAAACTGGCGGCTTTACAATGCCGGATATTGGTAACAAGCCGGCAGAGATCAGCAATGGGATTCCCTGAAGTAATGTATCTGCAGCCTTTGAAAATGGAAGAATGCCGGAACTTGTTCTATAGGCATTATTCCTTTGAAGAATATGATAATGAGACATTGAACGATATCATTGAGCTGACTGCCAGGCTGACGATTATGATTGTATTTCTCGCCAAAGTAGCGTATCTGGAAGGAATGTCTCTCCGTGCATTGTACAGGCAGCTTGTCGAAAAAGGGTTTAAATTAAGTGAAGAGGATGTATCCTGTGAGCATGAGAAAATGCAGAATGATGAAACGATTATACATCAGATGTGCATCCTGTTTTCCCTCGTAAATTATCAGGAAGGCGATAAACAAATCCTTACCTATATATCTGTGATCCCTAACCTGCAGTTTGATTTTTTAAAAGCGAAAAAATGGTTTCGGATAAAGAGAAACAGCAGCTTGATGAAACTCTTTCATATGGGGATGCTGGAACATGTGACAAAGAATAGAGCGCATATATATTGGATGCACTCGGTAATTGCGGCGGCGATCCGGGAGCAGCAAAAGGAAAAACTGTATGATTTATCCAGGCCATTTGTGGGCATTTTATCGGAGGAACTTAATACAGGGCCGGCGTTTGGAAGGGAATACGAAAAAGCATATCTGATTCCTTTCTCCTGGTCAGTTGCCGACATCATGGAAGAACACTGGCATGAGGAAGAGGATATGGATTTCCTTACAAGCCTGTTTCACGTTTGTTTCGCCTGCAGCAACTATTCTTTGTGCGAAAAACTAATCGATATGGTTATCGCGGTGCAGGAAGATTCAGATAGGTTTCCGTATATGGATCTGGCATATAGCTACAGGAATAAAATAGACCTGCTCCTTCAATTCGACAGGGCGGCGGAGGCTTCGGAGGTATTTGCGAAGGCAGAGGAACTGTTTGAGAAGCACAATGTATCAGAGGAAGAACGGCAGATATTTAATTACCAGTACGGTATTTTATATCAGATCCGAGGCAACTATGAAAAATCCAGGGTTTATCTGGCTAAATGCATTGAAGCAGCAGAAAACAGCGAGGAAGAAACCAGGGAAAAGGATATCGCAACAGCATGTTCCAATATGGCCAGGATGCTGGTTGACAGCGGGGATTTTTTTGAAGCCTATGATTACATAAAATGGGCGATTGAGGTTCAGGGACAGGACGATGAAGATGCTGATCTGATGATATGCTACAGCACTCTTGCAGCTATCTGCACAGAATTGATGAATGCCGGATATAGAAGTGCGTATATCCAGGAAGCGCAGGATTCCTATCATAAAGTGATTGAGTTTCGTGAAAAGAAGCTGGGGAAACATCATGCAGATACAGCCGTTGCCTATCATGATTATGCCTATTTCCTTTATGTGATTGAAGAATATGACGAGGCATTAAAATATAATGATATGGCATACAGCATAGAGGAGGAATTATTTGCGGAACATAGTATCACAAGGATGAGAAGCCTCAATACGAAAGCTTTAATTATCTGGGAACAGGGAGAATATGAAAAAGCGAACGATATTTTCGATTATATTATTACGTCTTCAGAAAAAATGAGCGATGACTATTTAATTGATGTTGCAGATTTTGCCTTCAATTATGCCCGGTGCCTTCATGACCAGGGAAATGACGAAAAGTCAAAATGGGCTTATAGGAAGTGCCTTGCGATATGGTCTGAAACTCTGGAATCCAGCAACAGAAAACTGGCTATGGCATACCAGGAATATGCAGACTGCCTTTTTAGTGAAGGCAAAATCTCAGAAGCATTGGAAAATTACCTGCTGGCCGATAAAAATATATCGGAAGATTTTTACTTGAAGATTGACGTATTGGACAGTATAGCAGCCTGCCATATTTTAAACAGCCAAACGGAAGAAGGGCTTGCAGAGTTTGAGGAACTGCTAAAGTTATTGACAAAATATGAGATTACTGATCCGGAAGTAAAATACCAGCTTTGCAATAACCTGTTATGTATTTTAGATGCAGAGTCAGAAGAGGGGGTGTTGATGAAGGAAAGTTTGCTGGATCGTATTCAAGAGGACGAGCCTGTGAAGGAGTATGTTCATACTTTTTTAACAGATTTGGAGAAAAAATAGAACAGCCAACGACACAGCCAAAAGAGTAAGTGTCCACTATAATTTGTTTAACTCACGAATTGTGGTGGCAGCGAAAAGGTAAAAGCATCCATGATTTGAGAGAAATTCTGAATTGTGGATGCTTTTCTGGTGTTTCTGTTATCCATTCGGAGCCGGGATTTATATAAAAATATGTCGTCAGGTTCCGGTTGACAAATAGAACGTATGTTCGTATAATTAAAGCATCGCTACATTAGGAACATGTTAAACAGGAAATGGAAAGAACCATAGGATGGTCAGTTTGACTTTCCCTTTAACTGGCCTCTTGTACTGGGAGGCGAGAGAATGGTGCTAGAAAGACTGAAGGTTGGCACACATGTATTTATCATTGAGAGCAACCGTATTGCTACGGAAGTGACAATAACAGCAAGACGAGGCAATTTTTATACGTTAAAATTCCAGAATGGCGGTGCTATCCAGCTGAGGCGAAACCGGATATTTCTGTCAAAAGAAGATGCAGAAAAAAGTATTTTGAGAAAGACAGCGTCCAAGTACAGCATACATTCTCCGTATGATCATGGAATGTGATAGGGAGGGAGATGGCTATGAAGGAATGGGTACACATAGCATGCCCATGCTGTAAAAACAAAAGGCTGTTTGATGCAGATCCGGAAGCTGTGGAGGGGATCATCAGGATTAAATGCCCCATCTGCAAATCGGTCATTGCGGTCAGCTTCCACAGAAAAAAGGTTCGTACTGAGCGAATCGGCGTATGAGCAATCATAGCGACCAGAGCCTGACGAAGTATAGATGTGAAAATCATCTGTATTTTGTCAGGCTCTTTTTTTATGCGGTTTACAAATACAGAAAATTTCATTTTTAAAAGGAGAATAAGTAAATAGACGGGCCGGAAAAGACTTGAAAATCCGACTGGTAACAAAAATTGAGATATTGACCAGAGCCGGTATCTCCGGATGACGGTTCTGATGAGTATCCCAAGATGCTCAGATAAAAATTCATATCGGCCGCATGTGCGCAGTGAGGCAGGATACGACATACCGTGGAAAGCAGTTGTGAGAAAGACAACTGACGGAACACGGGTGTAAGTACCCTTGTTTTCCTGCGCATTTTTGTTGGTTTCGGGTACTTTGGTCAAAAGTCCGTACCGGGTACCCTGCTCTCACTGCCTCCAGGCCAGAACGGAGGCAATTATGAGAGTCAAAAAAACGAGACAGGATCAGAGAGGTGTTTACAGGTATCCGGTGGATGTTCCGGACGGGCGGGGTGGTTACAGGAGATCTTATAACGTGGTCAGACCGGGCGAGGGCGGCGTGACTGAAGTGTGGATCCGGGATTTGCACCGGATGGATGATAATGAAGTCAACAACAACATCAAGAATGGGCATCCCAAATTGACGGCAGAACAGAAGGCCGTGAAAAAAGAATTGGAAGAAGCGCATCCGGGAGAGAAGTTTGATATGAACTGGAACCTTTCCCTGGATTACATAGCCGGAGACACGGATGACGGGGAACTGGACAAAAGCAGCGTGCTTGCCGGGGCCAGTTATGATCCATTTGATGAGGATGTGCCGGATGAGGTGCTGAAGCTTCGCGAGATTGCGGCCGCTAAGATGACGGACCGGCAGAGACAGGCTTACCAGCTGATCGGCCTGGAAGGATACTCCAGGACGGAGGCGGCGAAGATCATGGGTGTGAGTGTGAAAGTGGCCAAGGTCCATTATGATAAGGCGATGGAGTGTATTAAGAAAAATTTTTAAAGATTTTTTGGGAGAGGGTAAAATCTCTCCTTTTTTTCTTGCCTGTGACATGTAAGGAAGACAGCTTCCTGCAGAAAGAGAGGTGAAGTAAAAATGGCGGTCAAACATAAGATTGTCATTAACGTCTCGGATTCCAGCGGGCGTAAGGAGAACGTGCTGAAGGGCGCGGATGTGAAACTCCCGGCAAGACTGCTTAAGTTCCTGTTCGGGGAGTTTACGCAGGTGTATCTCCTGTCGCCGGGGCAGACGGTGGAATCCGTAGACATCCGTGAAGTTGAGGAAGGAGGAGCAAAAATATGTCAAAGATCAATGAACTGAACCTGCTGGTTCAGGAATTGAAGAAGTGCGGGGAGAGTCTGGTGAACATTGCCGATGAGCTGACAGAGATTTTTTCTGAGACAGGGGAAAAGAAGACAGAAGCTCCCGCAGAGTCAGTAAAGGAATATACCTTTACTGAGGTAAGGGCATTCCTGGCGGAGAAGTCCAGGGCAGGGCATACCGCGGAGATCAGGAAGATCCTTGAAGCGCACGGGGCGGACAAGCTGTCGGCGCTGGATAAAGGGGAATACGCGGCGGTGATGGCGGAAGCGGAGGTGCTGGGATAATGGGAAAGCACGCATTTTTATCGGCGTCATCCAGCCACAGATGGCTGGAATGCCCGCCTTCGGCAAAACTGTGCGCGGAGCAGGAAGACAGAGCCAGCCCTTACGCACAGCAGGGTACCGACTGCCATGAACTCTGTGCTTATCTGGTGGAAAAGTCACTGGGGAAGGATGTGACAGATCCGACCGAAAACCTTACTTATTATGATCAGGAGATGCGGGACTGCGCGGAAAGCTATTGTTCTTATGTCAACGAACAGATCGAGGCGGCAAAGAAGCGCTGCCCGGATCCGCAGGTGCTGATTGAGCAGAGGCTGGATTTTTCCAGATGGGTGGAGAACGGTTTCGGCACAGGCGACTGCGTGATCGTGGCGGATGAGGCGCTGCAGGTCATTGACTATAAACATGGGGTGAGCGTACTCGTTTCTGCGGAGAAAAACCCGCAGATGATGTGCTACGCGCTGGGTGCGTTGGAATTGTTTGACGGCCTGTATGATATCAAAGAGGTCCGTATGACCATCTTCCAGCCCCGGCGTGAGAATGTCAGTACCTGTGCTATGACAAAAGAAGAACTGCTCGCCTGGGCGGAGGAAGTCTTAAAGCCTACGGCGGCCCTGGCCTATGAGGGCAAGGGAGAGTTTAAGGCAGGGGAACACTGCCGGTTCTGCAAAGTGAAAGCGGCGTGCCGCAAGAGGGCGGAATATAACCTGGAACTTGCGAGGTATGACTTTGAAATGCCTGCTGTTTTGGAAGATACCGAGATCGCGGCAATCCTTCCGAAGATTGATGAACTGGTATCCTGGGCGGCGGATATCAAGGATTATGCCCTGCAGCAGGCACTGTCCGGAACGCGTTATGAAGGGTTCAAAGTCGTGGAAGGCAGGTCGAACCGGAAATACAGTGATGAGGCCGCAGTTATTTCGGCGGCGGAATCCGCGGGATATGATCCTTACGAGAAGAAACTTCTCGGCATTACCGCCATGACTGCTCTTATGGGGAAAAAGAAGTTCGAGGAAGTGCTTGGCCCGTTTATCGTAAAGCCGCAGGGCAAGCCGACGCTTGTGCCGGATTCCGATAAGAGACCGGCGCTCAATACAGCATATGAAGATTTTAGTGAAAATTAAGGAGGAAAAACAGTATGGCTAAGTTCAATAATCCAACAAAAGTAATTACCGGAGTCAACACAAGATGGAGCTATGTCAACGCATGGGAGCCGAAATCCATCAATGGAGGCGCGCCGAAATATTCCGTGTCGCTGATCATCCCGAAGTCTGACACGAAGACGCTGGAAAAGATCCGGGCGGCGATCCAGGCGGCCTACGAGGAAGGGCAGAGCAAGCTGAAAGGAAACGGCAGATCCGTACCGGCACTTTCCGCGCTGAAGACGCCGCTGCGTGATGGCGACGTGGAAAGGCCGGATGACGAGGCATACGCGAATTCTTATTTCGTGAACGCAAACAGCGGCACGGTGCCGGGGATCGTGGATGCGGACAGGAACCCGATCCTGGAACGTTCTGAGGTGTATTCCGGGGTGTACGGCAGAGCGAGCATCAATTTCTATGCTTTCAACAGTAACGGAAACAAGGGGATTGCCTGCGGTCTGAACAATCTGCAGAAGATCCGGGACGGCGAGCCCCTTGGCGGCAAGAGCAGGGCGGAGGATGATTTCGCGGAAGAGGATGAGGAGGATTTCCTCGATTGATTTCAAGAACTTTGGGGCGGCGGAGCAATCCGCTGCCTCAGGTCAGGAAGGGAGTGAAGCGGTATGGAGGAAATCTGGAAAGACATACCCGGATATGAGGGACGGTATCAGGCCAGTAATATGGGAAGAATCCGCAGCTTAGACCGGTTGGTCAGGGGCGTATGTCATCATACGGGGAAAGAGTTTTACAGAAAGGCAAAGGGAAAGATTCTGCGGCCGGGCCGGTACTGTAAATGCGGACATGTTTCCGTAGTATTGGGGCATGGAGCTGCCGGAAGCCCGGTTCACCGGTTGATCATGAAAACATTTGCAGGCGAGGCACCGGAAGGGATGGAGGTTCTTCATAAGAATGGAGATCCAACAGATAACCGGCTGGAAAACCTCAGATATGGAACACGAACAGAAAATATCCTTGATGTTTACAGGCAGGGGAAAAAATGGCGGAAGCTGTCCCCTGACGATGTGCAGGCCATACGGTTTGGATTTTATTGCGGGATCAGCGGAGCGGAGCTGGCCGGAATGTTCAATGTATCTCCGAGCATCATATGTTCCATTCGGAAGGGGAGGATTTTTGCATGGCTGAAATAAAAAACCTGGAAATTGATATTGAGTCATTTTCGGATGTGGATTTAACCAAGTGCGGTGTTTATAAATATGCCTCCGCCCCGGATTTTGAAGTTATTCTCTTTGCATACAGTGTGGATGGCGGTCCTGTGCGGCAGGTCGATCTTGCCTGCGGGGAGAGAATTCCGGCAGAGATCATCGCTGCCTTGGAGGATGACACGGTCACCAAATGGGCTTTCAATGCGAACTTTGAGCGCGTCTGCCTGTCCCGCTATCTGGGGTATCCGACAGGGGATTACCTGATGCCGGACTCCTGGCGCTGCTCCATGGTATGGGCGGCTTATCTGGGTTTGCCGTTGTCTCTGGAAGGCGTTGGAACCGTGCTGGGTCTGGAAAAACAGAAGCTGACGGAGGGGAAGAATCTTATTAAGTATTTCTGCCAGCCCTGCGCACCGACTAAGTCCAATGGCGGACGTACCAGAAACCTTCCGGCAGACGAGCCGGAGAAGTGGGAGGCATTTAAAAGCTACAATATCCGGGATGTAGAGGTGGAGATGGCCATTCAGGCCAGACTTTCCAATTATCCAGTACTGGAAAGCGTCTGGGAAGAATATCACCTTGACCAGGAGATCAACGACCGGGGCATTATGATCGACCGTGAATTGGTGGATCAGGCGCTCTTGATAGACGCGCGGTCAAAATCTGATTTGATGGCGAGATTACAGGCAATGACGGGACTGGACAATCCGAATTCGGTTCAACAGCTGAAAGGCTATCTAGCGGGCCGGGGGATCGAGGCCGACAGTCTTGGGAAAAAAGAAGTGGCCGCCATGATAAAAACGGTTCCCGGTGATATTGCGGAAGTATTATCCCTTCGCCTGCAGCTTGCGAAGAGCAGCGTAAAGAAATATCAGGCAATGAGAAATTCAGCTTGTGATGATGACCGGTGCCGCGGGATGTTCTTTTTTTACGGAGCCAACAGAACCGGAAGATTTTCGGGACGCATCGTACAGCTGCAAAATCTGCCCCAGAACCATATCCCTGACTTGGCGGAAGCCCGATCCCTTGTAAAGTGCGGCGACTATGAAGCGCTGGAACTTCTGTATGAGAATATACCGGGGGTTCTGTCGGAACTGATCCGCACGGCGTTCGTGCCGCAGCTGGGATGTAAATTCTGTGTGGCGGATTTTTCATCCATCGAGGCGCGGGTTCTGTCCTGGCTTGCCGGGGAGCGGTGGAGGATGGAAGTGTTTGTGAATAACGGTGATATTTACTGCGCGTCGGCATCGGCGATGTTCGGGGTGCCGGTGGAAAAACACGGACGGAACGCGGAACTGCGGCAGAAGGGGAAGATCGCGGAATTGGCTTTGGGATACGGCGGATCTGTCGGCGCCCTGAAATCCATGGGAGCCATGGAAATGGGACTGGCGGAAGAGGAACTTCAGCCGCTGGTGGATTCCTGGCGGACGGCGAATCCCAATATTGTCCGCTTCTGGTGGGATGTGGACCGGGCAGTAAAGAAAGCGGTGAAGCAGCGGGAGCCGTCTGTCCTGCAGGGGATCCGTTTTGAGTGCCGCAGCGGGATGCTGTTCATTACCCTGCCTTCTGGGAGAAGGCTTGCTTATGTGAAGCCGAGAATCGGTGAGAACCGTTTCGGCGGTGAATCTGTGACTTATGAAGGCGTGGGAGGAACAAAGAAGTGGGAGCGGATCGAGAGTTACGGTCCGAAGTTTGTGGAGAACATTGTGCAGGCCATATCCAGGGATATCCTCTGCTACGCCATGCGGACACTGTCACACTGCCGGATCTGCGCCCATGTGCATGATGAGTTGATCATTGAGTGCCGGAAGGATGCTTCCCTGGACGCGATCTGTGAACAGATGGGAAGGACGCCGCCCTGGGCGGAGGGGCTGGCTTTAAGAGCCGATGGCTACGAAACCGAGTTTTATAAAAAAGATTGAAAAGATTTTCGGGAGAGGGTAAAAATCCTCTCCTTTTTGCTGCCTGTGACTTGAAGGGGACAGGCCCTTCAAAAATTTCATATCTAAGGAGGGTAATTCATGAGTGAGTTACAGGTATTCAGCATTGCGGAGTTCGGCTCAGTCCGCAGTATCACAGTCAATGGTGAGCCGTATTTTGTCGGGAAGGATATAGCGGTGATTCTTGGTTACGCCAATACCAGGGATGCTCTTGTGAAGCATGTTGATGAAGAGGACAGAATGGGTGGGGTAGCGATTCGCGACTCCGTCGGAAGAGAGCAGACACCGGTGCTTATCAACGAATCCGGTCTGTACAGCCTGATCCTTTCCAGCAGGCTTCCGTCCGCGAAACGCTTTAAGAGGTGGGTGACATCGGAAGTCCTTCCGGCGATCCGAAAGCACGGAGTATTTGTGCTGGATGACATTGTGAATAATACGGACGCCCTGATCGAAGCACTGCAGGCGTTTAGGGCTGAGCGGCTTAGGAGAATGGCGCTGGAACAGGAGGCCGCCGTGCAGAAGCAGCAGCTTGCGGAGATGAGGCCGAAGGCAAGCTATTATGATGTGGTTCTGAACAGCCCCAGCTGGATGGCGGTATCGGAATTCGCGAAAGATTATGGATGGAGCGCGAAGCGGATGAACCAGTACCTGCATGAGAAAGGCGTGCAGTATAGGCAGGGCGGAAAGATCTGGCTTTTGTACCAGAAATATGCCGGGTGCGGATACACCAGCACGAAGACGCATGCCTATCCGGCGTATGACGGGACAACGCATACGAAGGTGCATACGTACTGGACGCAGAAAGGAAGGCTTTTCATCTATGACCTGCTGAAAACGGACGGGATCCTTCCGCTGATTGAAAGGGGGAACTGAGCATGGGAGTCAGCAAGTATAACAGCGAGGGATATTATGATCCCGTGGTATATGAGGCGCTGACCAGGATTGAGGCGGAAGAGCGCGCGGCCAGGGCGGCGGCTGCGTACCGCCCTTTGGTCTATATCTGTTCGCCTTACGCGGGAGACGCGGAGAAGAATACGTTCCGGGCAAGGGCATTTTCCAGGTTCGCGGTGGAGAGACACTGCATCCCAATCGCTCCGCATCTGCTCTGTCCGCAGTATCTGGATGAAAAGACGGAGCGGTGGCTGGGGCTTAAGATGGGCATGGTCTTTATGGGAAAATGCGAAGAGGTCTGGGTGTTCGGGGATACAGTTTCCGAAGGCATGGCCGCTGAGATTGAAAAGGCCAGGAAACTGCGCAAGAAGATCCGGTATTTTACCGATGACCTGCGGGAGAAGGAGGGGATGGCAGGATGAAGATCGCGTATGGAAATTCCCGCATGGAGAAGAGATGGAAAAATAACGATATCTCCTGGGATGACTTCTGCAAAAGGGTCAGCACCACGCAGACCACCACGGAAACAGTGGAGGAATACAGGAAGATGACAAAGCCCCAGCAGGACGCTGTCAAGGATGTGGGCGGTTTTGTCGGCGGGCATCTGCGGGGCGGCAGGAGAAAGACCGGGACGGTTCTGTGCCGGTCCATGCTGACGCTGGATATGGACCACGGCACGCCGGATATCCTGGAGGAGCTTTCCCTGTTTCATTCCCATGAGATGTGTGTCTACTCTACGCATAAGCATACGCCGGAGGCGCCGCGGCTGCGGCTGATCTTCCCGCTGAAACGGGATGTGTCCGAGGAGGAATATCCGGCCCTTGCCCGCAAGGTGGCGCAGGAGATCGGAATGGATCTGTTTGATGATACCACATACCAGCCGCACCGGCTTATGTACTGGCCGTCTACTTCCTCAAACGGGGAGTATGTGTTCCGGGTCATGGACGGCGATATCCTGGATCCGGATGCTTACCTGGGGTTTTATGACGACTGGCGGGACGTTTCCACCTGGCCGGTATCGTCCAGGGAATCGGAAGCGGTGGAGAAGTCCGCGAAACAGCAGGCGGATCCGCTGGCAAAGACCGGCGTGGTGGGGGCTTTCTGCCGTGCTTATCCGATCCGGGAAGCGATTGAAAAGTTCCTGCCGGATGTTTACGCGCCGTCGGCGATGGAAGGAAGGTATGACTATATTCCGGCAGACAGTTCCGCCGGTGTCATCATCATTGACGAGAAGTTTGCCTACAGCTTCCACGCGACGGATCCGGCCTGCGGGCAGCTGCTGAACGCTTTTGACGCGGTGAGGGTGCATAAGTTCCCGGATGACGACCCGAAGAAATCCTATAACGCCATGGCTGAATTCGCCGCGGCGGATGAGCGGGTGAAGCTTCGGATTTTTGAGGAAAAGCGGCAGGCGGCAGCGGAGGATTTTGACGAAGCGGATCCGGACGCGTGGAAGAAGCAGCTTCAGTATGAGAAGAAGAGCATGGAACTTAAGAATAACCTGCACAACCTCATGCTGATCCTGGAGAATGATGAGAACCTGAAAGGGATTGTCTTCAACCAGCTGGCGGACGGCATGGAGATCCGGGGGAAAGTTCCCTGGACGCATCCGGCCAAGTTCTGGCGGGATGCGGATGACGCCCAGCTGATCTGCTATGTGGACGCGGCATACGGGACATTTTCTGCCAGGAATTATGATATCGCCGTTACGAAGGCCGTGGATGACCGGTCCTACCATCCGATCCGAGAGTTCTTTGAGACGCTTCCTGCTTGGGACGGGGTGGAGCGCGCGGATACGCTGCTGATCGATTATCTTGGGGCGGAGGACACTCCATATGTACGGGCAGTTACAAGGAAGGAGCTGTGCGCGGCTTACTGCCGGGTGTACCATCCGGGAATCAAGTTTGACAGCATGATCGTTCTGAACGGGGACCAGGGGATCGGGAAGAGCACGCTGATCGCGAAGCTGGGCGGCGAATGGTACTCGGACAGCCTGAACCTGTCGGATATGAATGATAAGACGGCGGCGGAGAAGCTGCAGGGGTACTGGATCATGGAGATCGGGGAGCTTGCCGGGATGCGGAAAGCGGACCTGGATAAGGTGAAAGCCTTTATTTCCAGGCAGGATGACAAGTACCGGGCAAGTTTCGGGAGAAGGGTGACGCCCCATCCGAGACAGTGCGTATTTTTCGGCACCACCAACAGCCAGAACGGGTATCTCAGGGACATTACCGGGAACAGAAGGTATTGGAATGTGAAGGTGCCGGGAAACGGGAAGTACAAGCCCTGGGATATGGATGAGGATACGGTGAAGCAGGTCTGGGCGGAGGTCATGGTATATGCCAAAGCCGGGGAGAAGCTGTATCTTTCGCCGGAACTGGAGGACTATGCCAAAGAAGAGCAGCGGGCGGCGATGGAACGGGATGACCGGGAAGGGCTGGTGCAGGAATACCTGGATATGCTCCTGCCCGGTAACTGGGATTCGATGGATGTCTATAAGCGGCGTGATTATGTCCGGGACGCGGATGACCCGATGAGGCCGGACGGCAGCGTCCGCCGGATGGAAGTCTCCAACATGGAGATCTGGTGCGAATGCTTTGGAAAGGCGAAAGAAGATATGAAGCCATCGGACAGCTACGCTATTTCCGCCATCATGGAGAGAATCGCCGGTTGGAGCAAAACCGGGAAGGCAAAGATTCTTCCCATCTATGGAAGACAGAGAATCTACAAAAGAGATGAATGATTTTAGTGAACAACCTGTCGGAACAGAACAGCTTCTTGTTCCGTTCCTAACGGGTTGTTCAGTGAAAAAGCGCGGAAACATGCAGGGTTTGGAGCAGATATGGAACAGAGAAACAACTTTTTCTTTATAGAACAAATAAATAGTGTTTTTGATAGAAAGCAGACGTGTGAAGCGCATGTATATACGCGCGTAAGGAATTTTTGGTTCAGTTGTTTCGGGAGAGGAGGAAGCATGAGAGAGAAAACAGTGGAGCAGAAGCTGGTAAAAGCGGTGAAGGCGGCAGGCGGGATCTGCCCGAAATGGACGGCGCCCGGATTTGATGGCCTGCCGGACAGGATGGTGCTTTTACCGGGCGGGAGGATGGGATTTGTGGAAGTAAAGGCTCCGGGGAAGAAAGCAAGGCCATTGCAGGAGTCCAGGCATGAGCTGCTGCGGTCTTTGGGGTACCGGGTGTATGTGCTGGATGACCCAGGGCAGATTGGAGGGATCATTGATGAAATACGAACCGCATGACTACCAGGTTTACGCATCGGAATATATCAAAGAGCATGACGCGGCGGCGGTATTTTTGGAATGCGGGCTTGGAAAGACTTCCATTACGCTGACGGCGGTTCGCGATTTGATGTTTGACAGCTTTGAGATCCATAAGGTGCTTGTGATCGCGCCGATCCGGGTGGCGAAAATGAGCTGGCCGGATGAACTGCAGAAATGGGATCATTTGTCCGATATTCGTTATAGTGTGGCGGTGGGAACCGAGACTGAGCGGATGGCGGCATTGGAAGCGCAGGCGGATATTTACCTGATCAACCGTGAGAACGTCCAGTGGCTGGTGGAAAAGAGCGGACTGCCGTTTGATTATGACATGGTAGTTGTGGATGAACTGTCATCTTTTAAGAACTGGCAGGCAAAACGCTTTAAGGCATTGATGAAGGTACGGCCGAAAGTGAAACGGATCGTGGGCCTGACCGGGACGCCTTCTTCCAATGGACTGATGGACCTGTTCGCGGAATATAAGCTTTTGGATATGGGACAGAGACTGGGAAGGTTTATCGGACAGTACCGGAACCGGTATTTCGTGCCGGATAAGACGAATGGACATGTCGTATACAGCTATAAACTCCTTCCGGGAGCGGAAGAAGCGATCTATGACAGAATCTCTGATATCACGATCTCCATGAAATCAGCGGATCACCTGAAGATGCCGGAACTGGTGAATTCCAGATATATGGTACGTCTGGATGAATCGGAACTTGTAAAATATGAGCGGATGAAGCGGGATCTTCTTTTAAAGCTGCCGGACGGGGAAGTGACAGCCGCGAACGCGGCAGCGTTGTCCGGGAAGCTGTCCCAGATGGCAAACGGAGCGGTATATTCTGATGACGGCACTTATGAAACGATCCATAACCGGAAGCTGGATGCCCTGGAGGATATCATTGAGGCGGCGAACGGAAAGCCGGTCCTTACGGCGTATTGGTACCAGCATGATCTGGAACGGATACAGGAAAGGCTTTCCGAACTTAAGGTCGGCTGCGCCAGACTGGATAAAGAGCGGAATATCCGGCGGTGGAATGAGGAGAAAATCTCTGTCGGGCTGATCCATCCGGCATCCGCCGGACATGGCCTGAACCTTCAGAGTGGCGGGAATATCCTGGTGTGGTTCGGGCTTACATGGAGCCTGGAACTGTACCAGCAGACGGTGGCGAGACTTTGGCGGCAGGGACAGAAGGAGACGGTGTCCGTGATCCACATCCTTGCGGCGAAGACCATTGATGAACAGATCATGCATGCGCTGGAAACAAAGGACCATACGCAGAGGGCATTGATCGATGCTGTGAAAGCGGAGGTGATGGCAGGTGGCAGCAGTCAATAAACAGACAGGGGATGCTTATGAGAATCTTGCGAACGCGATCATTGTGCAGGCGGCAGAGGACTACCGGAGGCTTTTGAAGCGGGCCAAAAAGAATCCCGCGAACCGGGAAGCATTGGATGAGGCTTTGCAGATTGAGAGATTTTTCCGCTCCGGCTGGTATCAGCGTCTTACAAACGTGGATGGGGAATTCCTGATCCGTAAACTTCAGGAAGATATCTGACAAACAGAGGCAATCAAAGGAGGCAATCCGAGGGGAACTATTTACAGATTTCAATCGGAGGTGGCTTATGGATAAGCAGCAGACAGCGGTAAAGGATTTTCTGATGAAGGCGTATTATGTGGACGAGCGGATCAACAGCAAGCTGGAACAGGTGGCGTCTTTAAATGAGCTGGCGAAAAAGGCAGCCTCAACAGTGAGCGATATGCCTGGAAGCCCAAACCGGAACATTCATAAAACAGAGGATATTATTGTGAAGATTCTGGATCTGCAGAGGGAGATCCAGGAGGATGCCAATGAACTTCTGAACCTGAAACAAGTGATCCGCCGGTGCATCAAGCAGGTGGAAGATCCGGAATGCCAGATCATTTTGGAAGAGAGGTATCTGCGGATGGTGAAATGGGAGCAGATCGCTACAACGCTGAACATGAGTATGAGGAAAGTGTTCCGACTCCATGATGAGACGCTGAAAAAAATCGTGATCCCGGAAAGTTGGCAGTAAATGCTATAGATATGCAGTATGGAAGTATGATATTGTTAAGATGCGGAAAATAAAAAGAGAGCCTTGAGGAAGCGATTCCCCAGGGCTTTCTTTATGCCCGAAGGAGGTGGGATTATTGCCGAGGAAACCGAAGCGTCCATGTTCCTGGCCGGGATGCCCGAACCTGACGGAAGGGAGGTTCTGTGAGGAACACCAGAAAGAAGAGAACCGCCGCTACGAGAAGTACGGCAGGGATCCTGCTGTACGCCGCAGATACGGGCGGGCATGGAAACGGATCCGCGATAAGTACGCATCGGAGCATCCGCTGTGTGAGCAGTGCCTGAAGGCAGGACGGTATGTGAAGACCGAGGAGGTCCACCATAAGCTGCCGCTGTCTCAAGGCGGCACCCATGAGCGAAGCAACCTGATCGCCCTGTGCCGGTCCTGCCACGCGAAGATCCATGCGGAGAACGGAGACCGCTGGCATAACCGGTGAAAGCTCAGCCGGGGAGGGGCGGCCAAAATCTCTGCGGCCTTTCTTCCGGGGAACGGTGCGGGGGTGTCGTGTACAAAAAATGGAAATCAAAGGGGGTATTGCCCCGGAAAGGAAAGAGGTGAAGGCCATGGCCAGGGATGGGACAGGCCGGGGCGGCGCAAGGGTCGGTGCCGGAAGGAAAAAGAAAGCGCTGACAGACCGGATCAATGACGGCGGCACGGCAATGGTTCTGGATCTGCCGGAGCCTTCGGAGATGTTCGGGGAAGAAATGCCGCCGGTGAAGAATTACCTGAAAGCGAAGCAGAAAAGCGGAAAAAGCTTCTGCGCAGCAGAGGTGTATGAAGAGACATGGAAATGGCTGAGGGAGCGGGGATGTGACCGGCTGGTCAATATCCAGCTGGTGGAGCAGTATGCGGTGTCCGTATCCCGGTGGATCCAGTGCGAGGAATGCATTTCGGAGTATGGCTTCCTTGCCAAACATCCCACGACAGGAAACGCCATCGCTTCCCCGTATGTTTCCATGTCCCAGCAGTATATGAAGCAGGTCAACCAGATCTGGTATCAGATCTACCAGGTGGTGAAGGAAAACTGCTCGGTGGAGTGGCAGGGGTCTACACCCCAGGATGATGTGATGGAGCGGCTGCTTCGGGCAAGAAATGGAGGAATGTGAGATGGAACATAAAATGCGGATGGTAGAGACTGCGAAGCTGGTGCCGTATATCAACAACGCAAGGACCCATTCCCCGGCGCAGATCGCGAAGCTGCGGGCATCCATCCGGGAATTCGGGTTCATCAATCCGGTAATCATTGACGGAGACTGCGGTATTATCGCAGGGCATGGGCGTGTGCTGGCCGCGCAGGAGGAAGGGCTGGCAAAAGTTCCATGCGTGCTGGCGGATCATCTGACCGAAGCCCAGAAGAAGGCGTATATCCTGGCGGACAACCGTATGGCCATGGACGCCGGATGGGATGAGGAACTTCTGCGGATTGAGATCGAAAGCCTGCAGGGAGAGGACTTTGACGTATCCCTGACCGGGTTTCGCGAGGACGAGGTGACCGACCTGTTCGCGATCCGGGAGGATCCGGATGATACGGGAAGCAATAAGGAGTATGACGAGGGGGAGTTTGGGGATGAGGAATTCGCGCACGAATGCCCAAGATGCGGCTTTAAATTCAACTGACCACAGGTTTCCATGGAAGTGGCGGTTGGATGACCTGAAGGACGTTCCAAAGAACGGGAAAACGGTATTCAGCTGTTTCTCCTGCGGCGGAGGCTCTTCTATGGGATATAAACTTGCAGGGTATACGGTGCTGGGGAACTGTGAGATTGACCCGGAGATGATGAAGCTGTATAAGCGGAACCATCATCCGAAATATCCGTACCTGATGGATATCCGAGAGCTCAATCGGCTGCAGGTCTATCCGGAAGAATTAAGACATCTGGATATCCTGGACGGGTCGCCGCCTTGTTCCGTATTCTCCACAGCCGGGGATCGGGAGAAAGCATGGGGAAAGGAAAAGGCATTCCGGGAAGGACAGAAAAAACAGCGGCTGGATGATCTGTTCCTGCATTTCATTCGGACAGCGGAGATTTTAAAGCCTAAGGCAGTGATCGCGGAAAATGTTTCCGGACTTCTGAAAGGCAATGCCAGGGGCTATGTGAATGAACTGCTGAAAGCGTTTAAAGCGGCGGGATATGTGACACAGATTTTCCTGCTGGACGCCCACACCATGGGGGTTCCGCAGCGGAGGAGACGTGTCTTTTTTATTGCCTATCGCAATGACCTGGACCTGCCGAAGCTGAAGCTGGATTTCCATGAGAAGCCGATCCGTTTCGGGGAAGTGCGGAGCGAACATGGGATTCCCTACCAGAAAGCGCTGATGACGGATCTGGTGGCAAAAAGGAAGAAAGGGGATACCTGTTTCGCAGATATCTCCCTTAGGGAACGCGGAAAACTGTCCATGTTCAACAATGCCATTGTGGAAGACTGCCGGGTGGCGCCGACTAATACAGCCTGCGCGATTGTAACCAGGTTCTGTGACGGGGAAAAGTATTCCGTTCATGATTATGTGGCAACACAGACCTTTCCGGAAGATTATGATTTCATGGACCAGGAAGTCAATTATGTCTGCGGGATGAGCGTGCCGCCGGTGATGATGGCGAACATTGCCAGTGAAGTATACAGGCAGTGGCTGAAATATGTGTAAGGGGGATGATACAGCCGTGAGAAAACTGAAGAAGTATAAGCAGACTAGGTTCATGGCGAAGGGTTCCCATTATGACAAAGAGGCTGCGGACTACGCAGTGGCGTTTATTGAGAGCCTGTGCCATACGAAAGGAAAATGGGCAGGGAAAAAGTTTGAACTGATTGACTGGCAGGAGCAGATTGTCCGGGATCTGTTTGGGACAATCAAAGAGAATGGATACCGGCAGTTCAACCAGGCATATATTGAGATCCCCAAAAAGCAGGGGAAATCAGAACTGGCAGCGGCAGTGGCCCTGCTGCTGACCTGCGGAGACGGGGAGGAGCGTGCAGAGGTGTATGGCTGCGCTTCGGACCGGCAGCAGGCAGCGATTGTGTTTGATGTTGCGGCGGATATGGTACGGATGTGTCCGGCGCTTTCCAAGCGGGTGAAGATCCTGGCATCCCAGAAACGGATCATCTACCTGCCGACCAATTCTTCTTATCAGGTACTCAGTTCGGAAGCCTATTCCAAGCATGGATTCAACATCCATGGAGTGGTCTATGATGAACTGCACGCGGCTCCGGACAGGAGACTGTTTGATGTCATGACAAAAGGAAGCGGTGACGCCAGGATGCAGCCCCTGTTTTTTTATATCACCACAGCGGGGACGGATACCAACTCCATCTGCTATGAGACGCACCAGAAGGCAAAGGATATCCTGGAAGGCCGGAAGATCGACCCGACTTTTTACCCGGTGATCTATGGGGCAGATGAGAATGACGACTGGACTGACCCGAAGGTCTGGAAGAAGGCCAACCCGTCCCTGGACATCACAGTGGGGATGGACAAGGTGAAGGCAGCCTGTGAGTCGGCAAAGCAGAATCCAGGAGAGGAAAACTCCTTCCGGCAGCTGCGGCTGAACCAGTGGGTGAAGCAGGCGGTGCGCTGGATGCCTATGGAGAAATGGGATCAGTGCGCTTTCGCGGTCAACGAAGAGGAACTGGAAGGGCGCGTCTGCTATGGCGGCCTGGATCTTTCCTCCACTACGGACATCACGGCGTTTGTCCTGGTGTTCCCGCCCCTGGATGAGGAAGATAAGTTCCAGCTGCTCCCGTATTTCTGGATTCCGGAAGAGACGCTGGATCTGCGGGTGCGCAGGGATCATGTTCCTTATGATGTGTGGGAGCGGCAGGGTTTCCTGCAGACCACGGAGGGGAATGTGGTGCATTATGGCTATATTGAGAAATTCATTGAGCGCCTGGGGGAACGGTTCAACATCCGGGAGATCGCTTTTGACCGGTGGGGCGCCGTGCAGATGGTCCAGAACCTGGAAGGCATGGGATTTACGGTGGTTCCCTTCGGCCAGGGCTTTAAGGACATGTCGCCGCCTACCAAGGAACTGATGAAGCTGACATTGGAGCAGAGGATCGCCCACGGCGGGCATCCGGTGCTGCGGTGGATGATGGACAACATCTTTATCCGCACGGATCCGGCGGGGAACATCAAGGCGGATAAGGAGAAGTCCACGGAGAAGATCGATGGCGCGATCGCGGCGATCATGGGGTTGGACCGGGCAATCCGGTGCGGGAATGATACAAAGGAATCTGTTTACGATACCAGAGGACTGCTGGTGTTTTGACAGGATCAGGAGGTTTTCATGGGAATTTTAAGTTTGTTTGGATTTGGAAGGAGCAGGGATAAACCGGAGAACCGGACATCCGGCAGCAGCTACAGCTTTTTCCTGGGAAATTCGACTTCCGGGAAGCGGGTAAATGAACGGACGGCCATGCAGATGACGGCGGTGTATTCCTGCGTGAGGATCCTGTCGGAGGCGGTGGCCAGCCTGCCCCTGCAGTTTTACCGGTATACCGATGACGGAGGGAAAGAGAAGGCGGTAAACCATCCCCTTTATTTCCTGCTCCATGACGAGCCGAACCCGGAGATGACGTCTTTTGTGTTCCGGGAGACGCTGATGACGCATCTGCTTTTGTGGGGCAATGCCTATGCCCAGATCATCCGGAATGGAAGGGGAGAAGTGATTGCCTTATATCCCTTAATGGCAGACCGGATGTATGTGGATCGGGATGAGAAAGGGCAGCTGTACTATGAATATACGCTGTGTTCCGATGACGCCCCGACCCTGAAGGGGTCTGTGGTGCGGCTTTCCCCTTATGAGGTGCTGCATATCCCAGGGCTGGGCTTTGACGGGCTGGTGGGCTATTCGCCCATCGCCATGGCGAAGAACGCCATCGGTATGGCTATGGCCTGCGAGGAATACGGGGCGAAGTTTTTCGCCAACGGCGCGGCGCCTTCCGGGGTGCTGGAGCATCCGGGGACCATCAAGGATCCCAGCCGGGTGCGGGAAAGCTGGCAGGCTACTTTCGGAGGTAGCGGGAACGCCAACAAGGTGGCGGTGCTGGAAGAAGGGATGAAGTATACGCCCATCTCCATCTCGCCGGAGCAGGCGCAGTTCCTGGAAACAAGGAAGTTCCAGCTGGATGAAATCGCCCGGATCTTCCGGGTTCCGCCCCATATGATCGGGGATCTGGAAAAGTCGTCTTTCAACAACATCGAGCAGCAGTCCCTGGAATTCGTGAAGTATACCCTGGATCCCTGGGTGTCCCGCTGGGAGCAGTCTATGGTGCGCTCTTTATTGTCCAGGGAAGAGAAAAAGCAGTATTTCATCAAGTTCAACGTGGACGGCCTGCTTCGCGGGGACTACCAGAGCCGGATGAACGGCTACGCCACGGCAAGGCAGAACGGCTGGATGAGCGCTAATGATATCCGGGAACTGGAAAATCTGGATCGGATTCCGGCGGAGCAGGGCGGAGATTTATATCTGATCAACGGAAACATGACGAAGCTTGAGGATGCTGGATTGTTTGGGACATCCCGGCAGGAGGCTGCCGCAGGGGGAGATGATCTTGCGGCAATGGGGAAAGGAGAAGAAATCCGATGAAAAAATTTTGGAACTGGAAAAGCAGGAAGATCCGGGATCAGGATTCCGGCGAAGAGAGCGTTGAGAGAGTGCTGTTTCTGAATGGGACGATTGCGGAGGAGAGCTGGTATGACGATGAAGTCACGCCGGCTCTTTTTAAGGAAGAGCTGATGGCGGGAAGCGGTGACATCACAGTTTGGATCAACAGCCCTGGCGGGGACTGTGTGGCCGCGGCGCAGATCTACAACATGCTGATGGACTATAAAGGGAATGTTACGGTGAAGATTGATGGGATTGCGGCGTCTGCGGCAAGCATGATTGCCATGGCAGGAACGCAGGTATTGATTTCGCCGGTAGGGATGCTGATGATTCATAACCCGGCCACCATCGCCTGGGGAGATTCCGGAGAAATGCAGAAGGCTATTGAGATGCTGGAAAGCGTGAAGGATTCCATCATCAACGCCTATGAGATCAAGACCGGCCTGTCCCGGACAAAGCTGTCCCACATGATGGACGCGGAAACCTGGATGGACGCCGGAAAAGCAGTGGAACTGGGATTTGCCGATGGGATCCTGAAACGTACTGAAGTTTCGGATGACATGGAGCCAGCAGCGGTGAGCATGCTCTATTCGAAAGCTGCCGCGGTCAATTCCTTAATGGATAAGATCGCGGCAAAGTGCAGGACAAAACCGAAAACCGAACCGACAGGCCGCAGCGTAGACAGTCTCTACGAGCGGCTTAATTTATTGAAGAATTAGGAGGAGGACATGACGATGACGATTTTAGAGCTGAGAGAAAAGAGGGCGAAGGCGTGGGAGGCGGCAAAGGCATTTCTGGATTCCCATAGGAATGACCGGGGGATTTTATCGGCGGAAGATGACGCCGCCTATACCCGCATGGAACAGGAAATCACAGATCTAGGGAAAGAGATCACCCGGATGGAACGGCAGGAGGCTTTTGAGAGGGAACTGTCCCAGCCGGTGAATCAGCCCCTGACCGGACGTCCGGCTTCCGGTGGCGCGGGAAAGGAAAAGACCGGGAGGGCTTTGGAGGAATATAAAACGAACTTCTGGAATGCCATGCGCTCCAAGATCCCGCTTCCCAGCGTGGTCAACGCACTGGAAGAGGGAACGGATTCCGAGGGCGGGTACCTAGTGCCGGATGAGTATGAGCGTACCCTGGTGGAAGCCCTGGAAGAGGAAAATGTGTTCCGCCAGCTGGCAAATGTGATCCGCACTTCCAGCGGCGACCGGAAGATCCCGGTAGTGGCAACGAAGGGAACGGCGTCCTGGATTGATGAGGAAGGGGCCTATACGGAGAGCGATGATTCCTTCGGCCAGGTATCCATCGGGGCTTATAAGGTAGGCACTATGATCAAGGTATCCGAGGAACTTTTAAATGACAGCGTCTTTGACCTGGAATCCTACATTGCGAAAGAGTTTGCAAGAAGGATCGGGGCAAAGGAGGAAGAGGCATTCTTTACCGGGGACGGCTCCGGGAAGCCTCTGGGTGTGCTGGCAGCCACCGGCGGGGCAGAGACCGGGGTGACAGCAGCTTCCTCTACAGCTATTACGGCGGATGAGCTAATGGACCTGTTCTATTCCCTGAAATCCCCTTACCGGAAGAAGGCGGTATGGGTGCTGAACGATTCTACCATCAAGGCGGTACGGAAACTGAAGGATTCCACCGGGCAGTACCTGTGGCAGCCATCTTTGACGGTTGGTACGCCGGACACGCTCCTTGGCAGGCCGGTGAAGACCTCCGCCTATATGCCGGTGATCGCGGCGGGGGCAAAGACCATTGCCTTCGGCGATTTCAGCTATTACTGGATCGCGGACCGGCAGGGGCGTTCCTTTAAGCGGCTGAACGAACTGTATGCCGCCAACGGCCAGGTGGGATTCCTTGGATCCCAGAGGGTGGATGGGAAGCTGGTGCTGTCCGAGGCGGTGAAGGTGCTGGCGCAGAAGGCAGGTTCCTGATGGATTGATATGAGAAAAAAGGCGGTGCCTTCAGTTACAGAGGCACTGCCGATAGTGAAGGAGGGCAGGAAGAATGCTGGTGACCCTGGAAGAAATGAAAAATTACCTCCGGGTGGATGACGATGAAGACGATGGGCTGATCACCACGCTTTTGGCGTCAGCGGGGCGGATGTGCATGGATATCCTGCGGACAGACGAGGAAAGCGGCCTGCAGGAGGCAGAGAATGGAAAAACGGCGGTGATGTATACCGTGGCCTATCTGTATGAGCACCGGGAGGAAGCTGACCACCATGCCCTGGTCCTGACGCTGCGCTCTTTGCTCTTCGGCAGCCGGAAGGAGGCGTTCTGATGGAGATCGCTCTTCTGAATGTAAAAGTGACCTTCCAGAAAAACTCGGTAGTTTCGGACGATATCGGAAACCGGAAGAATGTCTGGGAGGATTATTATACCTGCCATGCCACAGTCAGCGGAGAAGGCGGGCAGGAAAAGGCAGCAGCCGGATTGACGGTTGCGGATTCTGACATTGCTTTTACCATCCGTTTCTGTAAACGGGCGGCGGAGGTGACAGCGGATGGTTTTCGTATCCTGTTTCAAGGGGAAATCTACAACATCGCGGCTGTGGATCACATGAACTATAAGAAGAAAACGCTGAAGTTCCGGTGTGAGAAAGTGAGGCGGTGACCATGGGACAGACGGTACAGATCGGGGAACTGGCGGACGCTGTTATGGAGACTTTGGAGGAATACGCGGATCTGGCTGCCGAGGATGTGAAACAGGCGGTCAGGGATGCCGGGGAGACGGTAAGGAAGGAGATCCGTGCCAACGCCCCGAAGGATACCGGGGACTACGCCAAAAGCTGGGCGGTAAAGAAAACAAAAGAAACTTCCTCCAGCCTGACGCTGACCGTCCATTCCAAAAACCGCTACCAGCTGGCCCATCTGCTGGAGTATGGCCATGCAAAGCGGGGCGGCGGACGGGTGGAGGGCAAAGCCCATATCGCCCCGGCGGAGGAGAAGGGGATCCGGCAGCTGGAAGAAGAGATTGAAAGGAGCCTGAGGGATGGATAAACTTCTGGATATTTTGAAAAGCACCGGCTTCCCTTATGCTTATGACCATTTCGCGGAAGGGGAAGCGCCGGATCCGCCGTTCCTCTGCTACCTGACGCCGGGGAGCGATAACTTTTCCGCGGATGGGAAGGTCTATTACCGGATCAGCGAAGTGCGGGTGGAATTATATACGGACCAGAAGGATTTAGTCGCGGAGAGGAAGCTGGAAGATGCTTTGGATGCCTGCGGTATTTTTTATGAGAAATCGGAGACCTGGATCGACAGCGAAAAGCTATATGAAGTTCTGTACTCTTTTGAGATGCCGCTGGAAGAAAATGCGGGACAGACTGGGAATGAAATAAAGGAGGCTGGATATGTCTGCGAAGAAGAATAAAGTAAAATTTAATATCTGTAGCGTACATTATGCGTTGATTACAGTGGATGATGACGGGGAGGTGACTTTTGGGACGCCGGTGGCTATGCCCGGAGCGGTATCCTTGTCTTTGGAGCCGAATGGAGAGCCGTCCAACTTTTATGCGGATGGGTATGCCTATTATACGATCTCCAATAACATGGGTTATGAGGGAGATCTTGAACTGGCCATGGTGCCGGAGAGTTTCCGGACAGATGTGCTGAAGGAATCCCTGGATGACAACAGCGTGCTGGTGGAGAGCGCCAATGTGGAAACAGCGAATTTTGCCCTGCTTTTTGAATTTGACGGGGATGTGAAGAAGATCCGACATGTACTGTATAACTGCTCGGCGGCCAGGCCAAACATCGAGTCTGCGACCAATGAGGAGGAGATTGAGGTGCAGACGGAAACGCTGGCCATCACGGCGGCGCCCCTGGCTAATGGGTATGTGAAGGCCCGTACCGGGGACAGTACCACAGATACCGTTTATACGGGGTGGTATACAGCAGTGTATCTGCCGGAGGTGACGCCGGATACCTCCGGGACGCAGCAGTCCGGCCAGCAGGGGACGGATGATGAGACAGGAGGGGAGACCTTATGAGCATGAAACAGAATATCATGATTGACGGGCAGGAGGTTCCTTTTAAGGCCTCCGCCGCTATCCCTCGGATCTACCGGATGCGGTTCCACCGGGATATTTATAAAGACCTGCGGGATTTGGAAAAAGGGATTGACAAGAATGACCCGGAGAATTCCAATCTGGATTTGTTCTCTTTGGAAATGTTTGAGAACATCGCCTATGTCATGGCGAAGCATGCAGATCCGTCCATCCCGGATACGCCGGAGGAATGGCTGGATGGGTTCAACACATTTTCCATCTATCAGGTATTGCCCCAGATCATTGAACTGTGGGGGCTGAACACTCAGACGGATGTGCAGGCTAAAAAAAACTTCGCCCGACTGACCGGGAAATGACAACGCCCCTGTTCCTCCTGCGGTGCGTCCAGCTGGGGCTGTCTATCCGGGACCTGGATCTGCTGACCATCGGGATGGTGAATGATATGTATGTGGAGAGCCGCAATGATGAGCATAAATATGCTGTGGTGGCTACGCAGGAGGATTTCGATAAATTCTGATTGAAGAAAAATCCACGATCATGCTATAATTCATATAATTTTAGCGTGAGGTGAATTTGGATGTCAGATTTTAAGATGAATAGGGCAGAAGTTCTTATGACAAAATTAAACATAGAACAGTTTAAATTTGAAAGCATACATGGAAATGCTAAAGAAATAAATCAAAAAATAATGAAATTGATGGCATATAGTTTTCCGGTTATAGGTTTAAAGCGAGGAATCTATTATCGGGCAAGGATTATAAAGGATGCAGATGGTGAAGATACAGGAATAATCAGAAAACACGGTGTGCCAATTACTGGCTATAATATTTCACATTCCGGTGTCCCGCCAGCAAAATACGTCACTGAAAACGGTCGTGTAAATCATATTGGAGAACAGGTTCTTTATTTGGCGGAGGATGAAGAAACATCTTGTAAAGAAAATAAAGCTAAAAGCAATGTGTATTTATCAGTTGCTGAATGCCAGATAGAAAGTAACATAAAAGTTGCAAATTTTACCATTACTGCTTTGTCTGGATTAGAGTATGCTTTCACGCAGGATGTGATTATGCAATTTAGATCCGAATACGGTATAGACATAAGAGCTATGTATATTTTTGTTCGAGATTTTCTGATCAATCCTAATTATAAAGCTGAAGAGATAGACTATGCGTTTTCTTTGGCATTTTTGGATTTACTCAAGAGTCGAAAAGATATTTCAGGTGTAAAGTATACATCTTATTTTACCGGAAAAACCAATATTGCGTTATGGGATGAAAACAAATTTTTGGAATGCAAGAATAGTAAGGTCGTAAAAAGTTTATAATTATAAATCTTGAAACGAGTCGAGTGATCGGCTCTTTCTTTTTGTCCATTTTCAGGAGGTGATGGCCTGTGGCAAGCCGGATCAAGGGCATTACAGTGGAAATCGGCGGCGATACCAGCGGACTGGAAAAATCGCTTGCCGCAGTGAACAATTCCATAAAGAAGACCCAGAGTCAGCTTCGGGATGTAAATAACCTTCTAAAACTGGATCCGTCCAACACCATTCTTCTGGCGCAGAAGCAGGAGCTTCTGCAGTCGGCCATCGGGGATACGGAAAAGAAGCTGGAAACTCTGGAACAGGCCCAGGAGGATGTAACGAAAGCCTTTGAACGTGGTGACCTGGGGAAAGACCAGTACATGGCCTTCCAACGTGAAGTAGAGGAAACCCGTGGAACGCTGAATCGGTATAAGGCGGATCTTTCCGGCCTGCAGTCAGAGCAGGAGCGGCTGGTTTCTAATACGGAGCGGCTGAATAAACTGTTTGTGGCTACGGGTTCCAATGTGGACGATTATGCGGATGTTCTGGGGAGCCGTCTGGTTACGGCAATCAAGAATGGAACAGCCTCCTCGGATCAGTTGAAAACCGCCATTGAAAAGATTGGAAAATCGGCTGCCGGTGGGAAGGCAGATATCCGGCAGCTTACGGATGCCCTGGATACGGTGGATGATGGGGAAGCTGTCAGGAACCTGATTGAAGATCTGAATGATGTGGGGGACGCGGCCCAGGGCGCTGCGGATGACATCGAGGAGATTGCCCAGGCCATCAAGGGTGCGGCCCTGATGGAAGCTGCTGACCAGCTGTCTGTGGTCGGGGATAAGATCCAGGATGTGGGCGATAAGGCGGTGTCCGCTTATGCGGAGACAGAGATGGCCGTTTCCAAAGTGAACGCCTACTTTGGTGAAACCGGGGAGGCAGCCGAAGCCAGCGCTGAAATTGTGAAGAACGTGTACGGCTCCGGCGTGGGCCAAAGCATGGATGCGGTGGCGGAAGCGGTCATCATGGTCAAGAAGAACCTGGGAGATCTGGGAGATACCGACTTGACCAACCTGACGAAGCAGGCGCTGACTCTGGAAGAGTTATATGGGATTGACATGAATGAGACCCTCCGGGGCGTCAACTCCCTGATGAAGCAGTATGGCCTGACCGCACAGGAAGCCATGGATTATATTGTCCGGGGTACCCAGAATGGCCTGGATAAGACCAATGAACTGGGGGATAACCTGTCCGAGTATGCCGGGAAATTTGAGCAGGCAGGGTATTCAGCTTCCGAGTATTTCCAGCTTCTGCAAAACGGTCTGCAGGGAGGCGCTTACAATCTGGACAAGGTCAATGACGCGATCAATGAGGTGACCACTCGTCTGGCGGATGGAACCATCGGGGACTCCATTGATCTGTATTCCCAGAAAACACAGTCCCTGTTCCTGGCATGGCAGAACGGGGAAGCTACCCAGAAGCAGGTGATTGATTCCATTGTGGCGGATATCGGAAACTGTACCAGCCAGCAGGAAGCCCTGAACATGGCGGCGGAAGCCTTTGGCACCATGGCCGAGGATGGGAACCTGAAATTTATTACTTCCCTGACTTCTGTGGGAGAGACCTATGACAGTGTTGCCGGATCTGCGCAGAACTTATTCAGCCAGACGCAGACGCCTATGCAGGAGATGGAGGCCAATACAAGAAAGCTGCAGCAGGCGCTGGTTCCTCTGGGAGAAAAGATCGTGGAGCTGGCCAACGTGGTGCTGCCTCCCCTGGTGGCCATCATCACAGCAGTGAGCGAGGTATTCGGTATGCTGCCGGAGCCTGTGCAGAATTTTGTGGTAATCCTTGGGGCTTTGCTGGTGGCGTTTACCGCATTGACGCCAGTAATCGCGGCCCTGGCGGTGTCTTTCGGGGCGCTGAACATTTCCCTGCTTCCGGTGATCGGTATTATTGCCGGAGTGGCGGCGGCCATTGCTGGGATCATCGCTATCGTCAAAAACTGGGGAGCGATCACGGAGTGGTTCGGAAACCTGTGGCAGGCGGTATCCCAAAAGCTGATGGAATTATGGAACGGGCTGGTGGTCTTTTTTACGGAGACAATCCCGGCAGCGTTCCAGACCTTCATCAGCTTTTTTTCTGCCATCCCGGACTGGTGGAGCGGCCTGTGGTCACAGGTATCCGCGTTTTTCGCGAATACCTGGAACGCAATCCTGCAGAATCCCATTGTCCAGCTAGTGGTGACAACCATCACATCTTTGTGGGAGAATGCAAAGAATACCCTGCAGGGGATCTGGTCGGGGATCTGCCAGATTGCCTCCGGCGCTTTTGAACTGCTGAAAAATGTGATCTTGGCTCCGGTGCTTCTGCTGATCGACCTGGTGACGGGGAATTTCTCACAGCTGGCTTCTGATGCGTCCAATATCTGGAACAATATCAGAAATGCCGCCTCCCAGATCTGGTCGGGAATCCGGCAGGTGGTGACTTCTGCGGCTTCGGGACTGAAGCAGGGCGTGGAGACGGTGCTTTCGGCTCTGTCCCAGTTCGCCTCTCAGATCTGGTCTGCCATGAAGCAGACGGCGTCTTCTGTCTGGAACGGCATCAAGACCACGGTGGTAAATATCGCATCCGCACTGCATGAAGCGGCGGTGTCCGCCTTCCAGCGGATGGTCTCCGGGATCGGCTCTGCCCTTTCCGGGCTGTATTCGGTGGTTTCCAATGGATTTTCTTCCGCTATCCGGTTTATCACCGGACTGCCGGGGCAGGCATTTCAGTGGGGAAAAGATTTCATCCAGGGGCTGATCAACGGGATTTCCAGCATGATCCAGAGTGTGATCAATACGGTTTCCGGTCTGGCTGACCGGATCCGTTCTTTCCTGCACTTCTCGGCTCCGGATGAAGGGCCTCTGGCGGATTATGAGACCTGGATGCCGGACTTCATGAAAGGGCTGGCAAACGGCATTGAGAAGAACCGGAACTTGGTGGAGAAAGCTGTCCGGGAGGTGGCTTCGGATATGGTACTCTCGCCGAAAGTAAACGGAGTGGAGTATGGCTATGCCGATGGCGCTTTATACGGCGGGAACATGTCCGATCTGATCTCCGGGATCTCTTCTGCGGTGTCAGAAGCCCTGGCGGGATTTTCCGGTCCGCAGTGGAACATCGTGATCCCGGTGTATGTCGGAGGAACGCTTCTGGATGAACTGGTAGTGACAGCGCAGGCAAGACAGAACTTGCGGTCGGGAGGGAGGTAACCTATGGCATTTATACAGTATCTGACTTTTGACGGGACGGCCCTTCCTCTGCCGGATTCCTATGAGGTGCAGATGGACGATGTGGAGGCGGACTCCGGCGGGGAGACAGAGGCAGGGACGGTGCAGCGGGATGTGGTGCGTGCAGGCGTGGTGAGCATCCCAGTGACATTTTCTGTTTCGGCAAAGTGGCTGAAGATCCTGACGGAGTTTAAGCAGCAGGAAAAGATAACGGTAGGGTATTTTGATACGGAGGTGCTGGCGGTAAAAACGGCGGAGATGTATATCGAAGGATATAAGGCGTCTCTGGTGAAGGATACGTCCCGGAAGGGGCTGTGGACGGTGTCATTTATGTTGAGAGAATTTTAGACACGACTATTCTTAGTGACTGAAATATGATAAAATTATTTCATATTAGTGAAAAGAGGGAAGGCAGCTATGAGACAATATCATATGTTTAGTGCTAAGAGAATGGGGTGGGAGCAATCTTATGATTACTACCCATTTCCAACGGATAAGTATACAAAAGAGGAGGCGTTAAGTCATTTTACACCCGTCAAAAAAGAAACTTTAAAAAACAATAATAGATGGTATGAATACACGGCATATGAGTATCAAGGGGAAACTTATTATGAAATTATATATGACGGTATATATGATGAAGATAATCTGATCAGTCGTGGATTTACAAAAAGAGAATTGGATCAAATATAAATTTATTTTACTATTTTAAGCATCAGTCAGAAATGATTGGTGCTTTTTTGATGCCTGGAAACGGAAGGAGGGGTGTCCGATGTACCCGGTGAGCGAGGCGTTCCTGCAGGCGGTGCAGGGGAACACCCGGAAATATTACTGGACGGGGAAGATTACTACGGCAGGCGGTGTGGAGTATCCCTTTGACCAGGAGGATATTGTGAAAGGCAGCGGCTATATCACGGCCCAGTGCTGCGGCAATTCGGAGATCGAACTTGGGGCGGTGTATGCGGCGGAGATGGGGATCAGCCTGTTTCTGGATATTGACCGATATACCTTGGAGAATGCGGAGATGGAATTATCCTATCATCTCCGGCTTGCCAGCGGCGCTTATGAGACTGTCCCCATGGGGATTTTTGAGGTGAGCGAAGCCAACCGGACAGTCCATGTGCTGGAACTGAAGGCTTATGACCGGATGCTCCGCTTTGACCGGACTTTCAATGGTTTTGAAACCATTGGTACCGTTTACGGGATGATGGCGCTGTGCAGTACCGCCTGCGGGGTGGAACTGGCGCAGACCCAGGCGGAGATTGAGGCGCTCCCGAATGGATCAAAACTGCTTTCCATTTATCCGGAGAATGATATTGAGACATACCGGGATGTGCTGTATTTTACGGCTCAGGTGCTGGGCGGATTCTTCTGCATCAACCGGGCCGGGAAACTGGAATTCCGCCAGTATGGGGAGACGCCGGTGATGGAGATTCTGCAGAAGCACCGGTTTTCCAGTAGCTTTTCTGATTTTGTGACCCGGTACACGGCAGTCAGTTCCACCAATCTGCGGACGCAGACTTCCGAGTATTACGCTTTGGAAACAGATGATGGGCTGACCATGAACCTGGGAGTCAATCCCCTTCTGCAGTTCGGCCTGGAAGAGACCAGGGCAGAACTGTGCGGGAACATCCTGGCAGCCCTTTCCAAAGTGAACTATGTGCCCTTTGATTCAGATACAATCGGGAACCCGGCGTTGGATCTTGGGGATGTGCTGACCTTTTCCGGCGGGCAGGCGGATGCCCAGCAGATCACCTGTGTGACGTCTTTTACGGTTAAGATCGGCGGGCGGCAGAGTTTGAAATGCGTGGGGAAGAATCCCCGGCTTTCTCAGGCAAAGTCCAAAAATGATAAGAATATTTCCGGCCTGCTTAACCAGATCGAGGCGGGAAAGATCGGCATCCACACCTTTACCAATGCCTCTGAATATACCATCGGTGAGACGGATGTGCGGATCATCAGTATTGAGTTCGCTTCCAAAGAAGAGAATCACGCCCAGTTCTTTGGCCAGGTGGTGGTGGATGTTGCGACCGATCCGGCCGCAAGGTCAGCCAATGCCAGCGGCACGATTGTGATCCCGTTTCCTTCCGGGAATATAGGAGACAGTGGAGGCATATCCGGTGGAGCAGCAGATACAGAAAATGGTTCTGAGGATGGTGCTGCCGGAGAAGAGACCACAGATATTTCCGTAGATGTGAGCCTGCCGGTGACCTGGACGGAGGACGGGAAGGCAGTCTGCTATGTGACCTTTGAACTGAACAATGCGGAGATCCTGCTCCATCATCCGGTGGAGACCTGGCATAGCGGGAAGCACATCCTGTCTTTGTATTACCCGATTGAAAATATCGTGCCGAACATCACGAATACCTTCAACGTGTATCTGCGGATGGAGGACGGATCCGGCAGTGTGGGGATCGGGGACTGCATTGCGTCCATCAGCGGCCAGGCTATGGCGGCGGCTGCGGCATGGGACGGCAGGATCGATATTGAGGAAACTGCGGCTCTGTTTTCTGTGGGCGGCGGCCTGCAGAGTAAGGGCTTTACAGATGTGATGGCAGTGGAAACGATGGAACTGGTGCAGAAAAGCTATTCGGATACCCTGAGCGTGAAGCCAAAGATCGGGGCGTTCTGCCGGCCGGTGACGCTGCCGGTATCCAGTGACGCAGAATGATGGGAGGAAAATAGACATGACTTTAAAAGGCGTGATGACAATCGAACTGACGGATGCGAATACCGGGGCTGTAGAAACGGTCACGGAGGAAAATATGATCACAGAGTCCGTCAATAACATCCTGGGGTTAAACCCTATGGGTATCTTTTATGCAGCAACCGGGGAGTATGACGATGCGGTTCTATGGAATGGGAACCTTCTTCCCATCTGCCCCAACATGATCGGCGGCATCCTGCTCTTTTCCGAAGCGCTGACGGAGGATGAGGAACTGCTGTATGAAAGCTCCGACAACCTGCCGGTGGCCTACGCTTCCAACAATGTCAATTCTACAGCGAACCTGGCCAGGGGAAGCCTGAACCTGACGGAGAGCATGGCTCTTTCCAACGGCTATAAATTTGTGTGGGAGTTTACGCCTAACCAGGGCAACGGGACGATTGCGGCGGTGGCGCTGACCAGCGCCCTGGGCGGGCAGAATGGTTTTGGGAGCCTTGTGGGGGATGCCAGCGCCTTCCTTCAGTTAAAGGCTGCGGATATCGGGTCAATCCCGGATGCTAATAAGATGGTGTTGTTTGAGGCAGTGGAGATGGATTTCGAGAACAGCCTGCTGTATTCCATCACCTTTGAGAACGCGGGTGTCCGGATCCGGAAGCTGCGGATTCCGGTGTTTTCTATCGGGCTGAATGAGAAGCTGGACGATTCCACTTATACCGTTCTGGATGATGAGGTACTGACGCCGGAGACTTTTGAATTTTTGGGAAGCTATACCAAGTATGGGGAGTTTATGGACGGGCAGGATGGATACTGGTACGGATTTTCCAATGAGGGGAATTCTTCCGGGGACGCTGCGATGCTCTGGATCAAAATTTCCAAAACGGATTATTCCTTTACCGAGGGGCAGTGGACGCTGTCCAATGCCAAGCTGATGGATGTGGGGAACCGGGAGAACAGCACCTTTGCGGAACGGGTGGTGAAATGCTGTATCCGGGGCGGGTACCTGTATGTGCCAGCCTATGACAAGAAGGGAATCTATAAGATCAGCCTTTCCAATTCCACGGATGTGACGCTGATCAATTTCGGTTTTACCTCTAAGTGGAAGCCCCTTTGCGAGACCGGTTCCTGCGAACTGTATCTGACGCTGGTCGGGGATCTGATCATCGGCGGCGATTTCCAGATCACGGCGGAGGACGCAGTGATACAGACCCAAGGGAGCGTCCGGCTCAATAACGCCGCAACGCCCCTGTTCCAGTACAAGAATTTCCTGTTTGGATGGGGCGGTAGCTATGGCAATGAATACCGGACGGCTTATCTGCTGACGCCGTACCTGGCATCCATTAATAACCTTTCCTCAGCGGTGGTGAAGACGGTGGACAAGACCATGAAGATTACCTACACGCTGACGGAACAACCTGATTCTGTGTCGTAAGGAAAATATCTGTCCCGGAAAGGGCAGGCGGCACTTTATATAGAAGCTGATTGGCAGGCGCTCTTTTATGGGCGCCTTTTCTTATGCGGGAAAGTGAGGAATTGAAATGAAAGAATTTTGGAACATGGTCCAGATAGTATTTGCCGGTGTAGGCGGATGGCTGGGATACTTTTTGGGCGGCAATGACGGGCTGCTGATTGCCCTGGTGCTTTTTGCGGCGGTAGATTACCTGACCGGTGTGATGTGTGCCATTTCGGATAAGACCTTATCCAGCAATGTGGGCTTTAAGGGGATCTGCAGGAAGGTGCTGATCTTCCTCCTGGTGGGGATCGCCAATATCCTGGATGTCCATGTCATCGGCACCGGGTCGGTGCTGCGGACGGCGGTGATCTTTTTCTATATTTCCAATGAGGGTGTGAGCCTTTTGGAGAATGCGGCGCACCTGGGACTGCCAGTGCCGGTGAAAATCAAGGCTGTCCTGGAACAGCTCCATGACCGGGCGGAAAAAACAGAAACGGAGGAGAAATGAAATGAAGTTAGTACAGAGCATTTTAACGAAAAATCCCTGCTATACGGCAGGAAGAAAGATCACAGTTAAGGGGCTGATGCTCCATTCAGTGGGATGCCCCCAGCCGAAGGCGTCTGTGTTTATCAAGAACTGGAACAGCCCTTCCTATGACAGCGCCTGCGTCCATGGGTTTATTGACGGCAATGACGGGACGGTATACCAGACACTTCCCTGGAACCACCGGGGCTGGCACTGCGGCTCCGGCAGCAGGGGGAGCGGCAACAATACCCATATCGGCGTGGAGATGTGCGAGCCTGCGTGTATCAAGTACACAGGCGGGGCGAATTTTATCTGCTCCGATACCGCTGCGGCAAAGGCTGTGGCGAAGCGTACTTATGAGGCGGCAGTGGAACTGTTTGCCACGCTGTGTAAGCAGTATAGCCTGAATCCGACCGCGGATGGCGTGATCATCAGCCACCGGGAAGGACACAGCCGGGGGATCGCTTCCAACCATGGGGATCCGGAGCATCTCTGGAATGGCCTGGGGATGGGATATACTATGGACGGGTTCCGCAAGGATGTGAAGGAGGCCATGGACGGCTCTGCTGTTCCGGAACCGGAAGAGGGCGGGTGGTACCGGGTCAGGAAGTCCTGGGCAGACGCAAAGTCCCAGAAAGGGGCGTTCAAAGTGCTTGCCAATGCTAAGAAGTGCGCGAATGAGAATCCGGGGTATTCGGTATACGATGAATCCGGGAAGTCGGTATACAGCAGTCAGGGATTAGGAAACGGGTTTTCTCCTTATCTGGTGCAGGTATCCATCACAGACCTGAACATTCGAAAAGGTCCGGGGACAAATTACGGGAAGACCGGGAAGTATACCGGGAAAGGCGTTTTTACCATTGTGGAGGAAGCCTCCGGCCAGGGAGCTTCCTGTTGGGGCAGGCTGAAATCCGGCACCGGTTGGATCTCGCTGGATTATGCGAAGAGAATTTAGAATCAAATGAGAAAGTAGAGGTTGTGGTTGGACTGGTGGAGCGGTGCATGGCAGAGAACGCCCGTGTCGCCCTTGACCAGGACGAGTACACGTAGCGTTACAATGGGCTGGTTAGCCGCTACAAAGCGGTCAAGACACAGTTCGATGAAATCACTCAGGTGGCCGCTGACAAAGCTGACCGCAAAAAGTTACTGAAGCAGTTCCTCCACACGATTGAGACCCAAGCGCCAGTCACGGAGTTTGACGAGCGGCTGTGGTCGAGCTTGGTGGATTTCGTGACGGTGAAGAGCGAGAAAGATATCCGGGTGACTTTTAAAGATGGGACGGAGATAGGTATGTAAAAAGGAAAACAGCGGCCTCACATGAGTAAGGTCGCTGTCCATATTTCCGGTATTAGAAATCCACGTGATCAGGATGCAACCCAGAACCGCCAAAATATGGCATATCATTAATAGCATGCAGATCTTCTGCTGTAATTTCAAAGTCAAACACAGCCGCATTTTCCACAATACGGGAAGGCGTTACCGATTTCGGCAGAGGCAAAACACCATTTTGCAAACACCAGCGAATACACAATTGAGCTATGGACTTTTCATATTTATCCGCAATCAACTTTAAGGTTTCATTGTTCAGCATTCGTCCCGTTCCAAGCGGACTCCATGCTTCAACTAAAATGCCATGTTTCTTGCAGTAATCCACAGTTTCTGCCTGGGTAAGGCCCGGATGGTATTCAATCTGGTTCACCATTGGCGGCACTTCTGTCTTCATCAGCGCCTCCAAATGATGTGGCATGAAGTTGGAAACACCGATGGATTTGATCCTGCCAGCCTCATAAAGCTCCGTCATCGCTTTCCATGTTTCCAGATTGATTTCCTCCCAATTATCATACTGAGAGGATGAAGCGGGCCAGTGAATCAGGTACAGATCCAGATAGTCAAGCCCAAGATCAGAAAGGGTCTTTTCAAAAGCGGCAATGGTTTTCTCATAACCGCGTTCCGTGTTCCAGACCTTACTTGTGACAAACAATTTTTCCCGTTCGATTCCGGATTTTTTAATTCCTTGGCCTACGCCGACTTCATTTCCGTAACAAGCCGCTGTATCAATATGCCGGTATCCGGCCCGGATTGCCTCACTGACAGCCATCACTGCGGTCTCACCGTCCGGCGTCTGCCATGTGCCAAAACCCACGCAGGGAATTTCATATCCATTGTTCAAGTGGAATGTGTCATTTAATGATTTCATGCATTTAACCTCCTGTTTCTTTTATTCCAGTGTATCTGCGGCTTCTTTTAATAATTCGATAATAGGCAGATGCTGCGGACATACACTCTCGCATTGCCCACAGCCGATGCAATCGCTGGCTTTCCCGGAGCCTGCCCCAATCAGGTTGTTATAGAACATTTTCGGGCGATTATCTTTTTTATACAGCCTTGCGGTATTGAGTGCCCGGAAAATGTCGGGGATGCGAATTGACATGGGACAGCCATCACAGCAGTAGCGGCAGGATGTACATTGAATCATAGGCATATCCTGCATTTTCTGCACAACGGCCTGGATTACCTGCTTTTCCTGTTCTGTCAACGGTTCGAAATTTCGGAATGTATTTAAATTATCTGCCATCTGCTCCTGGGTAGACATCCCGCTCAGTATCGTCATAACGCCGTCCAGGGAGCCAACAAAACGCAGCGCCCAGGATGCTGTCGATGCGTTTGGCCGCACCTCTTTCAACATAGCATCCAGCTCCGGCTGGAGATTTGCCAGCGTTCCGCCTTTTACAGGCTCCATTATAATCATAGGAACATTGCGCTTATGCAGGATTTCATGTAATTTTCCAGACTGCACCACCTGATTGTTCCAGTCCGCGTAATTCAGCTGAATCTGGACAAATTCCACCTCTGGGTGTTTATCCAGAACCTGCTCCAGCAGTTCCGGTGAACCATGATAGGAAAACCCGAAATGCCGGATCTGTCCCCTTTCTTTTTTCTCCATCGCCCACTGGAAACAGTCATATTTTTCGTATGTATCGTAGTTGTTCCCGTCCTCCAGACTGTGCAGCAGATAAAAGTCAAAATACTCCACACCACACCGTTCCATCTGCTCCTGGAAAATTCTGTCTCTATCCTCTGGCCCATTCATGGCCCAAGCAGGAAGCTTTGTGGCAAGGTAAAAATCCTCTCTGGGATAGCGCGCCACAAGAGCCTCTTTGACTGCCCGCTCAGAATTCCCACCGTGATACACATAAGCGGTATCAAAATAGTTGAAGCCATTTTCCATATAAGCATCTACCATTTTCTGGACGGTTTCCATATCAATAGCTCCGTCTTTTTCAGGGAGCCGCATAAGACCAAACCCAAGTTTTGGCATGTTCGTAAGACTCATTTCACATTTCCCCCGTATCATCTAAAATTTCTTTGATTACTTTCGCTGGTACGCCTCCAACGACACAATTATCCGGAACATCCTTCGTCACCACGGCCCCGGCGGCAATGACCACGTTGTTTCCAATCATCACGCCTGGTAAAATCGTGCAGTTTCCTCCAATCCACACATCCCTGCCAATGGTAACGGGTTTTGCCTGCCCGATATGCCCCCGCCTTTTTCGGGGAGAAAGTGGGTGGTTGACTGTGGTAATCAGCGTGTTCGGGCCGATCATCACATAGTCGCCGATGGTTACCTGAGCAATGTCCAGGATCGTCACATTGTAGTTGGTAAGAAAGTTTTCACCCACATGGATGTTCTTTCCGTTGTCACAGTTAAATACCGGAAGAACCGTCGGATTGCTTCCAACAGAGCCAAACAGCTCCCGCACGGCGGCTTCACGGGCTGCATCCTCTGTGACGGGAATCGCATTCAGCTTTGCGCATCCCTCGATTGCATGCAGTTTTCTGGAATTTACGCCTTCATCCCAGAAATCATATTCCAAACCGGCATCCAGTTTTTCAAGCTCGGTCATAGATTGATCTCCTCCCATCTGTTTGTAAATTTCGTTTCGGTACCTTTTTATTCAAAAATCGGCGAAAATATATTGCATTCGTCAATGTAGTCAGTATATCGGAAACCGGTTCTGCCAGTACGACAGCCAGAACGCCCCAGGGCAGCAAGGCAGGCAGCAGATAAATCAGTGGAATCAGCAGGATGATTTTTCGGAGAAAGGCGAAGAAAAAAGCTCTGCTTCCTTCTCCCAAAGAATTGTATGTCTGCTGAAAAGTAGAGTTCGCCCCGTGAACAAATAATCCCGCCGCATAAACCCGCAGCATCGGCTGGCCTACCGTCAATAATTCCGTATCCGAGTTAATGATACGGATAAAGAAAACAGGAACAGCTACGATTATGGCAGTAGCAACCGTAGTGAATGCCAAATTGCAAATCAACACAATACGAATGGTCTGACGCACCCGGTCAAACTGCTTTGCTCCGTAGTTGTAGCCAATAATGGGCTGGGAACCTTGTGCAACCCCTTCTACCGGTAAAAGCAAAAACTGAAAGACCGAAAACAAAATCGTCATCGCCCCGACTGCGACATCGCCTCCAAAGCTCCGAACCTGGTTGTTAAAGCAGATATTCAGAACACCCTCAGAAAGGCTCATAAAAAACGGAGCAGAACCAAGAACCATAATCTCCCGCAGCACCGGAAGGGATGGTTTCAGGTTTTTTCGCCGAATCTTCAGCTTTGTGTGTTTTCCGAAAAGAAATGTGAGCACCCAGACAAAAGAAGCAAACTGACTGATTACCGTTGCCAGCGCTGCACCCTGCACGCCCATGCCAAACGCAAAAATGAACAAAGGATCCAGTACAATGTTCAAAACACCGCCCAGCATGGTTGTAACCATCGCAGTTCTGGCAAAGCCTTGGGTTGTAATGTAGTAATTCATGCCTACCGTCAATTGGACAAAAACGGTTCCCAGTATATACGTGGTAATATAATCATCTGCATAGGGCAACGTGCTTTCACTGGCTCCAAATAATAGCAGCAAAGGTTTGCGGAATAGCAAGGTCAATACCATGATTGTGACAGAGGAAAGAATCAGCATGGCAAAGCTGTTTCCAAGATAGCGTTCGGCCGCTTCATGATTCCCTTCTCCAATACGAATTGCCGCCAGAGGAGAGCCTCCTCTTCCCAAAAGTCCGGTAAAAGCCGTTACCATCGTGACAATCGGCGCGCAGATGCCGATTGCCGCCATAGCGAAGGTGCCATCCTGCATCTGTCCGATATAAATCCGGTCAACCAGGTTGTAAAGCAATGTAACAATCTGTGCGCAAATTGCTGGCGCCGCTAAAGAAAACAGCAGCTTCGGTATTTTCTCAGAATGTAATCGGTTATTTTCTTCCATGTGCCTTAACTCCATACCATGTTTCACCCCAAGATCCAATAAAGTTCCTTTTCATCGGCTTGGGGCAACATCTCCGACAAATAGGTATAGATTATTTCCTTTGACCTGCCAGCAGAACGGCTGTAAACCCTGGAGGTGAAGCTTGTCTGAAAATGCCCTTCCGGTGTTGCATATCGCGCCAGCCCCCAGCCGTAGGCTTTTCCATACCGGTCTTTGGCATACTCAAAGTCAATCGTGGTCACATAGCCCAACATTTGCAGCCGGGTAACAATAGAATCAAATTCTCCGCGTTTTTTCATTCCCACGAGTTTTCTCCACTCCCTTGACAGAAGCGAAGGATGCTCCGTCAGGACGTCATAAACCAGTTTGTCCTGATACCTGGCAAGCCCATCATCATACCTGGCATCAAAGTCATAGCCGTCCCTGCGGCAATTTGCAAAATCCGGGAACCATTCCATACTGATAAAACCGGCTTTCCCATGAAAAAATTTCCCGTAAGCGCAGCCGGTTTCCCGGATCACAGGGCCCTTCCATTCCCAGGGGCCTTCAACACCATCCACAAACCATAGTTCCGGTGGTGTATGCTCCTCCACGGAAAATCCGGAAATATGGTTTTTGAGTAACGGAAGGAAGCCGTAGCTTTGTACGAGTCGGGCCAGGTCAGAAGCGGATCTTATTTCAAAATTATTCATGCTTTCACCTCCCGGCTGTCAATATGGTATTGTTCAGAAAAAATCTTTTTGCGCTGCAACAGATAGACCACTATAAGAAATGCTGTCATAATTGTCCAAGTCAGCGGTTCCGTAATACTAGTGCCAAAATAGCCATAGACTGGTATCAAAAGAGCAGCCCCAATGCCTTTCATCGTAAGTTCCACACAGCTGGAGGCTACAGGTGCGGCCTTATATCCCATTGACTGCATTGCTGTGCGCAGGCAAAGCAGAACGCCCAAAATAGGGAAGAACGGCAAACTGACCCGCATGGCCAATACACCGTTGGCAATAATGTTTTCATTTTGAGTGCCGGTAATCAGGCGGATCAACGGTTCATCGATCAGATAGACGATGACACAGGCGATGGCACCCCAAAGTATTTCCAGCCCCAGGACCTTCCGCAGTGTGGTCTGGATACGCTGATATTTCCCGGCACCCCAATTCTGGGAGACAAATGTTGAATTGGCAGTGGCGAGGGTACCTAAAGGCTGCATAAATGCTTCGATAATTTTACGTGCTGCTGTATGCGCAGCAATTACACTTTCGCCCAACACATTGTTGGCCCGCTGGAAAATCAGCGTCCCAAGATTGACTACACACATCATCAGAGCCATAGCAATTCCGGACGACAGCAACTGGGGCCACAGAGGACGGGAAGCATGTAAGTCTCCTTTCAGCGGCAGAAGTGTACGGTAATCCCGTAACAGAATCCAGCCACACAGCAGCGCCGAAAGTGCCTGGGCCAGCACGGTTCCCAGCGCAGTTCCAATTACCCCAAGCCTTAGAACAATAATCAAAAACAGATCCAGCAGCACATTTACAATGCTTGAAATAATCAGGATATACAACGGAGTCCGGCTGTTTCCCACCGCCCGCAGGATGCTGGCGAACATATTGTAACCGACTGTTGTAAACAGACCCGCGCACAGGATCAACATATATACAAAGGACTGGTCAAAAATTTCCTCAGGCGTATTCATGAACCGCAGCAGCGGGCGCATGAACAGCAGAGCCCCTACAGTAACCAGAACAGTCATGCCGATGTTAAGCACGGCAGTGCCTGCAATGGATTGACGGAGTTTTTCCCCGTCACGGCCGCCGAAAGCCTGTGTGACAACAATTGCGTAACCGTTGTTCATGCTGATGGTCAGGCTCATCAACAAATTGTACAGGGACGATGCAGCGCCAATAGCTGAGATGGCATCATCACCGACAAAGTAGCCCATTTCCATAGTGTCTACCATGGTGTAGATCTGCTGAAAAATATTCCCAATGAACAATGGCGCAGCAAAGGACAGAATCAGCCGGATTGGACTGCCGATTGTCATATCCACCATTTTAGCAGACGATTGCTTTTTCCTTCTCACAAAATATTTTCCTCCGTTTTTACTTGTGCCGCTTCCTCCCCCAACACCTTATGCACCATCAGTACGGCGTCCTTTACCTTCATTCCGCACTGGAAGGCTTTGGGGGCGTTCCCATGCAGGATTTCCCTGCATCGTATGGATCCGTATTCCTGTTCATAGATCTCAGCGGCCCGACGGATTGCTTTGTAGGTTTTTCCTTTGCTTTTCCCATCCATGCTGCCGCTGCTGGTATAATAGCTGATAACGGCGGCTGCGGCGCAGAACGCGCCGCATACCTCCTGCATGGCTCCAAACCCGCCGCCGAAACCTTCCATCATTTTATAGGCAGTCGTTTCGTCCAGCCCCATATCATTTGCAAAGGCGCATAATACAGCCTGGGAACAGGTGCAGCCGTTTCCATACGCCTGACCGGCCAGTTTTAGTTTTTCTTCCATGCCCATACTCCCTTCTTACCGAAAAGACTTTTCATAGATTTCCAAATAGTCTTCATCGGACAAAGGCAGCGGGTCGGCGGTAATATCTCCGCCCAACACCTCGTGGACGCGCTGCGGATACAGTTTCATTTCTTCCCTGGTAATCCCGGCCTCGCTCATCTTCAGGTCGGCGCAGTCGATGGATTCCAGCAGAGCGTCCAGAGCGTGGATAAAGTCTTTGCCAGAAGTGGGGTTCTCCACACCCATCGCCCGTGCCATCTTGATCATCGGCTCCTCAGCAGCCTGACGCTCCGCAAAGAAATCATAATAGGCGTGGGCAATCATAATCAGTCCTGCGCCATGAACCAGATCCTCGTGATAGCTGCCCATGACATGCTCCATCGTATGGGCGGAAGTGCAGTTCATGTAATAGCCCGCCAGCGTGTTTGCGATCGCCATATAGTAACGGGCCTCTTTGTTGTTTCCGTCTTTATAGGCGATGGGCAGATATTTGGCGATCAGCTCAATCGCCTTCAGGGCAAACATCTCTGCTACAACATGCTCGTTCTTGTTGATGACGCTCTCCGAAGCATGGAAGAAAGCATCCATTCCCTGATAGGCCGTAAATTTCGGCGGCACGCTCATCATCAGATCGGGATCAACGATGGAGAGGGTCGGGAACATGGAGGGGAAGAAAATGCCTGTCTTTTCCTTTGTAGCGTCATTGGAGATAACTGCGGCAATATCCACTTCGCTGCCGGTTCCTGCGGAAGTCGTGATCGCTACGATCGGAATCGCGTCAAATTCCGCGTTCTTTTTCCCGCCCTGACTGCTGAGGGAATAGTCCCAGATGTCGCCAGGATTGGTGACCATCAAAGCGATACATTTCGCGCAGTCCATCACAGATCCGCCGCCTAATGCTACCACAAAATCGCAGCCGTTTTCCTTCACCGCCCTGGCGCCGTCCATGACGTTTTCCCGGGTGGGGTTCGGGCGGATCTCGTCAAACAGGGCGTATTCTACGCCAGCCAGCTCCAGTTCTTTCTCTGTGCGAGCCAGATACCCGTACTTTTTAACAGACTGACCGTTAGATGTAACGATCAGCGCCTTTTTTCCGGGGAGCTTCTGTTCATGCAGAGCGTTAAGCTGACCGGCTCCGAAAAGCACACGGGTTGGCATGTTAAAAACAAAGTCTTTCATCTTGAAAACCTCCATACGATACTTATATTTTACTTGTGTCTTCAGCTTACATTTTAAGTATAGCGCCTTCCGCTGGCAATTTCGACGCTATATCTTAATGTCTATCGTGGTAAATTCTCATTTCAGCTTGCCTGCTCCCGTGTTATGTTCCGCAGCCAACCATACTGTTTGTAATGGATGATCGCCGCAGGAACCTTTACTACTTCGTCCAGGTTGACGATCAGAAATACGATGACCACAGGAAGATGGAAAATAAATGCCGCAAGGAAACCAGCGGGAACCGCAAACAGCCACATGGTAATCGTATCGCATTTCAGGCCAAATTTGGAATCCCCTCCAGCCGGGAAAATACCTGCGATTGTCGTTGTATTGATTGCCTTCGCTACCATGTAGCAGGCACAAAGAATCAGCATCCATTGCAGATACCCGGAAGCCTGTGGAGTGAGATCGGTTACATTCAAAATCAGTGGCGACAGTGCAACCAGAAGGAGCCCGGATACAATTCCGCTGGCAATCGACAATTTCCACAACAGGCCGCCATACCGTTTCGCCTGCTCTAAATTCCCATTTCCAAGTTCGTTTCCAACAATGATCCCGCCGCCATTGCCAAGACCTGTACAGAAACTCACAATCAGATTTTTGGCAATATTGGCAATGGAATTTGCGGCAACTGCATCGCTGCCAAGATGCCCCATGATAACGGAGTACATGGAAAATCCCACACCCCATACCAAGTAATCTCCCAACATGGGCAAGGTGTATTTCCAGTAATCCCGTACCAGCCATTGTTCCGCAGAAATGCAGTATTTGATATGGAGCCGAATACGGTCTTTTCGCAAGGATTCCGCATAGGCCCAGGCCATTTCAATCAGTTTGGAAATGGAAGTAGCCAGCGCGGCGCCCGCGATCCCCATTTCAGGGAAGAACCACAGCCCGTATATCAAGGCCGCGTTCAAAAAGAGATTGATCACCACCGCACTGGAGCCGATGACCATGCTTTTCATGGCATAATCTGTGTTTTTCAGGATACACAGATAGATCTGTGAGATACCCGTGAACAGGTAAGAGACAGACACAATGCGAAGATAGTTGACGCCGCCCGAAATAAGCCGCGATTCGCTGGTAAATATCCGCATCAGCATGGAGGGCGTAAAAAGCGAGGCGCAGAAAAAGACAATGGAAATCAGAAACGAGATTCTCGTCACATAGCCGAAAATTTTCTCAATCGACTCTTTATCACCTTTCCCATAATACTGTGCGGCCAGAATACTTGTCCCCATCGTCAGACCGCCCATGAACAGGTTAAATACAAACGTGATCTGTCCCGCCAACGAAACTGCGGAGAGCGCATCCTGGCTGATAACTCCCAACATCAAGGCATCGGATGCGCTGACCGCCGCCAACATAAACTGCTGAAAAGCAATCGGCAGTACAAGGGAAAAAAGTTTTCGGTAAAAGACAGCATTCCTGCTGTTTTGAATTTTTGCTGACATTATGATCCTCCTGTTTCTTTTGAACTCAACCGTTTCAGTATAAAGCGGAAAACAATGCATGTCAGCGCCAAAACTTAATGATTTCTATGGCTTTTTCTAATATCTCGTGGTATACTGAAAAAAAAGGAGGCTGATAAAATGTTTCAGGATAAAGTGGCTGTCATTACAGGCGGCGCACAGGGCATTGGAAAATGTATTGCCGAGGAATTTTTGAAAAACGGAGCGTCCGTCTGCATGATCGACAAGCGGTCCAACGGCTATTTTGTCGGCGATTTGGCGGAAGAAGAAACCCTCGTCCGCTTTGCGGAGAAGGTAATCACGGAGTATGGAAAAGTGGACTATCTCATCAACAACGCCCTGCCCCTGATGAAAGGAATTTCCGAATGTTCCTATGAAGAATTTAATTACGCCCTGCGGGTAGGCGTGACAGCGCCGTTCTACCTTACAAAGCTCTTTCTGCCGCATTTTTCTCCCGATGCGGCTGTTGTGAATATTTCCTCCTCCCGTGACCGGATGAGCCAGCCGCAGACAGAAAGCTATACCGCTGCCAAAGGCGGCATTGCGGCGCTTACCCATGCCCTGGCGGTCAGTCTCAGGGGAAAAGTCCGAGTCAACTCTATCTCCCCAGGTTGGATCGATACCGCTTACACGGAGTATACAGGCGCAGATGCCGCACAGCATCCTGTCGGCCGGGTGGGAAATCCTCTGGACATCGCCAACATGGTATTGTATCTCTGCTCAGATAAGGGCGGTTTTATCACGGGAGAAAACATCTGCATTGACGGCGGCATGACGAGACAGATGATTTACCACAATGACTTTGGATGGACGCTGCACGAGGAGGGTATTTGATGAGCAATCCCACTTTAGATGCGGCAATTGAAAAACTGGGAGAACAGTTTGCCAAACGGAACTGGAAATATCTTGACGTTCCTGCCGGAAGTCCGATGGAAAAATCCTATGCCTGGCCCGGCCCACCGGAAGAAAATATCATGATCTGTGTGCATAAAGGCCCGGATATTCAGGAGATGTTCCACCGCCAGGATTTTTTCTTTTTTAACTTCGCCTATTCAGGAGATTATGGTGCGCTGAGCTATAAATATGACAACTACATCACGATTCACGAAAATGAGTGCTATATTGGTCAGCCATTCGCTGGCTATGCGCTCTCGGCACACAGTGAAAAAGACATTATCATCATTGGCATCCTGATTCAAAAAGAGACATTTTTTCGGGTGTTTCTTCCGGTGCTGTCCGCAGATACGAAGCTGTTCCACTTCTTCCTTGATCCACAAACCAACGAGTATTCCGAAGAATTTATTCACCTTCGATTTGATGACTCTTGCTGTATCCGCACCCTTCTGGAAATGATGGTGATTGAATATGCCAATCCGCAGGAGGATACCCAAGCCATTCTCCAGCCTATGGTATTGACGCTGCTGATGATGGTAGCAAGGCAGTATAAGCGGTCGATCCCTGTTCCGAAAGATGAACGGCTGTCAGATAAAATCGTCCGTTATATGGGAGAGCACTCTGATGTTGTGACATTAAAAGATATATCGAAACATTTTTCTTACCACCCAAACTATATTTCCACTCTGTTGCACCGTGAAATCGGAAAATCCTTTTCCGAGATTCTTTTGGAACAGCGGATGGAGCGTGCAGCTTTTCTTCTGAAAGGAACCAATCTGTCTGTTGAGGAGATTGCCTCCATGCTCGGTTACAGCAACAGTAGCAATTTTTATAAGGCGTTTCGGGAATATTATCATCAATCTCCGCGAGAGTTTTCAAAATAACTTATAAATTCGCACCGGTTCACTATCGTTAAAGGAGTGGTGCGTTCATCGTTACATTGCATCAATTTCGGCGCGGCAAGGGAGCTAGGATGTTAATCTGAAAATATCGTGATGCTGTTTCTCAGAAAAAAATCATCATTACTTTAATATTAGCAAGCCCAGGGTAAAATACCTGGGTTTTTCTTTGCCTGTGACATGAGAAAACAAAGCAAGGTTTATCCTTGCGGCAAGAGAGGCGGGAAACTCATGGAAAGACGGGAAATGATCAGTACAGGCATGTATACGCAAAAACAGGCAGATCTGAACATGGAACAGTGCGCCGAATTTATGGCGCGGATGATCCAGAAGTACGGCGCTGAAATTCTGGAAGAACTGGAATCAGAAAGGATACAGGATTCTGACGCGAAACAAACATGAAACCACATCCTTACCGGCAGTCCTGTGGGCTGTCGGCTTTTTCTGTGCGTTCCGCATAGTTTTCAGGGAGAAACCTTGTGCGTCCTGCGAGTTGGCGGGGATGCCGGACTCCGATATATTAATCATACACGGGGGAACCGTGTAACAGTGAGCAACCGAAAGAGGTGAGGACGTGAAAAAGAAATGTTACATTTACACCCGTGTTTCCACGGCCGCCCAGACGGAAGGCTACAGCCTGGAGGCTCAGCAGGAACGCCTGCGCCAGTACGCGGAATATAAGAACCTTGAAATCGCGGGCGAATACTGTGACGCCGGAAAATCCGGAAAGAGCATCCTGGGAAGACCTGCCTTTATGGAGATGATGGACGACATCGTCAGCGGGAAGGAGCAGATCTCTTATGTGTTGGTGTTTAAGCTGTCCCGTTTCGGAAGGAACGCCGCGGATGTGCTGAAATCCATCCAGACACTTTTGGACTATGATGTGGATCTGGTATGTGTGGAAGACAGTATTGACAGTTCCACCCAGGGCGGAAGGCTGACCCTTGCGATCCTGTCCGCTGTGGCGGAGATTGAACGGGAGAACATCCGGGTGCAGTTTATGGCCGGACGGATGCAGAAGATGATGGAGGGTGGCTGGGCAGGCGGACCGGCGCCTTTCGGGTACCGGAATAAGAACGGGAAGCTGACTGTTGAGCCGGGGGAAGCGGAGATTGTCCGGCTGATTTATGCCAAGTATCTGGAACCGGATATGAAGCTTGCCACAGTGGTGCGGTGGCTGAATGACCACGGGCACCGGCGGATTTCCAGAGGAAGTCCCTGCCCCTATAACCGGGATTTCGCCGCCCGTGTCCTGGACAATCCTTTTTACTGCGGGAAGATTGTATATTACCGCAGGACGAACCGGAGCATGGATGAGCAGAACCAGAGGAAGGAGATCACGGTCAGGGGAAAGCAGGAAGCCATTATCCCGGAAGAAATGTGGGACAGGGTACAGGCGAAACGGAAAGAGATGGCCGTCCATTATGAGAAAGACGAACCGGACCGGATCAGCATGCTGTCCGGATTGGTGAAATGCCCGCTGTGCGGGGCAGGGATGGTGATGCAGAAGAACAAGCGTATCAATAAGAACAGGGGAGGATACTACAAGCCGATTTATTACTACGCCTGCCGGAATTACCGGAAGTCAGAAGGGCGCAGGTGCAGTTTTAAGCATACCTATAACCAGAGCAAACTGGATGGGGCAGTGTTGGAGATCCTTGGACAGCTGACGCGGACGGAAGAATTTCGGAACGCTTTTGCGGCGGCCATTGGCGACCAATCCTCCGAAGCGTCTTTTGAGGGACAGCTGAAAGACCTCCGCAGGAGACTGCACAGCCAGGAGCATCTGAAATATAAGCTGGGTCAGGAACTGGACCGTCTGGATGTTCTGGCGGATGGGTATGACGAGGCATATGATGCTATCCAGGAGCGGATTGACGTCGCTTATGACCGGATTGAGCAGTTGGAGACAGAGATCGGACAGGTGAAAAGGAAACTGGCGGCGGTCCGGGAGGGGCTTCAGTCCTCCGGACAGATCAGCCGGATCTTGGATCATATTGACCGGCTTTACCGGAAAATGAGCTACGCAGAGCGGAGGGAACTGTGCCGGCAGTTCATCGAGCGGATTGAGGTATTCCCGGAAGAGCAGAAAGACGGAAGAATCTTAAAATCCATAGCGTTCCGGTTCCTGGTCTTCTATGGGGAGGATGAGGCGGCCGGGGAGCCGGAACTCCCGGATGAAACGGTGGCGTTTGTGCTGGACTGCAGGAAACTTCCTGTGACCGTGCCGGAGGCGAAAGCAACTTATGCGGAGATCAAGGCGTATGTCCTGGAAAAGAGCGGATTGAAAGTATCTTCCCTGTATATCGCCCAGATCAAGCGGAAATACGGCATAGAGATGGGGGAAAACTACAATAAGCCGGAGAATCCGAAAGTGCGTGTCCCGAAATGCCCGAAGGAGAAGGAACTTGCGATCCTGGACGCCCTGAAGAATTTCCGGATGTTGCCGGAGACGGCAGAATATGAGGAGGCGGAAGCGTGAAAAAGAAGGAAAAATGTTATCTTTATATTAGGGTTTCTACTGCCATGCAGGTGGACGGCTACAGCCTGGACGCCCAGAAAGACCGGCTGGTGAAATTCGCGGAGTTTCAGGGTATGGAGATTGTCAGGGAATACTGTGATGCGGGAAAATCGGGAAAGAGCATTACCGGAAGGCCGGAGTTCCAGCAGATGCTGCAGGATGTGGCGGATGACCGGGACGGGGTAAGCTATATCCTGGTGTTCAAACTGTCCAGGTTTGGCAGAAATGCGGCGGATGTGCTGAATTCCCTGCAGTATATTCAGGATTACGGCGTAAACCTGATTTGTGTGGAAGACGGGATTGATTCTTCCAAAGATTCCGGGAAACTGACTATCACTGTTCTGTCTGCTGTTGCTGAGATTGAGCGGGAAAATATCCTGGTCCAGACTATGGAAGGACGCAGGCAGAAAGCCAGGGAAGGGAAATGGAACGGAGGGCAGGCGCCTTTCGGATACCTCCTGGATTCCAAAAACAGCACTCTGATCGTGAACCCGGAGGAAGCGGAAATTGTCCGGATAATCTTTGATAAGTTTGTCCATACGGATATGGGGGCGGATTCCATCAGCAATTATCTGAACCAGCATGGATATTCCAAAAAGAAACTCCGGGATCAGGAAGTCAGCCATTTTTCCAGAAGCACGATTATAAAAATCCTGGACAATCCGGTTTATGCGGGCAAAATTGCTTACGGCAAAAGCGTGACAGAAAAGGTGAAGGGAACGAGGGACCAGTACCGCCGGGTAAAGCAGGACGAGTATCTTTTGGCGGACGGACTCCATGAGGCCATCATTAACCCGGAGACCTGGGAGGCGGCGAAAGCCAAGCGCAGAGTCACAGGCGTCAAATGGAACAAAACCCACAGCCTTGACCATGAGCATATTTTATCCGGAATTTTGAAATGCCCGGTCTGCGGCTCCGGGATGGCCGGGACGGTAAGGCGGAGAAAGAATAAGAAAACCGGCGAGTACAAGGATGACTTTTACTACAGATGCCAGCACAGAAAGAAGATTGACGAGGATCATTTCTGCGGTTTTAAGCCGTCTCTGAACCAGGATGAGCTGAATGAGAAGGTGGTGCAGATCATCCGGGATATGGTGGCGATGGAGAAGTTCCGGGATTTCATCCAGAGCAAGCTGCAGGAGAAAGTGGATGTTTCTTCCCTGGAAGAAGAGCGGGAACAGGTGAAGGGAAAACTGCAGCAGGTGATGGGCGCGAAAAAGAAGCTGGTGCTCATGCTGGATAAGCTGGATGTCAATGACCGGCATTATGAGCGGAAGTATCAGGATATGCAGGAGCGTTTGGATAACTTGTATGACCGGATCTCCGAGCTGGAGGAGATGCTGGCGGATGCGGAAGAGAAGATTTCCGCATCCTGCGGTGAGCAGATCACCGGAAAACAGATCTATCAATTCCTCCTGGAATTTGATAAGATATATAGAAAGATGACGGATCTCGAAAAGAAGGAATTCATGAGAACGTTCATCAAGGCAATCGAGTTGTATCCTGAAAGGGATGACAGCGGGCGCATCATAAAGCAGATCAGCTTTAAGTTCCCGGTGTATTATAACGGCTGCGAAGGCGATACAATTCGGTTGCTCAACGAAAATACAGTCGAGACCGTATGTCTCTTAAGCAATGGAAAATCAAAAATTCTTATGTAAACTTAGGCTGGGACATGGAAAACTATTACAGGATTAAAAATCAGGAGAAATAATCAATTTAATATATTGAATTGAAACTAATAGCTGCTGATGTGTGAAAGCATTGGCAGTTTTTTGCGTTTATCGTGATATGCAAAAGAAAGCTTCAGTGGAAGTTTCTTTTGTTAGAAAAAAGACAAGTAAAGTAGACCTTCATTGACTTTTTGTTTGAAGAATAGTATGCTGTTTTATATCGTTGTATGTATAAGAATTTCATATGCAATCGTTTGAGCAAAGGAGTGATTACGATTTGAAAAAGGTATTTCTTTATTTGCGTCCGTATGTTGTGCGGATGATTTTTGGGGTTATAATCAAATTTACTGGTACAATTATGGATTTGTTTTTGCCATGGATTCTTTCTTATTTAATTGATGTGATCGTTCCAAAAAAAAATATGGCAGAAATTTTATTTTATGGTTTTTTAATGTTGGTATGCTCTGTAATTGCCTGGTCTGGTAATGTAATTGCAAATCGAATGGCTTCCAGGGTAGCTAGGGATACAACCCAGCGGTTAAGACATGACTTATTTTGTAGGATTTCCTATCTTTCCTGCCGCCAAACGGATGCGTTTACAATTGCTTCATTAGAGTCGCGTTTGACTTCTGATACTTATAATATTCATCAGATGATCGGTATGATGCAGCGTTTGGGGATTCGTGCCCCTATTTTATTACTGGGAGGAATTACGATGTCCATGTTTATGGAACCAGTACTTACATTAGTACTCTTAGCAGTTCTTCCCTTTGTTGCGGTTACTGTTTTTTCTATTTCTCAGCGGGGAATCCCAATGTACACTCAACTTCAGCAGGCGGTGGATCGTATGGTTCGTGTCGTAAGAGAAAATTCTTCTGGTATCCGAGTGATTAAAGCTCTTTCTAAGACGGAATATGAAAAGGAACGTTTCAAAGCGGCAAACGAAAATATTGTGGAAAAGGAAACAAAGGCCTCTGTCACAATGGCAGCGAGCAATCCTTTAATGAATCTGTTTCTAAATACGGGTCTTACGCTGGTAGTTGTGGCTGGAGCGTTTCGTGTGAATGCTGGAAAGACACAGCCAGGTACGATCTTGGCTTTTCTGACATATTTTACGATTATTCTAAATGCCATGCTTTCCATTAATCGTATGTTTATGCTGTTTTCTAAGGGTTCTGCGTCTGCAAAACGTATTAGTGAGGTGTTGGATACACCAGAAGATCTAAAAATCGAGTCGAAAGACCATAAAGACACAGAATATCATGTATTGTTTGACCATGTATCATTTTCCTATCATGCTGGTCGTTCAGAGGTAGTTTCTGATATTTCCTTTGCCCTCAAACGAGGAGAAACACTTGGAATTATTGGTGCAACTGGTTGTGGAAAGAGTACTATCGTCAACCTGTTAATCCGTTTTTATGATGCGGACAAGGGAACTATAAGGATTGATGGGGATGATATCCAAGGAATTCTTTCTAACGAACTTCATAAAAAATTTGGAATTGTTTTTCAGAATGATGTATTGTTTGCAGATACCATTGAGGAGAACATCCGTTTTGGACGGGATGTTAGCCAAGAAGGAATTGAGAAAGCGATTGAATGTGCACAGGCGCAGCCATTTATTTATGAATTAGAAGAAGGAGTTAATTATCGTTTGGCCATCCGTGGTTCCAACTTAAGTGGTGGTCAGAAGCAACGTGTCTTAATTGCTCGGGCACTGGCAGCACATCCAGAAATTTTGATTCTAGATGATTCCTCCAGTGCGCTGGATTATCAAACTGATGCACAGCTTCGTCAGGCATTGGCGAAAAATTTTAGGGAAACGACGACCATTATTGTGGCTCAAAGAGCAAGTTCCATCCGCCACGCCGATCATATTTTAATGTTGGAAAATGGAAAAGAAATCGGTTATGGTACGCACGAAGAGCTAATGGCTTCTTGTGAGCCTTATCGTCAAATTAGTATTTCACAGATGGGAGATGAAAACAATGAAGCATCGATCGAATGAAACGAAACAGTCAAAAAATTCGTTCTCTTTTTTCGGTAAACTTCCTGTATCGGAAGAAGATGAGAAATATCAAAAGGAAAAGCCAAGGGATCGGCGATATGTGCTGATCCGTCTGTGGAGTTACTTATATCAATATAAATGGCTGCTGTTTCTGGCTCTATTTCTTACCATTGTAAGTAACTTGCTTGGACTAATCGGACCGATGCTTTCAGGATATGCAATCGATGCAATCCATGGGCCAAATGACGTAGATTTTCCTCTTGTCTTTTTTTATGCAGCCTTGATGATTGGATTTTATGGAGTTTCTTCCCTGTTGACGTACATATTGACAAGAATCACGATTCGTTTTAGTCAGCGTGTCATTTATCAGATGCGAAAAGATGTTTTTGATACTTTGATGGGGCTTCCAGTAGAATATTTTGATCGGACACAGACAGGAGACATTGTCAGTCGAATTTCTTATGATATTGACACAGTAAATGCTTCACTTTCCAATGATCTTTTGCAGATCTGTACGAGTGTAATTACAGTAATTGGTTCTTTGGCTATGATGCTCATGATTGCGCCAGTGTTGGTATCTGTCTTTGTAATTACAATTCCAGCGTCTATTTTGCTGACCAAGTATATGACTAGAAGAGTCCGACCGCTGTTTCGTAAGCGTTCTGCCAAGCTGGGAGAACTGAACGGGTATTCAGAAGAAATTATTAGTGGACAAAAAACAATAAAAGCTTATCATCAGGAAGAAACGATGATTTTCCGATTTGATCAAAAAAATACAGAAGCTGTGGATGCCTATTATAATGCGGACTATTATGGAAGTATGACAGGTCCATCTGTAAATTTTATTAATAACTTATCCCTGTCACTTGTCAGTGTTTTAGGGGCCATCTTGTATCTTTTTCAGAGTATTTCGATAGGAAATCTCTCCTCTTTTGTATTGTATTCACGAAAATTTTCTGGTCCTGTCAATGAAGCTGCCAATATTCTTAGTGAGCTGCAATCTGCTACTGCGGCGGCAGAGCGTATCTTTCGCCTGATTGATGAGGCACCAGAGCCTGCTGATGCGCCAGATGCGATAGAACTTACCGATGTTCGCGGAGATGTACGGATGGAACATGTTCGCTTTGGCTATTTGCCAGGTCAGACGATTATCCATGATCTCAGCTTCCACGCTGAACCAGGGAGTTTGACTGCAATTGTTGGTCCTACAGGTGCCGGAAAAACGACCCTGATCAATTTGTTGATGAGGTTTTATGATCCTCAGTCTGGATCAATCACTGTGGATGGAAAAGAAATTTCTGGACTGACTAGAAATAGTCTGCGAAAGGCTTATACTATGGTGCTTCAGGATACTTGGCTATTTACTGGAACCATTTATGAGAATATTTCTTATGGAAAAGAGGATGCTACCCTGGAAGATGTGGTGCAAGCTTGCAAAGCAGCCAATATTCATGAGGCTATCATGCAGATGCCCCAGGGATATGAAACCGTTCTTACTGGGGATGGCTCTGGGCTTTCCAAAGGGCAAAAACAGATGCTTACAATTGCTCGTGCCATGCTGTTGGATTCTAAGATGTTGATTTTAGACGAAGCTACTTCTAATGTGGATACACAGACGGAGAAAAAAATCCAGTTGGCCATGCGGGAATTGATGAAGGGGAAAACCTGCTTTGTAATTGCTCATCGGCTTTCTACAATCCAGAATGCGGATCATATCTTGGTAGTACAGAATGGAGATATTGTGGAACAGGGAACGCATAATACATTGCTAAATCAGGGAGGATTGTATTCAAAACTTTATTACTCACAGTTTCAATAAGTGGAGAGGCTGTCGGAGTCCCCAGCAGTTCTCTTTTTGGCTATGGATTTTAGCCTGTTGAATAGGGAGAAGTTTTTGGCATTCTAGAAAATGAAGTCAAATGATACAGATATTGATAAATCTGGTATGGGAGGTAGAGAGTAGTTTAACCAGATGGTGGAAGGTATTAAGTATGGGAAAGATGGCAATAAAGATTGTGGATAGTGTCTTTTACTTTAGAAGAGTTTTAAAGTAGTTCTATTCATCGGGACAGTTTTGTGCTACAATCTAAGAAAGAAACTTGCAATTGAAAAGGAGTACAACAATATGAAGAAGACTATTTTATTTGTGATTTTACAACAATATGCAGATTGGGAAGCGGCGTATATTTCATCTGCGATAACCATGTTAGGACAAGGACAATATGATATTAAGACGGTTTCATTATCAAAAGATTATGTACAGTCTATAGGTGGTTTCAGAATATTGCCAGATTATGATATTAAATCTGTTCCAAACGATTATGATGCTGTTGTTTTGATTGGTGGTATGACATGGAGAAATGAAGATGCATGGCAAGTTAAGGTTCTTGTAGAAGATTGTAATCAAAAAGGAAAGATATTAGGTGGCATTTGCGATGCTTCTGCTTTTTTAGGTACAGTTGGTGTTTTGAATGATGTGATTCATACGAGTAACGATTTAAATGACTTGAAACAATGGGCAGGTTCCATTTATACAGGAGAAGAAAAATATGTTGCAAGACAGGCAGTAAGAGATAGAAATATTATAACAGCGAATGGTACAGCTCCCATGGAATTTGCAAAAGAGATTTTACTTGCTTTGAATGTGGCAAGTGAAGAGAAAGTAGTAGACTGGTATAATTTCCACAAATTAGGGTTATATGTTGCACCTATACCTAAAATGTAAATTGATGATTTGCAGAGTAATCGAGGTTTTTGAGATATTTATACTTATATTCACCTCGTCTAACCGTAGATGCAACAATTGTAGCAAAACGCATGGATATAACACACCACCATCATGCAAATCCAGGGAATGCTGCTCACCATAGTTCTTCAAGTACTTGTTATTATGTGACATTCCAAGTGGAAAGTGGTGACCGCATGGAATTACAAGTAAAAGGAAACGAATATGGAATGTTGGTGGAAGGGGATTACGGAAAATTGTCATTTCAAGGAACACGATACCTAGGATTTGAACGGCAAGTGTGAAATAAAAGGACAAATTTATTTTACTTATTCTACTTGTTTTTGAATCGCTTTCAGAAGATAGGCCATGTTCTGCCCAAGGGTTTTCATAGTGTTTAAACCCTCTTCATCATTCTTAACATCTCCTGGCATCTGCCCGTAAGCCATTGGCCAGTAGCAAGAACCCACAATAAACATTTCTTGCAGCAGAAAGAAGTGAGTCATTGCATCCAGTGCATTCAATGCGCCGCCCCGACGTGCTGCGGTAACAGCAGCACCGACTTTGTGATGGAACAACTTGGCGTCTTGGTTCATATCTGTAACTACAGAAGCTCGTTCGAGAAATGCTTGCATATTGGCTGATATGTTGGCTGTGTACACTGGGGAGCCAAGGATAATTCCATCCGCTTGCGTCATTTTTTCAAAGATTTCTTGAAATATATCGTTTTTATGAATACAATTTTTCTTTCCGCTGCATGCCCAACAGGCTTTACATGGCTCAATAATTTTGCCAGCAAGCTGTATCATTTCGGTTTCAATTCCCTCTTTATTTAATTCCTTAAACACAGTATTGATAAGGAGCGCTGTGTTTCCGTTTTTTCTTGCACTGCTGTTAATTGCTAAAACTTTCATTGTCATTTCCTCCATTGTTTCATTCTGATTCCTCTCTTTTTTTCGAAATTTTCCGTATTACTTTTGCAGGAATACCACCAACTACTGTCATAGATGGAACATCTTTTGTAACCACGGCTCCTGCGGCTACTACAGCCCAATCACCGATTGTAACACCTGGCAGAATGGTTACGTTGGAACCAATCCACACATGATTACCAATCTTGATCGGAGCATAATAGTTTTTCCTTTTTTTCTCTGGTTCAAGAGCATGGTTGATGGTGGCAAGGACTACATTATGTCCAATTAAAGTTCCATCACCAATTGTAATGCCACCCTGATCTTGAAAATGACAGCAAGAATTGATAAATACATCTTTTCCGATGGTGATATTTTTACCGAAATCTGTGTAGAATGGTGGGAACAGGCGGAAAGTTTCATCAATTTTTTTACCCGTTAGTCGTTCCATAATCTCTTGAATTTCTTCTGGCGTATGGTATTGAGTGTTTAGTTCCATACTAATCTGGATCGCTTCTTGGAAGAGTATATTAGCATATGCATCTCGTGCAGCATCTTTCACCGCACCTTCTTGGAAGCCTTCTATTACATCTTCTATGGTCAAAATTATCATCCTTTCTATATATTAATATTAATTAATACCAGCCGAACAGGGAGCGATTGCCGTTCAGACTGTTGATTTGCTCTATATCCTCTGCTGTTAGTTCAAAATCGAAAATATCAAGATTTTGTTTCATTCGTTCTCTGTGAACCGATTTTGGAATGACAGCGATCCCGTTTTGAATAAGATAGCGGAGTACCACTTGTGCAGAAGTTTTCCCATACTTTGCACTGATTTGCAGTAGTATTGGTTCGGCGAAGATATTTTTGCGGCCTTCCGTAAAGGAAGCCCACGACTGCATCTGGGTACCGCGAGTATTTAGTTGCTTTTTTAAATCAAATTGTGGATAATAAACGTGTGATTCTACTTGGTTCACTGCTGGAATAATACCGCAGAAACGGATAAATTTCTCATATTTCTTTGTGTCGAAATTGGAAATACCGATGGCTCGGAGTTTTCCATCTTGATAAGCTTCCTTAAATGCTTCATACATTTCTAAAGCATTTTCGTAAGGTTCATGAATTAAAAGTAGGTCAATATAATTTGTCTGCAAGTTATTCAGAGACTTTTCGATGTCTGCTTTTGCGTTTTGATAACTGGTACTTGGGCGATAGAGTTTCGTAGTAAGGAATACTTCTTCTCTGGCAAGCCCACTTTCCAACACTGCCTTCCCTACAATGTCCTCATTATTATACATTTGCGCTGTATCAATCAAACGATATCCAATCTCTAGTGCTTCCAGAATGCTACGTTTTCCATTTTTTCCGCGCACATCCCATGTTCCAAATCCAACTATTGGCATTTGAACCCCATTATTAAGAGTTAAATACTTCATAAGTCCTCCTTTTTACTAGTCTTATTCCAAATTAGATATAAAAAAGTCCAAATAATCATTCCATTTTTATTATAGAGCCTTTCAAAAGAAATGTAAAATACTTAAAGATTATTTGTAGAAATTCTGTACATGAATTTCTGCTCATCTTATACTTAACGTAGGAAGGATTATATGTGAAAGTTCCTTTAATTCATAGAAAAGGATTTTCATATTCTAGAAATTAATAGTTTATAAAAGATATAATATTTATGTTTCTAGTTTGTATTAGTATAAAGATCATATAATTAGATTTGAAATTTATTAAAGTTCTTAATTTTCCGTTGAGAATATAGGAAAGAATTGGATATGAGAATGCAATTAAAAATTAAAAGGGAAAAATAGAGGTTAAGAAAAGATAAAAAATGTTTATAAGAATATTATTATATTTGTGAAATTTGGCACATTGCTTTTGGGGATAGGGACAGGTTTGATGTTTCAACAAGTTATCAATCTATTTGTCAGGTTTTTTGTCAATATCTTTTATTCCTCCTAACGCTAATAAAAACGATACACTAATAATAGAGAGGTCAGTTCCTGAAATACTTTCCATAAAATAATCTACGACACTTAAGCCAAAGGAAGTAGCAATTGTATCGAAAAGAATATAGATTAAAACAGCTGCTTGTTTTGAAACTACTTTATAGAATAGCAATATTTGGGGGAATATTTCAGCAGTCAAACTCATTGGAAACGAAATAATCGTTGCTATTATAAAAAACAAAATAATACTTCCTACTGATTTGTATTCAAACCCAAATATCTTCATAATTGCTCCACTAAATATAGAGATAACAGATATTACCCCAACAAATATTATAATAAATATTAGAAAGACGATTATTTTTTCATGGTATTTATTCCAAAAGTGTTTCAATCAAATACACCTCATAAATTTTAAATTATTGTTAATACGATTCTACTATATTTCTAATGAATAATCAATTTTTAATTAGATAATTGATAAAGGATAAAAAATATTGCTATAAGCATTAGTTAGAATAGGGTAAGAGTATATTGTGGAATTCTTTTTGTACTTCTGAGAGAAATAATTCACAAGCTTTGGAAAAGAAAGGATGCTTTTTCCATACAAGTACCATTTTCAGTGACACATGTGGTTTGAGTGGGCGAAAGCAGAGATTACTTTCGCCTGTTGTATTAATCAGTTTATCAATACAAATGGCATTTCCGATTCCAGTTTCTACCATAAGAGAAGCATTATAGATTAAGTTATAAGATGCGACCAAGTTTAGTCTTTCTAAGTCTGTTCCAAGCCATTCTGAAAGAATAGACTGAAGGAAGGATAGGCGTGCGGAGGAAAGCAAAGGCATCTGTGTCAATTCATTACGAGTAATCGCATCCAAGACTGCAAAAGGACTATCTTTTCTCATTAGAATACCCAACGTATCAGAAACTGGAACAGGAATATAATTGTATTTCTCTTTATTTACTGGTTCAAACAGCAAGCCGAAATCAAGCAGACCATGTTCTAATCGTTCCACTACATCATCGGTATGACCACTGTATAGACGATATTTAATCATTGGATGCTGTTGCTGTATACGTTTTATTGTATTGGCAATCAGCCGCATTGCATCGGTTTCACCAGCTCCGATGTGAATTTCTCCATAGATTGTTTCATCTGTACTTTGGAATTCTGAGGTAGTTCTTTCTACTAGAGATATAATCTCTTCTGCTCTTTTTCGAAGATGTAGACCATCTTCGGTTAAAATTGTTTTACGATTTGTGCGAGTAAACAATGGTTTGCCAAGTTCTTTTTCTAAGTCCATAATCTGGCGTGATAACGTAGGTTGAGTCATGTGAAGTATTTCAGCAGCACTTGTGATATTTTCCTCTTTCGCTACAGTAAGAAAATATTTTAATGTTCGCAATTCCATTTGATAATTTCCTCCTCTTACAGCAATTTACGATAAATGTATTTTTAGTATAAAATATCTTATTATGCAATTCAAGCATTTTAAAGATGTATTCAATAAAACAGATGGTTAATGAAAATTCTAAGAAAGTTTTTGATGTATATCAGCTAAAACTGGATATTTATCTTAAAAGCATTGTGGAAAGATAACGTCTAAGAACAACAAGTATATGTTGATTACTTAGACGTTTTTCTATTTGATTATACAATTTAGAATAATATCTTTGGTGGTTTTAAAATGATAAAAAACAAAGGTTTTAGCGTCGAATAATAAGTAAACACCTTTGGGTTAAAACAAAACAACTATTTGAGACTTCTGGAAAAATCAGGTATCCATTAAAATGGAATTATCAAAACAGAAATCATTAAAATATAGAGGCATCAAAACAGAAATCATTAGAAATTGGAGGGATCAATATGATACACAAATCAAAATTAGTTTGCTTAACAGTAGCAGCAGCGCTTACGCTGTCATTGTTTACTGGCTGTAGTAGTCAAACTACAACAGCGGTGAATCCGACCTCACCGACAGATCAAACCACAGAAAATGTGGAAACCGATACGGGTAGTCTTGTGATTGCAGAGCAGGGTATTTTTTCTGCTGGCGGAATTACAGTGACCTCTGAGGGCACCTTTGACCCAGAGAACCAATGGGAGGAAACTGGGCAGGTCAGACTTTCCATGTGGATCATGAAATGTACTTTATCAGATTCCAGAAGATGAAACAGGTCTTCCCATGGTGTTCCTTCATGGATATGGACAGTCACGTATGGGCTGGATGACAACACCAGATGGACGTGAGAGTTGGTCAAATATGTTCTTGAGAAAGGGTCATAGTGTATTTCTTGTAGATCAACCAAGACGTGGAGAGGCTGGAGGAACTTCTGTCACTGGGGATATCAGTACCAAGACGCTGGATTAAAGATGGTATACCCAATTTAGAATTGGACGCTGGGAGAATGGACAATCTATTGTAAATGAAGGTTCTCAGTTTCCGAATGATGATGCTTCTATCGATCAATTCTTCCGCCAAATGACACCAGATACTGGAATGACTTCGGATATGGGAGCAGACTTTGATAATGAAACAGTAGCGAGGGCATTGGCAGCAACGATTGATGAAGTATATAACAGAACTGGAAAGAATTCTATTTTAGTAACGCATTCTCAGGGAGGAGGACCAGGTTGGACAGCAGCACAGTACACGGATCATATTGCAGCAATCGTGGCAATTGAGCCAGGCGGAGCACCAGCTGCTGACTCTGCTGATTATAAAGCTGTTACACAAAAGAATATACCTGTGACTTTCTATTTTGGAGATTATATTGATAATGGAGATCCTTCTATTCAGGCAACTGGAATGTGGCAGGCAATGCGTGAAACTTGCTATGATTTTGCAGAGGCATATACTGAGCAGGAAGGTAACTGTACGGTTATAGATCTTCCAGCAGAAGGCATTACAGGAAATGATCATTTTATGTTCCAGGATTTAAACAATGATGTGATAGCAGATCATATAGAAAACTGGATTCAGAACAATGTAAAGTAAATAGGAAGTGTCCAATCCTATCTTTTTTAGAAATAGAAGATTGGCAGAATAGCATGAAATGACTATGCTTGCTTATATAGATATGAATAATGATTATACATTCTAGGCATGAGACTATATTCAATATAAGTATTGGACTTTGTAATAGAATAGAAATACAATTAATTTGAAATGATTGGTAGAAATTTTTTGATCGGAGGTTAGTGTATATGGATGCAGAACAGATGAAAAAAGATTTAGGACCAGGAGCAGTTTTTCCAATGGGTGGAAAAAATGAAGCATTTGCACAATATTTTATTGGACAGAGCTATTTAAATATGCTTTCAACGAAGCAAGTAGTTATTGGAAATGTAACGTTTGAGCCAGGTTGCCGTAATAACTGGCATGTTCATCATGCGAAATCTGGAGGAGGTCAGATTTTGTTAGTGACTGCTGGAAAAGGATGGTATCAGGAATGGGGAAAACCTGCACAGGCGTTAAAACCTGGAGATGTTGTGAATATCCCAGCGAATGTAAAGCATTGGCATGGTGCAGCAGTAGATAGCTGGTTTGCACATTTGGCTGTGGAAGTTCCAGCAGAAGAAGGTTCCAATGAATGGCTGGAAGCAGTATCCGATGAGGAGTATAATAAATTAGCATAAAGTTTATATATCACAATAATAAATATGGGGCAGTACAATCATAAAACGATTGCACTGCCCCATATTTTGAAAATTAGCTCGATCAAAATTACCCATCATCTCTGCTGCCAGATTTCCTTATATTGGTAACTCAGAATTTATTTTCTAATGAAACTTACATCTTTGGAAGATATTTCTGTGTCATCAGAAAAATACCGTTCTACGTTCATGTGTAAGTCGTATTTATCCCTAAGCTGCATAATCGTTTCCATCATTGGTGAAGCATGATGAATATCAATGGATTTTTGGTCCTTCCAACTGTCAATTAAAAGTACAGTTTCTTCATCATCCATAGGAAAAAAATATTCGTATCGTATATTTCCTTCTTCAGCACGAATTTCTTTTACAATCCCTCTGGAAACCATCTCTTGTGCGAACTTTTTTGCATTTCCATTTTTGCCAGTATAATAAATATTCACAGTAATTGCCATGCTCATTTACCTCCATGATGTAGATTTTTTCCTGACTTTATTATACTATGGCAAGAAATGTTTTGGAATAGATAACTTATAAATTTAATCGGACTTATCTCTTAATTTTATATATATAATTTGCTACCCCATAAATATTGTTTAAAAGAACTACTTCTCATTTGCGCTATACATTGCTATATGGTTTTCCCCGTTTCTATTCCATATAGCCACCCTTCATTGGTGAAACTGCTTTATCTGCGAACTGTTTCAGAACACCATGCGTGTAGCGGTTTTTTCTTGGTTTATATGCCGCCTTTCTTTCTGCAAGGATTGTTTCGATTTCTGTTTCTGATTTTCGTTCCCCATTTACGCCTACAATCCTTAAGATACGTTTTGGAATATTTACTTCAATCAGATCATTTTCTTCTACCAGAGCGATTGGACCACCTTCTGCTGCCTCTGGAGAAATATGTCCAATTGCAGGTCCTTTCGAGGCACCTGAGAATCGTCCATCTGTCAAAAGTGCGATACTTGCTCCAAGTTCTGGATCGGATGCAATTGCCTCTGTTGTATAGAACATTTCTGGCATTCCACTTCCTTTTGGCCCCTCGTATCGTATAATTACGGCATCTCCTGGTTTGATTTCATGTGTCAGAACTGCTTTGATTGCATCTTCTTCACAGTCAAATGGTCTTGCCTTCAGTACAGCTTCAAACATTTCTTTTGGTACAACCGTATGTTTTACTACGGCTCCATCAGGAGCAAGATTTCCTTTCAGTATGGCAATGCTTCCATCAGTGCCAAATGGTTTGTCAAATGGTCGAATGACATCTTCCCGTTTCAGATTCCATTTATCCAGATATCCTTGGCATTTATCATAGAATCCATTTTTCTTCAGATCTTCCAGATTTTCTCCAAGTGTCTTTCCTGTCACAGTCATTACGTCCAGATGCAGCATATCTTTAATTTCTTCCATAATCGTTGGAACGCCTCCTGCATAGTAGAAGAACTGTGCTGGCCACTGACCAGCAGGACGGATATTGAGCAGATAATGTGCACCTCTGTGAAGTCGGTCAAATGTATCTGCATCTAGATCGAATCCAAACTCTTTTGCGATTGCTGGGATATGGAGTAAGGAATTTGTAGAGCCTGAGATGGCTGCATGAACCATAATTGCATTTTCAAACGATTTCATTGTTACGATTTCATCTGGTGTCAGATTATGCTGTGCAAGCCATACCGATTGTTTTCCAGCTTTTCGTGCAAAATCTCTAAGGTCAGAGCTTGTTGCAGGCATCAATGCACTTCCTGGAAGCATCAGTCCGAGTGCTTCTGCCATAATCTGCATGGTTGATGCAGTTCCCATAAAGGAGCATGCACCACAGGATGGACATGCATTGTGTTTATAAAATTCCATTTTTTCTTTTGTAATTTCGCCGCGTTCGTACATGGCATTGTACATTCCAATCTGTTCCAGAGTTAACAGATCTGGACCTGCATCCATAACACCACCTGTTACAACGATGGAAGGGATATTAATACGTCCCAAAGCCATTAAATTTGCTGGCATACTTTTATCACAGCTTGCAATAAATATACCGCCGTCAAAAGGGGTTGCATTGGCATGGATCTCAATCATATTTGCCATCATATCTCTGGATGGAAGAGAATAATTGATTCCATCATGTCCTTGTGCTTCTCCGTCACAGATATCGGTACAGAAATATCTGGCTCCATAGCCGCCAGCTTCAGCAACACCTTTACGTGCTTCTTCTACAAGTTCCAGTAAATGTCCGCTTCCAGGATGGCTGTCACCGAAAGAACTTTCAATAATGATTTGTGGTTTGGACAGATCTTCTAGTTTCCATCCTGTTCCAAGACGCAGTGGGTCCAATTCTGGTGCGATTTCTCTTAACCTTTGACTTCTTAATTCCATAATAAAATCTCCTTTCTATATTTAAGCAAATATTGATATGATCAAACCGAGTATAAGCCCAGTGATACCGATGAGAGTTTCCATAACCGTCCATGATTTTAATGTTGTCTTTTCATCTACTTCCAAAAATGTGGATACTAGCCAGAATCCAGCATCATTAACATGGCTTAAAGCGGTTGCACCGCCGCAGATTGCACAACACATTGCTGCGAGATAGAGATTTGAGCAGCCTGCAACTGCTGGCATCGTTGCCATAATTCCAGAAGCCATTGTCATAGCTACGATAGAACTTCCCACACATGCTCGGACGAGGAATGCAATCAGGAAAGCTACAATAATTAATGGCATTCCACTTTGTTCCAGTGCGGGCCCTATAATATTACCTAGTCCAGAATCCTGAAGCATCCAGCGGATAACACCTCCACTGGCAATAACGAGAAGGATCATTCCAACAGGACGCAAAGATTTGTCTAAAATCTTTTTAAGTTCATCTTTTTTGTATCCCATTCTTGTTCCAAGGAAATACATTGCTACTAACGTTGCAATTGTCAGTGCCAAAAATGGCTCACCAAGAAAGGCTAGTACTTCCTGTATGTTTGTTGGTATTGGTAAATAGGTAGATATCGTACTGAGTAGGATTAAAATTAATGGGATTAAAATAATAGAGAGTACAAGTCCAAATGGTGGAAGTTTTATGTCATCATCGGATACTTCCTCAATATTTACAGGGAGTTTTGTAAAAATCTTGTTTCCGATTATCTTTCCCCATATAATTCCTGCAACAATTGTTGAGATCACAGCAACTGGAATCCCGACTGCAATCATCGTTCCAAGACTGATACCTAACGTATTAGCGACTAAGACAGAACCAGCTGACGGCGGAACGAACGCATATCCAGAAGCAAGACCAGCAAGAAGTGGAATGGCATAGGAGAGTGTGGATTTTTTTGTCTGTTTTGCCACATTAAATGCTAATGGAATCAGGATTACGACGCCAGCTTCAAAAAAGACTGTCGTTCCGATTACAATTCCTGTCAATCCAAGTGCCCATCCAGCTTTATTTTGACCAAGTTTATTAATTAATGTTTTTGCGATTTTTTGTGCTCCACCACTGACTTCTAGAATACCGCCAAACATAGACCCAAGCCCGATTAAGAGGGCAATTCCTTGGAGTGTTTTTCCGACCCCTTTTTCTACTGTTTCACTGATTAAGTGAAGTGGCATTCCTGCACCTGCGCCGATCACGATGGCCGCAATCATCATAGAAATAACTGGGTGCAGTTTAAATTTGATGATTAGCGCAAGCAGAAGAATGATTCCGACTGCTGCTGCAATCATTAATCTTACTGGATCAGCAGAAAATACGGTTTCAGTCATTACTATCACCTCCAATCATCATACCATTTTCTTTCTTTGAATAAATACATCTGACCATTTTGCTCGATTTTCCTCCTTTTATGTAGTTTTTTGCTTGATTTCCTTTTATATGCCCTAAATTCATCTGATGAATTTACTGTATCACTTTTTTAACAAAAAAACAATATGTAATAATAGCTAATTCGTAATACTTTTTTTTGGTTATATTCACGATTATCAAATATTTTTTTAAATGTTACAAAATTTGTTAGTAAAAGCTTAAACTTTTGGATACTCTGCTATATGGTGAAATTGAAATGGGTTCTTTTTGATAAATAGCCGCCGCACACTTGTGACTTTAGTCGTGAGTTAGGCGGCTTTTCTTGAAATATCCACAAATATATGGTATAATACAAATATAGATAAAACAGTATAGTTTTCAATATCTAAAGACGTTACACATGGTCGCGGCTATCTATACTCATTGCAGTATCCTATTGTATGGGTTACTAAATATAGAAAATCCATATTTGTAGGCGATATTGAAGCAGAGGTCAAAGATTATCTGCTTAAAACGCTTAAATCTATCGATATGACACCAATTGCAATGGAGAGAATGCCTGACCATATACACCTGCTTGTAGATTGTAAGCCGCAACTGCGCCTGTCAGATGCAATTAAGATACTAAAATGTAACACAGCAAGGTGGTTATTCCTAAAACATCCTGAGAGAAAGAAACAGCTCTGGGATGGCCATTTGTGGAATCCATCCTATTTTGTGGCTACCGTAAGTGATAGAACACTCGAACCGGTAAACCATTCTATCGATGATCAAAAGCAAGAGTAATCGAAGGAAGGGGGCTTGTGGTATGAAGTATATATTCGACATACAGCGTTAAGATAAAACACTATAACGATATCTTCAAGGATACCCTATCCCTTTACCGCGATGCCGTGGATTTCCTGATCCATGTTTGCCTGAATGAATGGGATCATCTATCTGCCATTAACGGCAACCTCTTGCAACAGCAATATGTTGAGCGTCTGTGCCACGAAACAGCAAAGAATCAAGATCCGAAATACCGCAGCTTTGACAAGAAGTTCTATAAGTTTCCGAGCTACTTAAGGCGTGGAGCGATCCATGAGGGGATCGGTAAGGTATCCTCCTATAAAAGTGGTCTGACCAACTGGGAATCTGTCGATACGAAAACCCGTGGAAAAAAGCCATCCTACCCAAGAGTAGGATATGGATACCCCTGTATGTACAAGACGGTTATGTATGAGCAGACGGACCGATATGAGGCGAGGATGAAAGTCTTTCTCCGTAATACATGGGATTGGATCACGGTAGAGCTTCGCAGATCCGATATGGATTATATTTACAGACATTGCAAAACACGCAAGCAATGTGCCCCCACATTACAAAAACGTGGAGAAGAATGGTTTCTAGACTTCCCTTTTGAAGAAAAGGTCACACTTACGAACACAGATGTTTCCAACCAGAAGATTGTCGCTGTAGACTTAGGTATAAATACTGCTGCTACAGTTAGTGTAATGCGTTCGGATGGCACTATTCTTGGGAGATATTTTTGTAAGCTCCCAAAAGAAACAGACCATCTTACGCATAGTATTAACCGTATAAAGAAAGCACAGCAGCATGGGAATCGTAACATACCCAGACTTTGGGCAAAGGCGAAAGGTGTTAACGATGATATAGCCGTTAAGACCGCAAGCTTTCTCATAGACATAGCTGTTTTGCACAATGCAGACGTAATCGTCTTTGAGCATTTAGACCGAAGGGGTAGAAAACGTGGCTCAAAGAAACAGAAGCTCCATATGTGGCGCAGTCAGTATGTTCAGTCCATGGTAGAGCACAAAGCTCATAGGCTTGGTATGCGTATCAGCCGCATCTGTGCATGGGGGACATCACGCCTTGCCTTCGATGGCAGTGGAAGTGTCCTTCGTGGCAAAGAAACCGATCTTGGCTCATACAGTGTATGCAGGTTCCAAAGTGGCAAAGTCTACACGACTTTTATATCATGGTGGTGCCCGCAAAGCGAGCACGAAAGTTTTATAAGAATATTTAATAATAGAGGAAAATTATATGATAAATTTATATGATAAAAGTTTGCCAGAAAAATTATCCGATGATATTATCTCCTTTATTTTAAAAGAAAATTTAAAACCTGGAGACCGTCTGCCAAATGAGTCCATCCTTTCTGAGGAGATGGGAGCTGGACGCAGCTCTATACGAGAAGCTATGAAGCTTCTGGCTTCCCGTAACATTGTAACAATTCGTCAGGGATCGGGAACCTATGTTTCGTCCTCTCCTGGGATTGTAGAGGATCCTTTGGGATTTACTTTTGTTGGAGATAAGCAAAAACTTGGGGAAGATTTGTTGGAAATTCGATTCCTTTTAGAACCACCGATTGCGGCTAGAGCAGCTTCTAATGCGGATGAAGAGGATATTAAGCGGATTCAAACATTGTGTAATGAAGTAGAGCAGCTTTTAATGGAAGGAAGGGAACATGCAGAGAAAGATATTGAGTTTCATACTGCCATTGGTATGAGCAGTAAAAATATCGTCGTTCCTCGTCTACTCCCAATTATCAACTCTTCGATTCCGCTGTTTATTCATTTAACTGGAAATGTACTTCGTCAGGAGACGATTGAGACACATCGAGAAATCACGAATGCAATTGCAGCGCATGATCCAAGTTGGGCGCATGATGCAATGTATCTACATTTAGTTTATAATCGGAATCGGATTAATTTGGCGAAAAAAAAACTTTTGGATAAAAGAAATTGTAAGAAATAAACATATTTGCTTGTCACTTGGTAAAATTTATGGTATAAAATTAATTATGGAGGCAAAGGGGTGAAAGAAATATTTCTCCCCTTTCTGAATTTATGCCACAGCAAGTGCGGCATTAGGAGGTAAAAATGAATATTTATAAATCGGGCGTAGTTTATACTCAGGACGGCATCCAACAAGCATTTGTTACGGATGGTGGACGTTTTATATATGTCGGTGATGAGAAAGGTGCAATGGCGTACAAGGGAAACGTAATTGATCTGCAAGGTCGATTTGTCTGTGCAGGTTTTAACGATTCTCATATGCACCTTTTAAATTTTGGCTATACGCTGTGTTGCGCTGATTTGTCGAAGTGCACGGAGAGTATTTCTAAGTTAGTTCAGACATTTCGAGTGTGGAAGGAACAGCAGTCAGATGAGAAGCAGTGGCTGTGGGGTAGAGGATTTAATCAGGACTATTTTCAGGATGAGCACAGAATGTTAAATCGATATGATCTGGATAAGGTAGATGATACAAGACCAGTTATTGCGGTTCGTGCCTGTGGTCATGTTTGTGTGGTGAATACAAAGGCATTAGAGCAGCTGGGGATAGAGACTCAGCCAAAGATTGAAGGTGGATTTGTAGATGTGGATTCCAAGGGGCAGCTTCTCGGCATTTTTAGAGATAATGCAATGAGTCTTGTTTATGATAGAATGCCTGCATTTTCTGTGGAAGAAGTAAAAGATATGCTGAAACAAGCTTCTCAAACGGTTAGCAGTTACGGAGTGACTTCCGTACAGACGGATGATCTGGCTACCTTTCCATCTACAGGTTGGCAGACGGTAGTAAAAGCTTATGAAGAATTGGTAAAAGAAAATCAACTGACAGTAAGAGTAAATGAGCAATGCTGTTTCAATGGATTGGAAAAGATTCAAGAATTTATCGAACAGTGTTGGATTCCATATCAGGAGAAAAGCAATCGAACCTTAAATGAAAAAAGGGATTGTAATTGGTTTAAGCCAGGGGCTTTAAAGATTGTGGGGGATGGATCTCTAGGAGCTAGAACGGCGTATATGCTAGAACCTTACAATGATGACAGCACAACAAAAGGAATTAAAATGTATGAGACAGAGGAACTTACAGCGATAATTCAAATGGCTCGCAATTATAAAATGCCTGTATGCATTCATGCAATTGGAGATGGCATGATGGAGATGGTGTTAAATGCATATGAAACGGTATTATTAAAAGAATTGCAATCTAAGAATGTGGCCGAAGACTTTGAAAGAAATAGTTCTGACCACCGTTGTGGAGTTGTACATTGTCAGATTATGAGACCAGAACATTATAAACGATTCCAGAGGCTTGGACTTCATGCTTATATCCAATCGATATTTTTAGATTATGATATGCGTATTGTGGAAGAAAGAGTAGGCAAAGCATGTGCAAAGTCCAGTTATAATTTTAAAAGGTTTTTAGATATGGGAATTACATTATCCAATGGTTCCGATTGTCCAGTAGAATTGCCAGATGTTATGAAGGGAATTCAATGTGCAGTAACAAGAAAATCTTTAGATGGTGTTTGGGGTCCATATTTACCAGATCAGGCTTTCACAGTAAAAGAGGCATTGGATTCGTATACGGTAGGAGGTTCCTATGCTTCTTTTGAGGAGAGTCAAAAAGGTGATATAAAAGAAGGAATGCTGGCAGATTTTGTTGTTTTAGGAGAAAATCCTCTAGAAGTAGGAATGGATGCAATTTCGGACATTCCAGTGTTGGAAACTTGGGTGAATGGTGTCTGTGTATACCGAAACCCTTTTAAGTAAAATGTATGCCGCAGTATTAGAAGAAATCCTTTTCGAAACTGCGGCATTGGGAGGTAGTTATGAAAGATATATTAAAAAAAGCGGAGGCATTGGGAGAACAGATTATTAAAGATCGCAGGTATTTGCATCAAATTCCTGAATTAGGAATGGATTTGCCACAGACATCCACGTATATAAAGAAACGTCTCGATGAGATGGGAATTTTGTGGCAAGATTGTGGCTGTGATATGCCAGAAAAATTGACGAAAGATTTTATGGAAGCAGGATTTCCAGAGATGAAAAAGGTAACAGGAGTTACAGCAGTGATTGGAAGCGGTAAACCATGTATCTTACTTCGAGCAGATATGGATGCACTACCGATTCGAGAAGAAAATAATTTGCCGTTTGCTTCAAAAAATGGCTGTGGTCATATGTGTGGACATGATAGTCATGCGGCGATGCTGTTAGGAGCAGCAGCGATCTTAAAGTCGATGGAATCTGAGTTATGCGGCACGGTTAAGCTAATGTTTCAGCCAGGAGAAGAAACAGGGGCAGGGGCTCGTTTGATGGTTCAAAGCGGTGTATTAAAAAATCCAGATGTAGATGCAGCACTTGGAATTCATATTTATTCGAATCGAGCAGTTGGAGAAGTTACTTACAGTAAAGGAATTAATTCAGCTTCATTAGATACTTATATTGTAAAGATAAAAGGGCAGGGTGGACATAGTTCTCAACCACATTTGTGTATTGACCCATTAATGATTATGAATCAAGTGTATCAGGCTGTTAATTTGCTTGTGACGAGAGAAATCGATCCGCAAGCCATGGTAGCGTTGACTTGTGGTGTGGCAAAAGGTGGAACCGCAGTAAATATTATACCAGAAAAAGCAGAAGTACATATCGGAGTGCGTACATTAAACCGAGAAGCACGCAATCATTTAAAGCAGCGAATTCCAGAATTAGTCGATTACTATGTAAAAGCATGGAGAGGAGATTACGAATTAACTCGTTTTGAAACCCCAAGTACTTATAGTGATGAAGCGTTCTGTGAAGAATTGCTTCCGTTTGTAGAGGAAATTGCTGGAAAAGAAAGGGTTCAGGTTCAACCTCCAATGCAGGGGACAGAAGATTTTGGTTATATTACAGAACAAGTGCCAGGCATGTATCTTTGTTTGGGAGATGGAGAAGTGGGAGCGCCACCGCTGCATAATGCTAAGATGATGCTTCGAGAAGAGGCATTTACAAAAGGAGCAGCGATTTATGCCAATTGTGCGGTAGAATGGTTGAAAAAGCACCAATAAAAGTAAAAAACAAAAAGAAAAGGGAGATAGACGGATGAAAAAAACAAAAAAAGGCTTTCAGATGCCCCATGTATATATTATTTTACTGCTTATGATGTTATTAGTAGTTGTAATCTCATGGGTCATTCCAAGCGGAGAGTATGAAAGAGTGTTGGATGAGGCTACAGGAAGGCAAATCGTTAATCCAGATAATTTTGCTTATGTAGAGCGTGAAAACCCAATTACAATTATGAATTATTTTGAAGCAGTCTACAATGGATTCGTAAGTGGGGCAAGTATTATGGGTACATTGTTTATCTGTTCTGGTGTGATTTACATTTTGGAAGTAAGTGGAGCGTTTGGAGCCGGAATACAGAAAATTTTGTCTCATATGAAAAATCGAGAGTTTTCTGTGGTTGTTATTTTTTATACTATATTTGTGATATTCGGTGTACTTGGTTATGGAGAAGCAGCGTATCCGTTCTACCCTCTGGCTGTTACGATTGGGATTGCTCTAGGATACGATAGAGTGGTCGGAGCTGGTCTTGCTATTGTAGGAAGTACAGTCGGATTTACATGTGGTATGATGAATATGTTTACAACTGGTGTAGCACAGCAACTTGTAGGACTGCCAATGTTTTCTGGTATGGGAATGAGAGCTGTAGGATTAGTAGTGTTTTATATTATAGGATTTTTGGGGTTGTTTTTTTACTGTAAGAAAATTAAGAAAAATCCGAAATTAAGTATTGTGAAAGAAGAATATATGACGCAGAAGAAAACAGTTCAAACAGAAAAAACTTTAATTATGACACCTTCCAGAATATTGGGACTTGTTTGTTTTATAGCTGTAATTATTATTCAAGGAGTAGGTGCTGTATTTTATCAGTGGTCATTTCCTCAGATTGCAGCGTTATATATTATGTTTGGAATTGTGTTAGCAGTTATTTTCCGAATGAGTCCAAATGAGGTATGTAATGTATTTACGCAGGGTGCAATGAGAGTTTTTTCAGCAGCATTTGCAATTGGTCTGGCCAATTCAGTTGTCGTGTTGATGAATCAAGCTCAAATTCTGGATACGATTGTTTATAAAATGGCAGGATTACTTTATGGAAAAAGTGCAATTCTCACACTTCTTATTATTTATGTATTTGTAACATTATTTAACTTCCTTGTTGTATCGGGAAGTGGAAAGGCAGTTATTATTATGCCGATTCTTCAGCCACTTGGAAAAATCTTAAATATTAACCAACAGGTCTTAGTATTAACTTATCAATATGGAGATGGTATTACAAACAGTTTTTGGCCAGGTAGCTCTATGGTTCCGTTATCGTTATGTAATTTAGGATATGGGGCATGGATACGATTCTGTTGGAAAATTTATGGTGGAATGATGATTGCGGCATTTGTGCTTGTGATGATAGCGAATGCGATCGGATATGGACCATTTTAACCGAATCAAGGAAGTCCTCTGCTTCCATTGCGAAGAGCAATAAGCAGTGGTGAGGACTTACTTGTATCAGGAGGGGCAAAAGCCTCTTCTGAGAAGCCACATAGTAGCTATTCGGTTATGAGCAAGTAGCAAAGCGGATTGCGAATATCCGCTTGACAAATGAAAGAAGTAGAGGTGAAATTAAATGAACGCACTGGATATATTGTATGAGCTTGTAGCGGTTAGAAGTGATACAGGAAGTTCTTATGAAGTAGCATTAGGAAATAAAATTTATGAAATCATTTCTCAGGATGAATTTTTCAAGGAAAATCCACAATATTGTGGCAAGGAAGTGTTAGATGATTTCTTAGGAAGACCATTGATATGGGCATTTAAGCCAGGAAAAACGAATCAAACGGTTTTCTTATCGGGACATTATGATGCCGTAGAAATTGAGAGCTATGGAACTCTAAAAGAATTTGCTACAAAGCCAGATGAATTGAGAGAGCAAATGAAGGCAATGGATTTGTCTGGAAAGGTAAGCGAAGAAATTATTACGGATTTAAATAATGAAGATTGGATGTTTGGACGTGGATGTGCAGATATGAAAGGTGGCTTGGCGGTTGCAATGGAAATTCTTTTATCTGCGAAAGATTTGAATGCAAGTATTCTATTTGTAGCAGTTCATGATGAAGAAAATATTTCCGCAGGGATGAGACAGGCAATGCCACTTGTGAAACAACTCCAAGAGCAGTATCAGATGGACTTTAAACTTTGCCTGATAGGAGAACCTCAAATTAATGATCCAGAAAAAAGTAAGCAAGTTGCAATGTATGCTGGTGGAGCTGGAAAGGTACTCCCTATGATTTTAGCAAAGGGGTTTTTGTCGCATAGCGCACAGGCGTTGGAAGGATTGAATGCTTCCTATATGATATCAGAAGTGGTTCGAGAAATTGAATTGAACACTGATTTTATATCATCCGATTATGGTATTTCCGTACATCCACCAACCGTACTGATGCAAAAGGATTTAAAACCTGCCTATGATGTATCTTTAGTGGAATATGCAATGGCAGGAATTAACGTATTATTTATGGAAAGTATTTCTCCATTAGAATTGATGGATAAAGTAGAAGCCTCCTGTGCGGTTGCTATGGAACATGTGGCGGAGAAATATAAAAAGGCGTTTGAACAATCGGAAAAAATGGGTGTGGTAAAGAAAGAGCAGTTGAAAAACTTTCATCCGAAAGTAATGCGACTAGAACATTTGATTGCACTGGTTAAGGAAAAAGAAGCTAATTTTGATCAAATACAGGCAGAAAAAAATGAAATTCTCAATAAGAAAATATTAGATGGAGAGTTAACTCTTATGCATGCAAGTGTAGAATATATGCAAGATTTGGCAAAACGTTCCGAAATCAAAGAGCCATTTTTAGTCATAGGAATTGCTCCGCCTTATTATCCAGCTGTGACGAGTTGTCGTCTGAAAGGAGGAATCTCCAGACTGGAAGCACTCTATGCTGAAGCTGCCAAAGAGCAGGGATTAGAAGGTAAGGTGTGTCCATATTTTGCTGGTATGGGAGATATTAGCTATATGATGTGTCGGGATTCTGTTGGACAAAGGACTTTGATGAGTAATCTTACATTACCTTCTAACGTTTATGATATTCCATTTGAAGAGATTGAATCGCTTAGTATGCCGTCATTCTGGATGGGTCCTCGTTCAAAAGATATTCATCAATGGACAGAGAGAGTCTATAAACCAGATATCCAAGTAACACTTCCAGCTATGATGCGATATCTGATTCAGCATATTGTATGCAAGGAAAACTAATTAGAATAGGAGAGGATGATAAAGAATACGGCTGAAAATAAGAATAAAGGAGAAGTTGATATGAGTTTTCAATTACCGGAGTACAGAGAACCTGATTTCAATCAGGAATTTTTGGCAAAGGCGCCAGATGTAAAGTTAGTAGCTGTGGAAAAAGATTTTGTAGCACCTGATAATTATCATGCTACAACGATTTTTCCAGAGTATTTTAAAGTAAACGGTCAGTGGATCATGGCTAAGGAAAGTCGTATGGATTGTGTGGCTGTTTATGACGGTGAGAAAATAAATATTGTAGAATTCCGAAACTTGAAAAAAGGAGATTTCGTAGCGGTAGGACGTACGGAAGATGCAAGTGAAGGAATTTATGTTTATACGGAAGGGTTCAGCACTGGTTCCAATCAGGAAAAGGAAGTTTTTTCGTTCCGTACACAACGTTCCCGTGAAACTGCCTATTCCAAAGATTATGATGAATTATATGAATTGCTGAAATATGAAAAAGAAAACGGAGGAAATATCCTCTGGGTTATGGGGCCAGCCTGCGCATTTGATTCTGATTCCAGAAATGCGTTTGCTTCTCTGATTAAAGCAGGGTATGTACAAGGGCTTATGGCAGGAAATGCGCTTGCAACACATGACTTAGAAGCTGCCTATCTAAGAACGGCTCTTGGACAGGACGTATATACGCAAACAAGTGTGCCAAATGGACATTATAATCATATTGATACAATTAATAAGGTCCGCAGCTGTGGTTCGATTAAAGCATTTGTAGGGCAGGGATTTGCACAGAATGGTATTATGTGTGAGTGTGTAAAAAATGAAGTTCCATTTGTGTTGGTCGGTTCAATTCGAGACGATGGACCTTTGCCAGAAGTTTTCGGAGATGTTTATGAAGGACAGAATGCAATGAGAAACTTAGTTCGGAAAGCAACTACAGTGATCTGTATGGCTTCTGCACTACATACGATTGCAACTGGAAACATGACTCCGTCGTTCCGAGTGGTAAATGGAAAGGTACGTCCTCTGTATTTTTATTCTGTAGATATTTCTGAATTTGCAGTAAATAAGCTGAGAGATCGAGGAAGTCTTTCTGTAAAGACGTTTGTAACGAATGTACAGGACTTTATTGTTCATGTGAGAAGAGGATTAGGATTAGAAGAATAATCAGTCAGGTAGATTATCAAGCTGTATTTGGAGAATAACGAGTACATAAAAAGATAAAAGATCTTATGGGAGCCGAAATTTTGTATTTTCGGCTTCTATTTTTATTGTGATATGTAAAAGACATCCAGTAGAGGTTTCTTTTGTTAGCAATATAGTTGAAAGGATACGAAAGGAATGATATAATGAAAAAATAATTTATGGTGTGAAATTCAAAGAAAAGAGTAACGGGAGAGAAAGTAGGTATGGTAATCGGTCATGCAGATGGGCCAACTAGCATTTTTTTAGCAGGAAAGTTAGGAATGGGATGGATTAGTTTTGCAGGAGCTTTCATTGTAATATTGCTGTGCATTCCAAATATCATTTATGCAATCAGATTCCGCAAATTAAAATATAAATGTGAAATTATGCTAATGAAGATTATGGAACAAGTAGGATGGTATGCATCTCTGATTTTAATGATAGTTCCAATTGGACTTTCAAAGTTTGGTTTTGCTTCTGTTGGTGTATTTTTAATATATTCTTGTAGTAATCTTTTATTGATTATTGTATATTGGATTGTTTGGATGCTGTATTTTGGAGAGAGGAAAAAATGGGAATTTCTTACTATATCCATGATTCCTATCATTGTGTTTTTGATTAGTGGTATTACACTTCGGCATATTTTACTAATCATAACAGCCATTATTTTTGGTATCGGACGTATTTATTTTATTCAAAAGCAGATTCAATAGGTTAGAAATATAAAAAAAGTAAAAGATGTTATTAGAGCAGGTAACGGCTGATGATGGAAATAATATATAGAAGGGAGAGATAACATGCATTTAATAAAAAATGCTTATGTATATGCTCCAGAAAAAATGGGAGTAAAAGATGTTTTGATTGGAGGTGGAAAGATTTTAAAAATAGGGGAGGATTTACCTGTAGAATATGCCTATGATATTACAGTGATAGATGGAACTGGAAAAATATTGATGCCAGGTCTTATTGATGGCCATGTTCATATTCTAGGAGGAGGTGGAGAAGGAGGGGCTAAAACCAGAACACCAGAAATTATGCTTTCCGACATTATTACAGGAGGAGTTACGACTGTAGTAGGATGTCTAGGAACGGATGGATGTACAAGAACGATTTCAAATTTATTAGCCAAAGCAAAGGGATTGGAAGAAGAAGGAATTACTACTTATGTTTATACAGGATCTTATCAAGTACCGGTGCGGACATTAACGGGAAGTGTTATGGATGATATTATTTTATTAGAAAAAGTAGTAGGAACAGGAGAAATTGCAATTTCAGATCACCGATCTTCTCAGCCAACGAAAGAAGAGTTCGCGAAAATTGTAGCGGACACAAGAGTTGGAGGAATCCTTTCAGGAAAGGCAGGACTTGTCAATATCCATATGGGAGATGGAGAAGAGAAGTTGGAGTTTCTACGATACATTCTGGAAAAAACACAGATTCCTGCTACCAATATGCTGCCGACTCATATCAATCGAAGTAATGCTCTTATGAAAGATGGAATTGATTATGCAAAAAATTGGGGCGGATATATTGATTTAACAACCAGTTCCGATCCAGACTTTTTGGAACCTGATGAAGTAAAGGCGAGTATAGGGCTAAAAATGGCATTGGATGCAGGGGTTTTGATTGATCATGTGACATTTTCCTCAGATGGGCAGGGAAGTCTGCCAATTTTTGCTTCTGATGGAACCTTTTTAGGACTTGGGGTAGGAAAAGTTACATCATTATATAGAGAAATGAAAGATGCTGTGTTAAAAGATGGAGTCTCATTAAGCGATGCATTAAAACCAGTGACATCCAATCCGGCAAGTTTATTAAAGCTAGAACATAAGGGAAAGATTAGCAAAAATGCGGATGCCGATTTGGTACTTGCAGATGCTGATACATTGGAAATCGATACCGTCATTGCAAAGGGAAAGATAATGATTCACAAAGGACAAGTTCTTGTAAAAGGAACATTTGAACGCAGAACGGGCAGTCCCCCGCTTCAAGTGCATGGAGTACTAAGCGGAGGGATGGGGATGCCCGTGTCAGTGGGGGATTAGGAAAGTCCACACTGACAAGCTGCAAAGCAGCCTGCGTTCATGAGGAAGTAGCAAAGCGGATTCCGAGTGGCTGCTTTACTGAAATTTAAGGAGAAAGAATCAAAAGAGGGAACTATTATGAATACGAATGTAAAGAAAAAAAAGAGATTTGAAATGCCGCATACGTATATTATTATTTTTGGAGTCGTTTTATTTGCGGCGTTGCTCACAGTATTTATTCCATTGGGAAAATATGATACAAAAGAAATTACTTATATACAAAATGGAGAGGAAAAAACAAGAACAGTTTTAGATCCAGATAGTTTTCAATATGTGCTGGATGAGAACGGGAATAAAGTGACCAAAATTACCCCATTGTTTGGAACCGAAGATTTTGGCAGTCAGGGAATTCTAAATTATGTATTTGAAGGAATGACAACTGGAGATAAATCTGGAACGGCAGTTGGCATTATTGCTTTTATTTTAGTAGTGGGAGGAGCCTTTGGAATTGTACTGCGAACGGGAGCTGTAGAAAGTGGGATTATGCGAGTGATTGATTTGACGAATGGAAAGGAAATTTTTATCATTCCAATTTTGATTACACTATTTTCTCTTGGTGGTGCCGTTTTTGGTATGGGAGAGGAAGCGATTCCATTTGTTATGATCTTAGTGCCAATGTTTGTTGCAATGGGATACGATGCAGTAGTTGGTATTATGTGTTCCTATGTGGCAACTCAGATTGGATTTGGTTCTTCTTGGCAAAATCCATTTGGTTTAGCAGTAGCACAGGGAATTGCAGGGATACCTGTTATGTCAGGCGCATGGTTCCGAATTCCAATGTGGATTTTCTTTACTGGACTTGCAATCGTATTTACGATGCGCTATGCTGTAAAAATTAAAAAAAGTCCTCGTCTTTCTGTTGCATATGAATCGGACGAGCAATACCGAATTGAATTTACAAAAACAAAAAAGGAGATGCCTCCGTTTACTTTAGGACATAAATTAGTTTTATTAACGGTTGCAGCTTGTATGGTATGGACCATTTGGGGAGTTGTAACACAGGGATATTATATTCCAGAAATTGCTTCTCAATTCTTTGTTATGGGATTAGTGTCAGGCATTATTGGAATTATATTTCATTTAAATGATATGAAAGTAAATGATATTGCCAAATCATTTAACCAAGGAGCTTCCGATTTATTAGGTGCAGCTCTTTGTGTTGGTATGGCACAAGGAATTATTATCGTTTTGGGCGGTACAAGTGCAACAGAAGGTACTGTATTAAATACAATTTTACATGGAATTAGTGAAGGAATGAAAAACTTCCCATCCGTTATTTCTGCATGGCTTATGTATGTATTCCAGTCTGTATTTAACTTCTTCGTCGTGTCAGGATCAGGTCAGGCTGCACTAACAATGCCAATTATGGCACCATTGGCAGATTTGGTAGGAGTAGAGAGACAAGTAGCTGTTTTGGCATATCAGCTTGGAGATGCGTTTACAAACTTTATCGTTCCAACTTCAGGATGTCTGCTTGGAGCTTTGGCAGCAGCAAAACTTGACTGGGGTAAATGGGCAAAATTCCAGATTAAATTCCAAGCAGTTTTGTTTGTCTTTGCATCCGTGACAGTAATTTTTGCAGTTCTGATTGGATTATCTTAAAGAAACATAATAAATGTAAAACAATCATCAATTAAAAAAATCTCTATCTTAATGCAATAAGCGTATAGGTAGAGATTTTTTCTTTGTGCGAAAGAATTAGATTAGCCGTAAACATGAAATTTTTCCAAAGAAGTCATGTAGGAAGGCAGCGCCACATGCTACTTATTGATAAAAACTAATCAAGAAAATGCTTGACTGTTGTTTTAGGTTAGTATATACTAACTAAATAAAAAGAGTAGTTGAAAAAAAATATCGATTTGCATCAGAGAAAAGAAAGAAGATGAGTCGTATGCCGTTAACGATGGTAAGGGTTGGAGATATAAATATAATCCAAAAAGTTGGTGGAAAGGAAGAAACTAGAAAGTTTTTGGAAAACCTTGGATTTGTTGTAGGAGCTGAAGTTGCTGTATTATCAATAATTGGAGGAAATGTAATTGTAAGTATTAAGGATTCGAGAATTGCAATTAATTCAGATATGGCAAAGCACATTATGGTTTCCATAAAATAACTAGTAGGAAAGCAGAATGTAAAGGATAAATAGTGCTGGAAAGTAACAGGAGGAAACCAACGTGGATAGACGAAAAGAATTAATTATACAAAAGTTAAAAGCAAATGGTTGTAGAATAACGAAACAAAGAATGGAACTTTTGGATATTATTCTGGAAAATAAGTGTTCTAGTTGTAAAGAAATTTTTTATCGAGCCTCTAAGTTGGATGATGAAATTGGAATTGCTACCGTTTACCGTATGGTGAATGCACTAGAGGAAATTGGAGTAATTAGCAGAAAAATTGTATATGAACCTGATAAGTTGGAAGATGAGAAGATTTATCATTAATCATTGTTGCAATTGACTAACCACAAATATCAGATTTATGATTATCCATAAATAATTCATAAGCAAGTAGCCAAGTGAATGATAACAATCCACTTTATCGTAAGCAGTGACCTTAGCTGAGATTCCACTGGGAATCATTATAGCATCGGGGAGCTTTGATATAAAGTAACATATGAACTGTATAGATGAGAAAAGGATGAACCAGCAGTCGTGGAGGAGAACCCTCCTGATATGACATCATAGAATAATCTTTACATCTATACCAAAAAAGAATAAGTTCATAGCCTGTTTTACTTGGCTACAAACTTACTATACGAGGAGTGATGAAAGATGAAATCCCATAAATTTTGGGCATGGGCGATGGCATTTTGTTGTGTAATGTTATTTTATACTGGTTACAAGCATAAATAGGAGGTACGAGAAATGAATATTTTTAGTATGAAAAAATTAGGAATTTTCGCTGGCGGCGTACTATTTGGAACCGCAGGGATTAAAATCCTTTCGAGTAAAGATGCAAAAAAAGTATATACGAATTGTACTGCTGCTGTACTTCGTGCAAAAGATTGTGTAATGAAGACAGCGACAACAGTTCAGGAGAACGCCGAAGATATTTTAGCAGAAGCAAAGCTGATTAATGAAGAAAGAGCAGCACAAGAAGCTGCGTGTGTACAAGAAGAAGAGGAAAAAGCAGTAGAAGCTTAATAGACAAGTACATAACAGGCGGGGCTGGTTGACAGCTCCGTTTTTCCATATGGAAAGGATTGGAGATAGAAGTGAAATTTATTATCAAACATGAATTAAAAGGACGTATTCGTCTGCATATGGTACAAAGCAGAATGTCCTATAAGCAAGCAGATACATTACTATATTATTTACAAAGTCTTACTGGAGTAATCGATGCAAAAGTGTATGAAAGAACAGCAGATGCAACGATTCTCTATTCAGGAAATAGGGAGCAGATTCTCACTGCACTGAAACAATTTCACTATGAGGACGTAGAAGTGCCAGAAGGGCTTTTGGAAAACTCAGGCAGAGAATTAAATGCAACTTATCAAAGAAAACTAGTTCAGAAAGTATTGTTCCGTATAGGAAGCAAACTTTTTGTTCCATATCCAGTAAGAGCCGTTTATGCAGGATTTTGTTCCTTGCGATATTTTTGGAAGGGAATAAAAAGTCTTGCCAAAGGCAAATTAGAAGTAGAGGTTCTGGATGCAACAGCAATTGGGGTTTCCATCTTACGCAGAGATTTTAATACAGCAAGCTCGGTTATGTTCTTACTTGGAATTGGAGAAATATTAGAGCAATGGACACATAAAAAATCGGTAGGTGATCTGGCAAGAAGTATGTCTTTAAATATTAAAAAAGTCTGGTTAAAGAAAGATGATCAGGAAGTATTGGTGGCTGCTTCTGAAATTTGTCCTGGAGATCAAGTCATTGTTCATATGGGAACTGTTATCCCATTTGATGGAATTGTAACCGAAGGAGAAGCCATGGTCAACCAAGCATCTCTGACGGGGGAATCTTTACCTGTTCGCAAAGAGGTTGATAAATATGTATATGCTGGTACAGTAGTAGAAGAAGGAGAGTTAACGATTCAGGTAAAGGCAACTTCTGGCTCTACCCGATTTGAGAAAATTGTTACAATGATCGAAGAGTCCGAAAAGCTCAAGTCTGGTGTAGAAAGTAAAGCAGAAAATCTGGCAGATAAACTCGTACCGTACACATTGGCAGGTACTGTAATCACATGGGCTATTACAAAAAATACGACCAAAGCCTTGGCAGTTCTTATGGTAGATTTCTCCTGTGCTTTAAAATTAGCAATCCCGATTGCCGTTTTATCTGCAATTCGAGAAGCAAATGCTCGTCATATTACGGTAAAGGGCGGAAAATATATGGAAGCAATGGCAGAAGCCACTACGATTGTATTTGATAAAACTGGAACCTTAACAAAAGCAAGACCAACCGTAAAAGATGTTATCACCTTTAACGGAGGCACAAAAGAAGAAATGCTTCGGATTGCGGCTTGTCTGGAAGAACATTTTCCACATTCGATGGCAAAGGCAGTCGTTGTGGCAGCAAAGCAGCAAGGATTGGCACATGAAGAAATGCATTCCAAAGTAAATTATATTGTGGCACATGGTATTTCCTCCTACATCGAAGATCGAAGAGTTGTAATTGGAAGTTACCACTTTGTATTTGAAGATGAGGGTTGCACCATTCGTCCAGAATATCAAGATCGCTTTGAACATCTTCCTACCGAATATTCTCATCTTTATATGGCAATCGATAATAAATTGGAAGCGGTTATTTGTATTGAAGATCCGCTTCGAGAAGAAGCCGCAGATGCAATTAAAGCTCTGAAAAAAGTTGGAATAAAAAAAGTAGTCATGATGACAGGAGACAGCGAACGAACTGCATCCGCAATTGCAAAACGAGTTGGGGTTGACGAATATTATTCCGAAGTCCTTCCAGAAGATAAAGCAAGTTATATTGAAAAACAAAAAGTAAACGGTAATACGGTAATCATGGTGGGAGATGGAATCAATGACTCCCCAGCCCTTTCCGCCGCAAATGTCGGAATCGCAATTAGCGATGGAGCAGAAATTGCCAGGGAAATTGCCGATATTACAATCGCAGCCGATGACTTAAACGAGATCGTAACCTTAAAAAAATTAAGCAACGAGCTAATGAAACGAATTCAGAAAAACTACCGTACAATCGTAGGAATCAATGCAGGATTGATTGCGCTAGGCGTTGGAGGAATCATACAGCCAACCACATCCGCATTACTGCACAATACATCCACATTGGCAATCAGCCTAAGAAATATGGAAAACTTATTAGAACAATAAAAAACTTGGATGGATGTTGAAAAAATATTACAATAATAAAAAAAGGAAAAGCCTATTCAGATCAAATAATCTGGGTAGGCTTTTTTGCAGTTAGTAAATAAGAAATCAGATATTTAATAAACGATAAGTAATCTCATTTTGATATTTTAGATTATTTCTAATCTCTACTGACAAGGATATTTCTGTTCAAATGCTTAGTAATCTACACACTTAAAGTGAAGTACTTCCCGTTCTATATTCAATTTCTCTCATACAGTATATAGAAAGATATAATATAGTATAAAAATATATGAAAGTATAATGCATTTTTGTGCAAAAATGGACGGATAGCAACACGAAAATAAAGAAAAAAGTTAAAAAATACAAAAACTTTCCGTAGAAGAAAAGAAATAAAGGTAAAAAGTAATATAATGGAAAGAAAATAACGTAAAAATAGGAAAAAGGAGGAAATAAGAAAAAGTTAGAGAGAAAAAAGATTAGAAAAATAAAATGGTAAGCAGGAGGTTCAGTATGAAGAAAGGAAAAAGAACTGTAGCATTAATTTTAGTGGTATTCATGTTATTGGATTTAATTCCAGCAGAAACATTAGCAATGAGTGTAGAAACTACGAATGTTCTAGAGGTGAATGAAGAAAGTATAAGTGGGCAAAATGAAGAAGTTGTGAATAATGATAACTTTGAAAATTGTGGAGAAAATTTAATTTGGTCATTGGATGATAATGGAAAATTACTGATTAGTGGTACTGGAGAAATGGAAGATTATTCTATTGCTACAGAGACCCCATGGTACTCTAAACGTAATTCTATTAAAGAAGTAGTTATCGAAAATGGTGTAACTAAAATCGGAAAGAATGCTTTTAGTGAGTGTAACAATTTGGTTGATGTTATGATTCCAGAGAGTGTAACTGTTATTGATTCAGAAGCATTTGCTTTCTGTGCAAATTTAGAAAATATAATAGTTGATGAAAAAAATAAAAATTATTTGTCTAATAATGGAGTATTATTTAATAAAGATCAGAGCGAATTAATTTCTTATCCAGCTGGAAGAAGTGGAACATATAATGTCCCAGATACAACAGTTAACATTGGGGCTTATAGTTTTGCAGCTTGTGTTAAATTAGAACAACTTTATATTTCAAATAGTGTAAAAAAAATTAGTGAAAATGCATTTAATTCATGTGAAAATATAGAGATTTATTTTAGAGGAAATGCCCCAACTTTTGGTGATGAAAGTTCTGATACTAATGTATTTACAGATGCCACTGCGACAATTTATTATCGTGCTAGCAATAATACTTGGACAGATGAAATTCTACAAAATTATGGGGGTAACGTTAACTGGGTAAAATGGACAAAGGATGGAGACAGATATACAGTATTGCTTTTAGATTGCTCAGGGAGTATGAGTGGTACACCATTGGCCGTTGCTAAAGAAGCTGCAAAGAAATTTTGTACGTCTATGATGGGAATAGGAGACATAAATTATATTTCTGTTATTGGCTATAGTGATAATGTATCAGTAGTCTGTGAATACACGAGTGATTTAGAATTATTAATATCAAAAATTGACAGTTTATCTATAAGTGGAGGAACTGATATACATAGTGCTTTGGAAGAAGCTGATAAAATGCTTAGTAGTGATCAAGTATTAGAAGAGGCATCAAAAAATATTGTGTTGCTTTCTGATGGTATACCAGTAAATGGAATTCAAGACCATTTTAGTGGTCCTTATACAGCTGAAGATAGTAGTGAATATCTTCGTGCTAATGCAGTTTATAATAAAGCGGAAGAACTTAAACGGAAATATAGTATATATACACTTGGATTTTTTTATGGATTAAGTGGAAATGAATTAACATTTGGACAAAGGTTAATGAATGATATTCAAAATGCAGGATATTTTAATGTAGAAAATGTAGAAGATTTAGAGTTTGAATTTGGAGAAATAGCAGATAGTATCTCGAAACGAAAATGTAATCTTACCTTGAGTACTCCAAATATTATTCTTAAATATGAAGATAACAAGTTTTTTGATGAGCAGATTTTTAATAAGACTATTTTAAGAAATGGAAGTATGATTGCACGGTTAACCTGGACAGATCAAGAGCTTGAGAATGCAAAATCAGATTGGATTACAGTAACAATGACACTTCCAGAGGGATTTAGTTTTTCAAAAGATGAGGAAGAACGAACACGTGATTTAGTATATAATCCATTAGAAGTGGGAAGCACTGTTGCAATAAATCAAAATGTTCCAATTTATTTATATGGACTGAAACCAGAAACTACTATTAAAACGATTGAATATAAAGTACGGGATGATAAGGGAAATACTGTAAATGAAAATCAAAATATTATGATTTCAAAAGTTGGAGAAAGTTTTTGGGGCGATAATATAGTAATCAGTGATTTAACTCAAATTTCTAGTAATGATAGACAACAGATTTACAATGGAGATACGACAATTAATGGAGATCTGATAATTGGGAGTGGAGTAAATTTAGATATTAAAGGGAATGTCGATGTAAATGGAAAAATTATTGTAAAAGATAAGGGTGAATTACATATAAGTGGGATTGTTGCAACAAATGAAATGGATGTTGATTCTGGAGGTAGTGTATGGGTAGGTAGGGAATTAAATATTCAAAAAAATTTAAATATAAGAAAATGGTTTTTTGATATAGGACGTGTTTATGTACAAGGAAAAATGAGGGTGATGGAAAAAATTAATATAAAGGGGGGAACTCTTATTTTTCATGAAGGAGAGATAAAAACTTGTGATATGGAAATAACGGATGGAGAATTTATCCAGAATAATGGTAAAGCAATTGTTGAAAAGAATTTTGTAATATCATCTGGAAATACTAGTAAATTAGAAGGAGGAGAACTCTGGATTGGTGGTCTTTTTCAACAAAAATCTCATGTAAAAAATTTTCAAGCAAGTGGACAACATAGTACAATTATGTATAAAGATGGATATGAGATTAAGTTTGGATGGATATGGAGTTGGGAGTCTCACTTTAACAATTTATATATTAATAATAAATTGTCACTAGTTTTTGATGCGAATGAAATAAAAGAACATATTAAGGGCAAATTTGGAACTATTACAGTAAATACTAGTAATTTTACCATTGGACGAGATTTTAAAGATTTAGATCCACAAAGAACATGGGAAACAGGGTTGATGAAAGCGTATGATACAGATATACAAGTTGCGATTCTTAGTAACACTCTTAATAGAGAGTTGGGAAGGGAGAATTATAAGGCATTTGAAAAAGTGCTAATTGATTGGTTTGTAACTGAAACATCACCATTTATAGAAAATGAATTTGAAAGTATCATACCTGATAGACGTGGATTTTCTATGAAAATTAAAAATCGAAATGGAAAGAAAATAGACATCACAGTGTATGCGGAAGGAATGCAAGCTGGACAGTATGGGGCATTTCATACGATATTCTATTCAAGTAAAGATTTGGGAATCCAAAACGAAATGATAGGTATGTTAACTCATACTAGTATCACTACTTTTAAGAGGCAAATGGCAGTATATCTTGCAGAAGAATGTTGGGATAACTACAAGGAAATGTTTCCAAGTGCACCACGTAAATATGCAGAGACCGTAAAAAATTTACTTAATATAGCGATTAAAGGTGAAGCTTCACCTAGTGATGTTATTGAAATTGTAGAAATATTAGAACCAAATAAAAAAAGTTCTTTATTAAGGAGCGATACTAATTTAGATGTTGTTTCATCTAATGTTACACCAGAAAAAATGTCAGTAAATAATTTATTTAAAACTGAATTATTTCCAATAGAAGAAAGTGTGGAATCTACGAATGTATCAGTTGCAGAAATACGAAATGATCCAGTTGTTGATTTGGAAAATGAGGAATTGGAGAAAGCTATAATAGAAGAGTTAGGTATGAGTACGACAGATAGATTAACGGATTCTATTGTAAATAAAATTACAAAGTTAAATTTATCTGGTAAATACTTAAATAGTATTAATGGTATTGAAAAATTTATTAATTTACGTGAATTAGATGTAAGTTATAACTATATTTCTGATGCTTCTCCACTTGCTAAGTTAAAGAAATTGTCAACACTAAATATTAGTGCGAATATATTGAGTGATGCGACAGCGTTAGGAAATATTACGTCCTTGAAAACATTATATATATCTAGTAATAATATTACAGATATTAACGCTTTAAACCAATTATCAAAGCTAACTATTTTGGATATTTCTAACAATCCACTTATTAATTTAGATGGATTTAATTCTTTAAAAGCACTGAAAAGTTTAAATATTTCAAATATATCAATAAATAGTACGAATTTAGAATTTATCAGTGAATTAATAAATTTGGAAATTTTATATATGGAACATTGTGAACTTACCAGTTTAAAAGGGTTAAATTCAAATAATTTACAAATAATACAATTTGGATATAATAATTTGGATTCGTTACAAGGAATTTCTGTAGAAAATTTAAAAAGAGTAAATGTTGAGAATAATCAGCTGACAGAACTTTCGGTATTAGAAAAAGCTGAAAGCTTGGAATACTTGGATTTATCAGCAAATGAATTGAAAAATGATGCAGTAAAATCTTTAAGTAAGTGTATAAATTTAACTTATTTGGACTTAAGTGAAAATCAGTTAACTTCAACGGTATTTCTTAAGAACTGTGATAAATTAACATATCTATCATTGGATTATAATAGACTAAATGAAATTGATGGATTAAATAAAAAGATAGTTTTACAATCACTTTACTTGAGAGGGTGCGATTTAACAGATAGTACAGCGGATGTTTTAAAAACATTAAAAGAATTAAGGATTTTAGATCTTTCATTAAATGAATTTACAAAAGCATCATTTATTAAAGAATTACATAACTTAAGAGAAGTGGATTTCTCGAATAATAAACTGGTAGATACAAGTGAATTTGAAAATGTCTCTTTTTCAATTGACACTTCCGTAGATCCAATTGAAGTAAGAGTTGTAGAAATGAAAGAAAATGAATATATGTTGAATGTAGGTGAAACAAAGTGGATTTCAGCATATATTTATCCATATGCAGCAACAAATAAAGTAATAACATGGTCATCATCGGACGATTCTACAGTAAGAGTTGACAAAAATGGAAATATTACAGCACTAAAAGAAGGAAGAGTTACAATTACAGCTCAAGTAGGAGATAAAATAGATAGTTGTAACGTAACGGTAACAGATAAAATCCCAATCATAGATATTAGTTTAGGTAAATTGGAGCTTAGTTTACTAGAAGGACAGAGTGAAGCATTAATTGTAGATATTGATCCAGAAAATACAACTGAGGATAAAGCAGTTAATTGGACAAGTAGTGATGAGTCAATTGCAATAGTAAAAGATGGAGTTGTTACAGGAGTAAAGGAAGGAACAGCTATAATTACAGCTCAAGTGGGAGAAAAATCGGATAGCTGTAAAGTGATAGTCTCTAAGAAACAAATTCCAATTACTAAAATTAGCTTGAGTCGAACAAGTTTGCAATTAGAAGAAGGTGGAAGTGAGACATTGACAGTTAGTATTACACCAGAGAATACCACAGAAGACAAAACAATTACTTGGACAAGTAGTGATGAATCAACTGTAATGGTAAAAGATGGAGTTATTACAGGAGTAAAGGAAGGAACAGCTACGGTTACTGCGAAAATAGGAGAAAAGTCTGCAATCTGTGATGTTGTTGTTACAAAGAAACCAGAGATAGAGAAACCTCTTTCTATTTCTTATCGTACTCATGTGCAAAATATTGGCTGGCAGAATTTCGTATCGGATGGAGTAATGTCTGGAAGTAAAGGAAAAGGACTTCGCTTAGAAGAAATTGAAATTCATCTGGATAATAATAAGACTGGCGGAAGTGTGGAATACCGTACTCATGTACAAAATGTCGGTTGGCAAGATTATGTAGCAGATGGAGCAATGGCAGGAACAAAAGGTAAGAGTTTACGGTTGGAAGCCATTCAGGTGCGTTTGACTGGAGATGTTTCAAAGAAATATAATGTATATTATCGAACTCATATTCAAGATTATGGATGGCTAGGATGGACAATGAATGATGGTAAATCTGGAAGCCAAGGACTTTCCAAGCGACTGGAAGGAATTGAAATTCGTTTAGTAGAAAAAGGGGGAGCAGCACCTGGTAGTACCGATCATCCTTATATGACAAATGTACCTGTAAAAGTTTCGAATCCAAGTGTTATTTACACAACACATGTACAAAATATTGGCTGGCAATCAGAAGTACAAGATGGAACAATGGCAGGAACGAAAGGAAGAGGCTTACGTTTAGAAGGAATAAAAATCCGTTTGAATGGAGATGGATTAAAAGGAAGGGTGGAATATTCAACGCATGTACAAAATATTGGTTGGCAGTCATATGTATCAGATGGAGTGATGTCTGGAACAAGTGGTAAAGGGTTACGACTGGAAGGAATCAAGATTCGCCTGACTGGAGAAATTGCTCAGAAATATAGTATTGAATATCGTACACATGTACAAAATGAAGGATGGCAGAAATGGGTAAAAGATGGAGCAATGTCAGGAACAAGTGGGAAGAGCTTACGCTTAGAAGGAATTGAGATTCGTCTTGCCAAAAAGTGAGAAGAAAGAAAAATCCATTACTTATATAAGTAAGTAAAAAGGTGGTATTTATTCATCATAGTATATAAGGGAATCTGTTTAGAAATAGCAGGTTCCCTTTTGATATTCATATATATTAGAATTTAAAAGATGTGTTTTTGTGCTTTTAATATGAGAAGTGGTATTATTTTACTCTATAAAATAATAAGTTGAGTATAAAAACTTGGCGAATATTCTGAAAAATCAAATCTTTGTGAATAATTAGTACATTTGCTTGCAAGGAAAGATGGAAGTAGGAACGTGTTGAAAGAATATTTAGAAAACCGAAAGAAGGAGGTTGGGGATATTATGATGACATTGTTTGATCAGGAATATGCAGTGGAACGGTATGGAGATGAAAAAAAGCAGAAGGTTTAGTAGAGGGAGAAATGAAAAAGGCAAAAGAAACGACTTATGAACTTGTGGATATGGGACTTTCTTGTGATAAAATTGCGAGAGCGGTAAAGGTTAATTTAGAAACGGTAAAGAAATGGATTGCAGAACGACCAGTTACCGTAAAATAAAGAAAGAATGATACTTGAATTTTAAGATACTGCAATTGATTTCATAAATAATAGAGAAAGACTACTGTATGGGAAAATTCTATCCTGTATGGTAGTCTTTTTAATATGAAAAGATTTGCATATAACTAGAAATATTCTAGCCCAAGATACCAATTATCACGAATTAATGACAGGTCATTTCTAATTTCTTGTAGGATTTTCTAAAATATGATACATTCGGTACAAAAGGATAAGAAAGAGGTGCGTGAAAAAATGAAAAGGATAACAAGTCTAATTTTACTCTTATGTTTTATGATGTTCTCTTTATCTGCAAATGCCTATCAACTGAATGGGCATCGAGTGGTGAATCCTCAATATGTTACATATTGGGCTCCGACAAATGATGGGATAGCAACACCAACGGAAATTGATGCAGTTGTTTCTGCAATATCTAGCTGGCAAGTTCATTGTCCAGAAATAAAGATATTTCGATCAAATACGATAAATGCGTCTATGATAATTGATTTTTACTTAGATGTAGACAATGATGCTTATGCTGTAACCTATTTTAACTCGAAAGAGATTGCATTTTATAAACCATGGAGAAGTCTGAGTATGGTGAGAAAACAGGAAACAGCAGTGCATGAAGCAGGACATATATTAGGGTTGGAGCATTGTCAGCCCCAGTATAATTCAGAAGCTGTTATGAGAAAAGATGGTTTTAATGATCTGGCCTGTCCATTGGCAGATGATAAAAGAGGAATAGCAGCTTTGTATTAAAACATAGTAAGCTTGTTAATAGTAAATAGTATTAAGGAAGAAATTGGTCTTAATAGGGGAAGATATGGGCAGAAGGAGTGGGATACGAGATGAAGAAAAAAGTATGGATTTTTTTAGCATTGTTGGTAGTAGTTATGAGTGGAGTTTTCTTGTGGAGTAGTTTTAATTTGGAAAAGGACGTGAAGAAAGAAGAATATGTTCCTGCTAAAACAGATGGTTTCGAGACGTTGGAAGAGTTGGAAAATGCATCGGAATGTATTGTATGGGTGAAGAAACAAGGAGAGGATGATCCAGTAGTAGAGAGACGAGATGGTCGTATGGCATATGGATATACAATGTCAGACGTGAAAATTCAAGAAGTATTTTATAATACGTTGGGAAATGAAATTCAAAAAGATCAGATTATAAAAATATGGGAAAATGAGTTTCAGGATGGTGACACAGTTTACCATATTGCTGGGTACGAAAAGATGAAGATTGGAGAAGAATATATTTTATTTCTGAGAAAATCCACTTCTCATGACTGTTTTTTAACTCGTGGAGTAAAATTTGGAAAAGTGCCAGTTGAGGAAGAACCGATGTCAACATTTGCAAGAAGTTATCAAGAATATATGAATCCATCAGTAGATAGTATTGCAGCAGAGGCAAGACAAAAATATGTGAAAGAAAGGAAGGATTAAAATTGCGATGGCTCAGCAGATGCAGGATTATATACATATGCATTTTAAAGAAGAAGATTTTAGCGTTGAAAATGTTTGTTCTAATATTGGATATTCAAGGCACCATGCAGATAGAATGTTCAAGCAGTATTTAAAGAAAACATTGCAGGAATATATTCGTGATATTTTCTTAACGCAAGGTGCCAATGAGTTAATCCATACAGAGAAAAATGTTATGGAAATTGCTATGAACAATCATTTTCAATCACATGAGGGATTTACACGTTCTTTTTATAAAAAATTTCAGATTACACCATCTAGTTATCGTAATCAGAAAATAGCGATTCCATTATCTATTCAATATCCAATTATTCATTTATTTTACTGAAACATAAGGAGCTAAAACTTAGTATTTCTAAATAATGTTTTGGCTCTTTACTTGAAATATACGTTTCTATTACTTGTCAAATAAAAAATGCTATGATAGACTGAAAATAATAAATCTAAGTTATATCTTGTCATAGAAGAATTTTGGCAGATTTGTGTTGGAAAGAATGATAAAAGAAATGAATGTGTAATCTATAAAATATAGTAAAAGGTATTCACTGTGAAAATTGGTCATAGACTTTATAAATTCATTTTATTCAGTTTAGAGAAGAAAGATTTAATGGAGTATTGTAGGTAAATCACAACCTTCATTTATAGAGGAATGCAATGTAGGACGAAATAGGAAATTCGATAGCTTATTGTTGAGTAGTTAACAGAAATATCCTTTTATAAGTAGAAGAATATATTTACTGAGAATTGAAGTCGATGTGGAATAGTGCAAAAATAGGTGGGGATAGACTTTTGAAAAAATACCATGTAATAAACAAAAAATGAAATAATAAAAAACATAAAAAGTATTTTCAATTTAAAGAAAGTATGATATTATAATAAAAAAATGGGTATTAGAGAACACTATAAGTGATTGAAACGCGAAACGTATTTTGTCTCTCAATGACGAATTGCAAGTATTAGAGAACACTATAAGTGATTGAAACTAAAGTTTGAAACCCTCTGACTCCTATAATGCGTCCTGTATTAGAGAACACTATAAGTGATTGAAACGCATCCCTAAGAACGCATCACGTATCTTGTCTTTGGTATTAGAGAACACTATAAGTGATTGAAACTGCGTTCATAACGATCATTTGCATAAGTCGTATAAGTGTATTAGAGAACACTATAAGTGATTGAAACTAAATAAACTCCTACTAAAGATGGTACATCATCTACGTATTAGAGAACACTATAAGTGATTGAAACATCCATCCGCTTCCCTTCTTTCCATATCCAGGAATGTGTATTAGAGAACACTATAAGTGATTGAAACATGATAATCCACTCTTCGTCAGAAGAGTCTTGATAACGTATTAGAGAACACTATAAGTGATTGAAACTTTTCTCGTTCTTTTCTAGTTGTACAATTTTTCCATGTATTAGAGAACACTATAAGTGATTGAAACCTATTCGGCACGGTTCAAACGTCTTATCTCTATATGTATTAGAGAACACTATAAGTGATTGAAACTTAAGAGAGTGAGGATGGATTCGGTATCTTTCACCGTATTAGAGAACACTATAAGTGATTGAAACTGATGTTCATATAATGTTCACGTAAAATATACCAGGTATTAGAGAACACTATAAGTGATTGAAACGTGCGAACGCTTCTCCTAATCGCAGTCCGCAACGGTGTATTAGAGAACACTATAAGTGATTGAAACATCCCTGACGATTTGTCGCAAACAGAAAAACCAGAAAGTATTAGAGAACACTATAAGTGATTGAAACTTAGAATTTTTTCTGATACGAAATAATTCTAAAGCGTATTAGAGAACACTATAAGTGATTGAAACCTCTCCTTTTCTGGTTTGCTCATCTTGACATCCATGTATTAGAGAACACTATAAGTGATTGAAACTTTATAGCATCTGTTAGAAATCCCCAAACTCTTGGTATTAGAGAACACTATAAGTGATTGAAACAAAACTCTCAAAACTTGTTGAACGATACTAAGTTTGTATTAGAGAACACTATAAGTGATTGAAACTGTAATTGACGAGTTTAGAAAGTCGCCGCTTCTATTACCTGTATTAGAGAACACTATAAGTGATTGAAACCTACGTCAGATGTATAAATATCTTCACCAAAATTAGGTATTAGAGAACACTATAAGTGATTGAAACCAACAAGGATTGTAGTAATTTTCTAATATATCCTGTATTAGAGAACACTATAAGTGATTGAAACTGGGATTGCAATGAACAGAAAGAAAAAAGAAATGGGTATTAGAGAACACTATAAGTGATTGAAACAAAATAGGACAATAAAATAATTCTCTTTGTACATTGGTATTAGAGAACACTATAAGTGATTGAAACAAATTAATTACGAAACAGAACAACCAACAGTAAGTGTATTAGAGAACACTATAAGTGATTGAAACCGGCGTAGTCCGATAAGTCGCCGCTTCTATTACCTGTATTAGAGAACACTATAAGTGATTGAAACATCATTCCTCTACCTCCCATTCTTTTAAATTAGCGTATTAGAGAACACTATAAGTGATTGAAACATAGGTGTTTCTAGTTGGTAGATAACGTCCAATGAGTATTAGAGAACACTATAAGTGATTAAGATATTCTGTGCAGTGCGTTGATTCTAAATGTGTAGTGAACGTTAGAAAGTTTTGAAGTAGATAGAATTTAAGAAGGAAGGGAGGCTATCTATCACAATTCGGAAGTTGCGTTATAGAATTAAATATGGTATTCTAATATTGACATAGTGATCGAGACAAAACGTGATAAGTGAAGAAGGAAAGGTAGAGGAAACAATGAGAAAAAGACAATGGCTTATGTTATTGGGTATGTCGGTTATGCTTGGAACTGGTATACCAGCATATGCAGAGAAAGCGGATACAACTGTATTGGAACAGGAAGTAAACGAAGAAGGATACAAAGAAGAGGTTGGAGAAACTTTAAAAGAGGGATTTAGGGAGAATATAAAAAAAGGGAAAGATGCTGTAGCTCCATTATACTTAGAAGAAGTTGGAGTGAATTATTATTCTCAATTAACGAAAACAGAAAAGCAAGTTTATGACCAGCTGAAAAATATGACGATATCTCAGGGAAAAATGCAGCTAGTATGGCCAGAGGATTTGAGCTTTTCAGCAACTAATGAGCAAGAATTTGAAAAGAAAAGAGAAGAGTTGAGAACTGAATTAAATAAAACAATGCAGAATGTAATTGATGCATTGTCAAAGGATTATCCAGAATTATACTGGTTAGATATTCCTGCATCCAAATATTTGTGGAGTTATCAAAGAATAGAAGAAGATGGGAAGATCTATTACAATGTAGGTTCTATTTATTATGATGTTGTAGCTCGTTATACAGAGAAGGAAGTTACAAGTTTAAATGATAAATTAGAGAATTTGAAATTCGAAGGAAATAATCGTTATCAGATCGTGAAGGGAATTCATGACTATTTATGTGAAACGGTAGTTTATAAAGAAGGAGCAGATCATGTAAATGAACCATACGGAGCTTTAATGGATGGAGTTGCAGTATGTGAAGGATATGGAGAAGCATTTAAGTGGCTCTGTGATAGAGCTGGAATTCCATGTGTATGTGTAGTAGGAACGGCATCTCAGGAAGAAAGTGTTCCACATTTATGGAATTATGTTCAGATGGAAGATGGAAAATGGTATGCTGTTGATGTTACATGGGATGATGCAGGAAATAAGCCTTCTTATACATATTTTTTAGTCGGAGGGAACACAGTAGTAAGTGGAAAAGAAAAATTCTCTCAAAATCATATTTCGGTTGGAGATTTTTCAGGTGTTGGATATAAAGAGTTTATATATCCAGAATTAAGTGACGAAAAGTACTATGAAGATTCAGAACTTCCAGATAATAGTATCAGTTATTCGATTCATGCGCAAAATATTGGATGGATGAATGAAGTTTCCAATGGAGTGAAAGGAGGAACAACTGGTCAGGGAAGACGAGTAGAAGCGATTAAAATTCATTTGACGAATCAGCGTATCAATGGAGGCGTAGAATATGCTTCTTATATAGATGGAAAATGGCAGAATTTTGTTGGTAATGGAGCTATTAGTGGTACGACAGGCAAAAGTCTTCGATTGGAAGCATTAAAGATACGTTTAACTGGAAAAATGGATGAACAATATGATGTTTATTATCGTGTACATGCACAGGATTATGGTTGGCTAGGTTGGACTTCAAATGGAGCAGAGGCAGGAACGGTTGCTATGGATAAGCGTTTGGAGGCGGTTGAGATCCGATTAGTTCAGAAAGGAGGAGAAGCTCCTGGAAGTACCGATCGTCCATTTATAACAGGGACAATATCGGTTACATATTCTGCACATGTACAAAACATTGGTTGGCAAGATTGGAAATTAGATGGAGAAAAGTCAGGTACAACTGGGAAGAATCTCCGTATGGAAGCAATTAAGATTTCTCTTGTAGATCCATTCTTAGATGGTTCGATTGAGTATCGTACTCATATTCAAAATACTGGATGGAATTCATGGGTTGCCGATGGAAAAACAAGTGGGCAAACAGGAAAAGGACTTCGTATGGAAGCAATTGAGATTCGCTTGACAGGTGAATTGGCAGAGCAATATGATGTTGTTTATCGCGCGCATGTGCAGAATATTGGCTGGCAAGATTGGGTATCAAACGGAGAAAAAGCTGGTACAAGCGGAAAAAGTCTGCGTGTGGAAAGTATCCAGATTCGCTTAGAAAAAAAGTAAAGAATCTTAGAAAAAAGGTAAAAAATCACAGGATTTTTATATAAAATCGTAGGAAAATGTCTTGCTTGTTCAAAATTTGGATAGTATAATGGTAGAAAATATTAATTTTGGAGGTGGAATTTTTGGTGAGAAGTGAAAAAATGCTTTCTCAAACAGACTGTTATCTATTTGGACTTGGAAGGCACTATGAAATTTATGAAAAATTAGGGGCACATGCAATGACCGTGGAAGGACAGGAAGGAGTATATTTTGCTGTTTGGGCCCCTAATGCCAAAGCTGTAAATGTGATAGGAGAGTTCAATAACTGGGAGTTTAATGACTGTTTGGAACCAGTAGAATCTAGCGGGATATGGGATGGATTTATTCCAGGAGCTAAAATTGGGCAAATGTATAAATTTGCAATTTATACTTATAATGGAAGAGTTCTTTTTAAAGCGGATCCATATGCTAATCAATCAGAATATCGTCCTGGAACAGCTTCTGTGATAGCCGATCTAAGTTATGAATGGTCAGATAAATCATGGATGAGTAAGAGAAAAAAGAGAGATATGACAAAAGAACCAATGTCTATATATGAAGTCCATCCTGGTTCATGGAGAAAGCGTTTTGACAGTACACATGAATGGTTCTATAATTATAAAGAACTAGCAGATGAACTTGTAGACTATATAAAACAGATGGGCTATACTCATGTTGAATTGATGGGAATTGCAGAACATCCATTTGATGGTTCTTGGGGGTATCAAGTAACGGGGTATTATTCCCCAACCTCTCGTTATGGAAGTCCAACTGATTTTATGTATTTTATTGATAAGATGCATAGTAATGGAATTGGGGTTATTTTAGACTGGGTACCAGCTCATTTCCCAAGAGATGCACATGGTTTGGCAGAGTTTGATGGAACACCAACGTATGAATATGCCGATCCAAGAAAAGGAGAGCATCCAGATTGGGGAACCAAAATCTTCGATTATGGCAGAAATGAAGTAGTTAATTTCCTACTTGCAAACGCACTGTTCTGGGTTGAAAAGTTTCATATTGATGGACTGCGTGTTGATGCGGTTGCTTCCATGCTTTATTTGGATTATGGTAAAACGCCAGGAAACTGGGTTCCAAATATTTATGGCGGACATGAAAATTTGGAAGCAATTGAATTCTTTAAGCATTTGAATAGTATGTTGATGAAGAGAAATCCAGGTGTTATGATGATTGCAGAAGAATCAACAGCATGGCCACTTGTGACAAGACCACCAGAAGATGGAGGACTTGGCTTTACGTTTAAGTGGAATATGGGATGGATGCATGATTTCCTTGAATATATGCAGATGGATCCGATTTATCGTAAATATCATCATAATAAAATGACATTTAGTATGACTTATGCATTTAGTGAGAATTATATTTTAGTTCTTTCCCATGACGAGGTGGTTCATTTAAAAAGATCAATGCTTAGTAAAATGCCAGGATGGGATGGAGATAAGTTCCGTCAATTAAAAACAGCATATACATTTATGATGGGACATCCAGGCAAAAAACTATTGTTTATGGGACAAGATTTTGGACAGTGGGCAGAATGGAACGAGGCCAAGGCATTGGATTGGTATCTGCTTGGAGATGAAAGACATCGAAACTTGCAGGCATATGTTTCTGATTTATTAAAGGTTTATAAGAAATATTCTTCAGGATTTGAATTAGATCAGAGCTGGGAAGGATTCCAATGGATCAATGCAGATGATGCTGAAAATAGTGTATTCAGCTTTATTCGAAGAAATAACAAAAGAAAAAATAGCTTAATTTATGTATGCAGCTTCACTCCAGTAGAGAGAAAAGGATATCGCATTGGTGTTCCAGAAAACAGAAAATATCAGATTTTGTTAGATAACGAGCATGGATATTATAAAAAAGAAGAGCGGAAGATATTAAAACCGCAGAAAGTAGAGTATAACGGAATGCCATATTCCTTAGAATTAGATTTACAAGGCTATGGAGCTTGTATATTAAAATTTGATGAAGATTAAAAAAATTTACTAAGAACACAAAAAAGACGTTGATTCAATTTTAAGAATCAACGTCTTTTTATATGACATTTTTTATTTTATATAATTGATATGAGTTATGAAATAAGATATTTTTTTATTTCCAACTAGATAATTGTATATATGTATTAACTAAAAATACATATTGTATGAATAAAATTCCACAATATGTATATAAAAACTATAAAATTAGAAATATTATCAAAAATGATTGACAAAATAAATGGTTGCGTTAAAATAAGCTTATCAGAAATTTCTGAATGGTTCTAGAACAAAGAAGGAGGTGATTAATTGGAACAAAAGATCTGATAATATCTGGATTTCTAGTTGTTACGACAGTAATGGATATAAAAATAAAGCGTATTCCAAATTGGTGGATGGGAATTTTATTTTTGATTGGATTAATAGATGCCTTTTTTAGTGAAGAGGCTGAAGTTTATATTATTTTTTGTTTAGGGGGATTTTTTATTTCATCCATTGGATTTTTTATCGGAGCGATTGGTGGAGCAGATGTAAAATTAATCGGAATTATGGCAGGGTGGCTTCGGGATTGGAGTATATGGTTTTGTGTTTTTATAGCCTTAATGGTAGCTGCGTGTATCGGATTGGTTCAGATGATTTATCAGAGAAATTTTTGTAGCAGAATGATTACAACATATCAATTTATAATTCATTTATTACAGGGACGTACCAAAGCATGGAGAAATGGTTTGCCAGGTGCTAAACCAATTAGTTTTGCTCTTTGTATTCTTGTTGGATATTGGATTATGAAGTATGTTTTATAAGCAAGTAGCAAAGTGGATTACGGATGTTTGTTTTAAGGTGGAATAAAACTAGTTTAATTTTAGTTTGTAAATAGGAAATCAAAAAATGTGAAGATTTGTTTTTATTATAGATAGCGTTAGGAGGTAAGTGATGAAAAAGGTGCTGGCTGTATATGACATTGATCAAAATTATGCACAGAGATTAACTGACTATTTGAATCGAAAAGAAAAAGCTGTATTTCATATGATACATTTTACGACTATGAAAGCGATAGAAGATTATACGAAAGAGCATTTCATTCATATTCTGTTAATTAGTCAAGAGGCAATGAAACCAGAGATTAAATCTTGGAATATCCAAAAAATTTTATATTTAACTGAAATGAAAGAAATAACAGAAATTGATGAATGTAAGGCAATTTATAAATATCAGTCAGCAGAATATATGGTGAGAGAACTTATGGATTGTTATGAAGCATTACTTCCTCCTGAATGCAAAAATTCCAAGATGTCAGAGGGAGCCTTTATTATAGGGGTTTATTCTCCGATTAGACGATGTATGAAAACGTCCTTCTGTCTCGTATTGGGGATGATTCTAGCAGAATCCCAGAAAGTTATTTATCTGAACTTGGAAGAAATGTCTGGATTAGAACAAATATTGGATCAATCATTTGATGCAGATTTATCAGATGCATTGTTTTATTACAGTGAAGATTGTTTAAATAAACATATAGATTCTGTGATTGCCAAAGTCGGAAAGCTAGATTTTATTCCACCTGTCCGTTATATAGCAGATAAAGAAGCAGTAAATATGGAAAATTTCCTTGGACTCATTCAGGAACTTAGAAGAGAAAAGCATTATGATGTAATTATTATTGATGTAGCAGATGGAGGACCTTCCTTAAATGGGATATTAAAGATTTGTAAGAAAATCTATATGCCAGTTTGTACTGATTGGATATCAAAGTCAAAAATAGAAGAATTTGAACATATTATGGAAATTATCGGAGAGCAAGCGATTCTAAAGCGAATTGAAAAATTAGAACTTCCCCAGTTAACAAGTTTAAAAAGCGAGCAATCTTATGAGGAACAGTTATTATGGGGGGAATTGGGAGATTATGTAAGAAACTTGACACGATAAGGGGAAAGAATAGTTGAATAAAAATAGACAAACAGATGAATTAAAAGAGTATCTATATCAAAAAATTATGGAACGAATGGATATGACCGTTTCTGTTAGCGATAGAGAATTAATGGAATTGATTGACCAAGTTATTGTAAAGGAAAGTAAGAAACGATATATTACATTACCAATGAAATATCGTTATCGTCAAGAACTGTTTGATTCCTTTCGGCGTTTAGACGTATTGAGTGAAGCCATTGATGATAGTGATGTGACAGAGATTATGGTAAATGGAGCAAATCAGATATTTATAGAGAAGAATGGAAAAATTCAAAAATTTGATAAAGCCTTTTCCTCAGAAGAGAAATTGGAGGATGTAATACAGCAAATTGCATCTCGAGTGAATCGAAGAGTAAATGAAGCGACTCCAATGGTAGATGCTCGTCTAGAGGATGGTTCCCGAGTAAATATTGTGTTGCCGCCGATTGCATTAGATGGACCAATCGTTACAATAAGAAGATTTTCAAAAGAACCGATACGAATGGAACAGTTAATTGCCTGGAATAGTATTAGTCGTGAAGCAGCAGGTGACTTAGCCAATCTGGTACGAAGTGGATATAATATTTTTGTATGTGGTGGAACTGGCTCTGGAAAAACGACATTTCTTGGAGCATTGGCGGAATTTATTCCTTCTGATGAAAGAGTGATTACGATTGAGGATTCCGCAGAATTGAAATTAGTTAACGTGAAAAATCTTGTGCGATTGGAAACAAGACCAGCAAATCTGGAAGGAAAATATGAAATTACAATCCGTCAATTAATACGGAATGCCCTTAGAATGCGACCAGATCGAATAATCGTTGGGGAGGTACGTTCCGAAGAGGCACTAGATATGCTTCAAGCAATGTGTACAGGACATCAAGGTTCTATGTCAACGGGTCACGCAAATAGTTCACAGGATATGCTTTCTCGTTTAGAAACGATGGTACTTATGGGAATGGATTTACCATTGATGGCAATAAGGGGGCAGATTGCTTCTGCATTAGATATTATTGTATATTTGGGGCGTCTAAGGGATAAGAGCAGACATGTAATAGAAATTGATGAAGTAGATGGCATAAAAGATGGGAAAATTGTACTAAATAAACTTTATTTATGGCAGGAGGAGGGAGAACGAGACGGTAAAATTATTGGAAAACTTGTTCCTGCACAAACACTTCGGCATAGAGAAAAACTCTGGGATGCAGGATATCAGTTACCAAACTTATGTGATGAATCCATTTCAACGATTACGTTATAGTATTCAAGGTGCAGTGTTGAGTATTGGAATTAGTTGGATTTTTTATAAGAGTATTACAATATGTATTCTTTCTCTGGTTTTTGTAGTTTTTTATTTAAAATATAAAAAAATAGAATTGAAAAAGAAGCGATTAGACATGCTGAGAATGCAGTTTAAAGATGGTATATTGGTGATGGCTTCTTTATTATCAGCAGGTTATTCTCCTGAAAATGCGGTTGGAAAGATTATTACAGAGTTGGAGATGTTATGGGGAAAAGATGCAGATATGGTATTAGAATTTAAAAAGATGAACAATGAATTATCTTTAAACCGACCAATTGAGCAAATGTGGCATGATTTTGCAGAGCGTTCTGGATTAGAAGAGGTCGAAAATTTTGCAGAAGTTTTCTCAGTTGTAAAACGAAGTGGAGGAAATGTATCAATTATTATTCAATGGGCAGTGCAGCGTTTGAATCAGAGATTTCAGGTGGAAGAACAGATCCAAACAATGTTGGCATCTCGAAAGTATGAGCAGAAAATCATGAATTTTATTCCAATTTTTATTCTTTTTTATATCAATATTTCTTCTGCTGAAATGATTTCAGCTATGTACACAACAATTTCAGGGAGAATTGTTATGACGATTTGTCTTGTTATCTATATATTTGCTTATATATTAGCGAAAAAAATAATAGAAATTGAGGTGTAGTAGATGATTTATGGAATCGTAGCAGTGATATTGATTCTATTTGCTTTTTTTAAAAAATCTTATCGAAAGGAGCGAGTAAAGCAATATCCAAAAAAATGGTTTCAATTTCTTTATCCAATGGGATTATGGTGTTATGATCGATATTCAAAGTCACTAAGAAAGCAAAAACGAGAAGAAGAAAAGAAGGCAAATGCAATCTATATAAAGGAAAATGCATCAGATAAGTTAGAATTAGATGGGGTAAAACGAAGTATATGCATATGGTTTTGTTTATTATTAGGTTCTATTCTTTCAGCAATAATTGCATTTCAGGATAATAGTATATGGCAAGAACAATTAAAGAGACCAGAATTTGGAGAGACGCAAATCTATCATGTGACTGTAGATGGTATAGGAGAAGAAGAATCCATTGATATTACAGTAGATGGAAAACAGCCAAGTGAAGAAGAAATGAAAAATATTTTTGATCAACAGTTTGAACAATTAAAAGACTCTATTTTGGGAAGTAATCACTCATTGGATCAGATTAATACAGATCTGCAACTTCCTTCTAGTATTGGTTATGGGATACGAGTTAGTTGGAAAAGTAATAAGCCAGAAGTTATAAATGATCGAGGACAGATTCAGACTGAAGATATAGATGAAAATGGAGAAGCAGTTGAATTTCTAATTAGGATGACTTATTCTACATATGAAGTTGTTTATCAATTATCTGTTGTAGTGGTTCCAAAAGTAAGGGATCAGGAATTTTATTTAGATAGATTAATGGATATGATTCAAAAGAAAAATCGAGATGAGGTAGAAAAGGAATATTTAAATTTACCTGAATCAATAGAGAAAATTCCACTGAAGTATAAAATAATAAAAGATAGAAATGATAAAGAAATATTTAGCTTATCAATAGTAGCAGCTATACTTGTGCTTTTAATTGGATATCAAAATTTGAATAATCAGTATAAAAAAAGAAATCATCAAATGGCAATCGATTATCCCTCTCTTGTATCTAAATTAAATTTGTTGATTGGAGCAGGAATGGCTCCCAGAATGGCGTGGAAAAAAATCATTACAGATTATGAAAAACGAAAAAAGGAAATGAGATATGCTTATGAAGAAATGATTATTACAAAAAATAATATTGAGAGTGGATATCCAGAAAGCCGTGCGTATGGTGAATTTGGAAGACGGTGTGGGCTACACTGTTATTTGAAACTTGGAAATTTATTGGAACAAAATTTAAAACAAGGAATTTCTGGTTTAAATCAAAAATTAGAAGAGGAGATGGTGTATGCATTAGAAGAAAGAAAAAATATGGCACTTCGGTTAGGAGAAGAAGCAGGGACAAGGTTATTACTCCCAATGTTTTTAATGCTCGGAATTGTAATTGTTGTGCTAATTGTACCTGCGTTTATGTCATTTTATTTTTAGTAAATGAGTTTTTGGTTTAAGAAGTAAGTATTTATGCCACAGTAAATGGGGAGTTAGGAGGTAAATATGGGAAAAGAATTTTGGGCAGCTTTAATAAAAGATGAATCTGGGATTGGAGTTGTAGAGATCATTTTAATATTAGTTGTGTTAATTGCACTTGTTTTAATCTTTAAAGAACAGATTAAGCAGTTAGTAGATGATATTTTTAAGAATATTCAAAAAAATTCAAATTCTGTAATGGATGGATATTAATGGAACGTGAAAATGGAAGTATTACTGTATTTTTAAGTCTAAGTTTGACAATTATGATAACATTAATTTGCACTACAATTGAAAATGTTAGAGTGAATGGATTAAGCACTCATTTGGATATGGCAGCGGATTCTGCATTGGATTCCTTGTTTGCTTCATATGATCGTCAGCTTATGGAAAAATATGGATTATTATTTTTGAATGGAAGTGGAGGAAATACAGAATACTCGGATCTATATTTAAGAAATGAACTTCAAGAATGGATCCAATATGAACTTATCCCAAGGTTAGATATTTCTCTATCAGGTATTACTATGTATCCAATGAATCTAGAAGAAATTCGAATATTGAATACAGTAAGAGCAACAGACTTTGGAGGAACCATATTGGAACAGGAAGTAGTAGATTATATGAAGTATAAGGAAGTTGGAGCTATTACAGATAAATTGTTTGGATGGAAAGAAATCGTGGAAAAAGGGGAAAGTGAACAAGAACAGATTCAAAATGCGGAAAAAAAGTTAAATGAAACGAATTGGGGAAATGAGTTGATTGTAGATGAAACTGCGTTGAGTCCATTGGAACATAATATTATAAAGGAAGCGTCTGACAATGTGGCAGGGGAAGCAGCAGAACCGGAACATCAATTTGATTCAGAACGATATAAAGAATCGATTGAGAAAAGTATTATCCATCAAGCAGAAGAAGTAAAAGAAAATGGATTTTGGAAATTGATCATTCCGTCAGGAACTTCTATATCAGGGATAAAAATACAAAAAGAAGTGCTTCCATCTATGACATCAGTAACGCAAATAGAGTGGGAAAATAAGAATTTAGCTGAAGAAGCTGCCAGAATGGTTTTATATGGAGAATATGTGTTGGAGTATTGTTCAAATTTTACTTCTAATAAGGAAAAATCAGGACTTCAATATGAGACAGAATACATATTATTTGGAAAAGAATCAGATGATGACAATTTAAAAACTTGTGTAAATCGATTATTATGGATAAGAGAAGGACTAAATGCGGCACATATTCTCGCATCGGCGCAAAAAATGGAATCGGCACTTGCATTAGCAACAACAATTGTAGGATGGACAATGATCCCAGCACTTATAACGGCAGCTCAGCTTGTAATTGTAGGTGTTTGGGCGTATGCGGAGTCATTGTTGGACGTAAGACGGCTATTAAATGGAAAGAAAGTTGCGTTAGTCAAAACAGAAGCATCATGGCAGTTAGGGATTGAGGGCTTGAAGGATTTTTTTAATGGAGCAAAACAAAATGAAATCGAAGATGAAGATGGAATCTTGTACGAAGATTATATTAGAATTCTACTTTTAATGATGAATAAGACAGAAAAATATTATCGTACTATGGATGTAATACAACAAAATATGAAACAAATTTCTCCCAATTTTGAAATGAAAAATTATGTCTATGCCGCTCAAATTTGTGTAGAGGCTACAGCAAATCAATTATTTCTAATGATACCAGTTGTAAGAAATACAATGAATCGAAAAGGACAGCAATATCGAGTTATTACTGCTCTTGGCAGAAGTTATTAAGGAGGTGAGTAAGGATGTTCTCTTCTCGTTTTCTATCTTATTTCAAATCGAAGGCAATAATTATAATTCGGCAATATCAGCAAAAAAAATACTACTCTCCAAGTACCAGTGCAAATCTTAAAATAAAATTTTTAAGGAACGAGGAGAGAATATCCTTACTCATCTCTGGGACTTTAACAGTAGAAGCTGCTATTGTATTGCCAATATTTATTTTTGTAATGATATGCATTATTTCATTGGGACAGGTGATACATATTCAGACAAGACTGCAAAATGCATTAGAGACAACTGCAGAAAAAATAGCATCATACAGTTATGCTGAAAAACTTATAAAAGAAGAGATAGAGGGATTAAATCAGGTAATTGCAGAATGGATCATAGATGGAATAACATTTGTATCAGTTAAGAATGAAATTGTTCAACTAGCTGGAAAAGATTATTTAGATCATTCCTGTATTAAGAATGGAAGTGAGGGGATTTTCTTAATTGGGTCTACAATTTCATCGGAGGAAGAATTTGTAGATTTAGTATTGAGTTATAGTATTTCTCCATTTTCTCCCATTTTAAATACAAATCAATTGTGGATTACACAGAGATGCAGGCGGAGATTGTGGATAGGAACAGAAGAAGTTTCTGAAGAAGCAGAAACAATCGTATATGTGACTGCTAATGGAACGGTATACCATACAAATTTGGAATGCAGCTATCTAAAAAGAAATATTGAAACAGTATATTATGCTGATCTGAAATCGAAAAGAAATGAATCAGGAGGAAAATATTATCTATGTGAATTTTGTTCAAAGGGAAGTATAGGGGAATTTGTATATATTACAAAATATGGAGATCGATATCATTATCGTGCTACATGTCCAGGTCTTACAAGAGGAATCCATTCTATTTTATTGTCACAGGCAGATGGATTGCCTCAATGCAGTAAATGTAAGCAAGAATAAAAATAGACAAGTATAGGGGGAAGGAATCGAATGTGAATGGAATTATACTAATATTTCTAATACCATGTGCAATTACAGATTTAAAGTCAAGAAAAATTCCAATTTGGTGGACTGCTATCTGTGGTATAGGTGCAGTAATCTATCAGGTTGCAGAAAAAAAACAAAGCATTGGAGGCATTGTAGTTTCTATGACGATTGGAGTGGTATTGTTAGCAATTGCTAGAATTTCCAGTCAGAGTATTGGATATGGGGATGGAATAATATTCTTAATATTGGGGCTATGGATTGGGTTTTGGGATACACTTTCATTGCTATTTTTTTCACTTGTACTTTCCAGTTTGGTTTCTGCTTATCTTATGATAATTAGAAGAAAACAAAGAAACTATAAGATTCCATTTATTCCATTTGTGACAGCTGCATATACAGTATTAGAAGGATTTTATTTCTATTCTAATTGGAAATAGTTGATAAAAGTAAGTAACGTTATAGATTAATTTATATGGAAAGGAAAAAAGATGAATGATGGCAGTTATACAGTAGAAGCTTCATTAATTATGTGTTTTATTATTTGTGTTATGTTGGGAATTATTTATATGGGATTTTATCTATATGATTATTATATGGCGGAAATTGTTATAACAGGAATTACCAAGAAAGAAAATCGACAGATAATCGAATGTTCTGATCGAGTAGATGGAGAGATTAATTGGGAAGAATGGTCAAACAGAAGTATATTATGGAGATTGTTTTATCATAATCAAGGAAATGAGTTGACAGAACAAATAAAAGAACAATTAGGAAGAAATTTATTAATATCTGATCTAGATCAAGTTGAAGTAAGTATAAAGAGAGAAGAGATACAAGTGCAATATCAGCTGAAAGTTTATTTTCCAGGTAAATGGATTCAAACCATTTTAAATGTGAGAAGCTTGAATGTCTCGAATCAAATGAAATTTGAAGATAAAGAATCTGAGGAACTGATTCGCATTTGTAGAAGTGCAGCATTTAGGAGGTAAAAATGAATACCATCTATGTGGAAGATATGAGTGAAAGCTATATGATATTGTCAGAAGAACAGCAGCAAGAAATAGATTATCAAGTTCAGATGCTGGAAAGAAATGAGATACCAGGTTTGCTGTCAGTTCGAGTAAAGCAAGTAGATAGCCAATTACAGTACCACTATGAGATATCAGGAAAACAACAGCTTGGAAAATGGCTAGAAGAAAATAAACTGAAATATGATCAAGTAAAGAAATTAATACAATCATTTTCTGACACAATAGGTCAATTGGAATGTTATCTTCTATCTGAACAGTGTTTAATGTTGGATAGAGAGTATATTTATATTGAAGTAGGGACATGGGATGTGTATTTTTGTTACTATCCTCCTGGTAATGAAAAAAATAGAGATGGGTTTCAATCTTTGCTGCAACTGATTCTTAAAAAAATTGATCATAAAGATCCAGAAGCAGTTTTCTTAGCATATGGGTTATTTCAGGAAAGTTTAAATGAGACAATTTCTCTGAAAAGAATACAAATGATAATGAACCAGAGAGAACCAGAAGAATGGAAGTGTTATAAAAGAGAAGAAAATTCTTTTCATAAGGCAGAAGAAAATTTTAATGAAAGATCAGAAGGGGAAGAACAGGATGAAAACTTAAAAGATAAAAAAGAAGATCCCTATATTCCATTGAAAAAAACAATCTCGGATGGAAGTATAAATTGGAAAGTCCCAGAACAACTAGAGGTATCTGAAAATAAGGAAAAAACTGAAAAGAAATATGAAAAAGAAGGAAAATATAAATCGCTAATTCTAAATAAAAAAGTTATTACAGCAGAAAAAATATGGATGGCAGTACCGTTTTTTACCTTATTAGTGATTATTGTAATATTCAGCGGAAAAATAGTTCCTATTCAGAAAGTATGGGCAAAATATCCTTGGATTTGTATGGGAGTTTTACTTTTTATGTTAGGAGCAAACTTTATTATTATAAAAAGATGGTATTTTGATGAGGAAGAATAAATTTACCATCTCTCTGCTTTTTCTGTTGTCAACCACCCAATGCCGAAAGGATGGGTAGTTGACTGTTAGATAAGTTATTGTAGTGCTTTGGATAAGCATTCAGCAAGCTCTTGCTGTTCTTCTGGATTAGATTCATTTGGTTTCCAGTCAACCATCTTAGGACCATTGGTATATCTTGGAATGATATGCATATGATAATGCATTACTGTTTGTCCTGCCGCTTCTCCATTGTTTTGGACAAGGTTGAAGCCTGCACATCCAAGTTCTTTTTTCATAGCTTGTCCGATCTTAGCTGCGAGAGGAAGAATTGCAGCTGCATAATCTTTTTCTAGTTCTGTGACATCTTTGAAATGCTTCTTTGGCAGAATTAAAGTATGTCCTTTGGATGCAGGACTAAGATCTAAAATTGCACGAAACTGATCGTCTTCATAAACTGTTTGAGAAGGAATCTCTCCTGATGCTATTTTACAAAAAATACAATTTTCCATTTAAGTACCTCCTGATTAGAAATATTTTCGTTCTATTTAAAATTACGAATTTAATTATATCATAATTGAGTAAAAAGTTCCATTAATTATAAAGCAAAAATAATCCTTTTTGAGAGAAAGAAAATGTATAATTTCTGACAATATTTTTGAAAAATAATAGAGATGCTGTCGCAGTATCTTTCTTTTCTAAGATTTTCTCTTTATGCTAAACTAGTGATGATTCAATCAACCCTATTCTAAATTGAACGCAGAACGGGCAGTCTCCCGATTCAAGTGCGTGAAGCGCTAAGCGGGGGAGGAGATGCCCGTGTCAGTAGGGGATTAGGAAAGCCCACACTGACAGGCTGCAAAGCAGCCTGCGTTCATGAGGAATTAGCGAAGCGGATTCCGAGTGTTCACTTTACAAGTAGAATAGGAATTTGGCAAAAAGATAGAAAGAACTGGGGAGGAATACTATGTGGCCAGATGATTTATCATTAAGAGTACAGGAACTAAAGCAAGAAAATCCAAAAGCAGCAGATATTATTAGTGAAATGGAAGAAAATCAAACCATGTTTTTATCTCATATCTCACATGAATTAAGAAATGTATTAACATTGATGAATAGTTCACTGCAATTTTTAGAGACATCACATCCAGAAATTATGATGTACAAATATTGGAGAGAAGTGAAAAAAGACTGCAATTATATGCTTTCATTTGTAAATCGAATGAATGATTATAATAATAGTATAAGATTGGATTGTGAGAGAGTAGATTTATATAAACTATTAAGAGATACCTATCAGGCATGTCTTCCATTAACAGAAAATACAGAGAAAATATTAACATTTCGGTGTCAAAGTGATATTCCTACAATCTATGCAGATAAGACAAAATTGTATGAAGCATTTTTAAATTTAATAAAAAATGCACTTGAAGCTATAGATGAGAAAGGGACAGTAAATGTAACATTGACAACAGATGAAAAGACAATTCGAATTTCAGTAGAGGATGATGGATGTGGAATTGAGACAGAAAAATTAGTACATATTTTTGAACCATTTGTTACATATAAGCCAGGAGGAACAGGATTAGGTCTTCCAGTAGTAAGGCGAATTATTGATGCACATGGAGGGCATATTACTGTATATTCTGCGGTTGGAAAGGGAACGACAATGACGATTACGCTACCTAAGACGTTGCCAGCGGAAAATTAAGTTGCATAATAGAGCGGAAGTTTTTTGCAAAAAGGTAATTTGGCAAAAAACTTCCGCTCTATTAATTGCGATTGTATCGATAAAAAATGATACCACAAAACATACCAATGAATAAACCTGCGAGATGGGCACTATTATTTACGCCCATACTTAATAAACCATGGAAGAATGTGAATACGCAGAGCCATATCAATTGTCGGCTGCTAATTCCATTAATATGGCCCTTATTGCGAAGGACAATATATAGTAAAGCTCCTACTACACCGAATATAGCACCAGATGCTCCAGCAGAAACAATATAGTATTCTCCATTGTGCCAATACCATAACATAGAAACAATATTTGCTCCAATACCGCTGATAAGATAAATTGCAAGGTATCGAATACTACCGACCAATCGTTCTAAGGAAGTACCAAGCGCCCAGAGCACAATCATATTGCTCAGTAGGTGTTGAACTCCAAAATGCAAAAAAATACTGCTGACAGTTCGGAAATATTCGTGAGATAGAAAAAGATCAGAACTGCTTATAGCACCGCAAAAATGCATAAAAGAAGGATCTTCAGTATTTCCAATAATCTCAGTAATTAAAAAAGCAAGTATGTTTAATACAATGATTGTAAAATTGGCTGCTGAATTCGCCTTCCAAAAAGTGGCCAGTTTCTGCCTAATAGAAGAAACAAGGGAAGATGTTGTATTGATTACTGTAGCAGAGTCAAATTCCGGATTACAAATCTGCTCTATTACAGGACGTAAATTAAAAAAATCAGAAGGCTGATTTTCAAAAATAATAAGTTTACTTGATGAAACGTCAATAAGCCATTTTGCATGAGTTCCTTCCATCATTGTCTTTGTACGTGCTAGATGATTGGTTAACACAATACAAAGCGTTTGGTATGGATATGGAGTATTTGAAAATAATGACTCGGATTGTTCGAGTAAGTGCTCTAATAATAATGGATGAGTTAAAAAGCCAGAACAATCGTCTAAAATACTAATTCCATAAGTTTGCTGATTCACTTGAATGGAATAGAGTGCAAATTCTTTTATGTTTGTACTGATTTTTTTCCAGCCATTATTAGTTAGGTAATAATCCAATTGTTTGTGTATCATTCTACCACCTTTTTATAGTAAACGCCTATGCACGTAAAGCGGGCATCACCACGATATAAAAATCCATTTTTTCGTGCTGCGCACTCTCCACATCGCTGCCCATATTCGCAATCCAGGCAAATGCCTTACTTGCTCATACAGGTCAGATCGTCCAATGTCCAGTCAGCATAGGGCATAAATACCCTAGCTGTCTGGACATTGACGATACTTTTAGAGTAAGTAAATTCCAGCTTCTTCACAGCGTTTTTCAACATCTGTTGGCCAAAGAGAAGCTTGAACTTCTCCAATATGTGCTTTACGAAGGAAGAACATACAAATTCGAGACTGACCAATTCCACCTCCGATTGTATAAGGAAGCTCATGATTTAAAAGAGATTTTTGGAAAGGAAGCTCAGCGCGTTCGCTGCATCCACGGATTTCCAATTGTCTTGTTAAAGCTTCCTCATCAACACGAATACCCATAGAAGACAATTCCAGAGCAATGTCTAACACTGGATAATAGACTAAAATATCACCATTTAAACTCCAATCATCATAATCAGGTGCACGCCCATCATGGATTTCTCCAGATGCTAGTTTATCTCCGATTTGCATAATGAATACAGCACCTTTTAATTTGCAAATTTTGTACTCACGATCTTTTGGAGAAAGATTTGGATACATATCTTCTAATTCTTGAGTAGTTATGAAATAGATATCCTTTGGAAGAAGTAAGTGAATATAACCGTATTTTTCGGAAATAAATTGTTCTGTATAACGAAGGGCATCATATACACGCTGAACAACGGACTTTAAAGTTTTTATGTTACGTTCTTCTTTATCAATAATTCGTTCCCAATCCCATTGATCCACAAAAATTGAATGAATATTATCAGTATCTTCATCACGGCGAATGGCGTTCATGTCTGTATATAATCCTTCGCCATGTTGAAAACCATAGCGTTTTAATGCGTAGCGTTTCCATTTTGCAAGTGAGTGCACAATTTCGGCAGGACGATCGTTTTGCTCCTTTACACCAAAAGAAACAGGACGCTCTACTCCATTTAATGTGTCATTTAAACCACTTTCTGGAACAACGAAGAGTGGGGCTGATACACGTGTAAGATTTAATTGATTTGCAAGTTCTCGTTCAAAATAGTCTTTTACATATTTAATAGCGATTTCAGTCTCACGAATATTTAAAGGAGACTGATAGTTATCAGGTATTTTTAATTGAGCCATAATTGATACCAAGCTTTTCAATGAAACAGATATGCAAATTGCTTATATATTGAAAAGCGCAAATCTAAGACTGAAAGAATGATTTGCATAAATTTCCCTTTCTTTTTTATTTCTAACAGCCTTGTAGCTTACCTAAACGTACAAAAAATACAAAGAAGGTATGCTATATATAATAAAAAGATTTCCTATAATTGGTTATTAATCTTTAGCTAATTGTTTAATTAAGCCTAAAACAATATCGACACCATTGGATTGATTAGAGTGAGACATTGCATCAACATATTCAGAGCGATGCTCATAGGTTTGATGAATTGCTTCCATTAAACTATTCTCATCCATTTTTTCTTCTTGTAATACATAGGAAAATCCCTGTTTGCGGAATGATTCTGCATTTAAAATTTGGTCACCACGACTGACTGCTGCAGAGAGAGGAACTAAGATATTTGGTTTTTTTAATGCTAGAAGCTCACAAATTGCATTTGCTCCAGCTCTGGAAAGTACAATGTCAGCGGCAGCAAATAAATCCTTTAACTCTTTGGAAATATATTCGTATTGGCAATAACCTTCTTGAATTAAACTGGAATCTAAGTTCCCTTTACCGCAAAGGTGAATCACTTGAAATTCTTTTAGAAGTTTTGGAAGAATTTTACGCAGTGTCTCGTTAATAACTTTGGAGCCAGTACTTCCTCCCATCATCATTAAAATAGGTTTTTTATCATTGAGACCTGTAAATTCTAATGCAGTTTGTTTATTTCCTGTTAAAAGCTCTTTACGAATTGGTGAACCAGATAAGACAGCTTTTTGAGCAGGTAAGAGCTGCATCGTTTCTGGAAAATTACAGCATACTCGTGTAGCAGCGGGAATACAGATTCGATTTGCAAGTCCAGGTGTCATATCTGACTCATGAATAATGATAGGAACATTACACTTTTTTGCTGCTAAAACCACAGGAACAGATACAAAACCGCCTTTAGAAAATAAAACATTAGGTTTATAATTTTTAATGAACTTTAATGCCTCAGAATATCCCTTTAATACACGAAATGGGTCAGTCAGATTTTTCAAACTTAAGTAACGGCGAAACTTGCCGGTGGCAATTCCTGTGTATGGAATATTTTCATGTTCAATTAATTTGCGTTCCATGCCTTCGTAAGAACCGATATAATGAATTTCAAAACCGGCTTCTTGAAGTCCTGGGAGCAAGGCAATATTCGGAGTTACATGTCCAGCGGTGCCACCACCAGTTAATAATACTTTTTTCATTTTTACCTCCTAATCGCTCTTAGGCGTCTTGAACAGTTTTTAATGCTTTGGCAAGTTGATCTGGACAGGAGGTGCTACGATGTCCACAGCGAATTCCTTCTAAGCGAGCAATTGCATCGTCCACTTTCATTCCTTTTACTAAAGCAGCTACGCCTTGTGTATTTCCACTGCATCCTCCGACAAAGCGAACTTCTTTAATGATTCCGTCTTTTACATCGAAATCGATTTGTCTGGAACATACACCAGATGTTTTAAATGTCTTCATAATTTTCACCAAGCCTTTCAGGTATAAGTTTGCCTATTTATTTGTAAAAGAGAATAACATAAACTTTTATGTCATTATTATACACGATTGATGGGCAATAGGTAATTTGTTTCTTAAGAAGTATAGCATAAACCCATTTTGATGTCCAGTTTATAATATATGCGAGGGGTTGAAAACGTACGACAAAAAAGAAAATGGTTACAAGCACTAGATTTCATACGTCAAAAAAAAAGAAGGATACAATTATTTCAACAAGAGGCAACGGTTATGTAACAGAAAACGGCAGAAAAATGAAGTTGAGAAATTACATGAATGGATGTAAATTGTCAGAAAAATCCGATGTTTTCTCATTGTCAGAATAATAGTTTCATATATAATCAGTGTTAGCTGAACCGGTAAAAGCGAAGAAGGAGGATGAAAGTATGTTATCATTTTTAGAAAAGGGATTTGTACTTTACATAATGACCGCGATATGTGTAGTGGGAGTAATTGGAAAACTGAGTGTAAACCATATTTATAGAAAATTGATCAGGCAGTCGGACAACCTTACAACTGCCCAAGACAGACAACTTAGGCAGTTGAAAACAAAATATGAGACGGCTTATCGGATGAACGTAGGAGTACATAATGTATTAGCTTTTGTGGAAAAAAATATAAGTGGATATAGAAAAGGAATTTTTTGTATTAGAAAATTAGAAAATATCACATTAAATTGTGGACTTTTTGTGTTTGTAATAGGGCTTTGCGCTTCGCTTTTGAGTTTTTTATATGAAGCAGAAGTAAAAACAGTAGTGATGCAAGCTTCTATTGGGACAATTTTAGCTATTAGTATGGTTTTAGTTGATAATATAGTGGATACGAAGACAAAGAGAGAATCATTAAGCTCTTCTCTTTGTAATTATCTTACAAATGTATTAGTTGTGCGTACTCCTCAGGAATTAGCAGAGGAGAGAAGTGAAGGAAGAATGATGACAAAGGGAGCGATTAAAGATGATATTTTTATGAAAAAAGGAAGAGAAAAGAAAGTATTGCGTGGTAATATGAAGGAAAAGCCAGAAATCGATCAAACAGAAGCTTTGAAAAAAAGTTTAGCACAGATTGCAGCAGCAAGAGAGGGAGAAAATGGAAGAGAAAAGAAATTAACACCGAAAGAAGAACGATTAATTGAGGACATAATTAAGGAATATTTGACTTGATATAATCGTGTAAATTCGTTATAATAGAAATATCAAACGAAATCCATATTTTAACAGACAATAGACATTATTAATGTCTCAGTTTAAGACGAATTTCCAACAAATTTAGAAAGGACGGATAAAGAAGCTGAGAAAATCTGTTAGAGAATGGTACGGTCCATTCAAAGAGCCGTAGTCCTTCATTCACGCGAAGGTGTAAGTCAAGCGAGAATCATTATATTGGATTGGGGACTGTAATAAATACTATATAAAAAGGAGAAAAAAAGAAATGGACAAATTAACATTTGATTATTCTAAAGTAAGTGGCTTTGTTTCCACAGAAGAAGTGGAAAACATGAAAAAACTGGTACTGGATGCAAAAGAATTATTGCTCTCTAAAGAAGGAGCAGGAAATGATTTTCTTGGATGGATTGATCTTCCAGTTGATTATGACAAAGAAGAGTTTGCAAGAATCAAAGAAGCTGCAGCGAAAATTCAATCAGATTCAGACGTATTGTTAGTAATTGGTATTGGAGGATCTTATTTAGGAGCTAGAGCAGCAAATGAGTTTTTACATCATAGCTTCTATAATAATCTTTCTAAAGAAGAAAGAAAGGCTCCTGAAATTTATTATGTAGGTAATAGTATTAGTTCTACGTATTTAAAAGATTTGTGCGATCTGTTGAAAGGAAAGGATTTTTCAGTAAATATTATTTCTAAATCTGGTACAACAACAGAACCAGCAATTGCATTCCGTATTTTTAAGGAAATGTTAGAAAAGAAGTATGGAAAAGAAGCAGCAGCAAAGAGAATTTATGCTACAACAGATAAGGCAAGGGGAGCTTTAAAGAAGTTAGCAACAGAAGAAGGATACGAAACTTTTGTAGTCCCAGATGATGTTGGAGGACGTTTTTCTGTGTTAACAGCAGTTGGTTTATTACCAATTGCGGCTTCTGGAGCAGATATTGATGCTTTAATGGCAGGAGCGGCATTTGCAAGAGAAAATGCATTGAATGCTCCATTTGAAGAAAATAATTCATTACAGTATGCTGCTTTACGTAATATTTTCCTTAGAAAGGGAAAGAGTGTAGAGGTAACTGCTAACTATGAGCCAAGTCTTCACTATGTATCTGAATGGTGGAAACAGCTTTATGGTGAATCAGAAGGTAAAGATCAAAGAGGTTTATTCCCTGCAAGTGTAGATTTGACAACAGATTTACATTCTATGGGACAGTTTATTCAAGATGGTGCTCGTATTATGTTTGAAACAGTTATTTCTATGGAAGAGTCCAGAGAAACAGTTATAATTAATGAAGAGCCAGTTGATTTGGATGGATTGAATTATTTAGCTGGTAAGACCGTTGATTTTGTCAATAAGTGTGCGATGAAAGGTACCGTTGTTGCTCATACAGATGGACAAGTTCCTAACTTAATGGTACATGTTCCAAAACAAGATGCATTCTGTTTAGGTCAGTTGTTCTATTTCTATGAATTTGCATGTGGTATTTCTGGATATTTATTAGGAGTAAATCCATTTAATCAGCCAGGTGTGGAAAGTTATAAGAAAAATATGTTTGCATTGCTTGGAAAGCCAGGATATGAGGCAGAAAGAGATGCAATAATGAAACGTCTGTAATCTGAGTAGAAACGAGGTAAAACGCACGTTGCGAATTTAGCTCATCACTTGCATCAATAAAAGACCTCTGAATAGCTATGATATTTTGTATTGTTTATATGCTATACAAGAAACCATAAAATTCAGAGGTCTTATTTTTTACTACGAAAATGTCGTATTCCTTATTCTTTTCCATTCCAGCAGTAGGTACAAAGTTTACATGGAGAAATACCTATGGATGCAATGAGGTCATCCAATCTATGATAGCAAAGTGTTGTGAAATTTAACTGTTTGCGGATTTCTTCAATCATTTCTTTATAATTATCGCTGTCTGGGTTAGCATAATCCTGTAACATTTCTTCCGCATGCTCTCCTTCACGCTGTTGAATGATACGACGAGTAATTAAGTCCATCTCAGAATTGGAACGGGAGAAGTTTAAATATTTACATCCAAACAATAAAGGTGGACACGCTGGACGAATATGAACTTCCTTTGCACCACTTTGGTATAAAAATTCTGTGGTTTCACGAAGTTGTGTTCCGCGAACAATCGAGTCATCAATTAGTAAGAGACTCTTGTTGCGGATTAAAGCGTCTACAGGAATTAATTTCATCTTGGCAATCAAATTACGATCGCTTTGCTTTGGAGGCATAAAGGATCTTGGCCAAGTTGGTGTATATTTGATAAAAGGACGTGCAAATGGAATGCCAGAACGGTTTGCATAGCCAATTGCATGAGCGATACCAGAATCAGGAACACCTGCAACGATATCTGGATTTGCATCATCACGTCTGGCGAGTAAGTCACCACAGTTATAACGCATTTGCTCTACATTAACCCCTTCATAAGTGGAAGTTGGATAACCGTAATATACCCAGAGGAAAGAACAAATTCGCATTGGTTCTAGCGCAGGAAGAAGCGTTTCAACGCTTTCAGGGGTGATATATACAATTTCAGCAGGACCAAGTTCTTTAAAGTCTGAGTAGCCAAGATTTAAATAGGCAAAGCTTTCAAAAGAAACACAAAAAGCATCTTCTTTTTTTCCAATGAACAATGGAGTTCGTCCAAGACGGTCACGACCTGCATAAATTCCTTTGGAAGTCATAAGTAAGAGGGTCATAGATCCGTCAACCATCTCTTGAACATAACGAATGCCCTCTTCGATGGAGTCTTTTTGATTGATTAAGGAAGCCACCAATTCGGTTGGATTGATGTTACCACCACTCATTTCCTGGAAATGGGAGCAGCCGTTTTCATAAGAGTGCTCTACTAATTCATCCAAATTGTTAATCTTACCAACAGTTGTAAGTGCATAACTGCCTAAGTGGGACTGAACAAGTAGTGGTTGTGGTTCATAATCAGAGATACATCCGATTCCCAAATGTCCCTCAAATTCTTCTACATCCCTTTCAAACTTAGTACGAAATGGAGAATTTTGAATATTATGAATAGCACGATCAAAACCAGTAGGACCATAAACGGCCATACCTCCGCGGCGAGTGCCTAAGTGCGAATGATAGTCTGTACCAAAGAATACATCCATGACACAATTTTTCTTTGATGCTACGCCAAAGATTCCGCCCATACGAAATTCCTCCTTGAATTCATTAAATTTTCTCACTCTTATATTATAACGGAAAATAGAAAAAAATAAAATAGAAAATTAATTTCAAATAAAATGAGAAAATGTAGGGATATAAAAAATAGAAAAATATCTGAAATGAAATTCATATAATATCTAATATATTATACAAAATAGAATAGGAGATAATTAGTAATTAAAGAAAAATATCCCGTTATATAAATTAAAAAAGTTTTCTTTTTTGTCGAAAGTTTTCTAAAATTATATTGTATTCTATATTTACAAAAAGTCTGACAAAATATCAAAATACATATAATAGTAAGAGTTTTAAGTTTGGGAAATTAATAGGAGAAATTTTTCAAAAATTGTGTTATAATATAACTCAAAGTTGATAAGAAAGGAAAACAGAGTAAAACTCTGTG
>FCNS01000003.1 GCA_900045905.1 Clostridiales bacterium CHKCI001 | reverse complement strand
TCCAGATCATCCGGATGCTGTCTGGTGCTCAGATATTACTTATATCTGGACACGTGAAGGGTTTGTGTATCTCACAAGTATTATGGACTTGTATTCCAGAAAAATTATTTCCTGGGTACTTAGTGACACCCTGAAAGCAGGCAATGTAGTGGAGTGTATCGAAAAAGCAAAGAAACTCCGAAAGATTGACAAACCGTTAATTTTTCACTGTGACAGAGGCTGTCAATACGTATCGGAAGCATTCAGAAATGCCACTGCAGGAATGATCCATAGTTATTCCAAGAAAGCCTATCCCTGGGATAATGCCTGTATAGAATCCTTTCATGCACTCTTAAAACGGGAATGGATCAACCGTTTTAAGATATGTAATTATACGCATGCTTATCAATTGATCTTTGAATACATAGAAACTTTTTACAATACCGTGCGCATTCACAGCCATTGCGGATATTGGTGTCCAGATCAGTACGAGAAACAATATCTACAAGATATAGAAGAGAATGCATCAAAGATAACAAGTTAACCTTTGTTGCTGAATGTGAGAAATGGTTACATTTAATTTGTACTTTTTCTTGACATAGTACCAATATCTTCATACCACAAGCCCCCTTCCTTAGATTACTCTTGCTTTTGATCATCGATAGAATGTTTTACCTGTTCGAGTGTCCTATCACTTACGGTAGCCACAAAATAGGATGGATTCCACAAATGGCCACCCCAGAGCTGTTTCTTTCTCTCAGGATGTTTTAGGAATAACCACCTTGCTGTGTTACCTTTTAATATCTTAATTGCATCTGACAGACGCAATTGCGGCTTACAATCTACAAGCAGGTGTATATGGTCAGGCATTCTCTCCATTGCAATCGGTGTCATATCGATAGATTTAAGCGTTTTAAGCAGATAATCTTTGACATCTGCTTCAATATTGCCTACGAATATGGATTTTCTATATTTAGTAACCCATACAATAGGATACTGCAATGAGTATAGATAGCCGCGACCATGTGTAACGTCTTTAGATATCAAAATAAAATTCTTCTGGATAAAATCCTATTCCATTCTCATTTGTTTCTCTCTATAGAATTGTAAATTGGGGAAAAATAGATTTGATTGATTTCTAAGAAATTACTAAATTCATGTCATTCATTATGAATAATTCTCCTACATAATCATTCAACGCTCACTCTTTTCATAAAAAATAGTACCATAAAAACGCAAACAAGTCAAGAATATTTGTTCGATTTATTCAATAAATTTTCATTTCCTAATTTTTCTATTTTCAAACAGCTTTGCTATTAAACCATTTACAATCTTGCCTTACATCTCCAATATTTTTACCATTCATAAATATCACAAAACAACAAAAGAAACTTTTACCAGAACTTTCTTTCCTTATAGCAAGGAAAAGACCTATCAATATAGTAAAAACTATATTAGTAGATCTTTTTCCTTTTTAATCTCTTCTTTCCTATTTATTTTTTAATAAGAGATTATACCCATAATCATTTTCCCAATCTTAACGTTTTGAAACAAGCTTTTGCTTTTCTATAACATATCTGGGGTGTAACAATCATGATCTTTGTCTGTGTTAATGTTCTTTCACAAGCTTTTCCTTTTCCACACCCTTCAAAAACCTTTTATTTGTGCGGGTTTGCGAGCCTGTTTTTGCAGGTATTTGTCTAAAAATTCTGATATCAAGCCTTTTTCGCCATTTTTTAGGGTTTTTTTGACAATATGATTATTACAACTAGTCCTTATAGTTCTATTTTATAACTATATATTTGAATGTTAGTATATACAATGCCCCAATTCAAGTATATTTTTTCAAATAATAACAAATAATTTGTAAGGTTACAATACATGTGTTACAATAAAATAATAAAAAAGCGAGGATTCGCTCTTTTTGTGTTATATTTGAATCACCACAAAACAAAAAATACACAAAGGAGTATCCTCGCATGACAAGTATAACACAAGATATGCGATATCGTCTATCACTTATTCAATATGCTCAAAAATTTGGCGTTATAAAAGCTGCCATTAAGTACAAAACTAACCCCCAGTATATTTATTGGTATGCTCCCTTCTAATACAACAAGTTTTTACTATTGCACTTGTCTACCTAGAAGGGAGCATACCAAATGAGTGTTTCTATGCGACCCATATGTTTTATTCCTTTGAGGACTTTAGCAAACAGCTCAAGCGTTATAATCGTAGAGATTATAATCAATTCCCGATGCGTCCTCTGGGATGGAAATCCCCCCAAACTGTCCTGAAAGAATTTATTGAAGATGGTGTAACATATGTTTAACAAACCAACAAGTTAGAAATATTTTTAGAAAGGATGCCATCATGCCAGAAAAATTAGACTATAAAGCACTTGGAGAACGACTGAAAAAAATATCGACAGCCAAAACACTATACACAAGAAAAATTAGCTGAACTTGCGAACTGTGCTGTTTCCAGCGTCTCTCATACAGAGCGTGGAACAAGCCAGCCAATAAGACAATCTATCAGCACTAGAACCAAGTTCCATACACCGATCAAGAATAGAATCATAGATTTCTTGTGTCATCGATATCCGATAATCTATTGCTGCTGTTTGTTCATCAATAAATTCAAATGTCTCTACTAAAAAGCTCCAAAGAACTTTATCCAATTTTTCTATGTTTTTCATTTAGTCCTCTATTAATTATCTGCTCCGCTTTTTATTATTCCAGTCTTGCTTAGAAATAGTATAGCATCCCTTATTCCTGCTATGTAATAAAGTTCATTGGCTCTACAATTCGTTGTGTCCAAACAGGCAAGGTAATCTTCTATTATCATTTTGTATTTTGGGAACAAGTCTAACTCCATGTATCTTTTTTCTAATTCGTCTAAGTCTCTGCAGTCGTGTTGATATTCATTGTCTTGTAATAGTAACGGATCTGTGTGTTTATCAATCACATTTCCTATACCAGCTTCTACTATTTTTGTAATTAAATCTTCCATAACTTTTTCTCCTTTTGCGATTGTGTAAGAAGTCTATTCCTACTTCTTAGAACTTATATTTTAATTCTAAGTTTGTACACTATAATTGTTAATCAGGTTTTATTGACATTAATCTGCCTTTTCGATTTGCGCAACAAGGAGGCTCATTATGGAACAGAATGATTTTGGACACATACGAATAAAAGTAGATGAATTGATAAAAGCTAAGGGAATTTCTAAAAATAAAGTCGCCCACAGAGCAGAAATGCAAAGAACACAGCTTAACCAATATTGCAACAACGAAATCACAAGACTTGATACTGCTGTTCTCGCAAGACTCTGTACAGCTCTTGAGTGCAAAATCGAAGATATTCTGGAATTTGTTCCATCTACAAATGGCAAAGAATAAGAAAAATCGCTACTGGAAAATTAGCTGCTCCAGTAGCGACTTCTTTTTTAGAGAGAATAATTCAATTTTCTTTTTATTTTAAAGGAACACAAAATTCACATAAATGTAATGAAATTTTCGAGAAAGCATATCGTTCAATGATCGGTTTAGTATAGTCCAAAGATAAATCGGCAGTTAATTTTTGAATGTTCTTCCAGAAATTCGATACCTCATCTTCTGTATGTGCGACGTCAAATACAGCATAACGACCACTGGCAATGTTACGAATAGGTAAATCCCAATGTTTCTCTCTGCCAGTAATAATAATGCCTACATCATATCTTTGTTCGTTTTCTGGCGTTTGTATAGGATTATCCAAAGCTATACCAAGTATCGTTGCATCATCTTTGAATAAATCATTTGCTTTTAAGTAGTTTTTAAAATTCTCCATTAGTTGCTTATTACCTTTACCATACTTACCAATTCTGCGTATATATGCTATTCTAATATCTTTAAATTCTTCAATAATCAAGTTATGACCTCCCGCATTTAAAATCAATATCAAGCTTGATAAAGAAATGATAAGTGCAATTAAAATGTTTTTCAAGATATTTTTTAAAATGTGTCATAACTTTTCAAACCTATCATATAAAAAGCTGTACATCCTTGCAATTCTTCTAAAATAATTTTTTTATCAGCATCCATATCTAAAATAACAATTTCTTCTGATGAACCGCTATTCATAGGGTGCAAATAACTCTGTAACTATTGATAGTATTCTAAACCTTGATAATCTGTAATATATTTTACGTTCAAATTTGAAAGCGAGAATATCTTAACCATGATTATCCTTTCATTCTGCGTTTAAAGATAATAACAGACGGTATGATAAGTACCAGAGCATAACCTAATACCCACACGAGCTGTAATGGTATGTCTGAAAAATTACCGTTTATTGCATAATTTACCGCATTTATCGCATGGCTGAATGGTAGTAAATCACACACAGTTTTAAATGTACCGCCAATCATATCTAAGGATAGAACAGCACCACTTAAAAATACGGTTGCGTTTACTAAGATTGTTCCAAATCCATTGACTGCATTATTGGTTGAAAGTACACTACCAATAAACAAGCCAAAACTAATAAATAGTATTGCCACTGGAATTAAAGTCAAAGTAGCTATCAAAATACTTATATTTAATTGTAATCCGAAGAAAAGAGCTACACCAAAACAACATACAGCCTGCAAAATTGCAAGTGGAATGATAGGAATGGAATATCCTAAAATATAGTCAATTCCTTTCATTGGTGAAGCAAATAATCGTGTTAGGAAAGAGCTGTTTCTGTCTGTGGACATCAACGTACCTACAAAGGTACTTAGAAACGCCATTCCTAAAATTGTCATACTCGGTGCGAAATTCTGAACCTCAAATACATCAGCCATTCCACCGATACTTTCTTTCATCAGAGCTAAAGCGATAATTAACAAAACAGGAAACCCAAGACACATGAAAATACTCATAGGGTCTCGTACAATCTCTTTAAAATTACGTCCTGTAAAAATTGTAAATCTCATAATTCGGTACCCCTTTCTGTATACATCAAAAATGCTTCCTCAAAATTTCTTGCACCCGATACCTTGATAATTTCATCTGCCGTGCCGAGAACCTGCACAACACCCTTATCCATAATACAGATACGGTCAGCTAATTCTTCTGCTTCTTCAAGATAGTGTGTCGTTAAAATCAAGGTTAGCTTTCCTTTTAGCTTCTCCATTGTTCCCCACAATTCTCGTCTTGCCCTTACGTCAAGTCCTATTGTCGGTTCATCAAGGAAAAGAATTTTAGGATTGCTTATCAATGCCATTGCAATACTCAATTTTCTCTGCCAGCCACCCGATAACTGTTTCGCTCTGTCATTCTTACGGTCAGTCAATTCAAAGGTTGCCATAATTTTGTCAGCCTTTTCCTTTGCTTCCTGTTTAGAACTACCATGCAGACGGGCAATCATCATTAAATTTTCTTTGACTGTTAGTTTTGGAGCAACGGCTGTTTCCTGCGGAGAAAGATTGATAATATTCTTTACTCTATCAGACTGATTTCTCAAACTGTTTCCTAACATAAGAGCGTCGCCACTTGTTGGCTCTGTCAAACAGCTCAACATTTTAATTGTTGTCGTTTTTCCAGCCCCATTTGAACCAAGCATTGCAAAGAATTCTCCTTGCTTGATATTAAGCGAGAGAGAATTAACCGCAGTTAAATTCCCATATCGCTTTGTTAAATCTTTAATTTCTATTGCGTTCATTCTTTTTCGTCCTCCTTTTGAAATGCCATTTGAAAAGCTTCATTACAACCGTCCATTTTCTGTAAGGCAATTCCTTTATCCTTATCGGCTAGCAACACTAATAGCTCGCCAATATGAATACCGAAGAAATCTCTTACTTCTTTAGGAATAAGAATTTGACCTTTTATTCCCACTTTTAAAATTCCTAAATATCGTCCATTGTGGGAATAATGTTCTGTGATATCTTTATCCATTACATTTCCTCCTTTTCTAAGTATAACAAGTAATACTTGTTATACTTATATTAACACCGATTAAGTGGCACGTCAACAGAAAAGTATTACTTTTCTTACTTTTTATTAAAAGTTATAAAAAAAGACGGTGCCGTAAAGCACCGCCTTAGTAATTCACATTATTCTGGCTTAGTAGGTGATTGTCCAGAGTTAAACACCTGTTCAAAAAGATCTTCATAAACTTCATATTTCTGAACAGCAATACCTTGTTTTGCGTCTGCTAATAAAACCAAAGTATCACCTGTACTGATATTTAACATTTCTCTTGCTTCTTTTGGTATTACAATCTGTCCCTTTGGACCTACTTTAACAGAACCGACAAATTTATTATTCTTTGCTTTTTTGTTTTCATTAGACATGAACTCGCTCCTCTCTAAATTGTATAACTTTTCTTACTTATTATACAACTTGAACAACGAAAAAACAAGTGTTGATTTTATTCTATAATCTTCCAATTACTATCTTTATGAAGTGTCAACTCATACTGTGATACCTATGTTGTCTTTGTCTGGTTGTCAATGAAATTTACCGCAACACTCACTTTCACATTATCGCCGTCAGCCGTGAATACGAGATTGACAAGCTCGGAAACGATGTAGTCCCCGTTTACTGGTTCAAGGGCATTTCTCTCTACATAGTAGGCAATCTCCTTATCCGTTGCGGTAGGGTACAGTTTGAAGAATGTTTCCAAAAATGCCGTAGCGTCTGCGGTGGTATCAGCGTCACATGGACTTTCACGGTATAGGTTTCTGATATGTCCCTTGTCTGGTCGCCCTCTTTTATCTGCTAATCTACTTCGTAGGTAGGGTCCCCAGACTGTTCCACGTCCCAGATAAGCACGTCTGTAACCGTGGAGCTGGTCGGTATATCCGTTCTCACAATATCGACGTTCAAATCCTGCAATTCCCGTGTTAGATACGCACTGATAGCCTGTGTCCTTACTTCAATAACTTCTTTGCTGTTCGACCATGTATAGTAGGACTTCACAAAGTTCTTGACGAAATTCTCTATGCCGTTGGTGTCATTTAAGCGGAGCTGTATGGTTTCCACCTCATGCATAGTGTGCTGGTCGATAACAGTAAAGTTCTTATACACGCCAAAGCTCACGCTTGGGATAAGCACCACCCACAGGTCAATGACGGACTTCTTATGCGTCCCCACTTTCATAGTGCAGACTTTCATAGTGCAGACTTTCATAGTGATAACATTTCCATTCTCTGTGGTACAGATACGAGTATATGGATTGAGTGTAAATCCATTGTCGCCTTTCTTCAAATAGGTAGGGGCATTTGAAAGTTTTGTAGACAGCCATTCAACTGTCTGATGGTACAATCGTTCTTCGTTGTCAGTAAATTCAACGATTAGCATTTTCAAAAATAACCACCTGCCTAATGTAATTACTAGATAATTGTAAAATCTAGTTGTTGAGATATTCAGTAATTACTTTGGCAGAAAGTTCAGCATTTGTCATAATAGCTGGGTGTCCACCTGTTTTGAAAATATGTATCGTACCGTTTTGTACGAGCTGGTTCATCTCTGTGTATTCCTCTATCATATTCTTACGGCACATATCGTCCTCTAAGCTCCCCATAAAAAGAATAGGGGTACTCAAAGTTTCTAATGGCTTACAGAATAAGGGTATTCTGTTTACAGCACATTTTGTAAGTGCCTGTGTATTAAGGTCTACGACAGTTTCCCAATCTTCACCTTGACACCATTCATAGAATTGCTTTGCATGAATATCACGTTTAGCAAATTCTCTTTCTTGTAATAGATTTTCTGCAAAGGTTTCATGTAAAGTTCTGCCGTCAAAACTATCGGCAACAACCTTATCTATAAGGTCGGGACGCTTTAATGCTGTATTGATAGCGACCCAAGCTCCACCACTTGTCCCTAAGAGATTCACTTTCTCAATCTTCAAATGCTCAATAAGTGCAATAACTTGTTCAGCCTGCGTTATCCAGAGATTTTCTGGGAACTTTTCAATTCTGTCTGATTGTCCATTCCCTAAGAAGTCAATCAAGATAACTCGAAAGTTTTCTTGATATAAAGGTAATAAGAACTCAAACATGACAGATGAAGCAGTATCACCATGCAACATAACAAGTGGTTTCCCAAAGCCGATTTCCTTGTAAAAAATCTTTTTTGACTGATAATTAAAATACGACATCTTTTTAGCCTCCTAATCATTTCTTTTTTTGACTGATTAGCAAGGCGTAATAACAAAGATACACCTTGCTATTACAATGTAACGAAGATACCCATACCGCAGTCCTCCTTCCTGCTTATTCTATCTTTATTATATATCATAGAAATAGGGAAAGATAGCCTATTTTTTCTGCAGTCCCTGCGGATTGCCTGCGGGCTGACCGCCTTTATTTTTCAGCACAATGTCGTCTGCCTTGATATACCATTCAACGTCTGCCCCTCGGTAGTTAGCGTTTGCCACGGTATCAGCAACAGGATTGACAAGCTCCACCTCGGCATTGTACGGATAGTCCTTGACAGGGATTTCCGCTGGGATAAATACCTGTATCGTGCGTTCCTGCTGACTGCACTTTAAATCATAGGTTCTTCGCTTGATTTCCTCGCTGGTCGTTCCGTCCTCATTCTCCACACGCACCTCATGTCTAAGGGCAGAAAATTTCAGCACACCAAAGGTCTTTTCCTTGTCTAACACAATTCCATTCGCTAATCTCATTATCTGATACCCCCTCACTTGCTTTCCTCGGCTGGAAGCATATCGTCAGCCGTTAAGATATAGTTGGTGTAGCCACGACCTCTCACGTTCTTTCCCTTGGTGGTAATCTGATTGATGAGCTTGACTTTCTGCTCATACTTGAAACGCTTTTCGCCAGCCTTTGCGGTGTTCTGGTATATTAAAGTTGTAACACCCTGTTGGGATAAGTTATACACCACTGGTCAAAATGCAATCTCTAAAAGGCCTAAAACATATCTTTTTCTTTTATCAGAGAACGGAAAAGCCCCGCTTCGGCGAGGCTAATTAGAGAGTCAAATTAGGATTTATAGCCCAAACCCGTTTGTTAATCCAATAAAAATTATAATACATCCTGCTACTCGAATTCCATTTTTGATATTTTCTATATTTGCATTAAAAATATCTTTGAGATAGACAGGATTAACTACAAAAAGGAGTCCGCAAAAAGCCCAAGCAAGATTATAAAATATATCTTTTTCTAAACAAAGTGAAAGCACAAACCCTGCAACTATCAAAATGGCTATAATAATTATTTGTAATCTAAAGTTTATTTTCATTGTCAGATTTCTCCTTCTTAAATCCATATTTACAAGCAAAAATACAAACAAGTCGCATGAAGAAATGCCATTACAAACGGTCCGATTGTCCTTATTCGATTTTTAATATATAGTCCAATGATACAATTTGGACAATCATCATTGTGCCCGTAATAACCAGCAATAGGTTATTCGATTTAATAATTAGCGTAATTGTAGATGCGCATAGAACTGCTATACTTCTTGCAAATATATACAAAGTGTTCTCTCGCTCTGTGCCTTTTCCTTTTATAATCGCTTGAATAGAAAAAAGTAATCCCAATACAGCACTTAGTAAAGTGATAAAAGCAGTCGAATAAAATAACAATTTAATTCATCCTCTCAAATTCCAATTTGATTTTCAAGAAATTATGACCTCTTAATAGAGGTTACAGTGTTTTAATAAAATCCTCCGAAAGCCTTGAAAATAAAGAATTCATCGCAATGTGTTCGCCTTATCTCTTTATACGGTTACACACAAGTTTACTCTTTTTCTGACTGATCATAAGGGCAAATGCAGGGGCAAGAAAATCTCATAACAAGATATAACAAAGTGTGGCAATCGGAGAACTGTGATATATGTGCGAATATATTATAACGGAGGATTTTTCAATGAACAAGTAGATTTACGATGATAAAAATAGTTTGTGGTATGAACTACAAGGAGATTATTATATTCCTTGCCTTATCTTGCCATCCGAAAAGGAACAGCCTATCGGTTTGTGGGGGCAACGGCACTTGCGATATTTGAAAGAATACCACAGAAGTACATACACAACGCTGCTTACAGGTGGCAGACTGAACACCTACCTTGCCGACATTGACAAACAGGCGCAGGAGCGTATGGAAAATCTCATAGAACAGATGAAACAGGCGCAAGGTATTACAGAGCAGCTAAAGGCAGAAAACGCCTTAGAATGGACACAGAGAATGAATAATATACGGGCATGTGCAAAAGAGATTGTGGATAAAGAAATCATCTTTGCATAAATAACTAAAGCGGTAGGGGAAACTCTATCGCTTTTCTATATTTTTCCTATTACACATTTTGTCCGTACCTTAGAGTGCATTGTGGTTTTTTACTCTCGACAAAATGTAATGAATACGTTACATTATATATGTAATCACTACATTACATTTTGGAAAAGAGAGATGACTTTGATATGGAATAGGATTAAAGTATTACGAGCTGAAAGAGATTGGACACAAGCAGATTTAGCTAATAAGGTTAAAATTTCAAGGCAGGCATATCAATAGAAAAATATAAATACACACCGTCTTTGGAATTAGCTTTTAAGATTGCAGAAGCCTTTGACGTATCTATTGATAAAGTTTTTGAGCATAGGGAGGACAAATAGTATGAACGAACAAATAATTTTATTGATTTTTCTTATTGCAGCATTAGTTGCAACTTTGGGGCTATATTTCTTAAAAGCCAAAAAACAGGTGCAATACAAAGGTGATGAGCGTTGGGGATTGATTCAGCTAAAAGCAAATAATGTTGCGAATATCTCAAACTCGATTTTACTTATAGTGCTTGTTATCTTACCGTTGTTTATAGATAGTCAAACGACATTCACATTTCAGAGGGTGATTACTTTTGCATTGATTTATATCGGAGTTCGCAATTTGATTGAACTTATTGCAATCATATATTTTGATAGGCAATTATAATGCCCTATCCCATTTGAATTAAATATACCGTATGTAACACACCGCCAGCAGTCACACGCTGACGGTGTTTCCTTTATCGGCTGTCTCTGTCAAAGGATTTCTTTTTCTGTCTCGGCTGGTTTCTCTGCTTTCCTTCCGCCTGAAGCTGGTGCAGGCGTTTCAGTACGCTCTCCCGTTCAGGCGGCTTTGCCTACTCTTTTTTGGCGGGTTTCTGCTTCTCCCTGACCTGTCGCTCCCATGCGGCAAGGTCACGGTTGTACTGCTCCACAACTGCCTCCGCCTTGCGGTAGGTTGCCATAAACGCCTGCACATCGGGATAACCGTCCTCTTTGAGCGTTTCGGGAAGTCTATCCAGCTTTTCAGCGATTTCCTTTTCTGTCCGCTGTATCTGCCTGTAGTGGTATTGTACTGGTCAACATTTTTGGTAACACTTTGGTCGGAAATATTTCAACTAAAGCGTGCCTCCATTGGCGTCATATAATTGTTGTAAGAATGAGGTCTTATATAATTGTACCAATTAACATATAACTTAGTCATTTTGTCAAGCATTTCTACACTTTCAAATGTAAATCTGTAATAAAAGTAGTTCTTAAATGTATTATAGTATCGTTCCATCAGTGTATTATCATAAGGACAACCTGCGTTACTCATACTCTGAGTAATATCATGTTCCTTGCAGAACTTAACGAAATCATATGACGCAAATTGACTTCCCTGGTCAGAATGCAGGATGAATCCTTTGGGATGTTTCTAGGCATCTAATGCTTCTGTTAGTGTAGTTATTGCCAACTCTGTATTTATATTGTCGTCATTTACAGAGGCAATAATGGCTCTGTCGTATAAATCAATAATGGTACAGTTGTATCTGAACCGTCCATTAGACTGGCGCATATATGTAAACTCAGTGCACCATACCTTGTTTTTCTCATTAATAAAAAATTTTGGTTAAGTAAGTTATCAAATATCCTGTGTTTTTTACAAGCCTTATATCCTGGCTTCTCGAGCATAATAACAGTAGCTAAATTAAGGTCTTTGTTCATATATTTATGAATGGTAGTCTTGCTAAGATGAATACCATATCTTGATAAAAAGATACGCATTGCCCTATGTCCAACAGTTCTGTTATTGTTGTAATAAATGTACTTAATCCTTTCATAGATGGCATCACTCTGTGTATGATAGTCATTTTTTTTATCTTCAAGATAATTATAATAACAATTAAGACCAATGCCGAAATGCTGGCACAGCCATCTTAACCCAAAATATTCCCTGTTTTCATTAATGAACCGATATACCACGAATCGATTTCCTTTGCGAAGAATGCCGCTGCTTTTTTAAGAACTCAACCTCTTTATCTTTTTCCTTTAACAGCTGATTGAGTCGTCTTATTTCCTGCGCAGTATCACTCTCTGATTTTTCAGTGGTGGTATTTTTATATTGGCATTCTTTACCATATTTCTTAGACCATTCCCGAACAGTGGTTTTTGAAATATTGTATTCAGCAGCTATATCTGCTGTGGATTTTTCTCCAGCCATATAGGCTCTTACAACTTCCATTTTGAAGTCCTCGTTGTAGTATACTGACATTTGTATATCCTCCTTCAATAATAATATTTTATCATATTATCCGTACGAGATATTACCAATTTAGTATACCACTACACAATTCCAAATGGGCCAGCTTCACCTATACCGTGAAGGCAGGACTATACATCACAAAACAAGCTGCAAGTGCCTATGACCGCGCTGATCGGTTCCCGTGTGTTGGTTCGCTATGATACCAAGCATCCAGAAAAATTGCATGGCTTCTCGTTGTTGAGAGTAGTTGCGGCGCTGATCGTCACGGTAATTTGCATTTTCACTGCTGCATTGATCTAAGGGGGTAAGCTATGCCAGATTTCCTGCAATGGTTTATTGCTAATCTGTATTCTACTTCCCTTTTTGGATCGAGTGTATAAGTAGTGGAAAGATAAGCACATAAAGTAGGTGACACTACATTGAGGAATGAACAATGAATTTTATGCCCCATCTGCGGCTGCAAAACCGAGCTGAAAATCCAGGAAGATACGGTTCTTAAAAATTTTCCGCTGTATTTCCCGAAATGCAAGCATGAAACACTGATTAAGATACAACAACTGAATATGTCCGTTATCAAAGAGCCAGACGCAGAGCTGATAACACGCAAGGCATCCCCTTGTGGTTATCGGCTTTCTTTTATATCCCAATACGCTCCATTAACCTGTCCCTTTTCGGCATAATGCGATGGATTTTATAACATCAGAAAAGCCTGTCCCCAGAGGTGGGGACAGGCGGCCATGAGCTGGTAGTGCTTACTTTCTAAAAATTTGTAGTGGCATACAAAACTCTTTTCAGCAAGGTTACTATTACAACACATAACGAATAAACCATATTCCCGATATAAGGTTGTATATTTAAATTTGTTGTTAAATCCGCACTTATACAAAAGGACACAATCGCTAATATAAGGATTGCCCAATATGCAAACTTTACCCGCTTTATATAAAAGTAACCCATTGGAATGTATAAGGCAGCAATTATCAATTTTACAAGATAATCTGGTACTTGGGGAAGCCCAAATACATGGTTAAGCGTACTGCCATGAAATAATAGCGACAACAGAACGGTCACTCCGCCAAATATATAGAATTCACCAATGAAAGTTACGAGTTTGGATTTTTCCATTCTGATATGATCCTCCTACATAGATTTTTTTACTTTATTGGCAAAGTAACATAGAAAGTTGCTCCGCCTCCTGCTGTATCAGTAAAGCCAACAATTCCTCCTAACATTTTGGAGAGTTCCAATGCAATACTCAGACCCAATCCGAAGTGTGTTTTATCTGTGCGAGATTTGTCTGCGCAATAGAAACGATCAAAAATATAGGGTTTATCCTTCTCCGCAACTCCGCTCCCATGATCGACGATGGAAATGGTAACTTCCTTTGACGAAAGACTGACGCATATGTCGATAGAAGCTCCAGCCAGAGAATAATAGATGGCGTTATCCATATAGACGCTGAGGATCTGAAACAATCTTTCCTGGTCAGTATATAGCTTTGGGAAGCTGGCTTTATTTAAGTCTAAGTTTAAATTAATTTTTTCTTTCATACATACTGGCTCATAGGCTTCATAAAGAGAAATCAATAACGTATCCAGATCAACCTCTGCCTTTTGTACTGTCCATTTATCTGCGTCCGATGAGGCGAGCAGCAGCATATCACGGACGAGCCTTGACATACGAATACATTCTGAATCAATCGTTTGTAAACTGGCTTGTATCTGTAGGTTATCTTGCGGGATGGTATCCTGAATCATTTCCGCATTTGTCATAATGACTGCCAGCGGAGATTTCAGCTCATGTGAAGCGGCGGCAACAAAGTCTTTTTGACTTTTCAAAATCTTTTTCGTTGGCTCCAATGTTCTTTTTATAATAAACCAGCTCAAAAGAAATACGCATAAGAACGAGGCGATCCAGACTACAACATAGGACACAAGATGAGTTGTAAAAACTTCCCACATGGAGGTTTTCGGATAGAAAATCTCCAGCATATAGATTTGCCCTGACTTTGCACGGATTGTGGCAGTAACTCCAAAATAACGATCCCCATGGCTGCCCGCAATCTCCAAAGGCTCCATAATTGAAGAAGCCTCCGAAGTTGTCTGAAAATATGCAATCATCTCATTCATTGTTACGGAGAGAGCTTTGGCGTTTGTTGGGAAATTTGCGTTGTTTTCATAGAGGACATTACCATACCAGTCTTTTAAAATAGCGGAAACTTCATTGGCTCCCCAGTTTAAAAGCACCTGCTCTGGCAAGATCGACTCTGTTTCCAATTCCAGGACGAAAAAGGAAATCATCTTCTGTGTGTAATTCTTGTCAGCCCCGACTTCGGACTGATACTGGCTATAAGAAAGAATGGCCATAACAATAGTTATGATGCACATGATTGTACTGATGAAAACGACTTGTAATCGGTGGGATAACTTTTTAAGCATGAGAACACTCCAATTTATAGCCAGTTCCATAGACCGTTTTTATTTCACATTGGCTTTGCAACTCCTTCAACCGTTTACGCAGGAATGAAATATAATTTTCTACATTTCCTGGCTCAATATCAGAATTAGTGCCCCACACCCGCACGACAAGCTGTTCTTTAGTAAGCAGCGTTTCTGGCGTTTTCATCAAATGATACAGCAGTTCCGTTTCTTTACCTGTTAGGGTTAATTCCTGATTGCCCTTCTGCAGCAGCCGATTCGTCCGGTCAAATGTTAAATCAGAATAGCTTAAGCAGTTCGATTCTTTCATCTCGTAGGGGCGTCTTGTTAAAGCTCTGACTCTTGCAAGTAGTTCCCGAATATGAAACGGTTTTACAAGGTAGTCATCGGCACCGCCATCCAGACCGTCGATCCGGTCATCCAATGCGGACATTCCTGTAATGATAATGACTGGAATAGTGATCCCTTTTCGCCGCATGGATTTTATGATTGTCAGACCGTCAATGATTGGCAGCATACGGTCTACAATGGCTAAATCATAGCCCAAGTCCCTATTAAGCGCATATAGCATAGCAGTTTCTCCGTCATGGCAGCAATCCACGGAATAGCCTTCTTTCCCAAGGGCCTGCTCAATGGTGTAGCACAAATTTAAATCATCTTCTAATAATAAAACTCTCACTTTATATCAAATCCTTTTTTTGGGGTTCTTTTTTACAACAGATTATAGCATATGAAACCTCTAAAAGTCCTCTAAAAAATTGTTAAAAATAAGCCCTCGTTTAGAGGACTTTTAGAGAAGTTCTTTTGTATCATGGGAGAGCAGTCCAACCGAAAGGGGCAACTACAAGGGTATGTCGGCTCGGTAAATATCCTTAGATTTTTCGTAAGGAGCTTTCAGCCACCACATATTCCAAACTGGTGTGGTGCAATTAGGATTGCTGCAAAAATTATAACTATGAAAGGTGGAATTTCAAATGAAACACTCGAAATGGATTTCAATGCTTTTGGCAGGTGTATGCGCTTTATCTCTACTGGCTGGCTGTGGCAGCAAGGAAAATGCGGAAACTCCACAGACGCCCTCTCAGCAACAAAGCGGCTCTAACATGAACGATGCGGTTTATAAGGGTTCTTTGTTGAATGGATGGGTGAAAGACTTTTCTGATGGAGAGTTTTCTGTGGTCGTAACAGAACAAGAAACTGCTGACGATGGAGGTGCTGTTGCGGTCATGCCTGCACCTGGCTCAGAGAAAGCGGAGAATACGACAAAAGTAATTTATGATGAGGATTGTAAGTTCCAGATTGTCAAAATTGACGGTGCTCAGGAAAAAGCCCCTGAGTATGAGGATGTAACCGCTGAGAATATAAAGAAAGAAACACAGGTTATCATTTTTGGGGAAGAACTCCAATCTGGTAAAGTAAAAGCTGAAAAGGTACTTATCCCTCAAATCTACAATAAAGACAAAATGCCAGGTAGCTATTGAGAGATGATGAAAGGGATTGATGTGAATATGACGAGGTGACGTGATGGCATTTTATCAAAGGGCTTTTTTGTATCTGTGGCGAAAACGGGGAAAGTCGCTTCTCCTGCTGCTTATCATCCTATTTGTAAATACGATGATTTTAAGCACCAATATGATCCTGCACGCCACAGAGGAAACGAAAGCCAGTATGCAGGAAAAATCAAAATCAAAGGTTGTCTGTGAGATTACGGACGCTGATGCACAAATCACTGCGCAGGATTTGGAAAAAATGAAAAGCCTTCCTCATGTAACTTCTATTAACCGTATGGGAGAGAACTCCGCATTTTTAAACAATGCGATTCCTGTTACAGCCAGCGGTTCAGAGGAAGATGCGAATTGGATGGTTAAACTGTCTTCTTATGACGAGCTGGAATATGACAGCCCCTTTGTAGACCGTCCATACAAATTGACGAAGGGCCATTTCTTAACAGCGGGCTCAAAAAATAGCGCAGTCGTTCACGCCGATTTCGCTGAAAAGAATGGGCTTACTGTTGGGGATGAGATTGATGTGGAGATCGAAGGCGGAAAATCAACAACTTTAAAGATCACAGGGCTTTATCGAGCAGGAAATGAACGAAAACAGGATGAAGCTACCCTGGCAGTACACCGCCTTGAAAATCAGATATTCATTGATAATACGGCCTATATTGAATTGTTTGACGAGGATGATTTTTATAAGGCGGCTGTCTACACAGACGAGCCAGAACATCTGGAAATATTAGCCGATGATTTACAAACCCTTTTGGGCGATAAAACGAGTATTAAAGGTTCTGATGCGCTCTACCGTCAGATGAAAGCTCCATTAGAACAAATTACGAAAGTTGTGGAGTTTATGCTGATCCTTACCTTTATCACGGGAACAGCGGTCATATCACTGCTGCTGTGTATGTGGACAAAGACAAGGCAGAAGGAAATGGCGGTATTCATCAGTATGGGCGAGGGAAAAATCAAAATCTTCCTACAAGCCATATTGGAATCGGCAACCCTTTTTCTGATTTCAGTTATGGCGGCCTGCGGTTTGGGAACTTATACAGCGGAATTGTTACAGAAAATGCTGGTTTCTTCCAGCACTGCCCAGATTAGTCTGCAAATATCGCTCCAATCTCAAGATATGGCGTTACTGCTTGCTATTGGGGGAGCTGTTGTACTGATTTCTGTATTCTTGTCCGTTCTTCCCATCCTGAAAACAAATCCGCGCGAAACACTTTCAAGAATGGAGGGATAAAGCCATGAATTTATTACAGAGAGCTTGGTGCTCTGTCATCAGAAAACCAGTGCGAAGTATCCTGCTTTTATTGGTTATCTGTATCATCAGCCTGCTTTTCTTGTCTGGAATGGCCAGCCAGACAGCAAATATTGCTACGAAAGATAGCACAAGGCAGGCCATTGGCGCAGGCTTCTTAATGACGAAGAACGCAGAGAACGAAAGCAAACGAGTGGAAGAACTTTCCTTGAAATTAGGCGATAAGGAAGGGAGTTTGGAGGGATATCATCAGAAAAAAGAACTGATAGATGGGCAGACGATGTGGCGGACTTGGACAGACAATGTTTTTCACTGTATTAAAACAGAGGATATTGATAAAATCGCTGGAGTGGAAGGCATTTCAGACTATAATATCACCACCGCTCCTACCCGCGTCAAGGCCAGTGAATTTGAGAGAATCGAAGATCCCGATGTAGACCAGACAAATGACTTTGGTGGTGTTGCCCTACTTGGCAATAGAGACATGAAACTGGATGCCAACGTACTAAGTGGGAACGTCAGTATCAAAGAAGGCCACATGGTCGCTCCCAGCGACAAAGATGTATGCGTGATTTCCGAAGAACTCGCCGAAAAGAATGGTCTGAAAGTTGGGGATACCATAGGCTTTCATCCGATCAAAGAGGAAGAACCTGTATCAGAAGCGAAAATTATCGGTATTTATCAGGTGAAGGAAAAAATGACACCCTATATGTCTGGTGATACCTATCGCTCCGAAAATGTGATATTCACAGATCTGCATTTCCCAGAAAAGGCAGAACAGGATACCCCTCTCTTTGAATGTGCCTATTTCAAAGTGGGCAACGTGGACGACTACGAAAGTGTTAAAGAACGAATCAAAGCGTTAGACCTTGATTGGGAATTATATGATCTCATTGATAATAACGGAAATCTCAACACAATGGCTGAAAACTTCAATAACTTGGAAAACATCAGTGAAACTATGCTGTGGATCGTTGCGGGAGGCAGCTTTGTCATTCTGTTCCTAATCTTCCTATTTTGGATTCGCAACCGCAACAATGAGATTGGGGTGCTGCTGTCACTGGGTATCTCAAAATCGAAAATTCTGCTTCAAATTGTTACAGAGGCGTTTATGATCGGCATCATAGCAATCTGTATTTCCTTTGTGGTGGCTCCTGCTACTTCCCAAGCAGCGGCAACCTATCTTGTGGGACAGCAGGAAGAACAAGCGCAGTTGGAGAAAGATGCTGTTGAGGGCCAGGTATCAACGGAATATAAAGACGTTAAACTGACGATTACGGGCGTACAGGCCGAGGTTACGAAAGATATGCTCATTGTGGACGGTTTAGGGATCGGCGCACTTATTATTCTGTCAACGTCGGCTGCCAGTATCCTGATTTTCCGAAAGAATCCCAAAAACATACTGAGCGAAATGAGTTAGGAGGTATCTTATGATTTTGCAAGCCAAAGACTTGAGCTATGCGTATAAGACCAAAAAGGACAGGCTGGTCTTAAAACAGGTATCTGCGGAATTCGAAGAAGGCAGATTTTATGCAGTGGTGGGTTCCAGTGGATCTGGAAAAACAACATTCCTCTCTCTACTGGCGGGGCTGGACAGCCCTGTCGATGGAATGGTCAAATATATGGATGAGGATATACAAAGGAAGGGGCTGAATTATCACCGCAAGCACCACATTTCCCTTGTCTTTCAAAATTACAATCTGATTGATTATCTTACCACCGAGGAAAATGTTAGACTGGGAGGAAGCAAAAATCCTGGCAGCTTGCTGGACAAAGTAAGTATCCCCTGTGAAGATTGGAAACGAAATGTCTTGCAGCTTTCTGGAGGACAACAACAGCGTGTGGCAATCGCACGCGCACTGGCGAGTGAAGCCAGAGTGCTTTTGGCAGATGAACCTACCGGAAATCTGGATGAGGACACGACACAGAAAATCATTGAACTGCTGAAGAAAATGGCACACGAACATGGGAAGTGTGTCATCGTAGTTACCCATAGTAAGACTCTTGCCAATGAAGCGGATGAAATCATGGAGATTGATCGTGGGATGCTGAAAAAGCGAGAAAAATTTAAGTTAGATAAGGAAGCCATATGATGTCGGCGAGCAAATAATATTTTCATAGAAAAAATACTTTGTAGCAAAGCAAGCCTATCGCTTGCCAGAATGAGCCAGTCTACCTTGTGTGGATTGGCCCATCTTTGTCTTAGAAGGGAATTTATATGCACGACTCTTAATTGCCATTTAGATAGACTCACCCATTCAAAAAAGAATTTCAAAATTTTTCAAAAAACTTTCCAGTTTGCATCTCTAAGATGTGTTCTGGTTTAAAGATTATTTTGGTTTAAGATGGCTTTGCTTTCATTTTGATATAAGCCTTAATTGCTATTATAACTATCTTAAAGACAGTAAGTGCGACTATCATAAACAGCTTGAGGTCATATACGAAAGGATTAAGTATATCTATTACAACAATAATAGGACTGTTAGACATAGAGCTATGCGAGTTTTTCTTTCGCGATATGGTATCTATTTAAGCAAAACTACTGTTTATAAATACAGGAAGAAAGCCCTTAATTTAGCTGCTGTTATTATGAGTAAGAAACTTGATGAATATATATACGAGAAAGACACTCAAACATATATATTCTTCTTCCTTTTATTCCCTATAAGTGGATTTTTAATGTCAGGCATGATAACATCATTAAAATCCAAGTTTCGTATTATTCTTATTGGATCTATTTTTTTAGTTGATATTATTTTTCTTCCATTTATATTAAAATTAATACGAGATGCACATTTAGAATCAACATTAGATACTCTCCAAAAAGAAGTAAAAAAAGAACTAGATTATTATAATACGTTAGAAAATCAGTTAGCACAAATGCGAAAAATTCGGCATGATTTTAATAATCAGCTTCAAACTGCCTATATGTTATTGGAAAACCCTAATTTAGAGATTTCTAGTATCCCTGACTATTCAAAATTATTATCTACTCCTCAGTTTTGTGAGAACAAGATTTTGGATTTTATTTTACAAAGTTCTTATTCCCATGCAAAGGAGCTTGGAATTTCATTAGATTTTGATGTAGTGCTTCCTGACTCGATTGGGGTTGAAAACATTGATCTATGCAGTATTTTTTCTAATTTATTAAATAATGCAATTCATGCAGCACAGAAAACAGAGAATCCATTTATTTCTTTAAAGATCTCTTACTCAAACAATAAATTAATTGTGGAACTATCCAATACCACGCTTGAGAAAGAATTAGAATATCGTGATCCCAAATTTCATGGATATAGACTTCTAATTCTCAATGATTTAGCAAAGAAATACAATGGCAATTTTTCTACTCAGAAAAAGGAGGGTATTTTCTATGCATACTTTTCTATTTTTGTTCATTCTTAAATTGATTTCAAACACTCCTACCTACTTTCATAATGGGAAAAATACCTCATAACTAAGCCTTGGAAAGAATCCAAAACTACTTGACTACAACAACGGGTATTACTATAATAGAATAGATAACTTTATTATTTAACTATGTATAATTATTGAGAAGGTGATATCGTGTAAAATATTCAAGGCACAAATGAATAAAAAGCAAGTAAATGGAGGTAATTTTTGATATGAAGGTTAATTTTAAACGATTTTTTCGAGGTATGATTGCAATACTTAGTGTTTTCGCAGTTATGATTGCAAGTATTCCTGTCTATGCGAATGAAGGAACAGATAATACTGGTTTTTCCAGTTGTTATGTGACAGTACAGAATGGCCAAAAAATGCATGTTGCTTTATATGGCAGTATTGACCAAACAGGCGATGAAGTTTCTTTTTCTAATCCAGAGAAAACAACATTGGTTATGTTACCGGGACTAGGGGAAGTATCTCCCCATTTATCTTTTAAACCATTGGCTCAGGAACTGGATTCTAGTTTTAATGTTGTTATTGTTGAGCCTCTTGGTTATGGTTTGAGCGATTTAGCTACAACGACCAGAAGTGTGGAAAATATTAATTCAGAATTAAATCAAGCACTTGAAGCACTTAATATTGAGGAATGTGTATTAGCGGTTCATTCTATTTCTGGTGTTTATGGTTTAAATTTTGTATACGAATATCCTGAAAAAGTAAAGGGATTTATTTCTATTGATAATACAATTTATGACGAAGCCATTCAAGATGAACTGGAAATGGAACAAGAATATATGTTAAATGCAGTGGAAAGTTTTGATTCTCTTAGAAACTCTTTCCCTTCTATCCAGGATTTCCAACTTGCTCTTTCTGAAAATCCAGCAGAATATGGAGCAACACTGCCAGAAATTATTGGATATACTTATCCAGAAAGCGACATGGAAGAATATATTCAGGCATATTCCCTTAGCAGTAATGCAACTACCATAGACGAGATTAATCAAATGAACCAATCGCTATTAACAATTAAAGACAAGAAGTTTCCAGATTCTCTTCCAGTCTTAGCATTGTTATCTGCAGATAATGTTCAAAATATGCCAGCATGGGAAACTGGACACCGCAATCAATTAAACTTTGAATCGGGCAATCATGAACTTTATATTTTAAACGGCAGTCATTACATTTGGCATACCAATCTTTCTGGTATCATAGATCATATAGAAGATTGGCAGGCAAGCCATAACTTTTAATCTATGATATAAATTTCCAATAAAAGAAATCTTCACGGAACGTTTTCTTTTACATAGGATCATAAAAGCAAGGGAGATTACAGATCAAAAAGATTGTGTATCTCCCTTATTTCCTTAAGAAAAATATCAACCTATACTCAGTCTTTCTCCGCTGCCCATCCATAGGAACATTTCACTGCTTTTTTCCATCCTTTTATTCTATTTTTTCTTTCTTCCTCGTCAATGTTTGGAACAAAGGTACGGTCGATTTTCCAGTTGTTTCTAATTGTTTCTTTGTCTTTCCAATATCCAACTGCCAGTCCTGCCAGATAGGCAGCTCCCATTGCTGTTGTTTCTACACAAATAGGGCGGTTTACAGGAGCATTACTTAAATCTGCCTGGGTCTGCATTAAATAATTATTGGCACTTGCTCCTCCATCGACTTTTAATGTACTCAGTTGAATTCCTGAATCTGCTTCCATCGCCTGAAGCACATCATTCACTTGATAGCAAATGGAGTCTAGGGTTGCACGAACAATATGATATTTATTTACGCCTCGTGTAATACCAACAATGGTACCTCTTGCATATTGATCCCAGTGAGGTGCTCCCAATCCTGTAAATGCTGGAACGACATAGCATCCATTGGTATCTTTTACTTTTTTTGCCATATATTCGGAATCAGGAGAGGACTGAATGAATCTCATTTCATCCCGCAACCATTGAATTGCAGCCCCTGCAATAAAAATTGATCCTTCTAATGCATACTCCACTTTTCCATTGAATCCCCATGCAATGGTCGTCACTAATCCATTGTTAGAAAATACTGGTTTTTCTCCTGTATTCATTAATAAAAAGCAGCCTGTTCCATACGTATTTTTAGCCTCCCCTGGCAAAAAGCAAGTTTGTCCAAACAATGCTGCTTGCTGATCTCCTGCTGCTCCTCCAATCGGAATTGGTGCTCCAAAAAAGGATGGATCAGCTTGTCCGTAAATACAGCTCGATGGCTTTACTTCTGGAAGCATACACTTAGGAATATTTAGTTCTTCCAAAATTTCCTCATCCCATTTTAGCTCATTAATATTGAATAACATCGTTCTGGAAGCATTAGAGTAATCCGTTACATGAACTCTTCCTTTGGTTAGTTTCCAAATCAGCCAAGTTTCTACTGTTCCAAATAGTAATTCTCCCTTTTCTGCTCGTTCTCTTGCTCCTGGCACATGTTCTAATATCCATCTGAGCTTTGTTCCTGAAAAATACGCATCAATAATCAGCCCTGTTTTAGAACGAAACGAATCGGTCAATCCTTTCTCTTTTAAATCATCACAATATTCTGCTGTTCTGCGGCATTGCCACACAATGGCATGATAAACAGGCTCTCCGCTGTTTTTGTCCCATACAATCGTTGTTTCTCTCTGATTGGTAATGCCAATCGCTGCAATATCGGCTGCGGTGATCCCAATATTGGCCATGGCTTCTTGGGCTACTTCCAACTGAGCCGACCATATTTCATCTGCATCATGTTCCACCCAACCTGGCTTTGGGAAAAATTGTGTAAATTCTTTTTGTGCGACACTGCACATTTCTCCTTTTTCATTAAACAAAATACAGCGATTGCTTGTTGTTCCAGAATCCAATGCCATCACATATTTATGCATTTTTATTTCCTCCTTTGAGATTATTCCTTTATACAAAGCATATCCCTTTTCAACAGTACGCAAATAAGCCTGACAGACTCAATTCTATCAGGCCTATTGTATTAGCTATGTATTGTAACAGAAAACAAATTGTTTTCTGTATTTTTATTATCGTGATATACAAAAGAAAGCTCCAATGGAGGTTTCTTTTGTTCTTAAGTAAATAATCTTATACTACTTGATATTTTGCCACATATACTGGGAAGGTGTCTGTTCCTTTTACTTCTTTTCCAGCAGTAATCGTTACATTTTTATCTGAAATAACATATTCTACATTTACGCCAGGTTCAATTACGGTATCTTGCATAAGAACACAGTTTTTAACCTTAGCTCCTTTTCCAATCTTAACTCCACGGAAAAGAATACTATTTTCTACTTCACCTTCAATTACACAGCCATCTGCTGCCATAATATTCTTTGCTTTCGCACCATTAATATAGCGAGTTGGGTTGTCATCACGGATCTTTGTATAGATAGAGTTTCCTGAGAATAAAGCATCCAGATTCTTTTCATCCAACATCTTCATATTTTCATCAAAGTAACTCTTCATATCACTGATACGTGCAATGTATCCATCATACTTAAATGCTTGTACATTTAACTTGTCTAATTGAGGAGCTAAAATGTCACGCTCAAAATAGATATAGCCATGAACGAATGCACTGCTGATTTGGTCAATTAAAAGTTCTCTGTCAATCACATAAATATTCATAGAGAAGTTTTGAATACCAGCTTTCTTAGAGTTAATTTTAATTTCTTTTACTTGTCCATTATCTAGAATTAATGTATAATATAAGTTTTTATTTACAGCTGGTGCTTCTATCGCACTTGCAGGAATTTCTTGTTCTGCATAGGCAACGGTTACATCGGCGCCACTTGCAATATGAGCATCAATTAATGCATTAAAATCAAAATTAACTGCAATATTTGCATCTGACATAACAACATATTTTTCTTTTTGGGATTTTAAGAAATCTAAAATACTTGCCAGAGCCTCTACACGTCCATTATAAATTTTTACTGTTTTTTCTGCAAATGGAGGAACAATATTTAAACCTCCGTTTTTACGAGTTAAATCCCACTCACGGCCAGAACCTAAATGATCCATCAAAGAATGATAATTTTTACGTACAATAATAGAAATATTATCAATACCACAATTTACCATACTGGATAAAATAAAGTCAACCATACGATAACGGCTCGCAAAAGGAATGGAAGCCATCAAACGCTCCCCAACCAGTTCAGGAACCAAAGAATCATAGCTATTTGGGAAAATAATACCGAGTGCATTTGCATTGGATTTTACCATTGTACTTCACCGTCCTTTACATTATTACTAACCATAGCATTTGGTCCGACTTTTGCATTATCCCCGATATAAACGCCTGGTCCTACTGTTGCAACTCCTTTTTCACCTTCTGTAGGCATAGCTCCAACGACTGCATTTTCACCAATCACCACATTCTCAGCTACAATACAATGTTTTACAACTGCGCCTGATTTAATTACTGTACCACCCATAACAACGGCATCTTCTACTTCTGCGCCTGGCTCTACCTGAACACCTGCAAATAAAATAGAATGCTTTACGTTACCTGCGACACGACATCCATCTGTAATCATAGAATTTTCTACAATTGCATCGGAACTAATTCTATGTCCAGTCATACCGCTGTTTCTGCTGTAGATCTTCCAACTATCATCGAAAAGATTGATACCACTATTTTCTGGATCTAAGACTTCCATATTTGCTTCCCACAAGGACGAGATTGTTCCCACATCTTTCCAGTATCCACTGAAATGATAAGCATACATATTACGTCCATCACGTAAGAGATTTGGAATAATATTGTTACCAAAATCATTTTCAGATTCAGGATCTGCCTCGTCTTCTATTAAGTATTTCTTTAAAATATCCCAATTGAAGATATAAATACCCATTGAAGCAAGGTTTGACTTAGGATTCTTTGGTTTTTCTTGGAACTCTGTAATTTTATCATTTTCATCAGCTACCATTAAACCGAAACGAGATGCTTCATCCCATGGCACTTCCATAACAGCTACACTAAATTCTGCACCTTTTTCTTTATGGAATTTTAAGAAATCACTATAATCCTGCTTACAGATCTGGTCACCAGATAAAATAATAACATATTGTGGATTATAACGTTCAATAAATGGAATATTTTGGTAAATTGCATTCGCAGTACCTTTATACCAGTCAGAACCAGATGCCTGCTGATACGGTGGTAAAACATGAACTCCACCATAGAGACGGTCTAAATCCCAAGGTTGACCATTACCGATATATTCATTTAATACCATTGGCTGATACTGAGTAAGAATACCTACTGTATCGATTCCAGAATTTACGCAGTTAGATAGTGGGAAGTCGATAATTCGATATTTCCCACCAAAAGGAACTGCTGGTTTTGCCAGCTTTTGAGTCAGCGCATATAAACGTGACCCCTGACCGCCAGCTAGAAGCATTGCAATCATTTCTTTTGCCATTTTATTACCCCCTAATTAATATTAAGTACTGATGTTATCATTGTACCACAAGATTGCAAAAATCCATAGTCTTTTTTGTAATTTTTTTATTTTTTTGATTTTCTTACAAATTATATTGTTATAATTGCACCAAATTTTTCTTCTTAAAGTCAAATTTTCCTTTTCTTTTGCAAGAAAATACTTTTTCTACCTTATTTCCCCATTTTATTCTCTACAGTTATAGGATCTAACTATATTTACTAAATATAAAATACGCAGTAATTTTCAATAAAATGGTAAAAGATAATATAATTACCGATGTATAAAAAGCGGGCATATTAAATAAAGCAGATGTAACTGTAATAAAAAGTAATCCTATAAGAAGAATATCCAACACGATTCCACCGCTTTTATCATGTAAATATTGGTTTCGCTCATCTTGTTCCATCAACATTTGTTCTTTTAAAAGCAACCGATTTTTTAATAATTTCTTATTTTGAAAAATTCTATAACAAACATAAACAAACCCTCCGAAAAAGATAATACGACTAACACTTTTTGCAAGATTAGTCATAACCCTTGAATCTCCGCCACCAACTTCTCCAATTATAACCATGTATACACACATAGCAATTATAACAGTCCATAAAATACGAATCCGCCATTTAATTTTTTCCACATATGCTAAATGATTAAATTTCTTCATACTTCCTATCCTCCAATCTTTTATTTTCTTCTAAACAACATAACTCTTCTACCGTAACATGAAAAACTTGTGATATCCGATAAGCAAGCATCAAAGAAGGGCTATATTGTTCTTTTTCAATGGATATTATCGTTCTAGCCGAAACATGAACTAAATCGGCAAGTTGCTGTTGCGTTAATCCGTTTGCATTACGCAACTCTTTTACTCTTGTTTTCATTTTCACGTCCCTTTCAATATGAAGTATACTTCGTATGAAGTTAACTTCATAATATCATATTACAGTTAAAATTTCAAGCAATTCGAAATAATTTTTTATAAAAAAAGAACGTCATCTTAATGATAACGTCCTCTTTCTTTGGCTATTTTATTGTAAGCTGTTTGTCAAATATAATAGTTACAAATTTTTCTCAGTTTTATTATATTTAGCCTATGTTCTTTCTTCTATTATGTCATGTACAATTATGCTAAAGCTCTTCCTAATCCTCTACAGGACTCAACTGCTTCATCATCTGGAGCCCCGTTTGCTATTACACAATCACAAGCGATTTGTGCACCTGCATTCATACACTCTTCTTCCCAGTTTCTCATCCATTCGCCATCACCCCATCCATAGGAACCAAAAAGGGCAATTTTCTTGCCGCCTAATTTTCCTTCACAAGCATCAAACATTGGCTGGAATTCTTCTTCTTCTAATACTTCGGCTCCCATAGCTGGGCATCCAAATGCAATTGCATCAAATTCATCCACTTTATCTTCTGAAAATTCGGATGCACCAAATACACTTACTTCAGCGCCAGCTTCTTTTGCGCCTTCTACTACTTCATTTGCCATTGCTTCTGTATTTCCTGTACCACTCCAATAAACTACTGCTACTTTACTCATCTTATTTTACCATCCTTTTCTTTATTTATTATGCAGCTACAGTTAGCTGCGTAATTGACCTTCCATTTGTGAATAATCTCATATATACTGCCGTACATTTTTTGAATTTGGCAAATAATTTGACTGCTTCACATTCATTGCAATACACTTTCCATAATCCTCTGCATTTATAGTTTTTTCCTTCTTGTTCAATAAATCCTATCACATCTTCTAAAGGATAACTTAAAAACAATCCAATCTCATGTGGAAAACTATCATATCTATCATATTGAGAGAGTCTACTTTTCAATTTTAATATACAGGCTTCCACTTCTTCACTTGTATATCCATATTTTGATAATAATATCTTAACTCCATCTTTTTTCAAGTCGTATTCCAATCTTTTTTTACGATATACATACAATAGCACTTGTGTATCTTTTATCTTTAAGATCTCTATAAATACTCCTTTTCTATTTAGTTTCTGGTTTTCTGCTTGAATCTCTTCTAACAAAATATCAATAGATGAAAATCTGTAATTAAATATATTAGCTGTTTTTAGCCCTGCTAAAGTAGGAGAACAATGTTCTATCATTTTTAGTTCCAGCATACACGTTCCTCCAATAATACATAACGTTCTGTGACAGTTTGTTCTTGAACGCAGGTAAGAGATGTCGCAATATTGAAATAATCACATGTAGTCTGTAAGTTATAGCTATATTTTCTACAGATTTTTTCATATTGACAGACTATATTCTTTATTTTTTCAACAATCACAACACTCATTTTATGCCTCCTATTTCCATATAATATTTGTTTCACTTTTAGTTAGTTATTTCTAACCATTTCAGTGAAAGGAACGGGTATGTTTTTTTCATACCCGCATAATAAAGCGATAGCGTTCTAGAAAGGGTTTCTAGTCCTACTAGCAAGTTAGTTCTTACTAACTGTTATTATATTATCACAAGGATTCGTATCTGTCAACTATATATTCAAAATTTTTTATTTTCTAGATTGTTTCTCCTGTCGTTTCTTTTCTCTTTTTGATTCTATTAAATGTCGAATTGCCATCACAGGATGATAGAATATCATTCTTGGACCAGAGAATCGCATTACACTTCGAATTTGCTCTCTCATTTCTGGCTTATAACAATGAACCTTACAGTTAGAACAAAACGTCTTGGATTCCATAAATGGACAGTGATCGCTTCGCTGTTTGGCATATTGTTTTAACTTGGCACAGGATGGGCATAGTCCTTCCTTCGTTTTATGTTGCTTACGGCAATATAATTGAATCATTTCTGATACAATTCTTTTTTCTCTTTCTCGTTTGTCACTTATATCATTTCTCACTGCATATCCTCCTCTACAAATCTTATGTTTTCTACAGATTAATATGCATCTCTTATTTTTATAAGAAGTAGATTCATTGATGTGAAGCAGACCTTCGCTTTTCATCATATCGCATTTTCTTTTTCTTTGCAATCATAAAAGACTTGATATCTGGTGGATAGATGAGGTATGATAGAGACATGATAGAACTATCTATAGAAGAAAGGACTCGTTAATATGAATCAATTTATTGACTTATTCCGTCAGGATATGAACATTTTTTATGAACAAACAAAGGCTTTTTACAATGGGGAACTTACAAAGACACAGTATAAGGGAATCTCTGGGGGCTTTGGCAGTTACGCAGAACGAGACGGAAAGGCTAATATGCTTCGTCTTCGCCTGCCAGGAGGACGAATTCCAAAGAATACCCTTGCTTTTATTCTTCAGCAAGTGGAAACATATCAGCTTGACACAATTAAATTAACGACTTGTGAGACAATCCAACTGCATCATTTAAAACCAGACACTTTGTTCCATATTGCATCCAAAGCTCTTGATTTCGGCATTATTTGCCGTGGCGGTGGAGGAGATTTTCCAAGAAATGTAACGGTATCTCCACTTACTGGTGTCCAAAAGGAAGAATATTTTGATGTTATGCCTTATGCACTAGCTGCATCGGATTACTTATTATCCTTCATCCATGGTCCGAAACTTCCTCGTAAGTTGAAAGTAGCTTTTTCTAACTGTCCAGAAAACGTACCACATGCTACGTTCCGTGACTTAGGCTTTACTGCAAATAAAGATGGTAGCTTTGATGTTTACTGCGCAGGTGGTCTGGGTAATAATCCAAAATTTGGAGTTCGTGTTGCAGAACATATTGCTGGAGAAGACATTCTTTATTATATTCATGCAATGGTGAATTTGTTTATCGAACATGGCAATTATCAAAACCGTGGACGTGCCAGAAGCAGATATTTACAAGATACACTTGGTCAGGAAAGATTAATTGAAGCATTTCAAGAAAAACTTTCTGCCGCAAAACAAGATCCATCTCTTAAACTTTCTGTTTCTCCAATCTCTATAACCAAAACAGGAAATGGCACCATTACGAATGATCGGATTATTGCCCAAAAACAAGAGGGTCTTTTTGCAGTATCTTATCAACCAATTGGCGGACTTATTTCTCCTCAAACATTGAAAGCAATCTCTGACACAATCCAAGACATGCAAGAAGTAGAACTGCGAATCTCACCATTTGAGGAAATTTATATTATTAACTTAACAGCAGATGAGGCACAAAAAGTGTTAGATGTGACAAAAGATGGTGCCACTACTCCATTGGAACATTCGGTCGCTTGTATTGGAGCTTCGATCTGCCAGCAAGGTGTTCGAGATTCTCAATCCCTCTTACGTGAATGTATTGAGGCGGCGAAAGCTTCAAACCTTCCAGCCAATGCATTTCCGCAAATCCATATTTCTGGATGTCCTTCTTCATGTGGAACACATCAAACTGGTTTAATTGGATTCCACGGAGGCGTGAAATTAATTGACAAGGTTCCTCATCCTGCTTTTACTTTACATGTTAATGGCTGTGACAAGCAAGGCTCGGAGCGTATGGGTGCTCAATTAGGTGTTATTCTTCAATCGAAGATTCCTGCTTTCCTTCTGGATATGGCTCAAGCAGTGGTGGATGCTAATATGGACTTTGTATCTTGGTTTAACAGCCATGAAGAAGATTTTCATAAGATTGCTGAAAAATACTTGGTTTAAACATCAACTTCAGCGATTATGTAAACAACAGTAATCAAAAGGGAGCTATTCCAAAAACATTATTTAAGACTCTATCTAAATAAGTTTTTCGAACAGCTCCCTAACTTAATCGCCATCCATAACAATTCTTTTTCTTTTCCAATTCCCTGTTCGATACCAAATAAATGAAATCAAATAATTTGCTAGCCATCCCATTGGTACCGCATACCAAATAACTTGAATTCCAAATATTGGAGACGCTAATTTTGCTACAGAGACACGAATTGCAAGGTTAACTAAATTTGCAATCATATAGACGGTCGTATCTCCAGCTCCTCTTAAAATTCCATCTGTAATTGCCTTAAATCCTAAAAAGTAAAAAAACCAACCACAAAATTGAAAGTATGCATTTCCCGTTGCAAACGCAACTGGAGAGGCTTCTTCGTTCACAAAAATTGATACAATTGGATCATGAAAGAATTGAGAAATCAGAATAAGCCCAATTCCAAAGCCGATCACAATTACATAAGCAGCCCGATATCCTTTTCGCACACGGTCTTCTTTTCCAGCTCCTAAATTTTGTGCAGTAAAAGTAGAAACAGCATTTCCCGTAGCAATCATTGGCACAATACAAAGAGATTCTAATCGTGTTCCAGCGGAATATCCTGCCAGCGCAGAAGAACCAAATACATTAACGGCTGATTGTGTTAACAGCATACCAATACTTACAATCGATTGTTGAATAATCGACGGAATTGCCATCTTAGTTCCTGTTACAAACATACTAGTGTCAAACATCCTAGCTTTACTCTTCAATGTATATCGTTTTAAAACGTTCATTAAAATGAAAAAGGAAAGTACACAAGAAACTCCTTGAGCAATCACAGTAGCAATTGCCACTCCTGCTACTCCTGCATGAAAAACTTGAACCATAATTAAATCCAATATAACATTTAGAACCGAAGAAAAAATTAATAAAACAAGTGGAATTTGAGATTTTCCTAATGCATTAAAATCCGCTGATAAAATATTATACATAAAAGTAAATGGAAGTCCTATAAAATAAATTTGTAAATACAAAACCGCATCATTAAAAATATTTTCTGGAGTTTTCAACATTTTTAAAACGGTCGGATTGTAGACTAATCCAAGTGCTGCGAGCACAACACTTACAGCTAAAAACGTCCATAAAAAAGTATGAATTGAGGTTTTCATTTTTTCATACTGCCTTGCTCCAAGATATTGGCTTGTCAAAACAGAGGCACCAATTCCGCCTCCAATTGCTATCATAATAAATACAGTCGTAAATGAATACGATGCTCCTACTGCTGCCAAGGCATCTTCTCCAACAAAATTTCCCACAATAATAGAATCTGCCATATTATAAAATTGTTGAAACATATTTCCAATAATCATAGGCAGCGCAAAGTGGAGTAATGACTTTCCAGGTCTTCCATTTATTAAGTCTAATTTTTTTTTCATTTCTTATTCCAACAGAATTATACTAACATGAGAAAAACTACGATTCCATCCCGAGTTTTTCAAACGCTTCACTCATATCAGTATTTTTCTGCTTTCCTCCATTTCGTCCGTAGACTTCGCAAATTAATGATAATTAAGATGTAAATAGTGGAGTGGAATAGTAGCGATCTCCTGTATCTGGAAGTAATGCAACGATGGTTTTGCCTTTATTTTCTGTTCTTTTTGCTAATTCAATTGCTGCATGAAGTGCAGCTCCTGAAGAAATTCCGACTAATACACCTTCTTGCTTCGCCATAAGCTTTCCAGCAGCAAATGCATCTTCATTCTTTACTTTTATAATTTCATCATAAATTTCTGTATTTAACGTTTCTGGTACAAAACCTGCACCAATTCCTTGAATCTTATGAGCTCCGCTCTTTCCTTCTGAAAGTACAGGGGAATCCGTTGGCTCTACTGCAACAATTTTTACTTGTGGATTCTGTTCTTTCAAATATTCCCCTGTTCCCGTGATTGTTCCGCCTGTTCCTACCCCCGCTACAAAAATATCTACTTTTCCATCGGTATCTCTCCATATTTCTGGACCAGTTGTCTTTCTATGAATCGCTGGATTTACTGGATTCTCAAACTGACCTGGAATATAACTATTCTCAATTTCTGCTGCTAATTCATTTGCTTTTTCAATTGCCCCCTTCATTCCTTTTTGTCCTTCTGTTAATACAATCTCTGCACCATAAGCTTTCAAAATATTTCTACGCTCAACGCTCATTGTTTCTGGCATAGTAAGTATAATTCGATATCCTTTGGCGGCGGCAATCGCAGCCAACCCAATTCCCGTATTTCCTGAAGTTGGCTCAATAATTACAGAATCTGGTTTTAATATACCTTTTTCTTCTGCATCTTCAATCATCGCTTTTGCAATTCGATCTTTTACGCTTCCCGCTGGATTAAAATATTCCAATTTAACAAGCACAGTCGCTTCCAATTCCAAATATTTTTCAATATTTGTTACTTCTACAAGCGGTGTGTTTCCAATTAGTTCTAGTGTTCCCATATAAATATTTGCCATAATTGTCTCCTCCAATTCATAGTATTTCTGTAGGAATTACACTTTTATACTATACTCTTGCCATCTTTGTTTGTCAACTGCAAGGTAAACAACACATGACTGGCTCATATTTATATTTTCCTCTTTTTCTATTTTTCATCCGCAAAATTTCCTGTATAAAGCTGATAATATTTTCCCTTAGCTGCAATTAATTCATCATGTGTTCCTCGCTCTATAATTCTGCCTTGTTCCATAACCATAATACAATCCGAATTTTTTACTGTTGAAAGTCGATGTGCAATTACAAATGTTGTTCTTCCATTCATTAACGCATCCATTCCATCTTGCACAAGAGATTCTGTACGGGTATCAATGGAAGAAGTTGCTTCATCCAGAATCAGAACAGGTGGATCAGCTACGGCTGCTCTGGCAATCGCCAAAAGCTGTCTCTGTCCTTGACTTAGATTACTTCCATCTCCTGTCAGCACCGTTTGATATCCATCTGGAAGTCTCCGAATAAAACTGTCTGCATTCGCTAATTTCGCCGCAGAGATACACTCTTCGTCAGAAGCATCCAATTTTCCATAACGAATATTTTCCATAACCGTTCCTGTGAAAAGATGAGTATCTTGTAATACCATTCCTAATGATTTTCGAAGAGCTGGTTTCTTAATTTTTGTGATATTAATTCCATCATAACGAATTTTTCCATCTTGAATATCATAAAAACGATTAATAAGATTTGTAATTGTCGTTTTTCCTGCTCCAGTTGAGCCAACAAACGCTATTTTTTGACCAGGTTTTGCATAGAGTCGGATATCATGCAGTACCATCTTTGAGTCATCATACCCAAAATCGACACCATCTAATACTACGTTTCCCTCCATTTTTTTATATGTTACTGTACCATCTGCTTTATGAGGATGTTTCCAAGCCCAAACGCCAGTACGAGTATCTGACTCTGTTAAACTGCCATCTGGATTTTCTTTCGCATTTACAAATTCTACATATCCATTATCTTCTTCTGGTGTCTCATCTAACAGTTGAAATACACGTTCTGCTCCTGCAGTAGCCATAACAATGGCATTCATCTGTTGGCTGATTTGCGTAATTGGCTGTGTAAAGTTTTTATTTAATCCTACAAACGCAATAATGGTTCCAACTGTAATTCCTACATTTCCATGCAGTGCCAATAAAGCTCCGATCACTGCACATAATACATAACTTACGTTTCCGATATTGGCATTGACTGGCATTAAAAGATTCGCATAACGATTGGCCTTATCTGCACTATCCCGAAGTTTATCATTTAATTTTTTAAAGTCTTCTATCGCCTGTTTTTCATGGCAAAATACTTTCACTACTTTCTGGCCATCCAACATTTCTTCAATAAAACCATCTACCACACCTAAATCTTTTTGTTGTTCCTGAAAATATTTCCCTGATAATCCTGAAAACTTCGCAGTTACTATTAGCATAACTACTGCCATAAAAAGAGTAATGATCGTTAGCGGTATATTTAATACTATCATAGAAATCAATGTAGCAACTAATGTAGCTGTAGAATTAATTATTTGCGGAATACTTTGGCTGAACAACTGACGCAATGTATCCACATCATTTGTATACACGGACATAATATCTCCATGTGCATGTGTATCAAAAAATTTAATCGGTAACGATTCCATTTTGGTGAAAAGCTGAACACGCAGTTTTCTCATCGTTCCTTGACTGACATTAACCATGATTCGATTATATCCATAGGCTGTTATTACTCCAATGATATAAAAGACCGCAACTCCTCCCAAAGCACGAGCAAGTGTAGAAAAGTCTGGAGATTGTGCCTGAATTAACGGTGTAATATAATCATCTACTAATGATTGTACAAAAAGCATTCCTCTCATTGTAGCAATTGCACCTACTACAATACATACAATTACTACGATGAATGAAAACTTATAATTTTTTATCATATAACTTAACAATCGTTTTAAAATTTGAAATGCCTGATTTTTTTCTTTTCGTTCCACTATTTTCACTCCTTTTTAGATCGGCTGATCAAAATCTCCTCCTCCCTGACTTTGGGATTCGTAGATTTCTTTATAAATTTTATTATTTATAAGTAAATTTTCATGGGTATCAAATCCGTTGACTTGTCCATCTTCTAATACTAAAATTCGATCTGCATCCTGTACACTGGAAATTCTTTGTGCAATAATAAGCTTCGTCGTACCTGGTATTTTCGTTCGGAATGCTTCTCTTATTTTTGCATCTGTAGCAGTATCTACTGCACTAGTGGAATCATCCAAAATTAATATCTTTGGATGTTTTAATAATGCTCTGGCAATACAAAGTCTTTGCTTTTGCCCTCCTGAGACATTGGAACCTCCTCGTTCTAGATATGTATCATAGGTATTTGGCATTTTTTCAATAAATTCATCTGCACATGCTGCTTTACAAGCTTCGATACATTCTTCTTCTGTAGCATCTTCCTTTCCCCAACGAAGATTTTCCAAAATCGTTCCAGAAAATAATACGTTTTTCTGCAATACAACCGCTACTTGATTTCTTAATGTTTCCATATCATATTGTCTAACATCAATTCCTCCGACGCATACACTTCCATCCGATACATCATAAAGCCGACTAATTAAATTAACAAAGCTTGTCTTTCCACATCCAGTTCCTCCAATTACTCCAATTGTTTCCCCTGATTCAATATGAAGATTAATATCCTTTAATGTCTCTTTTCCCATCCCTTTTTTATAAGAAAAATTCACATGTTTAAAATCAATACTTCCATCTTTTAATTCCTTAACTGGAGCTTCTGAATTATGCAGACTTGGAGTTTCTTTTAATACTTCTGAGATTCTATGAACACTCGCAGAACTCATTGTAATCATAACAAAGATCATAGAAAGCATCATCAGAGACATCATTACAGACATAATATAGCTAAATAAGGAAGTAATTTCTCCTGTTGTCATATCTCCTGCCACGATAAACTTTGCACCAAACCAGGAAACTGCTGTAATACAGGCATACACAACTAACATCATTGCAGGATTATTAATTGCTACCAAACTCTCAGCCTTTACAAATAACTGATATAACTTATCTGCTGCTTTTGTAAACTTCCTATCCTCATAGTCTTCTCTTACATATGCCTTTACGACCCGAATAGCAGAAATATTTTCTTGAACACTCGCATTTAAGTCATCATATTTTTGAAATACTACATCAAATACGCTGGATGCCTGTTTTAATAGAATAGCCAAGATGATTGCTAAAAACAGCATTCCTACTAAAAACATAAAACTTAATTGTGCATTAATTAAGAAACTCATAATCATACTAGTTATCATCATTAATGGAGCTCTTACTGCAATACGAATAATCATTTGAAATGCATTCTGTACGTTTGTAACATCGGTTGTCATTCGAGTTACCAATCCAGCCGTACTAAATCGATCAATATTAGAAAAAGAAAATGTTTGTATCCGTTCATACATACTCTCTCTTAAATTACAAGCCAAACCAGAAGAAGCACTCGCTGCATATTTTCCCGCCATCGCTCCAAAAAACAAACTACATACTGCCATAAGAAGCATAATTGCTCCATACTGATAAACTGCATTCATATTACCTTGCTGCAATCCCTTATCAATAATCATAGCTGTAATAAAGGGAAGTAATACTTCCATAATTACTTCTAGAGCAGTAAAAATAGGTGTCAAAATTGTTGCCTTTTTATACTGCCTTATCTGATTCAAAATTGTTCTCATATTTTGCACCAAACCTTTCAACTTTTGCCTTTTTATTCGATTCTCAACATTCATCTTCTATAAAATGAAATTATGACTTATTTCTGATAAGTTAGAATCTTAAATACATTTTACCTCCACTCACTCTTGTTTGTGAAATTCAAATATGTTATAATCTATAAAAAAATTTTATAGCTATTTATAATTTTTATTTTTGAGGAGTCCTATCTATGAACACAATCCAACTAGAATGCTTCCTTCATGTAGCAAAATATTTAAATTTTTCTAAAGCTTCTAGAGAGCTTAATATTAGTCAACCTGCCGTTAGTCATCAAATTCAATCTCTGGAAGAAGAATTAGAAGTAAAACTTTTTCAGCGTACAAGCAAAAATGTTTCTCTTACTCCTGAAGGAATACTTTTTCTTCCAGATGCAGAAAAAATATTAAAAATTGCATTGACTGCAAAAGAGCGTCTCTATAATCCAGAACGTCCAACTCTATTTGAAATTGGCTGTCATAACCAGGCAGAACTGGATCTGCTTCCTACTGTAATAAAGAAATTAAAAGAAGAAGACCCTCTTTTTCGTCCATTGATCCATCTCGTTCCCTTTGAATCTCTTGCAAACCTCTTGGAAACGGGTCAGATTCATGTCATGTTTGGATTAAAAGGCGATTATCAGAAACCATCCCTTCAATATCGTGAACTCTATCAATGCCCAATTTGCTGTATTTGCAGTAAAAATCATCCATTATCGAATTATACTTCTCTTACTAAAAATATGCTTCGTGGAACAATCATTCTCTGTAGCCCTCACAAAATAGCTGACAGCATATTTCAAATTCAAAGCCATATTGCCTCTCGAGCCCCTATATCAGATCGATATTTGGGAGAGGGGTATGAGGCAGTTATTGCTTTTGTTAAGTCAGATTTTGGATATACGCTGCTTCCCCAGCTTCCTTCTTCTCATGATCCAGAATTATGCTATATTCCCATTATTGATTATCCTACTGTCTCTTTCGGAATTTATTATCAAGATACAAATTATACTCCTTTATTAAAACAATTTTGGCAATTGCTAAAACAAAACAATCTTTTTTAACTCGAACGAGAATCTAAAAAAATTAATTTTTTATTGACATAATGTATACTTTAACTGATATGATAAAAACAGAACACGGAACAAATATTGGAAAGGTTGGTACAAACAATGAGATTTCTTTATTTTATCATCCCTATACTGTGCATGACTCCTATCGGCATTTATTTATACATCTACCTAAAAAGAATGTCTATATTTTTTAAGATTCGTATACGTAGCAAAATAATCCATCTTATCCTAGCATTATGCAGTCTAGCTGCTGTAATATTGGCCTTAAATATATGGGGAATTTGGGCAATGATATTCGCTCATTGGTTTATCTTTGCTCTAATTATGGAGCTAATTAATTTTGTGATATGCAAACTAAGAAAACGATGTGGCATCTGGAAACGGATTTATCGCTCAGGAATTATTCCAATTTTCTTTACAATCCTTGTACTGTTCTATGGCTATTACTGTATGCATGATGTAGTAAAAACAACTTATACAATTAATACGCAGAAAAACATTCGAGAAGAAGGATATCGGATTGCACTTATTTCTGATCTTCATTTCCGCACTACTATGAATGAAACTACATTGGAACAATATTGTAGAGAAATTGAAATGGAACATCCAGATTTCGTTGTACTATGTGGAGATATTGTAGATGAGCAAACAAATTTATTGGATTTACAAAAAGTATTTCAAACACTTAGCACAATTCAATCTGATTATGGAATATTTTATGTATATGGAAACCACGACCGTGCCTCTTACTCTTCTAAAGCGCAGTTTACACCACAACAGCTAAAACAGGTATTAGAAGAAAGTGGAATTCATATTCTACAGGAAGAAAGTTATTCTATAGCAAAGGATTTTACAATTATAGGAAGAGAAGATTGGTATACAAGAGATTCTACGATAACCTCTGAACAACTATTAACTAATGTAGATACAACGGATTTTCTCCTTTTACTCGATCATCAGCCTCGTAATTTAAAGGAAAATGCAGCGGCAGGATATGATTTACAATTATCAGGTCATACTCATGGAGGTCAAATCTGGCCTGTAGGTCTTATTACTGACTTACTTGGATTTGGAGAAATGAACTATGGGTATCGAAAAATAGATAATTTTCAAGTAATTGTTTCATGTGGAATGGGCGGATGGGGATATCCGATCCGAACAGGATATCATTCCGAATATGTTATTATTGATATCCAAAAAGACCATTCTGTTTCTTAAATACCCAAAATAACAAACAAAAGAAACCTCCACTGGAGCTTTATAATAAAAATACTTCCAGCAGCTACAGAATGCTATAAAGCATACTGCAATTGCTGGAAGTATTCTTTCAGTAATAAGATTATATCGTATATTTAACGTTTTCTTCCAGAAAATACATGTTTTATAAACACATACATAACAATAATAAATGCAATTAAGTATCCAAACGCACCAAGTGCTGGAATTCCACAAATTTTGGGAGTCATATCGGTCGTACAAATAATACTAGAACTAATTAGAAGAGCTACGACCCAAAGCCCCATTACGATGTTTCGGACGAGACGCCGTAGAAGCTGGGCTAAATCTTCGGATACATGCAAATCCAAATTCACCCGTGTCTGTCCCTTCAAATAGCCTTGTAAAATATCCACAATTAGAGATGGAATATCAATTGACTTACGCAGAGAACGGTATAAACTCCTTTCGGTAGACTTCATTTCCTTTTTCCAGCTCTTCTCCTGAAAAAACATTTGTTTTATTCGAGCTGCCGCAATTTCTACCATATTGATTTCTGGGCTGATATTTGCCAATACTCCCTCCATATGTGTTAGACCTCTGGCAAGCATTGTTAGACCATGTGGCATAATGATTTTATTTTCTTTCATTACCTCCATTAAATCCTGCATTAACTTGGCAACATCAATCGTTCCCATATCTACGGTTCCATATTGAGACATTAGACTTCGGATGTCTTCATAGAGCTGACTTTGATCTGGCTTTCCACGAAATTTTCCAAGTGCAAGTACCGCATCCTGAATCATCCCAATATCATTGATCGCAACTCCCTGAACGGCTCTTCCTACTAATTCTTTATCTCGATCGGAAAGTCTTCCCATCATTCCCATATCCATCCATACAATTTTACCATCTCGAATTTTAACATTGCCAGGATGGGGATCTGCATGAAAAAAACCATCTTCCATTACTTGTTTCATATAGTTATCCACTAGTTTACTGCCTATTTCTTGCAAATCATATCCATTTTCCAGAAGTTTTTCCTTTTCATCAATTGCAAAACCAGCAATATACTCCATTACTAAAACATGAATGGTCGTATATTCTCGATATAAAATAGGAGTCTGCACAAATACAACTTCCTCATTTTTTCTAGAAAACTCTTCTATATTGGAAGCTTCCGTTAGAAAGTTCATTTCCTCCTGTGTCACTCTCCATAGTTCATCCAATACTAGATCCAGATCAACTAATCCTTTAATACTTACTGGAGGCAGCAATTTCACTGCTTTACGCATCAGTCGAATATCCTGCGACATCACTTCGTAGATTCCTTTTCGCTGAACTTTAATTACAACTTCCTCTCCAGATTTTAACACTGCTTTATGAACTTGTGCAATCGAAGCAGAACCAAGGGGATTCTTCTCAATTTCCAAAAAAATTTCATTCCAGGAGCATCCAAATGAATCTTGAATCACTTCTTCCACTTGTTCAAATGGCATTGGAGGCACCTCAGAACACAAACGCATTAATTCCTCACAATACCGTTCTGGAAGAATATCCGAGTGCATTGACATAATCTGCCCCAATTTAATATAAGTTGGACCTAAATCTTCCAATATCATCCGAAGCTTCTCTGGTGTGACGCCCCTCGTAATGGCATATTTACGCAGCACTGCTGTGATTTCTTTTAGTCTTGAACTACTCTTTTTGGACTCTGTTTTTACCGTCTCTTCCTTATTCATCCTGATCTTTTTTCTCTTCCGATTTGCTCTCCTGTTCTTTTGTTTCTGAATTAGAAGACTCTTCCTCTGCTGCGACCGTTTGTTTTTCTTCCATCTTTTGAATCTGTTCTTTCAACTGTGCAAGCTGCTCTGGAGTCATCTGATCCAAAAGTTCACTTAATTCTTCTGGAGAAGAAGGTTTCACAGAAACATTGACCTTTTCTTTCACTGTTTTCTTAATATTATGCTTTAATTCTTGGTTCAGCACTTTGCCTTGTTCTACTGTCAATTCTCCTTTTTTCACCATTTCATCCAGTATTTCTTTTGATTTTTCTGCTGTTACTGCTACGGTTCCAATTCCTGCCAGTAAAATTTTTTTAATATTATCCCCGAATTTATCCATTCTTACACATTCCTTTCTTTACAACTTATTATCTGATTATCATTATACACCAGCTTAAATTATTCGTAAATAGGTAAAAATCTTTGGCAGAAAAATAATACATCCAATTACTGCTGCCATAATTGCCGCAATTAGAACTGCACCTGCTGCCGTATCTTTTGCCAGTTTTGCCAATGGTTTCTTTTCTCGTGTAACAAGATCCACAACTGCCTCCAATGCAGTATTTACTAATTCTAATGCCAGAATCATTCCAAATAGAACCAAACAAATGCACCATTCCATAGCTGTCAGTTTTAGTATTACTCCTGCAATCGTTACAAAAACTACTGCACTACAATGTATTTTCATATTTCGCTCTTTTTTTATACATGCAAAAATCCCTGCAAACGCATATCCAAAACTCTTATGTAATGGATTCTTCTTTGTTCTTGCCATAATTTCCTCCTAACCTTTTTTTGTTTACGATTCACCTACCTATGTTTTATCCATTATAACATGAATTTTTATATCCATCACTCTATTTTCCCAAAAATTCAAATGAAACATAGCAAAAGGGGCCATCTTGATATGATATGCCCCTAAAATTTTTCTATACAGTTATTTTTCCTCTACCTTAACACCCAATTTTTCTAATGACATGAAAAAGAAGCTGATTAACAAAAGTAAACAGGAAAACCATATCATATGAATTCCAAATTTAGCAGATAAATTTCCTCCAATTCCAGCACCTACTGCAAAAAAGAAAATAATACCAAAATAATACATTGCCTGTTTCAATTGTTCTGGTTTTTTCTCCCGCAAATACAAGGATAGAATCGCTGTTCCACTTCTTAGATTTCCAATACACATTGTGCTGGCATAGGCGTAACCATTCACTTTTCGGAATGTCTGTACTTGCATTGCACAAGTAAATGAAACCAGAATCGTTGCAATGGTATTAAGTTCAACAGGAAAAAAGCCCACAAAAAATAAAATTCCAATTTCTGCTAATAATATGCTCTGTCTCCAATGCAAACGTTTCGCATAACGATACCGATTCTGAATTCTCTCTGCAATAAAAACACCCACTGCAAATGCTAAGATTGGAAATAAATACTTGAGTGCATTCATCCATTCTCCAATCATAAAATTCTGACTCATTAAAACTACATTTCCTGTCTGAGCATTGGAAAATACTTCATTTCTTGTATTGTATGTATATGCATCTTGAAATCCTCCAGACAAAGCCAAAACAGCACTATTGCAGAATGATTCTGACATTTGGTTTTGAGCGGATAACCGTATTCTCCAAACCCATTTCTTCCTTATCGTTTTCATAATTCTTTCCTCATTTTTCTTGTATTAAATTTCACACATCTGTCCACCTGGAATTTCTATTTTTTCTTTATCTATTTCCAGCCATACCGATTGAGCGGATGGATTATATACTTTATCTCCAGCGGCAGTATAATACAAGCGCTTTGCAGCATCCATATAGTCTACAATCTCAATATTCGTTGCATACCAAATATCTTCTTTCTGACTAACCATACTGCAAAATTCTTCGATTAATTCCCAGTTATTATCACGAGAAAATTCATAACTATGTCCCCATACATACATCATATAAAGATATTGGGTTTTATGCAAATTTATAAACTCTTTTCCTAATTCTAAAAGATTATGATTATGATGACACGTTGCCATCCATGTTAAAAAATTCTCTGGCATAGCAAAACTATCTGTGTTGCCTACTACTCTTGCATAACGAATTCCAAGTGCAGGCAGGGCATCTACAATTTCCTTGGAAAAAGAACCATTTGGATACGATAATCCTCTTACTGGATATCCAACTGCTTCTTCTAACGCTTTTCTATCTTCTAAAATTTGACTGACAACCTGTTCCATTGGACAGCGTGCAATTGTTGGATGAGTACATGTATGACAGGAAACTTCATGTCCTGCATATAATTTTTTATATTCCGATACTGGTATTCGTTCTTTCATAGAAAGCTGTGAATTTAAATGAAATGTTCCCTTTATCTCATTTTTATTAAAAATCGACACAAGGCGATAATCATCAATTTTTCCATCATCATAACTCATTGTCAATACTTTATGTTTTCCCCCTGGAAAACAAATATAAATATTTCTCATCTTAATTGTTTCCTCCTCCATAAGCACTTAATTTTTCTTTCGACTGCTATTATAACATAAAACAATTAAAAAATCATTTTCTATAAACGAATTACTATTTAGTATAGTAAATACTTTTATCTACATTTTAATATGCTTGACAAGCATATTATAATTTTCTATAATACTAAGTGTAGGATTAGAGGAGGTGTTTGTTATGGAATTACGTGTTTTACGCTATTTTCTCGCCGTTGCTAGAGAGCAAAATATTTCTAATGCTGCGGAATCATTGCATTTAACGCAACCAACGCTTTCTAGACAATTAATGGAGTTGGAACAAGAACTTGGAAAAAAATTATTTATTCGAGGTAACCGAAAGATTACTTTAACCGAAGATGGAATTCTTTTCCGCAAAAGAGCAAATGAAATTATGGATCTGGTAGAAAAAACAACTGCGGAAATTAGCACTCCTGAAGATACGATTACTGGAGATGTCTATATTGGAGGAGGAGAAACCGATGCTATGCGTCTAACGGCACGAGTTGCAGCAAAACTTCAAAAAAATTATCCAGATATTCGCTATCACTTATACAGTGGAAATGGAGATGATGTAACAGAACGCTTAGATAAAGGGCTACTAGACTTTGGTGTATTAATTGAACCTGCCGATATAACGAAATATAATTATATTCGTCTTCCTGCCACGGATACTTGGGGATTACTTATGAGAAAGGACAGTCCTCTATCCAAAAAAGACTTCATAACTCCAGATGATTTATGGGATATTCCAATCATCACATCTGCACAGACGTTAGTAAATAATGAGTTCTCTGGATGGCTTGGAGCAGATTTTGAAAAATTAAACATTGTTACTACTTATAATCTTGTATACAATGCCTCCCTTATGGTGGATGAAGGTTTTGGCTATGCGTTATGCCTTGATAAATTAATCAATACAACTGGAGATTGCAACCTCTGCTTTAAACCACTTTTTCCTAAGTTTGAGGCAAAATTAGATCTTGTATGGAAAAAATATCAAGTATTCTCAAAAGCGGCCGAAAAGTTTCTAGAAATTGCTTACGAAGAATTTTCTGAAGGATAAAATTCTAACTCGTATTATTAAAATAAAATTATTTATCCCTATACCTTAAAGTAGGCAAAGAGAATTAGAAGCATTCTCCTTGCCTACTTTTTTCATCATGATATGCAACCAAAATCTTTTATCGAGATTTTCTTTGTTCATTATAATGCTGCATTAATTGCTGCAATTGCTCCATCTGCAACTGCAGTAGCCACTTGCCGAACTTGTTTCACTCGAATATCGCCAACCGCATAAACACCTGGAATTTCTGTTTCCATTTTTTCGTTTACTGGAATAGTAACGCCAAATTTCTGAGCATATTGAATAGGTGATAGACGATATCGCATATCTTGTGTTATACTTGTCATGCGGGGATCCTCCTTTGTGTATTTTTTGTTTTGTGGTGATTCAAATATAACACAAAAAGAGCCAATCCTCGCTTTTTTATTATCTTGTTGTAACACATGTATTGTAACCCTACAGCAGCAAATAAAACAAAAAAATGCTTTTAAACTCTTTAAATTTTCTGGCTGAGCAATTATTATTCATCCAAAACAATGCTGAATCCGATGATTCCCTATAAGCTGGCAGACAAACCAAGCATAGTCTGCCAGTATCTTCTTAACATGACAGACTTATAAATAAGTAATAACTAATTCATAGATTATCTATAAATTCAGTTTTTTTCAATCGTTCAAAGGACTCTTCACTGATAACGTGTTCCATCCGACAAGCCTCAACTTCTGCGGTTTTCGGAGCAACACCCATCGCTATAAGTAGCTCTCTAAAAAAGCAATGACGCTCATAAATTTTTTCTGCTACTTCCTGACCTTCATCAGTCAGATGAGGAAAACAATTTTCATTCATTAAAAAAACCACCATCATGTAAGGTTGCAACGGTATAGCATACGCTGGGTTTTGATACATCCATGTGCCGAGCTACATCTACTGAACGCACCATACCATATTTTTTTGAAGAATCAAAATAGCCTCTAACTAATCTTCCCCAGCCCCATGAATCTTCATCAAAATTCCCCTTTTTATTCTATTGTCTCCTTATTAAATATAAAACACCAATCTTTTCTTTCCTTCAATGAATATCTTGATACCACTAAGCAGAAATCTTCTGTTCTGCATTCCACATTGCAGCATATTTCCCATTTTGTTTTAATAATTCTTCATGAGTTCCACATTCTACGATTTTCCCTCCCGATACAACAAGTATTTTATTCGCATTTTTCACAATAGATAATGTGTGAGCTATCATTATTACAGTCTTTTTCGCCTTTAATAAATTTGCAATAGCTTGCTTAACAGCTAATTCATTTTCTATATCAAGAGAGGCCGTTGCTTCATCCAACAAAAGTATTGGACTATTTTTCAAAATAGCACGAGCAATGGAAAGTCTCTGCCGCTCACCACCAGAAAGCATATTTCCGTTTTCACCTGTTAATGTATCATAGCCTTTTTCCATTTTACTAATAAAGCTATCACAGTTTGCTTCCTTACAGGCCAGTTCTATTTCTACATCCGTTGCTTCTGGACGAGCATGCCGTATATTTTCTCTAATAGTATCATTAAATAAAAATACCTCTTGATCTACCATAGAAATTTGTTCTAAAACGCTTTCTGCCGAAATATACTCTATTTTCTGTCCTCCTATAGAAATTGTTCCGTTCTGCGGTTCATAATATTTAGCTATTAGATTTATAATTGTAGATTTTCCCGAACCAGAATCTCCAACAATAGCTGTCAATTTTTTATCTGGAACTGTAAAATTTATTTTATGCAATACTGGCTCGTCACTGACATATGAGAATTCCACATCTTTAAAAGTTATTTCATGAGTTTCCGTTACAAATTTTTCTTTACTTCCAGTTTCTTCCACTTCATCAAATATTTTTATAATTTGTTGTTTTGATATAGTAAGATTTTTATAACTTGTTAAATCTACAAATATAGTAGATTCTAGCTTAGCCAAAAATAACGGTAACATACATACCATAAGATATGTAACTAAATCTAGCTCCCCATTCAATACAGGATTAGCTCCTAATACCATGACAAGAGGAATACTACACCATGAAAGAATTCCCAATACAGCACCTATAGGAAGTACTTTAGCTTCATAAACATAACTTATATTACTAAAATCTTTCATAGCTTTTGTAACTGTTTTATTTTTTGTTCCAGCGATACCATATGATCTAAAAGTCTGTATTCCTGATACGTACTCTACAATACTACTAACGTTTTCAGCACTTATTTGGTTCTTTTGATTTCCATATTTTTTTACTGCTTGAAAAGATAACCAAACTGCTGGTATTAATAGCAAATCCGTACATAACATAATAATTCCCGCCGGTAACCATATTACACAGACAAATATGATTAACATTGCAGATAAAGAAATATTCTTAGCTAAATCACCAGTTTTATGTGTTAATATTTTCTCATAATTACTTACATCACTTGTTATTGTATTAATATACTGTCCAGTTTGCCTTTGTGTAAAATGTGATAATGGTATTTTCTTTATTTTATCTCCTAAATACAAACGAATTTGTTTACTGACTGCAGCTCCCCCAATTTGTCCTTGTGTATACCCAAAACTATATATAAATAGACGAAAAAAATAAATCCCTGCTAATATAGCAGTTACAGTTAATACAGTAGGTAATTTTACACTTTCATGATATAACATCAGCATAACGGTATATAACACCATAGAATTACTTCCTGATAACAGTCCTTCTAAAACTGTAAATGTAATTCCCAAATAGAAGTTTTTGTTTTTCCTTAACGCATTATGCATTTTCATACTCCTCCTCCTTTCCGATTTGATATGATACATTTCGCACTTTTTCGTAATCATTCCATGCTTTTTGATAATAAGCATTTTCTCTTCTTACTTCTTCATGCGTTCCAAAAGATGTTACCGTTTTATTTTCTACAACCGCTACTTTATCACACATTTTAATCGCACCTAAGCGATGTGCTACAATAATAACAGTTTTCCCCTTACATAAATTCTGTATTGCTTTATCAATTTCAACTTGATTTTCTGGATCTGCTGCACTTGTAGCCTCATCAAGAATAAGTATCGGTGCATTTTTTAAAATTGCTCTTGCAATAGCAATTCTCTGCTTTTCTCCTCCTGAAAAGCGTGTTCCAAAACTTCCAACCTTAGTGTCATATCCATTAGGTAAATTCATAATAAACTCATCTATTTGTGCCTCTTTTGCTGCTGCTTGTACTTCCTCTAGATTTGCATTACTTCCCATTCGTATATTTTCCAATACACTATCACGTGTAAGAAATGTTTTTTGAAATACAATTGCTACATTCTGTAATAATACTTCATAAGGTATATCCTTTACATTTTTACCTCCAATTTTTATATACCCCTTATTAACATCATAAAAACGGGAAATCAATTCTATAATTGTACTTTTTCCAGCACCAGACCGTCCTACTAAGGCAATCTTTTCACCAGCTTTAATTTTCAGACTACAATGTTCTAATACATTTGTTTCACTATCATATGAAAAAGTAACATCACAAAGTTCAATTCCCTGATTTTTTGGAAACTCTTTATTCTCAGCTTTATTATCCTCATAAGTAGGTATTGATAGAATTTCTTGAACCTTTGTAACACCATTTAAAACTTCTGCAAAATTACTACCCAATTCTTGAAGTGGCTTTATTTCTGTAAGATATAAAGAACCAACATACGCAAATAAAAGAAATATACTGGCAGTAATAGACCCCCTTACAAAGAACATTCCACCTATTGGAACCATAAACAACATGCCACACTCAATAATAACCACAAATACAGCATATGGTGGTCCCATCTTTTTAGAAAGGCTATTCCAGACTTCATTTTCCTCTTCAATTGCATTAGAAAATTTTGTAAATGATTTACTTCCCATATTATATGCTTTAATTAGTTTCATGCCGCTTATATATTCAATCATTATTGTATTAAGTGACATTAAGGATTTGTGTGCACGTCCCATCATAGCATCCATATTTCGGAATAGAACTCCCATTACAGCAATCGCCAAAGCCATAGGAATCAAAGTAAACAATGCTAACGGAACATTAACTGTCAACAAATAAACAAATATTGCCACTGGCCCTATCATATAGTAAATAAGTTCTGGCAGATTATGAGCCAAGAAAAGTTCTAATTTTTCAATATCTTCATTCAATACTGTTTTTATATTTCCTGTACTCTGTTCATTTAATGCTCCTAAAGGTACTTTTGCCATATGATTTACTACCATGCAACGTACTTTAAAAAGTGCGCCATAAGCCCCTTTATGAGATGCAACTCCCGAACTTCCAAATAATATGAAGCGAATAACCATAGCCACCGCAATCATAATAGAATTTTCTAAAATTACAGAATTGGTTAATCTGTTAGCAAATCCCGCATCCATTAGTTGATAGATACCATAATAAGGTATCATAGTACATAATCCACTGATAGCCGAACATATAACAGAAAGAAGTAGATAATATTTATCACGTCCAGCCCAGTGAAGTAACATAGAAAGGCGATTCTTCTTATTTTCTCTCATTTATAAACTCCTTCCAGATCAAAAAATGACCATAATTTATGAACCGATTCGCTATCGAGCTTGTAGTCTTCTACCAGCTGAGCGTCATCAAAATGTAAGATTCTATTACAAGTTAAAGTTAGAAATTCATAATCATGTGTTACTATAAATAATACTTTTCCTTGTGCAGCTAACTTCTTCACCAAATCGGAGACTTGACACATACTATCAAAATCAAGCCCACTTGTAGGTTCATCAAACACAAGTAGATCCTTATGGCATATCATAGACACTGCAACTGCTAGCCTTTGTTTTTGTCCACCAGATAATGTATTAGGATGTCTTGTAAGATAAGGAGAAAGCCCTAATTCTTTCAAAGTCTGGTTAGCTAAATCTTTGTCTGGATTTTTAATACCAAAACAACTTTCTTTTTCTACTGTATCAGAAAATAATTGATAAGAAACATTTTGCATAACCATATAGCAGAATTTTAAACGCTGCTTATCATCTACTTTTTTATTATTCCATAAATATTCTCCTGTATGATATTTATGTAATCCACAAATGGTTCTAGAAAAAGTTGTTTTTCCAGAACCATTATGACCAATGACACCTATAATATCACCTTTTGCTGCTGTAAAAGAAATATTTTTTAACAGCTCTTCTTTTCCCCACATGATATTTTCTCTATTAACTTGAAAACAACTCTTTTCATTTTTATTACCTAGTACCGATGGTAATTCATGTATTAAATCAAGAGAACGCAACCCTTTTTCGATTCTCTCATCATCTGGAAGCGAAAAAAGTTCTTCAGGTGTATATTCTACCTGTATTTTTCCACCTTCTATATAAACCGCCTTATCAATAACTCCTTTTAAAAAATACAATCGATGCTCCGATATCAAAATAGTCTTACCGTTATTTTTTAATAACAGTAATAAATTTCGTAATTCTTGTATTGCATCTACATCAAGGCTAGATGATGGTTCATCCAACACAAAAATATCTGGTGTCATGGCATAAACAGACGCAAAAGCCACTTTTTGCTTTTCTCCCCCTGAGAGTTGAGCTATATTTCTTTCGCATAAGTTTTCAATATTTATATCTTTTGTGGTTTCTTTAATTCGTCCTAACATCTTTTTGAGTGGCCATGCCATATTTTCCATACCAAAAGCAATTTCACTATCTGTATCCGTATTAAAAAACTGTGAACGAGGATTTTGAAATACAGATCCTACCTTCTCTGCAATTTTATACATAGGTGTTTCTGCAATATTCATCCCATCCACAGTCACAGTTCCAGACAGATTTCCCTCATAAAAATATGGTATTAATCCATTTACCAATCGAGTAATCGTTGTCTTACCACAACCACTTCTGCCACAAAGCAAAACACAATTTCCTTTTGGAATATCAAGATTAATATTCTCAATCTTTCCTTGCCCTGTTCCTGAATAAGAAAAGTTCACATTCTTAATTGAAATCATCCGTATGTCTCCTCTACTACAAGAATGCTGTTAAAAAATATCCAACAAACACAACTGCTACTATTATATCTTGAACACAAAAATGGATTTGTTTTACACAAGTTCGTGGTTTCGGATTTTCTATTCCACGTGTCACAGCCGCTGCTGATATTTCATCCGCCATTTTTGAAGCTGCCATCATCAATGGAACATATATACATTCCACAGTTTGGCTTGGATTTTTAATTAATCCTTTCAGAGATGGTGCAACATCTCTTAATTTCATAGAATCTTTAATATATCCCCAATCCTCTTGTATCATAGGAATATATCTAAGCATTACTGTAACTGGTACTACTACATTTTTGGGAATGTGCATATGATTTAATGCCGCCATAAATTCACTTGCTTGAGTTGTACCAACTAATATTCCTCCCATCATTACACATGGAAACATTTTTCCAATAAAGTCTGAAAATGTAGTAAACATTATACGTAATGCTCCAGATAAATAAAAATTACTGATAATTGCAAGCCCTAATAACCCCCCATAAATAATAGCCATTATAATACTATATTTAGGTTTACCACTCAAAATTCCATATAGTAATATAACAAAAACAAGCCCCCCCTCATAATAAAGAGAAGGGGAAATTGTAATAGCAACAGCACATATCAGTAATACAAATAATTTCGTTCTAGGATCAGTATGTATGTACTTCATGCTGTAATTCCTGCTTTCTCAAACTGTTTTTTTAGAAGTTTCTTTCCGAATAAGCCACTTAAAAAAGCAACTGCTAATGTTCCAATTATCATTACTGGCAGAACCCAATCCTGTCCAGCCTTGACCATAGCATCTAAATATTCTTGATCCGTTCCCTTCTGTAACATATAGCTCATATAACTTTCTCTTGCGAAAAAGAACATAAAATATGTAGGTACCAAAGATAAAGCAAATATCATATAAGCAACGATATTTAACCATACATTTTTAAATTTTCCAGCACTGGATACTAAATCAGCTAAAACTCCACATACAAGATAGGCCACTGGCATAGTCCAGTGCATACCTGTTGCAAAATAAATAATTGCACAAATTATACCTAAAATTATAATTGGTCCATGTTTTGGTACTTTTGCAATTAATAACAAAAAGGCTGGCCCAGGTAAAAGAGCTCCGCCAAGCGGCATCCAAAAAGTTGTGACTGGATTAGAGCCTAATACAGCACCACCGATTAATGATAAAATTAAAAATAATGCAGAAAAAATTCCTATTGTGACCAAATCCTTAACGGTCAGACTACTTTTTTGATTTGACATTCTCCTGTCCTCCTTGTATATTTTTCTCTCATTTTTCTAGTATAATGTTGACATTGCTCTAGCAAAATGATAAATTATGAGTTATAACTAACTAACCATTCTTATATTATTCCTATCCACATATATTTACAAGTCTTTTTCTGTATTAATGTCGGATTGGGATTCTAAAACGTCGGATTGGGATTTTGATATGAGGTAATAATATGTACAGTAGCTTAAATAAAGATTATATGAATTTAATATTAACAAAATATGGTTTTCAGCAAGTATCAAATTCTAAAGATTTTAATCCATTAGGAACTACTTGGAGGCTCGATCACAATATTGGTAAGGGATATTTTTGGACTTACTACCATCATTCTAATCTATTTAGTATTAAAATTCACGATTTTACCCTTAATAATGAAACTATTGTAGAATCTAACATGCCAAAAGGGTTATATATCGCCTACTATTCTTCTATCTCTGGTGAGGAACTTAATCCATATAGACGTTTAAATGCGAATTGCGTGAGAAGCCATCTAAATGGTTACAAATCTTTTAAGGCCATTATTCATAAAAATATTCCAGTTCATTCTATTGGTATAGAGATCACTCCTTCATTTTATGAAGACTATTTAAAAAAAGTATATCCTAGTGAATATATAAATCCATATAATGCTTTTTTAGAAATAGATGAAACAACCTATTTTCCAGAAATGGTTTCTCTCTTGAAACAAATAGAGGACTATAAAGAATCTGGTATTTCAGGGCAATTATTTTTTCAGGCTAAAATTCTTGAAGCAGTTGCTCTAATTTTCGATCGAAAAAGACATAAAAAACAAGCCAAGGAACAAATAATTTCAGAAATAGATATGCAACATCTTTCAAATGTAACTTCATTTATAAATGACCATTATGCTTTCGATCTAAAAATTGATTTATTAGCTAAAATAGCATGTATGGGAGAAACAAAACTCAAAAAATTATTCAAACAACTTCACAAATGTACAATTCTTGAATTTATACAAAATCAGAGAATATGTCAGGCTGAACATTTGCTATCCCATACTGATTATCCTATTAAGCAAATTGCAACTATAGTAGGATATACTCATACTGGTCATTTCGCAAACTTATTTCAAAAAGCTACTGGTTTGTTACCTAGCGAATATCGAAAAGTAACTCAAGGTAAATAAATTTGTGTTCTATGAATAATCCAGAGGGTTTTGGTTCTTCCGCAATTTTATATTTTGGGTTAAACGGGTCATCTGTAAGTGGTGATATTTTTTAAATTTCTGTAAATGAAATTTTGAATATTATGGATAATTGCGGAAGAACCCTTAAATCCCAGATATATGATAATTTGCGACCAAAATATTTATTCTATACGAAAAATAACTGGAAATGATATTGTCTCTTACCATTCCATTTGATTAGTGTGACCTTTTCGGTAATTGAGCGTGCAATTTCTAGCAAAATAGTGCAGCCTTTCTGGAGGATGTGCACTGAAGAAGAAGCGAAAAATCTGCACTATTCAAGTGGAATATTCATACGAAAATTTATTTGCCAAAATGGCAAATTAATATTCATTAATTGTTCTTGTGATTATACAATCTGTAATATTTTGTGCTGGTCCAATTAGTTCTCCTATGATTCCCCAAACTTTACACACTTCCATCTGGAACTGCATACGCTGCAAAGTAACTCTTTTATCTTCTTCAACAATTTCTTCAGTAAAATCATTCAGAGAATTTCCTATCCCTTGCGGCCAAGTTTTTTCATACATTTCTTTGTAATTTTGAGATACATATGGATAAAGAATTTCTGACACAGGCATTTTAGCTTCTTTATCATTTCCACTCATATCAAGAACACCATCTGCATCATGCGGAATTTTCATTCTAGGATTCCACACTACCATTCCGTTTGTATCTGTCATTACTAAGGTTCCTGCATCTCCACCTATAGATAGTTTATGTATCATTTCCATTCCATTATCGGGATCTGATGCATTCATTTTATTAATTACTTTTAGAGAAAATGGAATCCTTTTTATTTCACCTCTAATTTCAGTAAAGTATTCTTGGCAATTGGCTTCTATCCTCTCAAATCTGTAACTCCCAAAACCTTCTAAAGCTTTACCGATTAATTCTATAAGAGGAAAAAGCACATGAACACTACATGCAGCATCAATATAATTAATCTGACTTTTTGCAGAGATTTTTTTTGCTGCCTCAATAAAGCATTTCGAAATATTAAGATTAGAATAAAATCCATTAAAAGAATATAAGCAATTATTATCTTTTGCTACTTTTAAACATTTTACATAATCTTCAAAATGTACAGGTTGTTCCTGAAGTACAGATATTCCCCTTTTAAGTATATTGATTCCAAGATCTGTACCTGCACCTCCTATAATAGCTGAACGTATAACTACACAAGCTAAATCCACATCTTTTTCCTCTAATTCCTCAACTTTCGTTATAAGTGGTACATTGTATTTCTGGGCACATTTTTGAGCTTGTCTACTTCCTCTTGCTACAATCCCAACAAGCTCATATCTCTCATTTAAATACTCTATTCCCTTTAAGTATACTTTTCCAAAATGAGTTCCGCATACAACAACTCTTAATTTACGCATATTTTATTATAGTTCCCCCTCTTCTATTTTTTCTTCGCTTTCATCCGCTACATCACTCAGATAATATCTTATAATATCCTCATTTAATAGTTTCGTCATTACTTTTTCTACATCCACAAAATCATAAGCCCACTTAATTCCGAACTCTTTTTTGCCTCGTACAACTTCATCTACTACACTTTCTAAAACTCCAATATTAATCAATGCACTTTCTTTTGCCCTAATAATAAGCCGTTTATGATAGAACCGATCATCCATCATTCCTTCAATTTCAACTATATATGCATACCATGTTTCCCGTTTATCAGCAAGTTCATTTAGTAGTGAACATATTCTTAATGCATTATTATGTATTTTTTCTTCTGAAAAAACTGCTTCCAAACATGCTTGTGATAACATCATGACAAGTTCTCGATTTGAATTCATATGATAAATTTTCATATCTGACAACTTATAACTTTTTTGTAAATGTTGCATCTCCTGTGTCAAGTAGTACTGGCAATATACTGGTTCTGGAACTCCTGGTACAAGAATCTTTTCCTCTTCTAATCCTTCTCTGATATATTTACCATCTTCTACATAAGTATCTTTCAATCCAAATTCTTTAATTGAACTCCATATAATATCTTCACATGCTGCTATACCACTCTTTTCAAAACTTCCTTCATAAACGTTTATTCTCTTAATAGAATCAAATTTATTAATTAACCATTTAAGAGCTATACCTGAAAATCCAGGCATGCTCCCTGCAGCAAAAATTTTATAATTCTCTCCTTTCATACAGTTTTTAAACAACTGTTTTTCTAAATATCCTCCTCCAAAGATATCTATATAGTCTGCTCCAATTCTATTTGCTACTATAGCAATTCGATCACCTATTTGATAAGTAGGTCCAGCACAATTTATTATTATCTTACAACCAGAACAAAAGTTTATTAGTGACGCTTCATCATATATATCTACATATTGCCAAACAAATCTATTAGATTCTATTCCAATATCCGTTTTTTTTCGTTGTCCCCCACGTACATGATATTTTTTTACTAATCGTTTACATAATTTTCTGCCTATGAAACCTCCACTACCAATTACCCCAATAAATATTTTTCTCACAGTCAATCTCCCTCAACTATTATTTTAGCAATGGATTCAACCCAAGGTGAAATCACACAAGTTCCATGGTTACCTTCTATCCATTTTACACTTTTTGTTCCTTTAACAATACTTTCTATATACTGTTGTGTAGTTATTTTCATCTTAGGTAAAAACGAAGTTGCCGTATCTTTACATGCTAAAATTGTTACATCTCCATTATATTTTTGTGGTTTATAACTCCATACTGCTTTAGATGTCTGATAAAAGATTTGATATAACGTTTCAATTTTATTCAACTCATCCTCAGATACCTTTCCTACTGATAGAGGAACACAGTTTACCATTTCTCTTAATCTTTCTTCATGTGTTTCTTTTTCCAACTTTCTATAGCACTCTGCTATATCTGAGAACTCATTGTCTAATGTACACAAGTCTTCTGTAGTTACTCTTCCCCCAGTTTTCATGACAATTTTTTCAAGTGCTGCCTTTAAACGTTCATCATTCACTGTATGTCCAACTTTACGGGCATCGACACCTAAAAATAATGTAAACGATCGTTCCATTAATAAATCAGAATCTAAAAATGTTTCGTTTGGTAATGTATCAATAGTATAAACCATTTCAACATTCTTACCTTTTGATATTAAATACTGAGCCGCCTCCAAGGCAACCAATCCACCAAAACAATATCCTACCATCTGATAACTTTCAAAATTTTTTTCCACAAGTATTTTTCCATATTGCAAACCCATTTTTGAAATTAATTTTGCAGCATTTTCTTTTAAAAATCCCTCTCTATCAACAAGTTCGAATCCCACAATATTTCTTTTGTATGTAGATAACTTTTCAATATCAGACAATAAATTTTGATACTGCGTAAGAGTTCCAATTCCACCTGGAAATAATACTAATACTTTTTTCTCATCTTCCCCTGTTTGTAAAACAATATATGATTTTTCTTCTTCATTTAAAATGACTTCTTGATTTTCTAAATTGTTATTCATAATTTCTTTCCTCCATTATAATTTTAGCTAATTCACCTACATGCGGTGGGGTAATACAAGATGCGTGATTCCCTGGTATGTACTTCACACAGACTTTTCCTAATGCCATTTTTCCAATAAATTCCTCACTGTTTTCCTTTATATCTGGTAAAAATGATGTTGCTTTATCAAGACAACTTAATACGAGTAAATCTCCTGTAAAATAGTCGGTTTGGTATTCCCATACAGCTTTACAAGTATGCTTAAATGCTGCATATAACTTATCATACTTTTCCAATTCTTCAGATGATACTTTTCCATTATCCGTTTCTACTGTTGCAACTAAACTATTTAACCGCTGATTGGCTGGAATTTTCATTAATTTCTTAATCACTTCAACAGTATTAACAAACTTATCGCCTAATTTCAAAATACTATCCGTACTTATTGCACCATTATTTCTTTCTGCAATAAATGTTAACGCTTCTTTAAGCTCTCTTTCATCAAATTTATAACCAGCATGTATTTCATCTGCACCAATGAACAAACTAAATGATTTTTCCATTAAAATGTCATTTTCCAACCATGCTTCATTTGGTAACGTATCAATAGTAATTATTGGTTTCAATTTAGCTCCTGCTATCATCATATTTTTAGCTGTCTCTATTGCCACTAATCCTCCAAAGCAATATCCGATTAATTCATAGCAATCGGCTTTGTATTTCAACAAAATATCAGCATATTCTGCTCCTAAATCTTTAATAAGAGTCTCAGATGGTCTTCTTAAATATTCGTCAAAATTTTGAACTCTAAATCCGCAAATCGTTTCATCTCGATTTGGTTTATTTGCTAAATATGACAACAAGTTATTAAATTGAGTTAATGTACCGATACCACCTGGGAAAAGGACTTGTAATTTCTTTTTATCTCCCTCTGCTAAAGTTACAAATGGGGTACCTTCTTTTTGTTCTAGTGTTTCGGTATTGTAATTGCTTTTTTCTAACGACTTTGCTAGCGATTCTACTGTTGGATTTTTTAACATTTCCAACATTAACCAATCCCACTTCAAATTTTTAGCCTCTGGAATGGTCTTTTGTATTTTGGCAACAGCCTGTGCTATCAATAAGGAGTCTCCCCCTATATCAAAAAAGTTATCATTTTTATTTATTTGCTCTTTATTAAGAATTTCTTCCCAAATATTTGCAAGGCTTATTTCCAACTCACTTTCTGGTGGAGAAGATAATTCACTGTGCGAATTACTCTTTTTTTCCAATCTGAGTTCTAAATTTTTCTTATTTATCTTACCATTTACTGTTAAAGGTATTTCACAAAGAAATTCAACAGAATTTGGCAACATATATTCTGGAACTTTGTTCCTTATAAATTCCATAATTTCTTCTCTTGAAGTTTGCTTCTGATTATACCTCATCCTAGCAATGTAAGCTGCTTGACCAGCTCTCTCTAAAACGTCATTTTCTTGAGGATACGTATATAAAAGCTCTAATCCTGTATTCGCAAGCATAGTGCTCCAGGTATTCTGATCGAGAAATACTACATTACTATCCTTTCTATCATCAGTAAAACCAGTTAGCCCATCTTTAAATTCCATAGATGTTAGTAATGATGGATTTTCACCTGTTGATTCTATTATCATTAATAATCCACCAGGTTTTCCTAGCTCATTTAATACCTTTAAAATATCATAAGTATTTTTGGCATTATGCAATACATTAGCACATATAATTATATCCCATTCTGCTGATGTATACCCCTGTTCCCAATAGGCCTTATTAATATCAAAAATCCCATAGTTTACCCAGTCATAATCTAAGAACCTCTTTTGTGCTTCATTTAAAAAGAATGTAGATATATCTGTAAAACAATATTCCACATTGCTTTCTTTCAAGGCAGATATAATTTCAAAACTTGTACCTCCAACTCCAGCTCCAAGTTCCAATATTTTCACCTTATATTCTTTTCCCTTCTCTTTTACATATTCAGCTACTCCGTTTTCAATAATTTTATTGAGGCTTTTATTTACAAGGCTATCTCTATACGCTGACATTGCTATATCAACATTTCCTTTAGGAAATAGCAAGTCAAGTGGGTCAACATCTCCTTTTAGTAACTCAGGCAATAAATCACTTGATTTTTTTACATAATCAAAAATTGTTTTTCCATATTGTAATTTAGCTTCAACTTCTTCCCACTTTCTTTCTAAATCTTTAATATCCTTTTCTTCAAGTTTACCTTTTAAGCATATATACTCTCGTTGAGAAGAATCCCATTCTACAAAACCTGCTTTATGAAGTGCATCAAGCCACCTATTCATAAGATGATCATATTTAGGTAAGACATGTAATTTATTAATCACATCTTGCTTTGTAAACACATCTCCAACTTTATTGCATACTCCAGCTTTTTGCATGGTAAATAAAATATCACATAAAACCACCTTATCAGCAAGCACAATCCACTTTTCCAATAAATCTTTATTTATACTTTTGGTACTTTCACTAATTACTTTTCTACAACTCTCTGCAATTCTTTGATTACTTTCATTATAATAATTTTCATTATTTAAAAGTAATTGAAGAAAGGCCGCAAGTTTAATATCCGAATTACCTTCTGAATATTTAATTACTGTTGCGGATTGGATATTAGAATTTTGTACAAATGCTCCTTCTATTTCACCAATTTCAATTCTATGTCCATGAATCTTCACTTGATTATCTTCACGTCCCAGAATCTCTATATTTCCATCTGATAGATAACGTCCCATATCTCCTGTATCATATAAACGTTCTTCTATCTCCTCATGGTATATAAATTTCTCTTCAGTCAAATCAGGTGCATTTATATATTCTTTTCCTAAACCTTTGCCAGCAATATATAATTTCCCAGATACATAGTCTGGGCATTCTTCCAAATTTTTATCAAGTACATAAAAACGTTGATTTGCTAATGGTTTACCATAAGGAATGCTTCTTTGTCCTGCTTTTACATTATTTATCGGATAAAAAATAGACCAAATACTACATTCAGTTGCTCCACCCAAACTAATTAATGTAATTTTAGGATAACTTTCTAATATACCCTTAGCCAATGGAACGGGAATCCAATCTCCAGATAATAACACCAACCGCAAAGATGGAATATATTTTTCGTCCATTTTTAAACTTTCATATAACATCTGCATTTGAGCTGGAACAGAATTCCAAATACTAATATTATATTTTTTAATAAGTTTTATCCAGTATTCTGGATTTTTAATGTGTTCTTCTTTAGGCAGAACAAGCGTTCCTCCCGCTTTAAATGTAGCAAAAATGTCGTATACAGATAAATCAAAAGAATAATTTGCTAATCCAAAGAAAACATCATTACAAGTAACATTAAATTTCTTATTAATGTCTAAGATAGTGTTCATTGCAGCCTCATGAGTTATTACTACTCCTTTAGGAGTCCCTGTACTACCTGATGTAAAAATAATATATGCTGCTTTATCTAAAGGCACTTCGTAATTCTTAGGTTCTACCTCTTGTAATTTTACATTTTCTGTCAAACATTCTGTTGCAAACGTTTCAGGTATTAATTTTAAATGTTCACTATCTGTTAAAATACGTTCTACATCAGCATCTGCTAAAATAGATTTTATTCTCTCCATCGGTTGGTTACAATTGATTGGTAAATACGTATTTCCTGTTGATAAAATAGCCAATATTGATGCAACTTGCAATACTCCTTTAGGAAGAATGACCGCAATAGTTCTATCTTTTACTTTTTTGATCTTTTTCTGTATTCCAGATACATATTCGCCAAGATTTTTATATGTATATTTTTCATTTCCTACTATTAAAGCATTTTTATCTGGACAGTTTTTTAGCGATTCAAAAAATCCATTCTGCATGTTTTCCACTAGCATAAATTCGTCTGTAATATTAATTTGGTGATGACGTTCTTTATGACTTTCAGGAACCAATTCCATTTCTGAATCTTGCCAATTATCCATATCTCCTAATAAGTTGTCAACCAATCTAACAAAAGCTCCAAACATATCCGAAATAATTCCTTGAGAGAATACTCTTTTTCTTACATCCCAGTTTACTAAAATATTTTCCCCTACTTCCAAAACCTGACAATCTATCCATACTTGTGGTGTTTGACTAATTTTATATTGTATCTGTGCCCCTTTCATTAGTTCATCTTGCTTTTCACCTATTGCTAATGTACTTGTATATACAACAGGAATAATTACATTCTCTCCAGTTTTTCTATTTAGCTCTCGTAAGACTTCAATACCGCTATAGGTATTGTGATCCATATCTGTCCATAACTGTTCTTGTATCTCCTTTGCCTTTTCTATATAATTTTTCTGAGTATTGTTGCTTATTTTCAGTAATTCTACGCTCGTGAAATCACCGACAATATTATTAATCTCTTCGCAAATCTTAGGTCTATTAAGCATAGTAAGATTTAGATAAAACTCTTTTCTTTTTGACCACCGTTTTAGCACTTCACTATATGCCATTAGAATAATGACAGATGGGGTTATATGCAGCCTTTTTGCAATACCATATAAATGTTCTTTCTTTTCTTTAGACAACATATGATTATACTGTTCAAATTCTACATTATCATTATCTTTCTCGGAAAGCAATGGCAGATCTGGTCCACCAGTAAATGTTTCTATCCTCTCATACCAATATCTTTTGTCACTTTCTTTTTTAGTAACATAAGCTAATGTCTCTTCCGTTCTTTTTCTGTACTCCATTACATCTTTAAAATTATATCTAAGCTTAGGTAATGACTGTGTAGTATTGTAATAAAAATCGCTTAATTCATTTAATATTACATTTATACTAACAAAGTCTGCTATTAACATATCTACAGAAAAATGAACTATACTTTTTGCTCCGAGATTTGTCAAAACTAATTCATATAGCGGCCACTGCTGCGGATCATATTGTTTATTGGAATATAAACTTCTGATTTTTATTATTTGCGTTTCCTTCTCTTCTTCAGATAATTCCTGTAAATTATATTCTTCAATTTCTGGCAACGGAGTTTCTTTAATTACTTGCTGAGTTCCATCTGTATTAATTACTGCTCTTAACATTGGATGTCTCTCAATCACTCGATGCCAAGCTATTTCTAATTTTTTCTTGTCCATTGCTCCCATTACTAATTCTACATAAGCATGACAACCTACATCTCCATATTCATATACGGATTTTCTTCCCACCAAATATGCTGCCTGTATATCTGTTAATTGAAAAGGTTCAAACTGAGTTGATTCTTTATGTTCTATTAAAATATTATCCTTAGTTGATAAATATTTTATTATTTCAGCTTTATGTTTTATCAACTCCTGTTTTCTTTGTTCTGTTAACACCCCTTTCTCAGCTCTAAACTTAAGTTTCTCATTTTCCACCCATAAATGAATTCCAAGAATCTCGTACTCTTGAATTAAATCTTTGATTATCATAAAGTTCCTTCCTCCATGTCTGCATTTTCACTTTGTACTTTTCCATTTTCTAATACTTCTGCTAATGTTTTCGGCGTAGAATTAGAAAATAATAATGCAAGGGATAATTTTACATCTGAAAGTTTCTTATTATTCAACTCATTGACTACCGCCATAGCTTTTAAACTATCTCCTCCTTTTTCAAAGAAATCATCATTTCTTGATATGGTTTTTAATCCTAAAATATCTTTCCATACTTCTGCTATACTATTTTCCATATCGCCAATTACAGCTTCTTCTCCTTCTTCTTCAAAAAGATCTGAATTTTCTAATATATTCTTTATCTGCTTACGATTAACTTTATTATTAACAGTTAAAGGTAATCCTTTCCATATCTTAATAATCTTTGGTAAAAAGTATTCTGGTAATTTACTATGCAGTTCTTCCCTAAGGCATTGTAATAAATCTTCCTCCTGTATTGTATTAGCTTTAACTGTTATAATAGCAATAATAGTATTCTTCACCACTACAACACATGCACTTATAACAAATCTATTTTCCAATAATGCACTTTCTATCTCTCCAAGTTCTACTCTATAACCATTAATTTTTATCTGGTTATCTATGCGTCCCAAGAATTCAATATTTCCATCAGGCCAATATCTTCCTAAATCACCAGTACAATACAACCTTTCTCCAGTCTCTGACCAATACACAAAACTGCTATCAGTCAATTTAGTATTATTAAGATATCCCTTAGCTACTCCATCGCCAGAAATATATAGTAACCCTGGTACCCAATCTGGACAATTATTCATATGATTATCTAATATGTAATATTTCTGATTCAAGAGTGGTTTTCCATACGGAATACTTACCCATGCTTGTGGAATCTGTTTTGGTATTTTAAATACATTGCTCCAAATACTTGCTTCTGTTGCACCTCCTAATCCTAGAACCATGACATTCTTAAATAGTTCATATATTTTTTTATGCAAAGTTACTGGAATCCAGTCACCGCTTAACAAAACAATTCTTAAATTATCTGTATTTAACACATTTTTACCATTAATATAAGACACTAACATTTCCATAAATGCTGGAACAGTATTCCATATTGTAACGCTCTCTCTATTCATTAATTCAATCCAATGTTCGGGATCTTTTATTTGTGAATAGTCTGGTATAACAATTTTTCCTCCACTTCCCAAGATGCCAAAAACATCATATACTGATAAGTCAAAATGTAAGCTTGATAATGCCAAAACAGAATCCCTCTCGTTTACTTTATACTTGGAATTAATATCTAAAATAGTATTAGTTGCCCCTTTATGAGTAATCATTACTCCTTTAGGAACTCCTGTACTACCAGAAGTATAAATTACATAAGCTAAATCTTCTGGTTGGTTTTGAATAGGTTGTATTCCTCCTTCATTTCTTTGCCCTAATACTATCAAGCATTCCTTTTTATTCAACCAATCATTTTCCCTTAACACTTCTTGTTGTACTAAAATATTTCTAACACCACTATCACTTAAAATTTTCTCTATACGCTCTCTAGGATTATGTACATCTATTGGAAGATATGCTGCCCCAGAAAATAGAATTCCGTATACTGCCACTATTTGTTCCCATCCTTTTTCCATAATAATGGCTACAATATCACCTTTTTTTACCCCATTATTTTTCAAATAATCAGCGACATAAAGTGCTTCTGATTTTATTTCTTCATATGTCATTCTCCTTTTCGTAGTAACAACAGCTTCCTTACTTGGATTCATCTCTGCCTGTTTTAAAAACATACCATCTAAGGTTTCTATCGGAAACTCCCACGCCGTTTCATTTGCAACTTTACGTTCTTCAGATATTTTCACTTTGATTAAAGAAGAACTTTTTTCCTCGAATAATTTAGGAATTTCAACCAAACGTCTTAATAAATCAACATATGCTTGAAACATTTCGTCTAACATACCTGGATAAAATAACTCATCTACACTATCCCAGAAAAGTCCTAAACCTCCATCATGCTCAACAACCTGATGATCTAACCAAACCTGCGGTGTTTGACTAACGTTGTAAATTGGAGTTCCTATCCATTCTCCGTTGCTCCATTTACTAATTCCTAAACCGCTAGTAAAAACAACTGGCATAAACGAACTATTCGAGACTCCTTTTATGTGTTTTAATTCACGTTGAAATTCCACAGCACTATATTGAATATGTTCCAAATCTTGCATTAACTGATGTTGAACGGATCTAGCTCTCTTCAGGAAAGTGTCTTCCTTATCATTTTTTATTTCTAATAACGTTAATGTTGTAAAATCTCCTACTAATTCATTCACTTGTGGATGTAAAGGAACTCTATTAAATTGTGTAAGATTCAATGTAAAGTTTTTATTTAAGCTCCATCTGCGTAAAGTTTCTCCGTAAGCAGTAAGTAGCAAAGCTGCAGGTGTAATATCATATTTTTGAGCAGAACATTTTAAACTTTCCCATTCTTTTTTATTCAAATATTCTGTTCTTCTATTAAATCTTTGTTCTTCAATATCACCTTCCTTCTTTGCTAATGGTAATTCGGGTGCTAAAGAAAATTCTGCAGCCCTATCCATCCAATATTTTTTATCTATTTTATACACTTCCGATTTTTTCATTTCTTCCAGGCCCAAAACATAATCTCTAAAAGATATTTCCATTTCTGTCAGTTTCTTTATCTTTCCATCATATCTTTTGTTCCATTCACTGAGTAAATGGAACATACTCCATCCATCAAAAATAAGATTGTCAAAACTAATATGTAATCGAATCTTTTTATTTTTTAGTAAAGAAATTCGTACATCAAATAAGGGCCATTTTTCTGCTGCAATTACCTGATGCGACATCTCCTGACGTACTTTATCTAAACTTTTTAATATAGTCTCTGGTGAATCATTACTTAGGTCTAGCACATCAAATTTATATTCTGGTACACTTTTCAATATTTGTTGTTCTCCACTCGGCAGGACAACCCCACGCATCATACCATGGTATTTAATCATATCATTCCATGCTGCTTGTAATCTTTGAATATCAATATCAAATGCTTCTAATTCAAAATAACAATGAGTTGAAACTTTTCCTAAATCATAGGAACCGCTTCTTCCAATCCAATATGCCTGTTGGACATCCGTTAATGGGAACGGAATATTTTCATTTTCTTTATCTGCTTTAATTGTAAAATCGACCTCTCCTTTTACAGAAGCATCAGATTTCTTGAGTTCATCAATCCGTTCAGCCTGTTCTCTAATTGTTTTTCTACCCATAATATCTGCTATAGAAAAGTTCACAGAAAATCTTGCTTTAATCTTTGTAAGCATTCTTGTTGCAAGTAATGAATCACCGCCTAATGAATAATAATTATCAGTTATACCTATATCATTTTTAGCAAATATTTCTTTCCATATTTTACAAAGTTCCTTTTCTACCTCTGTTTCAGGTAAGATAACGTTTTTTTCTTCTAATTTATTAGAATAAAAAGTATATAATTTTTTTTTATCAATCTTTCCATTTTTGTTCAATGGCATACTTACTATATTACAATAACTTTTAGGTATCATATATTCGGGAAGTCTATTTTCTATCTTGCTTCTAATGTATTTCTCATTCAATCTATATGCATTCTCCATAGACATCAAAGCAAAAACATTTCTTCCAAACATTGTTCCTTGTTCTGGATATGTTTGAATATATTGATATCCATTTTGATAAAACTCTTCTTTCCATTGTGATGAAGTACTCAGAATATTTTTTTTATAGTTTTCTCTTTCAAGTACCGCAACAACCACATCCTGCATCATATTTGATTCAGTTACCTCTAATACAGCTAAACAGCCAGTATCACTCAGTATTTTCTTTATATTCTGTAGAACATTCTTTAATGATTCTACTCTATGCAGATAATTAACTGTTATTACACATTCATATTTTACTAAAGATTCAAGATTCATATTTTTAGAATCCAAGTTAACAACTTCTGCTGTAAAAAACGGATATATATTTGCAAGTTTCCTGATATTATTTACAAAATATGCTGATGAATCAATATAGGTATACTTAACTTTTAATCCTTTTACTGATTTCAAAAGAAACTCTGTCGTATCTAGATCACGTGTCCCTACTTCAAGTATATTAATTTCATCCTCTTTTCCTTCTACGATTTTTCCTATTAGTTCAGCCAATACTTCTAAAGTTTCTTCTTTTCCTGGTAAGGTTGCCAATAAATCATTAGGTGATAAATTCTGATTTTCTGCATAAAAAACATCCTCAGCTTCTTTATCTCCTTGAATTACATTGCTAAGTTGCATTTGTAATTTATCCATATAAACATCTATTTTCTGTTTATTTGAATTATTATCAAAACTGTTTATATTGCCATCATCATTTAAGATATATCCATTTCTACTTTCTTTTATAACTTCAGCTATTAATAAATCTTTAATCCAAAGTTTTACTGTATTTTTCTGTGTCTCACTAATTCTATTATCCTGCATAATTGAATCATATGTAACCGTCATACCAGGTAATAGAATGCCAATTGTTTGTAACGTTTTTAACATTACATTGCATGCTTTTCTTTCTGCGTATTGTACTACCTTACTGTACTCATTGTCCTTATAAACTATTTTTCCTATTTCTTTTAATTGATTCCACTTCTCTTCAATGATTCCTTTTACTTTCTCATCTATACGATATAAGGGTTCTTTTATTTCTGGAGACGTTTCTATATAAGAAACTAAATGTTGTTCTCCATCTTCAGATTTTATCGGTTCCACTACAGCATTTTTAATACCAGCAATAGTTTTCAATGCAGTTTCAATTTCACCCAGCTCAATTCTATGTCCACGAATTTTAACCTGAAAATCTTTTCTACCTAGAAACTCAATTGTTCCATCGCTCCAAAAACGACCTTTGTCTCCTGTCCTATACCATATACTTCCAGCATCTCTTATAAACTTTTCATTCGCCAGCTTCTCATCTCCTCTGTATGTACCTACACCTTCTCCTCCAATCCAAAGTTCTCCTTCTACCCAAAAAGGAACATCCACCCCTTTCTCATCAACAACCCTATATGTCTGATGTGAAAGCGGTCTTCCATATGGAATAGAATGCCATGTTTCTGGAATAGGTAATTTAACTTCTAGATAATTTGACCATATACTTGCTTCTGTAGCTCCACCCATTGCGATAAACTTGCAAATACTACTGAGTTTTTTTACCCTTTCTGGAAGATCCATCCCGATCCAGTCACCAGAAGTCAATACCGCTTTAAAAGGTAATCTCATATTTCGTGCTTCTGCACATATTAGTAACATGTCTAATAAGATAGGAACTGAATTCCAAATAGTCACCTGATACCTTTCTACAAGTTGTAACCAGTATTCCGCATCTCTACTATTTTCATCGGAAATCATCAACAATGTTCCACCAACACTAAATGCTCCAAACATGTCATAAACTGATAAATCAAAATCTAATGCGGAAACTCCCAAGAATATATCCTCACTATTAATACTAACCCGTTTATTTACATCCTCTATTGTGTTCCATGCTCCTTTATGGGACATCTCTGCTCCTTTTGGAATTCCAGTAGTTCCAGAAGTCATAATAATATATGCAGAATCTTCTGGTGAAACGTCAGGTAATGTTTCCATATGTGATTTCGATATAATCTCTTCTAATATCCATATTGTCGCCATTTGGGGCCAAACCGTTGTATTATAATTTTGTTCATCTGTTATTACATAATGAATTCCCGTCTTTTCATGTATTATTTTTCTTCTTTCTTCTGGTTGATTTATTGTAACTGGAACATAGATATTATTTGACACTAAAATTCCCAATGCCGCCGCCGCTTGATGCCAACCTCTTGTCGTTGAAATAGCAATAGGTTGCCGTTGAATATGGTGTTTTACTAAGAAACTTGCTATAGATATTACTTTTCTTGATAATTCTCCATAAGAAATTTTCCTATTTATTCCAGTATCAATAATTGCTATCTTTTCTGGCCTTTCTTTAGCTACTTTAAAAAAGTTCGTATGGAGGCAAGATGGATTAGAGATATTTTCTATATTTTTTTGTTCTTCAATAAATTTCTTCTGCCTTTCAGGTAGAACATCATAATAAATATCCCAGCTCTCGGAACTTAATTGATGCAAAAGTCTTCCGAAACTGTCCATCATATCATCCATCATTCCTTCATAGAAAAGTTCATCAACACTATCCCATGTAAGCATTACTCCATTTTCATCTTCATATGTCTGAAAATCCAACCAAATCCCTGGTGTCTGAGAAATCATATATGAAAATTCACCTATATTATTTTTAAATTCATTATTAATTAATGGTGTCCCTAAATTGCATGCAAAAACAACTGGAGCTATAATCTGTCTCTCTCCAGACATTTGAACCATATCACGTTGAACCTGAACACCTGAATAAGAAGTATATTTCATGTCTTGATAAAGTTGGTTTTTGACCATCTCCACCACTTCTTTAAAAGTCGTCTTCTTTTCCATATCCACTTCTAAAAGAAGCAATGTAGTAAAGTCTGCCACAACTTCTTCAATACCCGTATATTCGGTTTTTCTATTAAAGAATGGTATATTAATCAAAAATTTTTTGTTACTGCTCCAGCGTTCTAATATAACTGCATATGCAGATAAAAGCATTATTGCTGGAGTAATCTGATTTTCTGCCGCTTTTCTTTGCAAAGTGTTCCACTCTTCTCTTTGCAATCTAACAATCCGCCTTTTAAATCTTGTTTCTGTAAGAGTTGAAGTTTCTTTAGCTAACGGTAATTCAGGACCAAATGGCATATTGGGTATTCTTTTATTCCAATATTCTCTAGCCTGCTTTCGTTCCTCCTCCTCATCTTTACTTTGTTTTTCTAAATATTTATCAAAACGCCAGTTCTTAGATTCTTTTGGTAATTCCTTACCTGTATATGCCGTTGCTAAATCCCTAAGTATAACTTGCATACTTTGAACATCAGCTACCAATAAATCTAACTCGAAGAGAATTCTCGTTTTTCCTTCTGGTAGAAGGCAGTATGTAAGAGCAGCGACCTGACCTTCCTCTACTTTCAATTTTCTATGAGACAACTCTCGACGTTTCTTTTCAAGAATCTCTTCAAAATCAGAAGTATTAACCAAATCTAATATTTCGATTTTTTCACTATATGGCTTAGGCATAATCTCTTGTAAACCATTGTCTAAAAATTTAACTCTCAACATTGGATGATGATATTGTAATCTATTCCAAGCTTGTTCTAACTTTTTTCCATTAACATCTTTTCCAGAAAATTCTAAATAGGCATGGCAGCCAATATTTCCTAATTCTTGTCCTCTTTCTCTTCCAATTTTATATGCATATTGAACATCTGTTAATAAAAACGGCACACTATCAGCTTCAACAGTATTTTTCTCTTTATCTACTACCTCTCTATGTATTTCTTTTTTCTTTCGCTTTTGTATTAATTTCCACCATTTTTTCAAAGTAGGCTGTTCCATAAGATGACCATAAGGAATACGAATCCCTTGCTTTCTCCACTCATTTACTAAACGCATAATTTTTAGAGAATCCAAGCCTAATTCCAATAAATTATCATTTTCCTCGAATTCTGCCTGTATCGGCAATTCCTTTTGTACTTGTTCTTTGAGTTGTCTGTATTCCATGAAATTAATCTCCTTTTTCTAAAAAAGTTTATTTATGACAAAAGCCACACTATATTCTCTATCTAGTTTAAATCTAATAAGCTGTCACTCTTCAGTTTTTTTGGAAAAATATGTAAATATCACTATCTTTAATATAAAAACTATCTAGTTCTAAACCCCATCCTTTACCAACCGCTTTTATATACATTTCTCTAGTTACTCAGATTTCATAAAAAGTATTATGTGTCTTATCTTTACACACCACTTCATACTCATCCTTATCAAAAAAATTTTTAGCAATATCTTTGTAATCAGGAAGCTTTACTTTTTCTTGTATATCAATTCCTAAAGAAAATTCATAGCCAAAAAACACTACTAAATATTTTCCTAAATGAGAGAGATTATATTTTACATTAATCTCAGAAGTTTCATATTCCAAACATGGTTTCCCAAACTCATCAGTTTTAACAAAAAGTTTCATTTCTGATATTTGGAGATAATATGCCGCTAAAAATTTCGTTAAAACTCTTCCTGTTAGATACTGACATCTATCAGCACTATTTTTAAATATTTGAGATTTTAACCTTTCATTTTCGTCTAAGAAATATGCTTTATTTTCTATCCACTATATTAACTTATCCCATTGTATATTTTTCTCTTAATTGTTTTAAATACCGTAAATCTGTATTACTAAATATCTGTATTTTCATTTTTATCCATGATTATTGCGGCTATTTTTTTCAATACTTCTTGTTCTTTTTCTCTAATAAAAAAATGTCCTCCTTCAAAAAAATACGCCTGAAAATTTTTTAATGCATACTCCTTCCACTGCAACACTGCATGTTCATCTGCCTCTTTATCAAATGTTCCTCCAAGTGCAGTAATTGGACAGCTTAGTTTTTCTATTTTTTGAGTATAATATGTTTCATCCATTATAAAATCTGCTCGTAACATTGGAAGGAAAAAACTCATAAGTTCTTTATTTTCCAAAATTTCCTGTGGGGTCCCATCAAATCTGGCAATACCTTGCTCAAATTCCTCATCATTTAGATGATAGATTGGATTTTGCTCAGGTAAATGCGGTACCCTGCTTCCAGAAACAATCAGATGCTCTAATGTTTTCCCTTCACTTTCTAATTTTTTTGCTACTTCATATGCGATCTTTGCTCCCATACTGTGTCCAAAGAAATACAACTGATGATTATCATATTGATGAATTAGCTTATACAAGTCCTCGACCAAAATTCTCATATCTGTATACGGCTTTTCCATAATTCTTTCTTCTCTTCCTGGTAATTGAATTGTACAAACTACCGTATCTGTAGCAAAAAAGGTTACCCAACTATTAAATGCCGCTGCACCTCCTCCAGCAAATGGAAAGCAAAATAATACTTTATCTCCATTATGAATTTTTTCTCTGTTTTTAATCAGTTTCTCCATAATAATCTCCTCGTACTATATTTCCCCTTCTTCTATTTTAATATCCAATCGAGCTTCTATTACACTTTCCCCTGAATGAATCTGTTTAGAATCTATATAGCTTAAACCAGCGGAATGAAGTAATTTATAATATTCTAATAGTTTTCTTTCAGTACCACCACATACAGCCCAAATCTGCAAATCATTCATATACACATCAATATTTTCTCTTTTTACTTCTTCTGGAATAACTAACTCTATAATATATAAAACACTGTTATCGGTCATATTCGCTTTTATATTTCTTAATATTTTTATCGAGTCTTCATCATTCCAATCATGTAATACTCTTGATAATATAAATATATCCCCAGATATAGAAAAAGATTTGAAAAAATCCCCTGGTACAAAATCACATCTATCTATCACCATATTTTTTTTTAAATTTTGTAATGCTTTTTCTTTTACAAACTCTAAATCTAATATTGTACCAGTGGCATGATGAAAATATTTAAGAAACTGAGTAATTACAGCCCCTGTCCCACCACCAATGTCTACAATCCTTTTTATATTAGTATCTTGTAAATCACATAGGAAATCAGATAATGACGTTCTTTCACTAATAAAATTCATCATATTATTAAATGCGAAATAATGCCCCTCATCTTTTTCATTTTCTGCAAACAACTCAGCCCCCATAGCTAATGAATAAGGAATTTGTTTTGTTTTTGCTGCTTCTGCCATCATGGACCAGCTTTTTGCACATATACCACCACAATATAAGACATATCCTTTTAAAGAATTTTTAGAGGAACCAGTTAATAACTTACCTTTCTCTGTTAATTGATATTCAACATCTTTTTTTTCCAAAAAATCATAAGCAACTAACGGTCTTAGAATTTTACTTAAAATCTGCCCATCTACATTTAATTTTTTGCTAAGTTCTAAAACTGTGTTTATATTTTGCTCTATAAAATCAAATATTTCTAATTTACAAGCTGTATACAACAAATATGTATTCGCAAATCCTTGACTCATTGATGTGATTATTCTAGCATTAACTTCCATATTCTCCATAGCTGGTCTCCTTTATAATTTATTTAATACTCGCTTTTCTTTTTAACGTATTTATATCGATTTTGCCTATTTTAGTAACTGGCCATTCTTCTATAACTTCTATCTGATCAGGGATTTTATAACGCACAATTCCTTTTTGTTGCAGTTTACTACAGATTTCTTTTTCATCTAAATTGCATCCTGGTCTAAACTGAACAAATGCACAACTTTTTTGTCCCAATAAAGGATCATCAATAGCAATAACAACTGTTTGTTGAACTTCTCTCAACTCAAGTAAACTTTCTTCTATTTCTGAAGGTTGAATTTTTTCTCCTGCCCTATTAATCTGCTCCTTCATACGCCCCAATACACGTACATTACCATCTATTGTGATTACTGCTCTATCTCCTGTTCTGTAATACCCATCATCAGTAAATTTTGTATTACACTGGGGTTCATTATAATAATTTTCAATAGTATATAATCCTCTTACTATTAATTCCCCACTTTGTCCTTCTGGAACATCCTTTCCCTCTTCATCAATGATTCGAATTCTATCTGCTTCCGAAATTGGTTTACCCTGGTATTTTAATGTCCATTCAACAGGATCATTTAGAGAGGTAGACATAACTAACCCTTCTGCAGTCCCAAACTGATTTTGAAGAATACAATGAAAATTACGTATAATATCTTCTGCTAATTTCGCCTCTAGTCTTGCTCCGCCTGTAATAATCACTTTCAAAGATGATATATCAAACTCATCTATTTCTAATAATTCCATGCAAAGTTGTGCAAGTGTCGGAACTAATCCTGTAATAGTTACTCCTTCTTCCTCTATTAATTCCATAATTTCATCTGGGCTTGAGTAATAACTTAATATTACTGTACCTCCCGCATATAATGTTCCTAATATTCCTGGACACGCCAAGGGCATATTATGTGCAATGGATAAGGCTGCCAAATAAACAGACTGTTGATCTAAACAGCTTCTTTCCGCTGCCATTTTTGCATTGTATATATAATCCGCATGTGTTCTAGGAATTAATTTGGGTTCTCCTGTAGTTCCTCCTGATAACAGCAAAATTGCTACATCGTCATAAACGACATTTTTATCGTCAAAATATTCATCTACTATCAAATTCTCTGCATCTGTAAAATTTTTATCAATTAATAACGTAATAACTTCTGGAATTACTCTTTTGATTTCCGTTTCTATATTTTTATAGCTATACCCCATATATTCTATTGGCCCAATATACGCATCTGCATTTGTCTTTTGCATAACCTTAATTACCTCTTGTTCTCTATAAGCTGGTAATACCATTATAGGTACAGTTCCCATACGGAACAATGCAAACAAAATTTCAATAAAACATATCCTATTTGTACATTGCAAAGCAACTATACTTTTTTCTCTTATTCCCAAATTTTTTAATACTCCTACAAGCTCTTGACTTTTCTTCATTAGTTCCCAATATGTTACTTCTTCATCTTTATCTTTTATGGCAATCTTATTACCATATATATCTCCCCATCTATTAACTAATTCTCCAAAAGTGATTTCTTCAAACCCTGCTACATTACAATACTCTTCTAAATTTTTACCTTTCATTCTTCTCACCATTCCATCTTTGTTATTATTATCGCTTTGACGTTAGTTTAAACTAATCCGTTTGTATAATTATAACACTTTTTCATCGACATATCAATCATATTTTTTCCATTTGAAAACTTATTTTAAATTTCATTTCTCTTTTCTGCCAATCGCTCCAAATGCCATATTGGGTTACTATTTAAGATTTCTTCTACTTCAACCTCTCTTTTCTTTTTATTCCTTTTTTAATCCTCTTACCAATTCCAGCATATTTCCTTCATTTTGCGCATATGCTCTTAACTTTTCCATTTGGTCCGCTCCTCTTTCTCCTCATCCCATTGGTCTTGTTGTCATCCGTTCTGCTAGCACATGACTCACATATCCCTCTGTACTACTTCCCATCACTTCTTCTCTCAATAATCAGTTTTTTATTGTGATATGGTCCCCCCTTTACTGGATAAAAGCAGTAAAGGGGGTTTTTACGTGAAATATGATTTTGAATATAAACTCAAATGCGTCAAGTTATATAGGAATGGTCAGTGATCAGAAACACCAAAAGGAATTACTCAAAAGAGCTATAGAAGATAAATACTTATTCGAAGTAATATTGTAGATATACACAGAATGAATGCCTTAAAACATCCTTCGACATGCAAAGATTGGACTGCGGAAGAAAGATATTCGCTTGTTACTCGAGTTTTAGCTGGTAAATCACAAAAAAGGGTGATTATTCGTGCAGGAATTGACTCAGGGCTATTATCTAAATGGGTTCATATGTATATGATAAAAGGATAGGATGACCTGCTAAGTTTGAAAAAGGGCAGACCTAATAAGGATCCCACAATGAAAAAAGATAGTATTTCCAAGGAACTTACACCTTCTGAAAGAGAAGAACTTATTCGATTAAGAGCAGAAACAGAATACCTCAAAGCAGAAAATGCAGCAATAAAAAAATTAATCGCCTTGAGACGAGAAAAGGAACCTGCGCAACTCAAGGCGAAAAAGCAGCAATTGGAGAGTGTGAAACTTTTTCTGTAAATGATGTTAGGAAAGGTCTTCTATGGTAAAATAGATTATCATAAGGAGGCCTTTTACTATGGGAAGAGAAAAGAAACCAGTACACAGAGTACAAATGACAGAAGGAAAACGTAACATTATTCACCAACTCTTGGAAGAATACGATATTCAGTCAGCACAAGACATCCAGGATGCTCTGAAAGATCTTCTTGGTGGAACCATCCAGGAAATGATGGAAGCGGAAATGGAGAACCATTTAGGGTATGAAAAATCAAAACGTTCTGATAAGGATGATTATCGTAATGGCTATAAACGCAAACGAGTAAATAGTCGTTATGGTTCTATGGAGATTGAAGTACCACAAGACAGAAAATCAACGTTTGAACCTCAGGTGGTAAAAAAACGTCAGAAAGATATTTCCGATATTGACCAAAAGATTATCTCTATGTATGCAAAAGGAATGACAACCCGACAAATTTCGGAAACAATGGAAGATATTTATGGCTTTGAAACATCAGAAGGTTTTATCTCGGATGTTACAGACAAGATTCTTCCACAGATTGAAGATTGGCAAAACCGCCCTTTGGATGAAGTTTATGCGATTCTTTATATTGATGCGATTCATTACTCTGTTCGTGATAATGGAGTGATCCACAAGCTTGCAGCGTATGTAATTCTTGGAATTAATGCAGAAGGTAAGAAGGAAGTCCTTACCATCCGCATTGGAGAAAACGAAAGTTCAAAGTATTGGCTCTCTGTTTTGAATGAATTGAAAAATCGTGGTGTAAAAGATATCCTGATCATCTGTGCAGATGGACTTACTGGCATCAAAGAAGCGATTGGTGCAGCATTTCCTAAGACAGAATATCAAAGATGTATCGTTCATCAGGTGAGAAATACCTTGAAGTATGTTCCAGAGAAAGACAGAAAAGCTTTTGCTACAGATTTGAAAACGATTTATCAGGCGGCGGATGAAAAGAAAGCCTTAACAGCTTTAGAGCGAGTAACAGAAAAATGGACTCCAAAATATCCGAATTCTATGAAACGATGGAAAGATAACTGGGATGCGATTTCCCCAATTTTCAAGTTTTCAGCAACGGTTAGGAAGGTTATTTATACAACAAATGCCATAGAATCTCTCAATTCCACCTATCGGAAGCTGAACCGCCAGAGAAGCGTATTTCCAAGTGATACAGCCCTTTTGAAAGCTCTCTATCTAGCAACATTTGAAGCCACGAAAAAATGGACTGTTACGATTCGAAACTGGGCACAGGTCTATGGCGAGCTGAGCATCATGTATGAGGGACGCTTACCAGAATAATGGAAAAGTCAAAAAAACGGGTGGATTTCCCACCCGCTCTTGACATGCAATTTTGAAACTGTTATATATAAAAATTATAACCCCCAGCTAAGCTGGGGGGTTAACATCCCCCTAAAAGGGCTTTTTACCTGCCCTGTCTAAAGACATACAGAAGAATTGACAGCCGCACTTCCTCCTCTGGCTTGTCCTAAAGGACCTTTCTATATGCCTTCTTCCTCTTGCTTTCC
>FCNS01000002.1 GCA_900045905.1 Clostridiales bacterium CHKCI001 | reverse complement strand
TGTTTTCTCTGTAACTTTCTCCCCTGATTTCTGTAGCTCTGCCGTGATTTTAGGAGCACCGTAGTTTTGATGGGAAGCATTATAGATCTTCTGGATTTTTTCTTTTAAAACTGCACGGTGAATCTCCATGTCTGAGGGGACTCGTTTTTTCCATGCATGGTAGCCGGATCGTGAAACACGTAATTTTTTCAGTATCCTGCTGACAGAAACCTGGCGTTTCACGGGCAGGGCATTGATTTCTTCCACATACTCTGATACAGCTGTGTAGAGGGCTTTTGTCATTTTCCCAGGATACTGATTGCTTTTTTTAATACTTCAAGAGCATCTTTTGTGTCTCGCAATTCACGTTGCAATCTGGCAATTTCTTTTGCCTCATC
>FCNS01000001.1 GCA_900045905.1 Clostridiales bacterium CHKCI001 | reverse complement strand
CGAGAGGAGGGAGCTGTCGAAGGCGGGATCAGTAACTGGGGTGAAGTCGTAACAAGGTAGCCGTATCGGAAGGTGCGGCTGGATCACCTCCTTTCTAAGGAAGAAGTAAGGATTGGTTGTACTGTTTAGTTATCAAAGAAAAAAGATAACTGAATATTTCTGGTGGCGATGCGCTTAGGGGAAACACCCGTTCTCATCCCGAACACGATGGTTAAGACTTAAGCGGCCGATGGTACTATACTGGAGACGGTATGGGAGAGTAGGTGGCTGCCAGATTCAAAAAGAAATCGGGATGAAGATGTACCTTGAAAACTACACATAGAACATCAAAAAATCTTAACGAATTAAGACTTCGTTTGAGAAATCAAAGAAGACTTAATGAGACAAGACATCCGAGGCGTATTTACGAAAGTAAGTACAAAAATTCATTCA